>NZ_JBSKHU010000001.1:0-1308723 GCF_057128705.1 Pseudomonas salicis
CCCAGCCGCAAGCTTGGACAACCCTATGCGTTCGTTCGCGCAGAAGGGGCGTATCTCTTCGACGCCGACGGTCATCGCCACACGGACTTTCATTGCGGATTCGGCGCCCATGTCCTGGGGCACGGGCATCCGGCAATCCGTGATCGGGTTTTCGAAGTTGCACAGCGCATGGACCTGATGGGCGCAGGCATCACCGACCTGGAAGTCGAAGTGGCGGAGACGCTGGTCCGTCACATTCCCTGCGCCGAGCAGATTGCGTTTTGCAACAGCGGCTCGGAGGCGACCTATCACGCGCTGCGCCTGGCGCGTGCGGCCACGGGGCGCACACGGATCATCAAGTTTCAAGGTGGATACCACGGCTGGCACGATTATGTCGCCATGAACGGCCAGACCGCCAGAGACAGGATCGGTCAATTCGATCCGATGTCCGATGGCATCCTCCACGCGGCCGCCGAGTACACGGCTGTTCTTCCGTACAACGATGCCGAAGCGGTCGAGCGATACCTCAAGGCTCATCCGGGGGAGGTGGCCGCGATTATCGTCGAGCCCATCGCTCACAACATGGGGGCGGTGGCGGCGACGGACGCTTTTCTTAAAGACCTGCGCAGCCTGACACGCGACCATGGCGTTGTGCTGATCTTCGATGAAGTGATCACCGGTTTCAGGCACGCGCTGGGCGGCTATCAGTCGATCGTTGGGGTGACACCGGATTTGGCCACGTTCGGCAAGGCGGCTTCGTCGGGCTATCCCGTGGGGTTCATTGCCGGGAAAAGTGAGTTGATGCACTTGATCGGTTTGACCGGTCCCAGGGGCGTCTTCATGGGCGGCACCTGCAATGGCACCCCTTCAACGCTGGCGGCGGTGCAGGCCACCCTCGAAGAACTGGCGCGTCCCGGGACGTACGAGAAGCTGTTCGCCTTGGGCGGTTACATGCGCGCACAGCTGGACATCATCGTGCAACGCCTGGGCATTCCGGCACAAAGCGCCGGTTATGGTTCGGCCTGGCTGCTGTATTTTTTCGAGGGGCCGTACCAGCAGTACACCGATCTGCTGCGCAACGATGACGCGCGTGATGTGGCATTTCGTCAGCGTCTGATCGAGAAGCGTCACATCTTCCAGCCGATGCAACTCAAGCGCCTGTACCTATCGACGGCACACACCCGGGAGATACTGGATGAGTCCCTTGGGGTGATAGAGGACGTCTTGAAAACCTTGGTTTAGCGGCTCATGTCGCGATGCGCCGAAGACGGGATTGCAGCCGACTTCGGCGCTGCGTAACCATCGGCACCTCAGTGCCTATATGTTATAAGTGGCGCCTTATCGCGTATGGGTGCGCAAGCCGTTGTGCCGCCATCCGGGACCGAAACCATCAGGAGCTAACTGTGCAGATTCAACCCTTGGAGCAAGGCAACCTCTCGGCTCGGGCATACTTTTCGATTCGCGAAGGGCTGATCGCCGGGAATTTCAAGCCGGGGGAACGGTTGGTCATGCAGGATCTTGCTGAGCGACTGGGCACCAGCGTCACACCGGTGCGTGAAGCGTGTTTGAGGCTGGTGAGTGAGCGCGGTCTGGAGCTTCGCTCTGGCCGGTTTGCCACGGTGCCGGCATTGACCAGGGCGCGCTATCTGGAGGTCCGTACCATCCGCATTGCGCTGGAAGGGCTGGCCGCTGAAATGGCGACCCATCATGTGACCGACGCCGACCTGAACAGGCTTCTGGAGCTGCACAATCTGTTCGAGGAAGCCGATCGAAAGAACGATGCGCTGGCCGCCATGCATCACAACCGTGAGTTTCATTTCACTCTCTACAGGCTTTCGGGCATGGACATGCTCACCGCTCAGATCGAGGGCCTGTGGGTCTCCATGGGGCCGATCCTGAACCTCTTCTACACCTTCGGCCACAACTCCTATATCGGTGCCGACGAACATTTGGTGTTGATGGACGCGCTGCGAGATAAAAAACCAGCGAAGGCCCGCAAGGCCATCGCCGACGACATCCTGCGCGGTGGCGTCAGCATCCTGAAGTTCATTGATGAAACCGAGGACAAACCTATTTGACGCAAGTTCTGCGCAAGTAGGTGAGATTTGCCGGTTCTGATGATGTACTCGTGGATATTAGGAGGTACTTGAGGCGCGAACGGCCTATGGCCGGTTTCCTCGGTCAGTAAGAAGCAAATGGATGAGAATGCAGTTACTTTGGCAAAGTTGGCGGATCGGTATACAGCCTAAGTCATTCGCCACGGGGAATTTGCCCAGAGGCCGCTTTCGACCCAAAGCGGACATAACCTAGCAATGCCGATAGCTCTTTTATGCAAGATCACCGTTGGCTACGAATTCTTACCAGCTTTGAACCTTCGAATCTGAGGTATTGGTACATACCGCCTCGGGGCCCATATACCCATTCCTCAGATCCTATGAATTCCCGACGATCCAAGACCCGCCTGTCTTCAATCATACCTGTCTGCTCCCGACTAGTCGGAGCGCCGCATTTTCGGAGTACCTGCTCAGTGGAGTCGCCTTCAGACGCTATGCCGTTCTCACACCGCATTGACGCCTGCGCGCCAAGAGCGGTGAGCGCCATCAGTATCATCACGGTCATCGCTACCCCTTTTGAACGAGGGGTCTTTCTTTCACTAATCACTTCGTAACTCCATAATTTTTAGAGTGCGTCGGATGATGCTGTAGGTAACAGGAGTGCCAGTATCTATGCGTTAAAATTCAGCGCTAAGTGCGGTAGTTTGGGCAGCGAGGATGACTTTTTCGTAGTAGCAATATGTCTCGTCTTGGCGAGCGAATACGTAGCCAGCCGACTCGTACAGGTATCTAGCGGGATTTTGTTTAACCACACCAAGTATGAGCAGCTTTTTCCCATGTCTCATGGCGTCGTCTTCAAAGCGCCTGAGCAGAGATGCACCAACACCGCGTAATCTGTAGTCTGTTAAAACGCTGATAGAAGCTAGTACGGCCTCATCACCATTGATCTCCCAGAAGCAATACCCGACCGCTTTTGCAGCGAATTCCGCAACGAACATCCGTGTTAAGTTGGACACCCATTGTTCCAGATGCCGGTCGATTCCTACTTGCCATCGCTTCATTGACTTAGGTTCGAAGCGGGCAATGTATTCACGCTCCAGTTTGAAAACGAGTGGCAGATCTGAGGCGCTCGCTGCGCGTAACACGATAGGCGGATCTGTGTGCATTTTGTGGCGTTCACGTGTCATCCGGCGAAACCTAGTGATTCAATTCCTCGTGAAGAAAATCAATCAACGCACGTGCCGAAGGCTTAATAGGTTGGCCTGGTGGATACACCGCATGGACTGATTTGAAACCTATTTCCCAATCCGCGAGCACTTTCACGAGAAGGCCGCTCTCAATCTCTGAGCGACATCCCCAAGACCCCGTCGAAATAATTCCCAAGTCTGCTAAAGCCGCTGCGGTAGCTGCCTCATTGACAGTTACCGATACCTTACCTTCCACCCGAACAGTCGTGCTACGTCCATCTCGGTGGAAGACCCAGGCTTCCCGAGCGAAACCCGATGGCCCCATTATGATTGAGTGTTTGGCCAGATCCCCCGGCGACTTGGGTACTCCGAACCGCTTGAGATAGCCGGGAGAGGCGGCCAGAAATCTTTCAGGGCGACCGATCAATCGCGCAACGGCATTAGAGTCGTCAAGGGGCCCGAATCGCAAAGCGACATCAATCGCCTCCGAGATCATGTCCTGGATCTGGTCAGTTAGAACGAAATCAATTCGCAGTCTTGGATGGTCGTCCAGAAAGCGCCGCATGCGTGGAATTACTTCCCGTATCGCGAAGCTTGTGGCGACACCCACTCTCAGGTGCCCGCTGAGTTCTCCGTTCCCCCGAACAGCGTGATCGGCATCGTCCATCGCCAGCAGTATGGGTTCTATCTTCTCTAGATAAAGCTTCCCGGCTTCTGTCAGCGTCACCGCGCGCGTTGAACGAGCGAGAAGAATTGCACCTACGTCCTTTTCCAGATTCGACATAACTCTTGAGGCGGAAGGTTGTGACAGGCCCAGCTCTCTTCCGGCAGCCGAAAAACTCCCAGTCCGAGCGACCCGCGCAAACAGGCGCAGCGCGGCAAGCCGATCACTCATGAAGCATGCTCATCAGAGGCTGCGCACGATTGTGTTTAAATTGCTGAATCAACCGGATAACCCCTCACGGTCCATGACCCGCTGAACTGCTGGTCTCTCATTCAAGCGTTTCAGGTATCGCACAATATTTTCATAAGACGATATTGAAAAACCCGTTGGCTCCGCCCAGTTGAGGACAATCAATGCATAGGCATCGATTACGGTGAAATTCGACCCCGCGATGAAATCATGGTGTGCAAGTCGATCATCCAGCACTTTCAGTCTCCGATTGAGCCGCTGCATCCAAAATTGTTGTGCGTTTTCCCATTCCGGAGAGTTTCTGTCCCAGATCAGGGTCCATGCATACTCTGTAGCGAACGCGGTGTGCAGATCTGCCGCGATAAATGACAACCAGCTTTCCGCCTGTACGCGCTCAAGCCTGCCCCGTGGAGGGAACAGAGATTTTTCGGGAGCAAGATCTGCAATGTAGGGAAGAATTGCAACATTCTGGGTGAGAGCCGTCCCATCATCCAGCACCAGTACAGGGAGCTGGACCATCGGATTCAACTCTTTTACCCGCGCAGTAATCGGACTGTGGGAGTCCGAGAGGTCCACCGGAATTGCCTCATAGCTCAGTTCGGCTTCTTCCAGCGCGATGAGGTTAGAGGTTGAACATGCCCCTGCATGGTAGTACAGCTTCACAGCGCACCTGCCGAGGTCTTGCCAACGACCATATTTGCGGCCAAGGCATCCAGAACCGGGAGCAACTCAACGGGCTCAGGGCGCTGGGTGTAGTCCGGATTGACTTCGGAATATGCAATAACGCCTTGCGTATCGATCACATATCGGGCAGGCATTGGCAGCGTCCAGCTTGACTCGCCGTTGAATGTCTGGAGATTAACGCCGAACTGCTCATACAGCGCTTTGATTTCGCCCTGTAGCGCCCAGCGAATTCCGAATGCGTCAGCCAAGACCCCGCCCTGGTCGATCAGAATTGGAAAGGAAACAGCGTTGTCACGGCGCGAAGCTCTGCTGTTACCGGGTGTCTGCTGGGAGATGGCAACGAGCGTCGCGCCTCGCGATTCAATTTCGCTGCGCAAGGCTTCGAGCGCTTGAAGTTCCAGGTTGCAATAAGGACACCACACGCCTCGGTAGAATGTGATGACCAACGGGCCTTTTAAGAGCAGATCCTCAGATATGACCGTGTTTCCATCGGAGTCAGCCAGAGTGAAAGCGGGAGCATTATCGCCGCTTCTAAGCGCGCGCTGTGCCTGTTTGGAGGCCACGAGATCCTGGGTAGACTTCTCCATCACGGCAAGGGCTTGAGCTGGAACTTTGGATTCAAAGTCATGTTTCACGGCGTCGAGTTTGAGTTGAAGCGACATCTTTTGTTTCCTAGTGTGAACAGTCACGACAGGGTCCCTAAAACAAGGTTCGGTATGTAGCCCTCGACGACAACTTTCATTTATTTGAAAAACGAATGAGGAGATTTCGAGTTGCTCGTCGAGGAAAGGAGACGCTGATCTGGGAAGGTTTCGCGATCCGTTACCGGTTAACGCAAACCACCAGAGGCATTGATGCGCTCGCCCGTTAGCCAGGCAGAATCGTCAGAAGCTAGAAACACGACCGTCGGAGCAATATCTTCTGGCTGGCCGAAACGCCCCAGCGGTGTTGCAGCAGCCATGATCTGTTGCTGTTCGCTGCCGACCAAGCCGATACGCTCTGTTCCCTCGGTTTCAGTGCCGCCTGGAGCAACGACATTCACTCGAATATTTCGCGGCCCTAGTTCCTTGGCCAAACCGGCAGACAGCGCGTCGATAGCTCCTTTTGTTGAGGAGTAGAGCACCGCTGTAGGGACAGGATTCTTGCTTGAGATAGAGCTGATGTTGATCACGCTGCCGCCTGTCTTGGGAAAGTGCTTCAGCGCTTGCTGAATGGTCAGTATTGGACCCAGAACATTGGTGTTGTATTCCTTGTGAAACTCCTCCTCCGACACGTTTTCAAACGGTTCAAATTCGAAGGTTGCAGCGTTGTTGACAAGCACAGAGGGAGTGCCAAATTCGGCTTGAGTTTCTTCGAACATTCTTTTTACATCAGCAGATGATCCAACATCACCCTGAACCGCGATTGCTTTGCCACCATTCTTCAGAATCTCAGCCACTGTGCGGTCGGCACCAGACTTGCTTGACGCATAGTTGACAGTGACGGCGGCGCCTGCGGATGCCAACGCCTTGGCAATGGCCGCGCCAATACCTTTTGATGCACCAGTTACGATGGCTACTTTGCCGGTCAGATCGTTCATGTATGTCTCTCTCGATAAGGGTATTAAAAAAGGCTGGTTTCCCAGCCAAAGGGATGAACAGGGTCAAGTGCGGATCACACCGCCGTGAATCCACCGTCAACGACGAGGTCGGAACCAGTCATGAAAGAAGCTGAGTCGCAGCTAAGGAATGCAATCGCTTGTGAAATTTCAGCAGGGGCAGCAGCACGCTCCATGAGCGTTGTCCCCAGCAGTTGCCGGGCAAGGTCTGGATCTTTAAAAAAGTCTGCGGCCATGGGCGTCTTGACGACACCGGGGTGCACGGAGTTGACCCGAATGTTGTCTTTAGCGAGATCGGAGGCGACGGCTTTGGTAAGCATCTTGATGGCGCCCTTGCTGGCGCAATAGGCGACCTCACCATCTAGGTTGGCGACCATTGCCGCGATTGAGCCGGTGTTGACGATTACACCGCCGCCTTGGGCACGCATGACAGGCGCGACCGCTTTGCACCCTAAAAACGTGCCTTTTACGTTGATTGCCATCACCTTGTCGAACTGCTGGGCGCTGATTTCTTCAAGCGGGGTGCGCAGGTAGATCCCTGCGTTATTCACGAGAACGTCGATACGACGATGCTGGCCGAGAACCTGCTCGACGACCCGTTCCCAGTTGGCCTCATCGCTTACGTCCAGCTCTTGGAAATTTGCGACATACCCCATGCCCGTCAGCTCTTGCGCGAGTTTGAAGCCTGCACCGGTCTCTACATCGGTGATAACGACGTGAGCGCCCAGCTCTGCGAAGAGCCTGGAATGAGATTCGCCTAATCCCTGGGCACCACCCGTTATAACAACCACTTTCCCGTCTAGCTTGTTCATTCGCGCCACTCCGATTTAAGGTTTTAGATATCCTAATCGGGCTTTTTTTTTGCACCATCCGCCAAATAATCGTTTCATTTGTGCCTGGAGTTCTTGAATGGTCACCATCGTTGAAAAAACTGCCGGTCTCGCTGCTTTTGTACGCACCGTTGACTCAGGATCATTCAGTGGCGCTGGAAGGATATTGGGCGCGAGTCCGTCCGCAGTTTCCAAAAGCGTGGCTCGGCTGGAAAAGCGACTGGGCGTCAGGTTGCTGCAACGGTCTACGCGAACGCTGAGTCTTACAGCGGAGGGAAGCGTCTATTACGACTTTGTAGCGCCTCTGCTTCAAGGTATCGAAAGCGCGGAAGATGTTGTGCAATCCGCAGGGTCAGCCAAAGGGCTTTTGCGGATAACGGTGCCTGTGTTGGTTGGCAGGGCGTTGGTTTCGAAGTGGGTGAAAGAATTTTCTGAAAAGAGCCCTAACATCAAACTTGAGGTCACGGTGACTGACCGCAATGTGGATATGATCCGTGAGGGATATGATTTGGCCATACGCATCGGCAATCTCGACGATACGGGATTGATTGGGCGGCACCTGGCAGACATTTCATACCTCTTGGTGGCGTCACCTGGTTACCTGGCCAATCGGGGTCATCCCGAAAACGTTGCGGATCTTCAAGACCATGCATGCCTTAGGTACCTGCTCGCAGGGCGCCCTTACCCCTTCATATTCGCTGATGGGCGCAGTTACTTGCCTGATGGCTGCTTCGACACAGATGATGCAGTCACGCTGATTCAAGCCGCCATGGAAGGCGTTGGAATTGTTCAATTGCCCGCATTCGCACTCCGCAATGAAATAGAGCGCGGAACGCTTACCCGTGTATTGGCAAATGAGCTAATGGCAACCACCTCGATCCATGCCCTTCACGCGTTTGGCAGGCAGGTCCCAATGCGGGTTCGGCTCTTCATCGATTATCTGATGGAGACAAGTGAGCGACTTCTATGACCATCATCGATTAGGAATGTTGAGACCTGTCACCGGAGTCCGCTTCTGGCCGGTAGCGGCCTGTCAGTTAGCGATGTAAATCCTCGACCACCGATATTGTGCAAAAAACACCGTGCCAATCCGGCTGGAAGCGCAGTAGCCGTTTCATTGCTCCGCAAACGCATATGCTATGCCGGCACCAGCGGGGCTTCGACTGGCCTGACCTCACGCATCTCTCGCTCTTTTGTCGGTGTGCGTCCACGGGCCTGCTTAAAGGCGCGGTTGAACGAATACTCCGACTGATAACCCACCTTGTCAGCGATGGCGGCCACGCTCAGCGACGTCTGCACCAGCAACTGCGCGGCTATGCCTAGGCGCCATCGAGTCAAATACGAATGAGGGGTCTCTCCCACCGCATCTCGGAACTCCTTGGCGAACAAAGACCTCGACTGGCCGGCCTCTTGGGCAAGCATGTCGATTGTCCAGGCGTGAGCTGGCCGGTGGTGAATACAGGCTAGCGCTTTGGCAATGCGTGGATTCTGCATGGCTGAGAACCAGGTGCCAGCCTGGGCTTTCTCGGTTTCCGACCATTGCCTCAAGACATAGATAAATAAGGCCGATAGCAGATTTCTAACGATTGTTTGGCTGCCGAGTTTTCCGCCGTCCACTTCTCCGCGCAATTGCTTCAGCGTGTCCGCGATGGGTGTCGAAGCGCTCTGTGGGTAAGCCTTTAGATGGAGAGCCGGAGGAAGGGAGCGGATTGCCGGCATCACCATGTGCCGATCAATGCCAAGAGATCCGCAAATGACAACCGTCGCATCCGAATCTTCGCTATAGAAAGATCGGCTTTGTCGGATGAATTCACCGAGTGACACCACGTGGCTACCTGGCGCGCTGCGCATTAGATGGGCAGCGCCCTGAGGCAGAACGACGAGGTCTCCGGCCTGGAGCACCATTTGCGTGCCGTCGTCGAGGCTGAAGTGGAGACTACCTTCAGCTACGAAATGAAAGTAGGTACCTTCTCGCTCTTTGATGAAGACACCCCAGTCTCCTTTTACCCTGAACTGCGCGACGACGATCCCTTCCGCCACGAGGTATTGAAGCCAATGATCTGCATTGCTCATCACGCACCCCGCGCAATAAATTCGAAATGACATTCACCTTAACGTCTTGGAGTTGGTCGCTCCCTGGATAGCTTTCTAACTTCCTCTCCTGGTTTGCTGCCTTTGTAAAAATTATAGAGCGCAGCTGTTAGATCGCTGGCCGTCATCATCCTGCGCCTGCACAGCATTCTCGCGCAATATGCTCAAAGATTGGATTACCCGCCGGTCGCCTTCGTCCCGTGTAACCGTCAGGAGCGGAGGCAACGAAGCAATGCCGATAACTCTTCGGGCGCTTCAACTGCCCTCGTTGGAACTGGCTTATGAATGGCCGGATTGATCCTTGAATTTGGAGTTTGACCGCGGTATCTATGCCTCAAATTCAGTCGAGATCGGTAGATGCTAGAGCTGACAGAAGGAATCAGGGCGTCGCTGGAGCGCTCGCTGGTTCTGGGGGAGGATGCTGAAGGCAGGGAGGTTTTTGTAGGACTCTCACGTATCGAATCTGAGAGATATCACCTCCTCAGTGATCCATGCCGAGAATGCTCGCTCAAGGAGCACCTAGAGTTTCTCTGTCTTGATACCAAACACGCGTCACTTAATCCCGTGGATCCTCAATCATCAAGAGGGATCTTCAATTACGTTACGCTGGACGAGTAAAAACGGCCGGTCTTGCGTTGGCAAGTCTCGGCCGTTTTGGTAAACCCCGACTTTGTACTGTCAGCGGCTGACGACGGGAGTTGCCGAAGCTTTCACTTCGGACTGCCCATCCCATCCACCGCCAAGTGCGCGGACTAAAGCTACGGTGGTGATCGCACGGCTACCCCGCAATTGCACCGCGCTGCGCTCCACCGTTGTCAGGTTGCGTTGCGCCTCCAGGAGGTCCAAATAGCCTGTGCGACCGGCTTCGTAGAGCATCTGGGCCAATTCCGCCGAACGGCGGGCCGAGACCACAGCCTCGTCGGTCTGCTGCGCCTGATTCGCGAGAATGCGCAGGCCAGCCAGGTTGTCCTCGACTTCGGCAAACGCCACCAGCACCTGTTGACGGTATGTGGCGACCGACTCTTCCAGAGCAGCCTCACTGCGTTTCACATTGTTTTTGTTGCGGCCGCCATCGATGATTGGCATCGACATCAGCGCACCCAGAACCCAGGAGCGACTGCTCCAGTTGAAGATGTCCGCGACCGAGGTGCCGACGCCACCAATCCCACCATTGAGGTTGAGCGCCGGGAACATCGCGGCACGAGCAACGCCAATACGCGAGTTCGCCGCTTCCATCTCATGCTGCGCGATAACGATGTCTGGACGACGCTGAAGCAGGGTCGACGGCATACCTGTTGGGATCTGCGGCAGCGAAGCAATGTCGTTGAGCGGCTGACTGCTGGCGGAGAAATTCGATGCTGGCTTGCCCAACAGGACAGCGAGCGCATGCTCATTGGTCGTTCTCTGCTGTTGCAGGGCGACCGCTTCAGCGCGGGCCGTCGACAATTCTGTCTTGGCTCGCGACAGATCGAACTCACCGACATCACCCAGATCGAACCGGCTCTGCGTGACGTGTACGGTTTGTTCCCGCAAGCGTACGGTCTCATTCAGGGTGGCCAGCTCTGCATCGGTTTCGCGCAGCCGGAAATAGGTTTGCGCGACGTCCGCTTGCAGCGACAGCAACACCGAGCGGTAACTGGCTTCGCTGGCAGCCGCGTCCGAGTTGGCAGCGTTGACGTTGGACGACACTCGGCCGAACAGGTCAACCTCATAACTGGCCGTCAGGCTGGCCTGATAGGTCGTGTGGGCTCCTACAGCACTGCCGCCAGGCAGGCTGTTGGGCGATTCACGGTTTCTTTGCGCGCCGGCGCTGAGCCCGATCTGCGGAATCCGATCCGCTTCGGCGATGCCAGCGATGGCACGGGCCTGCTTCAGACGTGCAGTCGCTTCAGCCAAGTTGTTGTTGCTCTTCGCTGCTTCGTTGATCAGAGCGGTCAACGCTGGATCATTGAAGGCCAGCCACCACTCTCCGCGAGGCTGCGCTTCAGCAGCCTTCGCGGTCTGCCAGCGGGTACCATCTGGCGCGGTCACAGGCGTATCCGAAGCTTCCTTGAACGCGTGTGGTACATCGATTTCCGGTTGTTTGAACTCGGGTGCAGAACAGGCGGCCAGTGCCAACGCTATGAGAACTGCACCGGTACGTTTGATGAAGATATTGGCGTTCATATTAATGAGTCTCTTCGAGAGCGTGAGGAACGACCATCGGAGTGGTGGTTTTGCTGCTGCTAAGGAACTTGGCCAGCGAGCGCATCAGCACGTAGAAAACAGGTGTCAGGAACAGTCCAAAGAAGGTCACGCCGAGCATGCCGCCGAACACGGCCACACCCATTGCATGGCGCATTTCCGAACCAGGACCGTGTGAGAACACCAGGGGCAGTACGCCCATGATGAATGCGATCGAGGTCATCAGGATCGGACGCAGACGCAGGCGGCAAGACTCCAGCGCGGCTTGCACCGTTGTGCGGCCGTGGTGCTCAAGTTCGCGAGCGAACTCGACGATCAAGATTGCGTTTTTGGAGGCGAGTCCCACGAGTACGAACAGCGCGATCTGGGTGAAAACGTTGTTGTCGCCGCCGGTCAGCTTCACGCCCAGCAGTGCACAGAGGATCGACATCGGAACGATCAGAATCACGGCCAGTGGCAAGGTCCAGCTTTCGTACTGCGCGGCGAGCACCAGGAACACCAGCAGCACACACAGCGGGAATACATAGAACATGGTGTTGCCGGCCAGGATGTCCTGATACGCAAGGTCGGTGAACTCGTAGGTGATGCCTTTTGGCAGCACTTCTTTTGCCAGACGCTCGATGGCCGCTTGTGCCTGCCCGGACGAATAGCCAGGAGCAGGGCTGCCGTTGAGGTCTGCCGATACGTACGCGTTGTAGCGTTGCACGCGTTCCGGACCGTAGGTGTTGGAAACGCGCATCAACGAGGCGAGGGGGATCATGTCGCCATTGGTGCTGCGGATCTTCAGCTTTTTCAGGTCTTCCACGTGGTTGCGGAACTGCTCATCGGCCTGCACCCGCACCTGGTAGGTACGACCGAAGCGGTTGAAGTCGTTGACGTACACCGAACCGAGGTTGACTTGCAGCGTCTGGTAGATCGTTTGCAGAGGCACATTCAACTGCTTGGCCTTATCGCGATCAATGTCGGCGTAAATCTGCGGCACGTTGATCTGAAAGCCGGTGAAGACACCCGCCAGTTCAGGTGCTTTGCGAGCCCGCGCCTGGAGTTCCTGGGTCGCTTTGTTCAGCGCGTCATAGCCGACGTTTCCGCGATCTTCGACCATCAGCTTGAAGCCGCCGAGGGTGCCCAGACCATCCACCGGAGCCGGTGGTACGACGAGGATGAACGAGTCTTCAATCGCACCCATGCGTTTGTTCAACTCACCGGCGATGGCACCAGCGCTCATATCTTTGGAGGTGCGTTGATCGAAGCTTTGCAGGTTGCTGAACTGGATACCGGCGCTGGACGATGCGGTGAAGTCGTTGACCGAAAGGCCCGGGAACTGAACTGCATGGCGTACGCCCGGTGTTGCGGTCGCAATTGCACCCATGCGCTGGATGATGGCGTCGGTACGGTCCAGCGAAGAAGCGGTCGGCAGTTGCGCGATACCGATCAGGTAGCCTTTGTCTTGCAGCGGCACGAAGCCCGCAGGCACCAGCTTGAACATCAGCCCGGCACAGGCCGCCAGCAGCAGGTAGATGGCGATGGAGCTGGACTTGCGTTTGAGGGTGCCTTTGACGCCCATTTCATAACGCTCGGACGAGCGCCCGAAGAAGCGGTTGAACGCCCGGAAGAACCGACCGAAGAGCTTGTCGATGACGCGGGTCAGGGCATCTTTTGGCGCGTCATGCGCTTGGAGCAGTACAGCTGACAACGCTGGGGCCAGGGTCAGGGAGCTGAATGCCGAGATAACGGTGGAGATGGCGATGGTCAGCGCGAACTGCTTGTAGAACTCACCGGACAAGCCAGGCACGAAAGCGATCGGCACGAACACGGCGCAGAGCACCAGCGCGATGGCGATGATCGGGCCGCTCACTTCCTTCATGGCCTGGATAGTGGCTTCACGAGGCGACAGGCCGCTGGCGATATTCCGTTCGACGTTTTCGACCACGACGATGGCGTCGTCGACGACGATACCGATGGCCAGCACCAGGCCGAACAGAGACAGGGTGTTGATCGAGAAACCGAAACCGAGCATGACGGCAAAGGTGCCGACCACCGAGACCGGAACAGCGAGCAACGGGATCAGCGAGGCACGCCAGGTTTGCAGGAAGATAATCACCACCAGCACAACCAGCGCGATGGCCTCAAGCAGGGTGTGAATCACCGCGTTGATTGAGTCCTGCACGAAGCGTGTGGTGTCATAGACGATGTTGTATTCCATTCCTGGTGGGAAGTCGGCCTTCAGCTGCTCCATGCGGTCGCGAATATCGCTGGCCATTTGCAGCGCGTTGGCGTTTGGCGCTTCGAAGATGACCAGAGCCACAGCCGGTTGGTTGTTGAGACGGGCACGCAGGTTGTAGGCGTTGGCACCCAATTCGATGCGAGCGACGTCACGCAGGCGGGTCAGGGCGCCATCGGCACCGGTGCGCACGATGATGTTGCCGAACTCTTCAGGAGTTTGCAGGCGACCTTGGGTTTTAACGGAAAGCTGGAAGTCGCTGCCTTTCGAGGGCGACTGACCAATTGCGCCGCCGGCCACTTGCACGTTCTGCTCACGAATCGCGTCAGTGACGTCAATGGTAGTCATGTTGCGCGCGGCGATTTTCACCGGGTCGAGCCAGATACGCATGGCGTAGTCGCCCGAGCCGTTCAACTGCACCTGGCCAATGCCGGCAATACGGTCGAGCTGGTCCTTGACGTTGATCGTGGCGTAGTTGCGCAGGTACTGGTCATCGTAACGACCGTCCGGCGAGGTCAGGTGCACCACCATGGTCAGGCTGGGCGACGATTTGATGGTCGTCACGCCGATCTGACGAACTTCTTCAGGAAGGTGTGGCAAGGCCCGTTGCACGCGGTTCTCCACGTCCGTTTCGGCTTGCGAAACCTTGGTGCCGATCTTGAATGTCACGGTCAGCAGCAGGTTGCCGTCGGCAGTGGATTGCGAGGACATGTACAGCATGTTGTCGACGCCGTTGACCTCTTGTTCCAGCGGCGTAGCAACCGTCTCGGCAATGACCCTGGCGTCAGCACCCGGGTATTGCGCGCGGATCTGCACCGCGGGTGGAACGACGTCCGGGTACTCAGCGACAGGGAGTGTGAACAGCGCGATGAGCCCTGCCACGAAGATGATGATCGACAGCACCGCCGCGAAGATGGGCTTGTCGATGAAGAATTTCGAAAATTTCATGATCGATCAACCCTTGGATTTAGCGTCAGGTTTGGTTTCGGGAGTGGTCTGGGCAACCGGTTCATCAGGATTGAAATCCATCGAAACCATGTGTGGTGCCAGTGGTGCACCCGGCATCACCCGCACCAGACCGTTAACCACAATTTGCTCGCCAGCTTTCAAGCCGCTTCGAACGACACGCAGGCCATCGACGGTGTTACCGAGGGTGACCTGGCGATATTCGGCTTTGCCTTGAGCATCAACTACGAAGACGAATTTGCGATCCTGATCAGTGCTGATCGCGCGTTCGTTGATCAAGATGGCCTGGGTTTCATTGCCGCCATTGGTGCCACCCAGCAATTGCACGCGGGCGAAGAGGCCAGGCGCCAGGGTCTTGTCGGCGTTGATGAAGATGGCACGCATGCGCACGCCCCCGGTTTGCGGGTCGAGCTGGTTGTCGACGAATTCGAGCTTGCCTTCGTGGGGGAAGCCTTGCTCGTTGGCCAGGCCAACCCTGACGTCTACATCCTTGCCGCTGTGGTGAGCAGCACCAACGCGCAGGTAGGTGTCTTCGTCACCGTCGAAGGAGGCGTAGATCTTGTCGTCGGACACCACCTTGGTAAGCACGGCGCTGGTGTCGACCAGGTTGCCCAGCGTGATATCGGCCTTACCGACGCGGCCATCGATGGGCGAGGTCACGCGGGTATAGCTCAGGTTGAGTTTGGCATTGTCAGACTCGGCTGCGGCAGCACGGGCGCTGGCTTCCAGCTGCTTGAAGTTGGACAGGTTTTCGTCCAGCTCACGCTGTGCGATGGCTTTTTCGCCGATCAGCTTCTGGGAACGGGTCAGCTCGATACGCGCCAGCTCGACCTTCGCTCGTGCGGCAGCCGCAGCGGCTTCAGTACGATCAGCTTCGGCTTGATAAGGGCGGGGATCGATGACGAAGAGCACCTCGCCTTTCTTGACGATGGTACCGGGCGTGATGTTGACGCTGGTGATGAAACCAGGGACTCGGGCACGAATGTCGACGCGCTCAATGGCCTCCATGCGGCCGGAAAACTCCTGGGTTTCGACAACGGCCTTCTGCACGACCGTCGCGGCGGACACCACAGCGCCAGCGGCAACCGCTGAATCAGCGGCTTTTCCACTGGCGTCATCGCAGCCAGACAGGTTCAGGGCCAGCAGGCCAGCCATTGCCATCGCCACGGCACCGGCGAGAGGGCGGATGCGGGTATTGAGGTGATGAACAGTTTTCATAGTTTCTCTTCAGAAGTCGGATTAATTGGCTAGCTAAAGGCTGGCTCTAGACGCTCAGGAACTGGGTTTGGGCAGTTCTTGAACGGCGGCAAGCTAGGGAATAGACGCTCCCGGGGGATGGCGCGCTCTGGACGTAACATTATGACCATCATGCTTGGTAAGCAATTTCGATCCCCCGATTTGGATAATCAATGAAAATGATGTTTGTAATTCTATGGTGCGATCTTGGCCGTCTCGGCGCAGTTGTGGACAGCCGCCCGCAAGCTTGATGAGCGCCCGCGTCAGGGAATCGCTAGGTTTGAAGGCTCAGAAGGAGAGAGGATCAGCGCGATGAGGGAGGGGATGAGGGAACGGTCTGCTCAGTGAAGCTTGCGTCGGATCGGTGCCAAATCCGCGCGCAGGATACGGTTAAGATCAGCCCAAGGAAAAAGAGCTGCATGATCGAGAGCAGGGCAAGTCTCGAAATGGGGGAAGGGCTCACCGTCGATGTCGGGACATTGCTTGGCACCGCAGGATCGGCATACCACTCGTTGCCCGCAAATTTTCCAGCGCTGATTCCAGCCTTCCAGTGATGAAGGCGCATTTTTGTTCGGCATACAAAATCTCCCCCAGGGCTGGACAGTCACCGCAGATTAGCCTGTCTGAACAGGCAACAGGAGCATGGGGTGACGCCTTGGGATCACTCTAGCAGCTGTGAGCTGCTCATAAGCCTGATCAGTAGGGGAGTTAATTGCTGTCAGATTAACCCTTCAATTTGCCGCGCTGTCACAAAGAGCGCAATTGCAAAAAATCCAAAAAAACTGACAAATAGTCTTTATTTTTCGGGGGCGTGATTGCTCCTTAGGCTCGTCTAGAATGTCAGTTCAGAAGCGCGAGAATAATAGTTGATAAGAGTTTTAAAACGAGTTGTGAGTGAGGATTATTATGCACCCTGCAATATTAAATCTGAATAAAGTAGAGCTTGTTACCTTGCTTGAGCCGTTTATTCCTTCTGGCGAATCCGCATCAAAATACCGTCAAAAGCATGCTCGTCTCGGAAGGATGTTGGGCTCGCGCAAGCTCGGCTCACGGCTGATCGCTCTTGAGCCTGACATGCGCTCAAGCCCGTTTCATAGTCACCGGGTCAACGAAGAAATGTTCTATATTTTGCATGGAGCGGGTGAGATCCGAATAGGGGCTGAGCGCTTCCCTGTGGGTCCAGGCGATGTCATTGCTTGTCCGCCGGGTGGTCCGGACACCGCGCATCAAATCATCAATACCAGCGACAGTGAGCTACGTTATTTAGCTATCAGTACGCAGGAGTCACCCGATATTTGTGAATATCCTGATTCGGATAAATATATGGTGATGGACAGTGCCAATGCGACGGAAGGGCTATCTAGATTCTCAGTAGTTGCGAGAGAGCGTGATGCTGTCGATTACTGGGATGGAGAGTGATACTAATGATATTGCTCAGCTAAACACGTTCTTGTGCGCTCGATGCAGGATCTAGGAGCACAACTGAAGTAATTAAGACAAAAACGCCTTGGAAGACCTGTGGATCTTACCAAGGCGCTGGTCAGCTGGTTTAAGCCAGCAGGTGACGGTGCTGCTCGATGAATTCAGCAGGCGTTTGCAGTGGGCCGCCGATGATTTCAGCACCAGTATTGTCCAGGCCTTCCAGGCGCTTCTCCTGCTGATCGACCTTCACTGCGGTGAAGTGTGCAGCGTAAGAAGGATCACCGTCCCAGCCGAGGATTTTCACAAACTCGTCTGGGGAGACTTGTTCGAAACGAACCTCTTTCCCCAGGGTTTTGGCGAGCACGTCAGCGAGTTCTTGATGGCTGTACTCGATTGGACCGTGGATCGGGTAAGCCTTGTTCGCATGGGCTTCTGGATTGATCAGGATACCAACGATGATCTTGGAAATATCAGACGCGGCGATAGGTGCAAAACGGCTGTCGGCGTCGAAAGGCGTCAGATAGCGGCCCTCGCGGATCAGAGCAGCGGTGTACAGCATCCACTGAGCAAAGAACGTCACACGCAGGTGAGTGGTCGGTACGCCAGACCAGTTGAACACCTGCTCGGACAGCCAATGATTCAGGGTCGCTTGGCTGCGAGCATCAGGGCGCGATTGTTTATGGGACATGTTGACGACAATCTTGACGTTTTCTTCCTTCGCCGCCTGGGCAAAGATCGCCGCTGCTTCGACCAGACCGTTGGTCAATGGGTAGCAGAAATAGGCACCGTCAACGCCTTTCATGGCGGGACGCAGTTCTTTGAGCTTCAGTGCGTCGCCAACGAAAATGGTCGCGCCCAGGTCCTTCAGTTTTTGCGAGCGCTCATCTTCACGATGCACAAACGCATTTACACGGTGGCCTTTTTCCAGCAGTTGTTGGACAGCCGGTGCACCCGTCGCGCCGGTGGCGCCAGTAACCAGATAGGTTTTCATCATCTTCTCCAGGGTAATAGACAAAGGTTGTAGGGCGTTAGCAAATCAGGTGAAGCATTACGATCGTCATGTTATGATTCGTTAAAGCAGTACGGTCATCATGTTTCGATGGGTCAAGCATGATGATCGTACTGCTTGGTGTCAACCCCCCCCTGATCCACTTGGAGAAGATTTTTATGCGTTACCCAGCAGAGGAGACCGCAGAAAGGCACCGCCGAATTCTTGAAGTGGCCTCCGTCCTGTTTCGCGAACATGGTTTTGAAAGCGTCAGCGTCGGCCAGATCATGAAAGCGAGTGGCCTGACCCAAGGTGCTTTCTATCACCACTTTGATTCGAAAGAAGCCCTGATAAACGAATGCCTCCACGATGCCTCGGCGAAGTCGCTGAAGAAGATGGCGGAGGTCGGGGAGGGTACAGAGTCCATGGCTTCGCACATCCTTGACTATGTCAGTGAATGGCACCGAGATGCGGTAGGCACCGGGTGCATGATCGCCGCTCTAGGTTCGGATGCTGCGCACGAGCCGTCCATACAGCCTGTGTTTACCCATCACATAGAGGGTGTGCTGAAAGGACTGATGGCGGCAGATAGGGCGGTGAGTTCGGACGTCAGCAGAGCCGGCGCAATACGAACCCTTTCTGGGATGGTGGGGGCAATCATCCTGGCCAGGGCCGTAGAGGATGGAGAATTGTCAGGCGAGATCTTGCACGAGATGCGTCGGGCGCTGAGTTGATAACCGGCCCCGATGCGTTAGCAAGGGGTTTTTTTAGCAGGTGACTGGTTATGAAAAATAACGAAGCAGAATTAGTCCGAGACGCGGATGCGCGGGCTCAAACCTACATTGCTGGCATCGATTCGCGGCGAGTGTTCCCGGCCCAATCGGCCCTGGACCGTCTATCTGCGTTTGACGAGCCGCTGCCTGAAGATGGTACTCCTGAATCAACGACTATCGCATTGCTCGATGAGGTCGGGTCACCTGCAACCGTCGCCACAAACGGCCCAAGGTACTTTGGTTTTGTGGTGGGTGCTGCGTTGCCTGTCGCCGCCGCCGCAGAGCGCTTGATGCTAGCGTGGGATAATGGCGCCGGCACCAATATGACCGCCCCTGCAAGCGCGGCTATCGAAGAGATCGCAGGAAAGTGGATGCTCGACATTCTGGATCTCCCCCGCGAAAGCGCTGTCGGATTTGGCACGTCGGCAAGTGTGTGCAGCCTCACGTGTCTTACTGCTGCACGTCGCGCGTTACTGATCCGCGCCGGGTGGAATCCCGATGAGAATGGCGTCTTTGGTGCTCCAGAAATTCGAGTGGTGGTATCGGAGAAAAGTCATATCACGATCTTGAAGGCGTTGAGGGTGCTGGGATTCGGCGCCTCTCGTTTGCTTGTGGCTCCCGTGGATGAATTTGGAAGAATTGACCCAGCGCGCATGCCTGAGCTGGATGAACGTACGATCCTGTGCTTGCAGGCCGGTGAGGTCAACACGGGGGAATTTGATCCTTTCAATGAAATCATTCCTAAGGCACGTGCAGCTGGGGCTTGGGTACACATCGACGGTGCGTTTGGGTTGTGGGCTCGGGCGTCGGAGAAGCTTCGTCACTACACCGCTGGCTGCGAAGATGCAGACAGCTGGACGGTGGATGGGCACAAGTGGTTGAACACGCCCTACGATTGCGCGATGGCGATTTGTAGGGATGCAACCAGTTTGGCCGAGACGCTAAACAGCGACGCCGTTTATGCTTCAGGCAGCATGAATGCGCAGAAGAATCTCACGCTCGACTTTTCTCGCCGTGCGCGCGGAGTTCCAGTCTGGGCGGCGTTGAGAACGCTTGGTCGCAAAGGCGTAGCAGAAATGGTCGAGCAGCACTGCTCCCAAGCCAGCAGGCTTGCCGAAACGCTGAGAGCCGAAGGTTTTGAAGTCATAAACCGAGTTGTTTTGAATCAAGTGCTCGTTAGAGGCGAGACCGATGCTGAGACTCAGGCGGTTCAAGCCTGGGCGCACAACTCGGGTGAGGTCTGGTTCGGCATGTCATCCTGGGGCGGAAAAGCAGCATTCAGATTGAGCCTTTCGTCTTGGCGGACGACCGATGATGACGTTGCTCGCTTGGCGGGTGTTTTGATTGCTGCCCGCCATTCATTCCGACTTCGAGAGCTGGGCTAAATCGTGAGAGGCAGCACATGTACGAGATAGTGTGCTGCCTTTGGTGACGCTCTCGGTGCGTATTACAGCTGTTGGCTCTGGTAGACCTGCAAGTTTGCGTAAGCTATCGCCAGGCACGGTGTATCGATGCCCGCACGGGTGGCTCTCGCGAGCAAGTCGCCCACAATCTGGTCTGCTTCGATCGGGCGTCCCGCTACCAGATCGCGATACATGGACGACGTCTGCTGAGAGTCCCGCAGTGTGAGCAGGCGGCGGGCCTCGACGAGAAAATCGTCACTAGGCGCGACGCCGGTTGCCTTTACCACTGACACTACTTCGTCGATGACAGTGTTAGCGAATTCGATGCCGCCTTTCGCTGCGGCCACCTCGCCGATGCTCCCCCTCATCAAGCAGTTGATGCTTCCCATAGACGAAAGCAGAACCCATTTCTCCCACATGTCTCGAAGAATTGTTGAAGATATGCGCGTCGTGAACTGTGCGTCTCGGAAGAATGCATCCACCTGGTCAAGTCTGGCCGAAGAGCTTCCATTCAGCTCTCCATAAGCGAGATCAAAGAATGAACCTTGCTGCACGATCCTGCCTTTTTCATCCAGGCTGGTCGCCACCTTGCAGGCGCAGCCCAGTAACCGGTCTTTTCCAAAACGATCGGCGATGAGATCCATGTGGAGCATGCCGTTGAGCAGCGGAAGGATCACGGTTTCAGGACCTACCGCGGGCGCCATGTCTTCCAAAGCTCCTTCAACGGCATACGCCTTAACGGCGAGCAGAACAATGTCATACGAGCTTTGGATCGATGAGGCAGTGACCGTCTGGGGTGCCAGCTCAATGTTGCCGTTTGCACTCAAGACCTGAAGTCCATCTCGCGCCAGCAGAGCAGCTCTTTGCTCCCGAACCAAAAAGGTCACGTCGCGGCCAGCGTTAATCAGATGTGCCCCGATTATGCCGCCGGTAGCGCCGGCTCCCACGATCAGAATTCTCATCAAGTGATGCTCCAGGTTAAGCGATAAGTCGCTCGAATAGCCGATTATTGGTATATGCCATCAATCAAATCTACTGGAGTGTTCTCACACCAGTCAAGCGTAAAAAAGCCCCTATCTGTAAGGCTATAGCTGTCAAAGCTATGGGTAGGCGGGACGCTGATTCGCACTGCGACTGACACTGATCAAGCATGATGATCATCATTAATGATGATACCCGCATTCAAGCCGTTCAATTCGTGATTTCCAAGGCAGGTGGAGAGAATGTATTCCAGACGATCACGGCCTGAGCATTCAGAAAACGGATCAAGAATAGGGCGTTCATCGCCGAAACTTCACGGCCGAGTTTAGATGCGGGTAGCCGTAAACGACCGTCCTAGGTACTACGACGGCTCAGTATTCAAAATGGTGGAGATGAGAAAAAGCGATGCACATGTACGAGAAAAACCTGATGAAGGTGGATATGAACCTCCTGGTGGTTTTCATGGTTGTCTTTCGCGAGCTGAATGTTTCTCGCGCCGCCGAGCACCTGAGTGTGGGACAACCAGCCGTCAGTGCTTCACTGGTCCGTTTGCGCAATTGCTTTGACGATCGGCTGTTCGTAAGAGAAGGGAGAGGAGTGCGACCTACAGCGAAGGCAGTGGCGATCGCTGACGCTTTGCTCCCGGCCATGAGCGCTCTGGGTTCAGTCATCGACGGATTTGCCGCGCTAAAGTCCCGCGCCAAAACCAAATGAAAGGCCAGCGTCGCTAAACAATCCCGATAGGCGGGCCATTCTCAGGTGATTGCCGGCGCTCACGCTCTTTGGTCGGTGTCCGACCTCTGGCTTTCTTGAATGCTCGATTGAATGAGTACTCGGATCGGTACCCGGTTTTTTGCGCAATTTCGTCGATGCTCAAATCGGTTTGGGCAAGAAGCTGAGCGGCTATGCCGAGTCGCCAACGTGTCAGGTAGCTGTACGGCGTTTCGCCCACAGATTCTCGGAATTGCTCGGCAAATAACGAGCGTGAAATACCGGCTTCGCTCGCGAGGTTATCGAGACTCCAGTCATTTTCCGGCTTCTGATGAATGCATGCGAGCGCCTTCGCAATGTGGCGATTCTGCATGGCAAAAAACCAGGAGCCTACGTGAGCTTTTTCGGACTCGGACCACTGCCTGAGGATGTAGATGAAAAGGTTTGAGAGAAGATTCCTCACCACCATCTTGCTGCCGATCCTGGCATTCTCCACTTCGCTTTGTAGTTGTTTTAGCAGGTCGGCGGTCGGCGTCGTCGCGCCACTCGATCCGGCCCGCAGATGGATGGAGGGCGGCAAGGATTTTATCGCCGGCATCACCATATACCGGTCAATCCCGAAAGAGCCACAAACCACGATGGTTGCGTCAGGGTCCTTGCTGTAAAGCGTCTTCATGCTTTCCACGAACTCGCCGAGCGACTCAACCTTGCTCTGCGGCGAGCTGCGCATCTGGTGAGTCGCTCCCTGAGGAAGCACCACAACGTCACCGGGCTCAAGTCTGATTTGCGGCCCGCCATCGAGAGAAAAGTACGCCGTTCCCTGAGCAAGAAAGTGGAAATATGTACCATCACGCTGGTCCATTTCGATGCCCCAGTCCCCTTTGACCTTCGACTGTGCGATGACGAAACCTTCCGCGATCAGGTATTTGAGCCAATGGTCCGCGTTGTTCATAGGCTTCCCAAATAAAGACGATTTGTCATTTTAGTTGGAGCATTTGACGTTGCCTGTCCCGACCCTGAGTCCTACGCTCTGATTCAAGACATTAGCCGCTTCGTGCTGGATTTGTAGAGCACAACGTGGCCTGCATCCAACGCCGGTCACTGCTCCACTGTCTGTTATGCATTAGGCGTGGTTCGTCGTCTCCGTTTGGTGTTGCACCGCCATTGGAGACCCAATGGGGAAGGGGCGTTGACTCTTCTCACAGCTGTGGCGTGATCGACCGTCATCAAGAGCGGTCTTCATCGAGACAGCTTCGACAAAGGGGTAGCGATGATTGAGTGGTCGCTGCCGGGACGTTGTTTTTATCACTATAGGCGTAACCGCACGCTGACTCTGGCTATCCACTCTTTTCCCTGCTGACGTACTGGGCCCAATGATTGGGCCAACCGTCGATCGTATCCGTCCCGTTCGATCGCGGTCGTTTGCGCCTAAAAAAGGAGCTGTTTACCGCCACTAAGAAAAAGCTATCCAGCTTAACGGGAGCGATAAATGAAAAGCGCCACAACTCCACGTCTGACGGCAACCCACTGGGGCAATTACTACGCTCGCCAAGAGGCTGATGGCAATATCACTATCTCTCCGGTGCCGGAAGATAGTGAGCCTTCGGCGCTCGGGCGATCACTGGCCTCAACCCATGATGATAGTTGCCGAGTTTCCCAGCCCATGATCCGCCAGGGCTACTACGAAAATCGCCGTAATAGCGATACCTCCCAGCGAGGTAAAGAGCCTTTCATAGCCGTCAGTTGGGAGGAGGCGCTGGACATCGCAGCAGAGGCGTTGGCCGCCGCCCGGGACAGCAAGGGCAATCGCTCCATATACGGGGGTTCCTACGGGTGGGCTAGCGCTGGTCGATTCCACCATGCGCAGAGCCAGGTGCATCGCTTCCTGCGAGGGTTCGGCGGTTATACCGATTCGGTGGACACTTACTCCTATGCCGCGGCTGAAGTACTTATCCCACACATATTCGGCATCAACGCGTTCCAGGCGGGGATGGAGGTTTCGACCACGCAGGAGGTCGCCAAACACTGCAAAAGGATCGTCTACTTCGGAGGCGCAGCGACCCGCAATATGCAGGTCAATCCTGGAGGCACGGGCGCTCATGACGCGTCAGCTCATTTTGGCGCCATTGCGGATGCTGGTATCGATGTGATCAACATCAGCCCAATCCGTGATGACATCCATCCCAAGGTGCGTGCGCAATGGCTCCCATGTCGCCCAAACAGCGACGTGGCAATCATGCTGGCGATGGTTCACACCCTTATCGACGATGATATCTACGACAAGGATTTCGTTAGCCGTCATTGCGTCGGATTCGACGTGTTTTCTGACTATGTCATGGGTAAAACCGACGGCATCCCCAAAGATGCTGCCTGGGCCGAGCAGAAGTCAGAGATACCCGCTCAGGACATCGTGCGGCTTGCCAGACTCATGGCCGCTGATCGGTGCATGATCGGCCTGTCATTTTCCATCCAACGTGCAGAACACGGCGAGCAGACCTATTGGGCCGGTATCGCTCTCGCGTCAGCGCTGGGCTACATCGGCCTACCGGGCGGTGGGTTGCTCATGGGCGCCGGCGTCGGAAAGATGAGCACGATGCAAAGACGTATGGTGCCTTTCTCCGTTGGCTCCCTGCCACAAGGCAAGAATGCGGTGACAGACTTCATACCGCTCGCGCGAGTGACGGATATGCTGGAGTCCCCCGGCGGGAAGTTCACTTACAACGGCAAAGACCTGACCTATCCAGATATCGAGCTGATTTATTGGGTCGGCGGCAATCCATTTCACCATCACCAAGACATCAACCGCTTCAGGCGTGCCTGGAGCCACCCCAAAACGATCATTACGCATGAGATCAACTGGACCACGACTGCACGGTTTGCCGACATCGTGTTTCCAAGCACTTCCCCATTAGAGCGTGATGACTTCGCGGGCGGGAGCATGGACAACTGGTTGACCCCAATGCGGCAGTCACTCAGCCCGTTCCTGGACTCGCGTGATGATTACTCGATTTTCTCGGGACTCGCTCAACGCCTTGGTTTCTACGACCAGTTCACCGAGGGAAGGGATGCGAGCCAATGGGTGAAGCACCTTTACGACGTCACCCAGAAGAACGCGGCCGGCGCCGGGGTCACCCTTCCTAGTTTCGAAGAGTTCCGCGAAGGGCCTCCGATCGATCTTAAGCCGTTACTGAAGGACAGCGATCAGGTACTGGAGCGCTTCAGGGCTGACCCAGACAAACACCCGCTGAATACGCCCTCCGGAAAGATCGAGATCTTTTCGCAAACCATTGCAGACTTCGGTTATGCGGATTGCATAGGGCATCCTGCGTGGTATGAAAAGAGCGAGTGGTTAGGCAGTCCGCTCGCGAAAACCTACCCATTCCACTTACTGTCGAACCAACCTGCAACTCGGCTGCACAGCCAGTTTGACCACGGCGTGACCAGTCAAGAGTCGAAGATCAAAGACCGCGAACCCCTGCGGATGAACACTACCGATGCACGCGCTAAGGGCATACAGCACGGCGACATCGTTCGGGTCTTCAACGATCGCGGTTCGTTTCTGGCGGGTGCGATCCTGTCAGATGATTTGAGACCGGGTGTCATTCAGATTGCCACCGGGGCGTGGTACGACATCCTGGATGTTTCAGATCCGCTCAGCCTTGAGATCCACGGTAACCCTAATGCGGTAACCAACGACATCGGCACATCTAGCCTGGCCCAGGGGCCTTCGGCAAACAGCTGCCTTGTCGGTATCGAGAAATACGATGGACCACTGCCGCCCCTGAGTGTGTTCACACCTCCGGAGATCATCCGAAAGGGCTCATCCTCCGGCCCTCGTTTAGCCAGTGATCGCTGACGTCAAAGTGATCACCGCACGGCACGGCGGAGACTTTCAGCGCGGTAAGGGATACCGCGCTGCTTTCCGGCGTATTCGGTGTGCACGCCTTGGATGACCTGGAGGCCATCCCAAGCCCTGACGGCAGATACCTGAATGCTGAACACCTTGGACACCATCCCGCTCATTGACTTAATGACGGTCTCCAACATGAAGCTTGCCCACACGTCTGGCCCTTCCATTCTGGACCAGCGTGGGCGCCCTTTGCGCGACCTACGAATATCGCTGACGGACCGGTGCAACTTTCGCTGCGTGTACTGCATGCCGCGGGAGGTTTATGGCCGAGATCATGCTTACCTTCCCAGTGGCGCGTTACTTTCGTTTGAAGAGATCGAGCGCCTCGCCCGGCTCTTTGTGAGTCAGGGTGTCGAGAAAATTCGGCTTACCGGTGGCGAGCCGTTGATTCGGAAAAACATCGAGTTTTTGATCGAAAGGCTGGCCTCTATTCGGACTCCGTCCGGTAAGCCATTGGACCTCACGTTGACCACCAACGGCTCTCTTCTCGCACGCAAAGCAAAGGGGCTGCGTGACGCTGGATTATCAAGGGTGACGGTCAGCCTAGATGCGCTGGACGACCTACTGTTTCAACGAATGAATGACACGGGCTATGCACTCGCAAGCGTGCTGGATGGAATCGAACAAGCCCAGGCGGCAGGTCTGACCCCCCTCAAGATCAACATGGTGGTGAAGCGCGGTACCAACGAGCAGGAAATTCTGCCGATGGCCCGGTACTTCAGATCAAGCGGCATCATCCTGCGCTTTATCGAGTACATGGATGTGGGGACGTCCAATGGCTGGAATATGGGTGAGGTCATGCCGTCTGAGCAGATCATTTCCCAGATCAATCATGAGTTTCCCTTAGTGCCGCTTGAGCCAAGTGCTGAGGGTGAAACTGCACAACGCTGGGCTTACGCAGACGGTGGTGGAGAGGTTGGTTTCATCGCCAGCGTAACCGGCGCTTTTTGCAGCTCATGTACGCGGGCTCGCCTGGCTGCTGACGGAAAACTCTACCTCTGTCTTTTTGCGTCAGTTGGTCATGATTTGCGCGCTCTGATCCGTGGTGGCATGTCGGATCAGGTGATCTCCGGGGAGATTGCCAGCATCTGGCGTGGACGATCCAACCGCTATTCCGAACTGCGCAGAAGCGAGATGCGTCCTCAAATGGCGCGGGCTTCGGACCGTATCGAGATGTCCTATGTCGGTGGATGAACGCCTGGAGGATAGCTCGGCGAACGCCAGCGGGCCGCGGTGGCGCAATCAATACCGAAGTTGTCACAAGTGGCGATGGAAAGTGTTTTTGATGATGGTCATAATGCTATTCGTGCTCTATTTCTGAGTTCGCAGTTCATTGACCCTTGTCGCCTAGGCCGACAAGGAATGGTCCCAGCGGGTGTTGTGGTTGTGGGTTGGTTAGCGAAGGGGCGTGCCTGAGAGCTGCCCCTCCCTCTGCTCCAGAGCGAAAGCTCAAATCGGCGCGGAGTGCGGTAGCCGACGTCTGAGAAAACCGCGCTTGAATGACCGCAAACCCCGACTATTTCATTGGAAGTCACAACATGAATGGC
Source organism: Pseudomonas salicis (assembly GCF_057128705.1). Taxonomy (NCBI): domain Bacteria; kingdom Pseudomonadati; phylum Pseudomonadota; class Gammaproteobacteria; order Pseudomonadales; family Pseudomonadaceae; genus Pseudomonas; species Pseudomonas salicis. Next base: position 27,678 of record NZ_JBSKHU010000001.1, read on the forward strand.
ACAGGCAAACTCACCAGGGCGTTGTTCCAGCGTCTCCAGCAGTCCGTATTCATAGGGACTATCGCTCTGGGAGGATATATGACTCCGAGTCTGGCATCTGCCGCACAGCAGTTGCCGAAGGTACCCACTACTAAGATCATCGCAATTGGATCGCTCACGGCCACAGCCACGCCCGAAGCGGTCAGCGCTGTGCTCCCCGAGGAGGTTCGCGAGACAGTAAAGCTCAGTCTCGCCGGCAAGATTGAGCAATGGAACGTGCGCACGGACAAAAGCGGAGTGGTTTTCGTCCTCAACGTTACAGATGTCGCGGAGGCTCGGGACATGTTTGCCAAGATGCCGTTGGACAGAGCCGGCCTCATGACCTTTGAATTTATCCCCGTGGGTCCGCTATCGCCGCTGGCGCTACTGCTGGAGCAACCTGCCCGCTGACTTCTGGGTGATCTTTTACTACGCATAGGAGTACTGGTTGTGAGCGACAAGACTGAAGCGGCTCGTAGACATTACGAAGGCCGCACCGAGTCTCTGGATTTGGTTGCAAGGGTGGAGAGGCTCCTTGAGGAGTTGGGCGATGGTCCAATCACAAGCGATCAACTCGCTGGGATCGATCAGTTTCATAGCGGAGGGCTTAAGACCACGGCCGACTTCTTTGAACTGCTTGCTTTGACTGCGGGGTCGAACGTATTGGACGCCGGTTCTGGCCTGGGCGGCCCATCGCGATACGCCGCCGAAAAGTACCGCTGCCACGTGACAGGTGTAGACCTGACCGAGTCATTCGTCACGGTGGCAAACCTTCTCGCGGACCGAAGCGGTATGAATGACCGTCTAGAATATCGAGTTGGCAACCTGTTGGACCTGGACCTTGAGGATCAGAGCTTCGATGTCGTCTACACCCAGCATGTGGTGATGAACATCGCGGACAGGGGGCGGGTGTATGAAGAAATCAGGCGGGTACTTAAACCAGGCGGCCAGTTCGGTTTCTTCGACGTGCTTGCCGGTGATGAAGGCCATGCCCCGACATATCCGGTTCCTTGGGCTGAGAAGGCCGAGGACAGTGTCCTGCTGACGGAGGAACAGACGCGTTCTGCACTTCACGAAGCAGGCCTTGAGATCAAGATCTGGCGAGACGTTACACAGCAACTCATCCAATGGTTTGATCGGTTCCAGTTACCAGCGATGCAGGCTGCGAATCAAGGGCCTACGTTGAAGCTGGTAATGGGCGATCGCTTCGGAAAAATGGCAGAGAATTTTGCGCGCAACCTGCGGGAGAACAAGCTCCGCTTGGTCATGGCTGTCAGTGTTCGTGACTGATCGGAAGTGAGCAGGAGCATCCGCCCTGACTGCTGCTGGGCACATTCGCTTGCGCAAGCGAGCGCTTTTTAAGCTCCGTCGTCAGGCGTATCCGGGTCAACGTGCGAGGTTTACCCATAATCTTCTGACTTGGTGGAGTCTTCAAGATGCAGCTGTCACCACTCGTAGAGTCGCCGTGCAATGAGTCATCAAGCATGATATGTATAATGCTTGATGTCTGTCATTTACCGAGAAATGAATGCGTTACTCAGCAGAGCAAATCGCCGAAAGGCGTCAGCAGATACTCCACCAGGCTTCCATCCTGTTTAGACGCCATGGCTTCGTGAGCGTGAGCGTAAGCGACGTTATGAAGGCTACCGGGTTGACCCACGGAGGGTTCTACAACTACTTCAGATCCAAGGATGATTTGATCGAGAGCTGCCTTACGTACGCATCAGAGAGTAACAAAGAGCAACTCGAAGCCGGTGAGCAACCAGAAAAAGCGCTGGTGTCTTACCTGCAAAGCTACCTGAGCGAAGAGCATCGGGATGATGTGGGTGCGGGCTGTTTCATGGCTGCCCTGGGATCAGAGATCGGGCGTCAGCCGGTAGGAAAGGTTGCGTTCACCGAACATCTGGAGGCTGTCTTGGATCATCTGGCACCACTGTATGCGGAGCTGGATTCGCCGGAGCCTAGAGCAGAGTCAATTCGGATGGTCGTGAACATGGTGGGGGCGTTGACGTTGGCCCGGGCGGTGAACAACGAAAGGCTGTCGGATGAAATTTTGCGAGAGGCGCGTGGCGGTCAGTAACCCCCGCGTCTCACGACGAGCTATGCAGGGATCCATGCCGTCCGTGACCGGTTGGTAGAGAGTGACATCCCTGTCTGGCGTCGGGTTTCGTTAATCCAGCGAGTTGCGCACTTCCCGCAGGATCTCCTCCGACAATACTGGGTCGTCAACCGCGCGCGCGAGAACGATCGCTCCCACCATCGTGGAGATTTTGTGGATCGCGTCGCGTCGAACGTTGCGTTTTTTTGATTTCGCAAAAGGCGCCATGAGACTGGCAAGCACACCCTTGAGGTGCCGGGTAAACGCAGGTTGGACAGAGGGCTCTCTGGCAACTTCAGAAGCAAGGGCGGTCATCAAGCATCCCATACCCGGGTCGTCCCGATGCCATTCGGTCAGGTAGTTCTGAACGTACTCCTGCATCGCTTCCGGGGTGTGTTCTGCTTCCTTCATCGAGGCCAAGGCTTTAGAGGATGCGTCACCAATGGTTTTGGCGATTAAATCATCCTTGGATTCGAAATGATTGTAGAACGCACCGTGTGTGAGCCCGGTCGCCTTCATGACTTCACTGACGCTGACGCCGTAGAAGCCCCGCTCACGGAACAGGACAGATGCCTGCTCAAGAATTCGTTGATGCTTTTCTGCGGTTTCCTCAGCCGGATATCGCATACACCCCTCCAAAGCTCGCAAATAAGGTCGTTAATTTAAACAGTATACCCATCATGCAATCGCTGCGAAAGTATGACGATCGTACTGCTTGGTCTGATAGGGATTGCACAAAGGGGGAGGGGCCTGCGGATGATGCCGGATCGTTTTCTCGAAAGTGTTTTGGAAGAAATTTCAGGCAGGGCGTTGTTGAGCTTCATCGCTGTTCAGCAGCCGCTCATAAGTCACAGCGAACTCTCTACGGAATAGGCAGCGCAGCATGGTAGATCTAATCATCATTCCTGGTTTTGGCGGCTCCGGCCCGACCCACTGGCAGTCGAGATGGCAAGAGACATATCCGTCCACTAGGCGGCTGCAACCTGAAAGCTGGGATGCTCCAGATCTGGACGACTGGATCGCAGCCTTGGAATTGGCAGTAGGTGCCTGTGACCGTCCACCCGTTCTGGTTGCCCACAGTTTGGGATGTCTCCTGGTTGCATTTTGGCAACAGAAGTCGTCGCTTGCCGCAGCAGGAGCATTTTTGGTTGCAGTGCCTGACCCTGCAACAGAAGGTTTTGTCGAGACAACGCCAAGCTTCACTAAGGTCCCGGTCAACCCTTTACGTTTTCCATCCCTCATCGTGTGCAGCACCGACGATCCTTACGACACAAATGGTTATGCCATGACCAAAGCTGAGCAGTGGAGGAGCGATCTGTGCTCAGTCGGAAATCTAGGACACATAAATGGCCAGAGTGGATTGGGCGAATGGCAGTTTGGCCAGAACCTGCTTCAAGCGTTTATCGACAAGGTCAGCAGGTGATCTGCGCCGGCGGCGAAGCTGCTTGATATCGTTGAGTCTATTCCTAGCCTTTTTATAAAGCTTTGGCAGAAGGAAGCCCAGGATCGGTCTGTCAAAAAGTCAGGGAAAATAGTTGACGAATGGCAGTATGGCTATCATGCTCGAATAATCGTTTAAGCATGACGTTTGTCATGGATATTGCTGTTGATTTCCCTGTTACGCACTGAGGCCAATTTCATGTGCAGGTGGCAGGAAACGCTTTGTGTTTCAGACAGCCCAAAGTAGGCGAAGCGGCTCGACGCGTGCTTTTCACGATCTACTCACTCCGGTCGAATCAGGATAATAAGGCAGAAACACCATGGATCTTTGGGGGAAAACGGTACTGGTGACGGGCGCAAACAGGGGCTTAGGCAGGGCCTTTGTGAATGCCCTACTCGAAGGCGGTGCAGCGAAAGTCTACGCCGGCGCTCGCGACGTGAGGGCTTTGGATATCTCCAGAGCAGTGCCTGTAGAATTGGATATCACCGACCCAGTGAGCGTCTCCAGGGCAGCCATCCAATGTCCCGATATCGATCTGCTCATCAATAACGCGGGCTACCTGAAATACGGCGCATTGCTCGCGGATGACAGTATCAGCAGCCTCCGCCAACATTTTGAAATCAACACCATCGGCACCCTCCGCATGGCACGGGCGTTCGCACCGGTCCTGGCCAAGCGAGGAGGAGGGGCGATGATCAACATCCTCTCCGTTCTAAGTTGGCTGAATATCGAGGAGTCCGGCCCGTACAGCAGCTCGAAGGCTGGTCAATGGTCCCTGACTAACGGTCTGCGTAACGAGCTTCGCGATCAGAAAACCTTCGTCATGGGGGTGCACCCTGGTTATATCGATACGGATATGGCCGCCGGTGTTCAGGCGCCTAAGACGAGTCCAGACACGGTTGTAGAGCTGACCCTCAAAGCGCTGCGCGAGAACCGTGAGGAAGTCCTCATTGATGATGCTGGCCGCTGGGTCAAGTCGACTTTGTCGGAGGCTAATGCTGGGTATCTTTCGCCGGCGTAGCTAACGACGTCTGATGCAGATTGATCGTCCGTCACCCGAAATGCCAACGCCTGGGAAGTTAATCATGATCGTGAAAAGGTCGGTTGGTTTTCGTCCTTGGGTATTTTGCGAACCCTCGGCATTTTCAGTTTGTCGCTCCTCGATAACCAGGTCGTCACGCGACTTATCGCGTTCAAGTTCAACTGAGGTCTCTGATTCGTTGACTGCGCGCCAGGAGCACTTCTAATGCGCGCCGTTCTCAATTACGCCTACCTAGCACCAGCAGGCGCCATCGCTGTAGTCGAGATGCCAGAGCCATCAATGCCCTGGGGTTCCGAGTTACTGGTCAGCATGGACTTCTCGCACATCAGCCACTATGACTTGCAGTTCCTAAGCGGACAGCGGTCTCCACTCCCAGCGCTTCCCTGTGTGCCGGGGAGCTGGGGGGTAGGGACGATACAGGCTGTGGGATGTGCTGCTGGTCACTTCAAAATCGGGGACCGGGTGTTGCTTCCCCGCAATCGCCTTACTTGGGCGAAACGGCTCGTCGTCTCGTCCGATGAGGTAGTTGCACTTGGAAGTGGGCACGATTTTCTTGAGTTGCTGAACCAGGTCACGCAATCAACTACCTATTCACGGTGCTGGGGTGAGGGCGCAGATCGAGTCGGCCCTTGTGGCGAACTGGTGAAGCTTTTATCTGCATCTCACGCCGATGCTCAACTCAAAAGTCAGCCAGCAACTGTATTCCCGTTATCGCAGATCAACGAAGCCATCGCGTGTGCGCTCGACGGTTTTCACGTGCTTCTCTGCATCAGCAAGCCCTCGGCTATGAGGAGTTGATAACGCCTGGTTTTCAAATACACGGTAGGGATCGTCCCATTGAGGCTTTACACGAATGAGTCTCGCAGGTCACGTGAATGAGGTGCTCAGAGAGACCGGCGCCTGAACATTTTCAGGTGCTGAGTTGTAGTTCCAGTGAGAGGGATTTCGATGATGACGGGATTCAATGTTCTGCGATTGCATGGAGTTCAAGGCGGTCCAGGCGAGGTTGCTGGCTATGCTCGCTAACCCAGATGAGGGATTCAATGGCACCTCGTCGACGACGGCCGTGAAGCGTTCTCTGAGCCTTCGACTCGTTCTAGCGACGCTTATATTCTGCGCGTTCTTCACCGTTGCGGCTGTATGCGTGCGCACTTGGTTCGCGTGGAATTCGAACTTGAGCAGCATGCGTGCCGAGCTTGAGCTAATCGACGAGGTATTTGAAGGAACGCTTTCAAAAGCGGTCTGGGAAATGGATCGTGATGCCATCGCCTCGCAACTCATGAGCGTAGGGCGGGCTTCTCCTCTCGGCAGGGTACAGCTGAGGATCGTCCGGCCAGGAAAGGCCGTAGAGATCCTGGAAAAGCGCAAGTCCGAGTTTGTCGACTCGTCACTGGCACCTTCGCTCAAACGTGACCTAGTGGTTCACCCCTATGAGGGTGCATCGGAAGTGGTCGGGGATTTAATCATCGAAGGTAATGAGGCGCTCTTGTGGCACCGCCTTTGGAAAGAGGTACTCAGTATCGTAGCGACCCAGCTTGTTCAGTCGCTAGCGCTTGCGGGCTTAATCATGACGATGTTCAACCGGTCTGTGACACAGCATGTCCGGCGTATCGCACTGCACCTTGGCCAGCTTTCAACGGATACGTTGAGTAAGGAGCTGGTACTGGATCGACCGCCGACGCTTGAAGATGAACTGAGCCTTTTGAAGGAGGGGGTGAATCGGCTTCAGGAAAAGCTGAAGGCGCATCTGGTGCGTCAACGTGCAGACGAGCGAGCGATGCAGCACAGCCGTGAAAGGTTGGCGAGCCTCGTTCATGAACGTACCCAGGAGCTGGAAGCGGTGAACCGCCGTTTGGAGGACCTCTCCAGGCGTGACGCGCTGACGGGGCTGGCAAACAGACGACAGTTCGAAGAAATGAAGATGCACGAGTTCGAGTTGGCGAAGATCAATGGAACGCCGCTATCTGTTTTGATGTGTGATGTCGATTTTTTCAAGCTCTACAACGATACATATGGGCATGCAAAAGGGGATGAGTGTCTGAGGTTTGTTTCAGACGTCCTCAAAACGATTTTTCGCCGCAAAGGTGACCTTGCAGCGCGATATGGAGGCGAAGAATTCGCCGTGTTGTTGCCTGGTGTAGAACTCGATGAAGCGCTCATTACCGCTGAGAAGATGCGAGAGGTGCTGGCCGAGCGAAAGCTCCCCCACCAAACCTCAAGCGTTTCACAGTTTGTGACGCTGAGCATTGGCGTCGCCGTGTTCGATCACGACGTAATGCAACACTTCGACCAACTCCTGAAACAGGCTGATGACGCGTTGTACCGCGCCAAAGACCAAGGTCGGGATCGGGTAAGCGTTTGATTGGAGTAATTGAAAATGCTGGTTCGACTGTTCGTTTTGGCGTTCAGTTTAAGTCTGGCGCATATCGCTTTCGCCACCACGATCGAGGCTGTTACCGAAGACTCCTCGTATACCTTCGTCGATCATGGCCGAGTGTCGGGGCCAGCGAGTGAAGTTGTGCGTGACACTCTCAACAAGGCAGGCCTGTTGGATGTTCACTTTGGCCTCTATCCCTGGGCTCGTGCTTACAGCCTCGCCTTGGCAGAACCTAATGTCTTGATCTACCCGATCGCCAGAACCCCTGAAAGGGAGGAACTGTTCAAGTGGGTCGGGCGCCTGGCTCGGGTCACCATTCACCTTTACAAATTTCGCTCCGGTCATGAGATTCGGGCCTCCAGTATCGAGGAGGCAAAGCAGTACGTAGTTGGCGCTGTCAGGGGCGATGCGCGATCGGATTATCTGGCTAAGCATGGTTTTTCGAAGTTGGTTCTGTCCGCGACGAACGATCAGAACTTCCACCTCTTCCAACTGAGGGAGGTTGAGATGATCGCGTTGCCAGAGTCAGAGGCGATCGGGTTCTGCAAGAAAGCGGACATCCCTTTCACTGACCTCGAAGCTGTTGTCCCGCTAAACGACCTTGAAATTGGCGTTTACATGGCATACAGCCTCGCTACGCCCGACGCGACGGTTCTTCAAACGGTGCGTGCTTTCAACGCGATTGAGGCTGCTGGAGGGCTTCACAAAATGGAGGCGCAGTAGCTGCGGAGCTGATCAGCCGTGTGAACAGCGATGCAGCGACGCCTCTATACCTTACTGGTCTTCGGCGAGCACCGCTGCGAGAAAATCGACGAATACACGGGCAGACAAGCGGGTCGTTCGTCCCATCGGAAAATAGGCATGAACCGGCAGTTCTGCCATTTTCCATTCAGGAAGCACCTGCACCAATGCTCCGCTTTTCAACTCAGCTGCGCACGCCCAGGACGTGGTGGAAACAATCCCCAGGCCACCTACGGCGGCGGTCAGTGCTCCTGCCGTGTTGTTGATCGAAATCTGCGCGTTGGGGTGCACGGAGGACTGTTCGCCGTTGCGCTCCAGATGCCAGGACGTGACTTGGGACCCTGCCGGCCCGCCCACTATTCGGTGATTCTGGATGTCACTTGGGCACTGAGGGGTGCCGTGTCGCTCAAGGTAGCTTGGTGACGCCACCAAAGCCCGTCGCATCAAGCCAATCTGTTTGGCCGTCCCGGAGAGATCCGGCAGTTGCCCTACCCGGATGCCGACGTCGACGGCTTCCTTAACCATGTCCTGCCATTGGTCTTCCAGCAGCAATTCCAGATGCAGAGACGGGTGCTGATCAGTGAACGCCGAGAGCCTCGGAATAACAACGCGCATACCCATTGTGGCGGGCATACCGATGCGGAGTAGTCCGCGCAGCTCGCCGGTTTCCCGAACGCTGTTTTCGGCATCGTCTACCGCCGCCAGGATGGGCTCGATGCGCATGAGAAATTCTAGGCCTGCTTCTGTGGGGGCCACGGCGCGCGTGGTGCGGGACAGCAAGCGAGCGCCGAGATTGGCTTCCAGCTCGGCAATCATTCGAGAGACCTGAGACTGCGCAAGTCCACTTTCACGGGCCGCAGCCGAAAAGCTGCCCAGCCGCGCCACTCGTGTGTACATGCGCAACGCAACGATATCTTTCAGCGCCATTTTTAAGTGCTCCACCCATTTCGTTAGATCCTTCAGGTCGGTGCATTCGCTTACACCCGTTATCCATCAGGCAATTTCGGGCTACGGGCGATGTGCACCTCCTGTTTTGGATGATGCCATGAAAGGAGGTTTATTAATGCTGAGTTGAGATAGATGTTAGACCAAATCGACGGCTACCGGCCGCCTCGTTAAACGACGATATTTGCTCCATCGGAGACGAGGCGCTACGGCACTTAACCCGAACTGACGCGTGACGCCAATACGGCCAAACCCTTATTTTTAGGATCTAAATCTCATGTCCAAGAAAGTTCTGATCACAGGTGCTACTGGCGACACAGGTCGTGCCGCCGTTCGTGAATCCATCGCTCTGGGCCTCGATGTCCGGGCCATGGTGCACAAGCTTGATGAGCGCTCTGATGCGCTGAAAGCATTAGGCGCTGAGGTGGTCGTCGGTGACCTGCTCCAGATCAACACCGTTCGTGATGCGATGCAGGGTGTGGACGCCGCCTACCTTGTGTGGCCAGTACAACCAGGCCTGATCAACGCTACGGTGAACTTCGCTCAGGCAGCGCGGGAGACCGGGGTCAAAACGGTGCTCAATTTGTCCCAGCGCTCTGCTAACCGCGAGTCCACCAGTGACTCTTGCCGCGACACCTACATTGCCGAAGAGATCCTCAACTGGTCCGGTGTGCCGGTCATTCACCTGCGCCCGACCTACTTCCTGGAATGGCTGCTGTACCCATGGCAACTCCCGTTCCTGCAACAAGGCGTTTTGCGTATGCCGGTGGGCAAAGGTCGTCATTCGCCGATCGCAGCAGACGATCAAGGACGCGCCATTGCAGCGCTGCTGAAGAACCCTGAAGGCCACATCGGTACCACCATCAACCTGTCCGGTCCGGTTGAAATGGACCACGAACAGATGGCTGCTGAGCTGTCCGAAGCGCTCGGCCGCAAGATCGTCTTCCAGGATCTGCCGGTCGAGGAATACGTCGAGTCGATCGCCCAGATGGGCGTGCCGCCGTACATCGTTCAGCACTTGGACGGCGCGATGCGCGACTACCACAACGGCCGTATGGCTGGCGCTGACAACAACATCGAAAAAATCACTGGGCGTCGTTCGATGACCGTTGGCGAATTCGCCCGCCTGCACGCCGACAAGCTCAACGGCAAGTGAAATTGGTTTGACCGGCTCGTGTAGGACGAGTCGGTTTCCCTGACTGATTAATACTCATCGCATATTAGGAAACCGTCATGAAAATCGAAAACTCTGTTGCTCTGGTCACTGGTGCCAACCGTGGTATTGGTCGCACGTTCGTCGAGGAACTGCTCAAGCGCGGCGTCGCAAAAATCTATGTCGCCGCACGTGACACGGCTTCTTTGGGTGAGCTACTGAAGGCCGGCGACAACCGCCTTGTTCCGCTGCCATTGGATGTGACTGATGCGGACCAGGTGGCCGCCGCTGCCAGCGTGGCAAACGATGTCACGCTGCTGATCAACAACGCCGGCTACGCCGCATTCGATGGCGCAATCTCGGCATCCAGCATGGATGACGCTCGTCTGGAGATGGAAGTGAATTACTTCGGCCCGCTGGCCATGACCCGCGCCTTCACTCCGGTATTGGCGAAGTCTGGCGGCGCCGTTCTGAACATGCTTTCGATGCTCTCGTTGATCAGCCTGCCAATGGCCGGCACTTACGCCGCTTCAAAGGCCGCTGGCTTGTCGCTGAACCGTAGTATCCGCGCCGAACTGGCCGGGCAGGGTACCCAAGTTGTTGGCGTACTCGCCGTTCAAACCGAAACCGCGATGGGCGCCAAATTGCCTGAGCCTCGCCTGAGCCCGCTGGAAGTGGTGACGGACGCCCTGAATGCCATCGAAGCGGGTACCAACGATGAAATCGTTGCAGGCGCCCAATCGCGCGGTATTCACGAGAAGTTCACCGCGAACCCGCAGCAGGTCCAGGCAATGATGCTGACCAAGCTGCCTCAGCCGCGCTAATCCCTCACCAGTCGAACGACGGAGGCAATCATGGACTTCATCAAGACCCTGACCGAACGCAATGCTGAGTATGCGGAGAGTGGCTTTTCCGCAGATCTCAAAATCATCCCTTCGCAGAAGACGATGATCATTGGCTGCGTGGATCCCCGCGTAGATCCGATGGATGTTCTCAAACTCAACGCGGGCGAGGCGGCGATCATCCGCAACGTGGGTGGACGCGTGACACCTGAGCTGTTCCAGACCATGGCGATTCTCGGCACCGTCTCGAAAGTCGGTGGCAATGCCATCGGGGAAGGCTGGAATCTGGTTGTGCTGCACCACACCCAGTGCGGTATTACGGGTTGCTTCCGTCATGCGCCCCATCTGCTTGCGCAGTACATGGGCGTGGAAGAGGACAAGCTGGAAGCCCTGGCAATCGATGATCCCTACAGATCGGTCGAGATCGACGTGGCGGCACTCAAAGCCAATCCGAATATGCCCGGCGACGCGACGGTCACGGGGCTGGTCTATGACGTGACGACCGGCAAGGTCGAAATCACTGTGCCTACCGCGCGTTTGAGAGGTTAACGCGATCGCCTGAGCCGGGCCACAAACGGCCTTCGTCTTCACTCGCAGACGAAGGCCTTGTCTTACTCGTTCTGCCTTTCCCAGACACTTCAATCCGTCGCCTCTCGCGCCGGACGAGTTGCTGTCGGCCAAAGGCGGGCAATTACACTGAGGTTTTTATGAAGAAATTTGCAGCACTTCTGGCACTGAGCAGCCTTGCCACACTCGGTACTGCTCATGCCGACACCAAGCCCACGATTGCACTGGTGCATGGCGCTTTTGAAAACGCAGGCATCTGGCAAGGCGTCGAGGCCGGCCTCAAAGCCGACGGCTATCAAGTCATCGTACCAACGCTTCCTGGGCGTGTCGGGAACCCAGCCGGTCCGGACAAGGTAAGTCTTGATCTGTACCGCGACACCGTCCTGAAATCCATAAGCAGTGCCAAGGCACCGGTTGTCCTGGTTGGCCACAGTTTCGGCGGAATCGTCATCTCTGACGTTGCCGAGGCCAAGCCCAAGAAGATCCAATCGCTGGTTTACCTGGCTGCCTATCTGCCCAAGGACGGTGATTCGCTGCTGTCTCTGGCAACGGGGGACAAGGATGCGAAAATCGGACCTCAGCTCAACATCGATAAGGAACACGGGATCGCTTCGGTCGCGCAAGCCGCTCGCGCTGATCTGTTCGCTAACGATGGCAGCGCGCAGCTGCGTCAGGCCATTCCCGGCCTGATCCTGGATGAGCCTCTCGGGCCGTTGGCCACCCCTGTGAAATTGACCTCAGGCGCGTACGGTACGGTTCCGAAGTTCTACGTCCATACCTCCAAGGACCAAGTCGTCAGCCCATGGCTTCAGGCCGGTATGGTCGCCTCAACGCCTGTCAAGGATGAAGTCACCCTCGATACGGGGCACACTCCATTCCTCACTGACGTGAACGGTGTTGTGCATGCCATTGAGCAAGCCGCAAGCACGCGATGACAGGTTATGTGCGGCGGGCTGAGGCCCGCCGCACAGCCGGCCACACAGAGTTTGAACATCTGCCCCTTTCCGGAATTCGCAATCTGATCGATGAGCGTGAGGCTGGACAACTCTTGGAAAGGGAAATATAAGTGCATATGCATCGATGTATATGCATCTACTTTTCTGTTGTGGTTTTCCTCGCCTGGATCTTTGCCTGCTTTCACCGGCCGTCTAGCATCATTTTCGACGCCGTATCGTTCTCCTCAGGGCGAGCAGGTTGACCCGCTAACAACGTATTTGCCCAAAGGAATCAACCGTGAGCAGCACCGTCTCCGACCTACCCAATAGCCGAATGATCCTGATCGTCATCGCCATGGTTTCCTGCCTGGTAATGCTCGATAACAACGTGGTGGCGGTGGCTCTGCCGACGATAGCGGCTTCACTGAACGCCGATTTCTCTGATCTACAGTGGGTCATTACGGGTTATGTATTGCCTTTCGCCGCGCTGCTAATCGCTGCTGGTTCGTTCAGCGACAAAGTCGGCCGTCGCCTATCGGCTGTAATCGGCATGATCATTTTTGGATTGGCGTCGCTGGCATGTGGCTTAGCTGTATCGCCGTTGATGTTGAATCTATCGCGAGCGGTCCAGGGTGTGGGTGCCAGCCTCTTGCTAACGGCATCAATGGCTATCATCAATCACACCTTCCAAGGAACGGAGCGTGCCAAGGCTTATGCGTTTTGGGGCGCGTGCATGGGAGCGGCTATTACCTGCGGTCCAATCGTGGGAGGTGTGATATCCAGCGCCTTTGGCTGGATCTGGGCGTTCTTGATCAATGTCCCCATCTGCACCGTTCTTGTCGTTGCAACGCTGAAAATCATTCCTGAGTCGCGAGACCCCGATGCCAAGAGGCTGGACTACTTAGGGATACTCACATTGAGTTCAGGGCTGTTTTTACTCATCTGGGCCGTCATCGATGGAAATACGGTCGGTTGGTTCACTCTGGGAATCCTCTGGAGGGTGTTTGCAGGCTTGGTGCTTCTGCTGGTGTTCGGAATCGTTGAGAAGCACCAGTCCAGCCCAATGGTCAACTTCGATATCGTCCGCGCTCCCAATTTTGCCGGGGCAGCGTTTGCAATGGTCGGTTATGCCGCGGGCGCTCAGGTAATGATCTTCTACCTGCCGCTTTACCTGCAAAACGCCTTCAGCTTTGCTCCCGTGATCGCTGGAATTTCAATGCTGCCATTCGCGTTACCGATGTTCTTGGTTCCACGGCTAGGTGCGAAGCTGGCCGTGACGCCGCGGACTATCCTTTCAGCGGGGCTTTGCATCACTGCCATGGGAAATATCGCCATGGCGCTACTCGCGGACACGCAGGCTCCCTACTACGCGTTTGCGTTCGCCATGATTGTCGCTGGTACAGGCGCTGGAATCCTGAATGGAGAGACCGCCAAGGCTGTGCAGGGCGCTGTTCCTCCTAATCAGTCCGGGGTAGGGTCGGGAATTGCTTCCACGGTTCGCTTCACGTCCCTGCTGTTTTCTGTCGCTGCGCTGGGAGCGGTATTGGTTTCCTTCATGCTGATCAGATTCCTTCCAATGGCTGAGAGTCTTGGAATGTCATCAGCAAGCGCCGCATTGATCGCTAAACGTTTCTCCGCAGGGGACACGACGGCTTTGCTTGCCACGCTGCCCGTGGCTTCTGGAGAGCCTGTTTTAGCAGCGTTGAGAACCGCCTTCCAGTCTGGCTTCGGAGCAGCGGCATGGGTGGCATCGGCAGTTGCAATCGCAGCACTTGTTCTTACCCGTTGGCTGATGATCGAAGCTCGGTTGAAGACTTCAGCAGAGTCTGCCTTTGTTGCGGGTGAGTGAGTGGATGCCGATTGCAAGCGTTGACCTCGGCGCCTCTCAACAACAAGATGCGCCCACCAGATTCGAGTAGTTGAGGACGATGAGCAGCCAATCAATTAACAGTGTGTGTCTTTGTTCGAATGTGAGGCAGCTTGCCCGTCAGATGACTGCCATCTACGAGGCCCATCTGTCCCCATATGGCGTCACCGCACCGCAGTTTTCATTTCTTCAGCGTTTGCACCAGGTGGGGCCTATTGCGAATCTCGAATTTGCGGACTTGATGGGTATGGACAGGAGCACGTTGAGTCGTGGCCTGAAACCCCTGATCTCGGCAGGCTTCGTTGAAACGGTGGATATGCCGGAAGGAGTCGTCATCGACAAGCGTTCCTTCGGGCTCCAGCTGACACCGACAGGTGCACTCAAATACAGAACAGCATACGACGGATGGGCCCAAGCACAGGTTGAGGTACAAGAAAAGCTGGGGACCAAGCTTTCCTCGAAGCTACTAACCACATCTTCTGCCGTCCGTGACGCGCTTGACCGATAGCCCTCCAGCCTCGTTGGCGAACTGTCCGTGTGTCGTAACCGACTAGCGCCGGCGACGGTTGGATGGAAGGAGAGGGCCGCATGAAAAACCTTTTGACAATGCGTGTTGCATATGCAACTATAGATCGTCAGCTCGGTTCTGAAACTGAAAGAACCAGCATTTCAGTCCATAGGTTGTTGTCGGCGTATTTGCCCAGGTGTTCGTGATGTCAGACACAGTTCTCAATGAGATGGTCAATGACTGCATGATCTCGCGAACGCGACTGATCGCCAGGGTGCTGTCCAGCGTCTATGACGACGTGCTCCGCCCCTACGATATTGGCTCTGCACAGTTCGCCCTGCTGGTCGCGATCTTCAACCTGAAGTCGGCCAGCCGAGCGGAAATCGGGCGCTTCACCCATCAGGATCGCTCGACGCTCACGCGCAACATCAAGCTGCTGCTCGACGGTGGCTGGATCGAGGAATCGGCCAGTGATGAAGGCGGGCGCCGCCGGCCGGTGGTGCTGACGAAGGTGGGGACGAAGCTACTGCACGATGTTTATCCCGCCTGGCAAGCTGCGCAGGAACAGGCTCGAACTTTGTTGGGCGAGGGCGGTGCCGCAGCTGTCATGAATGTCGGCAACGAAATGTTCTACGGGCAGTAACCTTTTTTACTCGTTTAGTTGTATATGCAGCACTCCGTGTGGCCTTTTTAAGCTTTATATGTTGTATATGCAGCATAAGCGACTGTTCCGGAGCGTCGATGTCTCCGGAAAACCGAGCCTGTGTCGGCTCATTAAATGATGCTCTTAATGCAAAAGGTGAATTGAGATGAGTACTGAATATCCACGCGACATTTCTGCCCTGGTTATCATTGACCCCCTGAACGATTTCCTCTCGCCAGGCGGCAAGCTCCACGACGGCATCAAGGACGAAATGGAGCGCGTGAGCTTCCTTCCTAACCTGATGCGTCTGGTTGAAGGCGCACGTAAGGCTGGCCTGCAAATCATTTATGCACCGCATGGTGTGGATGAGCACAGCTTCGACGACGTCCCTTTCCTGCACTCGTACCTGCACAAAAACACCCGTGATCAGCAGTACTTCTGGAAAGGCACCTGGGGCGCAGATTTCTATGAGCCGCTCCGCCCTCAGGAAGGCGACATCATCATCAGCCAACACCGTCTGTGGAACTCTTTCCGCGGCACCGACATGCAGGAAAAACTGCAAGCCCGTGGCATCCAGAAAGTCGTTCTGTGCGGCCTGACTTCGCACAAATGCGTTGAGAGCACCGGTCGCCATGCGTTCGAAGAGGGCTACCACGTCACGTTTGTTCACGATGCCACCGCCGAATTTAACCGCGGTGAACATGCTGCTGCGCTGACCTACTCCTTCCCCCTGATCGGTCACGCCGATCTGAGCGTCGACCAGTTCCTGGCCAAGCTGTAAGCCGCGCCTGCTGTGAGTCGGTATTGAAAGACGAGGGCGCCCGTTGCAGCGGGCGCCTTTTTTCTGGCTCGACGTTTGGTCCCCGGCCGTCTTTGCCACCTCGCATCAGGCTTGTCTCGTACACCCGATCTTTTTTAGTGAGAATTTTCCATGTCCAATATCGGCATCAAAGACAAAGTCGTAGTCATCACAGGTGCAAGCAGCGGACTTGGCGAGGCCACAGCTCGCCACCTTGGCAGCATGGGCGCCAAACTCGTTTTGGCCGCACGTCGTATCGACAAGCTGGAGGCGATCATTGCAGATTTGAAAAGCCAGAATATCCAGGCAATCGCCGTAGCCACCGACGTCACCCATCGCGATGATCTCGACCTTCTGGCTGAAAAGGCGATCACCCAGTTCGGGCACATCGATGTCTGGGTTAACAACGCCGGCATCATGCCCTTGTCACCTATGAGCAAGCTGCTGGTTGACGAGTGGGACCAGATGATCGACGTCAATATCAAAGGCGTCCTCTATGGCATTGCCGCTGCACTACCGCATTTCCAGAAACGTGATTCGGGCCATTTCATCAACATTTCTTCTGTCGCTGCCCGCAAAGTCTTTGCACCTATCGGTACGGTGTACAGCGCGACCAAATTTGCAGTGAGCGCGATCTCGGAAGGCCTGCGCGCCGAGGTGGGTCCAAACATTCGTACCACCGTCATTCTGCCGGGCACTACCCGTTCGGAACTCAAGCACAACAGCACCGACCCAGAAACGGCCGCGAGCGTGCAGGAGTTCTGGAAAAACTTTGAAATTCCGGCGGAATCTGTTGCTCGTGCGATTGCCTACGCCATTGAGCAGCCGGCTGAAGTTGACATCAACGAAATCGTGCTGCGTCCCACTGCGCAAGAGTTCTGATCACCTCAGCGCTCCTCTCAACTTTGCCCCGGCGCTGTGGCAAAGGTGCACGCACACCACCTCTTTGCGTAAATACCTGGAGGTGGTGAACGCATCACTAATGTGGTGTGAAACCTCATCGGTTGCGGCGTACAGTGCTCGATCCGCAGGCTATTTTTATCTCAAGATTTCCATCACGCTGACGATTACCTGATGACTGCAATCTAATCTCAGGGAGTTCGAATATGACGATTTCAGGGATCAACTCATCCACATCCACATCCACATCCACATCCACATCCACATCCACATCCACATCCACATCCTCGTACACGGCCAATGCGGCTGCCAAAGCGGACGAGCAGGCTGCGTCGACACCGGCCAAAAGCGTACCTTCTGAGCCTCAGCCTTCAACCGTCGTTACGTTAAGTGATGGCTCAGTTTCAGAGGTGTCGACTTATTCAGGAAAGCTGAGCAGCATGCCGATGAGCGTCGCAACTGCTCCAGAGATTTTCGTTCAAGGAGACGCGGATCACGACAATGCCCTCAGCCTTGAAGAGTTTACCGAGCAACTCAAGCGGGTAGGCGTATCGTCGGACGCTGCCGCCAAGCTCTTCGACGAGATCAATACCTCGAAGAGTTCGGGCCTCTCTATTGATGAATTCGTTAAAGGCGTCGTTGCCACCAATGCGAAAGGTGACAGTGTTTTCCAGGATCTGTATTCATTCTATACGTCAGATGAAAGCGGAAAATACAGCCCAGAGGCTTTTGACTCGTTTATGGCCCAAGGTGCCACTGTAGCCAGGCAGTATTGGGGTGAGCACCCCGAGCTTCAGCAGCGTTCCTGATCGGGGCGGGAGGCAAGACATCGCCGGCATGCATTGGCGCCGCAACGCCGGCCTGTCCTTTAGCTAAGTGGTCAAGACGCGAGGAGGTCCGCAAGGCTCTTATCTTTGCCTTGTTGGTCTTGGTCGCTGTTCGACGCTGACTGCTCGCTGCTAGTGCTGCTCAATGACGAATTCGAGGTATGGGAAGTAGGTTCAGAGGTTGATGCCTCGACAATTTTTTGTTGTGCCTCTTTCTTCTCCATCTCCTCAATTTTCTTGTCGATCTTGGCTTTATCGTCAGGAGACATGGCGTTGTATTCTTCCTGGGTGATTCCCAGTTCTGCGAGCATGCCGGCCCTGATTTTTTCACGCGGGGTAAGGTGCATGAAATCCATGAACTGTTGAGATGCCGACTTCTTGCCTTGGCCAGCAGCTTCAGTCACGTCGGTTGTGTCTTGAGTGGTCGGTGCAGTGTTCTGCATAGCGACTTTCATTTTGGCGAACGCTTCGTTGACTCGCTCGTCGCTTTCGGCGCTTGCCGAGTTGTTCGCCTGATTCCGTTCAATCCCCCCAGCGCCTTGAGCCGCTGCGGCTGCAAATGCATCGGCATCCGTTTTAGGCTCAGTTTTTTCCACCTTGTGGCGAACAACATGATGGACGCTGCTGGTTCCGGTGACTCCATTCATTTCTGACCTCCAGGGCTAGTATGTTGAGTAGCATATAAAGCAAGTCGTGGGCCAGTTTTCTTCCTCAACAAATCCTGGTCCGCGCATCGGTTTTTCAGCCAAAACCAACCGGCTAGTGGGCAATGATTTGCCGCTCTGGGGAAATGTGTTGCCAGTGTCCCGAGTCGCGGAATGGCCTCGAACTATTGTACGCGGTTTGGCGAATCATGCATGATAACTATCATGCTTAATCTGTATTTAAATCCCTGAGCATCAGTCCATCCTCTTGGTCTGTGGGTTGCTAATGACCCATGCGGGGGAGGGTAGAGACCTAATGTTGTGATCGGTTTTTTGGGTAGGTGAGCTATGGAGCCAATGACACATCGCGCTTGGGTTTGGGAAGGCAGCGCCGATCCTGATGACCTGTTTTTGATCGAGCTGCCCCTCCCTTCGCTGGCGTCCGGCGATGTGCTCGTACGCAACGTGACAGTCGGTTTGAACGCTCTCGATTGGAGATCATTGGAAGGCACTTTTGCCGAGTGGCGTTTGGGGCATGTACCTGGTGTCGACGGCGCTGGCGTAGTTGTAGCTGTTGCTGAGGGTGTATCTCAGGAGTGGTTAGGGAGGCGTGTGGCCTACCATCAGAACTGGAAAAGAGCTAGTGCATTCGCCGAGTATACGGCGGTCCCCTCAAACGTCCTCATGCGAGTCCCTTCAACAGTGAGCTGGTCAGATGCGGCGAGCTTGCCGTGCGCTGCATTCAGTGCCTGGCTGGGATTCATCCAATTGCCTCTCGCCTGCAAGCGTCTATTGGTGTGCGACATTGAGGGGGCAGTCGCGCATCATCTCGTCCAGTTAGCAGAGCAAAAGAACATCTTCACCACAGTCATCAGACGCCGAATCGATACAAAGTCAGGCACACGGCTCGATGATGTAGTCGCCGGCGCACAAATGTTTAATGACCCGGAAGAGAATGCCCCAGCCTTTGACACTGTGATGGTGATAGGAGGAAATGCTCGCTCCGCGGTGGCTGAGTCGCGGGCTCTGGTCGACCGAGAAGCTATCTGGATAGACGACTGGGCAAACGTCCCGGTTTCTGATCACGACAGTTGGCGACAGATGGTGTCCGTAGGGGAGGAAGTTCTTCACAGCCTCGGCAGGGGAGAGTGGAAGAAAGACGTTGTAAAGGAGGTTCCATTCGAGCTGCTGGCTGATCGCCTAGTTGGAGTGAAAGAAGGCGTTTTTTCAGAAAGATCTGTTGCCCGGGTTACCCACACGGGAGGTCAATTTCTCTTCCTCCCGAAGCAATGAGGTGTCGATGGCGTACCCAGGTCTTTAGGTTGAATCAGGGTATTACGTCGGATGGATAAAGGAATGAGGAGGCTTCTGTTCACCGGGAAAGAACTTGCAGCTGGGCTGTATGCGCACACGGTGCGACCGGGATGGCCTTCGCGGCGAGCCGAGTCAGCCGGTGCTGAGTGGGAGTAATACCGCGAATCTGTTTAAAGGCGCGGATGAACGAGTATTCAGAACGGTAGCCCGTCTGTTGAGCAAGCTCGCTGACGGTGATGTCTGTCTGGTTGAGCAGTTGAACTGCGATGCCGATACGCCATCGTGTCAGATACAAATGCGGCGTTTCTCCGACTGTGTCATGAAACTGCTTGGCGAATAGGGAACGTGACATTCCAGCCTCATGCGCCAAGGTATCAATTGACCAGCTTGCCGCGGGGTTCTGATGGATACACGCCAATGCTCTTGCGATTTGCTGGTTCTGCAACGAAGAAAACCAGCTTGTTTCCAACGTAGGATGGGCATCAAACCATTGCCGCATGACGTACACGAACAGCGTGGAGAGCAGATGTCTTGCCACAACTTCAGTGCCAATCCTGACGTTTTCAACCTCTTCACATAGCTGCCTGAGCGTCACCGTAAAGGGGGCGCTTGCTCCGGCGGATTGTGCTTGCAGGTGCATAAGCGCTGGCAGAGATTTAACCGCCGGCGTTGTCAGATACCGAGCTATTCCGAAGGCACCGCACAGCAGCCCCGTAGCGTGTGGGTCCTTGCTATTTCTCGCTTCGGTGTTTCCGATAAATTCGGTCAAAGGGAGCGTTTTACTACCAGGAGCGCTGCGAAGGTAGTGAGGTGACCCTTGGGGGAAGACGACGAGGTCGCCAGCTTCCAAAGTGACTTCTGGTTCGCCCTCGATCTGGACGTACGCAGTGCCGTCACTGATGAAGTGAAAGTAGGCACCCTCGCTTTGTTCTAACTGAACCCCCCAATCCCCTTTCAGCTTTGAGCGTGCCAGGACAACGTCTTCGGAGACGAGGTAGTTCAGCCAATGGTCTGCGCTTTTCATATGTGATCCGGAGGCAACACTGGTTCGTTGAGGGGGCTGGTTACGAAGCCACTGGGATGGCTGAGGCTCGCAGATTTGTGGAAGGGTGCTTTTGACAATCACGCAGCAGGCAAGCGGGATGACCGATGCAGGTGAGCGCATGGGCGACACCTATGGATAGACCTTTTCCGGCAATGAAGCAACTGGATACTCAATTCCTAGGCTGGAGTATGGGATTGTTGGGAAAAATACGTAGATCCTCCAGCTGGCTTCCCCCCGGCGGGTACACCAACTTTTGCTATATGAAGAAACAGCAAAACGAGCCGGTTTGACCGCCGCGCCTGTGTGGAGAGAGATCCGAAAGGCACCTCCTTGACTGCTTCATTCCAATTCCGCTGTTTACAACAATGGGTAAAGCAAGCAGTCAGAGCCTGATCTCGTTCACCAAGCGGTACATACCTGGTAAACCCGCTACGCGGAACTCGCCCAGCGGCGGCTTCCGACCCTTTGCGGACAGTCAGATAGAAGCCCTAGCCATGTATGTATAGGCTGTGCGCTTCTGAAATGGATTTCCAAGTGAGGGTAAGTGGCTTATGGCAAGTACCCGTGAAGGCTTTTCAAAGGTGATCTACCGCTTCGCTTCGCCGGATTCTTCCAGTGAGCATCGCTAGCGCCAGGGCGATCTTTGAGCGGTTCAATTAGTCAATGATCTTTGTGGTCAAGTATTTTTCCGACGAAAATAATCGTCCGACTCACCCTCCGAACTCAGACATTGAAGACGATGGTGTCCAGGTGTTTACTGGTGGACACCATCGTCCTTGGTTAGGGTTGGGGTGAAATCGTTGTAGCTTATGATCGTTCGGCTTCCAAGTCCCAAAGCGTTATCGCCACTGGGCTACGACCAGATCTGGCAGGGATCTCCGTAGAGATTCATCGCCAAGGCTCGAGAGGGATCACCACTAATCTCCCTGTTGGCATCGTGGCAGGCCTGAATCGCGGTCTTGCCTGACTTCCAGTGCTTGAGGAACTTTGGCGCCCAGCTGGCTGCGACCATTGCTTCCATCGGCCAAGGCGAGGCGATGACTGTCGAGCACCCATTAGAAAGAAGCTCCTTTGCCAAACCACTCGTAGTGTTAGCATCCGGCACCTTATCCGAGCGGCCACCGCTGCATACAAACAACACCGCAACACGTGAGTCGCGAACAGCTGTCGCGACCACATCAGCAGGAACCTTTAGCGACCCCTCGTCATTTAAGGTATGGAAGTAATTGCCTTCGGGGGAGACCTGTCCATGTGCCGCTATAATTACTAAGTCTGAGCCCGCAAGTGTTGCGGGCGGATGGTTGCTTGTATCCAGTGCCACTCCGTATTCCTGAAACTCTCCCTCCAGATAACCGAGTAGAACGTTGAGGGTCTGGGTCGGATCACCTGCATTGGATATCCAGGCGTTCAGTCGCGGCTCGTCAGCAGGGCGACGGCTGAACGATTCTGCGAGCCAAGCCATGGAAGGTGCGGCACCAACAGGTTGAGACGCTCCGAAAAAACCATTGCTGGTCCATAGCAGATTGCTCGGCATCGAGCGTAGCTCTGACTCCATTATGACCAGGGTCGCGCTCGCCGGAAGTGTCTGCCATTTGCACTCGGCCAGGGACTGATGCATTGCATGCTCCTTTTCCCAGCTTTGCGTTCCAACGTCTTTGCAGTAGTCATAGGGGTACAACTTCGACCAGCTCTTGAAGCTGTCGTAGCTAAACTCCTTCTCTTCCACGAAAGTGAGCTGGCCTCCCTCATATCTGAGGGATAATAGCTGACCGAGGTTGTCGAACGCGGCCAGCACCAATGCTATGCCGCGTTCACTCAGATGTTCAGCTACCGCCACAATCTGCGAAAGGGACCTAAACCCGGAAGGGGGGCTTGGGTGTCGCGTCCATCCCGGAGCGGCGACGCCTCTGTCGGCTAGAAGCTCAAACGGCAGCAAGAGTTCGGCAGGCTCTATGCTATCGCGTTCAAGAGTCAGCAACGTTCTCGCGGCGACGGTCAACTGCGTTGAGTCATATGCGGCATCGTTGGCGAACTTTGCGGGTTCTACTGATGCGTACTGCGTCCAAAGGTCGCGAATAGGGTTCTCCCCATCCATTAAGGTCTGGACGAACGGCTTTGATGAGAATGTGTGACCAGCGAGTACCTTCATCGTCTGAGCTGCGCTTGCCGGGACCTCAACGTTGAAAGTCTTGGAAATCTTCATGAGCTGGCCAAGCAGAACCATGGCTTGAACACCGTCCTGGCCGCGATCAAGCGCCTCTTGACCAGCTTCGGCG
This sequence comes from Pseudomonas salicis, assembly GCF_057128705.1. Lineage (NCBI taxonomy): Bacteria > Pseudomonadati > Pseudomonadota > Gammaproteobacteria > Pseudomonadales > Pseudomonadaceae > Pseudomonas > Pseudomonas salicis. The sequence goes on from NZ_JBSKHU010000001.1 coordinate 50,660, forward strand.
GTACGTAGGAGCAGATCCGGGATCTCGCCAGCTCGGGCTGGAAGGTCGCGGAGAACCATTTCAAGTTCGATAGTCAGTCTGATATGAAGCTGCTCATGTCGATGCTTGTCATAGCTTCCGCGGGCCTGCAGGGCCTTGTTGGATATCTCCAGAGCTTCCAAGGCATGGTCGAGCAATCCAGACTCCCTAAGCAGCCGTACCCAAAGATTGATCTCATTGAAGCTAGTCGACGGTGTCTGCCCCAGATTGGGACCCGCAATAGCACACGCAAAAGCAACCAAACTGGTGCGCCGGTCCTGAAGGCGGCTGTAGACATCGGCCATGCTGAACCACGCGGCCTGGGCCCGAGATCGTGAATCACCGCATTGAGAAAGCTGCTCTTCGCAAAGGTCTCTGGCCTGCTGCGGGTACCCAGCGTTACCTAGTCGTGTCATTGCTACCCGGAACAACACAGTAGTGAAATCAGGCGAAGATGTATGAGGCGCAATGCCGCATCCAAGAAGTAGCCAGTGCTTCAAGATCTCTACGTCCTGACGTGACTCAAGTGCAACTGCCCCCGAGCTCATCATCTCGCAGATGGTTGCCATACAGACGTTTGGGTCGATTGAGATCAGCTCGCGTGGAAGTGTAGTTTTGCCGGGGATGCATGGCTCACGATCCTTAAGCCATTGCGTGCAAATTTCCGGGATTCTGCTCTCTAATAGAGCTTTCATCGAACTAGACGCCGGAGATATGTCTGGTCCGAGGATAAGTCCTCCTTCTTCGATAAGATCGAAGACAACTTTCAAGAGGAGCGGAATTCCCGTGTCGCCACTACGATCTACCGACAGCAACTCTATCAGGCGCTGTCGAACGAAGCCATGCTGCGGTCGGACAGCTAAGTACCCAACGATCTCCTTGATGATTCTCGCAACCTTGTCCTCAACCAACGAGAAGTCAATTAAGCCTCTTCTCAGCAGAAATGCGTCGAGAACGGCCAACAATTCCCTGACTTCTTCCTCCTTTTCCGATCCGGCGAGTAAGTGTGCGACATTGATCGCAGCGACCACCTCATGTCTTGCAATCAAGTATCGAAGAATAGCTAGTGGCACTAGCTTGCCAGATGAACGCTCAGCCAGTATCACCATTTCTTTAGTATCAAGCGAATCGGAATCGGCCAGCAACTGCAGTTGATAGAGATACTCGCGCGAGCTCATGAAATCGGGGTGAAGCAGACCTGCCGCTTCAGCGAAACGTTCGTCGGCTAATGCCCGCTCCAAGGCCAAGTTCCGAACACCACTATCGGAAGCGTGTTCAGTGATCATGCGCAACTCGAATTGTGCCCGCAGATTTGCATCGCCAATTCGTTCGGCGATGCGGGAAGCAATATAGAGAGAGCTCAACATGAGTTCATCATGGACAATTCTGTCTAGCAAATCCATAGCGTCAGCGTCAGCTCCAGCGTCCGCACAAACATGAGCCATCCGTAGCAGTACTTCTGGTTCGGGATCAGCCGGGAGTATCAGCTTTTTGAACTCGTCATAGGCGTGATCCGCCAAACCAGCGCTATGAAGCATTTGAATGGCTACAGCCCTAGTATCCGCCTCATCACCAAGCTCCAGGCCACGGAGATGCGCGAGGGCTGCCCCTACCTCCCCATTTGCCAGCATCTGATCGCACAAATTAAGACCCTGCTGGATCCTCGATTCCCAATTGGAATAGCCATTATCCTGACTCATAGTTACTCTCCAGAACCTTCATCCTTGCAGCTTGAGCGTACGGGCAAAATGCCCAACATGTAATTCAATTGTTCGCTGATGTTTCTGCCGATGCACTTGAGCTGAAGAGGCGTCGCTCACATTATTTTGCTTAAATCAGGCCGGCACCTACTATTCTCCCGTAGCTTCGGCATCTGGTTAAAAGACGCGATCACTATTGTCTTTAATTACGGGGCGGAAGGTGAGTTCGCAGGCAGTTGCCTATGAAATCTCTACTTCGCCCCCTGCATCAATAAGTCGGAGATGGAGAGGTATGCGTGAGCTTCGGCTGCGGAGGGGTTACATAGGTAGGCTTTCGTGCCATGGTCAGTACATTTCTTGGTGGCGGTTGGCTATTATCACAGGCTTCGATCCTCTAATCACCTGCTTGAGGGTTACCCAGCGGCTGGGCGCAGGATCAGTTGGGTCTTCAACCCCCCCCGTGGCGCTTGGCTTGTAAACCTTTTTTCACTGTAATCCACAGTGTTTTCAGCGAAAACAGTGGTTTACAAGCTGCTATAAAGGGCTGCCACGTGGGCTGTCTTACCCCTCTGGTTCTCGCGAAGGTTGGTTGGCACCCAAGAAGCGTGGTTATCTCACCGACATCAAGATCCGGTCCGCGGATGCGGAGCGACGCTTTGGAACATGTCACTGGCCCCATGACTTATTGCCTTCATTATGAGGGTACAACGATAGCAGCCTTCTGGAATGGCTCAGCATCCGGTTTTGGGCTGGCATGATCTGGAGTCTATTACGCGAGTGGCCGCTTCTGGCCCAGAGTGTGTAAAAACAGCCCTGAACATTGTCGGCGCGAAGCGCCGGCTGTTGTTGCTCGCTATCCGCCGTCTGCAAGGCCATGGCTTGCCCAGCGAAAGCTGTGGCCATCAAAACAGCCTCAACGGCCACGGTGCGGGTAACAGCACGATCCTCTCAGACCACCATCGCCTTCATCAGACCTTGAGTGCCCAGGATCTTCAGCACCCGTTTCAGGTTATAGGCGAGCACATTCAGGCTCATTTCGGCGTCCACCCCAGCAAGCCTCCGAGTCAGGAAGTGCGCCGGTCCCATCCACTGTTTGAGCGTCCCGAAGGGATGCTCAACGGTGCGTTAACGGATACCCATCATCTGCGGCGCTTCATTGAGCCGGGCCTGCATTTTTTCCAGTACCTCTTCATGTTCCCAGCGCCTTAACTGCCTTTCCCGTGCCGGTGTGCATTGTGATTTCAGTGCGCAGCCTTCGCAGTTATGGGTCCAATAACGGCGTAGCGTCATGCCTTTTTCAACGTAGGAATAGTGATAGATCAGCGTCTCCCCGGCAGGGCATGTGTACTCGTCCTTCAACCCGTCATAGACAAATTTGTCATTGTTGAAACGCCCGTCAGCCTTAGCTCCGGAGGTCATCGCTTTGGGCACATACGCCGTGATACGGCTTGGTGACACGCCAGGATTTCTTCACTCTTGAAGTACCCCTTGTCGGCCACCACCGATATCGACTCAAGCTTCATCGCCTCTCGGGCCTGTTCAGCCATCGAACTGAGTTGGTATCGGTCGTGGCCTTCATTAGTGACCTCGTGCGCCACGATCAAATGGTGTTTGGTATCAACCGCTGTCTGTACGTTGTAGCCCACGATCCCCTTGCCGCCCGACAACATCGAGCGCGCGTCCGGGTCGGTCAGTGAGACCTGTTTGTCTGGCGATGCCTCAAGTGTTACTTCAATTGCCTGAAGCTCTTTCATCTGCTCCTTGAGCTAGGCGATTTTTTCTTGCAGGCCGCCACCCGTGGGGCCTGAAGGCTTGGATTCGTCTCGATCAGCCGCATCAAGAGCTGCCATGTAACGCGCGATACTCGCTTCGATTTCCTCCATCCGCCGTTTCAGTTTGGCGCTGGTGAAGTTGGGGTCCCGGTGGTTGAGCGCCTTGAACTTGCTGCCATCGATAGCAACCAGATGATCGCTGAAAAGCCCCAGTTGCTGGCACAGCACGACGAACTGACGACACACGCCTCGAATGGCCTTGCTGTTGTTTTTGCGGAAGTTGGCGATGGTCTTGAAATCCGGCATCAGACGCCCCGTCAGCCACATCAGCTCGACATTGCGCTGCGTTTCGCGCTCAAGGCGCCGGCTCGAATGGATGCGGTTGAGATAACCGTAAATGTAGATTTTCAGCATGACGGCAGGGTGATAGCCGGGCCGACCGGTTTCAGCCGGTTCGGCGCTTTCGAAACTCAAGGTGATCAGGTCAAGCTCGTCAACGAAGACATCAACAACGCGCACCGGGTTGGTATCGCTGACGTAATCGTCCAGGCTCTCGGGGAGTAAGGTACTTTGACTTCGATGTTCACCTTGAATGAAGCGCTTCATGGGCAGCCCTTGCGATGAAATCCTGGGGAATCATAGCAAGGGATTGATTCGAGGTTTTGACACACTCTGGGCCGAAAGTTGCCGCCCACAATGACATCAGTTTTCGCTCTCTCGATAGTTATTTGGGGAGAAGGCTCAGTCTAGTTTTGAGGGTTTGCTGTCCCAGGCCTCCACCAACTCATCAATCCTATCGGGCATCTTGGGATTGTCGAAAGAACTATGCACCGCGTCTCGCCTATGAAATCTTCGAGCAGATGCAGTGAGTCGCCGACATCAAGCCCCAACTCTAGAAGGGCTTCGTCGGGGATCCGAATCGCGCCATCACCATCCCGATCCTCAATAACCACCTTGAATGAGTTGTTGATTCCCTGCCTGCCTCACGACCAGAAAATTTTAATAATCAAGATTCTGAGCGATTAACCCCACCACTTGAAGCGGGCTTTTGCTCTGAATCACTTTATAGACTGCATCCCGCTTGCTACGAGGGAGCTTCTTCACCACGCTCTTCGCCGCTGCGCGAACGCCTTCGTCAGTGCCATGAATGCGTGCAGCAAGTAGCAAGATGAGAACTGCGTCTGTAAGGTTCATGGAAACGCCTGATGGAATCGGAAGGTGATTGTAAACGACCTCCGGTGACGACACGAAATTCCTGCGTTGAGGCGGGTAGAACACGAAAGGGCTTAGGAATGGGCTTCAGACAGAGGGACATTGGTTAGCCTGGTCTTGCTAGCATCGAATCGGTGTAGTGACGGCTGTGGTAAGTCGGACTGTCGAGCTGCAGGTTCTGACCGGACAGTCAGTGACGAACGGCTTGGTGGATCGTGTCCCTCGACGCCGAAGGTGAAGAACTGTAGGTCCTTTTGAGTTTTGCTGGCAGACTCGCATTGGTCGGACGATAAATCTTTTCTTATACCTTGAATGACTCCGTACCTAGCATCAACTAACATCACTGACATTATCTAAGCACTTGGAGCTTTACATGTCGCGTCTCGCAGAATTCCGCAAGCTCGAGCAACAACTCGCCGCTCAAATGGCTGAGCTTGAAACGCTGAAAAATGACAATGGCCTGAAAAAGGAAATCGAGTTTGAAGCCAAACTGCGCGATTTGCTTGGCGAGTACGGCTGCAGCCTGAAGGATGTGATCAACATTCTTGATCCGCATGCTGCCACTCGCAAAGGAGCTTCAGTTGTGGTTGAGAAAGTGGCTCGGCGAGCACGTACCGTCAAGGTTTACAAGAACCCGCATAATGGCGAAATCGTCGAAACGAAGGGTGGGAATCACAAGACTCTAAAGGCTTGGAAAGCTGAGCACGGTAGCGATGAAGTCGAGTCCTGGCTCGCCCGGTGATTGACAATCTTGACGTAGAAAGCCGCCCTATTGGGTGGCTTTTTTGTTTAAGCCGCGTGCTCGGCTTTGGCCACAATAGGGATGGGGTTTTAGATCTGAAGTGAGGGCTACTGCTACGAGGGAAAAGCCTCTCTGCGTTCGGGTACTAACAGCGTGATCACTTTCTCAGCCTTGCTGGTCAAGCCGAATGTATCGATCGGTCAAATTGTAAGTGAATGGGTGTGCACGCTGGTGCATTCAAGCAGCGTGCGCGATCAGCGCAGGTACTACTTCCTCAGAAACCTCTCATTCAGCCGCCTGACCCCGTAGTAACGTTTTCCGTCTTTTCTCATGCACCAGGGATTGAAGAATTCACGCAGGTGAGGAGGTTCTGCATCAGGGTCTTTTACGAGCCGCTGGCGTACGGCCTTGCGGTAGCGTCTGTGCCAGACTTGTTTGTCGAAATGCTCGCTAACTGCGGTAGTGATACCGCAGACAGGTGTTTTGCGTCGGCTTCTGCTCATGATAGGGCCAAGGCTAATGAAGCGCGTAATTACGTGCTTGCCCTAAACTGCAGAGCCCTTCAGGCTATCAAACCGATAGAGAGTCGAACAGCTCACCTGCTGATGTCGCAAGAATATGACCTGGGGAATGGATAGTAATTAATCGATGCGCAGGCCGCCTTTGCGGCTTGCTTGAGGTCAGAGCAAGTCAGGAAATAGCGTCATAATGGCGTGCCCAGGAAGCCTCATCGACACCTGCATCTCTTCACCTAAGGCGATTATCCCTCGCTTGCCATTTGGTCGAGTAGATCACGCGTTGTGGATTCGCGCAGACCTAGCCAAGCTTGGATTTTTGAAGGTTGCATCGGGCCGAGTTCAAGCAAGCCGCGGTAGAGGTGAAGGGCTTCAATACGTAGTCTCGGCAGTTCTTTTCCGCTTGCCGTTGGTCCCGTTGTGTGAGGACGCGTCTGAAAGTAATGATCGATACGGCGGTTAAGCGTGCGAGGGTCCAAAAGCGCGCTGACAAATCGCACCTGTTCGAGCGCCGTCGTTATGAAGTACTCGGTAAATTTGAGCAATCCTTTGTCGGAGAGCGCGCCACGGCCGTCCAGATCGCCTTTACGGATATGGTCGGCAGCGTGCAGGGCTGTGTAGTAGGAGTCTGTACCTCGACCGAATCCGCGATTCGCTGACCACAATCCATAACCCTTCAAGCCGCCCGCCCTAAGATATTCATCGGTGAATAGGCGGCTTGTCCTACCGTTTCCATCAAGGAAGGGGTGCAGCCAGAGGAGACGATGGTGAGCACCTGCAGCTGCCAATAGGGGCGCCAGCCCGTGTAGTCGGTTGATTTGGTAAGCCTTTTCGAACCACTTAAGGTGAGATCGGATCTCTTCGGCGGGCGGCGGAATGTGATGGCCCACCCTTACGCCTTGAGCTCGGAATTCGCCTGGTGCAAGTGAGACAGCGTTGCCGCCAGTCCCGATCTTGATACGCAAGTGCTTTTTGGGAAGCCCGCTGTATAGCTCACGATGCAGGCGTGCGATCGAATCGCTCGTACTTATTGTGGCTGGATCGATCGGATCGATGGACAGACGAATTTGAGCTGCAATGTGATGTTTGATCTCCAGTAAATCCGGCGTTGCCCCATCACCTGATGGATTCATCTGAGCCAGCAGAATGTCGGTGGGCGACGCGGAGTTCCCCTCGATCTTGTTGCTGTAATATGAGTTTACCAAGCGTTGCAGATGGATCATCGGGCTGCGCAGCGATGCCTGAATATTCGCATGCAGTGAAGCATCGAGCTGGATGAGTTCGAGAGCTGCGTCTTTGAGGTCGCCTGGAGCTCTATCTTGGGTGATGTAGGGTGTTAATCCCATTTGTCGTCGACGTACCTGAAATGAACCTAGTGCTGTTTGGAATTACTGCATTATTCGCGAGTAATCATGTGCTCGGGATGGTCATTGCTCGGTGTGGATCGGTGGACCTTGATCCTATCGTCAGGCATTGGATTCTTCCTTTCGGGATGTCCCGGAGCTGCTTGTGCATCGTAAGCGAAAAAATTCTCAGAAGATTCCGTGTTCGAGACGGGTTAGAACGTTCATGACCAAAGCGAGCTCGTAGGCGTTTTGCATCAGAGTGCAGGGAGAGCGTCCATTTAGGCTTTGGATGCGACTCACAAACCAATTGCTTGCTCTTGTTGGAGACTCCAGCACCAACGCGGCGCGTGAAAGAACCTGTGCTCGTGATGATGCGAAGTAGCGATAATCAATACTCAAGCAACCCATCCCCGAGGGTACGAACAGCCCCGATACTTGGACCCTTGAAACCAACTGTTTGCCCTTTGTGCGAGGGATGGGTTGCGGTGGAGGAGGGGCAGCCAAAGCGGGTGGATCATTAGGCTGAGGCGCATCTCGATCCGCAGAATCGCAAAAAAAAGGATCGAGAAGAGGCCAAGTCGCAAGTGCTGGATGCAGGGTGCTGGGACTGCCTGAAAGCTTCGAAATTTCGGCCTGCCTGATCGCCTCGCATCGTCCGGCCAGCCTTACAGCTTCTGCGGTAGGGTAGTGGCGGAGTAGCTGCTTAGCTTCCTCTCGGATGGTGTTGGGCAGAGATTTATCCTGGGAGAGCCTCGCTAGGAATGCGCTTGTTTCAATCACGCTGCGGGTTCGCTCGCGGACAGTGGTCATGCGTGCTCCTCGTTTGGTATGAGGGCACAGAGCTTCGGAACTACCTCGGTCGCTTTCCCAATGAGCATCAACTCATTCTGCACTCCAGTGCTGACATCTGCAGTGTTGATATGAATCACGGTCGCGCCAGAAGAGAGTGCGAGCCTAGGAATATCAGCTGCGGGGGTGACAATCCCAGATGTGCCGACGGAAATCAGAACGTCACAGTTCTTCACCAATGCGATAGCCGATTTCCAGACGTCCGACGGTAAGTCTTCTCCGTACCAAACTACGCCGGGCCGAAGTTTTCCTCTGCACCTAACACATCGTGGTGGTTCGATCAGTGCTCCCTCGGCAGGAAACGTCGTCTGAGGTGGAGGAGTGTCTGATGGTCGGTGGCAGGCAAAGCACTTAGGAGTAGACAGGCTGCCATGGAGATGCAATACGCCCCTGGATCCAGCTCTCTCATGCAAGTCATCAACGTTTTGGGTTATTACTGAGATCCTGCGCCCCGTAGCTGCGAATTGGCTCAATGCAAGATGGGCAGCGTTGGGTCTCGCCATCGCGGCCTGATGACGACGCCAGAGGTACCATCCCCAAATCAACGAAGGATTTTCGCGAAAAGCCTTAGCCGTTTCCAATGTCTGCGGATCCTCCTGGGCCCAGATACCTGTCAGCGGCTCACCATAGGTGGGGATGCCGCTTTCAACCGAAATTCCCGCCCCCGTAAAGATTGCAATCTCGCGAGCTTTCGTCATAGCGCTCGCCGCATATTCGATGCCTACCATTAAAAAGGGCCTCAGGTTTTTGACAGTTAGGATGTCGTCCGAAATTGCTTTTCACAGGTGATCCACTATGTAAAAGCTGATGAGGTCTTTAGGTAGAGCGGGGAATACATCTGATGGCCGGATGACTCGTTGGCTCGCTCCGAAATGCGCGGCCGAAGATCTTCTAGGCGTTTTTTTGAGAACCATACCCGGGATGTTTTCTTCTTACGAAGGTCCAGCTCTCCTATCTTGTAGAACCCCTGAGACGTTCGATACAGCACAGCACTCTCTTGCGGCTCCACGCCTTGGAAGCAGGTGATTTGCACCAATTTCTCCAAGCTCCAGTGACCTGATCGTGATAGCGCCGGCGGACATAGCATTTGTACCTCACTGATCTCAACGTCCGTAGCGATGGTCAGGTAGTGCTGAAGTTCGTAAGCGCAACTGACCATAGCTGCACGATCGCGCGTCCCAGTGCGGGCACAGGTGATGGTTAGGAGAAAACTTATCCCCTCCAATTCACAGTGTGTTCTGGCGAAGACTGTCCGCCCAGCGGGGTCGAGTACGTATATCAATTGCTAAACCATCCTCATTTCAGTCGGTGCATTGGGCTGTGGTGTCTGAAATGCGCATTCAAAGACCTTCATGAAAATGTCCTAGCGCGCTGGAGCAGCAAGAGATTTTTTTCGTGATTTGTATATCGTTTTGAGCGCTCCTCCGCCTTTACCGTAAACCCGCTCTTCTCGATAGCAGTCATTTGGAGTGTGGTAGGCGATTTCAGTCGCCTGCTCATGCTGATCGAGACTCGCCTCGAGCTTGACGAGCGTCTCTGTGCGCCAAAGCTTGCTGTGGTTGGCATGTGGTGGGGTGGTCAACAAGATTTGCTCAATCCGTATTTCTTCACTTTTTTCAACGATCTCTAGGAAATCGAGCAAGGCGCGCGGCGTTGCAAGTAGCACGACACCGGAAGTGATGTTTTTTGCATTGCGGGCTTTTGTGTGTACCTGAAAAAACGTTTCACTGGTGTCGACACGAGGCCAGCTTTTGTAGTTAGGATCGACCTTGCCTTCTAGGGTGATGAATTCTTCATTAGGGTCTGAAACAAACACGGTTTTAGCTCTCAACTTAAACGGCAGGCGAAGATGTGGCGTTGTGACTGATATAGCGCAGACCGGAATTTTGTCACATATGCTGCATGCAGCATAGTGTTGAAAGCCCTATCAAGGCTTCATCGTTCCTTTTGCGGATAGGCAAATGGAACGGAAATTGGCGTTTGGGGCTGCGCTACGGGAAGTACGATCACGCAAAGAGATCGCGCAAGAGCAGCTCGGCGCGAGTCAGTCATTCGTTTCCACTGTAGAGCGCGGAATTCGCAGTCCAACAATCGAGAAAATGGAAGAGTTCGCAGAGCGCCTCGGGGTGAACCCTGCAACTTTGATTGTCTTGATGCAGATCGGTCTCAACGGCGATGAAGACGCCCTTCTCAGGACGGTACGGGACGAAATCAAAGCCTTGAAGAGACCCTCGCCTTGAGGTGCGCGAGGCTTTAGACGAAGGCTTGGGGACGCCCACCTTAAACAGGCCCATAGCCCTATAAGACGCCGCTATCGGTCCGATGCGTTCTCTTTTTAATGCCGGCGCTCTGATTAACAAACCATTCGCATGGATATAGGAACATTGAGATTTGGTTGAGAGGCCGAGCTGAATAGGATCTCGTGTGCTTGTCGTGTCTAGCCAGAGGTGGTGTCGAAAGCTAGTGATCGACGGTTAGGAGGGGGCAAGTCCGACTGACGAATCCGTCGCTCGTACAAATTCTAATGTCATGAGAACAAAATCTATTGGCGAATGACGCCGTGGTTGTTGAGCAGGATCTGCAGCGCGATGAGCTGAAACGGATGATCCTCTACCAGCAAAATGCGAAGGGTGTGTCTGGACATCGTGGGTACCTGGCAGAGCGAGGGGGTTCGCATCGATGCGCAGCCTTGGCGCAGTAGATGGGAACACACAGGATTGAGGCGCTTTTGGCGGGCGAATAAGCGGCGCCGCCAGCGTTTGAGGGCTGCCGGATTATTCGGCAGCGGTCTGAGGGCTGCGATAGGGTATTTCCTGATCGCGTGTAGGACGTTTCCGAAGATTCTGTTTTCTTTTCTCTTGAGCACGCAAAGAAAAGCCCGAACTCCAATAGGATTTCGGGCTGTGAACGCAGCGTCCGGTCCTGGGATCAGTGGATCGGGTTCGAGCGCCCGGTCATTTCCCTCGCCATCTCGCTGGCGTAGCTGTCAGTCATGCCGGCGATGAAGTCGATGACCCTTAGGAACGAGGTGTGTAGCGACCAGTCGGGATCAGGCGCGTTGTTGCCCAGCAGGTCGAGGATGCGGCGGCTCTTGAATGACGGCGTGTGGCCACCGAACTGTTCCAGCGCAGCGCCGCAAAAAGCGTTCAGCAGGATTTCCAGCGTGGTGTAGGCGCCGATTTCGTGGAGGGTTTTGCGTTTGTCCTGAAAGATCTTCTTGCGGGCCATGTCCTTGGCGCTGAGGACGCAGCGTTTGGCCGGGCCGTGCATGTGCTCGACCAGATCGCCTTGCAAGGTGCCTGCAAGCAGGGCGTCCTGCTGTTCGACGAAGGCACGGGCTGCGGCGTTGGTCAGGTGCTCGATCGCCTTGCCGCGCAGGATCGCCAGTTTGCGTCGGCGCGAGTCGTTGGGCCCCAGTTGGCGGTACGTCTCCGGCAGGTCATCACCCACCAGCCCCAACAGCAGGGACTCGACTTCCGGGTAGCTCAGCAGCTCCATCTCAAGGCCGTCTTCAAGGTCGATGAGTGCGTAGCAGATGTCGTCGGCCGCCTCCATCAGGTACACCAGCGGGTGCCGCGCCCAGCGTTGTTCTTCCAGTTGCGGCAGTCCGAGCTTATGGGCGATCTGTTCGAGGATCGGCAGTTCGCTCTGGTAACAACCGAATTTGTGTTTTTTGTAGCCCAGCGAGTCGGCGTGACGGGCGGTCCACGGGTATTTGAGGTACGTGCCGAGGGTGGCGTACGTCAGCCGGGTGCCGCCTTCAAACTGGTGGTATTCCAGTTGCGTCAACACGCGAAAGCCCTGAGCGTTGCCCTCGAAATTGAGGAAGTCATTGCGCTCGACGTCGGTCATCGCGTCAAGCCAGCCGCGGCCCGCTGCCTGTTTGAACCAGTTGCGGATGGCGTCTTCGCCGGAGTGGCCGAACGGCGGGTTGCCGATGTCGTGGGCCAGACAGGCCGATTGCACGACCATGCCCAGGTCGCTTGGCTCGCACCAGTCGGGCAGGGCGCCGCGCAGGGTTTCACCGACACGCATGCCCAGTGACCTCCCCACGCAGCTGACTTCCAGCGAATGGGTCAGGCGTGTGTGGATATGGTCGTTGCTGGTCACCGGGTGGACTTGGGTCTTGCGTCCCAGCCGCCGGAACGCCCCGGAAAAAATGATGCGGTCATGGTCCTTGTGGAACGGGCTTCGCCCCAGTTCCTCGGGGCTGTGCAGGGTCTTGCCAAGGCGCTCGCGGGTGAGCAGGGTCTGCCAATCCAAGGCCGGTACTCCATCGAGTGATTACCGGGCTAGCTTCCCGGTTCGTCTGTCGGGCTGCAAGCAGAACATCAAGGAGCCGATGAATCAAAAGCCGGCGGCGTCGACGTCAATCAGCAGCAAGCGCTGGCCGTTATTGAAGAACTGCCCGGCGGTCAGGCAATACTGGTTGCTCGTCGCGTCGCGGTAGGTGTTGGAGAGGGTCAGACGACGCTCGTGCCAGCCCTCGGCGAGCAGGTGATAGAAGTATGGCCGCCACGACCAGTTATGCCCCATGTAGCGGGTGTCGGCGACCCATGCGCCTTGGCGCCATTCGAGGTTGGGGGTGAGTTGCGTGCCGTGTCGGTCGCATTGATAAAACCGCAGCAGCCAAGGGTATTCCTGCACGTCCGGCAGATGGCCCAGCGGCTCGTCGCCCTCGGCCCAGGCCTGCAAGCGCTGCATGAGCTGGCTGAGCTGTTTGCGCAGATTCATCCAGCGTTCGCGGTCCACCACCTTTTGCATGACGTAGCGGTCGCGCAATTCGGCGAAGCGCTCCACAAAGGCGTCGGCGGCGAAGAAGTTTTCTTCGGCCTGTGCGAACAGGAAGCCTTGGACGTAGCGGGAGCCGCATTCCAGCGCGAAATGCAGTTCGGCTTCGGTTTCCACGCCTTCGGCGATGATCCAGCAACCGGTCTTTTCAGCCATCTGCGCCAGGGCCTTGACCACGTCGCTGCTGGGGCCACCACGGGCCGCCGCCTGAAACAGACGCATGTCGAGTTTGAGGATGTCAGGTTGCAAGGCCAGCACCCGGTCCAACTGCGAATAGCCCGCGCCAAAGTCATCAATGGCGATGCGCGCGCCCGCTTCCCGGTAGCGCGCGACCACCTCGCTCAAGCGCTGGCTGTCGCCGCCCAACTCGGTGATCTCGAAGACGATGCGTTGCGCGGGGATACCGTGTTGCTGCAATTGTTTGAGGCTCGGCAGCGGCTGGCCGGGGCGCAGGCGGCTGATCCAGCGTGGGGAAATGTTGATGCTCAGAAACCAGTCATTCGGGACTTCATGCAACCGCCCCAGCGCGTTGTCGCGTATCAATCGGTCCAGTCGGCGGAGCTCGGCCGCAGGCCTTCTCGGGTCGGCGAACAACGGGCCCACGGACTGCAGGCGCCCGTCAGATTGACGCAGACGTCCCAGTGCTTCGATTCCTGCAATACGGCCGGTGGCGGTATCGATGAACGGCTGAAAACACGCTAGCGGTTGCCCATCGATCACAGGGTGTCCTCAATGATTATTGGCTTTATGGTCGGGCGTAGGCGCACCTTCGCCCCGTGAAAAAACATGGGGCAAAAGCGCAGACAAGATTTGTTGCAAGAATGCAGCCAAATGGCCAGCTCAGGGACGACGCCCCGAGGTTTGAAGGATGAGACGAATGATCGGCATCAGACTGGCGCTGAGTTTGATCAACCGCGTGACACTGCCAGTGCGTTTGCTGCGCGCGCCTTTGCCGGTCAGGAAGCCCAGCAGCGAAACGATGCCGACGCCCCACAGCGGCGCGTGTTTGATGCCCAGGGAACCGGGCAAGTCATGGGCCATGCCGCGCATGCGGTGGAGGGGGCGTAGCAACTGCGCGGACTCGTGGCGGATTTCCTGGCGATGCATTTCCATGCGCAGGCGGATCAGGGCTTTGCGCAGTTCCCGACGGTTATGAGTCTGGGGCGAATCGGGATGGCTCATGGCATCAGTCGCTCGCGGTCATTGGCCAGTTCTTCCAGGGTCGAATGGAAGGGCGAGGATTCATCGAAGATTGCGGACCGCAGACGCATCGCGCAGAACAGCGCAGCCAGCGTATAGAAGACGCACAGTCCGATGATGCCGCTGAGTCGATAGCTGTCCCACACCAGAATCAGCAGCAACGCCGAGAGCCCGATGAGCAACAACAGCGCGAACACCAGCGCCAGACCCGCGAACAGCAGAAGGCTCACGGTGCGCGCTTTCTGCTCCTGCAATTCAATGCCGAACAGCTCGACGTGGCTGTGCAGCAAGCCGAGAAAGGCCGCGCCCAGTCGACGAGGCGAAGACGTGTTATCGGTCTCGGATGGACCTGTTCCTAGGGTCATATCAGTCAGCGCCTTGTAGCCAGCAGACCCAGCAAGAAGCCGACGCCAGCGGCAATGCCCACGGATTGCCATGGATTGGCTTGCACGTATTCTTCGGTGGCGACTACGGCTTCCTGGCTGCGGTTGCGCAGCGCTTCTTCCGCCAGCGCCAAGGTTTCGCGGGCACGTACGAGGCTGTCGTTGATCTGATCACGCAAGACGTCAGCCTGCTCACCGGCCAACGACGCGGTGTGCGCCAGCAGCTTTTCGGTGTCGGCCACCAATGTCTGGAAATCTGCCATCAAAATGTCCTGGGCTTTCTCTGCGGTCGGGCGAGCCATGGGTGTTCTCCGTAGGGGTGGCAATATTGGCTTTCGAGTATGGCCTATTCGCGAAGGTTCATTCCAATTGCCCTGCATTGCGATCTGTTTGGCTGGTACAGGTTTTGCTTTGTGTTGGTGCGCCAGGGAGGCGGCGCGCTCCATCGCGGAGCGCAGGAGTCGGTGAATGCGCCGACACGTTGATTCAAAACCATAAAACCGAGAAAAACCCTTAAGCGTTCAATTTTTCCGTCGATAAGCGTGCGCCAAACCGGTTCGCGCAGCGGTGCGCGTGCGCCAGATTGGTGCTGTTTGCCGAGTGCGATAGAAACGTTGTGCCGCTTTGGTGCTTTTCATCACTTGCAGGCCTGCCTCTCGATGGAAAATGTGCAAAGCGCGGTGGACACCCTGGTCCACAGCTCCAATACCCTGTTCATTCTGATCGGCGCGGTCATGGTTCTGGCCATGCATGCCGGTTTTGCCTTTCTGGAAGTCGGGACCGTCCGGCAAAAAAACCAGGTCAACGCGCTGTCCAAGATTCTCAGCGACTTTGCGGTCTCGACCCTGGCGTATTTCTTCGTGGGGTACTGGATTTCCTACGGCGTCAGCTTCCTGCAACCGGCGAGTGTGCTGGCGACCGACCATGGCTATGGCCTGGTGAAATTCTTTTTCCTGCTGACCTTCGCGGCGGCCATCCCGGCGATCATTTCCGGCGGCATTGCCGAACGTGCCCGATTCGCCCCGCAATTGTGCGCGACAGTGTTGATCGTTGCGTTTGTTTACCCGTTCTTCGAAGGCATGGTGTGGAACGGCAACTTCGGCCTGCAGGCCTGGCTGTTGAAGTCTTTTGGAGCGAGCTTTCATGATTTCGCCGGCTCAGTGGTGGTGCACGCGATGGGAGGCTGGCTGGCGCTGGCAGCCGTGACCCTGCTCGGCGCGCGCCACGGCAGGTATCGCGAGGGCAAGCTGGTGGCTTATCCGCCGTCGAGCATCCCGTTCCTGGCGCTGGGCTCGTGGATTCTCATCGTCGGCTGGTTCGGCTTCAACGTCATGAGCGCCCAGACGCTGGACAGCGTGAGCGGTCTGGTGGCAGTCAATTCGCTGATGGCGATGGTCGGCGGCACCGTTGCGGCGTTGATCGTCGGCCGCAACGACCCCGGCTTTCTGCACAACGGCCCGCTGGCCGGGTTGGTCGCCGTGTGCGCGGGTTCCGACCTGATGCACCCGGTGGGCGCGCTGGTCACCGGCATCATCGCTGGCGCCTTGTTCGTCTGGTGTTTCACCGCCGCGCAAGTGAAGTGGAAGATCGACGACGTGCTGGGCGTGTGGCCGTTGCACGGTCTGTGCGGCGTATGGGGCGGGATTGCCTGTGGCATTTTCGGTCAGACGAGCTGGGGCGGTATCGGTGGCGTCAGCCTGATCAGCCAGTTGATCGGCAGCGCGCTGGGTGTGGCGATTGCCCTGGTGGGGGGCTTCCTGGTCTATGGCGTGATCAAACTGTGCCTGGGGCTACGGCTCAGTCAGGAACAGGAGTACTACGGCGCTGACCTGTCGATTCACAAGATCGGTGCTGTCAGTCACGACTGAAGCGTGATACCCACCGTTGGCTATGCTTGTTCCCCAATGGGGCAGGCATGGCCAGAAGCGCCTGCCTCCGACATGCCGGATTTGTCGCGATCCTTGAGGACCGCGTCCGCAGTAGGAGCAGTCGATGGAACGTATCTATTCCCTTCAGGGGTTGAGGGGCGTGGCGGTGTTGGGGGTGGTGCTGTTCCACATGACCGCCGTGGAGCACAAATATTCGGGCGGCGACATTCTGCTGCCGCCGTTGCTGGATTTCTTTCAACTGGGCGTGGACCTGTTCTTCATCATCAGCGGTTTCGTGATGGTGATCGTCAGCCGGGGCCGATTTCAGAAAGCCGCCGAATCCAAGCGCTTTCTGTTCAATCGCGTGTCGCGCATTTATCCCACGTACTGGCTCTATTTCTTCCTCACCCTGGCGGTGGTGCTGGTGCAGCCGAACATGGTGAACAGCACCCACGGTTCGTCCAACCTGCTGATGTCCTTCCTCCTGCTGCCCAACGACAAAGTGTTGCTCGTGATGGTCGCCTGGTCGCTGCTGTTCGAGCTGTGGTTCTACCTGGTCTTCACCGGATTGATGCTGTTTCGTGAGCGCTGGCTGCCTGCGTTTCTGGCGGTCTGGGCGCTCGTCCTGATCGTGTTCAATTGCGTCCAGGACTGGCGGGACTACAACGCGGCGCTGAGGATCATCCTTCATCCGTACTCGCTGGAATTCATGGTCGGCGTGGCCCTGGCATTGCTGTTTTACGGCCCGCACAGCGCACGCATTCCAACGCGTGCCGTCGTCATCGCGCTGATCGCCGCGTTACTCCCGGGCATCGGGCTCATCGGTTATTACCGCCTGTTTGACGATGACGGCCTGCTGCGCATGTTCGCGGTGGGCGGGGTGTTTGGCACGCTGATCCTCGGGTTCGCCTTGCTGGAGCGCCGTCGTCACTTGCGCATGCCGCCATTTCTGGTGGCTGTCGGAGACATGTCCTACACCGTTTACTTGTCGCATCTGCTGGTGCTGGGGGTGATCGGGCGCGTTTGGCAGATCGTGGGAAGTCGGCCTGACAGCCTGTGGGACAACGTGCTGTTCACCGTGCTGATGATGGCCGCGGTGCTCTGCTACGGGTGGGTTGGCTATCGCTGGTTCGAGAAGCCGGTGCTGGACCGTTCCAACGACTTCTCTCGACGTCGGTTCCGGCTCGACGGCATTTCAGGGCGGGCCTAAACTGGCGTTCAGCCGTTGAAATCCCCATGCAGAGGGTCACGACATGCCGCCAGAGTGCCAACTTTTCGGGACGTTAGGGTGTTATTTATGCGAGGTTGCCGAGGCCGAGCTGATGCCCCTGGTGGAGCACGGCTTGTTGGTCGAGTTGGTCGATATTGCGGAGAGTGACGCGCTGAATGACGCGTACGGCTTGCGCATTCCGGTGTTGCGGCGCACTGACACCGGTGCCGAACTGGACTGGCCGTTCGACACCGGGCAGGTGGTGATGTTTTTGCGTGACTGAGGCCGGGCGGTCTCTCAGTCCGGGGCGCTCAATCCAGGTCGGTCAATCAGAGATATTGCGTGTCCACGACCATCGCTTTCGCAACGGCTTCTTTCTGCGCTTCGCTCATGCCATCCCAGACGTGCACTTTGGCGTAGTAGCCAAGGCCCGCGACGATGTACAGGCTCAGGGTGAAGACGATGAACACCGACATGAAGGTCCAGCGACCGACATCGCTTTCTTCGTCCTGGAAGGATTGCGAGTAGCGCTCTTCGCTTTCGGCCGGTGTGCCGGTGGAAAGACGTTTGATCCATTGAAACAGTTGAACCAGCATGGGTGTCACCTCAAAGTTTGAAATACAAAATCTGTCGTGGGCAGTGAGAACACCGGGGTGTCCTGGGTCTTCAGTGCCGACGTTGCGAGTCCGGCGGTCGCGCTCGATGCGCGGAACAAACGCTGAAAACGAAAAAAGCCCGTCGAGGACGGGCTTTCTTTTTATGAGTTCAGTTCCGGCAGGCGTTTTCGGATTCGGTCATCGGGTGGGTCTGTGAAGGCCCGGTTGATGTCGATCGGTGTCGCGCCTGCTTGCCGATTTGGAAACATTTTAGGACAAATCAGTTGTCGCTTCTACCGCTGTCATATGGATGTCTGACAACTGGTACTGAATCGGGCTGCGACAAATCGTCACGGCAGTGTCCACCACACCGTCATCCCTGTTGCAGCTCTGCTCGCGCAACGCGGCGGGGCTGGGCGATAATGCCGGGCTTGTCGTGTCCGCCCGATCACCGATTCAGAGCCCCTCATGTCCGAACCCGCTTTCATCGCCGCCGAACGCCAGGCCAGCACCCTTTATCTTCCACCGGGGCCGTGGCTGACGGTGGTCGATTGCCTGTGCGAACGCTTCAGCGCTATCAGCCGGGAACAATGGCTGGACCGGATTGCCCGTGGTCGAGTCCTGGACGGTGAAGGACAGCCCATCGCACTGGACCTGCCGTACCGTGAAGGCCTGCGCATTCACTATTTTCGCGAAGTGCCCAATGAAGTGGCGATTCCCGTGCAAGAGACGATTCTGTACGCCGACGAGCATCTGGTGGTCGCCGACAAGCCGCACTTCCTGCCAGTCACGCCTGCCGGGGAGTACGTCGAACAGACGTTGCTGCGGCGCTTGATTCGTACGCTCGACAACCCCAATCTGGTGCCGCTGCACCGTATCGACCGCCACACCGCAGGTCTGGTGCTGTTCTCCGCGAATAAAGACAGCCGCTCGGCGTATCAAGCGCTGTTTCCCACCCGGAAAATCGACAAACGCTACGAAGCCATCGCCCGCGCCTTGCCTGAGCTGGAATTTCCTCGGGTGCACAAGAGCCGTCTGGTGGATGGCGAGCCGTTTTTTCGCATGCAGGAAGGGGAAGGGCAGAGCAACACCGAAACCCGCATCGAAGTCTGTGAGCGCAAGGGCGACCTGTGGCGTTATGGCTTGTACCCGGTAACCGGCAAGAAGCACCAATTGCGGGTGCACATGGCGGCGCTGGGCGCAGGAATCTGCAATGACCCTTTCTATCCCGAGGTGATCAAGGACGCCGTGGATGATTACGACCGGCCGCTGAAGTTGCTGGCGCGGGGGTTGCGGTTCGTCGATCCGGTGACGGGGGAGGAGCGGGTATTCGAGAGCCGCATCAGGTTGGAGTGGTAAATGAAACGGGTGCAATCAGCAGCGCCCGCCTGACGTTGTGCGTTAATCTACGCCCTCAACCCGACCCCAAGAGCCCCCATGAGCGAAGACCTTCTGCCATCACCTGATGCGCCGCCGATGCAACCGGCGCAACGTCGCGAGATGATCATTCGCAGGCTTCGGCGCGAGCAAACGTTAAGCGTCGTGCAGCTCACGGAAATCTTCAATTGTTCGCACATGACCGTGCGCCGGGACATCGCGCTGTTGGAGCAGGAAGGACTGGTGTTTTCCGTGCCCGGCGGCGTGCGTCTGGCGAGTCAGATGGCCAACGAGCCGAGCCACCACAAGCGGGTGATTCTCGAATCCGAGCAGAAGCAGCGCATGGCCGTGATCGCCGCGCAGTACCTCAAGCCGGGGATGGTGGTTTACCTCGATGCAGGTACCACGACGCTGTGCCTGGTGCCGCATATCATTGCGCTGGAAGGCATCACCGTTGTCACCAACGATTTCAGCATCGTCATCGCCCTGTCGGAAGCGCGGCACGTCAAAGTGATTCACACCGGCGGCGTGCTGGACCACGACAACATCACCGGCATCGGCACCCTCGCTGCCGACACCCTGCGCAATCTCGCCACCGACATTGCTTTCATTTCCAGCAGCTCCTGGGACTTGCAACGGGGCATCACCACACCGTCAGAGGCCAAAGTCGAGGTCAAGAAGGCCGCCATGGCCGGGTCGTCGCAGGTGGTGTTGATGGCCACCAGCTCCAAATACGGCACCTTCGGCATGTACCGCGTCGCCGGTCTTGACCGCTTCGATCCGATCATTTCCGACGACGGGCTGACGACCGATGCCGCCGCTGGCATTCGCCGTTCGGGCATCGAACTGATCCTCGCCTGATCGCCGTTGACGTCGCCCTACGGTCAGCGGCTTCCATCCAGCGCCGTGCTGACCCGCATCCAGGCAAATTGGCCATCGCGCACCATCAGCACCTGGTCCTGCGGGATTTCCAGCAGCGGCACCTCGTCATCCCGCACGTCGGTGAGCAACGCCAGGCAACTGCGCAGCACCCCGGCGTGGGCGACCAGAACCGTGTCCCGCTGCAATGAACCCAGCAGGCTGCCGACGCGCTCGAACACGTGGGGGTAATTCTCGCCCTCGGTGGGCATGAAATTCAGCGGATCAGCCTGCCGTGCGGCGTAACGCTCCGGCTGACGCTCGGCGATCTGCTGCCAGTCCAGTCCTTCCCACTCGCCAAAGTTGATCTCCACCAGCCGTTCATCGGTCTGGTAATCCCCGGCGTCCAGCCCCATTCGCTGACGGATGATTTCCATGGTCTCGCGCGTGCGGCCCAACGGGCTAGCGATGAAGTCGGTGCTCGACGCGTCTGGCAGCAGCCACTTGAGACAGGTGCCGGATACCGCCGCCTGGCCTTTACCCACGGCGTTCAAAGGGATGTCGCGACGCCCCTGCAACAGGCGTTTGGCGTTCCAGTCGGTTTCGCCGTGGCGGATCAGGTAGAGCGTGCGGTGGGTCTGTTCATCAGTGTTCATCAAGAATCCTGAATGTGAAAAGTGATAGCTTGCGCTGTTAAATCTTAACGCAGATTGCTTGACATTGTGAAAAAATAACAAATACTGTGAGCTGCTCACATGTAAAAGCCACACGCCACAACGCGTCGCTCATGACAGAGCGCTAGCCAGAGGGCCTGAACAGGCCATTCCGCGCGCTTTGCCTACCCCAATAAGAATAACGGAGGCAGCTTCATGTCTACACTCGACGGTACCCTGGGAGGCAGCACCTCTGCGCCCAACACCGAGCCGGTTGCGCAGTCGGCGCAAACCACCGCTCACCAGCTCAAACAGCGCCGCCGGGCTTCGGTGGGCAGTCTGATCGGCACCACCATCGAGTGGTACGAGTATTACATCTATGGTGCGACGGCTGCGCTGGTGTTCCCTCTGTTATTTTTTCCCACCCATGACCGACTCGTCTCCTTGATGCTGTCGTTCGCCTCCTTTGCCATCGCCTTCGCGATTCGCCCCATCGGCGCGGCAGTTTTCGGTCACTACGGCGATCGCGTCGGGCGCAAGACCACCTTGATCGTCACGCTGGTGATGACCGGGCTGGCGACCTTTCTCATCGGATTTTTGCCCACCTACGAGAGTATCGGGCTGTGGGCGCCGGTGATCTTGATCATCCTGCGTCTGGTCCAGGGCTTCGGCGTGGGCGGTGAGTGGGGCGGTGCGGCGTTGATGTCGCTGGAGTGGGGCGATCAGAAGAAGCGCGGTGCGGCGGGCGCCTGGCCGCAACTGGGCACGTCCATCGGCCTGATCCTGTCGACCTCGGCGGTGATGGGGTCGAGCTATTTCACCGGCGAGCATTTCCTTGATTGGGGCTGGCGCATTCCGTTCCTGCTGTCGGGGATTCTGGTGGTGGTCGGCCTGCTCGTGCGTCTCTCCATTGAAGAGACGCCGTCCTTCGCGGCGAAGAAGCAGAACCAGCAAATCGAGAAAAGCCCCCTCAAGTTCGTGGTCAAACACCACTGGCGCGAGATCGTCAAAGTGGCGTTCCTGCGCATGTCCGAGCAGATGCCGTTCTACATTTTTACGGCGTTCATCCTCGATTACGCGACGCAGACAGCTCACGTGTCGCGCACTTTTGTGCTGCTTGGGACGTTGTCCGCAGCGATCCTCGACCTGATCCTGTTGCCGATTTTCTCCAACCTCGCGGACCGGGTAGGTCGCCGCAACATGTATTACTTCGGGTGTGCGGTGCTGATCCTCATGGCGTTCCCGTACTTCTGGGTGCTGAATTCGGGCAACGAAACCTGGATTTTCATCGCCATTACCCTGTCGCTGGTGCCTCACGCCATTCAGTACGGCGCCCAGGCGTCGCTGATCTCCGAGCAGTTTCCGGTGCACGTTCGCTACACCGGTGCGGGGGTTGGCTACCAGATGTCCTCGCTGGTGGCCGGTGGTCCGGCGCCACTGATCGCGTCGTTCCTACTGGTCAGCTTCGGTTCGGGGTATGCGGTGGCGGCTTATCTGGCGGCGGGCGGCGTGATTGCCGCACTGGCTTTGTCGAGTCTCAAGGACCGCAGCGATCAGCATCTCTGATGGCTGGGTCTGTCATTCAAGAATAGGAGTTGCAGCATGACGATCAAGAAAGTGGCCGTAGTCGGTTCGGGCTACATGGGCGGCGGCATCGCTCAAGTGTTGGCCTTGGGCGGCGCGCAGGTGGTCTTGGGCGATGTGTCCGCCAGCGTGGCGAAGGACAATCTGGAGCGCCTGCTCAAACAGGCCAAGGCGTTCGCCGAAGCCGGGCTGTTTCCAGAAGATGCCCATGCGCGGCTGAGTGCAAACCTGACCGCCGCAGGCTCCATCGAAGAGGCGGTCGAGGGCGTGGATTACGTGACCGAGGCGGTGTTCGAATCGATGGACGTCAAGCGCGATGTACTGGGGCGCGTGTCGGCGGCGGCGGCAGCGGACACCATCATAGGCACCAACACCTCGGCGATTCCGATTGGCGAACTGGCGAAGTTCGTCACTCACCCGGAGCGTTTTCTGGGCGTGCACTGGATGAACCCGGCGCCGTTCATTCCGAGCGTCGAGCTGATTGCCAGCGAACACACATTGCCCGCTCATGTCGACACGCTGGAAGCGCTGATTCGCGCGGTCGGCAAGGTGCCTGCGCGGGTCGCGGACACTCCGGGGTTCGTCGCCAACCGTTTGCAGTTCGCGCTCTATAAGGAAGCGGTGATGGTGGTAGAAGAGGGATTGGCGACGCCGGAACAGGTCGATCTGGTGGTGAGCAATGCCTTCGGTTTCCGTCTGGCGCTGTTCGGGCCGTTCGCGATTGGCGACATGGCCGGGCTGGACGTTTATGCGTCTTCCTACAAAACGCTGTCGGGCACGTATGGCGACCGTCTGGCGGCGCCGAAAGCCCTGCAAGACCTGGTGGACGGCGGCAACTACGGCCTCAAGTCCGGGCACGGTTTTCTCGACATCGACCCGGAAAAACGCGCCGAACTGCTGGCGTATCGCGACAAGGCCTACGCAGCGTTGAGCAAGTTGCGTGCGGAGCTGGGGCCTGCGCCAGGTTTGGTGAGCTGAGGTCAGTCAGTGGCGGCGGTCAGATAGGTCGCCATCGCTGCCGTCGTCCCCCCGGCGTCTCCCACGGGGTTTGCGGTGCGTGAGGATTTCGCGACCGGCCTGAACCTTGTGGGAGCAGCCCGAGCTGTGCGACGGCCGCGAAGCGGTGGGTCAGGCGTTGCACAGCCGGCTGACCCACCACAGGCTTGAATCACGGGCTGCCGAACTCGGCGCGCAGTTTTACAGCCGCCTGCTCGAACGCCACTTTCATCGCATTAATCACTTCATCCCCGTGGTCGAACGAGATGTAGATCCGTCCATAGGGTGACGGCATCATCAGCACACCGGCTTCGCGCAGGGCGAGGTGGAGGGCTTTGGTGAAGGCGGGGTTGGCGACCTTTGAAGCGTCTTCATACGTGACGGGCGCAACGTCGGCGTGCCAGATGCCGAATACGTTGCCATACCCGCTGGTCACGGCCTGGATGCCCTGGGCGTTGAAAATCTCTTCGATCGCCACACGCAGGTGCTCGCCGCGCTGCACCAACTGCTCGTAATCGCTTTGATCCAGCAACGCCAAGGTGCTGCTGACCGCCGCGCAGGCCAGCGGGTTACCGCTGAACGTGCCGCCACGGGCGACGCGGCCTTCTTCGAAGCCCTGCAAGATATGCGGCTTGCCGACGACCGCCGAGACCGGCACGCCGTTACCGATCGCCTTGCCGACGCTGGCCAGGTCCGGGTCCAGGCCTTCGCGCAAACCCGCCAGCCCGGCAAACAGACGAAAGCCCATCAAGACCTCATCGCAGATCACCAGCGCGCCGTGTGCGTGCGCGATGTCCTGGACATGCTTGAGGTAACCGGGCACCGGCATGATGCAGCCCGCGTTGGCGAGCATCGGTTCAAGGATCACCGCCGCAATATCGCCGTCTTCCGCAAACAGCCGCTCGACGTCAGCGAAGTCGTTGAAGCGCAGCAGCGTGGTGCGTTCGGTCGCGGGGCGAGCGCCGTCTTCGAAACGCGCTTCGTTGGAGGTCACGTTGCCAAAGCTCACGTCATCGAACCAGCCGTCGAACCCCGCTGCCATCTTGGCGATTCTGCCGCGCCCGGTGTACGCACGGGCGGCTCGGCAGGCGAGGTGTACCGCTTCGCTGCCGGAGTTGGTGAACATCACTTTGGTCAGTTCGCCCGTGTGCTTCGCCAGCGCCGTCGCTGCCGCGTGTTCGCGCACGTGGGCCCAGGACGGCGCGGCACTGTCGCTCAATGCGTGCGTCACGGCCTCGTTGACGGTGTCGTTGGCGTGACCCAACAGCACCGCGCCGAAACCCAGCGCGGTATCGATGTACCGACGCCCTTTGTCATCCCAGAGCCAGGCGCCTTTGCCTTTCTGGATGAACAGCTTTTCACCGTTCAGTTCCGGCAGGATACGCGCGGCGCTGGATACATCGCCCACTAAGTTAGCCATTCTCAACCTCTGAATCCGGACAGTCGTTTGCCGCACCGGCATAGGGTCGGGGCGGCCTCACATGGTTTTCAATACGTCCCGAACAAGGGACTGCCGCCTGTTTATTGTTGTTTGACCTTCAATTTTTCGTTACGCCGCCGCAGCACCTCCAGCGTCAGCAGCATCAAGACCGACAGCACGACCATGATGGTGGCGACGGCGGCGATATTCGGGCTGATGTTCTCGCGAATCCCGGCGAACATTTGCAGCGGCAAGGTGCGTTGCGAAGGGCTGGCGAGGAACAGCGTCACCACCACTTCGTCGAACGAGGTGGCGAAGGCGAACAGCCCCCCGGAGATGACGCCGGGCGCGATCAGCGGCAGCACGACGCGAAAGAACACTGTCAGCGGCGGGGCACCCAGGCTCGCGGCCGCGCGGCTCAGGTTGGTGTTGAAACCTTGCAGCGTCGCGTTGACCGTGATCACCACGAATGGCACGCCGAGCATGGCGTGGGCCAGCACCAGGCCGAGGTAGCTGTTGAGCAACTGCAGCTTGGCGAAGAAGAAATACAGCCCCACCGCGACAATGATCAGCGGCACGATCATCGGCGAAATCAGGAACGCCATGACCACGCTCTTGCCGCGAAAGTCACCGCGGCACAGCCCGACCGAGGCCATGGTGCCGAACACCATCGCCAGCAGCGTCGCACCGGGCGCGATGATGAAGCTGTTTTTGAACGCCTGCCGCCATTCTTCCGAAGACATCAATTCCTGATACCAGCGCATGGAAAACCCGTCCATGGGGTACGTCAGGAACGACGACGAGTTGAACGACAGCGGGATGATCACCAGGATCGGCACGATCAGAAACAGCAGGATCAGGATCGACACCGAGACGAGTCCGAAGCGGGCGAGTTTTTCGGCGGGGGATGCGTAGGGTTGCAACATGTCGATTACCTCGCCTGAGTCGGGTTGGTGAGTTTGCCGTACACCGCGTAGAGCAGCAGGGTGGCGATCAGCAACAGGCTGCCAAGGGCAGACGCCATGCCCCAATTCACGGTCTTGTTGGTGTAGAACGCGACGAAGTAGCTGACCATCTGATCCGCTGCACCGCCCACCAGCGCCGGGGTCACGTAGTAACCGATGGCGAGGATGAACGTGAGCAGAGCGCCCGCCGCCAGGCCCGCGAAGGTCTGCGGCACGTACACCCGCCAGAACGCCACGAACGGATGCGCGCCCAGGGAAATGGCGGCCCGCACGTAGTTCGTCGGGATGCTTTTCATCACGCTGTACAGCGGCAGAATCATGAACGGCAGCAGCACGTGGGTCATTGCGATGATCACTCCGGTGCGGTTGAACACCAGTTGGATCGGCGCATCGGCGATGCCGAAAAACATCAGTGTGCGATTGATCAAACCGTCCGATTGCAGCAGGACGATCCACGCGGCGGTGCGCAAGATCAGCGAGGTCCAGAACGGCAGCAGCACGCAGATCATCAGCAGGTTGCTTTTGCCCTCCGGCAAAATGGCCAGCCAGTAGGCCACCGGGAAACCCAGGATCAGGCACAGCACGGTGACGATGGCGCCGATGTAAAAGGTGCGGGCAAAAATGTCCACGTAGATCGACTGATTTGGCTCCGCCTTCACCAGATTGCCCGTCGCCGAATCCAGCCGATGATCGACGGACGCCAGCAGGTAATAGGGCGTCAGTTTCGACGACGCCTGTTTCAGCGCTTTCCAGTACGCGACATCGCCCCAGGCTTTGTCGACGTCGATCAGCGCCTCGCGTTTCGAGGCCGCGCCGTCGTCGGGGAACTTGCGCAGGGTTTTGGTGATGACGGTGCGGTAGTCGGGAATCTCGTAACTCAGGCGCTTGCTCAGGGCGAGGATCTGACCGTTTTCCTTGGCGCTGGCAAGGTCTTTGATCAACGCGGCGTAGGTGCTTTCGCCGGGCAATTCGGTGCCTTCCCAGCCACTCAAGGCAGCGGTGGTGGCGGGCATGGCGGTGTTGACTTCGGGGTTGTCGACGCTGCGGCTGAGCAGGGTGACGATGGGGAAGGCAAAGCACACGAGCACGAACAGGAACAGCGGCGCGATCAGCGCCAGCGACTTCAGTTTATACGTGCGTTGGGACCTTCTGAGTTTGGCCCTCAGGTCGACGGGGTCTTCGTCGCGGTGCAACAGAACGGCGGTCTGACTCATGATCGGCACCTCAATGCTGGATGACGTCGAGCGCACGAATGTGCTCGTGCGCCCAGGACAGGGCGATGGAACTGCCGACGGTCCAGCTGCTGTCCATTTGGGTGGCGGGCAGTTTGATCATGAAGTCAGGTTGCCCTGCGATTTCCGTGATCATGCGCACGTGATCGCCGAGGTAGATGTATTCGCGAATCCGTGCGGTCAGGGGCGTACTGCCTGCTGCGCTGACAAGCACGCGTTCAGGACGGATGCACAGCGCGACAGGTTCTCCCGGCTGTGCGCCGGTCACGGTGATCGCCTGAACCAGACTGCCGTCCTTCAAGCGAACGGTGGAGTGGGTGGCGTCCTGGGACAGCACCGTGCCGTGCAGGGTGTTGTTCTCACCAATGAACTGGGCCACGAAGCTTTTGGTTGGGGTTTCGTAGATCGCCGCCGGGGTGTCGATCTGTTGGATCACGCCGTCATTGAACACGGCCACGCGGTCCGACATTGTCAGCGCTTCGCTCTGGTCGTGGGTCACGTAAACGACCGTCAGCCCCAACTGTTTGTGCAGGTGCTTGATCTCCAGCTGCATGTGCTCGCGCAGCTGTTTGTCGAGGGCGCCCAAGGGCTCGTCCATCAACACCAGCTTGGGTTCGAACACCAGCGCGCGGGCCAGGGCAACACGCTGTTGCTGGCCACCGGACATCTGCGCCGGGTAGCGTTTGGCGAAGTCGTTGAGGCGCACCATGTCGAGGGCGCGGCGCACTTTCTCGGCGCGCTCGATGCGGTTCATCTTGCGCACTGACAGCGGAAACGCGAGGTTTTCCTCGATGGTCATGTGCGGGAACAGGGCGTAATTCTGGAACACCATGCCGATGTCACGTTTGTGCGGCGGCAGGTTGTGCAGCGGTTTGTCTTTCAGAAAGATCTCGCCCTGAGTCGGTGTTTCAAAACCGGCGAGCATCATCAGGCTGGTGGTCTTGCCCGAGCCGGAAGGGCCGAGCAGGGTGACGAATTCTCCTTCGGCGATGTCCAGGTTCAGGTCTTTCACGACCGGACGAAAGCCGTCGTAGGTTTTCTGGATGTTCTTGAAGCTGACCAGGTGTTTCATGTCGCAGCCCTCATCAGGGTGTAGGCAGGTGCCGTCTTCGCTACTCATCTGCCTGTTCACGCAAAATGAAGAAGCAATCAGTGGCCGTCACGTCGCGCACGGGCGCGCGACATGGCGGAGGTTTGCAGGGTGAGCCGCCACGCTGGAACGGTGGCGGAAAATGCGCCGGAATTACTTCTGGGCGATCCAGGCGTTGAAGCGCTCGGTCAGCGATTCGGTGTTGTCGACCCAGAACTCGACGTCCAGCGGCAGCGCGGCGGCGAGGTTGTCCGGGGTGGTCGGCAGGTCGGCCTTCAGGTCCGCAGGAACTAGCTCGTTGGCCTTTTTGTTCGGCAAGCCGTAGGCGATGAATTTCGGCAGTTTGGAGAGGTTTTCCGGCTTGCTGGCGAAGCCGATGAAGTCCATCGCAGCGGCTTTGTTTTCACTGCCTTTGAGCACCGTCCAGGAGTCGATGGCCGAGACGCTGCCGTTCCACAGGAATTTGAAGTGCTTGCCTTCGTTGCGGTTGAAACCGGTGATGCGGCCGTTGTAAGCCGAGCTCATCACTACGTCACCGGCCGAGAGCATTTGCAGCGGCTGCGCGCCCGCTTCCCACCAGACGATGCTGGATTTGATGCTGTTGAGCTTGTTGAACGCACGGTCCACGCCTTCCGGGGTGCGCAGCACTTTGTAAACGTCAGCGGGCTTAACGCCGTCGGCGATCAGGGCGAACTCCAGCGAGTATTTCGGGCCTTTGCGCAGGCCGCGTTTGCCGGGGAATTTCTGGGTGTCGAAGAAATCGGCCCAAGAGGTCGGCGCGGTTTTCAGCTTGTCGCCGTCCCACGCCACACCGGTGTTCCAGACGATGGCGCCCACGCCGCAATCGTTCACCGCTTCGGGGATGAAGTCAGCCTTGTTGCCGACCTTGGCCCAGTCGATTTTTTCGTAGAGGCCGGTGTCGCAGCCCAGCGCGAGGTCTTCGGCTTCCACTTCGACCACATCCCAGTTCGGGTTGCCGACTTTCACCTTGGCGTCGAGCACGCCGACGCCACCGTCCCAGCTCTGGTCGAGGACTTTTTTGCCGGTCTGTTCGCCGAATGGCTTGAAGAAAATCTCACGTTGCGCGTCCTGAAAGTTTCCTCCCCAGGAAACGATGGTCAGGTCACGGGCGCTTGCCGACTGTGCGGCGGCAAGTCCGGCAACGGTCAACGCGAGAGCGGCTAAAGCGTGGCACGGCTTGTGCTTCTTGTGCATGTGGAACCTCGACGCAGATGATGTTGTGTGGTGGTGGTAAAAATATTTACCACCTGCAAATCTGCGAAGCAAGTTTTATTTTCCCGCGCCCCCGAAAACTGAAATCGCCCGGATGACCGGTAAGCGATTGTTTTTTCACGCCCGGCTTTTGCGATCAGGCCAGCCGTCAAGCTCACGCCGTTCGGGGTATCGAGCCCACGGCCACGCCCGCGTCCGGTGATCGGTCGTCAGCGGTTGTTACTTTTGCGCTTGTCAGCTGACGCCGGTTGGTGCGAAATACCCAACTTGGTGCACCGCGACCCTTCAGGCATCGACGGATGCACGCCGTCTCATACGCGCATTCACGCGGCGTCGGCCCGTGACATGCCGAGTTCATTCGAGGACACAACCGTGACAGATTCGCCGGCGATCAGCCGCAACCCCCACGCGCCGGAAGAGCCCGTCGAAGACGAGGTCCCGAGCGAAGACACGGCGTCGGTCGGCGAGCGGCTCAAGGCGCTGCGTCAGAGCCGGGGGTTGTCGATCCGTGGTCTTGCCGAACTGGCGGGCGTTCCCCATGCCACGCTGTCGATCATCGAACGCGACAAATCGAGCCCGTCAGTCAGTATTCTCAAGCGCCTGCTCAAGCCGCTGAACGTCACCCTGAGCGTATTTTTCTCCGACTCGGCGGTCGTCGACCGTGCGGTGTTCTACAAGGCCAATGAACTGGTCGAACTGGCAGACGGCAAAATGCTGTCCTACCGGCAAGTCGGGGCCAACCTGACCAACAGCTCGATGATGATTCTTCACGAACGCTACGAACCCGGCGCCGACACCGGCCAGGAAGGCGAAGAGTTGTACTCCCACGAAGCCGAGGAGGGCGGCATCATCATCGAAGGTCGTCTGGAAATGACTGTCGGCGATGAGGTCCGCATCCTTGCGCCAGGCGACGCCTATTACTTCGACAGCCGCTTGCCGCACCGCATGCGCAACCCGTTCGACGAAGTGTGCGTGGTGGTCAGCGCGGTTTCGCCGCCGACGTTCTGATCGGCGTGCTTATTCCCATGGATGTTCCTTCAGCTTGTCTTCCAGAAAATCGCGGAACACGCGGATTCTCGGGCTCAGGTGCTTCCTGTTCGAATAAATCAGGTAAATCGGCTCTTTACCCGGCAGGTTGAAGTCGCTCAGCAGCGGGACCAATCGACCCTGCCGGATGTCCTCGCCGATGTGAAACTGCGCCAGCTTGACGATCCCCGCGCCGCTCAAGGCCATCTCCCGCAGCAAGTCACCCTGGGCAAAAACGGCCTTGGGGGCAATCGGCAGGGTGACGATGCCAGCCTCGGCGTCGCCTGTCCCGGCACGAAATTGCCAGGTGTTCCAGGCGCTGTGAAAGCCGAAGTTGAAGCAGTCGTGGTTCAGCAAGTCCTGCGGCTGAGCAGGCGTCCCTTTGCGCGCCAGGTAATCCGGTGACGCGCAGGTAACCCACGCGCTTTCACCGATCTTCCACGCGATTCGCGAAGAGTCTGGCAGTCCGCCGCTGTGAATCGCCACGTCCAGCCCCTGATCGAACAGGTCCACGTACTGCGGCCCCACTTGCACATCCACCGTCAGGCCGGGGTAGCGCGCCAGGAATTCCGGCAGCCACGGCAGGATCTGGTGTTTGGCGAAGGTGGTCATCGTGTGAATGCGCAGCGCGCCGCTGACCCGGCCGGGAAATGCTTCCGCCAGCGAGTCCGCTTCCGCCATCGCATGGATCACCGCCCGCGCACTGACCAGATAGGCCGAGCCTTCCTCGGTCAGGGTCAACGTGCGGGTGCCGCGCTGAAACAGCCGCACCTGCAAACGGTCTTCAAGCCGGGTGATCAGCTTGCTGATGGCCGAAGGGGTCAGGCCGTTGGCCCGCGCCGCCGCCGAGAAATTGCCATGTTCGGTCGCCCACATGAAGGCCAGCATCTGTGAGTAGTTATCCATCTGCACGCTCGCGACAGGCTACGGTGGGCGCAGCCTGCCAGCATTCGGGCACACGAACAAGCCACCCGCCCGTCGCCGGAGATCGGCCTGTCAGCGAATGAACTGCTCGATGTATTCGTCCGGCAGCCCCAGGGATTTGTAATGTTTGCGTGCGGTTTCGAGCTTGGTGAACACGTCCTCGTACCCCACGGCCACGCCTTGCGGGTCAACGTACGTGTAACCGCCCTGAACGTGGAACCAGGTGATCATTTCTTCCACGTCTTCCGGCACAAACAGGGTGTGGGTTTCCCCTGGTGGCTCGTAGGCGAAAGAACCTTCGGTGGCCACCCAATCGTGTTCGAGGTAATACCAGCGGCCTTTAAGGACCAGCGCATGCACGCCGCCGCTGTGGCGATGACGGGACAGCACGCCGCTCTGGCGCACGCGCAACAGGTTGATGTAATAGCCGCCGGTGGTGCTGAGCAACAGGGGTTTGAACGAGACCGACGCGGTGACCGGCACCCATAGATTATCGTCTTGCAGCCAATCGGTGAGGACGCCAGCGTGCACCATGTCCGGCGTCATGAACGGCACTTGGGGCAGTTGATAAGGGATTGCGAGTTCATCTGGCTTGGGGGCTGTGCTCATCGGTCTCTTTCCACGGTCAGTGATCAGAATCCCCAGAGGCATGTGTGTCCGGGGTGAGCACAGCGTAGGCGAGGGTTCCGGGCAATAAAACACCGCAGATGGCACAGCCAGTGTGAAGGCTCGTCACAGGTGGGCGCGTAAAAAACGAGTCAATGCAGCATGCGCCTGGCGTCGGCCAGTCCGTCCTTGAGAATGGCATTGAGTTCCCGCCAGGGGTAACGGGCTCCGGCCGCAGAGACCTCGCAGGTCTCGGTGTGTCTGAACGGTTGCTCGTTCAACGCGGGGCACTGCCCGGCACCACAGGACCGGCACACCAGTTTGTGGCCATGGATGATCCAGTCCTTGTTCCAGCAATCCATGGTGAAAGGGGGACGTTTGCTCGACATACATACACCTCCCGAAGTGAAAAACGGCGTGGATGATTCGGTTGATGGGGCGGGGATTGTCTGGGGGCGAGCGGACGGCTGGGCGTCATCCCCGAACAGACATTGGGAGTGTAGGAGGGTTTTTAACGCCGTGAAGGCAACTGGTCGGATTGCTGGAGGATCACGACCCAACCTCCCAGCGCAGACGCCCGCGTCCGCAAAACCGTTGCGTGAGTCACCCTGAAAAGTGGCGTTTCGCCGCTCTATTACGGCGTTTCGACACCATTGCGCTGTGCGGGCTCTTTTCTATACTCCCGCGACTCTTCTGGTAGTCCGAAGTCGGGAGGACCTCGTCAACTAATAAGAACACCAGAGGAATCTCGCATGTTGCTCCTACAGCGGTCTTTCACGTATGAAGGGGACCCCGACGCCGTACCGTCGGGGACGGTCGATCTCACGTTTCAATTGCCCCGCTTCAGTTACTCTCCCGGCCCGAGCCGGCAGGGGATTCAGCGCACGCAGATTGGCACGTTGACCCAGCGACAGAGCCTTCACCTCAAAGACAGCCGTTATGAAGCCAGCGCTCCTTCCGCCGGCCTGACCGGCGCCGATAATCAACTGCTGAACTTCCAGCGTTTCACCGACGCCATCATGAAACAGGGTGAAAAGGCCGTGCCGCAACTGGCTTTTCCCATCACCCTCCAGCTGACCATCGCCGAGCTGGAAATCCCGTACCCCACGCCGTTTTCCGCGCTCTATCTGATCAAAGGCACGAATGCCGACGGGGTGACAAGCAACGGCCTCGCCAACAGTATTTTCCTGGTCAATCAGCACCGATACGACGAAGCGCTCCCCGAGTTTCAGCGCATCACCGGTCGTCGCGGCACCGTCAGCCTGCTGCAATTCCTGAAAACCCTGATTGAAGAGAACGACCTTTCCCCCAAGGACCCGATGACCCCCGACACTGTCATCAATGACCGTCTTGGGCCCCTCGTCAATCGCCTGCACCTGGAGAACGTGGCCGACTTCGCCGGTTTTCTGAAGCAGTACTTCTTTGCCCTGTTCGATTTCGACATCGTGGTCGAGGCGCTGGTCTGGATCGACATCGCTGGCCACCTGCACGTGACGACCGCTGATGGCCGCCTGATCGACAAACCGGATCTGTACTTCTACGCCCTGGACGCGCAATACAACGGCCTCGATGCGAACGGGACGACGCGGTTTCGTTCCATCGCCTACGACTGGCTGCACAACGCCGAAACACCTGCCGAGAACCGGATTGCCTTTTCACTGACCGCCCAACACAAGCTGCTGCAAAACAGCGTGCAAGGCCCGATTGCGGTGCGGGTGCGCGGCTTCGACGGCGCTGAGCTGTGGCGCAACGAGTTCGCGGCGGATGACGCGCAACTCAAGGACCTGCACATCGAAGTCGCTGAATATGGCCCAGTCGCGCTGGACCCGGACCCTGCGAACCTGCCGGTGGACGGCAAACGGCTACGGGGCAAGCTGGTCGGGTTGACCAAGGTGTGCCCATTCAAGGATGCGACGGTACTGATTCAAGCCAAGGAGCATCCGGAAGACGTCTGGCGCGTGGTCGGTCAGGCCACCGCCGACAGCAACGGCAACTTCGCCATGGCCTATCCCTATGGCAATTACGTCGCGGCCCAGGCGCTGATTTCACTGACGCCAAACACCCCCGCCGACATCCCGGTCAATCCCGACACCCCCAACGAAACCATTTCCGATGACTTCCTGTACTTGTTGGTGACCGACCCGGTGTGTGACCCACCGGACGATCAACACAAGGAGGATTGCGATTGTTCGGGCTCGGGCAAGGTCAGCCGCCTGCCGACGCAGGAAGACTTGATCAACTCTGACGAATACATGCAGGACATTGGCGGCGGCTGCATCAACCTGTCCACGCCCAATCGCACCCTGAGCGAATACAACTACACCGCCATCGTGCGTACCTCAGACCCGGATGTGGCCAATTACACCCTGACCCGGTCCACCCTGATGACCTTGCAGGGCGAGGAAGTGTCGGCGTTTCAGCTGGAAGGCGGCACCCAGCAGATCAACCGCAAGCCGGTGAACCTGGACAACCCCATTCGCTGGCAAGACACGCCCGCCGACGGCGATTACCTGTCGTTCTACCAGGCGGTCACGGTCGCGACGGGCCACATCCTGCACTACAAATCGGTGTTCAAGGCGGACGGTTATTCCCTGGGCAACCTGCTGTATTCCTTGCCGCTGGCACCCGGTCAGAAGAAACAGATCGCGGTCTTCGATTCGAGCCACGCGTTGCAGGCCGCCGAGTCGCAGAACGTTTCCCAAGGCGAGCGGCTGACCGCTGACCTCGTTTCCGAGCGGGAAATCGCCGACCAGTTGGGCGGCTTTTTGGGGGAAGCCGTGCAAGGCCAGAGTTCAGCGACCACCAGCGGGGTGAGTGCCGGGCTGGGTGTGGCCGCCAATATTGGTGTGGTGTCAGGCGCACTTGGCGTGGCCGGGGGCACGGCCAGTTCCAGCAGCAGCGCCTCGCAAAGCGGCAGCCGCAATACCTCGCAATTTTTCGCCGAGAAACTGCGCCAGGCCGTGATGCAAAACGCCGACAGTTATCGCCAGCTCAATGCGTCGGTGGTCACCACCGTGCAAGAGGGCCAGCAATACCGCGCGACCACCGAAGTCGTCGCCAACCACAATCACTGCCACTCGCTGACCATGATGTACTTCGAGGTGCTGCGGCACTTCGCGGTGTTTCAGGAATTGGTGGCGGTGGAAGAGTGCATCTTCGTGCCGCTGCTGATGACCAACTTCACCATGGACAACATCCACAAATGGTCGGACGTGCTGGCGCCCGCATTGCTGCCCATGCCGTCCAACACCTGGTTGCAGCGGTTCAGCTGGCTCAGGGTTCACCCGCTGCTGAAGGGTTTCGACGCCAACGAGCGGATCAGGACCCATTACGCCCACGTGGATTTCCCGGCCACGCGCTATTGCGACGACGCGATCACTGAAGTGAAGGGCAGTTTCAGCGTGCGTGCCGTGCTGCCCCGGCCGAAAACCCGTTTCGACCGGATTCTGTCTTTGCCGATCATCCGCAAGACCGTCACCACCCAGGGCGGGGTGGACGTGGAAGGCACCATCCGCGACAACATCAAGTCCACCGCCATCGCGGCGGCTACGGGCGGGCTGTCGCTGCTGTTCGGCGGCGGGCCGTCGGTCAGCTATCAGACCGAATCCCATGACGTGCTGACCCCCGGCAAGATTTTCGACCTGTTCATGACCCTGGACGAGAACTACGAGTCGGTGTCGCCCGCCCAGTGCATCCGCGTGCATTCCTTCAATGACCAGAAAATCCTCGTCAACAACGTGCTGACCCCCATCAGCTTCTTTCAGGGCATGGAGGACGACAAAAAGCTCTGGGATGCCTACGCCAACATTCTCGACATCACGACGCTTGAGCTGCTGAACAAGTTCGCCAACAACGTGATTGCCGACTGGGACCGGATTTTCTTCAGCGACATCGCGCCGCAGTTGGTGACGCGGCTGATCAGCCAATCGACGCTGGTCATGAAGCCGTTCAGCTCCCTCGACATCACCGCGCTGAACCGCTACTCCACCAAAGAACAGTTGCTGCGCTACAACTTTCAGGCCAACAGCACCTCGACCCGCGCCGCCATTGCGCAGATTCAACTGGTCTACAGCTTCGCCGCCAGCGTCTCGGCGGTCAGCCGCACCACGCTGGGCAACATGGTCACGCTGACGGTGGAAAGTCTCAACGTCAATTACGCCACGCCTCACTACAACGGGCGGATCTACAGCGGCTATCTGGGCAACGACCTGTTCGACGGCGTCACCCAATCCACCCCGATGAACTCCGATGAGCAACGCAACCCGCGCAAGGAGGACGTGTTCATTGTCAACAAGCTGACCGAGCACCTCAACAGCAACCTGGAGCACTACAACAACCGCCTGTGGTACGGCCTCGACCCGAACCGGCGCTACATGCTGCTCGACGGTTTTTCGATCCAGGTCTACAACGACAGCGGCGTGCCGCTGGTCTATCGAAGCCTGGCGTCGGTGGTGAAGAACGAGCTGATTTGCGTCACCGGCAACTCCCTGGTGTTTCCCGTGGCGGCGGGCTACCGGGTCAGTCAGGCATACATCGTCGAGCACGATGCGCAGGGGGAGGCGGTGGACGTGTCGCTGTTCGATCACTACCGGCCGTTGACGCCGCCGCCACCGTTCCGCATCAGTGTGCCGTCCCGTGGCGTGTTCCTTGAAGCGGTGCAGGGCGCCTGCGATGCGTGCGAGAAGGTCAAGGACAACACGTCCCAGGACTGGACCCAATTCACCACCGATGAGCCGACCTCAATCGCGCCGCTGACCCCGCCCACCCCGGTGGTCACCGACTGGAAAGCGGTGTTCAAGGACTTCGCGCCGCCGCTGATCAACATCCAGAACGCACCGGCCAACCCGGAACCGGGCGTGGGGCTGGCGACGCTCAACGAATTGCTCGGCAAGGCCGGCATCTTCAAGGACGTCACCGGGCTCGACGCGAACCAGCAGAACGCGATTCGCACCTACCTTTCCAATCAGGACAACGCCAAGGCCTTCGCCGAGATGGCGCAGAAAATGTCCATCCAGGGCCACAATACGGCCAATTCCGACAAGATCATGGACACCCTGAAAAGCGCCCGGCAGGACGGCGCGATTTCTCAAGACGATTACGGCAAGCTGGTCAAGGAGCACATCCAGAATCAGATCGATGGCGGCGACAAGGAAAAAACCGCCCTCGAACGGGCCAGTGCCGAAAAATCGAGCCTGTCCACCGCAGCGGTCAAGGCGATCGATCAGGGCAAAACCGTCAAGGCGCAAAAAACCGATCCCGAGGGCGTGGCTGAATCGGTCGAAGTGTCGGCGGGCACGGCGGAGCAGGTCGTCGCCAAGTTCGCGGGCACCGTGCCGAAAATGAAGCAGCAAAACAGCATGGCGTGCTGGGCGACGGTCGCCACCATGATGGTCAGCTGGAAAGAAGGCCATGCCATGACTGTCGAGGAAGTCTTGCAGAAGGCCGGTGCGCAATACCTGACCAAGTTCCAGAACCAGCAGGGGCTGGCGTCATCCGAGAAAGAAGCCTTCATCGGCGCGCTCGGCATGGTCGGCGAGCCACCCGCCAGTTATTCGATGGCGCAATACATCGATTGGGTGAACACTTACGGGCCGCTGTGGATCACCACCGATTCGTCCACCGCCACCGGGCAGTTCTCGCCCCATGCGCGGGTGGTCACGCGCATCACCGGGACCGGCGCCGCCGACGGCACGGCCACGCAATTCGTGTTCATCGACCCCGCCACCGGAAGCGAGGTGTCCGAGCCCTTCAGCACCTTCCTCGACGCCTACGAGCAAATGGTCACGGACAACCCCGGCGACCTGTTCATCCAGATCGTGCATTTCTCCGATGCCATCGGCGGCGGTGGAGAAGGGGGCACGCCGACGACGCCGGTGCCTGCCTGGGCTGACGCTGTCGATCCGTTTTCCGGCCCTGTCACGGCGAACATCGACACCGCTAACGCCTCGATGACGACCGCGTTCGCGCCGGTGACGGTCAGCACCGCGAACAACCTGTGCGCGGCAGTGGCCGATGTGACCGGGGCTCCGGCGTCGGCGGCGTTCGCGGGGCTCAACGATCAGGACATGGTCTTCGTCGGCAGCCTGATGAAAGTCACGGTGATGTACGCCGCCTTCGCTTTGCGGGCGCGGGTTCAGGCCATGGCCGACGCGGCGCGGCCCAACGGCATCACCACGGCGGCCGATCTGTTCCCGCTGATCAAACGCGCCTGGGCGCCGAAGCTCAAGGCGCTGTTTCCAAGCCGTCCGACCACCAGCCTCGGCAACGGCCAGGACGTGACGATTCCACAATTGAACACGCTGTTCACCCTGTCGGCTGCGGGCAAGGTCGAGTTCGCCATCGCCTCGCCCGCGATCAGCAACGCCGATCTGGACACAGCGGGTGAGTTCGGCGCGCCACCCGGGCAGTTCTACGACTGGATGCGGCTGATGATGCGCTGGTCGAACAACACCGCTGCGGGCCGTTGCATCCTGGCGCTGGGGTATTTCTACCTCAACGGGCTGTTCGCCAATGGCGGTTTTTTCGACGCGGGCAGCAACAAGGGGCTGTGGGTGTCAGGGGATTATCAGGGCCATGACTGGGTGCGGAACACAGCCGAAGCGGCGGCGAACGCCGGAGGCGTGGCCCTCACACCGCGTTGG
The DNA here is from genome assembly GCF_057128705.1 of Pseudomonas salicis. Lineage (NCBI taxonomy): Bacteria > Pseudomonadati > Pseudomonadota > Gammaproteobacteria > Pseudomonadales > Pseudomonadaceae > Pseudomonas > Pseudomonas salicis. The sequence goes on from NZ_JBSKHU010000001.1 coordinate 89,467, forward strand.
GCCACGGCGCAAGGACGGCAGAAGAGCAACTTTGTGGCCACGTCCCGGCAAGTGGGCCGCTTGATGACCGCCATGGCCATGGGCACGCTGGTGGATGCCCCGGCCTCTGCCGAGATGCGCACCCTGGCGAACCAGATGTCCGGCGGGATCGGCAGCTACGGAGGCAGTGCACTCATGGCTGTCGGGCGCACACCGACTGCCGTGTCGTCGAAAATCGGCTTCGGCGATGACAGCTTCAGTCACGACTGCGTGATCATCGAGCGTACCGTGGCGGGAAAATCGTTGCGTTACGCCGCCGTAGTGCTCGGCTCGGCGCCCACGAAGGCCCGGCAGGACCTCAACGATCTGTTCGTTCTTCTGGATGACACCGTGGTGGTGCATAACCCCTGAAGGCGTGTCGTCCTGCGCAGCAGGCGCAAACCCCGCGTGACCGAGCGTGGTTTGCGTCTCTGCGCTTGTACACGCGCCGAACGGTGACGTTCTTAATCATGGCAACGGGCAGTTTTAGGTACTATCTGCGCACTGCGACCCGATGAAGGCGAGCGGCATTAGAGCGTCTGGCGGGGTTGATGAAGCATGCAGGGTACTGAAGAAAGTCTTGAGCAGAAGTCGTTCGCCCAATTGCGGCCGCTCAAGATATCCAGCGAGATTCTGGCCGCCGTGGCGTGCTGCGTGGTGTTGTTCGTGGCCAGCCGGACCCAGCCCATATCCCCTTGGTTGTATGGCTACTGCGCCATCGCCGGGGTCATCTGTTTTCTCACGTACCGCGCCCGCACCACACGGGAGCTGTGGCTGACCGGGCTGCTGCTGTTGTGCACCTGCACCGCGTGCCTCGGTTCACTGGCCATCGCCCTGGGCAATCCGCTGCTGTGGTTCCTGCCCATCGGGCTGGTTTTGAGCTTGCCGGTGTCGGCCATGCATTTTCATCCACTGCAGGCCTTGAGCACCGGCGCGGCCATCTGGGCCACGCTGTTTTACACGGTGCAACCGGCCTTCGACCGGCAACTGGACCTGACCCTGACACTGATCCTCATCACCGGCAGCCTGCTGGTGGCCACGCTGGTGTGCCAGACGTTTTGCCTGATTCGCAAGGATGTGTTCGACCTGCAACATCAACTGCACGGCATGGCCTACAAGGACACCCTGACCGGGCTGCCCAACCGGCGCGCCTTCATCGAACGGCTCACCGCAACCATCGAGGACGGGAGCGCCACGTCGCCGCTGTTCTTCCTGATGCTCGACATCGACGATTTCAAGAAGATCAACGACGGCTACGGTCACGACGTCGGCGACCGGGTATTGGTCGAAGTCGGCAGGCTGTTGAAGGACCGGAGCCAGGGCCATAACTTCGCCCGGCTGGGCGGCGAAGAGTTCGCCGTCGCGGCTCACGTGCATGACCTCGCGGCGGCACAAGGGCTGGCACTGGCCATCGTCGAAGCCGTCAACACCAGCCCGTTATACGGCCTGACGTTGTCGATCAGCGTGGGCGTGGCGGAGCGTGAGCCGGGCGAGTCGATGTTCAGCCTGATGCGCCGCGCCGACCTGGCGTTGTACGACGCGAAAAGTGCGGGCAAGAACCGCTTCGCGATGGCCCCGTCGGAAGCGGTCAACGCCTGATCTTCACGGGTTTTACCGGGTCATGTGCGCAATCGTGGCTCGCTGTGAACGCACTCGACCAGAAAGTCCATCACCGCCTTGACCGACGGCGAGCGCCGAAGATCGGGGTACACCGTCAGCCACAGATCACGGGCGGGGCCTTCGCTGTCGACCGTCAGACGGCGTAGCGCAGGGTCGCCGTCGCCCACGGTGGTCGGCAGCACCACCGCCCCCAATCCGGACCGGGCCGCCATCTGCTGGGACATCAAGTCGCTGGCGGCAAACACCACCGGGCGATGACGACGAATCTGGTGCAACCACGCCTGCTGCGGCAGGTGATCGCGGCTTGCGTCGTAGCCAATGAACGTCCATTGCTCGGCGGGCTGCTCGGCAAACGCAGCGCTGGCGTAGAGCGCGAACCGCACCACGCCGACCTTGCGGCGGACTAACGCGTCTTCCTCGGGCCGCACCGTGCGCAGTGCAATGTCGGCTTCGCCTTTGTCCAGCGCCGCCAGCGACAGCGAGGGCAACAGTTCCACGTTCAAGCGAGGGTGCTGGCGTCGCAGCTCGGCCATGCGTGGCGCCAAGGTGTGAATCGCCAGCGAAGGCGGCGCGCTGACCTTGACCGTTCCGGCCACGTCGATGGACGCCACCCGCGACAACTGCTGCACTTCACTGGCAATCCCGGGCAGCGCTTCCAGAATCCGGCTCAAGGCCCGGCCGTCCTCCGTCAGCGGCCGACTGCGGGGCAAACGGTCGACCAGACGCAGGCACAGCGCTTTTTCCAGTGCGTCGAGGCGCCGTCCCACGGTAGCGTGCTCTACTTGCAATTCGCGGGCGGCCGCGGACAACGACTGCGTGCGGGCCAGCACCGAGAACACGTACAAATCCTGCCAATCGAACATCGGGTTATTTCCGAACGGAGGGTGGGAAAGTTTGGGGAGTTATCGAACCGACTGCTGCGTTTTAACATGGATCGCATCGACGACGACAACCGTCCCGGACTGACCCAGGAGCGACTCACGATGAAAGGCATCATGATCCAGACCTACGGCGGACCCGAGGTCGTGCATTTACGCAACGACCTGCCCACACCCGGGGTCACGCCGGGCCACGTAGTGGTCAAGGTCGCTTACGCCGGGATCAACTTCATGGACGTGCACACCCGTCAGGGCAAGTACGCGTCCTCCGCCACCTACCCGGTGCGAGCGCCCTGCACGCTGGGCATGGAGGGCGCCGGGAGAATTGTCGAGGTGGGCGAGGGCGTTACGCATCTGGCCGTCGGTGATCGGGTGGCGTGGTGCATTGCGTGGGGCAGCTATGCCGAGTACGCCAGCGTGCCCGCTGAAAAGGTCGCAAAAATCCCCGATGCCATTCCCTACGACCTGGCCGCTGCGACGATTTTTCAGGGCGCGACCGCGCATTACCTGGTGGACGACATCGCCCGATTGGGGCCAGAGAGCACCTGCCTGATTCACGCCGGGTCCGGCAGCATCGGCCAGTTGCTGATCCAGATGGCCAAGGCACGGGGCGCCGAAATCTTCGCCACCGCCAGCAGTGAGCGGAAATGCGCGATTGCCACCGAGCGCGGCGCCCATCACGCGATGCGCTACGACGAAGGCGGTTTTGCGGATCGCATTCGTGAAGCGACACAAGGCAAAGGCGTGGATGTAGTGTTTGACTCGGTGGGCAAAACCACCCTGCGCGACAGCTTCAGGGCGTGCCGCACTCGCGGGCTGATCATCAATTACGGCAACGTCTCCGGCTCAGTCACCGACCTCGATCCCATCGAACTCGGGGAGGGCGGTTCACTGTTTCTCACCCGGCCTCGGCTGGCGGATCACATGGCCGACGGAGCCACGGTTCAGCGCCGCGCCGATGCCGTGTTCGGGGCCATTCTCGACGGAACACTGAAGATCGAGATCGAAGGTCGTTACCGGATGGAAGACGTCCAGACCGTTCACGCCCGGATCGAAGCCCGGGAGCAGATCGGCAAGTCGGTGCTGTGGGTGGCGGATGTGGATTGAACGTTAAGATCGCCGCTTCTGTGCGCGATCAGTTGTCCGATTCAGTCTGCGGGCTCGGCTCGGCAGCGGCTTCAGCCTCAAGCTTTGCCCGGTCGGCCTTGCTGATGTAGGTGGACTTTTTCTTCGGGGCCAGTTTGGCGCTGGCTTTTTTGGCCTTGGCCTTGAACAACTGTTGCAGCTTTTTCTGACGGTTCATCTTCGACTCGGCGCGTTTGGGCGGTGATGCGGAGGGACACGCATTGTAGCGGTGGCGTGCCCTGGCCGATAGCAGGCGTCCGGCCAACCGACGAGCCGACGCCCTCTGCTACTATCGCCAGCCTGTAAACGTCATCCCATGATCTTCGTGAGGCCGAGGAAATGAACAAGGATCAAGCCGATTTCGAGGGCAGCTGCCACTGCGGCACGGTGCGCTTTCGCGTCCGACTCGCCGATGGACTGCACACCGCCCGTCGTTGCAACTGCTCGTACTGCCGGATGCGTGGCGCGGTCGCCGTGACTGCCCGTCAGGAAGACCTGCAGATCGTGACAGGCGAAGACGCCCTCACGCTGTACGAATTCAACACGCGTACGGCCAGGCATTACTTCTGTTCCAGGTGCGGCATCTACACCCACCATCAACGCCGCTCCAACCCCACACAACTGGGGATCAATGCCGCGTGCCTGAGTGGCATCAGCCCGTTCGATTTTGCCGAGGTGCCGGTGAACGACGGGGTCAATCATCCTTCCGACAGAAAACGTGAAGGCGGGAGCGGCATTCTCGGGGTGTTGCGCTTTGAGCCGACGGAGGAAAAAGACCGCTAAGAAAGGGTCTGACTGTCGGACACATCCCGGCGCTGCCATCACCGGCTTGTATGATCAGCCCTGACGGTATTCCTTCGTGGTCTTGCCGGTCCAGCGCTTGAAGGCACGCCTGAAGTTGGTGGGCTCCGAGAAACCGAGCAATAGGGCAATGTCATCAGTGCTCATCACGGTCGTCTTCAAGTATTCGACCGCCAGTGAACAGCGCACGTCATCAACGATGGCAGCGAATGACGTGTCTTCCATCTGCAGCTTGCGGCGCAGGCTGCGGGTGGTCATGTGCAAATGCTCGGCCACCGCCTCCATGCTCGGAAACTCTCCTGGCGTCTGCATCATCATCTGATAGACCTCTCCGGCAATGCCCGCCGACACCTTTGCCTGCCCGATCAATCGTTCACAGGTTTCCTGGAGCACGGTCGCGGTCAGGCGATGGGCAAGGTGCGGCTTCTGATCGAGAATCGCGCTGTCGTAATGCAGCTCGCATTGCGGGTGGTCGAACACGCACGGACACCCCAGATAGTCGCGGTAGAGGTGTGCATAGGCGGGCGCGGGGTAGGAAAAGCAGGCTTTGGTCGGCGGGCAACTCTGGCCGAACACGTCTTGAAGATGAGTGACGTGCTGGGTGAATTGCTGCTCGATCCAGAACTGTTTGATTTCCCGGGACGGGCTCGGTGTAGAAGCATCGGGAAACGTCCACACCGCGCGGTCTTCGTATTCCTGCCATTCAATGGTCAGCGTCGGCGTGGCCAGCGCGTGGTATTTCACTCCCAGCCGAAAATAATCACGCAGTGACAGGCACGACATCAGCGCATATCCATACATGCCGTAGGCAGACAAGTGAAGGCGTGCGCCAGTCTTGAACGGGGTGGCCGGGTCTTTGGACAGCGACACGGCATTGCCGCACACGGTCGCGTATTGGCGGACCGAGGTGAGGGCAGTGGCGTCGTTGATCTGGTCTTCCGTAATGCCGCTGCCTTTCAGGCTGTCGGCAGGGGCGATCCCTTGTTCAGCGAGGACTTCCACCAACGCCGCAATCTTGTAAGGGGCATAGATGCGTTCGTTGAACAGCGGCAGTTTTCGTGACATTCATGGGGCTCCGCTCAATGTCCTTCAGGGATTCTTTAGTGTCCGGTAAGGATCTTACTGCGAATGCACAAACGCAATAAGCTGATCTCGACACGCGCCGCGCCTGCCTGACGTCATTCGCGATGGCGCCCACGCCAATAAAAACAAAGGTTGTCCTTCATGAGCTCGCCGAACCGAAAGGTCATCATTTCCTGCGCGATCACTGGCGCTACCCACACGCCGTCGATGTCCGAGTACCTGCCCCTGACGCCCGCCGAGATCGAACGGCACGCCATCGAGGCCGCCGAGGCAGGCGCGGCGATTCTCCATCTGCACGCCCGAGACCCTGAAGACGGACGCCCCATACCCGATCCCGACGTGTTCACCCGATTCGTACCCGCGATTGCCCGCGCCACCGACGCCGTCATCAATATCACCACGGGTGGCAGCACTCGGATGACGCTGGCTGAACGTCTGGCGTATCCCCTGACGGCTCAACCGGAGCTGTGCTCGTTGAACATGGGCTCGATGAATTTCTCAATCCATCCGATCGCCCGCAAGATTGCGTCGTGGACGTATGACTGGGAGCGTGAACACGTCGAGGGCATGGAAGATGTGGTGTTCAAGAACACGTTCAAGGACATCCGCCAGATCATGCAGCAACTGGGCGAATGCGGCACGCGGTTCGAGTTCGAATGCTACGACGTCGGGCACCTCTACAACCTGGCGCATTTCGTCGAGCAAGGGCTGGTCAAGCCACCGCTGTTCATCCAGTCCTGCTTCGGGATTCTGGGTGGACTGGGTGCCGACCCGGAAAACATGCTGCTCATGCGCACCACGGCCGACCGGCTGTTCGGGCGCGAGAACTACGAGTTTTCAATCCTTGGCGCAGGGCGTCACCAGCTGCCTTTCGTGACCATGGGTGCGATCATGGGCGGCCATGTGCGGGTGGGCCTGGAAGACAGCATCTACCTCGCCAAAGGGGTCAAGGCCAAGACCAACGCCGAACAGGTGCGCAAGGTTCGGCACATTCTCGAGGAACTGTCCTTTGAGATCGCCACCCCGCAGGAAGCCCGCCAGATGCTGGGTCTTAAGGGCCGTCAAAACGTGCACCTGCAGTGATGCAACGCGGCCAGACTATCGAGCAGTCAGAACAACAAGAAGAGGTTTGATCATGACGGTCATGTCCAGCGCTGCGCAGCTCCATGCGCTCGCGACCCGGCGAGCGATGGTTCGATTGATACCGTTGATGTGCGCCATTTATTTTATGTCCTACCTGGACCGCACCAACGTTGCACTGGCGAAGGCGGCGCTCAATGCTGACCTGGGGATCAGCGCGGCGGCGTTCGGACTGGGCGCGGGCATCTTTTTCATCGGCTACGCCTTGCTCGAAGTCCCCAGCAATCTGCTCGCCCACCGCATCGGGCCACGACGCTGGATTGCCAGGATTGCAGTGACTTGGGGCGTGCTGTCTTCTGCGATGATGTTCGTGCAGGGCGAGGCGTCGTTTTACCTGCTGCGGGTGCTGCTGGGCATTGCCGAGGCTGGTCTGTTTCCGGCCTTGATGTACATGGTGACCCTGTGGTTCGCGCCCAAGGACCGCGGCATCGCCATCGGCTGGATTTACATCGCCCCGGCGCTGGCGCTGGTCATTGGCAACCCGATCGGCGGCGCGTTGATGCGGCTGGACGGGGTGAGCGGTTTGCACGGCTGGCAATGGATGTTTTTGCTGGAAGGCCTGCCGAGTGTGGTGGTTGGCGTGATTCTCTGGTTCAAATTGCCGGACCGGCCACGGGATGCGCGCTGGCTGAATGCGGCGCAGGCGCAATCGCTGGAGACCCACGCGCTGTTGCCGGGGCAGGGTGAGCCTCATCGCTATTCCGGGCAGTGGATGAAGGCATTGACGCGGCCGACCACGATCCTCATCGGCCTGATTTACTTCCTTAACCAAGTAGCGTTCGTGGGCCTCGTGTTCTTCACGCCGTCGATCATCCAACAGATGCAGATCACCTCGCCACTCACCGTGGGCCTGTTGTCCAGCAGCGTCGGCTTCGGTTTTCTCGCGGGGGTTCTGGTGCTGCCGAGGGTGCATCGCGCCGTGGATCGCGACACGTATTGCCTGAGTCTGTTTACTGTGGGGCTGATCGCCAGTTCAGTGGCGTTCACCCTGATTGATGACGCGATAATCCGCATTGCATTGTTCACGGCCACGTCATTCTTCGCCGGTGGCGTGCTGCCGACTTATTGGGCCATCGCGATGAAACGGCTGCAGGGCATCGAAGCGGCGGCCGGGCTGGCCTTCATCAACACGCTCGGTTTGCTGGGTGGTTTCGTCGGCCCGTTTCTGTTTGGTCTGGCGGAGAAGGCATCGGGACTCAGTTCATCCGGCTTTTATGTGATCGTGGCCGCCGCCGTGCTCGGCTTGCTCCTCGTACCCTTGTTGGGCATGGCGATCAGCGCGCAAGCGGGTCGCCCGTTGACTGAACCTGCTATTGAAGGAAGGGAAGCGCTGTGAAGATTGTCGATTTGCTCAAACCGCCCGCGGGTCTGAAAGTTTTGATCACCGGGGGCGCCGCTGGAATCGGTGCGGTCATTGCCAGGGCCTTCCATGAAGTCGAGGCCCAGGTGTATATCTGCGACATCGACGGCGAGGCCGTGGAACGGATGAAGCGCGAACACCCCGGCTTACGGGGCAGCGTGGCGGATGTTGGCGTCCGGCACGACGTGGACCGCATGATGGACGAGGCGACGTCATCGCTCGGTGGTGTGGACGTGCTGGTCAACAATGCCGGCATCGCAGGCCCCACCGGCAACCTCGAGGATCTGGATCCGGACGCGTGGGAGCACACCGTCTCGACCAACCTCAACAGTCAGTATTACGTGCTGCGCAAGGCCGTGCCCTGGCTGAAAAAGTCAAACTGCAACCCCCACATCATCGCCATGTCTTCGGTTGCCGGTCGCCTTGGTTATCCCTTCAGAACGCCTTACGCCTCCACCAAATGGGCGATCGTCGGGCTCATGAAATCGCTGACCGGCGAACTGGGGCCAGACAACGTCCGGGTCAACGCCATCTTGCCGGGCGTGGTGACGGGCGAGCGCATGAACCGGGTCATCGATGCGCGGGCGCAGACGCTGGGGATCGGCTTCGACGCGATGCGGGACCAGTATCTGGAAAAGATTTCCCTGCGCCGCATGGTGACCATGGAAGACGTCGCAGCCATGGCGCTGTTCCTTTCCTCTCCCGCTGCCGTCAACATCAGCGGCCAGGCGATCAGCGTGGACGGGAACGTCGAATACCTGTGAGCGTACCCCGCTAGCCGAGGGCTACGCCAACTGCTGCTCAATCGTCTTGCTCAACGGCGTCTCGACGTCGCCGGTGTGCAGGGTGTCCATCGGCTCGATCAGCACGATCCAGCATTCCTCGTCGGCCACCGGGTTGTGCATCACGCCTTTGGGCACGACGTGGATCGACCCGGCCGGCAACTGGGAGACGCGGCCCCCTTCGTATTCGATTTTCAGGTGGCCGCGCAGGACGTAGAACAGTTCGTCCTGTTCCGCGTGGTTGTGCCAGACGAATTGCCCCAGCAATTTCGCTACTTTGACGTATTGGTTGTTCACCTGCGCCACGACCTTCGGCGACCAGTGTTCGGTGATGTCGTCGAAGCAGGCATTCAGGTCGAAGGATTCGGCAAACGGCAGGCTAAGCATGGTCAACTCCAGGTGGGAATGATGGACAAAACAAGCAGGGCGGCCATGGCCAGGTTAAACAGCCGCCAGTGACGTGAGGTGCGCAATAGCCGCGCCAGCAGCACGCCGAGCCAGCACCAGAGGATCAGCGAGGCACACGCGGCGAGGCCGAACGACACGCCCAATAACGCTGCGAACCCGGCAGGGTGGGTCGCCAACGGCGAAAACGCGGCGGCCGCGCTGACGGTCATGGCCCAGCTTTTCGGGTTCAACAAGAGAAGCGGAATGGCGTTGGTAAAACCCAGCGGCTCATCCGATCCGGCGTCAGGCCCTGCACCTGTGGAAGGTGCGCCGCTGCGGGCGATGCGCCACGCCAGCCACAGCAGATAGGCTGAGCCCGTGACCTTGACCGCGAGTTCCAGTCCGGGTGCTTGAGCGATCAGGTTGCCGAGGCCGAACGCGGCGATTGTGGCGACAAACGCCAGGCTGAAGGCGATCCCGAGGATCAGCGGCAGGGAACGGCTTAAACCGAATCGCGCACCGGAGGCGGTGGCAAGGGATGTCGCGCCGCCGGGAGACAGTGCCGAGGCGGCGACGAACAGAAACAGCGGCAACAGCGTTGGCATCGGCCTTTCATCCGGCAGTTGAATGCCGCTGACAGTACGGCTGGCTCGCGGATTAGAAAATCGAATATCTTTAATGCCTGACATTACTGATCGTAATCCCGCCATGACCCGAAACCTCGACCTCAGCCTGATCCGCACCTTCGTCGTTGTCGCCGATCATGGCAGCATGACGGCCGCCGCCAATGCGCTTTTCATGACCCAGGGCGCGGTCAGCCAGCAGGTGAAGCGCCTTGAAGAAACCCTCGGCTGCCAGCTGCTGATTCGCAAACCCCGGCAATTGGAGCTGTCGCAACAGGGCGAGCTGTTTCTGGCCAAGGCCCGGCAATTGCTGCAATTGAACGACGACATCTGGGCGGACACCGTCGAAGGGCCGATTCGCGGGCACCTGCGGGTCGGCGCACCGCCTGATCTCATCACTTCGCTGGCACCGGCCATGAAAGCGTTTACCGACGCCCACCCGCTGGTGGAGTTGTCGTTGAAATGCGAGCCGTCGCCAGTGCTGCACGAAGCCATCGACAACGGTCATCTCGACGTGGCGCTGATCGAATACCTCACCCCCAACGCCCAAGGTCGGGTGATTCGCACCGAGCCGCTGGTGTGGGTGGGGAGTCGCACCAGCGAAGTCTGGAAAACCCGGCCGTTGCCACTGTCATTGGTGGACGAGCGCTGCGTGTTTCGCCCATTGGTGTTGGGCGCGCTGGCGAAGGAGGGGATTGCCTGGCGGACCGTGTTCGAGAACGGCAGCTTCGAAGCCACCGCGTCCACTGTGCGGGTCGGTCTGGCGATTACCGCGTGGCTGGCGTCCACCGTGCCGGAGGACCTGGAAGTGTTGCCGGACGACATCGGGTTGCCCGAACTGCCCGCGTTCGCCATTTGCTTGCGCTTGCCTGCAACCGTTCAGCCGGTGGCCGAGGCGTTCGCGCAATGCCTGTTGGACAGCTTGCCCCACGCAGACATCGAGCGGATCGAGGAGCCGGCAATGGCCTGATCGCTCAGGTCACTACCGGGACTGTTTTAGCGCAGGCCGCCCGACACGACGAGCAGTTCGCCGGTCACCCAACGCGATGCATCCGAGGCGAGGAAGGTCGCCACATCGGCGATGTCATCCGGTTGCCCGGCACGGCCCAGCGGGGTCAGGGCCACGAAGTGTTTCTCCATGTCGGAACCGGTGATGCCGCCCGCGTGGGTGCCTTCAGTCTCGGTGTAGCCGGGGTTGATGGCGTTGACGCGAATCTTGCGCGGCGCCAGCTCGTTGGCCAACACGCCGGTGATGGCATCCACGGCGCCCTTGGTCCCGGTGTAGATGGCACTGGTGGCCGGGGACAGCGAGGTGACGCTGGAGCTGATATTGATCACGCTGGACCCTTCGCCCAAGTGTTTGGACGCCGCCTGCGTCACCAGCAACAGGCCGAGGACGTTGGTGTTGAACTGGCGGTGAAACTCGTCTTCGGTGATCTCTTCCAGCGGCGAAAACGCATAAACGCCGGAGTTGTTGACCACGATATCGAGGCGCCCGTAAGCGTCGATGGCGGTTTGCACGAACTTCTGCGCATCGGCCGCCTTGGTGACGTCGCCGCCGACCACAGTGGCCTTGCCGCCGCTTTCAACGATCTTCGCCGCCACGGCTTCCGCCGCTGACTGAGCGCTGGCGTAGGTCACCACCACCGCCGCGCCTTCAGCGGCCAGCGCCTTGGCAATGGCCGCGCCGATGCCTTTGGAAGCGCCGGTGACGAGTGCAACTTTTCCTTCTAACTGAGCCATGATGTTCTCGCATCTGAATGAAGCATTTAGGGAATGAAGCGACTGCGTTGGCCTCGTGGCCGTGTGGCCTCGGAGTGCCGGGTGAAATCGAAAGGGGTCGTCAATGGCGGTCTATGAATGAGTCCGAGATCTGACGCTCCTGAAAAGAATGAGAAATATTGTGCGTTCAAAGACAACAATTAGCGGCAAAAAAAATCACGGACCGTCTTCGATGGCGGTCACGATTTGAGAGAGGGTGTGTTGCGCAAGGCCCTGTTCGAAGGACGTTTGCGCGCTGCACAGCACGCCTTCGAGGCAGCCTTTGATATTGCGACTGACGTGACAGCCCTCGGCGACGGCATACCCGTGGACTACATAGGCCTTGGGCGCATCGCTGGCGTTGTAAATGTCGAGCAGGGTGATCTCAGTGGCGGGTCGCGCCAGCATGCAGGACCCCGTCTTGCCTCGGGTGGTGGTGACCAGACCGGCCTTGGCCAGCTTGGAAATCACCCGACGCACGAAGCTGGGGTCGGCATTGACGCTGCTGGCCAGATCGGACGAACGCGTCGGCTCGCCGGGGCGGACCGCCAGCGAAGCCATGATGTGCGAAGCGACTGAGAACTGAACGTTGGGCTGAGGCATATTGTGAAACTAATCGTCACAATTCTGTTTGTCAACTGAGGATGGTGGGCTGCGCCAAACGGGCTGCGTTTGAAACCTTGGGTGTTTCAAGTACAGCGCGTATGCCGAGTTTACTGCCGCTGCGCGGCAGGAATCCAGACAACTCAAAATCCGGTTGCGCGCACAGTCCTGTGGGAGCTGGCTTGCCTGCGATCTGCCGCGCAGCGGCAGCAAAACCGGTGCATGCAATGGCGCTGGCACGGCGCAGGGGGCGGCTTCAGGGATTCCACCGCCACACCGGGTTCGAAAGGTGCTCGGCGAAAAAATCCGACAGCGCGCGGATTTTTGCGGGGCGGCTTCGCGCCGAGGGGGTGACAAAATACAGTCCGCCCCGGGCCATGCTCCAGCCCGGCAGGAGCGTGACCAGTCGGCCATCCGCGAGGTATTCGGCGGCAATGAACTCGGGCAGTTCGGCAATCGCCAGCCCCTCCAGCAGCACCGGGAGCAGCGCGTCCGAGTTGGTAACCCGCAATCGGCCTTTCGGCGCCACGTCTTCTTCCGTGCCGTCGGTGTGGGTGAAACGCCACAGGTCACTGCGCGCCCGATAGGCATAACTGAGGCATGACCGATCGGCGAGCTCTCGCGGATGCGCCGGATGCCCGTGCTCCGCCAGGTAACCCGGCGAGGCCACCAGAAATTGCGTCACAGAACACAGTCGGCGCGCTACCAGTGAGGAGTCAGGCAATACGGCGATGCGCAGTGCGGCATCGAAACCCTCGGCGATCAAGTCCACCGATGCGTCAGAAAGATGAAGGTCCACCGACAGCTCAGGGTATTGGCGCAGCAGTCGGGGCAACAACGGCGCGACCCAGCGCAGGCCGAACGCCATCGGCATCGCCAGGCGCACTTGCCCGCGAGGCTGGACGGCCAGATCCTGGGCCTCACTCTCGACCTCTTCGGCCTGCCGATAAATCTCCCCGGCCTTCGCCGCCATGCTCGAACCGAACTCGGTCAGTGCCAGTTGCCGAGAAGTCCGGTTGAACAGCCGACCGCCCAGACGCTCCTCCAACCGGGCCACCGCCCGCGAAACGGTAGGGACGGAAACGCCCATCAGCCGCGCCGCTGCCGCGAATGACCCTTCTTCCGCCACCTTGGCGAACATGGCGAGACCTTCGAAATCGGGGAGTTTGCTCATTTCATTTCTGCAATGATGGATTGCGGACAATTCTATTTTGAAAGGTGTCATTCGTCGATAAGCTTCTCCTCACCGAAACACCTTACCGAACTCACTGACTGACCTTTCTGGAGAAACACCATGGCTCGCAAACTCGAAGGCAAAATCGCACTGGTCACCGGCGGCACCACGGGCATCGGCCTGGCCACCGCCAAACGCTTCGCCGAAGAAGGCGCCCACGTCTACCTCACTGGCCGCCGTCAGGCCGAACTCGACGCCGCCGTCGCACAAGTCGGTAACGCCACCGGCGTTCGAGTGGACTCCACTCGCCTCGATCAACTCGATGCGCTGTACGCACAAATCAGTGCGGAGAAAGGGCATCTTGATGTGCTGTTCGCCAACGCCGGTGGCGGTTCAATGGTGCCGCTGGGTGAGATCACCGAAGCGCACTACGACGACACCTTCGACCGCAACGTGAAAGGCGTGCTGTTCACCGTGCAGAAGGCGCTGCCGCTGCTGGCGAAAAACGCCTCGGTGATTCTCACCGGTTCGACCGCTGGCAGCTCGGGCACCGCCGCCTTCAGCGTGTACTCGGCCTCGAAAGCCGCTGTGCGCGCCTTCGCCCGCAGCTGGATTCTCGACCTCAAGGACCGCAACGTTCGCGTCAACACCTTGAGCCCTGGCGCCACCAAAACCCCTGGCCTCGTTGACCTGGCCGGTCCGGATGCCGCGCAACAGCAGGGCCTGCTCAACTACCTCGCTTCGCAAGTGCCGATGGGCCGTGTGGGTGAACCGGTAGAAATCGCCAACGCCGCGGTGTTCCTCGCATCAGACGACGCGAGTTTCGTGAACGGCATCGAGCTGTTCGTCGATGGCGGTCAAGCGCAGGTGTGATGGATTAACGCGGGAGGAGATTGCCCCGGCTGTCATCGACGGGCGGCGCAAGAAGTGATGAAAACACTTGGCCAGGCGAGCGAATGCTCAGCCTGGCCAGCGTCATGGGCAAATCAGAACTTGCTATTACTCGTCAGTGCTACCGGCGCCCGACGGGCTTTTGTTGCCGGGGCTGGAGTTGCCGCCACTGCCCGCTTCGCCACCGGAGCCTGGCAGCGCCGTGCCTTTGGTTTTGGCGCCGTTGGTGCCGGCTGCCTTTTTGTCGGTGTGAGTGGATGTGGTATGGGTCTGGCTCGCTTTGGTTTTGTGGGTGTCGCTAGGGGCAGTGGTGGTGCTGCTCGCGGCCATTACCGGCAGCGAAAGAATGCAGGTCAGTCCTGCCAGGGCGAACGCGGAACTCAGTTTCTTATTCATGTCGTCAAGCCTCATGGTCACTAAATTCAGAGCGCATGCATGCTGACGAGGGCGTCAGCAGCTCTAGTGTTTGGGGCATTGAGGGCGGGGAAAAGTTTGTGAAATTAATCCCCCGGCGATGAACGGTCAGATGTCGGGTGGTGACCCGACGCCGTTACGATGCATTCCCGACCCCGCGAAAGCTTGCGGGGAAGGGAGTGGCCGGGTGTCAGACCAGACGCGCGCCGCTGGCCTTGTCGAACACGTGCACATGTTCGCAACTGCCCCGCAGCGTCAGCTGTTGGCCCAGTTGAAGGTCGCCTTTGCGCGGAAGAGAGGCCACGACCGGGGTGGTGCCCGATCTGCCATAGACGTGGCTTTCCGCCCCAGTCGGTTCGATCAGGTCGACGGTGAACGGCAAGCCGAAATCCGACGCATGCGCGCTGCCGAGGCTGAAATGCTCGGGCCGGATGCCCATCACCACCGGGCTTGCGCTGGCCAGATCGATACGGCGTCCAAGGTCCACCTTCTGATCGCCCACAAGCACGATCGACGTCGAATCTTCCTGCACCAGAATGCCGTCGATCAGGTTCATCGCCGGGGAACCGATAAAGGTGGCGACGAACAGGTTGGCTGGGCGGTCGTAGACCTCAATCGGGGTGCCGACCTGTTCGATGCGCCCGGCGTTCATCACCACGATCAGGTCGGACATGGTCATGGCCTCCATCTGATCGTGGGTCACGTAAATCGCCGTGGTGCCCAGCCGACGCTGCAAGGTGCGGATTTCGATGCGCATCTGCACCCGCAGTTTGGCGTCGAGGTTCGACAGCGGTTCATCGAACAGAAACACCTGCGGCTGACGCACGATGGCCCGGCCCATGGCGACCCGCTGACGCTGCCCGCCAGACAACGCCTTGGGATAACGATCCAGGTAGTTGGAAAGCCCGAGCATGGCGGCCGTTTCCTTGACCGCCGCCGCGATGCGGGCAGGCGATTCCTTGCGCAACTGCAGGCTGAACCCCATGTTCTGGGCCACGGTCATGTGCGGGTACAGCGCGTAGTTCTGGAACACCATGGCGATGTCCCTGTCCTTGGGGGACAGGTCGTTGATGACGCCGCCATTGAGTTCGATGGTCCCGGAAGACACCGATTCCAGACCCGCGATCATCCGCAGGAGCGTGGATTTCCCGCAGCCCGATGCCCCGACCAGCGAGACGAACTGACCGTCGGCAATGCTCAGGTCGATGCCGTGCAACACCGGGATCGTGCCGTAGTTCTTGCGAAGTTGCTGAATGTTTACGGTTGCCATTTCGGGACACTACCTCTGCCGGGCCACTGCTTCAGGAAAGACGTACAACCTTGGTGAGGTGGCGCGGGGCCGTGCTGTCGAGGCCTTTGTGCCGGGCCAGACGCTCACCGAACAGTTGCAGCGCCGGCAGGATCGCCAGGCTTCGGTCCAGACCGGTTTCGCTGACCTCGACGTGCAGGTCGCCGGGGCCGCCCACGCCAATCACCAGCGCGCCTTTGTCCTTGAGTTCGCTGTACAACGTGGTCTCTTCCTCGTGGGTTTGCGGGCTGTAAATCAGCACCACGCAGGTTTTTTCATCCACCAGGCTGATTGGGCCATGACGGTATTCCAGCGGGTGGAACACCTGGGTGTAGGTCAGGCTCATTTCCTGGAGTTTCAACGCGCCTTCGCTGGCCAGGCCGTAGTAAGCGCCACCGCCGAGGTACACAAAGTGCGTGCGGGACAGCACGGTGGTGTCGACCTGACGATCCAGCGTCTGCATCGCGCGTTCAGCGGTGGCGGCGATGTGAGCGTCAACCGGCGAACCGGCGAGTCGCAGACCCAGCAGCAGCATCAGGCTGGCGGAGCTGCTCATGACGATGCCTTCCGAGGGGTGGGTCGGCGCAAACACCACCTGATCGCTGCCTTTCGCCAGGCTGCTTTCGCTTTCGCAGGTGATGCCGATGGTCTTCAAGCCACGGGCGCGGCTGGCCTGCACGGCCTCGACCGTCTCGGTGGATTCGCCACTGCGGGAGAGGGCGATGACCAGCGCGTCCTGATAGTGCGCCAGATACGCTTCCGGACGACGCGCCCATTCGCCGCCAGGCACGGCGATGGCGCGCTTGCCGTTGAGATTGAACGCGCTGGCCACCGTTTGCGCCAGGTAATACGAAGTGCCACAGCCGACGACCACCACGATGGGGGCGTCCACGGTCGGGAGGGGTTGAGTCAACGCGGCTTGCCAGAAGGGAAACTGCTCGACGATGACGCGTTCGGTAACGTTCATGTGCGGGTCCTTATGAGGTTATTTGGTCGCGCCGGCGATGAGGCCGCGCACGAGGAAACGGTTGAGAAAGATCACTAGCAACACGGGCGGCAGCATGGCGATGACCCCGGCCGCGTTCATCAGGCCGTAGTCCACGTAGTTGCGTGTGACGAATTCGGGAATCAGGACGGTCAGCGACTTGGTGGCCAATGAAGGCGAGAACACCAGCGGCACCATGAACTGCCCCCAGGCGCTGAGAAACGTGAGGATGGCAGTGGCGATCAGGCCGGGCGCCGCCAGCGGCAGAACGATGCGGATCAGCGTGTACGTGCGGCCCGCGCCGTCCAGCCAGGCGGCCTCTTCGAGGGACACCGGCAGCGATTGATACACGCTGCGCATGAGCCACAACGCCAGCGGCAGAAACGCGGACACGTAGATCAGCGTGACGCCCAGGTACGTGTCGATCAGGTGCAGCGAAATCATCAGGCGATACAGCGGAATCATCACCGTGTACGCCGGTACCGCCATGCTCGCGACCACCAGCCCGAACAGCAGGTTTCGGCCCGGAAAGCGCAGTCGCACGAAGGCGTAGCCCCCGAACGCGGCAGCCACCAGTGTCACCAGCGTCGCCGCGACCGAGGTCACCAGACTGTTGATGAACGCCCGGGAGAATTGCGGCCAGACCGACTGCACTTCGTTGCCCTGGGAGACGCTGCTGGCGCCGAACAGCTTGGCGAAGTGTTGCAGCGTCGGGTGTTCCGGCCACAGCGTCAGGTGCTGACTGAGCATGTCCTTCGGGTCGGTGAAGCTGGTCATCACGGCCCAGTACACCGGGCCAAGCGACCAGATCAGCAAGACCAGTACGGCGAGGGCGAATCCGGCCTTGCCCAGCCATTGCAGGGTGAGTTTGCGCATCAGTCGAACCTCGTCTCGCGGTAGACCTTGAGGACGTAAATCATCGACACCACCAGCGAGGCAATCATGGCCAGCACCGACAGCGCCATCCCGTAGGAGAACTTCAGGTTCTGGAACGCCGACATGTACACCTGAATGATCAGGCTGCGGGTGTCCAGGCTGGAGCCGTTGAGAATCCAGGCCTCGTCGAACAGGTTGAAGGCGAACACCGTGGACTGGCTCAGCGCAATGGCCAGCCCGCCTGCAATCAGCGGCAGCGTGATCATGCGAAAGCACTTGAGCGGGCCCGCGCCGTCGAGCTTGGCGGCTTCGTACAGATCGCCCGGAATCGCCTGCAACGCCGCGAGCAGAATGATCGCGGTGAGGGGCAGCATCCTCCAGACATGCACCAGTGCCACCAGCAGCAAGGCGGTGTTGTGGTCGTTGAACCACACCACGTTTTCGTCGAGCAGCCCGACCGCTTTCAGCAGGTTGTTGAGCAGGCCGTAACTGGGGTTGTAGATCCACAGCCAGACCAGCGCATTTACCACCGGCGGCAGGCACCACGGCAGCACCAGGGCTGCCAGCAACCACTGGCGCCCGTGACGGACCTTGTTCAGCAGCAGGGCGGCCCCCAGTCCTCCGACCGTTTCCAGGACCACGGCCAACACCACGTAAATCAAGGTGTTCCAGGTGGCGTGCTGCACGTTGCTGTCAGTGGCCAGGTTCTGGTAATTCAGCAGCCCGATGAAGGGGGTGCCCGGGCGCATCGGGTCGATGCGGTACAGGCTGTCGAGCACCGTGGTCACCAGCGGCACAAACACCAGACTGGCCATGACCACAATGATCGGAAGGACGTACACCAGCCCGAGCCAAGTCTCGCCCGGCACCGGGCGCAGCCGCTCGCGGATCGCGTTCAGATTCATCACGGCTGCATCGCACTCTGGGCTTCGCGGGCGATCTGGGCCACCGCCTGATCGACCGTCAACTCACCTTTGGCGGCCTGATTCAGCGCACTGGAGACCGCGCTGGTGAACTGCGGGTACCAGACCGGGGTGCCTTGCTTGAACAGCGGGTCCACCAGACCGGCCTGTTGCAGGATCACGTCACCGCTCTTGAGCTTGCCCTCGCTGTTGAGTTGCTTGAGCACGCTGGTGCGGGTCGGCAGGTTGCCCAGGGTTTCATAGCTCTCGATCTGGTTCTGCGGCTTGATGAACCAGTTGATGAACGTCTTCGCCCCTTCCTTGTTTTTCGCGGTGGCCGGTATGCCGACCGCTTCCGGCAAACCGATGGTGCGCGCGGTGCCGGTGGTGGTCAGCATCAGGGCGGCGGCGACGTGATCCGCGACCTGGGATTTGGCCGGGTCGCTGTAGACCGCCACGTTACCTGCCCAACCGGCGAGGTCGAAGGAGGCATCGCCTTTCTTGAACAGCTCCTGGACTTCCACGTCCTTGAGACCTGTCGCGGCGGGGCTGATCAGCCCGGCCTTGAGGGCTTCGACCTCGAACGCCATCGCCTTGTAGCCCGCCGAATCCGGCTTGACGAATTGCGGCTCCAGTTTGTCGTTGAACAGCTCGCCGCCGAACACCTTGGTCAGCAAATACCAGGCGGTGGCACTGCCTTCGGTGGCCGACAGGGGAAGAGCGATCGGGTATTGGGTGATGTTCTTGGCCTTGATCGCCTTGGCATCCGCCAGCAACTGATCCGGGGTGGTCGGCGCCGCGCTGATGCCCGCCCGTTGCAGGTGATCGCGGTTGTAGATCAGCACGCGGAAGTCGTTGGCGTACGGAATCGCCAGCAACTGGCCGTCGAACACGAACAGCTTGGCAGACGGGATGTCGGCCACGGTGGCCGCGTCCACCGCGCCGTCCAGCGGTTGGTACCACTTAGCTGTGCCGAACTGCCCGACCCACGACCAGTCTACTTCCGTCGCGTCCGCCGGTGGGCTGCCCGCGATCATCGAGGTCGCGACTTTGGTCAGAATCTGATCCCAGCCCAGGGTCTGGGTTTCCAGCGTGAGGTGGGTCTCGGCTGTCAGTCGATCCGTCATCGCCTTGGGCAAGGTGCCCCAAGGTGGCAACAGCACTTCGGTGGCGCTGGCCGCGCTGGCGAGCGGGACGAACGCCGGGGTGGCGAACGTCAGGGGCAACAGCGCGAGCGAAGCGATCAGGTGGCGTCGGAGCATGGCAAAACCTCTAGATCGGATAGGGGGAGGTAGATGGCAGTGCAAGCGTGTGATTCAGGTGTGAGGCGAGCGTGTTGATCCAGTTGTTATCCGGGTTCCATCCCGCGTTGTGTGCTGCGCGCCAGAGTGCGCCACCCACCGGTGGCAGACGGGGCGTAAGAGGGGCCGCGGACAGCAGCCGCGTCATCCGGGAGGCGATGCCAGGATGGCTGAACACGCCTCCGGCATGGCTCCAGACCGGGGCGTTCACACCGCCGATGCGCTGCCAGGCCGTCGCGACGTGTTCAGCGAGGTGGCGGGCGGCAGCGTTCAACAGTTCGAGGGCGTCCGGATCACCGGCGTCGGCCCATGCCGAGACCTGAGCGGCCAGCGTTGCGACGCCTGCGCGGCGATTGCGCAGGCCGTACACCCAATCGATCAATTCATCGGGTTTCAGGGCCAGATGCGTCAGCAGTGCCTGGGTCATGCGCGCGGCATGGGCCCGTCCATCCAGCGTGCGACTGGCCAATGCCAAGGCCTGAATGCCGATCCAGTGCGCGCTGCCTTCGTCGCCGAACACATCCCCCCAACCCCCCACGCGCAGGTGCGGGGCGTCGTCTTCATTCCGACTCGCCCAGGCCATGGACCCGGTGCCCGCAAGGATCAGCACCCCTGCGTGGGCGCCGGTGAATGCGCCGTCGAAGGCGATGCGCACGTCGTTCTCGACGGTCACGGGGCAGGGCAATGCCAGCCGGGCGATGTCGGTCTGCTCCACTGACACGGCGTCGAGTTCGCCATGCAACGGCAGTCCCAGAACGGCGGCGGCGAGGGGCGTACCCGCGGCTGTTGCCAGCAGCGCCCGCAGCTGTTCGCGCCACTGGGGATGAGTCACCGGGTCGAGCCCTTCGCTCGTTCCCCACTGCACAACCTGGCCCTGACGATCAGCCACGACCCACTGCGTTTTCGAGCCTCCGCTGTCCAGGCCCAGGATGCAGGTGTTCATGCCTTGAGGTCCTCGGCCGCCATCGATTGGCTGGAGCCGGTCAGCAGCCCGCAGCCCAGTTCCTGCAGCCGGGCCTGCCATTTACTGCTCAACTGTTCGTCGCTGACCACGGTGAGCGCTTCAGTCAAAGGGGCGACGCGGTAGGTCAGGCGTTGGTCGAATTTGCTGGAGTCCACCAGCAGCCAGGTGCTGCCAGCGCGGGCGAGCATCTTCTGGTTCAACTGGGCTTCGCTGGCGTCAAGGCTGTAGATGCAGGCGTCCGGGGCAATCGCGCCTGCGCCCAGAAACAGCTGATCGAACCAGAGGTTTTCGATCATCGCCTCGGCCAGCGCACCGACCATCGACGCGTTCTCTGCGCGTAATTGCCCGCCCAGCAGGACGATGGTGATGCCGGGGGTGTTCATCAGCACTTGCGCGACGTTCAGGCAGTTGGTGAAGACCGACAGCGGCACCGGGTCGAGACGCAGACGCCGCGCCAGTTGCAGCACCGTGGTGCCTGCATCGAGGAAGACAGTGGAGCCGGGAACGATCCGCTCATAGGCCACTTCGGCAATGGCGCGCTTGGCGTAGAGGTTCTGGTTTTCCCGCAGATCGAATGCAACCTCGACGCCTGCATTCTTGGCAATGCGTGCGCCGCCGTGGGTGCGATGGATCGTGCCGTCCGCTTCCAGGGTCAGCAGGTCCCGGCGAATAGTCGCCAGGGACGCCTCGGTCACATCCGCGATGGCCTGGATCGTGCTTTCGCCATAGCTGTAGAGGTGCTGGCAGATCAGCGATAAACGCTCGTCTTTAGTCACTGTGATTGCTCTTTAGTGATTCATGGGAATGAAATATAAGCCTTAAAAAATCACTGTCAATCAAAAATATGATTGATTGTGATCGTTTGGCTCTCTATGGTGACGCTTCAACGTCATCCAGAGGCTTTGGTCATGCAGGCTCATTATCTTCAGGAATTGGTGAAAGCTCACGCACAGGCTCGACCTGTCGGCATCACGTCCATTTGTTCGGCGCACCCGTTGGTGATTGAAGCGGCGCTGCGTGAGGCGACAGGGCATCAGGGGCCCGTGCTGATCGAGGCCACGTGCAATCAGGTCAATCACGAGGGGGGCTACACGGGCATGACCCCTGCGGACTTTCGCCAGTTCGTTCTCGACATCGCGCAGCGCGTGGGCTTCGACACCGAGCGTCTGATTCTGGGAGGGGATCATTTAGGGCCCAACCCCTGGAAGGACTTGCCTGCCGAGACGGCGATGGTGAAGGCCGAAGCGATGCTCGACGCGTATGCCCGCGCGGGCTTTTCGAAGATTCACCTCGACGCCAGCATGGCCTGCGCGGGAGACGCCGAGCCGTTGCCGGGGGCGTTGATCGCCGAGCGTGCCGCGCGTCTGGCGGCCGTGGTGGAGCGGGCGGTCACGCGCTCCGGCATGCCGCCACCGGTGTACGTCGTCGGCACCGAAGTCCCGGTGCCTGGCGGTGCGCTGGAGAAGGTCGAAGACCTTGCCGTGACCACGCCGCAGGACGCCCAGGCGACTCTGGCGCTCCATCGTGAGGCGTTTGCCGCCCTCGATCTGCAAGAGGCCTACGGGCGGATTGTCGGGTTGGTGGTGCAGCCCGGCGTCGAGTTCGGCAATGAAAACGTGGTGGTGTACGACGCTCCCAAGGCGCGTGCGTTGAGTGCGGTGTTGCAGACCGAAAGGCAGGTGGTGTTCGAGGCCCATTCCACCGACTACCAGCCGCTGACGGCCCTTGGTGAACTGGTCCGCGACGGGTTTGCCATCCTCAAGGTCGGCCCCGGCCTGACGTTCGCGCTGCGCGAAGCCTTGTATGCCCTCGAACAGATCGCCGCGACGCTGCAGGTCTTGCCGGAACAGGGCCACGTGCATGACGTCATGGAAAACCTGATGCGTCAGCAGCCCCAGCACTGGAACCGCTATTACCACGGCGACGAATCGGCGCTGCGCCTGCAACGGCACTTCAGCTACAGCGATCGCATCCGTTACTACTGGCCGTCGGAACCGGCGAGCGAAGCGGTCGAGGTTCTGTTTCAGGCGCTCGGGAATCAGCCGATCAGCGAAACCCTGATCAGCCAATATCTGCCGCATCTCTACCCTCATGTGGCGAATGGCAAAGGCGACAGCTCGGCGAAAGGCCTCGTGCTGGCGGCGATTGCCCATGTGCTGAAGCAATACCGCCACGCGTGCGAGGGTGAGCAACAGCGCATGGCGTCCTGACGCGCAGTGGTGATTGGGTCATGGAAGACCCTTATGAACAGCGCGGTCTGCCTCCGAACCGGGCAGCGGTCAAAAAGTCCGAACTCCTTTCGCCCACGCAAAGTCCACCCTAGACGCGCACGTTGCGTCTGGACTTTTAAAGGAGAGCATCATGACCGATTACCCGAAACCACCGTTCAAGCCTCAACAGCAGCCGGTGCCCGGTGATCAGAGCCGAATGGACCCGTACCCGGATTGCGGCGAAAACAGCTACAAAGGTTCGGGCCGCCTGGCCAACAAGATCGCGCTGATTACCGGCGCCGACAGCGGCATTGGCCGCGCCGTCGCCATCGCGTTTGCCCGTGAAGGCGCCGACGTGGCGCTGTCGTACCTCGACGAGCATGAGGATGCGAAAGAGACCGCGCGTTGGGTGGAAGAAGCGGGGCGGCAGTGCCTGCTGCTGCCGGGGGACCTGGCGAAAAAAGAGCAGTGCTCGGCCATTGTCGATGCCACCGTGAAAGCGTTTGGCCGCATCGACGTGTTGGTCAACAACGCTGCCTTCCAGATGACCCATGACAGCCTCGAAGACATTACCGATGAGGAGTGGGTGAAGACCTTTGACATCAACATCACTGCCATTTTTCGCATCTGCAAGGCGGCGCTGCCGTCCATGGCCCGTGGCAGTTCGATCATCAACACCAGCTCGGTGAACTCGGATTCGCCCAAGCCAACATTGTTGCCGTACGCCACCACCAAAGGCGCCATCGCCAACTTCAGCGCCGGTCTGGCACAGATGCTGGGGCCGAAAGGCATCCGCGTGAACAGCGTCGCGCCGGGACCGATCTGGACGCCGCTGATCGTTGCGACCATGACCGATGAGGACGTCAAAAGCTTCGGTGAAGAAACGCCTCTTGGCAGACCCGGTCAGCCTGTCGAAGTGGCGCCGATTTACGTCCTGCTGGCGTCCGACGAGGCCAGTTACATTTCCGGCACCCGTTATGGCGTGACGGGGGGCAAGCCGATTCTCTGACCTGACCCTCAGGCCATAACCTTAAACACCCGGTTCGCCTGCTTCTCATGCCGGTTTTGGTTTGTCTCACTGACGGCCGAAATCGGAGTGGTCAGGGGCGGGAGCGGGTGTTCGTCTGCCTTCCGAAAAATACTGGGAATTTCCTGCGAACCGGCACTGTCCACCGACCACACAATAAAGGTCACCAAGGAACACGGACATGGCCATCTCCACGCTCGAACTTCGCCACATCATTGAATCTGCCTTTCTGCCCATGCGCTCCACCTGTTCGGCCTCGGCCAACGGTGAGCTGACCATCGAAATCATCGACCCGGCCACGGGGTTGAATGTCGTGTTCGGCGGTATTCCCATGGCGTCCCTCGGCACCAGTCGAGCGATTTCCGATCTGATTGCCCAGCTTCGTGCACAGGTCTGTCGTCCAGCCCGACACGGCAATGCCTATCGGCCCCGCGCGATGGGGTGAATGCTGCTGAGGCGCGACTTGACGGCAGAGAGTGTTGGGCGCGGTCATCCGGAAGGATAAGTGCAGCCTGACGCCGATGTGTCGCCTGCCGGGTCCTTTCGCGAATGAATTCGCTCCCACAGAAATATGGCGTCGCCGTTGATCGTGCAGTCTGACCCAGATTCCACTGTGGGAGCGAATTCATTCGCGAAGGTCTTCAACACGCAGCCTATGTTACATTTGCCCCTGTTTTCACCAGGCGCAACCTTGAGCCTCTCCCCACGACCAGCCCCTTTCAGGACATCCATGACCGACCAGTTCGCGGCGTTGCGCGTGTTCGTTCGCCTTGCGCAGACCGGCAGTTTTTCCAGAACGGCACGGGAGCTGAAACTGTCGCAACCCACCACCTCGCGCATGATTTCTGATCTGGAAGCGCATCTGGGCGTGACCCTGTTCAATCGCACCACCCGCGCCGTGGCGCTGACCCAAGCCGGGGCGGACTACCTCGCGGACATCCAGCCGATTCTCGATGCCTTGACCGAAGCCGATTACCGCATTCGCGGCAGTAGCGAGTTGCGCGGAGAGTTGCGGGTGAGCATGGCGTCCATTATTGCGTCACGCATCATCCTGCCGCGCTTGAAGGGTTTCATGGCCGAACACCCGCATCTCACTGTTCTGCTTTCGACCGAGGACCGACGTCAGGACCTTATCCTGGAAGGCATTGACGTGGCGCTGCGCTTCGGCACGCTGGCCGATTCCAGTGCGTTGGCGCGCAAGGTGGGCAGTTGGCCGCTGATCATGGCGGGCGCCCCGGATTACCTCCGCCAACAGGGCACGCCCTCATCGCCGTCCGATCTGACTACGCACCGCTTCATCGTGGCGGGACCGGTGGCGGCCCGAGCGCTGTTGATCGAACAGAACGGGCTGGAAATACCCGTTGAAATCCACGGCAACCTGACCGTCACGGGAACGGATGCGGGGGTCGTCGCGGGGAAGGAAGGCCTTGGGCTGGTGGTCGCGACCGTTCCCGCGCTTATCGCCGATATTGAAACCGGCAGTCTGGTGCGGGTCATGGCCGACTGGAACCTGGGTGCGGTGGACGCCTACGCACTTTATCCGGGAGGGCAGACGCCGAAACCCGCCGCCCGGGCATTCGTGGAGTTCATGATCGACGCGCTGAGCGATGTCGATCTCTGCCCGAGTGAGTCAAGCTAGAACGCGACCCGCGCAGACCCTAACCGCTGCGGTGTTCGTGTAACACCTAAATATCTGAATAAGTCTTATACCTCGCCCGCCGTCGGAACTGGCGGACGCCGATGTTATCGTTCGGCTTCACCTGTATCGCCCGACAGGCAGACTTTTCGTCAACTTCGGGCTGTCCTGTATTTGGAGTCGTTGTCATGATCAAGATGAGTTTATTCCTCACCCGCCGTTCGGATCTCACGTTCGAACAATTCAGCGAATACTGGGCAAATGTGCACTGGCCCATCGTACAAACAATGCCAGAAGTGTTGGAGCACACCATTCGTTATGTGCAGCAGCACAACGTCGGCGGCCTCCCGGAAGGCGTGCCTGCAGCCCCGTTCGACGGCTATGCGGAAGCCTGGTTCGCCAACAAAGAAGCCATTTATAAAGTGATCGGTTCTCCGAAGTGGGACGAGATCGTTGCGGTCGACGACGAGAACTTCCTCGACCGTTCCAAGACGCTCGTATTGTTCACTGAAGAGAAAGTCGATTACGTCGCTTGACACTTTCAGGCGTTGTACAAGGCTGTAAACGTTGAACTAAGGAGTCTCTGTGAAGAGGCTCTTTTTTGTGGCTGCATGATCAACAACAGGTACGCATCAAGGGTGTTTCCAGTCCCGACAGGTGAGTCGTTATCTGATGGCAATCTGCATCGCGATCCGAGGGGTTTGCTGGTAGTCTGCCACCCGTGAATACGGGCTCCACAGGAGCAGCCATGACCCCTCTAAACGCCATCCCTACAGCACCTTCGTCCGCCGCGTCCGCGACGTCAAAGGATGATCTGTCCGACATCGAACTGCTGCACACCATCAGCATGGCGCTGATAGGCGAGCAGGACCTTGAAGCCCTGTACGGCAAGATCGTCGATGCAGCGGTGTCCATTACCGGTTCGCAGTTCGGCACGATGCAGAAACTTTGCCCTCCCGACCACGCGTCAGGGCATGGGGGTGAGCTTCAACTGCTGGCTTCTCGGGGCCTGCCCCCCGAAGCCATCGGATTCTGGCAATGGGTCAGCCCCACGGCCTACAGCAGTTGCACGATGGCGCTGAAACTGGGCGAACGAGCCGTCATCCCCGACTTCGAACAATGGGCCGACATTTCAGGCACCGAAGACCTGCAAGCCTTTCGCCGCACCGGCATCCGTGCCGCGCAGACGACGCCGCTGCTGTCGCGCAGTGGCGACCTGCTGGGCATGATTTCCACCCATTGGAGCCAACCTCACCAGCCGTCCGAGCGCGACTTGAGGTTGCTGGACATTCTGTCGCGCCAGGCTGCCGACCTTCTCGAGCGCACGATTGCAGAAGAGTCGTTGCGTGCGCGGGAACAGGAACTGGCACGCACCTGCACCATGCTGCTGGAAATCGAAGAGCAGCAGCGTCAAGGCGCCGCCGAGCTGCGCCGCCTGAACGAAACCCTGGAACAGCGCGTCGCCGAACGCACCGCCGATCTGATGCAGGCCGAAGAAAAACTGCGTCAGTCGCAAAAAATGGAGGCCGTTGGGCAACTGACGGGCGGCCTGGCCAACGACTTCAACAACCTGCTGGCGGGCATTTCGGGCTCCCTCGAACTCATGGGCAAACGGATCGTTCAGGGCCGGCTGGCCGAGGTGGACAAATACATGGCCGCCGCTCAGGGTGGCGCAAAGCGGGCCGCCGCGCTTACCCATCGCCTGCTGGCCTTCTCGCGACGCCAGGCCCTCGAACCGCGCGCCACCCACGTCAACACGCTGATGCACGGCATAATCGAGCTGGTCCAGCGGACCGTCGGCCCCGGCATCACGCTGGAAACCGCCGGTGCCGCTGATTTGTGGCCGGCGTTTGTCGACGCGAGCCAGCTTGAAAACGCGTTGCTCAACCTGTGCATCAACGCCCGGGATGCCATGCCCGACGGCGGATGCATCACGCTCAGGACGTCCAACGAATACGTCAATCGCGAGACCGCGCTTGCTCACGACATGTCGGAAGGGCACTACCTGTGTCTGTGCGTCAGCGACATCGGCATCGGCATGACGCCGGAGGTGATCGCTCATGCCTTCGAACCGTTCTTCACCACCAAACCCATGGGGCAGGGCACAGGGCTTGGGCTGTCGATGATCTACGGTTTCGCCCAACAGTCGGGCGGCCAGGTGCGGATTCAGTCCCGCGTGGGCGAGGGCACGAGCGTGTTCATCTACCTGCCGCGCCACCATGAAGAAGGGGTGCCGGAAGCGTCGCCCCGGAAAATCACTGCCGTGGATGTCGCACGGTACGGGGAAACGGTGTTGCTGGTAGACGACGAACCCACCGTGCGCATGCTGCTGGCGGACGTGTTGGGTGAGCTCGGTTACACCGTGATCGAAGCTGCCGACAGCCTCGCCGGACTCAGGCTGCTGCGCTCGGACATGCACATCGACGTGCTGGTCACCGACATCGGCCTGCCGGGCGGCATGAACGGTTGGCAAATGGCCGACGCGGGACGGGAAGTGCGTCCCGCGCTCAAAACGCTGTTCGTGACCGGGTACGCCGAAAGTTTCGTGCTCGACAGCGGTCAGCTTCAGTCGGGTATGCAATTGCTGACCAAGCCGTTCGAGATCGACACCCTCGGTGGCCGCCTGCGCGACCTGCTGTCCTCATAACGGTTGGCGGCGGGTCACGCGGCTGGCACCTGCGGCGTTGTGAACCAGGCCTCGGAGGGCGTAGGAAAGCGCATCTTCTCTCGAAGCCGTGCAGCGTTGCTCGCGTTGGTCAGCATCTCGACCAACAGAAACGCCACTTCCGACGCCGTGCCCGGTCCAGTGGATGTGATCAGCTTCCCGTCTCGCACCACCGGTTGGTCGACGAACGTGGCACCGGTCTCCACCAGTTGCTGCTTTCGGCGTCCGCCCACCTGGTGATAAACCGTGGCCTGGCGCGCGTGCAGCACGCCCGCCCGGCCCAGGCACAACGAGGAGACACAGACGCTGGCGACGATCTTGTCGGCCTCGACGAAGTGGCGGATCGTCTCCAGAAACGGCTCACTCAGCGCTTCCTCGTAAAACCCGCTGGGTTCGAAACCACCCGGCAATGCCAAGGCGTCGAACGCATTCAGGTCCAGATCGGCCAACTGCCGATTGGGGCGAATCACCAAGCCAAATGTCGAGGTGATTTCCTCCCGCAAGCCTGCCATCACCAGTTCGATCTTTTCGTCTCCTACCAAGTCGGCCCAACCCAGGATGTCGGTGAACGCCGCCATTTCCATGGGTTCAACGCCATTGGCGAGTAGCATCAAAACCTTTTTCACATCGTCTCTCCATTCACGTGGACGCACCTCCGGCTCGCAAGCCGGCAGTCATGAACGGAATGGTTGATGTTCGGGCGGCTGGGGACAATCCCTTGAAATCGCAATTGATCATTCCATGCAGTGAAATGATCGCGGGCACTGCGTTCGCTTACCGCTGCTGCAACGCCACCTTCAATCCCAACCCCACAAACAGTGTGCCGATCAGTTTGCCTTCCCAGCGACGGAGTTTCGCCAGGCCTTTGATGTAGCGCCCCAATGGGCGGATGGCAATCGCGATGAGGCTGGTGTACGCAACGCTCAGTCCGGAGAAAATCAGCCCCAGCAGGGCGAACTGCACCAATGAAGAATCGGCTCCGGCGTGAACGAACTGGGGCAGAAAGGCAAGGAAGAAGATCGCCGTTTTCGGGTTCAGGATTTCGGTGCCCACGGCTTGCAGAAACGCTTGCTTCGCGCTGACGGCGGGCAGGTCCGGGTGGCTGGTGGCGCCGGGTTTGGCGACGAACGCCCGGACACCGAGGTAAATCAGATAACAGGCGCCGACCAGTTTTACCGCGTTGAACGCGGTGGCCGACGTCATCAGAATCGCCGACAACCCGAGTGCGGCGCTCAAAGTGTGAAGCAGATCTCCCGCTGCAATCCCCAACCCCGTCGCAATGCCCAGCTTTCGACCGCCTTGCAATGTGCGGGTGATCACCAGCAACACCGCAGGACCGGGAATCAGAAACAGACCGAGGACGACAGCGACGTAGGTCACGAGAGAGGCGGGGTCGAACATGGCGGCAGGTCTCGTTGAGGGGTGGGGCGGACAGTAATCCTCAGGTTTTTTATGAAAGCAATAGGCGCGACCTTCCTGTAGCCGTCCGGCTGGGCGGCGGTGACATCTGAAGAGCGCCACCGTCGGCAAGCCGTGCGAATACAGGGGGTGATGTCATTCGCACGATCACGCACTGCCGAGAAACCTGTGGGAGCGAATTCATTCGCGAAAGGTGGGTACAGCCGATACACCTCTGTCGCCTGATCGATTTTTCGTCGGTATGCCGCCCAGAATGAACCGCTCCCACGGGGGGCATGGTGTGTCAGGTTTTTCGTAGCCCTACCACGCCGCGCAGCTACGGCGGTTGGCATCACCATCCCCCGTGGTGCTCCAGCAAGAAATCCACGAATACCCGAACCCGCGCCGTCATGGTCGAGCCGCCCACGAACACGGCGTGGATCGGCTCGCGGTCGCCGGGGTTGTAGGCTTCCAGCAGGGGGATGAGCAGACCGCGTTCGATGTCCTCGGCCACGGAGAACGCGCCGATGCGCGCGATGCCTGCGCCGAGTATCGCCAGTTGTGAAAGCGCTTCACCGCTGCTGCATTCGAGGCTGCCGCTGACTTTAAGGGAAAAATGTTCGCCGTTGCGACAGAACGGCCAACCGTCTGCGGCGCGGCGAAAATTGAAGCGCAAGCAGTTGTGGCGGGTGAGGTCTTCGGGTTCGAGGGGCAGGCCGTGTTGTTCGACATAGCCGGGGGAGGCGACGATCACCTGGCCGGTTTCGCCGATGCAGCGGGCAGTCAAGGGGCTGTCGGGCAGGTCACCGAAGCGGATCGCCACGTCCGCCTGGCCCGCGAGAATGTCGACGATTTCATCGCCCAGGGTCAGATCCACGAGGATTTCAGGATACTGCGCGCTGAACGCGGCGATCAGCGGCACGATGGTAAGGCGACCGTGTGCCAGCGCTGCGCTGACCCTCAGGCGCCCTCGTGGGACACCCTGGCTTGTGATGGCTTCTTCGACTTCGGCCATGTCCGCCAGAATGCGCCGCGCACCGCGCAGGTACGTTTCGCCTTCGGCGGTGAGGGCAATCGCCCGGGTCGTGCGCAACAGAAGGCGGGTTCCAATGCGTTGCTCGGTACGGGCGATGATCCGGCTGACGGCCGAGGGCGTGAGGTCCAGTGCCCGGGCAGCCGCTGAGAAGCTTCCCGTCTGGGCCACCTTGGCGAACACCTCCATCTCACCCGACTTACCGTTGAGGTCCATTTGTGCTCCTGGCGCAAAAGTGCTTGTACAGAAAGCGGTCTACCGCCTTTAAAACGGGGATCGTAGCATTTGCGGCATAGATAAGGAGCCTCTCATGCGTATCAATCCACCCCTCATCGCGCTCTCGATCGGTGCCTTTGGCATCGGCGTGACCGAGTTTGCGCCCATGGGCATGTTGCCCGGTATTGCCGCCGACCTCGGCGTTTCCATCCCCACTGCTGGCCTGTTGGTCAGCGCCTACGCGTTGGGCGTGCTGATCGGCGCACCCCTGATGACCCTGACCACCGGAAAAATTCCACGGCGTGCTCTGCTGATCGGCTTGATGGCCATTTTCACGTTGGGCAACCTGATGTCGGCACTGGCGACCAACTACGAAAGTCTGCTCATCGCCCGGGTGGTGACCTCACTGAACCACGGCGCTTTTTTTGGCATTGGCTCGATTGTCGCTGCCAGCGTGGTGGCGCCTGAGAAACGGGCAGGGGCCGTTGCGGCCATGTTCATGGGGCTGACCATCGCTACGATTGGCGGGGTGCCGCTGGCCAGTTGGTTCGGCGAAATGCTGGGCTGGCGAACGGCGTTCTGGGGCATTGCCGGCCTTGGTTTCGTGGCGATGATTTCCCTCTGGTTCGCCTTGCCTAACCTGCCACTGCCGAAGAGTGACGGCGTGATGGCGGAGGTTCGGGTGTTGCTCCGGGGATCGGTGCTGTCGGCCCTGGCGCTGACGGTCATCGGCTCGGGCGCGATGTTCACGGTGTTCACCTACATCGCGCCAATTCTGCAAAGTGAAACCCACGCCTCCACCGGGTTCATCACCGCCATGCTGGTGCTGTTCGGTGTGGGCCTGACGCTGGGCAACGTGTGGGGCGGCAAGGCAGCCGATCGTTCGGTGGATCGGACATTGATCGTCTCGCTGGTGGTGTTGATCGTGGTGTTGCTGGCGTTCTCGGTGCTCATGCGCTGGCCGCTGCCGACCGCGCTGGCGATTCTGGTCTGGGGCGCGGCGAGCTTTGCCTTGGTGCCGCCGCTGCAGATGCGGGTGATGGAAGCCGCAAAAGACGCACCGAACCTGGCCTCGGCGGTGAACATCGGCGCGTTCAACTTCGGCAACGCCATTGGCGCGCTGCTGGGCGGCGCGGTGATCAATGCCGGTCTGGGCTACCCCGCGATTTCGCTGGCGGGAGCAATGATGGCGGGGCTGGGCCTGTTGATGGTGTTGGGGTTTGCCTGGCGCGCCCGAATTCGCTCAGTGCGATATGCCTGACAGGGGGAGTGCGCCCGGATGTGCTGCCGCGCCGCAGCACATCCGAGCGACGCGGCGCCCGCTGCTATTCCATCGCCTCGGCCACCCCCTGATCTTCCCCCAGAAACCCGCCGCTCTGGTGCTGCCAGAGCCGTGCGTAGGTGCCGTTTTTTTCGAGCAATTCGGCGTGAGTGCCTTGTTCAATGATCCGGCCTTCATCCATGACGATCAGCCGATCCATCGCCGCGATGGTGGACAGCCGGTGGGCGATGGCGATCACGGTCTTGCCTTGCATCATTTCATCGAGGCTTTCCTGAATGGCGACCTCGACTTCTGAATCCAGCGCGCTGGTGGCTTCGTCCAGCAGCAAGATGGGCGCGTTCTTCAACATCACCCGCGCAATCGCCACCCGCTGACGCTGTCCGCCCGACAGCTTGATGCCGCGTTCGCCGACCAGGGTGTCGTAGCCAGAGTGGCCTTGCTTGTCGCTCAACTGACGGATAAACCCATCGGCCTGGGCCATGCGGGCGGCTTCATAGACGTGCTCGTCGGCGGCGTCGGGCCGGCCGTAGGCGATGTTGTCGCGGATGGAGCGGTGCAACAGCGAGGTGTCCTGCGTGACCATGCCGATGGCGCTGCGCAGGCTGTCCTGAGTGACGTGGGCGATGTCTTGGCCGTCGATGTGAATCTGGCCTTTGTCCACGTCATAGAAGCGCAGCAGCAAGTTGATCAGCGTGGATTTGCCGGCGCCGGAACGACCCACCAGGCCGATCTTTTCACCCGCACGAATGCTCAGGCTCAAGCCGTCGAGCACCTGGCGTTCGCCGTTGTAGTTAAAGCTCACGTTGTCGAAGGTGACGGCGCCACCGGAGGTCGTCAACACGCCTGCGTCGGGCGCGTCCTGCACCTTGGGGCCGCGCGTGAAGGTGGTCATGCCGTCCTGCACGGTGCCGATGCTCTCGAACAGCGAGGTCATCTGCCACATGATCCAGTGGGACATGCCATTGATGCGCAAGGCCATGGCCGTGATCGCCGCCACTGCACCCGCACCGACATCCCCCTGGTGCCAGAGCCACAGCGCGTAGCCACCGGCGCCGAAGATCAACCCGACCACCAGCGCCTGATTGACGATCTCGAATTGGCTCACCAGACGCATCTGGCGAAAGCCCGTGTGCTTGAAGTCTTCCATCGCAGCGCGGGCGAAGTGCGCCTCACGCTTGGAGTGAGAAAACAGCTTCACGGTGGTGATGTTGGTGTACGCGTCGGAGATGCGCCCGGTCATCGACGAACGTGCATGGGCCTGTTCCTGCCCGACCTTGCCCAGACGCGGCACGAAGTACCACATCGCCAGGCCAAACAGCACGATCCAGGCAATGAAAGGCAGCATCAGCTTCAGCGCGAAGCCCCCGGCCAACGCAATGATCGCGATGAAATACACGCCGATGCCGGGGGCGATTTCGATCAGGGTGAACAGCACTTCGCGCACGGCCAGGGCAGTCTGCATCACCTTGGTGGTGACCCGGCCCGAGAACTCGTCAGAAAAAAACGACAGGCTTTGCCGCAGCATCAAGCGGTGGAAGTCCCAGCGCAGCCGCAGCGGCAAGTTAATCGCCAGCACCTGGTGCTGCACCATCGTGCGCAAAGCCACCAGACCGACGCTGGTCACCAGCACAATGCCGATCCCCCAGAGCACGCGGGTTTCCTGCGCGACCGCGGCGTCTCCGCCGTTCTTCCAGGAGGACAACAGGTCCACCACCTGACCCAGAAAGGAAAACAGCCAGGCCTCGTAGATCGACACCCCGGCGCTGAGCAGGGCAAGGGCGAGCACGTAACCGCGAGCGCCACGGGTGCAGGCCCACAAAAACCGCACCAGACCGTCCGGTGGCGGCGGTACTTCGTCGGGTGGGAAAGGGTCGAGCCATCGTTCGAATGCGCGAAGCATCGGGTTCTCCATAACGTTTCAGTCGGGGGATTTTGCCATTGAACGGCGGCGTTGAGGCGAGATAACGCTCGCGGTCGCGTTTTTGCGCGCTGGAAATTGAGATGTCATGCGTGCTTTTTTGACACGGACGCGAGTTCAGACGCCGACCGGCCATGCGTCAGCCCCGGCATCGTGAGCCCTGTGATCTTCGGTAGAGTGGAAATTAAGTAACCTCTAAAAAACGATCGATAAGGATTTTTTTGTGGAGTTAACTATCGATGCTATATTTTTAAGGTCCAGATTTACGGCCTTATTGTCGATTTGTGCGCACTAAAATAGTAACCTGTAAAAGTTTTTTTGACAGGTTATGATTTGGTAAGCAACCTTCTCGATCATGCCGATGAGGTTATGGTCGGGTGAGGGGTGGCCTAATGTCGATCGGCAATGAAGACGCCAGCAAGACGCTTGTCATCATCGGATGATCCTTTCAATTCTTTCTTCGAAACAGGAAACTGCCATGGTCAAGTCCGTTGCAATCGTCACAGGGGCAAGTCAGGGAATCGGTCGCGCGACGGCGATCCGGTTGGCGAAGGATTTCGACGCAATCGTGCTGGTGGCGCGCAACCGTGAAAACCTTGAAGAAACCGCGAGGCACGTTGAAGCGGCGGGGGCCGAATCACGGCTCATCGCGGCCGACATTGCGGCGCCGGGCGTACCTGCTGATGTCGTTGCGCAGGTGCTGGCGGCGTATGGCCGAATCGATGCCTTGCTGAACATCGCGGGCGCCGTGCCTCAGATCGATCTGTTCGACATGACCGATGAGCAATGGCATCAGGGTGCCGAGCTCAAGTTGCACGGAGCGAGACGTATGACACTGGCCGCTTGGCCCGCGTTGAAGGCGTCCAACGGCGCGGTAGTCCTGATGTCAGGTAATTCGGCTGAAGCCCCCAAGTCGGCGTATGCCGCCGTGGCGACCCTCAACGCCGCCATCGTTGCCTTGGCCAAGGCGTTTGCGGATCGAGGCATTCAGGACGGCGTGCAAGTGAACAGTGTGCTGCCAGGCCCTGTGATGACCGGACGCAGACAGTCGTTTCTGGAGAAGTGGGCGCCAGCGAACGGGATGAGCGTTGAAGAGGCGACCGTCAAGTTTCCGCAAAACGCCGGCATTGCCCGATTCGGCGAGCCGAAGGAAATCGCGGACCTCCTGGCCTTCGTGGTTGCGCCTTCGGCACGTTGGCTAACCGGGTCAGCGTTGCGAATGGATGGGGGCGAAGTCAAAGCGGTTTGATGCACCCACTCAGGGCATCAAGCCCCTGACTCGCAGTTCTCGCCCCGTCGCGAACAGGCGCGCCGTCGATGGAAGTCGGGTGTTGAGTTGACCATGGCGAAGCGCTGGAAGAGCGGTTGGCGCGTGGGCGAGTCAGTTAGCAGGGTAGGCCGGGTTGCCGTGGCGACCCGGCAACCCGTCACACCACGGCTTATGGCTTCGCGACGTGCCACACATCCTTGAAGCCTTCGCCGGTCGTGTCGCCCGGCTTGCTGTCCTTGCTCCAGGTGTACAGCGGCATGCCGTTGTAAGCCCATTGGTGGGTACCGTCATCGCGTGTCACGACGCTGTACTTGCCGTCAGCCTTCGCGTCCGCACCCGCCGCCAACGGTGGCCATGCCTTGGCACAATCGCCGTTGCATGCGGATTTGCCGGCACTGTCTTTGGTGAAGGTGTACAGCGTCATGCCTTTCGCATCCGCCAGCACCTTGCCGTTGCTCGTGTCGGCGACCGAAGCGGGGCTGGCCGCGAAAGCCATTGAGGAGGCGCAGGTGAGGACGAGTGCCGCCGAGAAGATGATCTTGTTCAACATGGGAAATCCTTTTTTATGATTAGGGACCGTGGCCACGCGTGAATGGCGTGGTGCGAAGGACGGTTGATGTCCGCGCACAGGTAAAACGCTTGCCGGGAGGGTTTATTCCATCGGAGGTGGAAAATAATCCGGGTTGGGTTCGCGGGCCGCGTATTTGGGTGCGAAAGGGAGGCAAATGGGGTTGCGGCTTTGACTCGATCTTCGGAAAGGTCGCTTTCGATCCGAAGCTGACGCTCATTATCGACCGCTGTGGTAGATGTACCAGACTAACGTAGCTGCGAAAGGAGCGAGCACTATCAAGCTGCCTACGGCGAGGGCCAAGCCCCATGCAAGACCACATTCTCCTTTGAAGCGACCACCCGTCAGCAAGCTCAGTGCAAACACGCCCATCCGATGCGCCACGCGGTTGATGACCGCATCTAATATGAAGTCCATTCGCTCACATATGCCTCATGGATTTTATTAAGATTTCTGACATCAGCTTCTGGCCGCTCGCCGTCAGGTATCGAAGGACCGCTTTCAACGCAAAGCTGCCCACCGTCGGGAGCGGTCACAAGACGGAAGCGGTCATGAGTTAGCTACAAGCATGAAAACTGTTGAGCGAGGGTACAGTTCCCCGTACCCGAAACATGCTGTGAAGCCCCTTATGCATAGTCACCCATGAGCGTCAGTACATCGTCGATAAACCGCCCCTCGACAGGGTCGGTGCCTTCTCGAAGGTAGCCCGGCAGCAGCTGTTGAAATTCGCTTCGGTCGGCCGGTTTGAACTCCAGCAGGGCCTCAAGCATCGCAGGGCGGAGCAGGCGCCGGTTGTCCGGTGTGCCGGGGAGGGCCGGACGGATGATGTGCAGGTCGAGGTAGAGCAGTTTCTCGCGGAGCGTCGTGTCTCCCTCTTGGGTGATGCGTTCAGCGTGTTGACTCTGTTCTTCGGCGACCTGCTGGATGATTTGCTCTTCAGCTTGACCCGATTCGGGCTCCATGGCCGGTTCGGTGCGCAGGCTGGCCAGTTCCTGGAGGATCTGTTCGATTTGCAGCTTGGCATTGCGAAACCAGTCCACTGACCAGATACGGCGAATGCGCCAGCCGAGTTGTTCAAGCACGCTCTGACGCAGGCGGTCGCGGTCGCGGGCTGATTTGGCGGAGTGATAGGCAGCCCCGTCGCATTCGATGCCCATCAAGTAACGGCCAGGCTGGCCTGGGTCGCGAACAGCCAGATCGATGAAGAAACCTGCGACCCCCACCTGAGGCTCGCACTGATAGCCATGACGCTCCAGCGCTTCGATGACAGCGACTTCGAAATCGCTGTCGGACGCCTTGCCCGTCTCGCGTATATGCGGCATCTGGCCGGATTCTGCAAAGTGCAGGAAGTCGCGCAGGGCAAGAACGCCACGGCTGGATGTGCCCGTCGCCAGAACATCGCCAGCCGTGAAGGAAGCGAACACCTGCATTCGCTTCTTGGAACGGGTAAACAGTACGTTCAGGCGACGCCAGCCATCTGCGCCGTTGATCGGACCAAAACGCTGCGGCACACCGCCGCCGATTTCCATCGGGCCGTAGGTGGTGGATATATATATGACGTCCCGCTCATCACCCTGGACGTTCTCCAGGTTTTTGATGAACAAGGGTTCGTCGATTTCCTTGTTACGACTGAGCGCCTCTTGCAGCGCCGGATTCTGCTTGGCGAGCTGCTCTACGGCGCGATCGATCTGTTCCGCCTGCTTGACGTTCATGGCAACGACGCCAAGCGACTCTTCGGCGCGGTGCAGCAGATGATGCTCGATGGCTTTGGCGACAATCTCTGCTTCTTCAATGTTGCGCTGTTCAACGAAGCGCCCGCGTGGCACCCGCACAAATTTCACGCCGAACTCAGTCGATTCGCGATGAGGTGATGGGTACACCACCAGATTGCTGTCGTAGAACGCTTTGTTGGAAAAAGCGATCAGGCTTTCGTGGCGCGAACGGTAGTGCCAACGTAGACGGCGCAACTTGAACAGTGGCATGGCGGCTTCGAGGATGCTCTCCGAATCCTGCGCCAGAGAGGTTTCATTGCTGTCTTCGTCATCATCGCCGCCCTGGCGGGAGAAGAAGCTCGTAGGGGGCAGCTGTTTGGGGTCCCCGACGACGACCAGCTGGCTGCCCCGGGAGATGGCGCCCAACGCCTCTTCCGGCCGCATCTGCGATGCCTCGTCCATGACGATGATGTCGAAATGCACCTTGCCTGCAGGCAGATACTGAGCGACTGCCATGGGCGACATCATGAAGCACGGTTTCAACCCTTGCAGTGCCTCTGGAGCACGCATCATCAGCGAGCGAATGGACTCGTGACGCGTTTTCTTGCCAGCCTCGTGTTTCAGCAATGCAAGCTGCGTACGATCCTTGACCTTGCCGGAGTTGTTGCCTTCCGGAACCTTGTGCTGATCAATTTTGGCCGCCAGTTGCTCACGCTGTAGCCGGGTGAGTTGGTTGTCTATTTCGGCGAAGCGCGCGCGTATGGCTTCTTGATCTTTGCCAGAGAACTGCCCCAGTGCCGGATTGTTTTCAAGGACCTGTTTGGCCCAGAGGTCCATCAAGCCCAGCAAGCAGGCGTCTGTGGCCCTACCTGCCGGTAGGGTCTGGTTTTCGACCGCGACTATCACCGCTTCGAATCCCAGGTCGGCGAGTCGCTGGCGCAGGCGACGGTATTCAAGCCAGTGTTCGAGCAGTTCCTCATTTTGCGCGGCCCAGTGCAGGCGTTGACCGAGAGCGATGAGGTCACCTTGATCAACGTTTTTCCACCAGTGAGCCGGATGAATTTCGGCGCTGGTGATGAAGGAGGTCACGGCCTGTTCCCATGTTTGCAGCGTACCGCTCAGCGTCCGGCTCAGGTCGTTCCAACTGCCCACCAGTTGTTCTGCCTGCTTGGTGGTGCAGGCCGAGAGCTGTCGCACCAAGAGATGCCTGATCGGCAGTGACATGATTGGGCGGACGAACGAGACGGTGTGACGCCAGGCGATCAGGCGGTGACGCGCTTCAGCCAAATTGTCGAAGCGCGGAAGCTCTTCTCCGTTGAGGCACGCGAGCAACCCGGCGTTGACCTCAAGGGCCGACGCACGTTCTTGCCAATTCTCGACGGACTGCGCGAGGCCCATGATTCGGCCGGTGGTGGGCGCCTGTTCACTGATAAGCGGGAGAAGCGCATCGACTGCGGCCCCCACCTCTTTTATAAGCCGCATATAAAGGCCGTTGGGGGCGAGCAAGTCCTCGGACTTCAACAAGTGATTGTCCAAGGGCAGCAGACTTTCGAATTCAGTGCGGTGGGACAGCACATCTGCAAAGTATTCTGTGAGTTCTTCGGCATCAACAAGCAGGTGTTCCAATACTTCAGTGCTTTCTTTTAACAGGTACTCGGCTATCCATACGTTGCCTCCGAAGCCACGACCACACTTGTCTCGCAGTTCTCGGTACCAGTTGCGCAGGACGATCAGGTCCGTTGTTCTGGTATCCAAGTCTCTGAAGTGCTCTCCCAGCGTCTCTCGATAAACCGGGTTGGTTGCCAGGCGAGTACGGTTGAGTTTGTACGCAATTGCATCGGGCATGACGTGAAGGGCTGATTTGAGCTTGATGCCTGGTCGCACCATTCCGAGCACTTCTGCTTTGGCGGCGCGCCACCCGCCCTTGAACCAGCGGAAGATCGATTCGTCGGAAAGCACCCGTTGCAAATCTTCCAGGCGGGTGTGCTCTGGAAGTCGCTCAAGCGTGAAAACGCTAGCGGACCTTTCTCCGGACTGGTTGATGTGGGTGATGAGTTCACTGAGGTCGGGTAAAACCCTGTCGAGCGAAGCCTCTTCGAAGCGCTTGTGGCGCCATGTCGCCAAGGCAATGGGCATTTTCAACAGGAGATCGAGCAGGACCCCCAACTGTTCGATGCCATGCTTATCTGTTTTGAGCGACAGGGTAGCGGACGTTTTCGCGATGGTCTGAATCAACAATTGGGCTTTCGGGGCTTCATCAACGAGCTCTTGAGCTTCTTGAATCAGCTCCAGCAAATCATCCAGTTTCAATTCGCTATTGTCGTTGTGCTGCCGGATTCGCGCGCAGGACCCTTTAATCAGCTCCAAAGCCTTTTGGGAGCCGATGACGCTGGGGTGCAAGGCCTGGCTCAGGGCGGTTTGCTGCTCCATCAGGTGATCCATGCTTTCCAGCCAGTTCTGCAGGGCTTCACAGCTGGCTGAGTCGAGTCGGCTGATCAAGTCCCAGTCTTCGTCCCCTCTGGGCATTGGCATTGCCAACAGTGCACTTGCCAACTGCTCGATGGATGCAGGCGAGAATGACACCACGTCAGCGGCTTGAAGATTGTTCGAGGTCTGCGCTCGAATTTCGCTTAGCTTATCCAGTGCATCGATGGCATGTTTCAGTTGACGCAGAATCTCCGACCTTTCAAGCCCGGTTATTTGCGTCTTTGTGCACCCGAACCACGGGCGGGTTTCGAGCTGGCCGTTATTGCCGGCCTCTTCAGCCGTTTTTGTATAGACGTGGGCAAAGTAACCCGCTTGCTCCTGAACCTGATTCTTATCCAGATCCTTTCCATGAGACGGGTGATAGTCAGCAGGGCGGATGATTAGATTTTCACGTAAACGCGTGGCGTGCATCAGAATCTGGTGAGC
Source organism: Pseudomonas salicis (assembly GCF_057128705.1). Taxonomy (NCBI): domain Bacteria; kingdom Pseudomonadati; phylum Pseudomonadota; class Gammaproteobacteria; order Pseudomonadales; family Pseudomonadaceae; genus Pseudomonas; species Pseudomonas salicis. The sequence continues at coordinate 130,291 of NZ_JBSKHU010000001.1, forward strand.
CGTAAGGCGGGTATTGTCGTGGACGCTGTGCAGGTGCCGGACATGATCATTCAACTGCTGTTTCAAGCGCTCGTAGTTGTTGATCAAGTCGTTCAGTTGAGCAGGTTGACGGTAGCTGCCTCGATTACTGATCCGCTGCCCAATGCTTGACGCCACTGCGCTCTTTTGACTCTTGTGGCTATGAAGTTCCAGGCAGAACTCACCCAAGCCCGCACGCGTGAGTCTGTTTTTGACCACCTCCAATGCAGCACGCTTTTCCGCAACGAAGAGCACTTTTTTACCTTGCGCCATGGCGGCGGAGATCATATTGGTGATCGTCTGGGACTTGCCAGTGCCAGGTGGACCTTCGATGACAAGATCTTCGCCGCGCATGACGTCCACCAATGCGCTGTGCTGTGAGCTGTCCGCGTCGTCAATCAGAGGGTAGTGATGATGCACGTCCTTGAGCTCGTCGATAGCATGCTCACTGATGAATCCACCGGCACCAGACTCACTTGGTTCAGTGTTTGCCAAGCCAATCAGTCGCTGCACCAGGCTGCTCTGGAGTAGTACGTGGTTTTTACCGGGTTCAAGATCCAGGTACATCATCAGCTTGCCGAATTCAAATAAACCCAAGGAGGCGAAGCGGTGCAGTTTCCAATCGGGTTTCACTTCGAGAACGGTGTCCCGTACGCGTGCAAAATATTCCTCTGGCAGCAGGTCTTCGGCAATGCGCGGCAATGCGATACCAAAGTCTCGGCGCAGCTTCTCTCTCAAAGACAGGTTGGTGAGGATGTCCTCGCCGGTATACAGAAGTTCGTAGTCGAACGTTGCTGTTTTAGGATTGAGTTTTCCTTTCTCCAAGCGAACAGGTAACAGCATCAGCGGGGCAAGACGCGTACTGTTCTTGCCGGCAATCGACTCATCCCACTCAAGAAATCCGAGCGCCAGGTAAAGGATATTGGCCCCTGTTTCCTCAAGCGATAAGCGTGACTGTGCATGCAGAATCTGAAGCCTTGATTCCAGCTCGGTTGGGTAATACAGCGTTTGAATGGCATCGTCGGTATGTTTTGCGCCGGGCACCGCTGATCCCGTTGGCAGTTCATAGTCGATCTGCATGCCCAGGGTCTGTGCCCAGACTTCTGCCGTGGGTGGTTTCTTGAGTTCAGTGACACTGCCAGTGTGTTCGTCGTACTTGAGATAACCCCGTTCGATCAACTGGCGTTCTGTAGGCTCCGGAACCGGCGCGAATCGCATGACCTGTTCGGTCGTCAGCGTTTCAAAAAGATGGTCAGGGAGTTCATCGATAATCCGCGCAAACCGCTTGGAACGAGCATGCGAGAAATTCAGAAGCCGGTTTCGTGCGCTGAGATCCAGAAGGCGGCTGCGCAGTTTTTCCAGACTTTCCGGACTGTTGCTGCTGGGCTCATCCAGGTCTTCCCAGTTGGACGACTCATTTATGGATGAGTGATGAGTGTCAGCCTTCCAACTGCGGTCGAAGCGAAATACCGAGCCGCCCCGACCGCTGCCTTTTTGCAGCAGACCGTTTACGACCAGTTCGTCTCGGATTGACCAATAGTCATCGTCGGCAACGGAAAAGTCATGCAGCTCTGCTTTTTGCTCTAGCCGCTGTTTGAGTGTCTTGTTACCGACCGCTGCTCCGTCTCCGGGCACAAGTTCCAGTATCCAATCCTGTACGAGCTTCCTTTCGTTGACTGTCAAAGGCCTGCTGGCGGGAGATTGAACCGTCATGTCATTCATCCATTGAGATAGGTAAAAGGCGGATGCAGAGCGAGCTTGCCCAGGAGGCAACCATGATCGGAGAGGGCGGGCAGCATTCAGGACGCTGAGATACTTGCTGAAGCCGTCCTTGGGATCGTTTGGCGAAGCTTTGACTGCGGTGGCGCCACATTAGCGGCTGGGCCGGATGGGGTAAAGCGCGGAAAGGATAGCGATGCGCTGTTTATCCCTTGTCACCCGCTAGGGCGCAGACAAGACAAAATCCCTGCACCCTAGGCATTGAACTCTATATGAGGACTGTAATCTCTACCAGTACCACATTTATTTTCGAGAGCGTCCCATGCACATCACCGAACAGCCGTTCCAAGGTACACTCGTACGATTGACGTCCTCCAGAGCGTTCGAGTCTGTGCTCCATTCACTTCTTGAAGACATCGGCCACACGCCGGTGAACATGGACGAAATAACCGCACGCCACGAGACGTGGGAGGCTTTTCGTGATCATCTGCAACAGCTCGAAGGGCCGAGTGGTTTCATGCTGTTCGGTCTCGTCGACCACGGCGCCTGGACGCGCAAGGCAGGGCTTTCCCGCCGAGCGGTCAGGGTGATCCTGGGTAATCCGTTGATCGCGATCACGATGCTCAAACACGACTCGCAAGCAGGACTGTTTGCCCCGGTCGAGATGTTGCTGCTCGAAGAGCCTGGCAATACCAGCAGTCTGCTCTATGTGAAGCCGTCGTCGCTGATAGTGGTGGACGCCAACCCGCCGCTTCATGAGGCCGCTGCCGTGCTGGACCGCAAGCTTGCAGCGCTCGCCGATAAAGTGGTGGGCCAATAACGTTGTCCTGAGCGCCGAGCGGCTTCTGAAACCGCAGTCGGCGAGTGGCGTTCACTTACCAGGGCAGCTCGGTCCCATGGCGGTCGGTGAAGCGAAGGCCGGGTTTCCCCGCGTTTCGGGCCACGACGTCCACGACCAGAGGGATGCTCTCCGACACCTCCAACGATGCGCTCTCGGTGCCCATGTCCGTGCGAACCCAACCTGGTGCAACCAGAAGAAGTGCGCGGCTGTCGTGTGGGTGACGCGCATGGAAGCTCTTCATCAGCATGTTCAGTGCTGCCTTGCTGGAGCTGTAGAGTTCCCAAAAGCCGGTACTTTGCGTGATGCTGCCCAATTCAGAAGACATCACCGCGAGGACCCCGTTGTGTTTGACGTTGTCATGGAAGATCTCGATGACGCGCATGGGGCTCAACGCGTTGGTCAACAGCATGTCCAGATAGTCTTTTTCTGACACCTGCAACGGCGTCAGCGCATTGGCTTTGCAGATACCCGCGTTGACGAACAACACGTCCAGAATTCGACCTTGTTGACGACGATGCAGCGCCTGAACGGCGTCGAGATCCACAACATCGACCTGTTCGATTTCGAGGCAAGCGCCGAAGCGTTTTTCGAGGTCGTTGAGGCTTTCAGATGGACGACGGGTGGTTGCGACGACGTGCCATCCACGAGACAGATATTCTTCTGCGAGGGCCAGGCCAAGTCCGCGTGAAGCCCCGATGATCAAGGCAGCAGGTTGAGTGCTCATGATGTTCTCCTTGGTAACGCCCGGTCAGGAGGACGGGCGCAAACGAGGAGGTGAAAGTAGCAGCCGCGTGGTTGAGCAACGACGCCTCAACGGTCATCGAAGTCATGACGGCCTATCATCAATCAGTAAGGTTTTTACGCGAGTGGCCAAGTCCGGAAGTTTCTCCCGGGGGGCGCGAGGCGGCGGCTGACCTTGAAGACGCCACCACGGTCTTGGCCGAAAAACTCCTGCGCGAAGGCCGTCTCGTGCAGTTGTTGCCGGACTACGACATCGAGCCATTGAAGGCGTTTGCCGTCTTTCCTTCCGGCCCGAAACCCTCTGCCAAGGTGCGCGCACTGGTCACCCACCTCATCGCGGCCTTGGCGGAGGGCGAACCGGGGTGATCCGCAGAACCCCCGCAGGGCCCATGCCCTGCGGGGTGCGAAGCGGCCGCCAGGGCGCTGGTCATCACCGGAAAAGGTCGATGTTTTCGATGACACGGTGGTTATTTAGCGTTTGATCAGGAGCGACAACACCGCACTTGCAGAGCACAACCCGGCCACGATGGGAAAGATGATCGATGTGTCGCCACTGGCATCGATCAGATGCCCGATAATCGGCTCACCAATGCCAGCGAATACATAGGATGCGGTGTTGAGTACTCCGGTAGCCGTTCCAGCGGCGCTTCGGCCGAAAATATCAGGACACAGCGCCCAGAACGAAGAGGCAGGGCCAAAGACGAAGAAACCGCAGGCGAATAACAACGCAATGGCCAACACGCTGCCATGGGGGATGAACATCATGACGATGGCGGTTATTGACGCGAGCACCATGTAGGAGACGATTGCCAGATAGCGGCGCCCATTGAACACGGTATCGGAAATCCAGCTATTGGACAGCGCGCCCAGGGCCATGCCGATGGGTAACGCCACCGTTATCCACTTGGGGTCGATGACGGCTGAAGACGTTTTCCAGTCAAGCCCCAGAAAGTGGACAGGCACCCAAACCACCAATGCATAGCGCGCCGCATTCTGAAAGCCGATTGCCAACCCCGTGATGTAGAGCTTCCAGTTTCGCAACACCATGACGTAGCGGTCGGCGCTGCTTAATGCTTCCTCCGGTGCCACGGACAAGTTGTTCGAAAGACTGTCTTCGGCCTGTTCTGACAACGTATCTTCGGGACGTTCGGAAACGAACAGCCACAGCACCAGCGCGCCCACTAACATCGTGAGCGGCGCCAGTCTGAATATCCAGATCCAATCCAGGTTCATCGCACCCAAAATAATGATGGGCAATATAAAAGCGAGGACAGAGGAGAAGCCTGAGAAGCCGACATAGATGCCATAGACAAAACCGCGATGCTGATGCCCCCACCAGTTGGACAACAATCGACTGCCTGGCGCAAAGCCCATGGATTGGAAGTAACCATTGGCGCCCCAGGCCAGCATGAAAAACCAGAAAGAGTGACCAAAACTGAATAACCAGTTCGCCGCAAGCGACAAGATAACGCCGGCGATCATCATGCGTTTGCCGCCCAGTTTGTCCCCCAGATTACCGTTGATAAATTGCCCGCTGGCGTAGCACCACAACATCGTTGCGCTGATCCAGCCAATCTCGTACTTCGACAACCCATAATCATGCTGCAAGCCAGGAACGGCGAAACCCAATGTCTGACGGCCGGTGTAATAAAACAAATAACAGAACGTCACACCCATCAGGGCGCGCCATTTGTAGCGGTCGTAAGTTGCGCGGCGGTTTGAAGAGGAATAGTCCAGGGGATCAACGGTTTTTATTGTCATGCCTGTCTCCGGGCGGCGCGCCGTATTCGCGGCGCTAACCTTTTTTTAGGCGAAGGGGCGGCCTGCAATCCGGACGGCGCCCCTCATTGTTTTGCTGTTACGCAAGGTGGTTCAAGGCGAGGTCGATGATGTCGAAGTTGCGCAGACGTCCTTTCTTGACAAGTCCCGTCAGGCGGCGATTGAAGATCAACGGTACTTTCTGCTCGGATACGCCGCCGTGGGAACGAAGCGGTACAGTCAATCCCGTCAAATCGTGTTTGTCGGCGGCGGTCCCCAGCACAGTCAGGCGCTCTCCCACGACCACCAGATCGCCAATCCGGTCCCCTGGCAGTTCGAATCTTTCGCAGGCTTGGGCACGTGTCAGCACTTGCTCAACCCCGGAGATGGAAGACAGAAACGCTGCCAACGCTTCATGGCGGTCGGCATTTCTGACATACACGGTGGCGAACGATCCCAGCGCGCCGTGGTGGACGACATAAGGGTCAGTGATGGGCAGGAGTACTCGCGCTTCTTCAGATCCAAAATGTGCATCGAGCAGGTCTTGCAAATACAAAATATTGGGTCGCCCAATGGCGTCGGTCTTTGCATTCATCCCATGATCGGCAGTGATGGCAACGACAGCACCTTCGTCGTGATAGCGTTTGAAATAACTGTCCATCATTGCGTAGAACTGATTCGCTTCGGGTGTTCCAGGTGCGTGCTTATGCTGCACGTAGTCAGTGGTGGAAAGGTACATGAAGTCCGGCCGTTCTTTGGTCAAGAGGGCGAGGCCCGCCGCAAATACGAACTCTGAAAGTTGTGCGCTATAGACCGAAGGCACCGGCATGCCAACCCGCTCCACAATGCCTTCGATGCCGTGCTCCTCAAGGTTGACCTGGTCGGCTTTTTCAGCCGAAAAACAAATGCCTTCCAAGCGATGTCCGAGAAGACTGCGTAACTTGTCTTTTGCCGTCACGACTGCCACTCGCTGACCGGCCTTCGCCATCTCGGCCAGTACAGTAGGTGCACGCAAGTATTTGGCATCGTTCATGAGCACTTCTTCTTGAGTGTCCAGATCAAAGAAGAAATTGCCGCAGATCCCGTGAACCGAAGGCGGCGCTCCCGTCACGATGGACAAGTTATTGGGATTCGTGAAAGACGGAATCACGCAGTCGCCCGTCAATACGGTTCCGAAATTCGCCAACTCGGCAAGAAAGGGAGCATGGCCGGACTGTATGGCCTGGTTAATGTATTCCTGCTCGCACCCGTCAACGCAAATGACGATAGTTGGGGTCGTGGGCAGACGATAATCTCGCGAATTGACGGTGATGGTCTGTGTCATGGTCAGGCCTATAGTGGGTTTTTTAAAATGGCGCCTGGATAACCGCTGCGCCTGAACGCACTTCAGGTTTCAGAGATGCGTGAAGTCACCGTAAAATGCGTGCTCTCCTCACACAATCGAATTAAAGTATCGAACCCTGTGCGCGAGACTCACACATGAGACAGAAACTGCCGCCTCTGCATGCGCTTAAAATCTTTGAGGTCGCCGCTCGAGCGGGCAGCTACACCGCGGCTTCCAAAGAACTCAATTTGACCCACGGGGCGGTGAGCCGACAGATCGCTGTTCTGGAGGATTGGCTTGGCCAGCCACTTTTTGTGCGGGAGGGGCAGAGCATGGTCGCGTCTTCCCACGCACGTGCGCTTGCGAGAGAGATCAGCGCTGCGTTCGATCACATCTCGGATGCGGCCGAACGCTACGGCAAGAGCCAACAGCTGAAGGTTATTCGCGTCAGTGCGCCCGCGACATTCGCGATGCGCTGGCTCATTCCGCACTTAAACGCGTTCGCCGAGCGATGCCCTGGCATCGACGTGAGGGTTTCGACCGTGCTGTCCACGCAGCCGATGCTGAGCGGAAGTTTCGACGTCGCCATACGGAGGGAACCCTTGAACGCGGGGCAGTACCAGGTGCTCCCGTTGTTCAGCGAAACCAACACGATCATTGCCAGCCCGTCACTCCTCGCACGCCGAGGGATCATCGACGTCGAGCAATTGGCCGAAGAGACGTGGCTGACCACCGAGACTCGGCCTGGCGACTGGGAAGCGTGGACGCGCGCGACCCATCATTCAGCGCTCAGGGCCAACAGGATGCTTCGCTTCGATCACTATTTCGTCACGTTACAAGCGGTGATGGACGGCTTGGGATTTGGTATCGGGCCCTTTCCGACATTGGCCATCGAGTGCGTGAACGGTCGCCTCGCGCAGCCATTTCCCTCCCTCTGCGTCCCGGGCTCTAAATACCATGCGATGGTGCCGCTCGATGCCGATAAACCTGCGCATCTGCGCGCGTTCCTGGACTGGTTGCAGTCAGTTTGCCCTGAGCTCTGATCCGGCTGACACCGATTACGCAAACGCCGCCCGGCAGGCGATCAGTCCGTCAGGTGGAGCGTGCGCAGGTTGGACTTTACTGGCTTCCCGGGCAGGTTGAGCGGTTCGGCAATCCGCACGATGCCTCATCCGCGCGTCTTCAATAGTCGCCTGCGCACGGAAACCTCTACACTGCTCGTCTCAACGATCAAGAGCGTCCCACGCGATGCGTTTTTTCCCCCTCTTTTTATTGATCCTGCCTTCCCTCGCTGCTGCGCTCCCGGCCCTGAAAGACACTGAACTGTTCAGCAGCAAGGCGACGGACTGTCACGATGTGGACCTCGGGACATGGCAGCACCCGGCCCGCGCTGTCTTGGAGAAACATGACATCAAGCTGGAACGGGTTCAGCTGTGCAACGGCGGTCACTACCCGGTGTTCACCGGGGAGGTGCCGTACGATCCGACGGGACAGACCAAAGACTATTTCCTTCCGCTGTATCAGGAAATGAGGAAGGCGAACGGAAAATGGCCGTACGCAATCGTGGCCACCAGTGACGATATCGTGGTGTACGTCAGCTACCCGGCCAGTGACGGGATTTCGCTGGACTACGAGCAATTTGCTGCGCCGTAGGCGAGGATCGATTCACCTCTTGTTCAAGCATTCCTGCACTGGCACATTTTGCGGCTATCCATCCTGTCCCCTAATAATCGCCACGGCGCGGCCGATAGCCTGACGACAACCTTACGTCAGTGTCTAGCGATGATCCTTTATGCCTGAACCTTCCACCGCCATCGCCAGCCCAGTGCCGCGCCGCTCAAGTGTGAGCATCATTCGGGCCTCTGTGCTCAAATTCGTCGGCCTGCTGACGGGGGTGTTTCTCCTTGCCGGTTATCTGGTGCTGTATCTGGCCCATGACCTGGATCGCAACGAGGAAACCGAAAGCGCGTTTTATACCCAGAAAGCCGTGCGAGCCCTCGAAAAATCCATAGCCGCCACGGTCAAGGATTATGCGTTTTGGGGCGATGCCTATAAGCATCTGCACACTAGGATCGATACCGATTGGGCCTACGTGCGGCAAAACGTCGGGCCCACGCTTTATGCCGACTTTGGATTCAGGGGCATATTCGTCGTCGACGCCGCTGACCACACCGCGTATTCCGTCGTCGATGGGCAGCTGTCGTCGGTCGACGCTTCCACTTGGCTGAAGCACGGGCTTCCCGACCTCTTGACTCAAGCGCGGGCGGGCGCTGAAGCCGAAACCCCTACGACCCTGTTCGCCAACATCGACGGTCGACCCGCGCTGGTGGGGGCTGCAGCGATCACCCCCGGCACAGACCCGACCGTGACACCGGATGACGGGCCGCCTTCGGTATTGATCTTCGTCGACATCCTCGGAGACGACAGGTTGGGCACGCTGGGCAAAGATTACGGCGTGGATGAGTTGCGCATCGCCACGGCCGCCGAACTTAACGGGCCGTCGGTCTTCGTGTTGGGTGAAAACGGGGTGGCGGGGAGCTTGCACTGGAATCCGCCGAAACCGGGCGAACGCCTGCTTGGCCTCGGCTTGCCCTTGATCGGTATTGCCGCGTTGCTGGTGTGCCTGATGGCGTGGGCGATATTGCGTCGCACGACGGCGAGCGCCCGGGCGCTGGATGCCAGTTACCAGTCTTTGCAAAGCAGCCAGTCGGCGCTGGCGATCAGCGAGGCACGCTTTCGGGACGTCGTCGAAGCCAGTTCCGATTGGATCTGGGAGATCGACCATGCGGGCCGCTTTACGTACTTGTCTGAGCGATTCGAAAGTGTGACCGGTCTGACCCGGCCCGAGTGGCTCGGCGCACCCATGGATCAACTGCTGTGCACGGAACTGGGCACAGTGAGTCAGTGGCTGAGCATCCCCAATCGACGGCCGGACATCAGCGTTCAGTGCCGATACGTGGACACCCAAGGGCAGGAGCGCATTACCCGCTTGTCTGCCCGGGCGATGGCCGACCAGGGATTTCGCGGCACTGCGACAGATGTCACGGAAGAAGTCGAGTCCCGTCGGCGCATCGAATTTCTGTCTCAACACGACTCACTCACGGGACTGCCAAACAGAACCCGGCTCAGAGAGTTCCTCGATGGCAAGCTCAAGACGCGACCCACAGCCGAGCGGCCGCTGGTCATGCTCAGTCTGGACCTCGACCGATTCAAATCGGTGAATGATCTGCTGGGCCACGCTGCAGGCGATGCGGTATTGAACGAAATCTCCAGTCGGCTGGCCAACCGTGTTCGCCATGGGGATCTGGTCGCGCGTATCGGCGGCGACGAATTCGTACTGATATTGACGGACCTCAAGGGTCAAGACGAAGTAGAAATGCTCTGTCAGCGCCTGATTGAATCGATCGAAAGTCCGATTCGGATCGGCGAGCAGGAGGTCTTCGTCGGTGCGAGTATCGGTATCGCGATGGCGCCCACGGACGCCACCGAAGCCACCGAGTTACTTCGCTACGCCGATATCGCGCTGTACGAGGCCAAGTCGGGAGGGCGGAACACATGGCGATTTTATGCCGGCGACATGAACTCGAAGATTGTCGAGCGCCGTCGCCTGGAGAGTGACCTGCGTTTCGCGATCAAGCATAGCGAGCTGCGCTTGCATTTTCAGCCGCGCTTTCGCATTGCCGATGGGAAAATGGTGGGCGCTGAAGCGTTGGTTCGTTGGCAGCACCCGGAGCGTGGCTTGATCCCCCCTGACACGTTCATTCCGATCGCTGAAGAAACCGGCTTGATCCTGGCATTGAGCAACTGGGTCATGGAGACCGCTTTTCAGTACGCCTCAACCTGGCCTGATCAGTTGTTCGTGTCGGTCAACCTGTCTCCGTCCGAGTTCAAGCGCGGCAGTCTGGTTGAGCGTGTGCAACGGGCCGTGCAGCAGTCGCGAATCGAGCCGGGTCGGGTAGAACTTGAAATCACTGAAAACGTCATGTTGGACGATGCGCCCGGTGCGCTGGAGATCATGCGAACGCTGAAACGCCTGGGCATTCGTATCGCCATGGATGACTTCGGCACCGGGTATTCATCACTGAGCTACCTGCGCACTTTCCCGTTCGACGGGCTGAAGATCGACCGCAGCTTTTTGTCTCGGTTGACCGCTACCGAGGACGACCGGCCTGTGATCGAAGCGATCGTCGGGCTGGGTCACGCGCTTTCTCTGACCGTGACAGCCGAGGGGATAGAAACGCCAGAGCATCTCGAATTGTTGCGGTCCGTACTCTGCGATGAGGGCCAAGGCTACTTCCTTAGCCGCCCCCTGGATATAGAGGGTTTCAGCGCTCTGATCCGGGTCACCGAGACCACCGGCGAAACCTGAAGGGCACCCTTACCGCCAAGGCGGACTGGGCCGAAACGATTCTTGAAGGAAACGCATGAAGTTGCGCGTCCGCTCCGGCAGTCCCTCTCGCTGATGGGTCAGCGCCACGACGTCGGCATCGGGCAGTTTCCATCCCGGCAGCAAGCGCACGAGCGAACCGTCTTTCAAGGCATCGGCCACATCCCATTCTGAGCGGAGGATGACGCCGAGCCCCTCACACCCCCATTGCCGGATCACATGGCCGTCGTTGCTGCTCAGGGACGGCTGGATGCGCACGCTCTGGGTGTTTCGCCCTCGGGTGAAATGCCAGAGCGTGACGTCTTCGTTGTTTTCCCGCAGGGCGATGCAGGGCAGTTGAGTCAGGTGTTCGGGGCTTTCGACAGGGCCGTGACTGGCGAGGAAAGCGGGGGAGGCGCAGACGAAGCGGCGGTTCGGGGCCAGCGTACGACAGACCAGGTTGGACACGCCAAGCTGGCCGATATGGATGACCACGTCGAAGCGATCAGCCGCTTCCAGCATGGGCTGATCCGACAGGGTCAAGGCGATCTCGACTTCCGGGTGCAGCTGTTTGAACGCGGCAACCGACGGTGCTACGTACGCTCTGCCAAAGCCGAAAGGGGCGTTGATTTTCAGTTTTCCGACAAATCCCCGGCGTCGTTCGTGCAAGTCTTCCAGCAGGGTATCGAACTGCTCAAGCAGCTCGGCGCCCCGCACGCACAAGAGTTCGCCTTCGTCGGTGAAGCGCAGTTGACGGGCGGAACGGTCCACCAATCGTACGTCGAGTTTCTTCTCCATCTGCTGAAGGCGCTGACTAACGGCAGATGGCGTCAGGCCCAGTTTTCGGGAGGCCTCCAACAGGCTTTTGCTTTCACGAATCACCAACAAAAAGCGAATTTCAAGGGCGTCTGTCATTAAGAATTACTGAATCATAGAGTTAATGAGATTAACGTTCACGACGGTTTTGACGGCTTAGAATAGCGCCATTACCGGAGAGAACCTATGGCTGAACTACCTGAAACGCCCTTGCTGTTACTGGACCGTGAACGACTCGACGCCAACATCTTGCGCATGCGCAGCGCATTGGCGCCCCACAACGTCACCTTGAGACCCCACGTCAAAACCAATAAATGCCTTGAGGTCACCCAGCGTTTCTTCGCTGACGGCAAAGGGCCCATCACCGTCTCTACGTTGCGTGAGGCGGATGTGTTCTTCGCCGCAGGCTTCACCGACATCTTGTATGGCGTCGGTATCGCGCCCAACAAATTTGAGCACGCGGCAGGGTTGCTGGCGCAAGGGGCAGACCTGAAGCTGGTGCTGGACAATTTGGAAAGCGCGCGGCTCCTGGCGGATTACGCCCGCTCAAGCGTGCAGCGGTTCAATGTGCTGTTGGAGATCGATTGCGACGGGCACCGTTCAGGCATCCCGCCGGACTCCCCTGTGCTGGTCGAGATTGCACGCGTGCTCGAAGGCAGCGGCGTGACGGTGGGCGGCGTGATGACCCACGCGGGCAATTCTTATGACAGCCGATCAATTGCCGAGATCGAAGCCTTCGCCCGACAAGAGCGCGACGCGGTGGTGGAAGCGGCCCAGCGGTTGCGCGACGCCGGATTCGAGCTTTCCGTGGTCAGTGTGGGCTCGACGCCCACGGCACTGTTCACTCAGGGTCTGAGCGGGGTCACCGAAGTGCGCGCAGGGGTGTTTGCGTTCTTCGATCTGGTGATGGCCGGGCTGGGGGTTTGCAGGGTGCAGGATATTGCCGTCTCGGTGCTTGCGACCGTCATCGGTCATCAGCCGGAGAAAGGCTGGGTCCTGATCGATGCAGGCTGGATGGCGCTGTCTCGCGACCGTGGCACGGCCAAACATCCTGTGGATCAAGGTTATGGCGTCGTCTGCGATGTGTCAGGCCAGCCGTTGGGCGACCTGATCGTGACGGCCGCGAATCAGGAGCACGGCATCATTTCGTCTTGCTCGGGGCATCTCGACAACTTCACCGCTCTGCCGGTGGGCACACAGCTGCGCATCCTGCCCAATCATGCGTGCGCCACCGCCGCGCAGCATGCTGGCTATCACGTCCTGAGCGAGGGACGCCGCCTCGGTTACTGGCCCCGCATCGCGGGTTGGTGAACAGCCTTTTCTTCTCACTGCCGCCTATTAATCTCATAACAGTAAGGGCGTTAAACCTATGAAAAATCTTTCAGTCTGGATCGTGATCGGGATGCTGCTGGGCGCCGCCATTGGCGGTTTTCTGCACCCCGTTTTGAGTGAGTCCACCGCACAGATCGTGGTGTCCCAGTACTTGTCGATACTGACGGACCTGTTCTTGCGAGCGATCAAAATGATCATCGCGCCGTTGGTCTTTTGTGGCCTGGTGTCGGGGGTGGCCAACTTGCAGGACACACACGCCATTGGCCGTATGGGGCTGCGTGCGCTGGCCTGGTTTCTGTGCGCGTCGTTCATCTCCCTGCTGATCGGCATCCTGGCGTGCAATCTGCTTGATCTGGGCGGCGAGATGGCGAGTCACCTGCCCGTAGCGGCGGAGAGTTCAGGCATCAACGTTGCGCCTTTCAACCTCAAGTCCTTCATCACAAACATCGTTCCGCAGAGCGTGATCAGTGCGATGGCCAGCAACGATATTTTGCAGATTGTGCTCTTTGCATTGCTGTTCGGTGTTGCCACGGCGGCGGTTGGCGGGCCGTTGAAAGTCAGGGTCTTGGAACTGACGGATGCGGTCTTTGACATCATGTTGAAGCTCACGGGTTACATCATGTGGTTGGCACCCCTGGGCGTCGGGGCCGCGCTGTGTTCCATCGTCACGACCCGTGGGCTCGGCGTGTTGGCGACCTACGGAAAATTGTTGGGCGGCTATTACTTCGCGCTGTTTCTGCTGGCATTGCTGTTGATCGGGGCAGGGCGGGTGATTCTGGGACCTCGGGTTTTTCACCTCTTGAGGCTGATTCGTGATCCGCTGCTGATCGGCTTTTCGACGTCCAGCAGTGAGGCGACATTCCCCAAGACCATCGAGCAATTGCAGCGTTTCGGGGTGTCGCGTCGGGTGTCCGGGTTCGTGCTGCCGTTGGGGTATTCGTTCAATCTGGACGGCGCGATGCTTTATCAAGCCTTTGCCGTCATTTTCATCGCCCAGGCGTTTCATATCGACATGACGTTCACCCAGCAGGTCGGGGTGCTGCTCGTGATGCTCTTGACCAGCAAAGGCATGGCTGGCGTTCCCCGTGCTTCTCTGGTGGTGGTCGCAGCCTCGTTGCCTTCGTTGGGCTTGCCAGCCTCCGGTTTGTTGCTGCTCCTGGGCATCGATCCGTTCTTCGACATGGGCCGTACCGCGATCAATGTGCTGGGCAACAGCATCGCCACGGCGTCAGTGGCGAAATGGGAGGGTGACCGTGGCGCCGAAACCGAGCCAGTACCGTCGCCTGTCGGGCGGCCAGTGGGTGCGCCCATCGAACCTCTTTCCAATGCATGAAGGGAGAACATCAATGAAAACGGTCACGTCATCGCAACTGCCTGCGCCGGGCGGGCACTACTCGCAAGGGGTCGTCGCGGGAAACCTGTTATTCGTTTCCGGGCAACTGCCTTTCGATCCTGCGTCGGGCACGTTTGCGGAAGGCATCGACGCTCAATTCCTTCAAGCCATGGCAAACGTCGAAGCGGTACTGGTTGCGGCGAATGCCACCTTGGCGAGTCTGGTAAACGTGCACATCTTCCTCTCGGATGTCGCGCACTGGACCACCGTAAACCAGCACTACGCACGGTTGCTGGGCGACCACAAACCCGCACGGGCGATCATTCCGTGCGGTGAACTTCACTACGGTGCCTTGGTGGAAATCACGGCCATCGCTGAACTCATCAACCCTGCACAGGAATCCCTGCCATGAATACGATCCTTGATCCACGCCTACAACCTCTCCAGCCCTCAGCGCCGGTTGAGCTGGTGTTGTTTGATTTGCTGACCGCCTTGCTGGATTCCTGGACCTTGTGGAATACCGTGGCCGGTTCTGCGGGAAGGGGGCGGACGTGGCGTATGGCCTATTTGAAAGCGACCTACGGCTGTGGCAGCTACAGGCCTTATGAAACGCTGGTTGAAGAGGCTGCCATAGAGGTCGGTTTGGGGCCGCAGGCCGCGTTGAGTCTAGAGGCGCGTTGGGGGGAGTTGCAGCCGTGGCCAGAAGCCAAGGCGGTGTTGGCCCAGCTCCAGACGCGTTACAAGCTGGGGATCGTGACGAACTGTTCGGAGAGGCTGGGCCGGATGGCAGCGGACCTGCTGGACGTGCCGTTTGACGTGATCATCACGTCGGAACAGGCCGGTTTCTATAAACCCGACCCGGCGCCGTATCGGCTTGCGCTGGAAGTGGCGGGCGTCGCCCCCACCAACGCGGTCTTCGTGGCGGGTTCTGCCTACGATCTGTTTGGCACGGAAAAGGTCGGCCTGCCGACCATCTGGCACAACCGGATCGGTTTGACGGCTCCCGACGGGGCGCCCGCGCCTTTGATCATGAGGCCGACGCTGGAGACGCTGGCGTCAGATATCGCGAGCCTGGCAGGAGAGGATTAAGAACGCTACCGGGCGGCAGTGCGTGCTCGGAGCTGACGTGCGTGGCAGAGCCAGGTGGTTCGGCGAGCAAGCGCTGGTCGTTAACCGCCAATGGCCAGGCATTTTCCCGTTCCCGTCCGCTCCAGAATCCGGGTGACGTCGTTGGAAGCGACCCTGGCCAGCGGAGTCGCAGGATTAGGCATCATCATCGCGTAGAAATGGATGTGCCGCGCCTTTCTCGCGGACGGCTCACTCGTCCGACTTCTTCCGGATTACCGCCTGGACGCGGTGGACGTCCACGCGGTCTTCCTGAAAGGCCGCGTGCCGTCCAGCAAGGTGCGGATGTTCACCGAATTTCTGATCGAGGTGCTGGCGAAGGCTTGAGGCTGACGGTCGATGGCATCGATTTCCGCAATGCGGACGCTCCATCGATCCGGATATGGGCATAACATGGCGCCATGTCATCTCTTCACTCACACGAGAACCCCTCACCATGCTGGACAGCCTCAGCGGCATCATGGCCTTCGTGCAGGTCGCGGAAACCCGGAGCTTTACCGAAGCCGCCCGTTTGATGGAGATTTCATCTTCGGCGGTGGGCAAGAGTGTGTCGCGCATGGAAGAGCGCCTGGGTGTGCGGCTGTTTCACCGCAGCACCCGCAGCGTCACCCTGACCGCCGAGGGCGAACTGTTTCTGGAGCGTTGCAAACGCATCATTCAGGAGGCTGAGCAGGCGGAAATCGAACTGTCGCAGTTGGCGGACGAGCCGCGGGGCAAGTTGCGCATCAGTGTGCCGTTGCAGAACACGCTGATCTTTCCATTGCTCACCGGCTTCATGGCGGCCTACCCGCAGATCGAGCTGGACGTGGACCTGTCCGACCGCATGGTGGACGTGATCGAAGAAGGCTTCGATGCCGTGGTGCGCACCGGGCAGCCGTCGGACTCACGACTGATGGCGCGCAAGCTGGGCGAATACAAACTCGAACTGGTGGCGTCGCCGGAGTATCTCGCCCGCCGGGGCCGACCGACCCACCCGGATCAACTGCGCAATCATGCGTGCCTGCTGCATAAATTCCCTGCCAGCGGTTCTCTTGAGCGCTGGCCGGTACGCGATCCGGACGCGGACAGCGACCCGGAACTCGGCCGGGTCATCGCCTGCACCACCACCGACGCGCTGACCCACATGGCGCTGGAAGGGCTGGGGATTGCGTGTCTGGCAGACTTCTCGACGATTCAGGCGCTGCGCGATGGCAAGCTTGAACGCGTGCTGCCGGAATTCACTGATCATCGAGGCTCGCTGTGGATGCTGTGGCCGTCGAGCCGCAACGCCACGCCGAAGCTGCGGGTGTTTATCGACTATTTCAAACAGCACATCGCGACGGTAGAGCAGCCCTGACGCGACGAAAGGGGATTACAGCCGAATAGTCCGAATTGTTGTGACGGTTGGGCTGTTTATCTCGTTCGGGAAAAGCCTTGTACTAGCCGCCAGTGCCCAGGCCTGGAAGCGTTGGCTTTCGGGCGGGCAAGCGTCTTTTCCCTATCCGAACGAGGCAATCATGTCCAAGCTCCATACCCCGGTCACCGTCGGCCCCTTCACGTTTTCCCACCGTGTCGTGCTGGCACCCCTGACCCGCATGCGTGCCGAAGAGGGCGCCCGTCCCGGCGCCTTGATGGCTGAGTACTACGCACAGCGCGCTTCCGAGGGCGGCTTTCTCATTGGCGAAGCGACCATCGCGGCGCCCAACGGCAACGGCTATCTCGGCGCGCCAGGCCTGTTCGATGACAGCCAGATCGCCGGCTGGAAACAGGTCACCGACGCCGTCCACGCC
The DNA here is from genome assembly GCF_057128705.1 of Pseudomonas salicis. Taxonomy (NCBI): domain Bacteria; kingdom Pseudomonadati; phylum Pseudomonadota; class Gammaproteobacteria; order Pseudomonadales; family Pseudomonadaceae; genus Pseudomonas; species Pseudomonas salicis. The sequence goes on from NZ_JBSKHU010000001.1 coordinate 147,433, forward strand.
AAGGGCGCAAAAATCTTCCTGCAGCTCTACCACGCCGGTCGCCAGTCCAACAGCGAAGTGCAGCCCCACGGCAGCATCCCGGTCGGGCCGTCGGAAGTGCCCCACGGCGGGGTCGCTTACACCCAGAAAGGCTGGGTGCCGAACACCCCGAACCGCGCGCTGACCGTCGAGGAAATCGCTGAACTGGTCGAGAGCTTCCGCACCGCCGCCGAGCGTGGCGTGAAAGCCGGTTTTGACGGCGTCGAACTGCACGGCGCCAACGGTTATCTGGTGGATCAATTCCTTCAGGACAACAGCAACAAACGCACCGACAACTACGGCGGGTCGTTCGAAAACCGTGCGCGGTTTCTGCTGGAAGTGACGAACGCGCTGATCTCGGTCTGGGGTTCGAACCGCGTGGCCGTGCGCCTTGGCCCAAGCGGCACTTGGGGCGACATGGGCGATGCCGATCCGGAAGGGCTGTTCACTTACGTCGCCCAGCAACTGGCGCCGCTGAACCTGGCGTATCTGCACCTGATCGAGCCGCGCATCCTGGGCAACGTGGAAGATGAAAACGCTGACCCGGCGCCTGTTGCGGCACAGATGATCCGCAAGCATTTCCCGGGCGTGATCATCGCGGCAGGCGGTTTCGACGGCGAAGGCGCCGAAGCGATCATTCGGGCGGGCGATGCGGACCTGGTGGCGTTCGGTCGCCACTTCATCGCCAACCCGGACCTGCCGGAAAGACTGCGTCTCAAACGGCCACTGAACGCCTACGACCGTCCGACCTTCTTCGGCGGCACGGAAGTCGGCTACATCGATTACCCGTTCTACGAAGCAGCCGCCGTGGTGTGACAGCCAAGCGGTGCAATCGAGCCGACAGCGATCCTTCGCTGTCGGCTTTTTTGTGGGCACGGCCCGCGGCCAGATGCGAACTCGACTTCGACGCGACCCGCTTCTGCCCGAAGGGCGTAGGAGCAAGCTTGCTCGCGATCGGCTGCGGAGCAGTCGCAAATCCGGTGTCTGCGGTCTGTCTGGCACAACGCCCAATAAAAAGCCCGATGGCAAGCATCGGGCGTTGAGGGGGGAGGCGAGACGTCGCTTCAGTTCACAGTCACCACGATACGGCCAAGGTGCAGGTTCTTTTCCAGCTCACGGTGCGCCTCGATCATCTCGTCGAAGGTGAAGGTCTTGGCGATGACGGTGTGCAGCGCGCCGGACTTCAACCCCGCGAACACGTACTCGGTGGCCTTGCGTTGACGCTCCGGGTCGGTGGTGGTGCCAAACAGGTTGTAGCCGCGAATCACCGGGGTCTTGGCGATGACCGTCAGCAGCGGCAAAGGCGTGATGTCTTCGCTCAAGGCTCCGTAGATGAACATGGTTCCGCCGACGCGCAAAGCCTCCAACAGTTTCGGGAAGGTGGCGCCGCCGACAGGCTCGAACACGATGTCGGCGCCGCGACCCTCGGTGATGCGGTTGACCGCGTCCACCAGGTCTTCTTCGTCGGTCACGATCACGTGGCTCGCACCGGCTGCCAGCAGTTGTTCGCGCTTGGCGCGGGTGCGGGTCAGTGCGACCGGAATGCCGCCCGCCGCCCGCACCACTTGCAAGGTGCCGAGGCCTACGGAGCTGGACGCGGCCGGTACGAGCACGACGTCGCCCGCTTTGAGCAGGTCGTTTTCGATCAGTGCGCCATAGGGCGTGATGAACACGTTCCAGATGGCCGTGGCCTGTTCGTACGACACTGATTCCGGCAGTTTGACCACGGCGTGGGCGGGCGCCAGGACTTCTTCGCCGTACATGCCGTAATCGTTCAGCGAGAAAGACGGGACGGTGCTGACCCGTTCACCGACCGCGACGTGTTTGACGTCGGCACCGACGGCGATGACGACTCCGGCAGATTCGTAGCCCAGACGGGCGGGGAGGTGGACCGGCTCAACGTAACTGCCTTGCCGCCACATGGATTCAGCGCGGTTCAAGCCGATGGCATGAACCCGGAACAGCACTTCGGTCGCGGCCGGTGTCGGGGTTTCGATGGTTTGATACCGCAGCACGTCAGGGCTGCCGTATTCGGTGAAATGGATGATGCGAGGCATGGGAATCTCCAGGGAAAGACAGCGTAGGAAACAACGGTGCCCTCGGGAGAGGGCGATGACGGGAAAGGTGTGTGCCTCAGACGGCACACACCAGGGCTGCACTGCTCGACATTTTTCGCCGGATCAGCAGGTGCAGCATCAGACCGGACAACTCACAGGCCGCCGCGACCCAGCCCAGTGCGGTCACCGAGGCAAAACTCAGTGTCAGCGAACCGAGGGCGGCGCCCAGTGAAAAACCCAGGTACATGAATGAGGCGTTGAGGGACAGCGCGATGGGCGTTCCTTTGAGACCGGCGATGCCGATCAGGCCCGCTTGCTGCGCCGGGTAAAACGACCAGTGGGCAACGCCCCATACCAGCACCCCGACCACGACCGGGACCAGCGCCTGATCGGCAGAAAACGTGTCGACGCTCAGGGAAAGGATCACGAACGAAGCGATCATCGCCGTCAGGCAATAGGGGATGACCCGGCGCGCGCCGAGGCGATCCACCAGCTTGCCGCCGACGATCACACCCACGCCCGCCGCGACACCCCAGGCGAAGAACACGTACCCGACTTGCGCGCCAACCAACCGCGTCGTGTCGGTGATGAACAACGCCAGGTAGGTGTAAACGGTGTACGCACCCGTCGCCCAGAGCGTGGTCACCCACAGGCTGAGCAGAATGACCGGACGGCGGGCCGTGTCGAGTCGGTCGCGCAGTGAAGCCACCGGCAAGCCCTGACCGATGGCCGCAGGCAGCCCGATGATCAGGCCAAGACTGGCCAGTGCGGACAGCGCCGCCACCCCGGCGAAGGTCATCCGCCAGCCGAGGTGTTCCCCGACGATGGCGCCCAGCGGCACCCCGAACGCGACGGCGAGGGTGATGCCGCCGTTGACGATGGCCAGCGCCGTGCCCCGTTTGTCGGGACCGGCAATCGCACCGGCCAGCGCATTGGCCCCCGGCACGAACAGCCCTGCTGTGAACGCCAGCAACACTCGGGCGAACATCAGCACCCAATAATTGGGGGCCACGAAGGCAATCAGGTTGGCGAGGGTGAAGCCAATCATCGTGAAAATCATCAGCGTTCGGCGGCTGAACCGGCCCGTCAACGCCGTAAGGATCGGCGAGCTGAAGGCATACGCCAGCGCAAAGACCGTCACCAGTTGTCCGGCGGCGACGACGGTCGTCGCCAGGTCGGCGGCAATGTCCGGCAACAGCCCCGCGAGCATGAAACTCTCGGTGCCGACGGCGAAGGTGCCCAATGCCAGCCAATACAAGGGCACGAGTGAAATCGACGGGGTATTCATCGGTGTGATCCTCCTGACAGTGAAGCGCTGATGACGCAGCGGTCAGCGCGGGGTTTGTTCAGCGGCGTATTCGGGAAAGTCGTTGTAGTCCTGGGCCGTGCCGCCCCAGAACGCATCACGCACGTAAGGTGTGAGCGGCCAGTCGTGGCGCAGGCGTTCGGGCAGGTCCGGGTTGGCGCTGAAGTGACGACCGAAGGCCACCAGATCTGCCGCCCCGGATTGCAGAATGGCTTCGGCACCGCCGCGATCGAAGCCGCCCGCTGCGATGATCGGACCGTCGAAAAACGGTCGCAGAAAGGCAGCCGCCACGGGTGGACGGTCAGGCTCGATTTCATCGGTGCCCTTGATGCGCGGTTCGATGACGTGCAGGTACGCCAGGCCGTATGCATTCAGTCGCCGCACGAAATACTCGAAAGTGGCTTCCGGGTTACTGTCAGAAATCGAGCCCCATTGGCCGCTCGGCGACACGCGCACGCCGACCCGGTCCGCACCCCAGACCGACACCAGCGCGTCGAGCACCTGCAACGGGAAGCGCACGCGGTTTTCGAGGGAGCCTCCGTATTCGTCTGTGCGCTTGTTGGTACCGTCCTGCAGAAAGGTGTCCAGCAGATAGCCGTTGGCATTGTGCAGCTCGACGCCATCGAAGCCCGCATCCAGCGCACGTTGGGCGCTTTCTCGATAGCTTTCGATCAGCGCGGGCAACTCGTCTTTTTCGACAGCGCGGTGAGGCGAAGCTGGCACCCAACCGTCCTGAGTGAAGGCGTTGGTCTCGAACGGCACGACCGAGGGCGCAATCGGCGGCTTGCCGTTGCTCAAGTCGCTGTGGGACTGACGGCCGTCATGGCCGAGTTGCAAGAACACGACGCCGCCCTTGGCGTGCACAGCCTCGACGATGGGTTTCCAGGCGTCGCGATGGGCGTCGGTGTAAATGCCCGGCGCACCGAGGTAACCCCGGCTGTCCACCGAGGGGTGGGTTGATTCGACGATCAACAGGCCGCCTTGCGAGGCGCGTTGCTCGTAGTAGCGCAGCATCATACGGCTCGGGCTGTCGTCGCGGTCTGCGCGCAGTCGGGTCATGGGCGCGTGCACCACGCGATGGCTGAGGCGATGGGGGCCGACAACGGCGTCCGATAACAGCTTCAATGGTGAAGAGGCCATGGTTGTATCTCCAGAAATGGGCTTGGCAATCAGTGATCAGGATTCAAAGGGCGAGCAGGGAGCGGCGGCCGGTTTGCGACGAGGCCAGCACGCCGTCGAGCAGCTTGTGCATGCGCACGGCGTCGTCGAACGTCGCGGCGGCGTGGGTGCCCTCGGCAAGGTCCTGGGCGTACACGTGGTACAGCTCGGCGAGTTCGAGCACCGAGGACGGCAGGTTTTCAGCCGTTGGAAGGCGCGAGTAGCTGGCGGGGATCGGCAACACCTCCAGCGGCAGGTGATCGCCGTGGGCGCCTTCGATCACATAGTCCTCGCCCACCCCGCCGAACGCCGAAACGTTGGTGATGCGCAAGTCACCTTCGTGACCGGTGATTTCGATCTGCACCCCCGAGCCATTGCGTTTGCCGCCTTCGATGTGAACCGAGAGCAGGGCGCCGTCCTCCAGTTGCCCGGCGAGAACCAGTTGGTCTGGCGCGGTGCCGCTCAATTGCTCACCGGTTTCCTTGATGGTGACGACGTCGAATTGGTTGACCGCCAGCGCGCTGACGTTGACCGGCCAGCCCATGGCGGTGAACAGCATGTCGAGGAAATGGCCGGCGTAGATCGACACCACGCTGGAGAAGTTCTCCACCGGTACGGTCCAGCGCAGGGCGTTCGGGCGCAGCGCCTGGAAGTAATTCATGCTGACGTGGATGCGCACCGAGCGCACTTTGCCAACGTAGCCCTGTTGCAGCAGGTCTTGCAGGTAACGGTTGTGCGGCGCGTGACGGCGCTGCAAACCGACGATGGTGCGCACACCCGCTTGCTTCGCCAGGCAGGCCAGCTCTTGCGAGACCGCGGTGCTGGTGGTCAACGGCCATTCGCAATAGACGTTCTTGCCAGCCGCGATGGCGGCGCGTACCGCCTCTTCGTGTTGAGGGGCAATCGTCAGGACCACCACCAGATCGACGTCGGGGTGATTGACCAGCTCGTCCAGGGATTCGGCTACATGGGGAATGCCCAGGTGGGCAGCGGCGACTTGCGCACTGTCCAGACGTTGGCTGTAAACGGCAGTGATTTCATATTGAGGCAACAGCGAGAGCACGCGAACGTGACCGTGCATGGCCCAGTTGCCAATACCGACCAGGCCGACGCGGATAGGGGAAGCAGTAGGGCGCATGACAGACTCCAGAGATTCACGGGACAGGCTTCGAAGTCTAGGGAGCGCAGGGCAGGGGAAAAACAGGCCGGATATCCGAACATTTCGGACAAAAAAGCTTTAATGGCAAAGGAGCAGAGCCAAAGCCCGTGTAGCGAGGGCACCAGCCTGCGGGGGGATTTCAGCCTTTTTGTCCACTGTGTTCGGAGGCGTGGCCGGTTTTTCCCGGCACGTCGATTGCCTACCCTGTGGGCTTTCTCGCCACATCGCTGGAGGCCCGCCGATGGACCTGTTTTTCGCCATGAAAGTGTTCACCCGCGTGGTGGAATCCAACAGCTTCACGCGGGCGGCTGACACGCTGCACATCCCCAAGGCGTCGGCCACCATCGTCATTCAACAGCTCGAAGCCCACTTGAAGATTCGGCTGTTGCAGCGCACCACCCGCAGCCTCGGACTGACGCCGGACGGGGCGGCGTATTACCAGCGTTGCGTACGAATTCTGGCGGACATCGAAGAGGCGGAACACGCGCTGGTCGCAAAAGCGGACACGCCGCGCGGCACGTTGCGCATCGACATGCCGACGTCTCTGGGCAAGCTGTTGGTACTGCCGGACCTTTATGCCTTCCACCAGCGCTACCCCGACATCGAGCTGATGGCAGGCTTTGGCGACAAGCCGGTGGACCTGATTCAGGACAGCGTCGATTGCGTGATTCGCGTGGGTGAACTGCCGACATCGAACATGGTGGCGCGGCGCATTGGCTTCTATCGACCGGTCACGGTGGCCAGTCCTGATTACCTCGCACGACACGGCATGCCCACGGCGCTGGACGAGCTCAAGACCCACGTCGCGATCAATTTTTTCTGGGGGCGCCACGGCAAGCTGATGAACTTCAGTTTTACCGTCGCAGACCAGGTCGTCGAAACGCTGTTGCAGGGCAACCTGGCCGTGAACGACACCGACGTCTGGATGCAGTCCTGTTTGAGAGGGTTGGGGATCATTCAGGCGCCGCGGTTCATGGCGGCGCCTTATCTGGCGTCCGGGGAGCTGGTGGAAGTATTGAACACCTACGTTCCACCGCCTTTGCCGATTTCAGTCGTCTACCCGCAAAACAGACACCTTGCACCGACGGTCAGGGTGTTTGTCGATTGGATCGCCGAGCTGTTTGAACACCATCCGCTGTTGGTGGAATGAAACATCAGTCCACGTCCACGACTTCGCTGATCTGATACGCCGGCGATGCATTGGTGAAGTTGGCGATGTCGTTTTCCAGTTCCTCGCCGTGGGGCGCAATACCGGCTTGAAACGCTTCGACGGATTCACAATACAGATGGCACAGGCCGACGTATAAGGGCGCGCTGTCCGGTTCTATTCCTGACAGCCCCTTGTCGATGCTGTAGGAGATCAGGTGATTTCCCAACCGCCTTTTCACCAACGGCAGGTGCACGTCGCGGTAATAACGATGATTGAAATGAATCCCGCGTCCGGAGGGGTACATCACGCTGATCTTGATCACGTTGTCGCCTCCCCATCAGCGGCTTTTGTAAATGGCGGCGAAACGCTTGGCAAAGGCTTCAATGGACGTGCCACCAAACGGCGCTTTCGTTTCGAAGAAGTGTTCGAACAACAGCCCTTTGTCCAACGTGTCGAACATCTCGACGTAGTCGTTCGCCGCGCCCTTGGCGAACCCGTAGCCCAACAGCACTTGGCGGAAGTCTTCTTTCTCGAACTTCTCCCATTTCAGATCCGGGATGCCGATTTCCTTGCCGATCAGTGCAGCAATTTCATCGGTGCCGGTGATATCGCTGATGACGTACTGGTAGCTGTGGCCCTTGAAGTTCTGGGTGGCCAGCGCCGCTGCGGCGGTACGGGCAATGTCTTCAGGGTCGACGACCGTGAAACGGCCTTGCGGGATGGCGAACATGTTGCCCATGTGCCCGGCCTTTTTGATCAGGTCGATGGACAGCAACAGATTGCTGTAGAAGTAACCTGTGCGCAGGCTCAATACGTTCACGCCGGAGCCCAGTGTATTCAGCACATCTTCGGCCAGGCCCATGCCGCTGATGGGGCCGGCATCCGTCTGGCGGTCAGCGCCGTAGCTGCTCAGGAACACCACGTTTTTAACGCCGGTGGCCTCAATGGCGGCCTTGAAGTTATGGGCGTATTCGATGCTTTGTTGCTTCTGGTCCTGCGAGTTCCACATCGGCGGCAGCATCAAGTACACGCCGTCTGCACCCTTCAACGTGTCTTTCAGAAAGGCCACATCTTCCATGTCGCCAATTGCGGCATTCGCGCCTTGTTTGACCAACGCCGCGATGTTGTCAGCGTTGCGGCTGACCACACTCGCGTCATGACCCGCGGCCAGAAGCAGTTCGGTCAGAGGTTTGGAGACATTGCCAGCACTGCCTGTTACGACGAATTTCATATCGAGTATCCCGTAGTGAGAGAAGAACATTGCCGTGTCCACATGGGGGAACACTGCAGAGGTGGGCCGACGATACGGGGCCGATGAACCGGGATAAATCGAGGGGCGCGGTAAACAGAATTCATTCGGGCTAAACAATGCATCAATGGGCCCGTGGGCTGGACGGCAAAGGAATAACAGACAAAAACGCCGAAGTGACCGGACTGCCGCGCCGTTTATTGCGAACAACGCTTCGGACATGCTGAAGGTCATCCACTCTGATCGATGAGGTTCACATGAACGGTCTGTTTTCAGCCTTGCAACTGCGGGGCCTAACGTTGCCCAACCGCATTGTCGTGTCCCCCATGTGCCAATATTGCGCGGCCGATGGCCTGGCGAACTCTTGGCATGTCGCTCACCTCACACAACTGGCCATTTCCGGCGCCGGCATGTTGACCATCGAGTCCACGGCGGTCGAGCCTGACGGGCGCATCACTCCCGGTGACCTTGGACTGTGGAGCGATGACACTGAAGCGGCGCTCGGCACGGTCATTCAGGCGATCCGGGATCATTCGCGGACCCCCGTTGCCCTGCAACTCGCTCACGCCGGGCGCAAGGCGTCGAGTTATGAGCCTTGGCGCGGCGGGCAGCTCATCCCGGTGTCCGAGGGTGGTTGGGAGACCGTCGCACCGTCCGCGATTCCTCATAAAGAAGGTGAAGCTGCGCCGGTCGAGCTGACAAAAGCCGACATCGTGCGTCTTCGCGAAGCCTTCGTCGCCGCTACCCGGCGCGCGGCCCGCTTGGGCGTGGACGCGTTGGAATTGCATGGTGGCCATGGCTACCTGATTCACCAGTTCTTGTCGCCGATCTCTAATCAGCGCACCGACGAATACGGCGGCTCGCTGGAAAACCGCATGCGCTTTCTGCTGGAAGTCTTCGACGCCGTGCGCGACGCCTGGCCGGACGAGCGCCCACTGGGTGTGAAACTGTCGGCCTCCGATTGGGTGGAAGGCGGGCTGGACATCGACGCGACGGTGACCATTTCTCGCGCCCTGAAGGCACACGGTGCGGACTGGGTGGTGTCGTCGTCGGGCGGTATTTCCCCGCTGCAAAAAATCGCCCCAGCCCCCGGCTATCAGCTGCCGTTTGCCGCTCGGGTGAAGCAAGAAGCCGGGCTCGTTTCCACCGCCGTCGGCCTGATCACCGAACCGCGCCAGGCCGATGAAATCATCCGCTCGGGCGAGGCCGATCTGGTGGCCATCGCCCGCGCCATGCTCAACGACCCGCGCTGGCCATGGCGAGCGGCCGCCGAGCTGGGCGCCAAGGTGACGGCACCGCCGCAATACTGGCGAGCGCTGCCCCAAGGCCACGCAGACATTTTCGAGCACCTCGTGTTTGGCGCCCGTTGAGTGGGCGTGACACCGCGAATCAACTCTGGAGAATCCTATGAGCAGCTCTGTCAACAACAGCAACGATGGGCCAGTGGCGCTGATCACAGGCGCGCTGGCGGGTATTGGTCGAGCGACGGCCATTGCGTTCGGGCAGGCGGGCTACCGGGTGGTGATCTCGGGGCGTCGCGAAGAAGCCGGGCAAGCGTTGCTCGCGGAACTGGAAGCGCAGGGCGTGCAGGCGATCTTTCAGCGGGCCGATGTCCGTTATGAAAACGAAATCGAACGCCTCGTGGACGTGACCGTCGCCGAGTTTGGCCGACTGGACACCGCCGTCAACAACGCGGGCGTGGACGGGAAATTCGCGTCCATCCTGGAGGTCACTTCAGCGGAATACGAACAAGTGTTCGCCGCCAACGTGCTCGGCACGCTGCTGTCGATGAAGCACGAGATGCGTGTGATGCGGGCGCAAGGGTTTGGCAGCATTGTCAACCTGTCGTCGAGCATGGGCATCAAGGGCGCGCCCAATGCTTCTCTTTACGCGGGGAGCAAGCATGCGGTGGAAGGGATCACCAAATCGGTGGCCCTGGAAGCCGCGCCGTTTGGCATTCGGGTCAATGCTGTGGCACCCGGCCCCGTGCAAACCGAGATGTTCGACCGCATCACGGGTGACGAAGCGGGAAGAGAACGCATGATTGACGGCGTGCCCATGAAACGCATCGGCACACCGGAAGAAATCGCCCGCATGATCGTGTTCGTCGCCTCGGGCGCCGTGCCATTCATGACCGGCGAGATCGTGCGCGTGAACGGCGGCAAGACGGCCTGAGTGGCGATGATTTTTAAGCAGGAAATGGTCGATGGCCAAGGCAGAATGGACGGTGCTGGACAGCGTTGAAAATGACGAGCGCAATCGGTGTGTCGATATTTTCGTGCGCACCGATGGTTCTTACGGGTTCGAAGAGTTCCGCTTCGATCCCGAGGACGGCCAGTGGATGAAGACTCGTTACTACGCCGATCAGCGTTTTGTGGCGCTGGATCAGGTCTATTCGGAGATTGAGCGCCGAGTGCCCTGGAGCCACGGAAGACAAAGGGGTTGACTGATGTGCATATACACATATGATGGGCGTCATGAAAGAAATTACCGGCCCCGATCTCTGCCATTGCCTTGCCGTCAGGCGCAATGCGAGGTACCTCACTCGACTCTATGACCGACATCTGGCCAGGACCGATCTGTCGATCTCGCAGTTTTCGTTGTTGGCGATGCTCGTCAAACACCCGGAAATCTCCATCTCGGACCTGGCCGAGATCATGGTCATGGAACGCACGACGTTGGTAAGAGCCCTCAAACCGCTGCAAATGTCAGGATTCGTCCTCAGCCGCACGGAAGGGCCACGGTCGGCCTTGCGGCTGTTTCTCTCCGAAGGCGGGAGGGCGAAATTCGAAGAGGCGCTGCCCGATTGGGACGCCGCTCAAGCCGAGCTGGAAGCAGAAATGGGCCGGGAGCAAGCGGTGACGGTTCGGGCGTCGTTATTGGTGGTCGTACCGGAGCTGTGATTTTTTTTTACTCTCTACTGTGTAATTACACACTAACCTCGCGAAGCCGCTGCTTCGCGTTTCTGAATCATCAGGAGCATCCAATGAATATCGCCGGATCCGTAGTGTTTGTAACGGGCGCCAGCCGTGGCCTGGGCCTTGCGCTTGCCAAAGTAGCGTTGGCCCAAGGGGCTTCGAAAGTTTATGCCGGTGTGCGCAACACCGAAGGGTTCGACGTGCCGGGCATCATTCCGGTCAAGGTCGACGTCACCGACGAAGCGTCGGTGCTGGCGGCCGCCGAACAGTGTCAGGACACCACGGTACTGGTGAACAACGCGGGGATTGGCGAGATTCAGGACAGTGCCCTGGCGCCCAACATGATTGAGCTGACTCGGCGCATGATGGACACCAACACCTTCGGCATCGTGCGCACGGCCCAGGCCTTTGCCCCGATTCTCGCGCGCAATGGCGGCGGTGCCATCGTCAACGTGTTGTCGGACGTGACGTGGTTGAGTCGGCCGATGCTCGCTGCTTACGCGGCGTCCAAGTCAGCCGCCTGGAGCGTGACCAACGCGCTGCGCCTCGAACTCACTGGCCAGAAGACTCAGGTCGTTGCCGTGCACGTGGGCTTTGTCGACACCGACCTCGTCAGAGGCTTCGACGTGCCGAAAACCGACCCCCGCGTTGTGGCTGAAGTGGTGTTCGAGGGCGTGAATGGCGGGGCGCTCGAAGTGCTCGTCGACGAAGGCACTCGACTCATCAAGTCCAGCCTGTCACTGCCTGATGCGGTGTATTTCAACCCACAGTGAGCATGAGGAAAAAGGTATGAGCGACGTCCCGTACATTCTGCTGGTGAACGCAACGGTCAAGCCTGAATACCTGACCGAGGTGCTGGAAGCCGCTGCTGTCACGCTGGCACACACGCTCAAAGAGCCGGGCTGTGTGGCGTTTCATCAGACTGCTTATGCGCAGGACCCCACGCATCTGTGTTTCTTTGAATACTTTGCCTCGGAAGCGGCCCATGCCGAACACATGGCGCAGCCCTATACCCAAGCCTTCATGACGCTGCTGGAAGGCAAACTGATGAGCGCACCAGACATGCAGCGACTGACTCTGGCATACGCCGGTTGATGGAGCTGCTTTACCCAGGCAGGCATGACGGGCCTGCTTTCATTGACTGAGGAGGTATTTATGACGATGGGTGCGGTGAGTTCTTCTTCGGGGATCGTGCAACTTCGCACGATCAACCCCAACGAGATGAATAAGGTGATCATGACAACGCCGGATTCATCAGAGCCTCTGAAACTGGACAGCGCAGGCACGGTGATACCGCCGTCTTCTTCGCTGTTGGCACCACCGTCAGACGCGCAAAAGGCCGCCGCGAAAGCCGAGGATCGACAACATGAAGCATTCGCCCGACTCAAAGTCGAGATGAGCGCCAAGCGTTAAGTTCACGTTTGATTGTTTCGCGCGTTACAGCCACACATTACCTGAGATTCGCCGCTCATCATGTACACGATGAACGGTGAAGTTCTCGGGTATTTGTGTTTTAAGAATTAATCGTCCTGAGCAGTGAAGAGCTGATGCTTCACGGTTAGCCATTCCTGTTTGCGGGGTAAGCGCGTGTTCCATTGTTTTTCCATATGGGGCTGATGATTAAAAGCCAATGGCTGACAACTCCCACACTCACCAGTATTCGGAGGCTATTAATAATAAATGAGGAAATAAATTCCATGAGCCATAATCGTTCTCTCTGGAGCGCCTCCGTGCTCGCTGTTGCCATTGCCGCTTCATCTGCCGTTCATGCAGATCAACTCACGCGAGACAGTGGTGCCCCTGTCGGCGACAATCAAAACTCTCAAACGGCAGGCGATGCCGGTCCCGTATTACTTCAAGACGCCCACTTGATTGAAAAACTGCAGCGGTTTGATCGCGAGCGCATTCCCGAACGCGTCGTTCATGCGAGGGGCACGGGGGCCTTTGGTGACTTCGAGCCGACTGCTGATCTGCATGACCTGACCGTGGCGCAAGTTTTTCAACCGGGCAATAAAACGCCCGTATTCGTCAGGTTTTCCACGGTGATGGGGTATCGGGGATCGCCCGAACAAGCCCGTGATCCCCGCGGTTTTGCCGTGAAGTTCTACACCTCACAAGGTAACTGGGACATGGTCGGCATTAACTGGCCGATCTTTTTTATCCGCGATGCGATCAAATTTCCCGACTTCGTTCATGCCAACAAACCCAGCGCGGTCACTGGCGTACAAGATCCCAACCTGGCGTTTGACTTCTTCGCGCACACGCCAGAAGCCACCAATATGTTGACTCACCTCTATACCGTCGAGGGCATGCCGGATTCCTATCGTCACATGGATGGCTCGGCGGTACACGCATTCAAATTCATCAACGCTGATGGCGTGACCCATTATGTGAAGTTTACCTGGAAGAGCCGGCAGGGCGTTCATGGTTTTGAACCCAAACACATCGGTGGTTCCATTGCGACTGACTGGAACTTGATGACTAATGATTTGTATGGCGCCATCAAAAAAGGTGACTTTCCCAAATGGGATCTCTATGTCCAAGTGCTGACGCCAGGGGAGTTGGGCAAGTTTGATTTCGATGCGCTCGACGACACAAAAGTCTGGACCGGCGTGCCGGATCGAAAAGTCGGCACGCTGACGCTGAATAAAATTCCGGACAATTATTTTGAATCCACCGAAGAGTCGGCCTTTGCACCGTCACGTTTGGTGCCGGGAATTGAAGCATCCGAAGACCGCATGCTTCAGGGACGCTTGTTCGCGTATGCAGATACCCAAATGTATCGGCTCGGCGCCAACTATCAGCAACTTCCCATCAACGCGCCGAAAACACCTGTCAGCAATAACAGCCAGGACGGTGCCTTGAACGCGAGTGGACGTCAGGGCGAGATCAACTACGAACCGTCGGGCATCAAGGAACTCAGCCAGGACCCTAAATATAAAGATGCAGCGACGCCGGTCAGTGGGGTTACTCAGCAGCGCATGACCCAAAAACCTCGAAACTTCTTCCAGGCCGGCGAGTACTACCGGGGCCTTTCCGAGAAGGACAAAGGCTTCCTGATCGAAGCCTTGAGCGCGGACCTGAACCACGTCACCAACGAGGCCAACAAGTACACGATGCTTTCCTACTTCTATAAGGCGGACGCCGGTTACGGCGGGCAGTTGGCGAAGGCGACCCACGCCGACGTCGAGCGCGTCAAGTCACTCGCAACTCGCCTGGAAGACTGAGTCGGCGTTGAGAACGGCCATCGCGTCGGGTAATGACGCGGTGGTCTTGAGGAGATGATCCATGCACACCTATTCCCGTCGCCGAATCGGCTTCGTTGTTGCTGCACTGGTGCTGTTGGCGGGTCTTTCGTGGGTGGGACTGCGCGTCAGCCACCTGCTTGTGCCCGATTTCTGGCTGCCCTCGACCCCCGAGCACCTGGTCAGTGAGGAACGCCCCGTGCAGGTGAATCCGCATATCTATGATCAGCAATGGTTCGACGCCGCCCGTGCGGGGCGAACCGACATCAGCCAGGCGCTGATCGACGCCGGTTTTCCGGTGAACAGCCAGAGTGGCGAGGGTTACACCGCGCTGGTGTTGGCGACCTACCACGGACAGACCGACGAGGTCAGGTTGTTGCTCGGCGCCACCGCCGACCCTTGTATCCCCGACCACAACGGCAATACCGCGCTGATGGGCGCGTTGTTCAAGGGAGAAATGGCCATGGCGAAGTTGCTGGTTGATCGTTGCGCCATCGATCAGACCAACAACAGCGGCCAAACCGCGCTGGCCTTCGCGGCGCTGTTCGGGCGTCTGGATTTCGTGCCGGTGTTAATCGCACAGGGTGCCGATCTGAACCATCAGGACGCACGGGGCGAAACCGCGCTGAGTATCGTGATGGGGCAGGGCAATGAGATCGCCGCCGCTGCGTTGCGTCGCCGTGGGGCGACGGAATGAAACAACGCGTTCCCGCTCGCTCACTCCATCAGTTTTCGGCTGAATTTGGTTTCCATCACGATGTGAGACGACGTATGCGCGACACCCTTGATCATGTTGATCCGGATCAACTCGGCGTTGAGGTCGCTCAGGGTGGAGGTGGCCAAATGAATGATGAAATCCGATTCCCCCGACACGGCGTACACCGCCTGCACCGCGTCCATTTTGCGCAGGGAAGTCATCACATCGGTGTAGCTCTTGTTGGTGCACGAGGTCATGGTGAAGCAGTTGATGGTCTGTTGGAGACGGTCCTGGTCGATGCGCACGCTGTAGCCGGTAATGACCCCGGCTTTTTCCAGACGGGTGATGCGCTCCTGCACGGACGAGCGCGACACGCCCAGCTTGCGTGCCAACGAGGCGGTGGGTTCCCGGGCATTGGCTTGCAAAAGGCTGAGCAGTTGTCGGTCTTTGTCGGTCAGGTTGAACAGCGGACCGGGGGTAGGCGCATCCATGAAAACGTCCTTGGCCTTGCTCTGATTCAGGGGTGAGAAACCGCTTTGCGCTGTGACCGGGTTTCCTGAAAGAAATCCATGATCTTCAGCCCGGCGTAAACCGTTTGGGCCGCCGCGGGCCCGAGAGGACCACCGTTCCATTGCAGTCCGTACGCATCGAACAACCGGTAGCGATCGCTTTCGCCGCAAATGGCTTCGGCGATCACGCGTCCGCCAATGGGCGCAGTGTTCATACCATGGCCGCCGAACGAGGTACAAGCCCAGAGCCCCGTGCCCAATGAAGCGATGTGAGGCATCTTGTGCCGGGCATAGCCCATCAGCCCCGACCAGGCTTTATCGATCTTCACCCCTTTCAACTGCGGGTAGACGTCGAGAATATCGGCCGTCAACAACTGCCCCAGGCGCTTTTCATCCTGCAGGTTTTTGGTGGTGATGCGCCCACCCCAGAGCAAACGATCGCCATCCACGACCCGGTAATAATCGGAGGCCCGGCGATTGTCGCCCACCGCATCGCGGGTGTTCACGGCCGCCGCCAACCCCGACCCAAGGCGTTCGGTCAGTACCGCGTAAGTGGCGATGGGCAGAAAGGCGCCGCGTAGCTTGCCGAACTCGGGGCCGCCATACCCGCCGCAGCAATACACCACATCGCCGCATTCGACGCTGCCTTTATCCGTGATCACCCGATGCCCGCCGTCCCGGCGCTCGACCCGGACCATCGGCGACTGTTCGTAAATCGCGCCGCCGCTGCGTTCAATGAGCCCGGCCAGGCCGAGGCAATAATTCAAGGGGTGAAAATGGAAACCGTGGGTGTCCCGAAGTGCCTGAAAGTAGCGGTCGGTTTTCAGCCGTTCACGTACCGCATCGCGATCCAGGTAGTCGAGATGAAAGTCGAAGTCCGTGGCCATTTTGTCCTGCAGTCGCCGCAGGCTGTCGGCATCGTCGTAGCGGATCACGCTCAGCTTTCCCGTCGTGGGTGAACAGCCGGGCAGGGCGTGTCGGGCGATGGTCTCACGCACGATATCGACCCCTTCCAGCGACAGTTTGAACAGCGCGGCAGCGGTGGTTTTCCCGCAGCGTCGTTCGATGGCCGACATGCCTTCTGACCAACCCTGAAGCACGAAGCCGCCATTGCGCCCTGACGCGCCCCATGCCACTCGGCCAGCGTCGAGCAACGCGACGGTCTTGCCTCGTGTCAGCAGTGCCCAGGCCGTGCTCAACCCTGCCAGCCCTGCGCCGACCACGCAGACATCGGCGCGCACGTTGCCTGACAGCACAGGCCGCGAGGGCGTGTCCTGCATCGTCGCGGTGTAGTAGTTGTTGTTATAGGTGAACATGAAAACCGTTGTCCTTTTTGCTGGGCGCAGGCGTCCAGGACGCCACGTCGAGGACGGGCGCCTGTACGGTCTGTTGGGGGTTATTGCACTTGCGTGAGGTCGGCGCCGTACCATTTTTCGGACAGCTGCTTCAGCGTTCCGTCGGCTTTCATGTCGGCGACGATCTTGGTCAACGCGCTGTTGAACGCTTCATCGCCCTTGTCGACGGCAATGGCCAGCGGTTCGTAGTAAGCGGGTTTGCCCTCCACGCGCACGATGGGATAGCCGTTCTTGACCGCCGCCACGATGGTGGGCAGGGCGGACAAGGTCGCATTCAGCCGGACGCCATTGCCCATCCGCAGATCATCCAGCGGGCCCATGCTGTCGCCATAGGTTTTCACTTCACCGGGCGTGACGTCGTAGGTGAACGATGGCACGTCCGCCGCGTCGATCTTCAGGCGGCGATTGATGTAATCCTCGGACGTCGTTCCCGCTTCCACGCCAATGATCTTGCCGTTCAGGTCCGCAGCCTGGGTGCCGGCAGCATCCTTGTGCACCGCGAACACGTACGGGGTGTAGTAATAGATGGCCGGGAAATCCAGCACGCGACCGCGCTCGGTGGTCGGGGTCATGGAACCGACGGACAGGTCCCAGCGGTTCGACCAGCGCCCGGCCGTGATGACCCCGTATTCGGGAGTCACGAATTCGGTCTTGCTGCCCAGGCGTTTGCCGATTTCGTTCGCCACGTCGATGTCGAAGCCTTGCAGTGTGTTGTCCGGACCGAGGAAAGACTGGGGTGGCCAGTTAGCGGCCGTGGCGACCTTGATCACCTTGGTCTGGTGAACCCGGTCGAGGGTCGCGCCTGCCCAGGCGCCTCCGGTGGCCAACATGACGACAGTGGTGACAGCAGCGGTCGCGAAGAAACGCGTGAACGGGATCATGGGTAAGCTCCTGGTGTCCGAAATGGTTTTTGTTGTTTTCGGTGAACGTTGCAAGGTGCGGTGAAGCCTCTCAGTGGCTGAGAATCTGCGATAGAAACTCTCGGGCACGCGGGTGCTGAGGGTTGTCGAAAAAATCGGTGGGGCGGGCCTGCTCGATGATCGCGCCCTGATCCATGAAGATGATGCGATCGGCCACACGACGGGCGAACCCCATTTCATGGGTCACGCACACCATCGTGATGCCGTCCTGGGCCAGTTCGCCCATCACGTCCAGCACCTCCTTGACCATTTCCGGGTCGAGTGCCGAGGTGGGCTCGTCGAACAGCATGATGCGCGGCCGCATGCAGAGGGCCCGGGCAATCGCCACACGCTGTTGTTGACCGCCCGAGAGCTGGCCGGGGTATTTATCGGCCTGGTTCCTGATCCGCACGCGGTCGAGGTATTCATACGCCAGTTCGCGGGCTTTCGATTCGCTGAGCTTGCTCACGAGGCGCGGCCCGAGCATGAGGTTTTCCAGCACGGTCATGTGCGGGAACAGGTTGAACTGCTGAAACACCATGCCGATCTGGCGACGAATCCCCGCCACGCAGGTGGCATCGCGGGTCAGCTCGACGCCGTCGATGAACACGTGGCCTTTCTGGAAATCCTCCAACAGATTAAGACAGCGGATCAGCGTGGACTTGCCGGAGCCCGAAGGGCCGCACACCACGACGATTTCACCGGCCGCGATGTGCAGGTCGATCCCCTTGAGCACGTGAAAGTCGCCGTACCACTTGTGCATGTCCTGGATCGAGACAGCCGGATACGCCGCCGACGCGAGGGAAACGGAGGGCTGATTCATTGTCGTGCTCCTGATCAGCGATGGGCGCGGTTGAAGTGTTTTTCCATCCGTGCCTGAACCGTTTCCAGCACGATGGATAGCAGCCAATACAGCACGGCAGCGGTGATGAGCATTTCCAGGTGACGGAACTCGGCGCGGCCTTGGGTGCGGGCGAGGAACATCAGCTCCCACACCCCGATTACCGATACCAGCGAGCTGTCCTTGAGCATCGAGATGAACTGATTGCCGGTCGGCGGGATGATCAGCCGCATGGACTGCGGGAGGATCACTCGGGTCATGGTCTGGAACGGCGTCAGGCCGATGGCCCGCGAGGCTTCCCACTGCCCACGGGAAATGCTGCTGATGCCCGCGCGGAAAATTTCTGTCATGTAGGCGCCGTAGCACAGCGAGAGCGCGAGAATCCCCGCGGGCACTGCGCCGACCACATAGCCCAGCTGGGGGATGCCGAGGTAGATCAGGTAAATCTGAATCAGCAGCGGGACGCCGCGAAAGAACGAGGTGTAGAAACTGGCGATGGCAATGGCGAAGCCGTTGGACGACAGCCGGGCCGTGGCACCCAACAGCGCCAGCACGAACGCGATGGCAATGGAAATGGCGGACACGTAGACGGTGGTGAACACCCCTTGAGTGATCATGAAGCCGACCTTGGTGGCGATGAAGCTGTAAGACAGATTGAACGTGTCGAAGAACAGCAGGAACAGCACCAGCAGCTCGCACCAGACGGTGATGATCTGCGCCCGTAGCGGAAAGCGGCCGAGCATGAACAGATTCAGCATGGCGGTGAGGGTGAAGGTCCCGCCCACCGCGATATTGCGTGCCCACGGCGATTCCAGATCGAGGACGATGGGGCCCATCAGGTGTGAGAGCCGACTTTCGCCAACGCCACACAGGAGGGTGATGCAGAAAATGACAGCGGCGATGGCGCCCATGAACATGACACTGTCAGTGAAACGCGCCTTGATGATGTGATCCTTGTACATCGCTTGCATGCCTCAGGGTGAACCCCATTTGTTGTTGTGGGGCCATTATGAGGGCGCGATTTGCCGGGCGGCAGCCTGCGATTTAACGGTTGTCAGGATTTGTTATCGAACAATCGCCGGTTAAACCCCTACATCTGACGGTGTGGGGCGTCATGTTGAGTGGGAAAGAGGCGCAGCCTTCAGAGCGTCCGTGTCGAATGCTCAAGCACCCGACAGCGGGATGCCTGGATGCTCAGCGGTTCAGCACCTCCAACACCGAATCGGCGAACACGGCCGGTGCCTCTTGCGGGACGTTATGACCCACGCCCGGCAGCACCTGTCTGCGCACCTTCGCGCTGAAGCCTTTCACGGCAGCCGTGTTATCCCGCTTCGACGACACCCCGTCATCGGCCCCGCTCAGAATCACGCTCGGCACAGAGATCGGGAGCCGTTGCGCCAGTTGGCGTTCGATCTCGGCGTAACGGGGATCGCCCTCGACCAACGCGAACCGGTGGCGGTAGGAGTGGGTCACGACGTCGACAAAGTCCGGGTTGGAAAACGAATCCGCGCTCGCCTCATAGGTCTCGTCGCTGAATGTCCAGCTGGGCGACCACTGTTCCCACAGCAGGCGACAGAACGCTTTGCCATTGGCCTTTAGCCCGGCATATCCACGCTCGCCATGGAGGTAATACTGATACCAGAGACGATGCTCGCTCCGGGGTGAAGAGGGCGTGTTGGCGGCAGCAATGTCCTGAATGTTGTAGCCCGGATCACCGCTTACCAGGCCGATCACCCGCTCGGGCCACAACGCTGCGACGACACACGCCGCGCGGCCACCCCAGTCATAGCCCGCCAGCACCGCACGTTCGATGCTCAGCGCGTCAAGCAAGGCCAGCAGATCGGCGCCGAGGGCGGCCTGTTCACCGGATCGAAGCGTGGACGCATCGAGAAAGCGCGTGGGGCCGTAGCCCCGCAAGTACGGCACGATGCAACGGCAACCCGCGTCCGCGAGCCGTTTCGCGACCTCGTCATAGGCGCGAACGTCGTAAGGAAATCCGTGCAACAGCACCACGACTGGCCCGTCGGCGGGACCGCTTTCGAGGTAGGCGACGTTGAGGACGCCTGCTGTGATCTGTTTCATGTGTCGCTCCCACGTCTAATGTGCCCGCGTCGAAATCCTGCCAGACGCCGAGGCAGGGTCATGTGCTTCAGACCCAACTCCGATGTCACAGGTTTAACGAATCTTGGCGGCGGTGCGTGCAGGATGACGCCCCCCTACGACAAATCCATGAATTCAATATATTCCGTCGGCTGCCGTTACACCCTGAAGCCTGGTCATTTATCCCTCTTTTCCCCCATCAAGGACGATCCCATGCATCGGTTTCTATTGCTGCTGCTCTTGAGCCTTTCAACCCCCGTGTTCGCAGTCAGTTTCGACTGCAGCAAAGCCTCCAATTTCGCCGAAAAAGAGATTTGCCGGGACGGCTATCTTTCAGGTGTGGACAGCATCCTCGCGGGTGAATATCGCAAGGCCATGGCAGCGGCCTCTGATCCGGCAGCCCTTCAGGCGTCGCAACGTGAGTGGCTGATCGTTCGCAATCAGTGCACGGTGCAGAAGTGTCTCGACACGACGTTATCCGACCGCATCAAAGTGCTTCAGCAATACGTGCAGCGTGAAAAGGAGCAGGCGTCCATTGCCGAGTGGAATCGACAACAGGCGCAGCGTGAAGCGGTCGAGGCGGAGCGACTTCGACAGCAACAGGCCGCGCAGACACAGGCCCCAACAAATGTGCCGGCTGCGCCTGTCGCCATCGCACCGCCAGTCGTGAAAGCACCGTCCGCGATCGCGCCTGTTCCTTCCGTGCAGCGGCCCGCTCAAACGCAGACTCAAGCGGCGCCTCGCGTGGTCGCTCAGCCGTCGACGGTCCAGGGCGCGTCCGGTCCAAGCCTATGGACACGATTCTGGGAAGGACCCGCCTGGAAGTACGCATTGCTTATTCTGGGCGCTGTCACGGGTTCAGCCATGGTTTTGCACAGACGGGAGACGCTGACGGTGTACATCGATTACACCGACGCTGTCGTTGCTAATGTGCTTCCCTTCGCGGGTTTTCTGGTTTTCTTGCTGTTGACCTGGCTTGAGGTTCCTGCCGGCATTCCTTACGCGGTTCTCGTGGCCGCTGTCGTGGCCACCGTGGCGTTCAGCGCATGGACGTCCATTCAGGCCAATGACTCGCTTTGGAAGGCGATGGTGTCGCTGGTCGCGAAAGTGATCCTGGTGGTCTTGTTTTACCTCTGCGTGGTGTTCTTGCTGTTTTCAATGTTGTCCACAAAGTACAAGGACGAAACCCGTGCTCAGGCCGCTGCCCGCAACCGTCGTGCGCACCGCGAGGCGCGGGCTGCACTCGCGGGGTTGACCGTGGGGTACACGTTCCTGACGCACTGGCTGTGCCGATACGGCGAATTCAGCTCGCTGTCGGAATGCCTCGGGATCGAGGGCGGTGCCGACGTCGCTCAAGGCTGACGCGTCGTCGAGGCATGGAGGCGTACGGGAGCAAGCGAGGCTGAATCAGCGTCAGGTGTCTGAGTACTTGACCTGACGCCATCGCGAGCACGCCCACGGCTACAGGTGATCCGGCGCCCCGAATGTGGATCACCGACTGAGACACACCCGCACATCCTCCAACAACCCCGGCCCCTTCGGGTTCCACCCCAGCCGTTCCCGTGTCTTGGTGTTCGACGCCGACATGTCCTGCCCCGCGAACCCGGCCATCCAGCCGAAATGCCCTGCCGCCTGTTCAGGGCTCAGGGAAACGGCCGGCACGCCCAGCCCTTCGCCAATCACCTGCGCAATGTCGCGGAAGGCAATGGCCTGTTCGGCGGTGGCGTTGTAGCGGGCGCCGGGCGCGTGTTTTTCCAGGGCCAGGCGGTAGAGGTGGGCCGTGTCGGCAAGGTGTGCGGCGGACCACCGTTCGTTTCCTTCACTGACGTAAGCCGACACGCCTTTCTGCCGCGCCAAGTCGATGAGGTAGGTGACCAGGCCCTGTTTCACCGGGTTGTGGATTTGCGACAAGCGCATGACCACCACATTGATACCCCGCTCGCTCAGTGCGTGGCCGGCCAGTTCCGAGGCGGTGCGTGGATGGGGATGGGCCGGGTCGAAATGGTCTTCGTCCGCAGGCTGGCCGGGGGCGGGGCAGCCCATGGCGGTGCCGGAGGTGATGATCAATGGCCGCGGCGAACCTTCCAGCGCAGCGCCTAACGCCGTGATGACGCGGCCATCCTTCTGGCAATTTTCGACGAAGTGAGTGAAATCGTGATCGAAGGCGGTGTGGATCACCGCGTCGCATTGTTCGGCGCCTTTGCGCAGGCTGTCGAGGTCTTCGATGTCGCCTCGGTAAGCGACGGCGCCTACGGCACGCAACGCACGTTCACCCTGATCGGAGCGGGTCAGACCCAGCACGTCATGGCCTGCGTCGAGCAATTCCCGCGTGACCTGGGTGCCGATGAAACCTGTGGAGCCGGTGAGAAATACGCGCATGGGGTCACTCTCGCTTTGCTGAAAACACCAGCCTGCGCGTAGTCTGTATCCAGTTAAAGACGTGACGTTATCAGGGTATACACACTAACAGGCTCGCTATGTCAGATCAGTCGGTTCAATTGCTGGGTGCGTATTTGAAGGATTGCCGGGGGCGGCTCGACCCGGCGAGTTTCGGCTTTTCCAATGCGCGCAGGCGCACGCCGGGATTGCGTCGCGAGGAGGTCGCGCAGCGCGCCAACATCAGCGCCACTTGGTACACCTGGCTGGAACAGGGCAGGGGTGGCGCGCCGTCCACCGAGGTGTTGAACCGCATCGCCCAAAGCCTGTTGATGACCGAACCTGAGCGCGAACACTTGTTCATGCTCGCGTTCGGCCACCCGCCCGAAGTGATTTACCGGGCGCCTGAAGGCGTGACGCCGCGTTTGCAGCGCCTCTTGGACACCCTTGAGTTCAGCCCCGCGATCATCAAGACGGCCACTTGGGATGTACTGGCCTGGAATCGTGCGGCGGCTGTTGTATTCACCGATTACAGCCTGCTGCCGGTGAAGGAGCGCAACATTCTGCGCCTGATGTTCTGTCGGCAGGGCGTGCGCGAACGGCAGGAGGATTGGGAGAGCATGGCGAGGTTCGTGGTGGCGGCGTTTCGCGCGGATGCGATTCGAGCGGGGGCGGCGTCGGAGGTCAGCAAACTGGCCGAGGAGCTGTGCGTGTTGAGCGCTGACTTTGCGCGGTTCTGGCGGGACAACGATGTGCGGGTACACGGTGAAGGCAGCAAGCGGCTGCATCATCCGACGATGGGCTTGATCGCGCTGGAGTATTCGGGATTTGCCGTGGATGGCAGGCCGGACCTCGGCATGGTTATTTACAACCCTGCCACTGCTGAGGATACCGACAAGATCCGGGTGTTACTGAAGGGGAATGATTAAGCGTCAGCTCGTGGTTTCGTCGCAGTTCTTGTCGAGGGATTTGACCAATACGCCGTCCTGGAAGAGTTCCAGGTGAATGTTGCAGGCGGCTTCCGGTGGAATGCTCAGGCGCACGAGAGAGGTGCTGGCGCCGGTCTGGATATCGCCCTGCTGGCTGATGCTGGAGGTGCCCGCGGCGCTGCGTTGGCTGATCGCCATGCGGTAACGCAGGGTCAAGGGCGTCGGGTTTTCGATGTGCGGACGAATCAGCACAGCCGCCCCTTCACGGTGGGTATCAATGGCGACGACCAATTGCGATAAGTCGATCATGGGTCTCACTTCTGCGTGACTGTAGCGTTCATGTTGCTGCCGAACTGCTGGACACTGACCACGCCACCAAACCCGCTTTGGGTGACGTTGGCCTGGTTGTTCTGGCCATACTGCCCGACGTACGCCTGATTATAGGCGCCGCTTTGCACGACGTTGGCCTGGTTGCCGGTGCCCACCTGCGCGATGGCCGCCTGGTTGTAGCGCCCGCTCTGCTCCAGGGTCATAACGTTGTTGTAGCCGTTCTGCTGGGCATACGCGGCATTGTAGGCGCCGCTCTGGTTAATGGTCGCCGCGTTGGCCTGGCCCGTCTGGATTTCCACCAGACGCTGGCGTTGGCCACTTTGATCGACAGTGGCGCGGTTGTAGGAGCCGATCTGGCTCAGGTCAACCCGGCTGCCCGACACACCAAGGCCGGAGTAGCGGGCCTCGGACACCAGGTCGGCGGCCGAACACAGCGTACTGCCAAGGGTCAGTAAGGCAGCGAAGGTCAGCAGCGCATATTTATTGTGGTTGCGCACTTGAATCTCCCAAGAGCTTGGTCTGCTCCGCAGAGGTAATTGGCGTATTCATCGTCTGCTCGTCATACGCCTTCAGGTAGCCCGCAAGCAGGGGCTTTTTCAGGTCGTCCGGGTTTTTCAGGGACCAGCTGCCGTCGCGGGCACCTTGGGCAATCAGGTGAATCAGGCCCGCTTCGATGGCTTCACGCACGCACTGCTGAACCGGTTCGTTGCGTGAAAGGCCGGTTTCCACTTCCAGCAGGTGACGCAGCGACACGAACTTGAAGACGCCGAAATCCAGCTGGATAGAAAACACGGTCTTGGTGGTGGTGATGCTCTGGATCACGTCGCCGGTGCGGATGTCCACTGCTCGCAGGTTGATGGTCACCTGATCCTGGCGGTAAATGTCCGACGGGCCGATGCCCAGGTAACGCACGCCGAAACCGCCGGTGCGCACGTTGCTTTCGTAGGCGACGATGGCGCCTTCGATGATCATGTTGGCCGGACGCAGCGGAGGCAGTTGAGTCTGTGCCCGGTCCGATGGCTGCTCCAGCGCTCGAACGATCTTGCGTTCGGTCAGAAGGTCTTGCAGGTTTTCGCGTTCCACCGGTTTGAACCAGCGCGAATCGCGTAACGCCCCGACCAGAAGCGACGCGGCGCCCTGAGTCACTGACGTGGAAAAAGAACTGTCCGGCGAAGGCTTGTACTGGCCGGTCTGGTCACGCATGCCGTACACCGCCACTGGAATCTGACCTGCTGGAAGCGGCAGGTTGGCGAGGTCGCGGGTGGATTGGGTGGGCGGCGAAATGGTCGCCGGAGAAATGGTGCCCGCCGGGCGCGAAGTGGCACAACCACTCAGGACTACAGCGGCGAAAATCATCAATGAAATCGTGCGGGCGCGCATGATAAAACTCCGAAAAAACCCGCCGGCGAACCGGCGGGTACGACCTGGATTAGTGCTGATTGATCACAACGTTGTTGTTCAGGCCGCCGGTCTGGGTGACGTTGGCGGTCAGGTAGTTGCCGGACTGAGTAACGCGAGCGGTGTTGCTGAACGCCGAAGCAGTCTGGTTGAGGTCGATCGAGTTGTGGCCGCCGGCTTGCTGAGTCAGCTCAGCCAGGTTGTTAACGCCAGCCTGGTTGCTGAGGATGCTGTTCTCGTAGCCGTCCTGCGTGGCGACCAGGCGGTTTTTACTACCGGTCTGGTTGCTGGTGGTGGCGTTGCCGTCACCGGTCTGGGTGATTTTCGCGGACAGATCGTAGCCGTAGGTTTGATTGGCTACGACGCGGTTGTACGATCCGTTTTGGGTCGCTTGGATGCTGCCGTCGAACGAGTTTTTCTGAGTCAGCGCGCCGGTGTTGTTGCTGCCAGTCTGCGACAGTGTCGCGGAGGAACCATCAGCGACGTTCTGGTAGATCGTGCCGGTGCTGTTGTTGCCGTTCTGGGTCAGCGTGGCATGGGTGGTCCAGGTGTCGTTCTGCAGAATCGAACCGGTGTGGCCATTGCCGTTCTGGGTCAGGTCAGCCGTCGAGTCGCGGGTACCGTTCTCTTGGGTGGTGGTGGCCTGGTTGTAGCCGCCGTCCTGACTGATGGTAGCGGTGACTTTGTAGCTGCCAGTCTGGGTCAGGTTCGACGTGTTGTTGTTGCCGCGCTGAGTGACGGTGCCGGTGGCATCCGTGTTGTTCTTCTGAGTGACGTAGGCGCGGTTGTCATTGTTGTACTGCTTGACGTTGGCCACTGCCTTGTTATTGCCTTCCTGACGGAGCTCGGCCGTATGACCGGAACCGTCCTGGTTCAGGGTGGCGCTGTTTTGTTGGCCCAGGTTGTTTTTCTGGGAGATGTAGCCGGTGTTGTAGCTACCGTCCTGGGTCAGGGTAGCGGTCTGCTTGTTGTCCGAGTTGAAGTTGGTTTTGCCAACCTGCTCGATGGCTGCGTTGTTCTGGACACCGCCACGCTGGGTAGCGTAGGCCGTGTTGTAGGCATTGCTCTGCAGGATGGTCAGGTTGCTGTCACGGGACGCCTGAAGCACTTTGCTGGCTTCGGTACCGGCAACGTTACGGTTGCCAGTCTGGTTAAGGGTAGTGGTGGAGTTGATCGCACCGCTCTGTTCAATGTTGGCACCGTTGAAGCTACCGTCCTGGTAGCTGTTGACGGTGCCGTTGCCAGCGAAAGCTGCGCCTGAGACAGAAGCCAGTACTGCGAGGGCGATAAGGGATTTACGTGCTTGCATGATTAATTCCTTTATTCAATGTTTTAGTTGTTTCTGGGTTTATGGCAGGCGAGCGACGCCCGCGAGTTATTGCACAAGGCACAACACGTCTTACAGGAGCGTTACAGCGAAATCGTTAGTGCTGAAGCGGTACAGCGACCGTTACTTATTGGTTGATCTGGAACGACGTACTTTGGCCGGTGGTTTTATCGGTGGTGGTTATTTGCAATAAGCCTGGCGACAAGTTGACGATGGAAATCGTGAAGTCCGTGGTTTCAACGGTTCCTGGCGTCAACTTGCCGTCGGTGCCGACAATGCTTGATGTCACCGCCGATGAGACGCGGCTTAGAATCGCGCTTTGCAACATACTGTTGAACTGATTCAGCGTGCTTTGCGTCGATCCCGAGGAAGACGACTTCTCGGTGAACTTGTTTTGTGCGTTCGCCTGGTTCAACAGCACGGGGCCGTTGAGCGGGTTGCCGCCGAAGGATGGGTTGACCGGGACGTACACCAGTTCACTGGCAAGGACGCTGGCGCAGGGGCCGGACAGCGAAAGCAGACTGGTGAAAGCAAGAGACAAGCGGTTCATGATTAACTCCTTTTAGATCTCATCGCGACCCATGTCAGGGTCCCCGAAGAACTGCGCCAATTGGTAGTCAAGAATGGCCTGGAACACTTGAGCCGCCACGTCTGCACCCAATCCGGCAATCTGGCTGCGGTTCGGTGGGAGCGCCACCTGAAGCATCCGGCGATTGCCGTAGTTGATGAAAATCTGACTGCCTAGACGTGCGGTGGGGCGCTCCGTGACTGAAACCGTAAAACGACCTTCTTCATCTTTTTCGGCCCAGGCCGAGGCAAAACTGTCGTAAAACGCATGCCCGTTCTGAGTCACTGTCTGCCCGACCACCAGTCCGCCCACTTCAGCGCGATTGAGAGAACGCTGAGAAGATAAAGCGGGTGTTGTGTTGACGCTTTCTTCGGCAAATGCCGTCGCGGCAAGGCACAGGGGAAGCACCATCATTATCCTTAAAGTGGTGTGTTTCATGGCAGGCACATACAAAGTTTGTTGGAGTGGTCACAGTGTAAATACAAATAATGGGAATACGCCACCACGAAACTAAAAATAATGTCATTTATAAATTGGCGCCAAAAATTAGAGTGACTAACTAGTGCGGTTTAAAAAGACTAATCGCGTCGCTAAGTTGACGTCGGTTTTTCGTGCGGGTCCGCGTGTTTCGCGGAGGCTGTCCTGCAAAGTCACACGGAAAGGCCGGTTCAGACAGCGCGCCTGAAAAAGTATCTTTCGGAGGAGTAACCCACTTAAGCGCGGTTATTTAAGAGCGTTGTTTTCTGTCTCGTTTTTGAGACTTTTGCGGCGGTGGCGGTATAACGAAAGTTATAACTGTCAGGAGCCCCGAGGGGGCCTGAGGCATGCGGGGCGAGGGGGGCAGGGCATTTTTTGCCGACAAACGGCAGGGAGTCGGCGTCTGTTTCAGGTCGCCAGAATGCATTTGATGCGTGCGGCAAGGTCGTCCATGGTGAACGGCTTGGTCAGCAAGTGCATGCCGGGCTCCAGTTGTTCTTCCCACAGCAGTGTGTTGTGCGCATAGCCGGTAATAAAAAGCACCTTCAAGTCCGGGCGCACGCTGCGTCCGGCGTCGGCCACCTGCCGGCCATTGAGACCGCCTGGCAGACCCACGTCCGTCACCAGCAGGTCAATGCGCTGGTTCGATTGCAGCACCTGAAGACCTTGCGCACCGTCCTCCGCATCCAGGGCGGTGTAGCCCAGGTCTTCCAGCACTTCGGCGATCAACATGCGCACGGTCGGTTCATCGTCGATCACCAGCACGGTTTCCCCCAACCCGGCCAGTGCGCCGGACACAGCGGTCGGCGGCGACACGCTTGCAACGTTGAGCGTGGACCTCGGCAGGTAGAGCGTCATAATGGTGCCCACGTCCATGCACGATTCAATGTGAATGCTGCCACCGGACTGGCGCACGAACCCGTAGATCATCGACAGGCCCAGCCCGGTCCCTTTGCCAGTGGGCTTGGTGGTAAAGAAGGGGTCGAAGGCATGGGCCATCACGTCACCGCTCATGCCACTGCCGGTATCGCTGACGCTCAGCGTCAGGTATTCGCCGACGGGCAGCTCCAGGTCTGCCGCGGCCTTGGACGTCAGGTTGCGATTGCCGGTGGCGATGGTCAGCGTGCCGCCCGACACCATGGCGTCTCGGGCGTTGATACAGAGGTTGAGAAGGGCGTTTTCCAGCTGGTTCGGGTCCACCTGGGTCAGCCACAGGTCAGCGGTGTTCTGGATGTCGATATGCACGGCTGGCCCGATGGTGCTGCGGATCAGCTCCAGCATGCCGTGGATCAGCGCATTGACGTCGGTGGACGTCGGCTCCAGCGTCTGACGCCGGGAGAACGCCAGCAGACGATGAGTGAGCGCGGAGGCCCGTCGCGAGGCACCCTGGGCGGCCTCGAAATAACGCTCGGTGTCATTCAACCGGCCCTGACCGATGCGTAGCCGGAGCATTTCAAGGCTGCCCATGATCCCGGTCAGCAGGTTGTTGAAGTCGTGGGCCAAGCCGCCGGTCAACTGACCCACAGCCTCCATTTTCTGGCTCTGTCGCAGCTGTTGTTCCAGCAGCCGTTGAGCGGTCATTTCCACACCCACACCGGTGCGGCGCACGGGGTCGCCCGCGTTGTTGAAATAGGTGTGCCCTCGGGACAGCACCCAGCGAATCGCGCCGTTCGGGTGCAGGATGCGGTATTCGAGTTCCAGGTCGCCGCTGTTGACCAGGCCGCCTGCCATGGTCTTGCGCAAGGCCACCAGATCGTCGGGGTGGACGTTGGCGAGAAAGTCCGTGCGTTTGATGCCCGCCGCCCCCTGAAGCGGATCGATGCCGTAGAGCTCGCTGATGCCTTCATCGCAATAGAAGCAATCGTTGGACACTTCATAGGTCCATACCCCGACCCCGCGCACGGCCGACAGGGCCAGTCGAGTGAAGTCCATGGAGTCGTACAGTGCGGTTTCGCCCTGCGCCTCGGCCGCCACGTCGCGCCGGGCCGCGTCATTGGCCTGCATGATGCGCAGAGCGGCACGTCGAGCCTCCTCGTCGGTGGCGTAATGACCCGCGCTGACCTGAGCATCGAGCAGGGCGGAAAGCGCCAGACTCAGGGCCAGGTCCTGGGGTGCGCGGTAGGACATGAAGGGTATTCTCTGCGTGGACAGTTGAGCGGGCGAGTAAATATCACACAACGTCGAGCGGGAATAGCCTGTGGCCAGCCATCGGGCGCTTTAACGTTCAGTGAGCGCCCGTTTCTCCCGGGCTTACACCGCGCGTCGCAGGCCCGACAGAAAAAAAACCTGCCGTCTTTCGAAGCCCAGTCGTTCATATAAGGCGATGGCTGAAACGTTGCTGCTGAGGACATGCAGAAACGGAGTGGCGCCACGGGAGAGAATGTCGCGACGAAGAGCGTTCATCATGCGCCCCGCCAGTTGCCGCCCGCGATACGCCTCGTCCACGCACACGGCGCTGATTTCCGTGAATCCGTCGAGGCGCATGCGCTCGCCGGCCATGGCGATCAACCGGCCATTGTCGCGGACGCCCAGATAGCGGCCCATTTCGATCGTGCGCGGACCGAACGGGCCAGGACGGGCGCTGGCGGTGAGTTGCAGCATGTCCGGAATATCCGCCATCCCCAGCGGTTGCAGGTCGGTGTCGTCGGAGGTCAGCGGGGCGCCGGGAGCGATCATCTGCACAAGGGTGCCGATCTCGCTCACGAGCAGATTGTGCAGGGTGGGCAAAGGCGACAGGGTCTGGATCGCCACCTGGCCGTCGTGAGGAATCAGGTCGTGCAGCGCTGCGAACGCTTCTGGTGAAGGTTCGACGACCGAGGCGAAAGGCGCGACGTCTGGCAAGTAACGGCCACTCAACGCGTCCCTTTCGCCGAGATGGCGCTGGAGGGTATTCAATGCATGCCAGGTGGGGTTGTCGAGCGTGGCGTAGGCATTGTGCATGAGGAACGAGTCGTCAGGTCGGATGGGTGTGGGCCACTGTTTGTCTGTTATCAGCGGATTCGGGCAGTTTCACACCATGAAATGATAAGAGCAATCCTGTGGGAGGGAATTCACCCGCGAAGGGTGGGTACATCCACAGCATCTCCATCGCCTGAGCTCTCTTTCGCGAATGAATTCGCTCCCACAGGTTCCCGGCCACGGCGCGATCAGGTGACGGCGGGGCAGCGAGTTCACGGCCCCGCCCCGACAGGCCGCAACCCCAACTCATCCAACAACCACTTTTTGAACACTTCCGCTGCCTCATGCCGGGTCCGCCGTTTCGGGTAAACGAGGTAGTGCCCGATGTATTGAATGTCGTGGGTCACGGCGCGGAGCGGGGCGACCAGCGTGCCTTTTTCCAGTTCGGTCTGGGCCAGCAGGGTCGATTCCAGCACCACGCCCATGCCGCTGGTGGCGGCCGCAATGGCCATGATGCTGCGGTCGAAGCGCAGGGCGTAATGGTGCGGTGACATGAGGTGGTTGGCCTCGAACCAGCCTTTCCATTGCAGCATTTGCACATCGCACTGAATCAAACGGTGTTCGTACAAGTCCTGGGGCGTGCGGATGCTGGCCGCCAGTTCGGGGCTGCACAGCGGCGTCAGGTGCTCCACGGCCAGCGGGATTTTTTCGATGAGGTTGGAGCGCGGTTCGCCGTAGACGATGTCCAGGTCGAAATCATCGTTTTCGAATTGCGCGTAATCGGTGCTGGCGGAGAACCGCAGGTCGATGGACGGGTACGCCTGCACGAAGCGCGACAGTCGTGGCATCAACCATTGCATGCCGAAACTGGGGGCGGTGTGCAGGCGCAGGGGCGGCGGTTCCTCGGTCTTGGCCAGCATGAAACCGCGCTGCATTTCGTCGAGCCCGCGCTGCACATGCTCCATCAGCAACCGGCCCTTCGGTGTCAGGTTGACTTCACGGGTGGTGCGCTCGAACAGCTGGATGTCGATGGACTCTTCCAGCTTGCGGATGGAATGACTGACCGCGCTTGGCGAAATCCCAAGCTCTTGTGCGGCCTGAATGAACGAGCCGGTGCGTCCCGCCGATTCGAAGACCCGCAGGGAAGACAGCGGCACTCTGCGCAGTTGTTGTATTAGTGAATTCTGTTCATTCATTGCTGTAAAAATGTCTTTTGTAGGGGCTTATTTCTCGATGTTAGCTTGATTGCAAGTCGGACGCAGGCCCTTTGATGAATTCGAAACACCAGTCGATAGCCTGCTTCCTGCTCTGAATCGTGAACCGATAAAAATAAGCAGGCACCCATAATGACAACAATTCCTCAAGGCGCCGCCGTGGCCACGTCGCCGCTGCAGCGTGTCGCGCATCATGCGTGGCGCATCCGTCGTTTCGCCCTGCGCATGGGCGAAGTCCAGGGTCAGGGTTATGTCGGGCAAGCGCTGGGCTGGGCCGATGTCCTCGCCACCGCTTACTGTCACGCCATGAACGTCAAGCCCAACGATCCACTGTGGGAAGGCCGCGACCGCTTCCTGCTGTCCCACGGGCACTACGCAATCGCCCTCTACGCCGCGTTGATCGAGGCGCAAATCATTCCCGAAAGCGAGCTGGAAACCTACGGTTCCGACGACAGCCGTCTGCCGATGTCCGGCATGGCGAGCTACACGCCGGGGATGGAAATTTCCGGTGGTTCGCTGGGCCAGGGCTTGCCCATTGGCGTCGGCATGGCGCTGGGGCTGCGCATGAAAGGCAACCCGGCGTGGGTCTTCAACTCGATGTCCGACGGCGAACTGGACGAAGGCTCGACCTGGGAAGCCGCCATGTCTGCGGCTCACCACAAGCTGGGCAACCTGATCGCGCTGGTCGACCTTAATAAACAGCAGGCCGACGGCAACTCCCACGAGATCCTCGATTTCGAACCCCTGGTCGACAAATGGCAGGCGTTCGGCTGGCACGTGCAACGTATCGATGGCAATGACTTGGCTGCGGTCATCGCTGCCTTTGATGAAGCCATGGCGCTGAAAGAGGCGAAACCCCGCGTGATCCTGTTCGACACCCTGATGGGCAAAGGCGTGGACTTCCTTGAAGTGCGCGAAAAGAACCACTTCATTCGCGTCGAGCCTGATGAATGGCAGGCCGCGATCAAGGTTCTGGATGCCAGCTACCAGTCCCATCTGGAATCGGAGAAACGCTGAAATGGATACGCCAACCATGAACAAACCGCGCCTGACCACCTCGGCGATGATTGCCTCGATTGCCAGCGAAGGGCAGCGCACCGAAGCCGCACCGTTCGGTCACGCATTGGTCGCTGCCGCGCAGAAAGATTCCCGCATCGTCGGCATGACCGCCGACCTGTCGAAATACACCGACTTGCACATCTTCGGTCGTGAGTTCCCCGAGCGTCACCTGCAAATGGGCATGGCCGAACAGCTGCTGATGGCCGCAGCAGGGGGCATGGCGAAAGAGGGCATGATCCCGTTCGCCACCACCTACGCGGTGTTCGCCACCCGTCGCGCTTATGACTTCATTCATCAGGTAATCGCCGAGGAAAACCTCAACGTCAAGATTTGCGCCGCGCTGCCGGGCCTGACCACCGGTTACGGCCCGAGCCACCAGGCGACCGACGACCTGGCGCTGATGCGCGCCGTGCCTGGCCTGACCGTCATCGACCCGTGCGACGCGCTGGACACCGCGCAAGCCGTGGCCGCCATTGCTGAATACAACGGCCCGGTCTACATGCGCCTGCTGCGCGGCAAGGTGCCGATGGTGCTGGACCAGTACGACTATAAGTTTGAGCTGGGCAAGGCCAAGTTGCTGCGCGATGGCAAGGACGTTCTGATCATTTCCAGCGGCATCATGACCATGCGCGCCCTGGAAGTCGCTGAGCTGCTGGGCGACGGCAGCGCTGATGTGGCGGTGTTGCACGTGCCGACCATCAAACCACTGGACGAAGCCACCATCATCGAGCAGTGCCGCCGCAGCGGGCGTCTGGTGATCGTCGCGGAAAACCACAGCACCGTCGGCGGTCTGGGGGAAGCCGTGGCGCTCGCCCTGTTGAAAGCGCGGGTCAGCCCGGCCTTCCAGCAGATCGCCTTGCCGGACGCCTACCTCGACGCCGGTGCCCTGCCGACGTTGCATGACCGCTACGGGATTTCCACTCAAGTCATGGCGACCAACATCCGTCAGTGGCTGGCATGAGGAGCGCGCAGATGAACGTTGCATTCATTGGTCTGGGCGCCATCGGCCTGCCCATGGCCCGGCAGATTCAAAAGGCGGGGCATGGCGTTGTCGGCGTCGAATTGAGCGAAGCGAACCGCGCCCTCGCGTTGACCCACGGCATTGAATCGAGCGCTGACTGGCGCGTGGCAATCGATGCCGACGTGGTGGTGGTCATGGTCGCCACCCCCGCGCAGCTGGATGCGTTGGTCAGCCAGTGCACCGAGCTGAAGCCCGGTCAGCATTGGGTGGTCATGAGCACGGTCGGCCCGGCCTCGGTGCGTGAGCAATCCGTGCGCTTGCTGGAGAAAGGCGTGCAGGTGGTGGACGCGCCGGTCACCGGTGGCGTGGCGCGGGCGGAAACCGGCAGCCTGCTGATTTTTGCGTCGGGGCCTCTGGCCGCTGTCGAGCGCGTCGAACCGGTGCTGCGGAGCATGGGTGAAGTGCGCGACGCGGGCACGCATATCGGCGACGGGCAGGCGATCAAGGTCGTCAACCAGCACCTGTGTTCGGTGCACCTTGTGGCCGCCGCCGAAGCGCTCAGCCTTTCACGTTCGCTGGGCCTTGACCCGGCGCGGGTGCTGGATCTGGTGCAAAAGGGCGCGGGCGGCTCGTGGATGTTGTCCGACCGAGGCCCGCGCATGCTCGAAGGCACTGACACCCGCGTGACGAGCATGGTCGACATTTTCGTCAAGGACAGCGGCCTTGTGGCCTCGGAAGCCCAGAGCTGTGGTGCTGTCGTGCCGTTGCTCGACATTGCCCACGCCCGTTTCAGCCAGGCTTTTGAAGCCGGGTTGGGCAAGCGGGACGACAGCCGGGTCATCGAGACCTGGGACTGACGCCCGATACAGATGTAACGACGTTCCAACACTTCAGGGCAGGTTCGTGATCTGCCCGCTACAACAACAATAAAAGTTCGGAGTTTGCCATGAGCAGATCCACAACGGCGTCAAGCCAGACAGACAGCAAAGCCGGAAAAGTCTCCTTCGCTTCCATGGTCGGTTCGGCCGTGGAAAGTTATGACTTCTTCATCTATGGCACGGCGGCGGCCGGCTGGTTTGGCCAAGTATTTTTCCACACCACCGAGCCCATCGTCGGCATCCTCGCGGCGTTCGCCACCATGGCCGTGGGTTTCTTCATGCGCCCGCTGGGCGGCTATCTGGCGGGGCATTTCGGTGATCGGCTGGGTCGCAAGACGGTGTTGCTCTGGTCATTGTTGGCCATGGGCGGCGCGACGGTGTTGATCGGTGCGTTACCGACCTATGCGCAGGCCGGGGTCATCGCCCCGATCTTGCTGATTCTGTTGCGGATGATTCAGGGCATCGGGTTCGGTGCGGAGTGGGGCGGCGCGGTGCTGATGGCCTGTGAACATGCCCCGGCCCACCGTCGCGGTTTCTTCGGCGCGGTGCCGCAGATCGGCATTCCGCTGGGGCTGCTGATGGCCAACGGCGCATTCCTGCTGTCGGCGGTGCTGTTCGAAGGCGACTGGGTGTGGCGCGCGCCGTTCCTGGCGTCGGTCGTGATGGTGGCCGTCGGCATGTGGATTCGTCTGAGCGTCAGTGAGTCGCCAGAGTTCGAAAAGGCCAAGGCTGAAAACACCCTGGTCAAACAGCCCGCGCTGCAAGTGATTCGTGAGGACTGGCGCAAAGTGCTGCAAATTGCGGGTCTGCGTCTGGCCGAGACCGGCGGTTATTACCTTGCGACCAGCTTCATGCTGTCTTACGTGGTCCTCTCCGGCATCGCCACGAAACAGAACGTGCTGTGGGGCACGATGATCGGCTCGGCCATCGGCCTGGGCAGCCATCTGTTCTACGGCGCGTTGAGCGACCGGATCGGGCGTAAACCGGTGTTCCTGATCGGCTCGCTGTTCACCATCGTGTTCGGCATCCCGATGTTCATGATGATCAACACCGGGATCGTGCCGCTGATCATTGTCGCGGTGGCCATGGCGCTGATCCTCAGCCACGACCCGATCTTCGCGGTCGAGGCCAGCTGGTTCACCGAGCAGTTCCCGGCCAACGTGCGGTCGTCCGGTATCTCGCTGGGGTACAACTGCGCGTCGCTGGTGGCCGGTACGCTGCCGTTCATCGCCACGGCGCTGTATTCGCAAGTGGGGTGGATGGGGCCTGCGATTCTGTTCAGTTTGCTGGGCGTGGTCTCGACGGCGTGCGCGGTGAAAATGCGGGAGACGGCACCGGCGGTGGCGAAGGATCTGCCGCCCGCGGTGCACAAGGCACCGGTGGGTAGTCAAGCGTTGCAGTAACAAAAGGAAGCGTGCACAGCGGGGCCGCACCTGACGAGGGTTCGGCCCCGCTCTGTCTGAAGCGGTTGAATGAGGCCGTTACGAATGCATTCTGCCCATGTTCAAGCTCGACCTTCACTGTCGGGTCTTCAACGGTGACGGCTGTGGAGGAATTCTGTTGAACAACCTTGAAGGTGATCACGCTCTTCTTCCGTTCGCGCCGAGGGACGCCGCAGGCGAACGGATGCGTCCATGCATGCCTTTCCTGCTGATAGGCCGTCGCGGTGGATGTTGCCAAAGTCAGAAATTTGCCTATGTTGAACGAGGGCTCTTCTGATGTTCGACCTGGCAAGGTCGTGAGTTTTTAGTTGATCGCTGGTTCTCTGTGTTCGGTGAGTATCGCCCGCCTTAGTGCTTCGCTCATCCAAAACGCGAACAGGAGAAGTCCATGGTCACTGGAAATGATGTATACGCGCTTGCTGCCACCAAAGAGGGCCAGAAGTACGCCAACGTACTGGTCCCGAAAGACAACCCGCGTTGGAGCGGTCCTTGGGATTGCGCAGAGTTTGTCTCGTGGGTGCTCTACCAGAAACTCGGCGTGTTGTATGGCTGTATCGACAACAACGGCAACCCTGCGACCACCGAGGCCTATTCCGGGGCCTGGGTCAGGGATGCGAAAAACGGCACGCTGCTCCCCAGCGATGAGTCGGACGCTCGGCTGACGGCCGGGGTTGTCCTGATTCGCAAACCTCCGCTTCCAGGCCAGATGGGTCACGTGGCGATTTCCGACGGCTTGGGTAAAACCATGGAGGCGGCAGGTACCCGATTGGGCGTACGGGCGGGAAATGTGGGGGGCAGGGTCTGGGATTTCATCTGCCGGGTTCCCGGTGTCAGCTACAACAGCGATCAAAGGACCTTGCGTGCTCAGGTGCAACCCGCATTTGTCCGGCTGGAAGACACGCCGGTCAAAAATGCAAAGGTCAAAGAGGTTCAACAGCGTCTGAAGGCGTTGGGCATCGATCCGGGCAAGATCGACGGAGAATACGGCCCGCATACAACGGCGGCGGTGATCGCGTTCCAGACGATGAACCGTCTGGTGGCGGACGGCATTGTCGGCCCGGCGACTGCTCGGGCGTTGAAGATCCAGTGGCCTTGATTGCCAGCCAGGGTCAGCCCTTCACGTCGCAGCCCCCCGTGCCAACGTCATGGCACGAGGGGCTACGAGAGCAGTGTTACCAGCGACCGTCCCCACGATGGTCATAGTGACGGTCATAACCCCGACCGTAATACCCATGCGGTGGCGGCGGGGCGAAGCGACGGTATTCCACTCGCTGCACCGGCACATAGGCCACGGGTTGATACACCGGCTGATAGCGAGGCTGTGGGCGGTAATCACGATACTCGGGACGGTGGTGGTCATGGCCGGAACCGCTGAGCACGGTGGCCAGCACTGCACCGACTGCCGCCCCGGCGATGACGGGCACGACCACATCGCGTTCACTTGCGGAGGCTGCACCCGCAGCGACCAGGCAACCGGACAGGATCAAGGCTTTAGTCATCTTCGAAATCATGGTGTCTCCTCAGGCGATGTGTTTGGGTTCGCCATGTGTGTATGAAACACCCGATCCGTGTAAACGAACGTCCAGACTCCGTAAAAATTGAGTAAAGAGTCAGGAAATACCGAGCGGCTTGCGCATGAACACCCGCGCGAAGCCTTGCTGCGTTGCCCGATGGGTTTCCCGGTAGCCGAGCTTGCTGTAGATCGCGAGGTTTTCAGTCATCAATTCGTGGGTGTACAGCCGAATCCCCAGGCAGCCCAGCGCACGGGCGCAATCTTCGCAATAGCTCATTAGCTGCTTGCCGATGCCCTGGCCCTTGCAGCGGTTGGCGACCGCGACATTGACCAGCAACAGGTCGGTGTCTTCCGGTTGCACCACCAGCACGCCGGTGATCCCGGTGTCGTCCTCGCAGACGTACACCACGGATTCCTCGATCACCTGCGCATAATCGTCGAGCATCGGCCCCGGCTTGCGGCCAATGCGCGGGATGTAGGGCGAATAGGCCTCGTCTACCAGTGATGCAATCCCCATCGCGTCGTCGGGTCGTGCCCGGCGAAGGGAAACGGAAGGTGTCGAATCAGCAAATCCCATCAGGTCATTAGCCTCTGTTCGATAAAAGCCCTGTCAGCTGTTCATCAGCTCACGCACCCGCGACGTCAGTGCGTCCACGGCAAACGGCTTGGTCAGCACCCACATGCCGGCCCCCAGATCGCCGTTGCCGAGGGCCACATTTTCCGCATAACCGGTGATGAACAGGGTTTTCAGATCGGGCCGGACTTCCCGCCCCGCGTCGGCCATCTGCCGGCCATTCATGCCGCCCGGCAAGCCGACATCAGTAATCAGCAGGTCAATGTGCACATCCGAGCGCAACAGTTTCAGCCCCGCCACACTGTCAGCGGCCTCCATCACCGTGTAGCCCTGATCGGCGAGGACATCCATCAGCAACATGCGCACGGTTGGTTCATCGTCCACCACCAGCACGGTCTCGCTGGCTGCACAGGCAGGGCTTTGCGGATCACAGGCCTGGTTTTCTTCCGTCACCGCGTCACCGTTGTAACGGGGGAGGAAGATGCACAGTGTCGAGCCTTTCCCGACCTCCGAATACGCCCGGACCTGCCCGCCTGACTGCTTGGCGAAACCGTAGATCATCGACAGGCCCAGGCCGGTGCCTTGACCGATGGGCTTGGTGGTGAAGAAGGGGTCGAACGCCTTGGACATCACCTCGGGCGTCATGCCGGTGCCGGTGTCCGTGACCGACAGCGACACGTAGGGACCGGGCGGAATGTCGTGGGCGGCGGCGACGTCGGCGTCCAGCCACTGGTTGGAGGTTTCGAGGGTAATCGTGCCGCCTTGGGGCATCGCATCCCGGGCGTTGATGCAGAGGTTCAACAGGGCGTTTTCCAGTTGGCCGGCGTCCACCCGCGTGGCCCACAACTGCGGCGCCCCGAGGGTTTGTAGCTGAATGGCCGGGCCGACAGTCCGCTGGATCATTTCAGTGATCCCCAATACCAGCGCGTTGACGTCCGTGGGGCGCGGGTCGAGGGTCTGGCGGCGAGAGAACGCCAACAGCCGATGGGTGAGGGCAGCCGCCCTGCGGGTCGCGGCCTGGGCCGCAATGATGTATTTCTCGACGTCGTTGAAGCGGCCCTGAAGAATCCGGCTGCTCATCAGTTCCAGCGACCCGGAAATCCCGGCCAGCAGGTTGTTGAAGTCGTGGGCGATCCCGCCGGTGAGTTGGCCGACCGCTTCCATTTTCTGCGACTGCCGCAGTTTTTCTTCGGCTTGCATGAGGTCGGCAGTGCGTTCGACGACCCGCTGCTCCAGCGTGTCGTTCAGCGCCCGCAATGCCGCCGTGGCTTTGTCACGCTCGTTTTCCACCGAGCGGCGCTCTTCGACGTCGATCAGCACACCGGGGAAACGCAGCGGCGTGCCGTCTTCCGCCAGCTCGACGCGGCCGTTGGCTTCAAGCCAGTAATAGACGCCGTCGGCGCGGCGCACGCGGTACTGGTGAGCGTAGGCCCCGCCCCGGGCAATCGCGGCGGTGATGGCGACCTTCAAGCCTTCCCGGTCTTCGGGGTGAACGGTGGCGATGACTTGCTCCAGGCTCAGGCCTTCACGCCCCAGCGTTGGGTCGAGGCCGAACGCCCGGGCGAAGGCTTCGTCCACGGCAAACCGATCAGAGGGCAGGTGCCAGTGCCAGGTGCCGATGATGGCTCCGGCTGCCAGTGCCAATTGCACGCGCTCGATGTTTTCCCGGGCAATGGCCTCGCTGATCGACAGGCGTTCCTGGGCGCGGCGCCGTTCGGTAACATCGCTGAAGAAAATCGCGATCTGACGCTCCGCCGGATCCCCCACTCGAATCGCCCGCACGTCGAACCAGCGCTCGAACGCCTCGGCGTAGCTCTCGAAATTGGCAGGCTCGCCGGTCTTGGCCACGTGGCCGTAGGTCTCGAACCAGAAGCGTTCGAGGTTCGGCGCGAATTCGGTGACCCATTTGCCTCGCAGGTTGACCCCCGCCTGCTGCTCGAACGCGGGGTTGGCCTCGACGAAACGGTAATCCACGGGAAGGTCGTCGGCGTCGAACTTGACCTCGACAATGGCGAAAGCGGCTTCAATGGTTTCAAGGATCGTGCTGGAGCGTTCGGCGTTCTGCCGCAACGCAGCCTCGGCGCCGCGCACCTGCGCCAGTTCGCTGCGCAGTCGTGTGACTTCAGCGGCCAACTCTTCCCGAGTCTGGTCGTTCAACGCGGCCTCCCATGACACATGGCGATTTTCCTGTGGTGATCAGTGACAGCGCACCCCGAGGCGCCATCAGATCAGAAACGGCGATAACTTGCACTAGCGCCGGGCCCCGCAGACCGTGGCCTGCGTTGATGTTTTTGGAGCGGGACGGTGGCCAGGGGTTCCTTCAAAATCTGCCATCGATCGGGCGTCAGCGATGGCGCCGTCCCCCCGAAATCCTGTACAACGTAGTCTTTATGTACAAACCACCCAAAGGCACCGAACTCCTCGCTGCTTCCGGTGCCAAACGGTCAAGCATTCCGAGTAGTAGCGATTGAATACATCCTTTAAGCCTGAAGCGTCGAACCCTTCCTCCTCGAACCCGCAGCTGGCAAAAGCCGCCACGGGCATCGAGGGGCTGGACGATATTTTATTAGGCGGCATTCCCCAGGGCCGACCGACGCTGGTGTGCGGTGCTGCGGGGTGCGGCAAGACGCTCTTCGGCATGACGTTTCTCGTGAAAGGCGTGACCGACCACGGCGAAAACGGCGTGTTCATGAGCTTCGAAGAGCGCGCCAGCGACCTGGTGCAGAACGTCGATTCCCTGGGCTTCGACCTGCAAACCCTGGTCGACGACAAGAAAATTGCCATCGACCATATCTATGTCGATCGCAGCGAAATCGAAGAAACCGGCGACTATGACCTCGAAGGCCTGTTCCTGCGCCTCGGTTACGCCATCGACAGCATCGGCGCCAAGCGCGTGGTCCTCGACACCATCGAAGCGCTGTTCTCCAGTTTCAAAGACACCGCAATCCTGCGTTCCGAACTGCGCCGCCTGTTCTATTGGCTGAAGGAGCGGGGCGTTACGACCATCATCACTGGCGAGCGCGGTGACGGTCAGCTGACCCGCTACGGCATTGAAGAATACGTCTCGGATTGCGTAATCCTGCTCGATAACCGTGTGGTCGACCAAATCACCACCCGGCGTCTGCGCGTTGTGAAGTACCGCGGTTCGGCCCACGGCACTAACGAATACCCGTTCTTCATCGACGAGCATGGCTTCACGGTCCTGCCGATCACCGCTGCCGGTTTGAATCATCAAGCCCCTCAGGACATCGTCGCCACCGGCATTCGTGGCCTCGACTCGATGATGTCCCGCGGCGGTTATTACAAAGGCGCCAGCGTATTGGTGTCTGGCCTCGCGGGCACGGGCAAGACAACCTTCGCCGCCAGCTTCGTTGACGCCTGCTGCGCCCGTGGCGAGCGCTGCCTGTATTTCTCCTTTGAAGAGTCCGCCAACCAGTTGCTGCGCAACATGCAGTCGGTCGGCATCGATCTGGCCGGCTATCA
Organism: Pseudomonas salicis; assembly: GCF_057128705.1. Lineage (NCBI taxonomy): Bacteria > Pseudomonadati > Pseudomonadota > Gammaproteobacteria > Pseudomonadales > Pseudomonadaceae > Pseudomonas > Pseudomonas salicis. Next base: position 189,521 of record NZ_JBSKHU010000001.1, read on the forward strand.
GGACAGCGGCCTGTTGAAGATCGAATCGGCGCGGCCAAGCCTGTACGGGCTCGAAGTGCACTTGGCGCGCATGCACCGCGAGATCAAGACCTTTCAGCCTCACGCCGTCGTCATCGATCCGATTTCGGCGTTCCGTGGGCCGGAGTCCGAGGTGCACGCGACGTTGCTGCGTCTGGTCGACCTGCTCAAGTCCCGTGGCATCACCGCCATTTTCTGCAGCCTCGCCGATGTCGCGGTGCGCTCTCCGGGCCTTGAGCGCGAGATTTCCTCGCTGATGGACACCTGGATTTCCTTGACCAACATCGAGGCCGATGGCGAGCACAACCGCTTGCTGTTCGTGCTGAAGTCCCGGGGCATGGGCCACTCGAACCAAGTGCGCGAATACCAGATCGGCCATGACGGGATCAACCTGTTGCAGCCCTACATCGGTCCGAACGGCGTGTTGACCGGCACGGCGCGGTTGCGTCAGGAAGCGTTCGAACAGCGTGCGGAAGACGCCCGGATCGAAGCGGTCGAACGGCGCAAGCGGGAGGTCATCAAAAAGCGGGCTGAGCTGGAACGGCAGATCGCCGCAATGCAGGCTCAGCTCGAAACCCAGGACCTGGACGAAGCCTTCCTCTCCAGCGACGAGGCCAACCAGGCCAGCGCTGAAGATCGGACCCGCAAGACGCTGGCGTCCGTTCGGGGGTTCACCGAGTGAGTAACGACCCACAAGCCATCGACCCCGAACAACCCGGCGACACCGGTCACTACGCGTTGCGCCTGTACGTTGCGGGCCAGACGCCGAAATCCATGATCGCGCTGAACAATCTGAAGAAGATTTGCGAAACCTACCTCGCCGGGATATACAGCATCGAGGTCATCGATTTACGAGAGCATCCGCAACTGGCGGCCGGTGACCAGATTCTGGCATTGCCGACCCTGGTGCGGCACCTGCCGACGCCGCTGGTGAAAATCATCGGCGATTTGTCCAACACGGAAAAGGTATTGGTCGGACTCGATATCCGTCCTCGGCAGAACCGCGCGTGAACGGCGCACCCCCGGAGGAGGAGGAGGGGCATCTCATGCAGACGCCCGTCCAACACCTCAAGCTGTATATCTCGGGCAATACGTCCCGGTCTTCCTTTGCCGTGCATCAGCTCAAGGCCGTGTGTGAGAAGTACCTGGCCGGGCGCTATGTGCTCGAAGTCATCGACATTTATCAGGACAGCGGCGCGGCGCGGGACGACCGCATCGTCGCGGTGCCGACCCTGATGAAACTCGACCCTGATTTCAGCCGGCGGTTGATCGGTGATTTGTCGGACGTGGAAAAACTGAAGCTGTTCCTGGGGATTGCCCCGGGCACTGAGAGCGCATCGTGATCGCCCGGCCCGTCGGCATGACGGATGCCCAGTACATCGAACTTCTGAGCCGTCGCTTACAGGAGGCCGACGACGTGCTGGAGGCGATCAGGACCGGCAGCGTCGATGCATTGTTCATTCAGGGCGAACTGGGCGAGACCGTCTACACCCTCGACAACGCCGACAAGCCCTACCGCCTGCTCGTCGAACAGATGCAGGAGGGCGCCGTGTCGATTTCCGCTGACGGCACGATTCTTTATGCCAACCAGCGCTTCAGTGAGATCATTGGCGCGCCCCTCGAACAGATTTTCGGCCGGGTGTTGCAGGATTATCTGCAGGACGCCGACGCCGAGCATTTCAGCACCTACCTCCGCGCCGACGCCGACAAGGCGATCCGCCGTGCGGCGTCGTTCCATCGCCCCGATCTCACGGTGTTTCCCGGTCATCTGTCGTTCAGCAAACTGCCGGACGACTTTTCCGGGGAGGCAATCTTCTGCGGGGTGATCACCGACCTGACCGATCAAAAACTGATGGAGGCCCGCCTGCATCAGTCGCAAAAAATGGAAGCACTGGGGCAGTTGACCGGTGGTCTCGCCCACGACTTCAACAATCTGTTGCAGGCCATTCAAGGCAGCTTCGACCTGATCATCCGTCGTCCGGATTCGGAGAAAGTCACGCGCTGGGCGGAAAGCGGCTTGAGGGTGGCAGACCGGGGCGCCAAGCTGACGTCGCAACTGCTGGCGTTCTCTCGCTCGCAGAAACTGGAATTGAAAGTCTGCTCGGTCAATGCCGTGATTCACGGCATGTCGGACCTGCTCATCACGACCTTGGGACAGGGCATCAAGCTGGTGTTCGAACTCGACGTGACCGACAGCCACGTCCTCACCGACCCGGTGCAGCTCGAACTGGCGATCCTCAATCTGGCGATCAATGGCCGAGATGCCATGGGCGGTTCGGGCCAGTTGCTGATCGGCACACGGCACCTGCAACGCCATGAATTCCTGTCGTCCGCATCCGGTTTTCTGGAAGTGCGCGTCGTTGACACCGGCGCGGGCATGAGCGAGCAGACGCGCCTCAACGCCTTCAACCCGTTCTTCACCACCAAGGACGTAGGGCAGGGCACAGGGCTGGGCCTGGCTCAGGTCGAGAGCATCGTGCAGCAGTCCAGCGGTGCCGTCAGCATTGAATCGGAGCTGGGCAAGGGCACGAGCATTTGCCTGGCCTTTCCGTGCGTGGACGATGCGAGAATGCCTGAGGAACACCTGCCATCGGCATTGGCCGACGCGGCAGGTGACCTGAAGATTCTGGTGGTCGATGACGATGACGAGGTGCGCCGGACCCTGGTGGACATGCTCGACATGTTGGGCCACGAGGTGGTTGAAGCCGCCAGTGGTCCCGCCGGGCTCGACGCCATCGGGCAACAGGCGTTCGACCTGGTGATTCTCGACTTCGCCATGCCTGGCATGAATGGCGCCCAAGTCGCACTGGAAATCCACCGCTTGGACGCCCTCAAGCCTATTGTGTTTGTCAGCGGCTATTCCGACACCGACCAACTGCGGCCTGTGATGAACACCAACACCGCGCTGTTGCGCAAGCCGTTCACCCTCGACGGGTTGAAGGCCACGCTGCAGGCGATGGTGCAGCACTAAACACGTTTCGCTTTACCTTTTAGCAACTCCGCCACCGCCGTCAACGCCATCCGGTAACCCAGCGCGCCCAGCCCGGCGATCACGCCGGTGGCGGCCTTCGACACGTACGAGTGATGCCGAAAGCTTTCGCGCTTCCAGATGTTGCTCATGTGCGCCTCGATGATCGGGCCGTCGAACGCGAGCAGGGCGTCCAGAATCGGAATCGAGCTGTAGGTCAGCCCCGCCGCGTTGATGATCACCGCGTCGGCGCGCAGACGGGCTTCCTGAATCCAGTCCACCAGCACGCCTTCGTGATTGCTCTGGCGAAATTCGAGGGTCAGGCTCAGCGCGTCAGCGTGTTTCTGGCAGCCGGCTTCGATGCTGGCGAAGCTTTCCGTGCCGTAGGTGCCGGACGTGTCCAGCCCGTACAGGTTGGCGTTGGGGCCGTTCAGGAAAAATACGGTGTAAGGCATGGTGACTCCGGGGCGTTATTCGAAAGGGCAGGTGGCGCGCATGGCCGGGTGTTGATCGAACGTGGCGAACCAGTCAGCGGTCGCAGGGTGCGCCGCTCGCCAGTCCAGGTGCGGGAAACGGAAATCCAGATAGCCGAGTCCGCAGCCCAGGGTGATCAGCCCGATGTCGTCAGTTGTACGGCTGAACTGAGCGGCGTGGGTTTCAACGTCCGCGAGCACGGCGCGGACCTTGGTCAGTTGCCCGTCGAGCCAGCGATCCCATTGCTTGTCCGGTGGCCGTGCGACGGTCTCGTAGCGGGCGAGCAGGGCGGCGTCCAGCAAACCATCGCCCAGCGCCTGTCGGGTCAGGCTGACCCAGCGCCGGTCGCCTTCCTGGGGAAACAACGTGCCCCCGGCATGATCGTTCAAGTATTCGCAGATCACCCGGCTGTCGTAGAGCGACAGGCCGTCAGCGGTTTGCAGGGCGGGTACTTTCGCCAGCGGGTTGAACACGGCGATGCGCTCATCACGATTGACCGGGTGCGCCGTCGAATCGAGGCGTTCGATCTGCCCGTCCAGCCCCAGGCAATGAGCGACCACCATCACCTTGCGCACGTAGGGCGAGGTCGAGGCGTAATACAGTTTGAACATCGAAGCCTCTCGGGTCATGACGGTGCGTCGATGATCAACAACACCTTGCCCAGATTGGCGTTGCTCTCCAGCAACCGATGGGCGTCGGCCGCCTGATCAAGGGGCAGGCGCCCATGGATCTGCGGCCTGACCTGCCCGGACGCGAGCCAGAGCAACACGTGCTCACGAATGCATGCGGCCAGCCGCGCCTTTTCCTCGGGGCTTTTGGGGCGCAAGGTGGACGAGGTCAGGCTCAGGCCCTTGCGCATCACCGTTTGCAAGTCCACTTCCACTTTCGCGCCTTGCAGGAACGACAGGCTGACGTGACGACCACCCATGGCCATGGCCTGAAGGTTGCGCGCCACGTAAGGCCCGCCGACGTTATCGAGGACCACGTCGACGCCACGGCCCTCGGTGCAGGCTTCGATCACCGCGACGAAATCCTCGGTGTGGCGATCCACCGCTCGCCAGACGCCCAAGGCCTCCAGCATCGCGACCTTGTCCGCACCGCCCGCCGTGGCAATGACCCGCGCACCGGCGGCGTGGGCGCATTGCACCGCAAAACTGCCGACACCACTGGCGGCGCCATGAATCAATACCGTGTCGCCTGCCTGCAACCCACCCAATTCGAACAGGTTGTGCCACACCGTAAACGCGGCTTCAGGCACGCCAGCGGCATCGACCAGCGACAACTCGGCAGGAACGGGGAGGCACTGATCCGCCCGTGCGACGCAAAATTCCGCGTAGCCACCGCCGTTCAAGAGCGCCATGACCCGATCCCCCACAGCCACCCCGACGACATCGCTGCCGAGCGCGACGACGGTGCCCGACACTTCCAGCCCCAGCACGTCCGTGATCCCCGGTGGGAGGGGCATGCCGCTGCGTTGCATCAGGTCGGGGCGGTTCACGCCCGCTGCGGCCACCCTTATCAAGACCTCGCCTGCGCCCGGCTGCGTCATCGGACGTTCGACTAGGGTCAATACCTCAGGCCCGCCGGGCTCGCGGGCGATCACGGCCCGGAGGGTGTCGGGCAAGGCGTTCATGAGTGACGCTCCGTAGAACGAGCGCGTTGAGCGATGCAGGCAAAGGCTGTCATGGAAAATCCGAAATCAAAGAGAAGAGGGGAGTTCGGCGGCCACCGCCGTGAGCCCCTGAACGTCAAAACTCAACCCGGCCGCTGCGCCCACGGGCCAACGGCTCAGGGCGTCGTGACCCGAATGGCGCACGAACAGATTCGATCCCAGTGCTGGAACGTCCACCTGAATCTCGACGTGGTCGCCGTGAGTCACGTGGGCGATGACGGTAGCGCTGAGCAGGGTGTCTGGCCCCAGTGCGTCGAGGCGGATGCTCTCGGGGCGCAGAGAGATCATCAGGCGTTCGCCGACCTCGGCCTGCACCCGCTCGACTGGCACCCGTAACAACGCGCCGCCGAACGTCAGCACGGCCCCGTCGTCACGGCTTTGGTAACGCCCGAAGAGCCGGTTGACGCCATTGAGGGCAGGCATCGTCGGTGTTGCAAATGGCGTGTTGTGTGGGCTGGCCATGGGAGGCTCCGGTGGCGAGGAAACGCAGGAGTCAGGCGGCGGTCCAGTCGTCCGGGATCACGGCGATGACGTCGATTTCCATCAGCCATTCCGGCTGGCCCAACCCGGAAATCACCAGGCCGGTGGAGATCGGGAACACACCCTTGAGCCACTTGCCGACTTCGCGGTACACCGGCTCGCGGTAGCGCGGGTCGATCAGGTAGGTGGTGGTCTTGACGATGTGCGAGAGGTCCGAACCGGCCTCTTCCAGCAGTTGCTTGACGTTTTTCATCGCCTGTTCGGCCTGTGCCCGTGGGTCGCCCAGACCCACGAGATTGCCCGCGAAGTCGGTGCCGATCTGGCCCCGGACGTACACCGTGTTGCCAGCGCGCACGGCCTGGCACAGGTCGTTGTCCAGCGACTGATTGGGGTAGGTCTCTTTGGTGTTGAACATGCGGATGCGAGTGTGGGTAGGCATGGCGTAGCTCTCGTTGAAATAGCGCTCGTTGAAATAGATCGAGTGAAAACCGTGAATGGCCCCAGCTTCACACTGCCCCCCATAGGGCGAAACCAGCATTTGCGTGGGGCAGTGATTAGGAAAAACCGAAGGGCCTGTAAACCCTTATCCGGCGGGACGTTTCGTGGGTCAGCGCCGGCCGGCCATTCAGTCTCAGGAGCGTTCGTAGGTCATGTAGCCGTTCTGCAGGACGATGTGGTCGGCGATGTATTTTGCGTCGTGCCACACGCCGTAGATGAACGAGGACGCGCGGTTCACCAGGTTCGGCAGGCCGAGGAAATAGATCCCGCTTTCCGCGCAGATGCCGCGCTTGTGGAAGGGTTCGCCCTTGTCATCGAAGGCGTTGACCTGCAACCAGCTGAAGTCGAATTTGAAACCGGTGGCCCAGAGAATCGTGGTGATGCCTGCGGCTTCCAGATCGAGGTTGAGGATCGGGTTGATCAGGCAGTCCGGGTCGGGCAGCAATTCCCAGGCGTCGGGCTCCGGCGGGAACGGCAGGCCGTTCTGTTCGATGTACGCATCGGCATCGCGCAGCACGTCGAAGTACGCGCGGTCGCCTTCGGCCACGTTGGTGGCCAGGCCCGGTTCGAAGCTCATCACGCCGTTGTCGAAGGCTTTCGTCAGCCCCACCAGGTTGATCCCTTGGTGCGCCAGACGACGGAAGTCCACGGTTTTGCCGCCTTCATAACCGCTGACCGCAAACGCCACGTGCTTCTTCTTCGGCGTGATCCGCACTTCGTCCCACAGGCCCAGCGCGCCCAGCCACCAGCAGTAATCGCGGCCACGGTAAGCGCGGGGAGGGCGGTAGTGTTCACCCACCGAGAGGTAGACGGTCTTGCCGGCCTTTTGCAGTTCTTCGGCGATCTGCGAGCCGGAAGCACCGGCACCCACCACCAGCACGGCACCCTCGGCCAACTGGCCCGGGTTTTTGTAGCTGGAGGAATGCAACTGCTGAACCTTGGCGGTCTCGGGCACGATGTTCGGTACGGCAGGGCGCTGGAACGGGCCGGTCGCGGCCACCACGTTGTTGGCTTCGATCACGCCTTGGGAGGTGGTCACCTTGAAGCCGGGGCGGCCGACGTGGCGCTCGACTTTCAACACCTCGACGCCGGTGCGCACCGGGGCCTTGAGCATGGCCACGTAGTCTTCGAAATAGTCGGCCATGCGCTCTTTCGGCGGGAAGGCTTCCGGCGACACGTCGCTGAATTTCAGGCTCGGAAAACGATCGTGCCAGGCCGGGCCGTTGGCGACCAGCGAGTCCCAGCGCTCGGAGCGCCAGCGTTCGGCGATGCGGTTGCGCTCCAGGACGATGTGCGGCACTTCCATCAGCGAGAGATGCTCGCTCATGGCGACACCCGCCTGGCCTGCGCCGACCACCAAGGTGTTGATTTTTTCGACTGACATGTGAACTTCCTAAAGAGAGCGACCTTGATCGGTTGGGCCGATGCCTGGGCACCGACAGCGTGTCGAGAAGGCACAGGCGCCTTGCAGACGTCGTCCATCTGCGAGGGCAGTGTGATCAAGGGGCTGTCGTATAGGAATTCTGCTTTTTGAACGTAGAGCTTAGGAAAAACCGAACCCTGCTTCGGCACCCCGCACTGGATGATGGCACTTCGTCGCATGCTGTCGGGGTCACCAACGACCCGGCATGAAGCGTGCAAATGCAGTCAGTCGAGGGGCCGAGCAATCCTGCGCCCTGTCGTCAACATCGCGGAGGGCGTGATGCTCAGTCGTATTACTCAACGTCAGTTGGAGTACTTTGTCGCATCCGGGGAAGCGGGCAGTATCAGCGCCGCGTCGGAGCGCATTCACGTGTCGTCGCCGTCCATTTCGGCCGCCATCACCCACATGGAAGCCGAGCTGGGCATTCAGTTGTTCGTCCGGCACCACGCCCAAGGCATCTCGCTGACGGCCGTGGGGCGGCAGGTGATGCAAGAGGCCAAACTCATCCTCGAACAGATGAGCAACCTTTATACGATCGCGTCGGAATCCTTGAACACCGTGCGCGGGCCATTGCGCGTCGGCTGCATGCATTCGCTGGCACCGATGATCACCCCCGAGCTGGTGTTCGGCTTTGGCCGGGCGTTTCCCGGCGTGCGCATCAGCCAGGTCGAAGGCGACCATGAACAGCTGCTGGACAAGCTGCGCAGCTCGGAAATCGACATCGCGTTGACCTACGATTTGATCGCCAGTGAAGGCATCGATTTCCAGCCGCTGGCGAAGCTGCCGCCGTACGTGATGGTCGGTGAACACCACCCCTTGGCCAATGTCTCGGCGGTGGGCATCCAGGACCTCGAACCCTATCCGATGGTGCTGCTGGACATCCCGTGGAGCCGGGAATATTTCCTCAGTCTGTTCATTCCCGCAGGCGTCACGCCGAACATCGTGATGCGCTCCAGCAACCTCGAAACCGTGCGCGCGCTGGTGGGCAACGGCATCGGCTACAGCATTGCCAACGCCCGGCCTAAAGGCAACATTTCCCAGGACGGCAAGCGCCTGATCCGCATCCGCCTGGCCGGTGAACAGCACGCCTTGCAGCTGGGTTACGCCACTGCCAGCAACGCGCAGCCGTCCCGCGTGGTGTCGGCTTTCATCGAGCGTTGCCGGATGTTCGTGTCGGACCAATACATCCCCGGAATGGCCGCGCCAAGCTTCTTCGACCCCCACGCCGTGCGGGCCGCCGCCGACGCCGAGTGATCGACCGCGCACCACGGTCGATCATCCCGCGACGCCTCCGCTGCTTCGGATTTTCTCGCCCCAGTTCCAAGCCAGAAACGAATTTAACCGACGCCACCGCGCCTGCAGACTGCAGGCACAGGATGAGCCCAGGGACGATCACGGACACGCCGCACTGAAATGTGGCGCCCGCCGGAGGGCGGCCTGAGTGATGCGCCATTGCGGGGCGTTTCCGGTGCACGCTGATCGAGTGCGTTCCATCGCGCGTTTTTTGATCGCACGGCTGCATCGGATCTGCCTACTCACTGGTCCGGTTAATCCTAATTGACCGTTAGCGCGTCTCTCCCCGAATCTCGTTTCAACGGTGCAGCCGTGAGACGGGGTCGAGCGAGACGCCCGGTTGGACTTTCTGATTTTTTTGTAGAGCGCGGCGACGATGACATTCGACTGGAATTACATGTTTGGTTTGCTTTTCGATGCCGAGTTCTGGCGTGCGACGTGGACCGTCATCAAGCTGAGTTTCGTGACCTGGCTCGTCAGTATCGGCCTCGGATTTTTCGTGGCGCTGGCCAAACAATCCAAGCGCCCGTTGCTCAGCACCCCGGCCCGCGCCTACATCTGGCTGTTCCGCAGTGTGCCGCTGCTGGTGCTGCTGATCTTCGTCTACAACATCCCGCAGGCCTTTCCCTCGGCGTCTGTAGTCCTGGGCGACCCTTTCTGGGCCGGCTTGCTGGCGATGGTGATGTGTGAAACGGCATACGTGGCGGAGATTCATCGCGGCGGGTTGCTGTCGATTCACAAGGGTCAGACCGAAGCCGCACGGGCCCTCGGGCTGCGCTTTCTCGGCACCCAATGGCGGGTGGTGATCCCTCAGGCATTGCGGGTCGCGTTGCCGTCGCTGGCCAACGAATATATCTCCATCGTCAAGCTCAGTTCGCTGGTGTCGGTGATCTCGCTGACTGAAATTCTCATGGTCGGTCAGCGCCTGTATTCGCAGAATTTTCTGGTGATGGAGACCATGGCGGCGGTGGCGTTCTATTACGTGCTGATCGTCACCGTGTTCGACTTCCTGCTCAAGCGGCTGGAGACATACCTCGACGTCAACCAGCGCAACGTGTCTCGCGTCCCCGATGCCGCCGTGCTGGCCCTCGCCACGCAGCAACGTGAATCCGTGCAACGCCCGATCACCACGGGTTTGCAAGCTCCGGCGTTGCAGGCCAACCGGTTGCACAAGGCCTACAACAACGTCGAAGTGCTGGGGGCGGTCAGCCTGAAGATTCAGCCCGGGGAAGTGGTGTCGGTGATCGGCCCGTCCGGTTCCGGCAAGACCACGCTGATTCGCCTGCTCAATGGCCTTGAGCAGATCGACAACGGCGACATCCAGATCAACGGCCAACCGTTCATTCACCTGAACAAACAGGGCGCGCAAAAGCCGCAATACGTGGAGCACGCCGAGCACCGGTTGAACATCGGCATGGTGTTCCAGAGCTTCAACCTGTTCCCGCACCTGACCGTGCTCGACAACCTGCTCATGGCACCGCGTTACCACCGCCTGGGTCGCCTCGATGACCTCAAGCAGCAGGCCTATGCCTTGCTGCACAAAGTCGGCATGCTCGACCACGCCTGGAAATACCCGAGCCAGTTGTCGGGTGGTCAGCAGCAGCGCGTGGCGATTGCCCGGGCCTTGATGATGCGCCCGCAGATCATGCTGTTCGACGAGCCGACCTCCGCGCTCGACCCGGAAAAAGTCAACGAGGTGCTGCAGGTCATCGAAGCCCTCGCCCAGGAAGGCATCACCATGGTGATCGTCACCCACGAAATGAACTTCGCCTTCAAGGTGTCCGACCGGATCGTCTTCATGGAGAAGGGCCGCGTGGTGTGCGACGACGAGCCCCAGATGCTGCGCAACGGCCATAACCCACGCGTCGACGCATTCCTCAAGGATGTCTCGCTGGCGTGATTTCCCCCATCGTCCACATTTGAAGAAAGGTAAGCAGATGATCGAGCAAGCGCAGATTGAGCAGTTCCACCGCGACGGCGTTCTGGTGGTGGAAGGGGTCCTCTCGGCGGACGAAGTGGCGGCGTTGCAGCACGACTTTGACCAATGGGTGGAAGAGAGCCGCAGTCATGAACAGGGCTGGGGTGAAACCATCGACGGTCGGGCGCGTTTCGACCTCGAAGGCGACCACCGTGCGGATCACCCGTCGCTGCGTCGTGTCAGCTCGCCGACCGAGATTTCGGCGGCCTATTTCCAGGCCGCGCTGCAATCGCGGATGGCGCAAATCGCTGCGCAATTGATCGGCGGCAACGGCACGCGCTTTCACCACAGCAAGATCAATTCGAAGCTGCCCCACACCGCGACCCAGGTGAAGTGGCACCAGGACTTTTTGTTCACGCCCCACAGCAACGACGACATCGTCACCGCGTTGTTGATGGTCAGTGAAGTGACCCCGGAAAACGGCCCGTTGAACGTGATCCCCGGCAGCCACAAGGGGCCGCTGTGGTCCCACTGGCATGACCAGCGGTTCACCGGTGCCGTGGACGACGAGGTCGTCGACGAGCACTGCCAGACGCCCGTGGCCTGCTTCGGCCCGGCGGGTTCCGTCTGCTTCATGCACACCCGTTTGCTGCACGCTTCAAGCCCTAACGAGACCGAACTGCCGCGCACCCTGTTCATCGGTGTTTACGCCGCTGAAGACGCGCTGCCATTCGGCGAAAACCCTCTGCCCAGTGAGCACGCCGGCCTGATGGTGGCCGGTCAGGAAAGTGGCCTCGTGCGTTCCACGGCCAACCATATGCGGTTGCCGCAGAAACCCCGTGGCGCTTCTTTCTTCGTGCAACAGGCCGGGCAAGACCGAGCCACTGCCTAACTTCTCTTAACCTTGCGGGGATTCACCATGACAGCGTTGCACCAGATTGTTCGCCCTATTGCCCTGAGCCTGGTTGGCGCAGCGGTTGCGATGACCTCGTTGGCGGCCTCGGCCTTCCAGCAGGATGGCAAGATCATTGCCGGTTCCGATGTGACGTTTTTCCCGTATGAGTACATGGACAACAACCGTCCTGCCGGCTTCGACATCGAGCTGATGGACGGGTTGGGCAAGGTCATGGGGCGCAAGGTGGAAACCCTCGACACGCGCTTCCCGAACCTGATCACGGGTCTCCAGGGCGGTCGTTTCGACGTCACCAACTCGTCGATGTACATCACCGGCGAGCGGGTGAAAGTCATCGACATGATCCCTTACCTGAAAAGCGGCGAGTCGATCCTGGCAGTCAAAGGCAGCGCCTATCAGCCCAAGCGTCCGGAAGACTTCTGCGGCCACAAGATCGGCTCCATGGCCGCCACGTCGTGGTTGCAGCAGATGCACAAACTCTCCGATGAATACTGCGTGAAAAACGGCCTGCAGCCGATCGCGATCAGCGAATACGCCACCGACCCGCAGACCACCCAGGCGATGCTCGCCCACGCCGTCGAAGCGCAAATCACCGACGCCGCCGTGGCCCGTGGCGTGGTGGACAAGCTCGGCACCCGCGTGGTGATTTCCTCCGACACCCTGATCTACCCGGTGCTCAACGGCTTCGGCGTGAAGAAGGGCAACGACCAGATCAAGACGGCGTTGGTGGATGCATTGGCCAAGTACCGCGCCACCCCGGAATACGCGGCGTTGCTGAAGAAGTACAACTTCGAAGCCCCGACCGACGAAGACATCGCGGCACTGATGCCGAAACCCTGACACGAGCCTGTCGCGTGAGCCGCATCCTTTGATGCGGCCACGCCCTGTGGAGACCTGATTCATGGCGTTATCACTCGAAGAGCAGGCGCGCATCGACCTGGCCGCGACCTTTCGCATCGTCGCCCACTTGGGCATGCACGAAGCGGTCGCCAACCATTTCAGCGCCGCCGTCTCGGCCGATGGCAAGCAATTCCTGATCAACCCGAAGTGGAAACACTTCTCCCGCATTCGCGCCAGCGACCTGTTGCTGCTGAACGCCGATGACCCCGCCAGCGCCGAGCATCCCGACGTCGATTCGACCGCGTGGTCGATCCACGGACAGATTCACCAGCGCCTGCCGGAAGCCCGCGCGGTGCTGCATCTGCACCCGGTCTACACCACCGCCGTGGCCTGTCTGGCCAAACCTCAAGTGCTGCCGATCGACCAGAACACCGCCCGCTATTTCAACCGCATCGCCGTGGACGACATGTACGGCGGCATGGCCGACACCGAAGCCGAAGGCGCGCGCCTCGCCGGTCTGCTCGACGGCAAACGCCGCCTGCTGATGGGTAACCACGGCGTCATGGTCATCGCCCCGAACATCGGAGAAGCATTCGACGATATCTGGACCCTGGAGCGCGCCTGCCAGATCTACGTGACTGCTCTGTCCACCGGCCAGCCGTTGCGGGTGCTGTCGGATGACGTGGCGGAAAAGACGGCGAAAGGCTGGGAGAAAATCACCGATTTTTCTCGGCGGCATTTTGAAGAGATGAAAGCGCTGATGATTGAGATGGATGGGTCGTTGGTCGATTGAGTGGGAGAGCCGAGCGTTGTACCGCCAGATGATTCTGCCTCATCCGTCTGCAAGCCGTGCTGCTATAGAAGGTGAGGGGTCATTCGCTGCTTTTCCAGAGCAAAACCTGTTGTGCTTCCTGCTGCAAGTGGGCGCACACGGCTGTATTGAGGGTCACGAAATCGTCCCAGCTGTAGTGCTGGGCGAAGCGTTGTTTGTATTGCCGATCAACTCGGCAGATGTCCGGGCGTTCGTCATAGACGCCGCAGTTTTTTTGCGCGACATCGTAGTGCCTGCAGATGCCGTCTCCGCGATCCAGATAGCGTGTCTCGTCGGAATGATGGACACGCTGACAGCACAGACCGCATTGGTTGCACGGGAAGGGCGAAGGCAACGAACCTGCGGTAGACATCAAACCCTCGACACCTTCGGACGAATGAGAGGAATCAGGCGTACCCCTGCGTCAGCAAGGGCACGTCTGTTGACAATGGAACCGGCTCAGGCAGCCGGCGTGTCGAGTCCCGGTTTGCTGCCACTGGCGACCGCGGCAACGTCCTTGATGCGTTTTTCCGTGGCAAGTACCAGGTTACCGGCCTCATCAAGGATGGCAGTGTCGATCATGGCTTTGATCAACTGGGCGAATTTGACCGAACCGAACACGACATTTTTACTCTCGTCGGAAAACTCTCGGTAATCAGTGCCTTCTTTTTCAATCACGGTTTTCAGCGCTCCAACGGCACGACGCAGCTGCGAGCTGACCTTGGAGAACGTGGTGTTGGCCAGGCTCGTGACTGTTTCGATGGCCGACAGTTTGTCAGCCATCAGTTTGGCTTCGGCGCTGATAGTGCGCGCCTGTTCCATGTTGCTGCGGGCTTTGTTCAGGGCTTCTTCACCCTTGTTACCCAGCACGTGGCCGAAGATCGCCAGTGCCGGTCCTGCGACGACCCCGCCGAGCACCATCATGCCACCTGCCATGCCATACCCCCCGGCCGCCAGCGAGCCACCGCCCAGCCAGGCCAGTGTGGCGTTGGTCGCGGCAACCCCGCCTAGCGAAGAGATCGCCGTGCCAGTACTCGCGGTGGCCAGCAGCATCGTGCCGTTATAGGCACCGAAAGCGAGGGCCGCGCCACCACCCAGACCGGCGCCCAGGCCCAGCCCGGCATCCTGCAAGGCTTTGTAGTCCTGGCGCAGGCCGGTCAGCGTCTTGTTGGTGAAGTCACCTGCGTTGAGTTTGTCCAGCTCGGGGCTTTGAGACAGCTCGACGTTCTTGATGCGCTCGAAGGTTGTAATGAAGTCCGCCACTACGCCATTGAACGCGCGCAGTTTGCGTTGGCCGTAGTCTTCGAGGGTGGCGTTGGTCTTGATCCGCTGTGTTTCCACATCTGCGTTGGCGGTGTTGACCTTAGAGCGCGCATCGTTGTTCAGGTCGCTCGCGTTGCTGTGGTCCAGGGCGCCACCGACGCCTTTGACTGCACCGTAGATACCCGCGATGGCGGCGGCGCCGATAATCAGAGGAAGAGGCATGATGAATTCCTTACTCAAGCACGATTGAAAGGGTTTTGCTGACTTCCTGGTTCAGCACTTCCGCGCGTTCCAGCAGGTCATCGAAAATGAAGTCTTCAAGGCGATGGTGCCGCTGGAATTCTTTCAGCAGCGCCCACTCGATGCTGGAAATATGCCCATCGCGCAGGGCCACCAGAATCAGCTCGAACAGCATGACCTTGGGCACGGATGGCTGGTCGAACTTCTTGTCCAGCAGCAGATCCTTGAGCACGCTGGTCGCGGCCTCGGCGCGGAACTCCGGGCGCTCGGCCTTCGCGAGCGGGAATCGCTTGATCGCATCGAGTAACTGCGCCTCTACCTCGATGGATTCCAGCAATGTCCACGATGAAAAGGTCGAGGTCGCCGAAATACCGGCCGATTGTTCGAGGTCGGCGATCAGCTCGCGCTCCTGTTCACCTTCCTGAATCGACAGTGCATTGAGGTTGGTCGAGGACGTAATGTCAGCCGACGGCTTGCCGTCCCACAGCAGTGGCTTGTCAGACAGCGCCAACAGTTTGGCCAGGCTGACCAGGTGTTTTTTGTCCGGATCGGACAGCAGTTTGATGAGCATGAAACGGTATGTCCTTTTTCCTGGGGGTGTTCAAAGTGGCGGGATGGTCTAGAGCACCAGCGGGCCGTCGGTGTCCATGAAGTCGTCGAATTCGGTGCGTGTCTTGAATTGCAGTGTGGTGCCCAGCAGCGTCGCGTAGTCGTTGATGGCGCTGGCGACGTCGTTGGCGGTGGTATTGCCGTTGCCATTCACTACGGCGAACAGGTGCTGTGTTTCTTTTCGCAGTTGGGGTATTTCGCGGCGTGTGAACGCGTCCAGTGCGGCTTGTTCTTCCGCGATGCGATCCCGGGCAGCGGCTTCGATCAGGCGGGTACGTGCCAGCTGTTCGCGGGACAATTCCGCGCCGCGGGCGGCGTCCAGCGCACATTGGTAGAACAGGGAGGAGAGCGTGTAGCCGATCATCCCGCCGACGGCGGCTCCCAAGAAAGGGATCGGGATCAGCACTTGGCCGACCGCCGCCATCATGCTGCTGGCGAGCATGCCTGAACCCTTTTCGCCGATTTCGCTGAGCAATTGCGATTCACTGATGTCGCCGGTGACGTAACGCTTGATAGAGGTGGCAAGCGACAGGCAGACATTCACTGCCATCGCTGGCGCGTTGGTGCCCGCCAGATTGCGCAAGGTCTGATTGCCCGATTGCTGCATCCCGCCTTTGATCGCGGCGCCAACAGCGGCAGTGGTGTAACCGAGTGCGGCGGCCTTGGCGGTGTCGGTGGCGACGGCAATGGCGGCGTCGCCCAGATCTTGTTTGCCCTGCGCTGTTGTGAGTACATTTTGCAGCAACGAAATGCTGCCACCGATGATTGCGCCATATTTGGCGCCCTCGACGCCTGCGCGGTGGCTGGTGTAGGCGATGTCTTTGAGGGTTTCACGCAGCGGGTTTTCCGCGAATGCGATCGCTTCTTCAGTGCTCAGGCCCAGATCAACAATGTCCTGATCGGCCAGCTGATCGAATCTGTCGGCACGTTCGCGAAATTTTTGTGCCAACTCGGGCTTGCCTTTAGCCTCCGCCACCAAAGCACGCTTTCTCAAACCGGTTGAGCGTTCATGGCAGTAGGTTTTCGCGTCATCGACCTGTTCGGACGGCAGTTCAAGTTTCTTGCCAAAGTATTTGCTGTATTTGTGATCTTCGTGGCTGACCTGATTGGTAACCTGATTTCCGTTTGCTTCGATCTTAGTCTGGGCTTCGTAAATGATCTTGCCTTTCTCATCGACACGAACGCGGTCCACAGCCTCCCTGTAGCGTTTCTCGCTGTCGATTCCGTAATGCTTCAAATCATCGCTGCGATAAGTGCGTTGGCTGGATTTGTTGATAATGGCTTCCGCGTTCTCGCGGCCAGTGCTGACCACTTCACCGGCCCATCCTGCCCGCTGCTTGACGCCAGTTTTTTCCAGACTGATTCCTTTCAAGCCTTTACTGAGGGTTTTCCCGACCTGGTTATCAACCCCTGTGAAGCTCTTCACGGATTCAGCAGCGGCGCTCCCGAAGCGATCAACTAATTCGGACTGCCCCAGGGCGATGGCTGCATCGATGCTTTCTTTGTAGGTGTCATTAAGGTCGCGAGGCTTCATGGCATTTCCTGATGGGCAGAGGCGCGGATGACGGGAGTTGTGAGGTCGGATCGAGGCAATGTGTACAACGCGTGGGCGTCGGCGAGCCGGGCCTTGATCGCCTCGACCCAGTGCGGCGGCTGATGCAGCCGGGCGTTTTCACCCAGGCCGAACAGCCACCATTGCGTTTCCTGATCGTCCTGAACGGTAGCGTGCACCCGTTGCCAGTCGCTGCCAGGGATGGGTTCCAGACGTTGATCCATTGACAGGGGCGTTTCGTTCAGCAGCCAGGCGATTTGTGGCGAGACGTCGGCGACCAGTGCGCAACGTCCTGTTGGGCCTGAACTGTTGAAGCCGCCGCCTTGCAGATAATCATCGATCACGAAGTCGGGGAACGCGCGCGCCGGTGCTTCAAGGCAGGTGGCTTGCTGGATGCGGTGCAAGGCGAACTGGCGTGGGTCGTCATAGCCGTCCACCACCGCGATCAGATAGCTGATGGATTGGCGCGAGACCATTCCCGTGGGGTGCAGTCGCAGTGACTTGGGCTGACCCTTGCTACGGCTCAGGTAAACGAGATCCAGCTGACGCCGGTCGAGCAGCGCGCCCGCCACCACTGACCAGATAGCCGTGTCCACTTCGGCAGGTTGCAGCGTCTTGCCATTGGGCAGTGCACGGACGCAATCAACCCAGTGGGCGAGTGGGTTGTGCTGCAAGCCCTGAAGCTGCCGGCGAGCCAGATCAAAATGCGGCGTCAGGAGCTTCACCACACTCGGCGGTAGCAAACGGTCCAGATGACCCTGTGCCAGAACGAACGCCAGCGCGGTGGGGGTATCCAGCGCAGGAAATTCCAGGTGCGGCGTGTCCTTGGGAAAGCTCCAGCGATAGGGTTTGCGGCTCTCATCACACAACAGCGGAAAGTCCAGCGCCAGTCGACCAGCCAGATCACGCTGCAGCGTCCGAGGGTCGAAGTCGAAGCGTTCTTCCTTGAGCCGCGCCTGTAATTCCGTCGTGGAAATACTTTTCGGTGCGCGGGGGATCAGCCGCAAAAGGGCCAGGTGTCGGAACAATCGGTCTTTTGGATCTGACATGGAAGGCGTTCGATCAATCACTGATGATGTTGGTTCGCTGACGTCATAGACTTGGCGAACATTCCGTTGGTGGCTTTTTAACACTATCGGTTAGAAGTCGCCAATACCCAAAACGTTTGATATGAAAATGTCAGGCACTCGTCTGACGGTCGTTGCGCCAACGTTCACGCTCCAGTTCCTTTTTCAGGTCATCGACTGTTCGACTTTTTTTCATCAGCAGTGCGCCGACGGCCAGCCCTATGGCGAAGCAGGTCAGTTCTTTCATTCAAATGTCCTCGCAGGAATTAGATGGAGCGGATGCTGGGGCAGGGGTGCGACAACCTGTGTCGCTGTTTAAAAATTTTCGTAGGCGCCGACGAAAAACTTGTGCTGAGTGAATCGGAGGTAAGCCGTTGGCGTGTTTGAGCCGGTTTATCCTATGTTTCGTTCGAGGCTTTGCTCCCTCGCACCGGCCAGCTCTGAGCAATCCCGAACGCGACCTCGAACACGGTGAAGCCCAGCAGCAGAAAGCTCGCCCCATGGGCCACGGCATACAGTTGCCACAGGGCGAACAACCCACGGGCCAGCGCATCGTAGAGGCCCACGATTCGGCTGGCATGTCTCAAGCGCCACAGGGACCAGACCACCACCACGCTGCCGAGTAGGTTGGCGAGCAGCATGGCCGTGACGTCCAGCGTCGGTATTGGGCGATCCAGTCTCAGCGTGTCGGACATTTTCGCAAACCCCTCGAACACCCTCGCCGCCGTCCAGGGCGTCATGAAGCCTGCCGTCACCACCAAGTCATATCCGGCGCTGGCCCGGACGATCTGTTTATTGCGCTTTACGCTGACCATCGTCATCCCTCACAGTTTGAGCCCGCAGGCTAAAGCCTGGTCCTAAGTCCAGAGTCAATACGGGCGTCGAGCATCATGAGAATTGGCGAAGTGGCAGCGCTCACCGGGGTCTCGGTGGATGCGTTGCGGTTTTACGAAGAGAAGCAGTTGATCAAGCCGCAACGGACGGCCAACGGTTATCGGCTGTACCCCGAGCAGACCGTGCAGTTGGTGGGGTATATCAAGCTGGCGCAGCAGTTGGGGTTTTCACTGGCAGAGATTGGTGAAAATTTGCCGCTCTTGTGGAACAGCGAGGCGGTGTCGGCGCCGGTGCTGGCGCAGCTGTTCGCCGAAAAGATCGCAGCGTTGGACGCGAGGATCGCGCAGATGAGCGTGTTGCGCGGGTTGTTGGTGGAACGGGCAGGGCAGGTGTGTCCGTTGTTGGCGCCGAACTGAGAGGGTTTTTCGGCACGCCGCAGATCCCTGTGGGAGCGAATTTATTCGCGAAAGGATTTGGCAAGCGACACATCCGGGTCGGATGTACCGTCTTCGCGAATGAATTCGCTCCCACAGGGTGATGTGGATTGCCAGGATTTTGTGACTGAACCGATGACTTTTTAGCGGCACGGTGTGCTGCAGGGTGTGGATCATTCAAAGGGCTTCGGCACGCTACCATTCCCTGTGGGAGCGAATTCATTCGCGAAAGGATTTGGCAAGTGACACATCCGGGGCGGATCTACCGCCTTCGTGAATGAATACGCCCCTACAGGGTCATGTGGATTGCCAGAATTTCGTGACCGACGCCATGCCTCTGTAGCGGCACGGCTTGCCGGCGGTGGCGCACTCAAGATCGCTGCCGCCGGCAAACAGGACGTTTACGGAATCACAACTTCGGCAATTGCCCGATCCGTCCAAACATCTCGGTCACGATCTGCAAGTCCCACAAAAACTGCTCGGTGGTCTTGAACTCGCTGTCGGTGTGGCCGGTGTATTTGACGTCGGGGCGGGCCAGGCCGAATTGCACGCCGTTGGGCAGTTCGTGGACCGAGGTCGCGCCCGCCGACGTGCCAAATGTATGCGCCATGTTCAGGTTTTCACTGGCCACGGTCAGCAGCGCTTTGACCCATTCACCTTCCGGATTGCGGTACATCGGCTCGGCAATCGACACGTCGAACGCCGGAGTGATGTGCGCTTTCTCGGTCCAGGCATCGAGCTTTTTACCGATCTCGGCCTTGAGGCTTTCCGGCGACTTGCCCTTCGGCACGCGCAGGTTGACCGCCAGTTTGAACGCTTTGTCGTCCTGCGCCACGTAGGTCAGCGAAGCCGTCAGCGGGCCCATGAAGGCATCCGAAAAACCAATGTCCAACTTCTCGCCCAGATAACCGAGCCCCCAGTTGTCCGTCGCATAACGGGCCGCGTCGGTGATCGCGTTGTGTTTGAGCGCGACCTTGCCGTCGAGGCTGTTGAGGAAACCCAGCATCCGCGCCACCGGATTCACACCCGATTCCGGCTCGGAGGAATGCGCCGACACGCCGGTCACGGTCAGGCTGACACCCTTGCCCTCGACCTTGGTATTGATGTCGAAATTGCCGCCGTTGTGCTGCACGTAATCGATCCCGGCTTTTTGCAGGTCAGCCGCCAGCGCTTCGGGTGTGTCGGTGACGAAGGTGGCCACCGAACGCGACGGAATCTGGTTCGTCGCCATGCCGCCGGTCATCGACGTCACCTCGGCGCCTTGACCTTCAGCGGCACGGCGAGGAAAGGTCGCCATGACCGTCCCGTAACCTTTCTCGGCGATCACCACCGGGTAGCTGCCGTCCAGCGCGAGGTTGTATTCCGGCACCGGGTTGCGCTCGAAATAATAGGGAATCGCGTCGCCTGCGGTTTCTTCCGTGGTGTCCACCAGCAGCTTGAACGTGCGGGCCAGCGGCAGCTTTTCTTCCTTGATAATCTTCATCGCGTACAGCGCCACGACGATGCCGTTCTTGTCATCCTCGGTGCCTCGGCCGTACATGCGGTCGCCGATCAGCGTGACCTTGAACGGGTCGAGGTGCGTGCCGTCTTCCAGTACCCAGTTCTCCGGCGTTACCGGCACCACGTCGGCGTGGGCGTGAATGCCGACCACGTCCTTGCCCGCGCCTTCGAGGGAAATCTCGTAGACCCGGTTGTCGATGTTGCGGAAATTCAGGTGGAAGGATTCGGCGAGGCTTTTGATCTTCGCCGCGATCTCGATGAACGCGGGGTTCTCGTGCTGTGGTACGCCGTCCTGGCGAACGGTGGGGATCGCCACCAGCTCACGCAACGTCTCGGTGGCCGCCGCGCCGTATTTAACGCGGGCGTACAGGCCGAGCAAACGGTGGATCTCGTTCTGCTGCTCAGCGGTCAGGGGTTTGTTGGCGAGAAATCCAGTGATGGCGGGCGTAAGTGTGTCGGTTTTTGCGAGGTCGCTCTTGCCGACACGGTCGAGGAACTGCCTGAAATCCTTGACCGATGCATCGTTGAACGAAGAGAGAATCGCGGTGCCCTGTTGAGCGGTGAGATTGGCAAGTGCGCCAGGGCTGAATGACGAAAAGCTCGCCAGCACCAACGTGGCTGCAGCCAGGTGCTTGAGGGAAACATTCATGAGGTAAGGCATTCCTTTGCAGGCAGTCTTGAGAGATTCCTGATCGTTCGATCAGAACGGCCTGCACGCTAACATCGCGGGGCGGGAGGGGAAACCTTTGTTAAAGGATGTGTCGCGAGGACGAGGGGAAGTGGCGCAGATTTGAAAACCGAGTGCCAGTAGCGAACCCCTAAACGCCTTGCGGGGCCTCTTTGCCCATGACCTCCAGACAGGTTCGCCGGAACGCCAGTGCGATCCGCGTTTCGGTCTGTGCATTGAAGATCAATGACAGGCCAATATCGGGTCCCAGATTCGCGTCGGTGAGGCCCAAGAAGTACGCGCCGTCCACGCTTCGGCGCCCATGAAGAGAAGGCACCAGCGCTACGCCCAGCCCTGCAGCGACCAGACTGATCGTCGCTTGAATCTGGGTGGTTTCCTGCACGACCCTCGGCAGAAATCCCGCTGCCTGGCAGGCGCTGCTCACGGCGTAATGCAAGCCGGTGGCTTCTTCCCGGGAATACGACACGAACGCCGCATCACGCAATTCGGCCAACGCCACCTGATCCCGAGCGGCGAGTTCGTGACTGGCGGGGACCACGGCGATCAGACGATCGGCTTCCAGCAATTCGCTGGACACGTGATAGCGGTCGATGATCGGCGACCGGACCAGACCGATGTCGAGCACGCCGCGTTTCACTTCTTCGACGATGCGATTGGACGGGTAGTCCCGCAGCACCAACTCGACGCCGGGGTAGCGCTCGCGGAAGTCTGGAAGAATGCGCGGGATGAGCGACAGGGTTGCCGAACCCACGCACCCGACGGTGAGCAGTCCGCGTACCCCGTCCACCGTTTCTCGGGCGTGACGCTGAGCCTGATCGAGATGAAACAGCGCCTTGCGCACGTCCTCCAGCGCCGCGACGCCCGCTTCGGTCAGCCTGACGTGTCGGGTCGAGCGCTCGAACAGCGCGGTGCCAAAGCTTTCTTCCAGCTTGCGGATGGCCACGGAGAGCGGTGGTTGAGAGATGTGCAGCAGCTCGGCGGCCCTGCGGAAATTAAGGGTTTCTGCGAGCACAACAAACTGACGCAGCTGACGGATATCCATATTGATACCGATTCACTATCAATTGACTGGAAAACAATATTAGAAAAGGAAAGGGTGCATCGCTAGTCTCGTTTCTCAATAAAAACGACATCGAGACGCCACTCATGCATGACGACATACCGTTGCTTGGCCAAGGTCCGTTCTGGCAGGAACTGGACAAGGGCCAACGTTTCCGAACCTTCCGCCGCACGCTGACCGAAGCCGATCTGGTGCATTTCATCGGCGTCACGGGCCAGACCGAAGTGATCTTCATCGACGCCGAATACCCTGGCGCCATCAAAGGCGGGCGGCCGGTTCCTTCTGCGCTCACCTACAGCCTGATCGAAGGCATTCTCATGCAGACGCTGTTGCAGAACGTCGGCCTGGCCCTGCTGGAAGTCCAGCAGGTGATCAAGGCACCGGTGCTGGTAGGCGACAGCGTGCATGCCGTAGTGGAGATCACTGATATTCGCCCGACGTCCAAATTACAACGGGCAGTGGTCACGCAGCAGGTCACGGTGATCAACCAGCATGCCGTGGTGGTGATGGAGTATTCGGTCAAGCGCCTGCTAGCCGGTCGCCCGGACTGAGGAATCAGCGATGCTCGAACCTTTGGATTATTGCGCCGAACCTTCCGTTCACGAGCCGCTGCGGCAAGACGTGCGGCGTTTTTTGCTGGACCGCATGGCGGCGTACCCGACCGATCAGCGCGCTCGCACGTGGCAGGGCTTCGATGCCGATTTCAGTCGCGCACTGGCCGCCCGAGGCTGGGTGGGGCTGACGCTGCCCATCGCCTACGGCGGTGCCGAACTGGATGCCTTCGCGCGCTTCGTCGTGGTCGAAGAATTGTTGTGCGCGGGTGCGCCGGTCGCCGCCCATTGGATCGCCGACCGCCAGAGCGGACCGTTGATCGTGCGCTACGGGACCGAGGCGCAGAAAGCGTTTTACCTGCCGCGCATCTGCCAGGGACAGGCGTTCTTCTGTATCGGGATGAGCGAGCCTGGGGCCGGGTCCGACCTCGCCAGCGTGCGCAGCCGTGCCCAGCCGGATGGCGAGGGTTGGCGGCTCAGCGGCCAGAAGATCTGGACCACCTACGCCCAGCACAGCGATTTCATGATCGCCCTGGTGCGCACCTCTGGAACGCCTGAGGATCGCCATCGGGGTTTGTCCCAAGTGATCATTGACCTGACGTTGCCCGGCATCGATATCCGACCGATTCGTGACCTCACGGGCAGTTCGCACTTCGCCGAAGTGTTCTTCAACGATGTACATCTGTCGGCCGACGCGTTGATCGGGGCCGAAGGGCAGGGTTGGGAGCAAGTGACGGCGGAACTCGCATTCGAGCGCAGCGGGCCGGAGCGGCTGTATTCCAGTCTGGTGTTGCTGGACGCGTGGCTGGCCTGGCTGCGGGAGCGGGGCAGGCGAGAAGACGCGGTTTTATTGGGGCGTTTTGTCGCCGAACTCACGACCCTGCGGGGTTTGTCTCTGGCGGTCACCGGGCGTCTCGCGGCGGGGCATAGCCCGGTGATCGAGGCCGCGCTGGTCAAGGACTTAGGCACCAGCTTCGAACAGTCGGTGCCGCTGTTGATTGCCGACGCCATCGGTGCCGACACCCAACCCCCACCCGCGTTGCTCAGGCGCACGCTGGATTATTTATGCCAGGTGGCTCCCGCGTTTTCACTGCGCGGCGGCACTCGGGAAATCTTGCGCGGCGTGATCGCGCGCGGCCTGGATTTGCGTTAGGAGCTTGACATGAGTATCGATCGTTTTATCACCGATACCTTCGGCGAGTGGCTGGAGGCAACGTTCGACGGCCAGCGGGTACGAGGCATCGAGCAGGGGCAGGGCACTGAAACCGGTTGGCAAGCGGTGCTCGACAGCGGCTTTGCCGACTTGATGGTCGCTGAATCCCAGGGCGGCGCGGGTGCCGGGCTGGAAACCGTCGCCGAAGTCCTGCAGACCTGCGGCCAGTGTGCCTTGCCGTTGCCCCTGCCCACCACGATGTGGGTGCGGGCGGCCTTGGCCGAGGAAGGGCATGACCTGCCAATGGGCGGCATTGCATTGGCCCGAGGGTATCGCCAAGGGCAATCCGTCAGCTGTCCCAATGTCGCCTTCGGTGACACGGCGGAATCGGCGCTGGTGCTGCTGGACGATGGCGCATGGGTGTTGCCGATCACGGATGCCGAGCGCTCCGGCTCGGGGCTCAGCGTCGACCTGCTGTGGACCTCATTCCCGACCGACGCCCGGAAGCTGGGAGGCGGGCATGACTGGGAGGCCATGGGTGCCGTGATCTTTGCTGCGTTGATCGCCGGTGCGGCCAGCCGTGTCCTGAAACTGTCCTTGGCGTACGCCGCTGAACGCACTCAATTCGGCAAGCCCATCGGGCGATTCCAGGCCGTTCAACAGCAGCTGTCGGTGCTGGCCGAGGAAGTGTATGCCGCGCGGATGGCCGTGCAGTTGGCTCTGCGGGGCAGCGGGTTGGCGGTCGATCCTGACCTGGCGGCGCTGGCCAAGGCGCGGGCGAGCCAGGCGGTGGTGACCCTTGGCGGGATCGGTCACATGGTCCACGGCGCCATCGGCATCACCGAAGAGTACGACCTGCAACTGTACACGCGACGCCTGCATGACTGGCGCCTGCAATTCGGCAGCGAGCGCTATTGGCAACAGCGTTTGGGGCAGCGCCTGCTCGACAGCGACCTGCCGATGCTCGACTTCATGCGCGCACTGACCGGGACCGGCTGACGATCTCGGTGCGCCGCTGCATCCGCTTTATGAAAGACGCCTGATAACAATCACAATTGAGGCTCATCACATGGCACATGACGCATCCACCGTGTTGAACGCGACGGGCGATACCGACGCTCCGTTGACCGTGGCGACCGCCTGGCGACCCATCGTCGCGGGCAGCATCGGCAACACCATCGAGTGGTTCGACTGGTCGATCTACACCGCCTTCGCGCTGTATTTCGGCCCACAGTTTTTTCCTTCCGACAATGAAACAGCGGCGTTGCTGGCCACGTTCGGGGTGTTCGCGGTGGGCTTTGGCATGCGTCCGGTCGGCGGGTTGCTGATCGGCCTGTTCAACGATCGGGTCGGGCGTCGTGCGGCACTTACGCTGACGATTTTGATGATGGCGCTGCCGTCATTGCTGATTGGACTGCTGCCCACCTACGCGAGCATCGGCATCGCGGCGCCGATTCTGATGGTGCTGGCGCGCATGGTGCAGGGGGTCTCGGTGGGCGGGGAATATGGCGCTGCGGCGACCTTTCTCGCTGAATCCGCACCGGCGGCCCGACGGGGTTTTTATTCGGGCTTCATGTTTTTCAGTATCGCGTTGGGGCTGTTGTTCGCTTCGGCATTGGCCTGGTTCCTGACGTCGGTATTGAGCAAGGAGCAGATGATTGATTACGGCTGGCGCATCCCGTTTCTGATCGGTTCCCTTGGCAGCTTCGTCGGGCTCTGGTTGCGTCGCTCAGTCGCGGAGCCAGAGGCTTTCCAACAACAGAAAAAACAGGGACACGTGGTGCGTCACCCACTGCGTACGCTGTGGCGTGAACACCCGCAGGCCCTTCGGCGCATGGTCGGCATCAGCCTGCTGGGGGCGTTCGCGTTCTACCTGTTCGTCAGCTACATCCCGGTGCATGCCATCCGCACCTCGGGCGCGGCGCCGACGGTGGCCTACGCCGCCAGCACCCTGGCACTGGCGATCTTCATGCTGTCGCAGCCGCTGTTCGGGCTCCTTTCCGACCGGATCGGCAGACGACCGCAATTGATCCTGTTTGCCCTCGGCTACCTGCTGTTGCTGTACCCGGTGGTGTCGATGATCAACGCGTCGTTCGTCACGATTCTCGCCGTGGAGCTGTTCGGGTTGCTGTTCTACGGCCTGTACTCCGCGATTGCCCCGGCAGTGAAAGCCGAGCTGTTCAGCACCGATGTCCGTGCCTTGGGGATTGGGCTGCCGTACAACCTGGTGGTGGCGATTTTCGGCGGCACCACCCCCTATTTGATGACTTGGCTGCAAAGCGTAGGGCATGGCGACTGGTTCCTGTTTTATGTCTCGGCGGCTGCACTGGTCAGCCTCGTCGCGTTCTGGCGCATGCCGGAAACCAAAGGCCAACGCCTGCGCTGAACTTTTCAAGGAAAACATGATGACTGATGCTTCGCTGTTTGCACCGGGTGCCCTTGATGGTTTGCGGGTACTCGATCTGTCCCGCGTGTTGGCGGGTCCGTGGACCACGCAAATCCTCGGCGACCTGGGCGCCGAGGTGATTAAGGTGGAAAACCCCGCTCGGGGCGACGACACCCGTGGCTGGGGCCCGCCCTTCCTGGAAAGTGGCGACAAGCCGTGGGATGCCGCTTATTACTTCTGCACCAATCGAAACAAGCAGGCCATCGCCGTGGATTTCGCGCAGCCTGAAGGCGCGCAGATCCTTCGCGATCTGGCCGCCAAGGCCGATATCGTCATCGAAAACTTCAAGGTCGGCACGCTCGCCCGGTACGGCCTGGATTATCAGAGCCTCAAGGTGCTCAACCCCCGGTTGATTTACTGTTCCATCACCGGGTTCGGTCAGACCGGACCGTATGCCCCTCGGGGCGGCTATGACTTTCTGGTGCAGGGCATGAGCGGGCTGATGAGCGTGATTGGTCGTCGCGATGACGAGCCCGGCGCGGGCCCCTTGAAAGTCGGCATACCGGCCAGCGATCTGTTTTGCGGTCTGTACGCGACGGTCTCGATTTTGGCCGCGGTGCATCACCGAACACGAACCGGGGAGGGTCAAGCGATCGATTGTGCATTGCTCGATTGCCAAGTGTCGTTGCTGGCGAATCAGGGCATGAATTACCTGGTCGGTGGGCAAGTACCCGGTCGATTGGGCAACGCTCATCCCAACGTCGTGCCGTATCGCGACTTTGCCGCCGCTGACGATTACATCCTGGTCGCATGCGGGGGCGACGGGCAATTTCAGGCGTTGTGCCAGCTACTCGAACGCCCCGATCTGGGGGAAGACCCCCGTTACCGCAACAACGCCGGGCGCAGTCAGCATCGCAAGGAGCTGGAACTGCAGTTGGCCCACAGCATCGCGACGTGGCCTGCGGCTGAACTGTTGGCTCGGATGGCCCAGAGCGGGGTGCCGGGTGGGCCGATCAACAGCGTGGCTCAGGCGCTCGCCGACCCGCACGTCCAGGCCCGCGACATGTTGCACACGATGCGTCGCGATGACGGTTCCGAGGTGACAGTGATCGGCTTTCCGGCGAAGCTTTCGGCCACACCGGCGAGTTATCGACGCGCCCCGCCTGGTTTCGCACGAGACACCCACGATGTGTTACGCCGGACGCTGGAGTTGGATGACCCAACCCTCGCGCGGCTGGCACGCGAGGGGGTCGTGGGCTAGCGGAGGGACTTTACTCGTTGATCCGCGGATGCTGCTGCACCAGCTCTTTACGCTTGGCTTCCAGCTCCGCGATCTGCTGATCGAGGTCTTCGATCTTCTGTTCGATGTTGTCGTGGTAGTCCTCCAGCAGCTCTTTGGCTTCTTCAAGGTTGGAGGCCGCCGGGGCTGCGCCGCGCAGGGGTTTGTTGGCGGTTTCTTTCATGGTCAGGCCGGTCACCAGACCGATCACCGCGACCACCATCAGGTAGTACGCCGGCATGTACAGGTTGTTGGTGGTTTCCACCAGCCAGGCGGCGAGGGTGGGGGTGACGCCCGCGATCAGCACCGAGACGTTGAACGCACTGGCCAGCGCGCTGTAACGGATGTGCGTGGGGAACATCGCGGGAAGGGTGGACGCCATCACGCCGATGAAGAAGTTGAGCACCACAGCAAGGATCAGTAATCCGGCGAAGATGAGGCCGATCTTGCCGCTGATGATCAACATGAACGCTGGAATCGCCAGGATGAACAGCGCGATGCTGCCGACGATGATAAAGGGCTTGCGGCCGATTTTGTCGCTGATGAAACCGATCAGGGGCTGCACGAACAGCATGCCGACCATGATCGCGATGATGATCAGCACGCCACGGTTTTCGCTGTAGTGCAGGTTGTGGGACAGGTAGCTCGGCATGTACGTCAGTAGCATGTAGTACGTAACGTTGGTCGCGACCACGATGCCGATGCAGGTCAACAGGCTGCGCCAGTGCTGGACGGCGACTTCCTTGAACGAGACTTTCGGGCCGTGGGACAGCCCCTCGCGATCACCCTGTTCGAGCTTCTCCACGTGCTGCTGGAACGCCGGGGTTTCTTCGAGGGCGTTTCGCAGGTACAGGCCGAGCATGCCCAGCGGCAGGGCGAGGAAGAACGGCAGGCGCCAGCCCCATTCCTGGAATTTGTCTTCGCCGATCACGGCGGAAATCATCACTACAATACCCGCGCCCAGCACGAAACCGGCGATGGAACCGAAGTCCAGCCAGCTGCCGAGGAAGCCGCGTTTGCGGTCCGGGGCGTACTCGGCAACGAAGATCGACGCGCCGGTGTATTCACCACCGACCGAGAAGCCCTGGGCCATTTTCGCCAGCAACAGCAGGATCGGCGCCCAGATGCCGATGGAGGCGTAGGAGGGGATCAGGCCGATGGCCGTGGTGCTGAGCGACATGATGACGATGGTCGCGGCAAGGACTTTCTGTCGGCCGTATTTGTCACCCAACGCGCCGAAAAACAGGCCACCCAGTGGACGAATCAGGAAGGGCACCGAGAAGGTCGCCAACGCGGCAACCATTTGCACGCCAGGGGAGGCGCCGGGGAAAAACACTTTGCCGAGCACGTAGGCGACGAAGCCGTACACGCCGAAGTCGAACCATTCCATGGCGTTACCGAGGGCGGCTGCGGTGATCGCCTTACGCATTTTCGCGTCGTCGACAATCGTGATGTCCTGCAGCCCAATCGGTTTGACTTTTTTCTTGCCTAATTTCATACGGGTCACTCAGTTGCGGAATCGGTCTAGCCTGCAGATGCCATCGTAGTGGTGGCACCGCTCTAACCGATCAGATACATGAGGACACGAAATAATTCAGCGGGGGGAGTGAATTCATTCGCCAAAAGGGGCCGTAAAGCCGATACATCCCTGTCGCCTGACCTGCCTTTCGCGAATGAATTCGCTCCCACAGAAGTCCAGCGCCGCCGCGAAGCTTGGGGTCTGACACGGGTTCAAATTGTGGGAGCGAAGTCATTCGCGAAGGGGCCGTAAAGCCGATACATCCCTGTCGCCTGACCTACCTTTCGCGAATGAATTCGCTCCCACAGAAGTCCAGCGCCGCCCCGAAGCTTGGGGTCTGGCACGGGTTCAGCTGTGGGAGCGAATTTATTCGCGAAGAGGGCCGTACAGTCGGTACATCCCTGTTGCCTGATCCATCATTCGTCGGTATGCCGCCCAGAATGAATTCGCTCCCACAGCTTTTTCACCGGACCGGCATCTTGCGCTGCCGGTCCTGCGAAGCCTCAAGGACGAATGTCAGCCTTGAACCACTTCTCGGACAGGCGTTTTACGGTGCCGTCGGCCAGCGCTTCTTTCAGCGCACCGTCGAACTTCTCGCGCAGGTCGTTATCCGCCTTGCGGAAGCCCAACGCTTCGCCCGGGCCCCAGATGTCACCGCCGATTTTCGGGCCGATCATTTTCACGGCGGCGTTATCAGGCGTGTCGAGGGCGGAGGTGAAGAAGGTCACGTCGTCGAACGCGAAGTCGATGCGACCGGCGTTCAGATCGAGCAGGTGCTCGGCGGACTTGGCGTAGGTGCGGATGTCCGCCACGCCGGTGAAGTTGTCTTCGACGAATTTGGTGTACGCCGTGCCCGTCTGGATGCCGAGGGTCTTGCCCTTGAGCATCACTTTCATCTTGTCGATGGCGGCTTTGTCTTTCGTTGGGTCGCCGCTCAGTTTGAGCACTTCGTTGCTCGGCATGCTGGCGATGATCTTCGGATCGGCGCTGACGAACACGGCCTGAGTGTTGGCGTAAGGGATGGAGAACGCGATCTCGTTCTGACGCTCGGGGGTGATGACGATGGCGTCCATCAGCACGTCGAATTTGCCCGCGTTAAGGCCGGCGATCATGCCGTCCCAGTTTTGCGCTTGCAGTTTGCATTCGAGCTTGATGCGGGCGCAGACGTCTTTCAGCAACTCAGGCTCGAAACCGGAAATCTCACCGCTGGGCAGGGTGATGTTCCAAGGCTCATAGGCGCCCTCGGTCGCAACGCGAACCGAAGTCCATTCCTTGGCGGAAGCCGCTCCGCCGAAAACCAGGCTGCCGCCCAGTGCTGCACACGCGAGGATTTTTTTAGTGACGTTATAGGTGTGGCCCATGTGTTTCCCCATCTGGTTGAAAGGACTGGCAGGGTCAAGCTAGATCAAAAGCCGCGAATCGTCTGTTTTTATTATGCTGCTGTGGTTTCGGTGTTTGGCTGGGCCGCACGCCCATAAAAACCGATCTGCTCTTCGGCGCTGAACATCACGCCAGGCTTTTCGTAGTACGAGAACACCGCGACCATCCGTTCGCGTTGACCCTGTACCGGCGTCACCCGGTGCGCGGTATTTTTCCCACGAAACACATTGAGAGTGCCAGCGCTGAGACGCAGTTTCTGCACCTCGGGGTCGTTTCCACGCAACAAGTCGGCCACGCCGTCGTAATTGGGATCGTCCGCCGTGCGCAGGTCGGTGCGGTATTCGAACTCGCCGCCGGCTTCAGGCGCCTGGAGCATCAGCGTGGTGGTGAACTCCGAACGGTCGAAGTGCCAGTTCAGGGTTTCGCCTTCGCGATAGCTCATCACATTGACCCGCGCCAGAGGGTCGGCCATGACGTACAGCGCCGGTTTTTCCATCACCGCGCTGAGGAATGCCACCAGCGGCGGGTATTCGTAAACCTCGGTGACGACCGTGCTGGCGAGCTGATCGCCGCACAAGGTATGGCTGACCGTCTCGACCTTTTTCAAGGCCGGGTGATCGGCGGGCAATTCCGGGATTTCCGGCTTGAAGTAGATGTTGTGCGAGCGTTTGTGCGTGTGGGATTCGGCGTCCATGGTCGGTTGAATCTGCCGTGCGGCCAGTCCGACGTGTTCGTCCTGAATGAAGCCTTCAAGGCTGAACATGCCGTTGCGGGCCAGTTCGGCGCGGGCCTTGTCGACCAGTGCGTTCCATTCCTCGCTGCCGACGCGGTCGAGCGGGTAGCGCTGAAGATTGATGACAGTGTTCATGTCGGCACTCCTTGTTGAAGGGCGGCCTGTTCACGCAAGGCCGCTGAGGTATGGCCTAAAGCTAACGTGGGGAAATCTTCGCAACAACGGCAAAAATTGTTAGCCTCCCCCTAGAAAAACTTGGGGAAGACGCACATGAAACGATTGCCACCCTTGAATGCCGTGCGCACCTTCGAAGTGGCGGCGCGGTTGGCGAGCTTCGTCGCGGCCGGGAAGGAGCTCGGGGTTTCCGCCGCAGCGGTGAGCCAACAGGTGCGCCATCTGGAGGAATACTTCGGCAAGAAGCTCTTCGTGCGCAGCGGCAATCGCTTGTCGCTGACCGACGCCGGGCTGGCCATTTTCCCGCAGACCTCACGGGCGCTGGATGACATCGCCGCCATGACCGTTCGCCTTCTGGAAGGGGAAATGCGCACACGATTGATCGTCAGCGTGCCGTTCTCCCTGGCCGAAGTGTGGCTGGCGCCGAAGCTCGCGGCCTTGCTCGAAGGCTACCCCCAGTTGTCGGTGGACGTGCGGGTCGAAGACGATCCCGTGGACCTGGCCCGGCACGATGTCGATATCCGTGTCAGCTATGGCGACTATCACTACCCTGGCCTCGAAGCGATTCCGCTGGTACACGATCACGTCGTGCCACTGTGCGCGCCGGAATGGTGGTATCGCCACGGCAACAGCGAATTCGACCTCACGCGCATTCACGAAAGCCTGTTCATTCACACGCAATGGGGGCCGAATTACGCCTCACATCCGACGTGGAGCGACTGGTACGCGAGTGAAGTCGGGCAGCCATCGCCGGACCCGGCACTGGGCCGACGCTCCGGGCTGTCGAGCCTGTCGATCACCTTGGCAAAGCTCGGGTGCGGGATTGCGCTGGGGCAAAAGCTCATCGCCCAGCCTGATCTGGCGGCGGGGCGGTTGATCGTGTTGTCTGCGCGTTCTCTGCCGCTGGGGCACCCGTACTGCGCGTTTGTGCCGACCGAGAAACGCAAGCGAGCGAATGTGCAGAGTTTTTTGGGGGTGTTGGGGGAGGGGTGATGGGCCAACCCACCTGTTACACCCCGACGCACTTCAATGGCGCCAGATGTTTCCCACCGCCCCAAACCGATGCGTCCTACGCAGCCGGAAGAAAATACCCACATACCCTGTCATGGAACCTTATCCCCCTTCAAACGCCTGAACAGAGGGGTCGCAGCCCGATCGGCAACGACCCCAAACGATCTGGCAATCAAATTGCATATGCTTGTAAAGACAAGTATGTATGAGTTGGGGGTGTCGCCAGACACCGGACCTTGAACTGTTTGCGGCGGGAATGACGCTATGGATCTCTTACAGCTGCTCAGCTTCGGTAACGGCGGGTGGGGCGCGGCCTTGCTCAAGGCCGCAGGCATGACGGTGGTGCTGACATTGGCGGCGTTGCTGGTGGGGGCGGTGGCCGGGAGTGCCGTT
The DNA here is from genome assembly GCF_057128705.1 of Pseudomonas salicis. Lineage (NCBI taxonomy): Bacteria > Pseudomonadati > Pseudomonadota > Gammaproteobacteria > Pseudomonadales > Pseudomonadaceae > Pseudomonas > Pseudomonas salicis. Next base: position 222,655 of record NZ_JBSKHU010000001.1, read on the forward strand.
GCGGCGGCCAAGCTCTCGCGCCGTCGCTCGTTGCGTTACCTCGGCGACGCTTATTCGATCCTGTTTCGCGGGATTCCCGAATTGCTGGTCATCTACCTGTTCTACTTCGGCGGCGCCACCGTGATGGGGGCCGTCAACCATTGGTTCGGCGGCGAAGGGTTCGTCGACACGCCACCGTTTCTGGTCGGCGCGCTGGCGGTCGGGCTGATCTCCGGCTCCTATCAGGCGGAAGTCTACCGGGGCGCCTACCTCGCCATTGTGAAGGGCGAACTTGAAGCCGCGCTGGCCATCGGCATGACCAAGGGCATGCGCATCCGTCGCGTGCTGATCCCGCAAGTGTGGCGTTACGCGCTGCCGGGGCTGGGCAACGTCTGGCAGATGACCCTCAAGGATTCGGCGCTGATTTCGGTGATCGGCCTCGTCGAACTGATGCGCGCCAGTCAGGTGGCAGCCGGTTCCACGCGCCAATACTTCACGTTCTACATCGTCGGCGGCGCGTGTTACCTGATCCTCACCGGGCTGTCAGGACGCCTGTTCAACATTGCCGAAAACCGCGTGCAGCGCACCCAGCGCCGCAACCCGAACGCCTGAGAGGGGAACCACGATGATCGATTTTGCCTTTCTCAGTGACACGATGCTCAAGCTGCTGGCGGCGTTGCCCACCACCCTGAGCCTGTTCTTCGCCAGCCTGTCCATCGGCCTGTTGCTCGCCGTGGGCGTGGTCTCGTTGCGCGTCAGCCGCTGGCCATTTCTGAGCTACCCGGCACGCTTTTACATCTGGCTGTTTCGCGGCACGCCGCTGCTGATCCAGATGTTCCTCATCTATTACGGCCTGGGCCAGTTCTCGGCCATCCGCAGCAGCTTCATGTGGGAAATCCTGCGCTCGCCCTATGGTTGCGCGGTGGTCTCGCTGGCGATGTGCACGGCGGGTTACACCGCTGAAATCTTGCGCGGCGGACTGCTCGCCGTGCCTCAGGGCCAGATCGAAGCGGGCAAGGCCGTGGGCATGAGCCGCTGGACCTTGCTGTACCGGGTGATTGGTCCGGTCACCTTGCGTCAGGCCTTGCCGGCCTATTCGACCGAAGCGGTGTTGATGGTCAAATCCACGGCCATTGCCAGCCTGGTGACGGTGTGGGACGTGACCGGCGTCGCGCAGCAAATCATTCAGCGCACCTACCGCACGATGGAAGTGTTCCTCTGCGCGGCGGTGATTTATCTGGTGCTGAACTTCCTCATCGTTCGCTTCATGTCGTGGATCGAGTACCAACTCTCGCCGCACCTGCGCGAACGCCCTGTACAGCCGGTGGCCACCCCGGCCGCTGAAACGCCTCCATCCCTTTGAACACTGCGGAGCCCGTCATGAATTCAACCATCGAGACCGCGCTGTCGGTCACCAACATCTGCAAATCGTTCGGCTCGGTTCAGGTGCTCAAGGGGATTTCGCTGGACGCCCATCGCGGCGACGTGATTTCCATTCTGGGGGCCAGCGGCTCGGGCAAGAGCACCTTCCTGCGCTGCATCAACCTGCTGGAATCTCCTGACGAAGGCCGGATCGTGCTGGGCGGTGAAGTTATCGAGATGAAGCAGAACGGCAGTGGGCGACTGATGCCCAGCAACACCAAGCAGGTCGAGGCGATGCGCAGCAAACTGGGCATGGTCTTTCAGAGCTTCAACCTGTGGTCGCACATGACCGTGATGCAGAACATCATCGAAGGCCCGATGCGTGTGCTCAAACGCTCCCGCGCCGAGTGCGTCGAAGAAGCCGAACAACTGCTGCACAAGGTCGGCCTGTACGATCGCCGCGATTATTACCCGGCGCACCTGTCGGGCGGTCAGCAGCAACGGGTGGCGATCGCCCGCGCGCTGGCGATGAACCCGCAGGTGATGCTGTTTGACGAGCCGACTTCGGCGCTGGATCCTGAACTGGTGGGCGAGGTGTTACGGGTCATGCGCTCGCTGGCGGAAGAGGGCCGCACGATGCTGGTCGTGACCCATGAAATGGGCTTCGCTCGGCACGTGTCGAATCGGGTGGTGTTCATGGCCCAGGGCCTGATTGATGCCCAGGGCACGCCGGATGAATTGTTCGAAGGCTTGCCGACCGAGCGTTTCCGCCAGTTCGTCGCCAGCCACAACCAGCGCGCCGCAGAGTGATCGCTGCCTGGCGCCCCGCGCATTTGCTGGGGCGCCAGGAGCGCCGTAAGCTAGCGCCTTTCCCACGAGAGGCCCGGCCATGGCGACGAACATCATTACCAGAGAAGGCCACACTGCCTTGAAGGCGGAGTTGGACCATCTGTGGCGGGTGTATCGCCCGGAGATCACGCAGAAGGTGGCCTGGGCGGCGTCCCTCGGCGACCGCAGTGAAAACGCCGATTGGAAAGTAGTGCCCCAATCATCCATACTAATTCTACTAACTCATTGATATTTGTGAACTTTAATAATAGTACTGTACTATTGGTTGTACTATTTATAACGCTCATCACCGCAGGCTCATTTCAACGAGCACCGAACGGTTTCGAGGCGCTTCAGGGTCTTAAGAAACGTGGTGCGCCTTCCACCGCACTGTACTGAATGTCTAAAACATCCCAATAAGCATTGCCAGTTGGAGTGCTTACCACAATCACATCCCCTACAATCTTGCCAATGCACGCACGTGCCATCGGGGAGTCAATAGAGATAAAATCTTTTCGATGGTAAATCTCATCGGCGCCTACAATCCGAAATTTCTTGCTCTCATCTTCCTCATTCGCAATAGTTACCCAGGCGCCAAAGTAAATCTTATTTTCCTGAGACGGCGAGTACGGAACTACACGAAGATCTTCAATTCGCTTTCGGAGGTATCTTACACGGCGGTCTATTTCTCTCAATCTTTTTTTGTTGTATTGATAATCTGCATTTTCACTTCGGTCGCCCAAAGACGCCGCCCAAGAAACCTTTCGAGTGATCTCCGGACGCTCTTCACGCCAAAGCCAATCCAATTCATCTTTTAAGGATCGATAGCCAGCTTCAGTGATTAGATTAGTACCCATTTTTCGCCTATTTTCGATTCTAAATTTTGTCACATTACCTTGAGAGCTTTCTCCATTGCGTCAAGTGTTCCTGGGCGAAAGATTTTTGATCCTGTTTTGTCAATCAAATCGCCGTGCTTGCCCAATGTGAATCCCCATTGTAATCTGAATTCTTCCGATATTAAATACAGAAGAGCCCTGCGTTCTACCTCTGTTAACTTATTTTGGGCTGAAAACGGGGTCGATCATCAACGCGAATTTCAAGATTGGGAGGAGTTATTTCTTTTAAGAGACCTCGAAGCCGGTAATTTTCTGCCTCCATGGCGCGCGCTAGAAATTTAACTTTTACATCTTTTATTGCATCCAGCCAATCTGACGGGGCTGGGTTACGACGGGCTGGAGCCGCTGCCTCTTTAAATGCAGATATCAGTACTCGATATGCTTGCCCAGAGCTATTTCGCATGCTTTGAGCATTTGGGACCCCTCGGTCGATTCCGAGCCGCGCAATACGTGAAAATGAGAAGTCTTTCTCCTCCTTAGATAGCAGCTCATTGCAAACTTCATATATAGCATCTAGGGTGCGTTGTTTTTTTAAGCTGCAGTTTTGCTTCAGGCTCTCCAGTGTTTCATGTGGTGTCATCATATTAGACCTGAGGTAGGGTTTTTTCTTCAGTTCTAAAAACTTCACTAATTTCAGTTAATGAAATAGTCTCGAGTCCAACCAGTTCGGTTAGCCTAATTTTGCCGCATATTAACAAATCAATACGGTCCCAAGTTCTGAGCCTCGATATCAACAATCTTGCGATCTGATTACCGACTAAAAGTTGCTGATTTTGGTCTAATCTGAACATTCTTTGCGTGGATTTATTGTTTTCCAACATCTTGTCCAGTAGCTGTGATCTTGCGGCGAGGGCAGAGTTCGCTGAGGCGCATTCATAAATCTCAGCATTTTCGCATACCTCACTTAGTTGGTGGAAATGAGTGGTTTCCTCCATTGCTAGCTTGAGTTCGTGACCCTCTTGCACAATAAGCATAAGCGACTCCTGAAGCTTTGGTTCAGATTTCGTGAGAGTCACTTGCTCGATTTGTTTAATCAGGCTAGCGCTGGCCTGTAAATCGCACATCAGGACATCAAGTTTTTTGGCTGCGCTCTCAGCCTCCGCCAAGAGTTTACGATGCTTAAGTTCTAGGCCGAGTCCTCTACCTTCAAAGACGTCACCTGATTTGCTTAATTCATACTCGTGCTCATCACGTTCGTCGATTTCCATCCTAAGCTCTTCAGCTTTAGTTTGAAGTTCGTCATATTTCTCGAACTGAAGGTTTACCTCCAATGATATCTCGTTGCCTAAAGCAAGAAGTCCTCCTATGAATGCTGGCCCAGTTACGAAGTGGCGACACCTTAGACAGTTTTGACTGCCTAAGTAACCGCCTGGGACCGGTAGCCAGATATCGCCTTTGCCGAACGACCCTCCATCACTACACCTAGCTCCAGCATATGGACAAAATCCGTAATCTCGAAACAAGTAGCTGCCGGGAGATTTTTCCCTATAGATTAGTTCAAGCGCTTCTTGGTTATTCGCAACTAGCTGACCTTTAACCTTATCTATTCGACCCTGTTCGATCATGCTCTGTGCGATTAACGCTTGGTTCTGGAGTGCACGTTTCTCACCCTCAGAAAAACGACGCTGAAGTTCAACGCTGCCGATCCTCACATAATACAAATTCATAACGACAGAAATGTGTCCAGCAATCTTCATTGTGATTTCGAGAGGTAGCCCGAACTCATGGACGTACGCCGTGATAAGGCTAACCCTCATACTGTGAGGCGTGTATATGGACGAATAACAGTGCAATTTTTCTCCGGCGCCTGTCAGCGTTGCTAAAGGCAAATCGACCAGTTCCTGGTTCATGTTTGACAAGGTCAGTTTCTTGCGACCCTCATCGTAATAAACATCGGACGTTGCCTCCTTCCCTAAGGCTTTGGGTTTCTTGACGGCATTGGCTATGGAATTCAGTGCTGGGGCCAGCAAGGCGGCAATCTCCAGTGCCCTTGGGGTGGGGACCATTTTGCGGTCTTCCATCGTGAACAGTGGATCGCCGTACAGGATGCGTAACCTCGCAAGCGCAGAACTCACGGCTGATTGGGTTATGAATAGCTTTTTAGCCGCCTTGGTGGAGCTGCGCTCGATCATGAGCATTTCAAAAACGAGCAGTAGCTTCAGGTCGATCTTGCGTAGGTCGTTTCTATTCATGTGGGGCGCCTTCGCGACGAGTTGCCCGTACGCGACATCAAAGACGCGTACGAGCAACGAGTCCCTCGTCTCAAGCCTGCGGTTGCCAGCCGCCACCAAGCGCTTTATAAATCGCGACCAATCCGCGATAGAGGTCTACCTCCGCCTGGGCTTGAGAGTCCTCTGCGGCGAGGCGCTCACGCTCGGCGTCCAGCAAAATCAGGAAGTCCACAGTCCCTTCTCGATACTGGATGCCTGCCAGGTTGGCGGCCGCCCGGCTTGATTCGCTCTGCCGAACCAGCGAGATCAACCGTTGCTGACGCTTGTCGTAGTCGCTGAACGCGTTCTCGGTCTCTTCCAGAGCCAGCAGGACTTGCTGCTCATAATTCGCCAAGGCGCCTTCAGCATCAGCATTCCTACCGCGGATACGTGCTCTCACGCTGCCCAAGTCAAATGCTGCCCACGTAATACTTGGTCCCAGTCCCCATGCTTGAGCCGCGCCCGCGCCGAGTTGTGACCCTCGCGCAGCGGTGAAGCCAAGGAATCCGCTGAGGCTTACGCGAGGAAATAAATCAGCCGTTGCGACGCCGATACGAGCGGTTTGAGCGGCTAACTGACGTTCAGCGCTGACGACATCAGGACGGTTCTTAAGCAACTTGGTAGGATCACCAATGGGAAGTGCTTTGGAGATCGCGTGTAGATTGGCGGGGCTTAGGTCAACAGCCAGCGCGTCAGGCCGTTCGCCCAGCAACGTGGCAATCCGATTGCGCTGACGCGCTTGCTCCGCCTGCAACTGAGGAAGCGACGCTTCCACTGCGGCCAGTCGCGCGTCCGAGCGGACTACGTCAAGCTCATTGCCGACACCGGCGTCACGCAGTTGAACGGTTACGCCTCGCGACTCCTGCTGATTTTTGAGGTTCGCCCTGGCGATGTCTTCTCGAAGCTGCGCACCCCGAAGCTGACCATAGGCATCGACCAGTTCTGCAATCATCGTGACTTGCAGTTGGTAAAGATTGGCCTCGGCCACTTGCGAATCGGCGTCGCTGGCTTCGAGTTCGCGCTGGATACGACCGAAAAGATCGATTTCCCACGCCATGTCCAAGCCCAGGTCGTAGCGTTCCTGGTTGACACGATGATCCGCTTGGCCAGGAACTTGCGCGCGACCGATCTCACTGCTCGCACGACTAGTCACGACTGGCATCGCGTCGTTGCTGACGTCATCCCGGATGGCGCGTGCAGCTTTTAGTCTGGCAAAAGCGACCCGCAGCTCCCGGTTGCCTTGCAGCGATTCAGCCACCAGCTTGTTAAGGGGCGGATCTTCAAACTGCTGCCACCAGAGCGTCTCGGTACGGTTACGATCGTACTGGGACTGCGAAGCGGCCTGAATATTGGCCGGCGCAGTATCCGGAGTTTTGTAATCCGGGCCGACCGCGCAGGCCGCCAATGCCAAAACCAGGAGGTTAGGCAGGAACAACTTCATTAGGGCGTTCATTGCTGTGCCTCCAACTTGAGAGCGCGGCCGGCTTTGCGTGCCTCTTTACGCTCGACGTAGTTTCGAATCAGCACATAGAAAACAGGTGTCAGCAGCAGCCCGAAGAAGGTGACCCCGAGCATTCCCGAGAACACTGCGACGCCCATGGCATGACGCATTTCGGCACCCGGACCACTGGAGATTACAAGCGGCACCACACCCATGATGAAGGCGATCGAGGTCATCAAGATTGGGCGCAAACGCAGACGGCAAGCCTCCAACACCGCATCGAGTGGCGACATACCTTCTTCTTGCTTGTCCTTAGCGAACTCGACGATAAGGATCGCGTTTTTGCACGCCAGACCTACCAGCACGATCAGGCCAATTTGGGTAAAGATGTTGTTGTCACCACCCGAAATGATCACCCCGGCGATGGCCGAAAGCAGTGTCATCGGCACGATCAGAATCACGGCCATCGGCAGGCTCCAGCTTTCGTACAATGCGGCCAGAACCAGGAAAGCCAGCAGAACGCAGAGCGGGAACACCAACAGCGCCGTGTCGCCGGAAAGAATTTGCTGATAGGTCAGGTCCGTCCACTCGTAGGTCATGCCATTGGGCAATTCATCCTTGAGCAATTTCTCAATCGCAGCTTGTGCCTGCCCTGAGCTGTAACCCGGACCAGGTGCGCCGTTGATTTCGGCCGTGATGAAGCCGTTGTAATGCATCACGCGATCGGGACCTGCTGTGTCGGTCACCTTCACGAAGGTCGACAGTGGAACCATATCGCCCAAATTGTTGCGCACCTTCAACTGACCGATCTGGCTGGAGTCCTGACGGAACTGCTGGTCAGCCTGAACGTTGACCTGATAGGTACGACCAAACCGGTTGAAGTCGTTGGCGTACAGCGAGCCCATGTAGATCTGCAACGTGTCGAAGATGTCGGAAACCGCTACGCCGTGAGTCTTGGCTTTCTCCCGGTCTATCGAGGCATCGACCTGCGGTACGTTCACGGTGTAGCTGGTGAATAGCCCCGCCAACGCTGGAATGTCGTGGCTCTTGGCGATGATGTTCTGGGTCTGCTTGTACAGCTCGTCATACCCCAGGTTGCTGCGGTCTTCGATCTGCAGACGGAAACCACCAATCGTTCCCAGACCTTGCACAGGCGGCGGCGGGAAGATCGCCATTTGTGCGTCCTGAATCTCCGTGAACTTTCCGTTCAGCGCTGCGGCAATCGCGCTGGCTGAGCGGCTCGGATCACTGCGCTCCTCGAACGGTTTCAAGGTCACGGCAATCACGCCAGAGTTGGGGCTGTTGGTGAACCCGTTGATAGACAAGCCGGGGAATGCCACAGCGCTCTCTACGCCTGGCTGCTTCATGGCGATATCGGACATCCGGCGGATGACGTCTTCGGTCCGATCCAGACTCGACGCGTCTGGCAACTGGGCAAAGGCCATCAGATATTGCTTGTCTTGCGCCGGCACAAATCCTGTTGGCGTCTGAGTGAAGCCAACGTAGGTCAGTCCGATCAGCCCGGCGTACAGGAACAGTGCGATTCCGCTCCCCCGAATGACGCGTCCAACCGTGCCAACGTAGCCGTGACTGGCCTTTTCAAAGAAACGGTTGAATGGGCTGAACAGCCAGCCGCCAAATAGCTTGTCCAGGACTTTGGAAAAACCATCTTTCGGAGCGTCGTGAGCCTTAAGCAGTACGGCCGACAATGCAGGAGAAAGAGTCAGAGAGTTGAACGCCGAGATCACGGTTGAGATCGCAATGGTCAACGCGAACTGTTTGTAGAACTGCCCGGTCAATCCGGAAATGAAGCCAGCTGGCACGAACACCGCACACAGCACCAATGCGGTCGCGATGATCGGGCCCGTCACCTCGCTCATAGCCTTCTTCGTGGCTTCGACCGGGGTGAGCCCCAAGCCGATATTGCGCTCAACGTTTTCCACCACCACGATGGCGTCGTCGACCACGATACCGATTGCCAATACCAGCCCGAACAGCGACAAGGCATTGAGCGAGAACCCCAGCAGGTGCATAACGGCAAAGGTGCCGATGAGCGAGACCGGTACCGCCACCAGCGGGATGATCGACGCACGCCAGGTCTGCAGGAAGACGATCACTACCAGAACAACGAGTGCCAAGGCTTCGAACAGGGTATGCACTACCGCTTCGATCGATCCACGCACGAAGATGGTTGGGTCGTAAACGATGCTGTAGTCCATTCCTTCGGGAAAGGCTTTCTTCAGCTCATCCATTTTTGCCCGCACGCCATTGGAGATATCGATGGCATTGGAGCCGGGCCGCTGGAAGATCGGCAGAGCCACAGCGGGCTGCTTGTTCAGCAGAGAACGCAGAGCGTATTGGTTAGAACCCAGTTCGACTCTGGCGATGTCTTTGACGCGTGTGATTTCACCATTCTTCCCGACACGCACGACAATGTTCTCGAACTCCTCTTCGCTGACCAGACGCCCTTGCGCGTTGATCGACATCTGGAAGCTGGTCGCGGTAGGGGATGGCGGTGCACCGAGTTGGCCGGCGGCGACTTGACGGTTCTGCTCACGAATAGCGTTGACGACATCGATTGCTGTCAGGTTGCGCGATGCCACCTTGTTGGGATCGAGCCAAACGCGAAGGGAGTAATCCCCCATACCAAACAACTGCACATCACCGATGCCGTTCAGCTTGGCCAACTCGTCCTTCACATTCAGGATCGCGTAGTTGGACAGGTAGAGCATGTCATAGCGCTTATCAGGCGATGTGAGGTGGACCACCATCGTCAGGTCAGGGGATGCCTTGTCGACGGTAATGCCGATACGGGTCACTTCTTCCGGCAGCTTGGGCTCTGTTCGCGTGACGCGGTTCTGTACTTGAACCGTCGCGTTATCCAGATCGGTGCCTAGAGCAAAGGTGATGGTCAGGGTGAGCTTGCCGTCGGCCGTAGCCTGGGAGGACATGTACAGCATGTTCTCCACGCCGGTGATGGCTTGCTCCAACGGAGCGGCAACGGTTTCCCCGATCACCTTGGGGTTGGCTCCAGGAAAGTTGGCCTTCACAACCACCGTCGGCGGTACGACTTCCGGGTACTCACTGATCGGCAGTTGAAAGAGCGAGATGGCGCCACCGATCAGGATCAGCAGCGACAGCACCGCAGCGAAGATGGGGCGCGAAATAAAGAACTGAGAGAAGTTCATGGTAGTGGCCTCGTCACTAGCGCTGCGCGCTGACAACTTTCACGCCGGGTTTGGGCGTTACTTGCGGCAGATTGCTGGCCTCAAGGGCCTGGCGCTGTTTGAGAAGAGCGGACAGAGTTTCATCGCTCGCCATGGGCAGTGTTTCGGTCTGGACTTGCTGGCCTGGACGCACGCGTTGCAGGCCTTTCACAATGATGGTGTCGTCCTTGCTCAGGCCGCTACGAACGATCCGAAGCCCTTCGACTTTCGGACCCAGCTCCACTGCTCGGTATGCTGGTTTCCCGTCTTGCCCGATCGCCAGTACGAATTTCTTGCCTAGATCTGTGCCAACGGCGTCGTCGGTGATCAACACTGCGGAATACGTACCGCTTCCGACCAGCTTCAAACGGGCATACAGGCCAGGCGTGTATTCACCTTTACTGTTGTCGAAAACAGCGCGACCACGGATGGTCCCTGTCTTGGGATCAACCTGGTTGTCGACGAAATTCATCTGCCCCTGATGAGGGTTGTCGGTTTCGTTGGACAAGCCCATGTACACAGGTGTGGTCGCGCCTCGTTTACCGTCGCGAGCCAACTGGCTGTACTTGAGGAACACGCGCTCGTCAGCATCGAAGTACGCGTAGACCTTGTCGTTCGAAACGACGCTGGTCAGAGGCGTGACATCAGCGGTGACGATGTTGCCGGCGGTGATTTCCGCCCGACTCACTCGGCCTGTGATTGGCGAAGTGACGCGGGTAAAGCTCAGGTTCAGTTTCGCCAGATCAAGTTGAGCCTGGATGGCTGCAACACCTGCCTTTGCCTCTTGCGCAGCGGTAGACCGCGAATCAGCCAGCTCTGCAGAAATGGCGTTATTGGTCCGCAGACGTTCTCCGCGCTGAGCCTCGTTGTCACTTCGAACAGACGCGGCGCGCGCCTGTTGCAGTTGAGCTTCCAGACGGCGTACTTCGGCCTGGAAAGGGCGAGGGTCAATCTGGAACAGCAGATCCCCCTTCTTCACCATTCCGCCCTCAGTGAAAGCGACTTCATCAATCTGGCCTGAGACCCGTGGACGTACCTCGACGGTCTCAGGCGCTTCAAGGCGGGCAGTTACCTCGTCCCATTCGTTCACAGGCTGCTCAAGAACTTTGGCAACGCTCACTTTGACGGGCGCAGGCGCAGCGCCGCCTTCAGGCTTTGCCCCACAAGCGCTGAGGATCACAGCTGTGAGAGCACCCAGTGCGAACTGCAGATGTTTGGCATCAGGTTTAATCCGGCGAAGCCCGGACGAAGTAGAAATCAGATTTTTCATGATGAACTCCTTGGTCAGGCTGCCTGATCGAGCGCAGGATCGAAGTCAGCGTCAGAGTCGACCGAGCCCCTATCCAGGAACAGGAAGACCACGCCTGCGGTGATGACGGTGATTGAGGTAAGGACCCACAACAGGGTGCTGAACGCTGCGCTGTAGCCATGAGCCAAAGCAGACTGTCCAGCCAACGGAAGGAAGTGCGCGGCGCTTGTCATGTCACCGGTAACCAGGTGTTGCGCAGCGGCGATGACATCTGCAGATGAATCTGGGGCAAACCCAACCAGATGACCTGCCGTGAATGCAGTCAGCAACGCGGTGACGACAGCGACTGCAACACCTTCACCCGCTACTCGCGTGGTACTGAAAATACCGGTGGCCATGCCAGCGCGCTCTTTCGGGACGACGCTTACTGCCAGGCCGTCCATCAACCCCCAAGGCAGGCTGATGCCGACACCAATCACGAGCATCGGGAGTGCCAAATCGATCGGTGCACTGCCGACAGGTACATTACTCAGCCAGAACAGCCCGGCAGCAGAGACCAACAAACCTGTTCCGCATAGCGTGGATGGGGAGAACCAACGGGTCAGGTAACCGGCCACAATTGGCAGGATCAAAAGCGGCGCAGACAACGCGATCATCAGACGGCCAGCTTCAATCTCACTCATGCCTTCGATACCGACAAACCGGATCGGCAGCAGCAACAGCAGCACTACGAACGCGTATGCGGGAGCTGCAGCAAGCAACTGCACGCCTACAAACCGAGGGAAGCGGAACAGTGTGAGATCAAGCATCGGCTGAGCCATGCGGTTTTCGACCATCACGAAGCCGATGAACGAAACCAGAGCCACTGCGAAAAGACCCAGGACTACAGGGTCACCCCAGCCAGTCTCTGGCACTTTGAGGATGCCGAAGGTGAAGATACCAAGGGCCCAAGTGAAGGTTATGGCGCCTGGCCAATCGATACCTGCTGCTTCTGGATTGCGGGATTCGGGCATGAAACGTGCCGCCAGTGTGAAGGCGATGGCAGCCAGTACGGTGATCAGCAGGAAGATCACGTGCCAACCGAACGCCTCAATCATCAAGCCTGAGGCGATAGGACCAAATGCCAGGCCGATGCCGAAACTGCTGCCAACGAAGCTGAAGGCGCGGATGCGTGCCGGGCCATCAAACACCTGGGCCAGTGCAGACATCCCACCAGAGAAGGCTGCGGCAGCGCCGATGCCCTGAGCCGCACGCAAGATGTCAAAGGCCATCATGGTTGGCGCAAACGTCAACGCAGCTGAGGACAGAGCAAAGGCGGCGACGCCTGAGATGAAAATTTTCTTGCGCCCAAAACTATCAGCCATCGCCCCCGCGACCATCAGGAAGCTGCCAAACGTGAGCATGAAAGCGTTGGTGACCCAGTTGATTTCCATAGGGGTACCGCCGAACGCTCGCCCGATTGCAGGCAGCGCGACGGCGGCAGCAGTGAAATTGAACGGCATGGTGATAGCCGCAATACACACTGCCAACAGAACGAGCGTTCTCTGGATTGATCTTGAATCTTTTGAAGTTTCCATGAGCCGGATCCTCGAAATCGGATGTACATTTGCGGCCATCGCCAAGCACCTATGGCGCAATGCGATTGCCGACGTCGATAGAACATGCGAGGATCTTAAAGCGACGCTAATCAACACAAAAACGGTAATAGTTCCGCTCATAACGGAACGAAACGATCGAATAGGCGGAATTTATGGATCGACTGAGTGGACTGATGCCTTTTGTTAGGACTGCCGAGCTCGGCAGCTTCGTTGCGGCAGGTCGGTCGCTAGGGCTATCCGCGTCGGCTGTGGGAAAGGGGGTCACTCGCCTGGAGGAACAACTGGGCGTACGTCTTTTTCAACGGACGACAAGAAGCCTCAGTCTCACTGATGAGGGGCGGATGTTTCAGGAGCGCTGCCGCCGGATTCTGGATGATCTCGACGATGCGCAAGCCGCGCTGGCCCGGTCCACTGAGACGCCACGGGGGCGTTTGAGAATCAGCCTGCCGATCGCCAGCTATCACCTGTTTCAGGATGGATTTTTGGCGTTCATGTCGAAGTATCCCGATATCGAGCTGGACATCGATTTCAGCGACCAAATGGTCGACTTGGTTGACGAGGGGGTGGACATCGCTATCCGTAGCGGGGGGCTCCCTGATTCACGTCTAATGCGACGCTCGCTGCCGACCGTACAGCTTATTCTGTGCGCCTCTCCGGCGTATTTAGCGAAGCACGGCACACCGCAGGTACCCCGCGATCTTGATGATCACTCAGGTGTGCGCTTTCGCTACTTCAAGAGTGGAAAACTTCAGGACTGGCCGCTTGAGCGCAAGGTTGGCGACGCAGAGCTTCGGACGAAAAACGTCCTGATCTGCAACAACATGGAAATGGTGCGCAGTGCTCTGATCAACAACACTGGTGTAGGCACGATCCCCGACTTCCTTGCGCGCGAGCCATTGGCCGATGGATCGCTCAAAGCGATTCTGACCGACTATCTGATCCCCCCTGATCCTCTGAGCATGGTCTGGCCGTCGAGTCGGCAACTGTCGCAGAAGATCCGGGTATTCGTGGACTTCATTAGTGAGCGACTGGAGCAGGACATGGCGATCGTTAATGAATCGATCAGCAAGAGCTTCAAAACATAATTACTGATTGATAAATTGGGTGGCGCCGATGGGCAGTCAGATTTCTTTCCATGTCGCCAGCGGCATTGCACAATAATGCCTGCATTCAATTTACATACAAACTATTCAGATTCATTAAAAAAGCAGCTATGTCGTATAGAGTATGAGGATAGCCAAATGATCTACATCTGTACCCGATGTGAAGAGCACACGAATTTCATTCCTATTCAAGTGCACTTACTACCTGAGGAGGCTCCACCGGAAGAATTCACCTTCGCTAGATGCGAGACCTGTGACAACCCAGCAGTGTTCGTGAGAGAAGACGTAGGTGATGGATTTGAGAATGACGCGTACTACCGATTGTACCCCGCGCATGATCGTCATATTGGCTTCCTCCTACCTAACGTTGTTCGCGCATCCTATGAAGAAGCTGTGAGATGTGAAAGTTCGAAAGCATGGATTGCCTGCGTAGTCATGGTTGGCAGAGCACTTGAAGCCGTAACTAAGGATTATGATCCTAAAGCTAAGTCGATGTTTTCCGGGCTCCAATCCATGTACAAAAATGGCGCGATCAGTCAAGAAATCCATGATTGGGCAAATGAACTCCGTGTCATTAGAAACTATGGAGCTCATGCGTCCGAAGAGCCCATCGACCGCAAAGACGCGAGCGAAGCGCTGGACTTCCTACAGGCGATTCTTGAAACCCTCTACTATATGCGTCCAAAATTTCAGCAAATGAAGGCGCGTCGCGCCAAGGATGCTAGCTAAACCAGAGATCCGCAGAAGCTTAGAATATATTCCAGGATTGCGAAAAACTAAAACAGCACCGACGGATGATTAAGCACCAGTTTAAACTGGTGCTTTACGAAACCCTCCGTGCTTCACTTATGGGACCTCAGTAGCTCGCGGGCATCGGTGTATCAGCTCAAAAGATGCTGATTAAACCAATCAATCGCAGATTTTGAAGCCAAGTCAAACCCTTCAAGGTAAGGGGTGTAGTGCCCACCAGGCATCAGCACCAGAGACTTAGGCTGAAGAGCCCGCTCATAGGCAGCCAAGGCCAAGTCCGTTGGAGTTGTGGTGTCATGTGTACCCACGATCATAAGCAGTGGCGTTGGAGATATCCTGTCGATCCAACGGCCCGGCTCATACATCCGGGCGCGCCGTCCAGATTGGACCGTTATCGTGTTTTCCCAGATTCCTTCCGGCACTGGCTGGAGCAGGAAATCTGCGGTATCGGCTGTTCGGTAAAGCGCGGGCACTCTCGGATCAAGGTCCACCAGTCGCTGTTTGCGCGGCGGTTCGCCTCGTAGCTGACCCCGGAGATCTTCATTGAACATCTCCTCCATGGCTTCAATCGCAGGGGGAGGCACGCGACGCAGGCTCGAAGCGTAGCCATCGATCGTGGGCACTTGAGACACAACCGCGCGTACCCTGCGGTCGGTGGCGCCCAAGACCAACGCGTGACCACCTGAGTAGCTCGAACCCCATAGCCCTATGCGGGCAGTGTCCACATATTCCAGCGTTTCCAGAAAGCTAATGGCCTGACGCCAATCATCGATTTGCCGCCACGGGTCGATGTCATGACGCGGGGAGCCGCCGCTGTCCCCAAAGTTGCGATGATCATGCAACAGCACCACGAAGCCTGCCTCAGCAATCGCCCGCGCCAGAGGTTCGATGCCGTGATACCGAGTTGCACTGAATCCATGGGTCATGGTGACAGCCGGAAATTTTTGTCCAGCAGCTGCTTGGGGCTTGAACACCCAGGCAGCGAGTTTGACGCCATCTGTGGCAGAGAAACTCACATCAATTCGATCAATCATATTTGTGCCTCCGGAAGGGGCATTGCGGTACTACTTGAGAAAGGAGTCAGGCGTTGGCCCGATAGGCGAGATCCGCTGCAGCCATGGCTTCTAAAGCCATGCCATACGGGACGTCTTGCGTGATGCGCCGACGCAGCCGCTGATTCAGAGTTTGCTTCTGAAGGGTTCGGTAAAGGCTTGGGGTGGCCGCCAGTCCGCGAGCGATTTCGATGCCGCGATCCAACACTTTGTCTGCTGCTAACACCTCACTGACCACGCCCCACTGCTCGGCGGTTCGTGCGCTGATGATGCTCCCAGTCCACAGCAGCCATTTGGCCCGGGCAGTACCCACGATTTCTTCCCAGACCACCTGCACACCGTCGCCGGCATTCAGACCGAATTCTGGATGAGCCGGGTCGCCGTAAGTCGCAGTTTCGGACGCGATATGGATATCGGCCAACAAAAGGTATTCGGTGTGCAACGTCGCGGGCCCGTTTGCCACAGCGACAATTGGGATCGGCAGGTCCACCAGCCGCTGAAGGACCTTTATGCCTTCAGTGCGAATGGTTCGTTCCCAGTGCTCGGGTTTGAAAATTTCCCCCAGACTTTCGCCGTCGAGTTTTTCCATGAAAGACTCGCCGGTGCCGGTGAGCACCATGACCTTGTTGTCATGGTCCAGAGCAATGTCCTCTAGGAGCTGAGGGAAGTCTCGATGGGTCTGCCCGGTGAACAACAATGGGCCGCCATCGGTATGCAGGCGAACGATCAGTACGCCGTCTTCGGCTCGTTCTAATGCAAAATTTGGGTATTGGGTGAAGTAAGAGGGCGTAGCCATGATTCCGCTCCTTGTTGCTAAGAGGGTGGAAAATGGCGGCCGGCGGTCCGCCGGCCACCATCGAAGCTCAGAGAGCGAGGAATCCGCCATCGATTGCCAGAGAGGCACCGGTGACGAAGGATGCTGCATCGGAAGCAAGCCATGCGACGGCCTCAGCAATCTCATCAGGCTCACCAAGGCGTTGAATAGGCTGGTTGGCAGTAAGCTTTTCAACCCAGCCAGGATTGCTGGCGATGATGCTCTGGACCATCGGAGTGTTAACGGTGCCCGGCAGCAAGGCGTTGACCCGAATACCCTGCCCCGAATACTCCACAGCGGCCGCTTTGGTCATCCCGATAACCGCGTGCTTGGACGTGATGTACCCAACCTGCCCAACCTGAGCGACTAGCCCTGCTACCGACGACATGTTGATGATGGAGCCGCCGCCGGTTTCCAGCATCGCCTGAATCTGCGCTCGCATGGCGAAGAACATGCCACTCAGATTGACGTCCAGGATTTTGTCCCAAGCGGCTGTTTGCACCTCTGCGAAACGGGTGCCTCCGATAGCAATCCCGGCATTGTTGTGGGCGATATCGAGCCGCCCAAAGGTCGCCAAAGTCTTATCTACCAAACTCTGAATTGACTGTTCATTGGCGACATCGACATGAATGAATTTTGCCTTGTCACCGATGAGGGCCACTGTCTCCGCGCCGCCTACTTCATCACGGTCAGCCACGACAACTTTGGCTCCACGCTGAGCCAGCAGCACGGCGGTAGCACGGCCGATTCCGCTGGCAGCGCCGGTCACCAATGCAACCTTGCCCTGTAACGAGGTCTTGTTTGGAATAGTGCTCATGATCCGTTCTCCAAAAAGCTGTTAAGTGATCTGTCCCGCAGTACCGAACCACTCTGCGGAACAGTCTTGGCTCAGTTAGGCGTCGAGGCAGGCTTGGAGACGGCTGAGGTTGTCTGTTGCCCACTGCTCGAGCGAGGTAGGCGTCTTGCCAGTGATGTAAGGAAGGTCATTACGCGCAGTGCCGATGTAACCCATCCGACCGTCGTAGACCTGATACAAGAACTCGACAGCACCTGCCGCGTACCATTTCTCCATAGGTATCTCACCGGCATCGATCAGAGCCTGGAAATCGTCCGGCAATTTGATTTCGGCCTTGATGGTCTGCCCGGTGACTTTCGACAGAGCCGCAGCGGTCTGCTCAGGAGTCAGCACGTCGGTGCTCAGCCAATAGTCTTTACCGTGATGTTTGGTCGGGCCTTCGCTGAGGACTGTTGCTGCGACAGCGGCAACATCCGCGAGCGCGATCCATCCCATGCGTGCCTCCCCCCAGTAAGAGGTAACCAGGCCATTGCGTGGCGCCATGAAGGTCACCAGGTTCTCCATGAACATATTTGGATGCAGATGTGTCCAGGAGATGCCGCTTGCCTCGATGTAGCGCTCGACGAGTTGGTGCCACGCAAAGTGAGGATCGGTGGTATCCCACTCACCGTAGGTACCAAGGTGAACGATGTGCTCAACGCCTGCTTTTTTCGCTGCATCAATCAACGTCTTACTGTGCACCAGCATTTCGACGGAGTACCCGTTCAGCAGGAACAAGCGGTCCACACCATGCAGCGCTGGGCCAAAGGTGCGAGGGTTATCGAGGTCCAGCAAGACGGCGTCTTTGCCTTCAGCGCGCAGTTTGTCCACTTCAGCTTGGCGACGTGAGGTCACGCGAAGGTTGACGCGGCCGGACTGGGCTTCAAAGTCTTTAACAATGAGCCCGCCTACTTGGCCGGTTGAGCCCAGAACCAGTACGGTTGGAATATTCGGTGTAGCGCTGTTGCCGGTCATGATCTCTTTCCTCTGCTGTTATGAGCGGGCGATGTAATCGCCGCTCTCAGGAGGCCACCCGGTTAAAGTAATTCCGGGGGCCGTTGAAAAAAGACTAGGCCTCGCCATCGCCTGAAGAAAAACGGTAAAACGTCCGCACATAACGGAATGAAATGATCGAATCCACGCACTGCACGCGCTAGAACCCCCCGATGCATTCCGTGAAAGCGATCTCGTAGGAAAAAATGAAAATTGATTCGAGCGGTTGATTCCGTTGTGAACGGAATTTTTTCCGTTTTTGCTCAAAGCCCCCCGTGATTACCCTTCAGGAAACGCCAGGGGCACGGGGCTTGTTGCTCCACCTCTACCTGGCAATCAAGATTTCACGAGGTGAATGCCATGAATGAGCTTCTTGAGTTGGCGATAGCCGCCCATGGAGGAATTGAACGATGGACCGCGATAGAGCAAATCACAGCGGACGTATCCATCGGCGGTGGGCTATGGGCCGTTAAAGGCCAAGCTGGAGTTCTCGATCATGTGATGGTGCAAGTGGTTCGTCGCCATCAACATGTCCGCTACACCCCTTTTAAACAGCCGGGGCAGTACAGCCTCTACACCCCTGATGAAGTCTCGATCAGGAGTGATCAAGGAACAGTGCTTGCCAGCCGACCAGCTCCACGCTCGCACTTTCAGGACCACACCGCACAGACCCAGTGGGACGATCTGGACCTGATCTATTTCAGCGGCTATGCGATGTGGACCTACCTCACCACCCCTTTCCTTTTCAGCCTTATCGGTTTCGAGAGCGAAGAAATCGAGCCGTGGGATGAAGAGGGCGAGACGTGGAGGCGCCTGAAGGTGACGTTCCCTGAGTCAATCCACAGCCACAACCGGCAGCAAACGTTCTACTTCGACAAATCCGGGATTCTGGTCCGGCATGACTACAACGCTGACGTCCTCGGTGGCTTGCCTGCGGCCAACTATGCGCTAGAGCCAGAAGTTTTCGGCGGGCTGATCGTGCCGACAAAACGTAGGGTTTATGCCCGAGCGCCGAATGGTAAACCGGTACTGGAACGAACCGCCGTAGCCATCGACTTTCACTCTATCCAGATCCGCTAGCTCCCTGCAGTACGGAAATAGATCAATCCCTGCGCATTGACAGAAGAAAAGTCATGAACGGATTTGCCACGCCTTCAGAAAAGTTAGCCGACTCACATGCTCAGCTTCGCAAGCTCATAACACTCATCGTTATTAGCGTTTCAACGTTCCTACTACCACTGGATTACACGATCGTCGCTGTAGCTCTGCACGACATTCAAAGTAACCTGGGAGCAACCTTCGTTGACCTGCAATGGGTCATCAATGGCTACACGCTGACGTTTGCATCGCTCGTCTTGGCATGCGGGTCACTTGCAGATCTATTTGGCCGTCGGCGGATATTTTTGACAGGCATGGTGATATTTGGGCTCAGCTCCCTAGCCTCGGGATTAGCAATTTCGCCACTGATGCTGAACCTATCTCGAGTAGTGCTGGGCCTCGGGGCAGCGTTGATGTTCTCAGCGTCACTGCCCCTGCTCGTTCATGAGTTTAAAGGAGCCGAGCGTGCTAAGGCCTTCGGTGTGTTCGGCGCAGTTGTTGGGATAGGTGCCGCACTGGGTCCATTTCTGGGAGGCGTCGTAATCAGCACGTTGGGATGGCGATGGGCATTTCTAATCAATGTGCCCGTCATACTCGTGCTACTGGCTCTCACGGTTCACATCATCAGCGAGCACAAAGATAACAATGCAAAAGGCGTGGATTGGGGCGGCGTAACGACGTTCACGCTGTTCTGTTTCTGCTTCTTCTACGCAATCATCAATGGCAATACTGAGGGTTGGGGAAGTCCGGAGATCCTGACCTGCTTCGCAGTCGCGCTCAGTCTGCTAATCACCTTCGTCATCATCGAATTGAAGCATCACTATCCGATGCTGGACCTATCGCTTTTCAAGAGCGCTACCTTTCTCGGCGCCTCGTGCATGACGCCGATCGTGTTATCGGTGGCGTTCTGGGGGCCATTTCTATATTTCCCGATGTACTACCAAAGCGTCCTCGGCTACACCCCTTTTCAAGCCGGCGCCGCAGTTCTTCCGTTTGCCGTTCCGCTGTTCGTAATGGGCCCTGTCGGCGGTTGGCTCGCACCGCGCATGTCTTCAAGGGCATTGCTCGCAACCGGCCAATTCCTGGTAGGTGTCGGTTCGCTGTTGATGCTATTACCGACGCAGGAATCCTCATGGCTCGCATTCGGGATCGGAGCGATTATCTCTGGTTGCGGCGCAGGCCTCATCAACGGGGAAATGACCAACGTTGCATTGAGCCTGGTGCCAGCGGAGCGCAGCGGGATGGCAGCCGGGATCAACAGCACTTCGCGGCAAATGGGCGTGGCAATCGGTTTCGCAGGCTTGGGTGCGATCCTCTCGCACAAGGTTGCTGGCTCATTCATGCAGTTGACTGCCGGCCAATCATTCACAGACCAAGTGGTGAACCTTGTCGTCAAGGGCGATTTCGCAGGCGCTACTGCAGCCGTCCCGCTCGCACTCCAGGACACCGTTCTGATTGCATCCAAAGCCGCGGTCTACCAAGGCTTTCACCTCATCGTAGCGGTGACCGGCATTCTTGGACTCGCCGGCGCTTTGTTCAGCTACCTGACGGTGCGCATTCCCAAAATCCGTCACTAAAAACGGCCAAGACTGTTTTGAGAAATTGGAGAACTCGCAATGAACAAGATAGGAAGCACCAGCAGTCATTATCCGGCGTTCAAAAAAAGTGCGTCATCAAGCGATGCTTCAGCATCGAAGAGTCCTCCGTCTAACTTCGTATCCTTGCCAGTTTCTGTTGCAGGGCCAGGGAAGATGGAAGGACTACCCGACAAAACCGTGAAACTCTTCGTGCAAACACTCGCTGACGGCACGGTTGCTCTAATGGCTCAGTCAGACGCCAATACTGGCAACAAACAAGGAATTGACGCGCCGGTGGTGCCCCCGTCCGAGGAAAACAAGGCCAAAACCACCAGCACGGCTGAACTGCTGAAAGACTTTCTCAAGATGTCACCTGAGGAACGTATCAGGGCAAATGTTCTGAACAACATGGGCATGACGCAGGAGGATTACAAACATTTGCCTTCTGATGAGAAGGCCAAGATCGACGAGCAGGTCAGTCTCAAGCTGAAGGCAGATCAAAAGCACGACTCATTGAATGAT
The DNA here is from genome assembly GCF_057128705.1 of Pseudomonas salicis. Taxonomy (NCBI): domain Bacteria; kingdom Pseudomonadati; phylum Pseudomonadota; class Gammaproteobacteria; order Pseudomonadales; family Pseudomonadaceae; genus Pseudomonas; species Pseudomonas salicis. The sequence continues at coordinate 244,168 of NZ_JBSKHU010000001.1, forward strand.
TTCGACCCGATACAGCCGGCCATTGCGTTACAGCAAACTGCGGCCGGACTGTATCAACCTATCAGCACCGCTCCTCGAAATCAGCCTGGCTTCGCGACGTTTTTGATTGAGCAGGTATGACCATTCGCTCGATGCCCGCACTATAAAAACGCACTTAAGGACGCACTCCATGCAACAACAATCTCCACGGATTCTGATTACGGGCGCAACCGGAAAAATCGGCGGGCGCGTACTAAGCGAATTGGACGCGTCGGTGAGCGTTCGCGCTTTTTCACGTAACGCAAACGCCGCAGATTTACCTGACTATATAGAGGCAATGGAGGGTGACCTAACCGATATTGCAGCCTTTGAAACCGCGCTGATCGGCGTCGATTGCGTTTTCCTGCTGTTGCCTTTTTTGACGGCAGAGCAAACTCGACCGGTTGTCGATGCTATTGCCCGACATGGGACGAGAATTGTCTACCTGTCGACCGCTGGGGCAGGAGATCCTGCGGACAGGACGAGCAATCCCATCAGCGCCACCCATTACGCGGTTGAGCAGATGATTGAAGAGTCCATCGAGAAATGGACGATGGTTCGACCTACAAGTTTTGCCTCCAACACGCTGATGTTCTGGACAGATCAAGTGCAAGGCGGCGATACGGTTTACTGGCCGCTCACAAGCGCGCGTCTGTCAGTGATTCATGACGGCGACATAGCGGCTGTGATTACCAAAGTGCTGATCGACCCTTCGTACATTGGCCAACGCCTGCTTATCACCGGCCCGGCAGCCATCACACCAGCCGATGAATTGGCAGCCATTGGGGCAGCACTGGATAAGTCTCTGACTCTGGTAGAACTGCCAACCCAAACAGCGAGGGAGCACATGTTGAAAAGCGGCATGCCGGCGCCGATCGTCGATGGCGTGTTGGGATATTGGACAAGGCGAACAACCGAACCTGAGATAACCACTCTCACCATCGACAGTGTGCTGGGTCGGCCAGCTCAAAGCTTTGAAGTGTGGGCCAACGAGAACGCTTCAAAATTCGTTTGATGACAAAACCGGATCCAGCGAAGGCTGCATGGCTTCTACCCTTGGCCGGAGATGTGTGGGACGCATGATCTCCAACGATGCATAGATGCAGGAGCAGGTAACAACGATAGCTCTGCGAATCAATCAAGCTGCTTTACGCGTGACCTAATTAAATCAAAGGGCGAGCACGCCGGATTGTACGGTCGTGGCCCCTATCAGGCGTTGAATACATGGCTCAGAAAAATTGGCTTATTACCGGCGTAAACAGCGGCTTCGGCCGACTCATGGTTGAAAAGTTGCTCAACCGGGGTGACCGTGTTTTCGGTACCGTGCGGAAAATCGAAGCGGTCGAAAATCTTGCAAGCACTTATCCAGATCGTTTCCGCAGTGCCGAACTCGACATGACCGACTTTACCTCCATTCGATCAGTCGTCGATGGCGCGTTCGACGCCTTTGGGACGATAGACATTATCGTGAGCAATGCCGGATACGGGCTGTTCGGGGCGGCAGAGGAGGTATCGGACGATCAGGTCCTTCATCAAATCAACACGAATCTAATCGGCTGCATCCAACTGATTCGATCAGCGCTGCCTCATCTTCGTCAGCAGGGCGGTGGGAGAATTATCCAGCTGTCATCGATGCACGGACAGGCGGCTTTCCCCGGAAGCTCGCTATATCATGCGAGCAAGTGGGGGATCGAAGGGTTCGTCGATTCGGTAAGTCAGGAGGTCGCACCCTTCGGCATTGGCTGTACCATAGTCGAACCTGGCGCGGCTAGAACAGACTTTCGGCATCGAAGCGCGGAGTTGCCGCCCAGGATTGATGCCTACGACATATCGCCGGCGCGCAACCCACGGCGCTTATTCGAGGATCCGAGCAGTCAGTCGCCAGGTGATCCGGACCGAATGGTCGACATCATGATCGCGAGCGTCGAGCAGGACCCTGCGCCGCGCCGAATTACACTAGGCCGCGATGCGTTTGATGGTATTCACCGCCAGCTTCAGGAGCGGTTGACTGCATTGACCGCCCAGAAAGAACTGGCCTACTCGACCGATGTTATCGCCTGACTTCAATGTGCTAACTCATCGCGACGCGATACTTGCGCACTGTGCAACCGTCCCATCGTACCGCAAGATTGCATTTATGGCGTGCGCCTTTCAACAGAGACAATCTCATGCAGCCGCAACATTACTCGGAAGCCAGAGGCGACCGAATTTTTCATTGAAAACCGCATGCGTTCCGCACATCGCGTTCCGTGATCATCAGCGATGTGCGACTGCTTTAATCCACATGCGACAGTTTTGATTCTCAAAACTAGCGGTTGAGTGCGTAATTGCATGGACTTGACCACCCATTTGCATTCGACTTGCCCAGTTGTTTGCATCGGATCTGACCAGCGCAACGGGTGCGTGTTGACCGGCAGGAATCGACCCATAGCGGACGCTCGCCGAGTATGGAGTAGCCTCCGAGATCTCGGTTGTCTCAGCTTCGATATGTGTTCACCATGCCGGCGCCTACTACCGCAATGACAGTAGCCGGGGCACTCCTACCATTGCCTTGAATCACCTGGTCCACAAAGCCTGAAAATTGAGGACAGACGCAGGGTGGAGGATTTCGTCTTCACTTCAATACAGCGGAGAATAATCTCCAACAGTGCAAATCGACGTCGTCTTAACGATTTGCTCCGGTCCAACCACTGGCCAGAAGTCTGCGGCATAGTAATGCGCGCGCAGGGGCGCTATGTCGCTGACTGCTTAGCGCTTTCAATGTTAAAAAACACGCCGAACTTCCTCTCAAAAACCTCGCCGCCTAAGTGCCCTAAGCACCAAGCAAGATGCCTTCACCCCGCTTGATCCAACCACGCGCAACGGTGGATACGACACCGGTTCACGTCATGCAGGTAAGTTTGATCGGCGCATCATGCGAATCATGGAACGAACCGATCGGTGTCGTGGAGCGACTGCATCCAGTACGGGTAGGGTTTCTCCGGCGCTGAGATATCGGTCAACTGCTGTGTCAGTTCGCAAGGAAGTGCTAAATCAACCGATCCTAAATTAGCAAGAAGCTGTTCCGTTGATCGGGCGCCAATGGTGACTGATGAGATTCCCGTCCGACCCAGCGTCCAGGCCAGTGCAACCTGCGCAGGTTGAGCGCCGACCGTTTCGGCGATGTTATGCAATGCGTCTACGATGGGGGAGGCCTTCGCGGGGTCGATGGGAGGAAAGTTCAGATTCGTTCGTCGTCCGGGAGCGGTCACGCTGCTCTCGTCTTTTCGTTGGGAATATTTTCCACTGAGATAGCCGCCAGCTAACGGGCTCCAGATGATCAGGCCAACGCTATTGGCCAGAGCGATGGGCACTATCTCGTGTTCGATGTCGCGCGCTGCTAGAGAGTAATACACCTGATTGCTGGCGAACCTTACCCGATCTGAATGGTTGCAAATACCCGCTGCGCGCTCCAGATCCGCAGCACTGAAATTACACGCGCCAATATGTCGGACTTTGCCTTGAGTGACCAGATCGTCCAAGGCTCGCAGGGTTTCGTCCAACGGCACGAGTGCATCTCTATCATGTAGCTGGAACAGGTCGATGTGATCGCGCTTGAGACGTCGCAGGCTTGTCTCCACCGAACGCATGATATGCGAACGGCCCAGCCCAACATCATTCTGCCCAGAGCCAGTCCGTAACCTAACTTTGGTGGCCACCAGCATGCGTGTCTCATCAACGCCCAGCTCGGAGAGCGCCTGCCCCAGCATCACTTCAGACTGCCCTTCAGAGTAGGCGTCGGCGGTATCGACTAGGTTGACACCCTGGTCGATAGCGGCTGCGATCAGGTCGACAGCGGTTTTACGATCAACTCCAGCGATTCTTCCCCACATGCCAGTCCCGTCACCAAATGTCATGGTGCCGAGCGACAACCGGGAGACGCGAAGGCCAGTGCGGCCAAGTGTGTTGTATTGCATGGGACGCTCCTAAAGCGAGCATGGATGAACGGTGCGTCGGTGGGTACCATGGTTGTTGGCCTATACCGTATTAACGCTCGGCGACTGCCGATAATGCTATTGCAGACCCGTGATATCGGCGGAGGACTCGCTTACCCACTTCAGGCTTTCAAGCCAAAGTCGACGACTGTGCAGCGTCGACTCGTCTATCTAACGGCGTACACTCTTGCTCGAATGGAAGCAGCTTAATGTATTTCCGCTACTGTGCATTGACTCGCTAAAACCTCTATAGGATTGCACCAGCTTAAGCACGCCTATCCAGGCAGCCGTAGCCAGATAGGAATAGATAAGCGGCCGGATAAGCTGAGCCTCCACTACCGTCAACGGGTTTATCACTCCATGACGACAGTCAGTACATAGCTCTGGTTATTTGCGGCTGTTCGAGTGAGGACCGTTTTGCCGCTGCCAACCTCCAGAACGATAGGCGTGCCTTTCATAATAGCTTCGTCAAAAGAATGGGGAATGGACATGCCCAGTACGCGGACAGATAGCCGCTTGCTGGCCCGGATCAGCTCCCTTTTTGCTGCGTCGTCAGTAGACGGGGAAAGCACGTTCAACACTAATTTCACGCGACTGGATTTCCCCTCTGAACCTTCAGCAGCGTACGAGATTCTGTTGATTTCACCTGCGGCTTCTTTCACGAGTCTGGCGCCACTTGCGCAACCTTCGCTGCCGTCCTGTCGGGTTATCCATTCACCCGCGCGCAGCTGCGTGTCATTTAACAACGTACACATTTGCGCTGTAGATTGCTCTTTCAGGTCGGCAAGGCAGCTGTAAGTAAAAGAGGCACAAATCACCGCTATTGCAAAACGCATCATCATCAAATTCCTTGAGTTGGTTGAGGTGTTCGATCGGCCTTCGTCCGAGATGAAGGTGCATAGGTTTGATGTACCGTTCTTGACGACGAGTAATGCGTTTGCTCGGGACTGCCGAGTTTCAACGCCAGCTTCAACGATCAGTGAGCGCTTCATCGTGACTCGACCATCGAGCTTAAGATCAAAAGCGGTGGGGATGTCAGCCCGATACTCCCGAATGATTGCCTGTTTCTCTCAGTTGGCCATAAGCGGTAAAAGCTACTCCATGAGTTAAGACCAAGAGTTAGAGGATTAGGCAATCACGCAATTGGATTGGGCTGCCGTACGGCGTCTATAGACGCTTACAGTGATGCGCGTTAACAACCGAAGCCAAGCTGCGCATGCGGCTCGGCGCTGACCGCGCAGGACATTCGAGCCATCATGATTTTTGAACTGAACGAGGCCGACGACATCAGGCGAGTTGAGACTGCGCCGATACGTGAGCAGCTTGCGAAGCGCATTGAGGAATATCTAGGGGATGATACCGAGCGCATGACATCCCTTCCGGGTTTGAGTTTCGCGAAGATTTCGGAGCCTACGCTACCCGCCTCCTACATATACGAGCCCAGCATTTCCATGATCATTCGTGGCCGTAAACGGGTACGTCTGGGAGTGACGACCTATCTCTATAACGAATCCAGATTTTTGCTTACCGCAGTTAATCTTCCCACCGTGACCGAGGTACTAGACGCGACGCCGGAAGCATCTTATATCTCGCTGTTGATGAGGCTTGATCTGCCAACAGCGCGCCAGGTAATGGCGGATCTGGACTCAAGTGGAGTCAATGGCCCAATCACTGGCATAGCAATGGCAACGGGGCCCGCCACGGTGGAGCTTTTCGATGCGGTGGCAAGGCTTATCAAGCTCACCGAAAGTCCTCAGGATTTGACGCATGTCGGGCCATTGATACAGCGGGAGATCATCTATCGGATTCTTGTGAGTTCAGCTGGCCTGCGTTTCAGAGAAACGATCATTGCGGGCACCCAGAGTAATCGGATAGCTAAGGCTATCGCGTGGTTGCGTGAAAATTACATGCGACCCGTTAAGATCGAAGAGCTGGCGTCGCTAGCGGGCATGGGCGTCTCCACGCTCCATCATCATTTTCGTGCCATGACAGCTATGAGCCCGCTGCAATTTCAAAAGAACCTTCGTTTGCATGAGGCGCGCAGAATATTGTTGACCGAGTCAGTAGATGCGACGACAGCAGCCGTGCGTGTCGGTTATGAAAGCGCGACTCAATTCAGCAGAGAGTACAAACGGAGCTTTGGAGCCCCCCCCATGCGCGATGTCAGTTCAAGTCTGGCTGCGGTAGCGAGACAGGATAAATAATGTACAACGACAGTCTTCGCGGAGGATTGGATTTCCTTTAGCGATTTCAAAGTCCGTCAAGGCCATAAGTGGGTTGACGGAAAGGCGCAAGCACACTCGTTGCAGTCAGTGCCGAGTAATAGAGGAATGGGCAACAACCTGACAGGATAGGGCTCACTCAGCATGCGGCGAGACGGTCATAACTGAGCCTCAATGTCATCATCAATGAGAGGTAAAAGTCATGACCGGTAGACTCCATGGGAAAGTAGCACTCATCACTGGCGCAGCACGCGGTATCGGAGAGGGCATCGCTGAGGCTTTTGCCGGAGAAGGTGCTCATGTTGTGATCACTGATGTGCTTGAAGGGGGGAAAGACGTAGCCGAAAGGATTCGCGCCGCCGGCGGCCATGCGATCTTTCAGCGGCTGGATGTCTCCAGTGAGGACTCCTGGTCTGATGCTATTTCTGCCACCATCGCTGAATTTGGCAAGTTGACCACATTGGTGAATAACGCCGCTATTTTCAACAATGCAGGCCTGCTGGACACATCACTTCATGACTGGAATAAATTAATTTCTGTCAACTTGACTGGGCAATTTCTGGGAATGAAAGCGGCTATTCCAGAGCTGCTGAAAACTCGTAATGGGTCAGTAGTCAACATCAGCTCGTTGTACGGTCTCATAGCCACTCACGGCTTTACCGCGTACCACGCCTCAAAAGGCGGCACCCGGATGTTGAGTAAAGCCACCGCCTTGGAGTATGCCAACCAAGGAGTGCGAGTCAATTCGATCTATCCCGGCGACACTGAAACACCGGCCATGGCTAATCTGACGGATGAAGAGAACGCGGCGGTTCTCGCCTTGGTTCCTATGGGCGTTCCAGGGAAGCCCATTGATATCGCTTATGGTGCGATCTATCTGGCCTCTGATGAAGCGCGTTACCTCACGGGCTCAGAGCTTGTCATCGACGGCGGCTGGAGCCTTCCCTAACTAGCCTCTGCGTAATGCCACACGGGGCCAGACTCGCATTCCTTTACTGAGTCTGAGTCTGAGTTAGAGGCAAGGCAGAAGCACCGCGAGCAGCCGCTTAGCCAATGTCTTTGCCTAGATCTTTCAATGAGCATCTACAAATGTCCCAAGCAGATGATCGATTATTGCAACTTGCGCTGGATTTCGTTCCTGTCCTAGCGGACCGGGCAGTTGAGGTCGAAGGCAACAGAAAATTGCCCACCGATTTGGCGAAAGACCTCGCTAACGGCGGCTTTTACAACATGTGTAGTCCAAAGGAGCATGGAGGTCAGGCGGCGAGCCCGTTGACATACGCCAAGGCCGTGGAAATCCTCGCAACAGGTGATGCCTCCGCCGCTTGGTGTAGCTTCATAGCCACTAGCACAGCGTTCGCCTTTGCCTGCGGTGGAAATCAAAAAATTCAGAGCATACTCGCAAGCGATAGGGTCATCCTGGCAGGCGCATTCGCACCGCAGGGAGTCGCCACTCATCAAGTTAGAAACGGTGTCTCAGGGTATCTGGTCTCGGGCGAATGGGATTGGGGATCTGGCTCTCAGAACGCCGACTGGATAGCCGCAGGCTGTGTCATCGATGATCGTTCGCAGAGTGTCTTGGGGGCAGAGATGAAGACGAGCGAAATCAAGCATGTATTGTTTGCCAAAGAGCAGGTCTCGTTCCACGACACATGGCATGTGATGGGTTTACAAGGTACAGGGTCTACTCGTTTCAGTGTGCGCGAAGCTTTTGTCCCGCTAGACCGAGTCGTTACGATTAAGGATGCAAGGCATAGAAAGGAGGTCATATTCAATTTCCCCATGTTCAGCATGCTTTCCATCGGCATTGGCGCGGTAGCCCTTGGCATTGCGGAAGCGGCATTGAATGAGGCGAAGACGGTTGTAACGGCCCAACAATCCTCATCCCGGACAAGACCACTGGCGGAACGCTCATCGATAAGAATAGCGATCGTAGAAGCACAGGTATCACTTCTTGCCGCCCGAACACTGTTTCATCAGGAAATTGTTGCAGCGTGGCGTGCAGCAATAGACGACAAAGTCGATCTCGGGCATCGAGTTTCTTTAAGGCTGGCGATTAATTACGCCGTGAATATCGCCAAGCGGGTAACTGTTTCAATGTTTGAAGCAGCAGGAAGTACCGCTATCTATAGCGATTCTACTTTCCAACGCCGTCTAAGAGACATCCAGGTCGCTGCAAAGCACATCATGGTTAGCGAGAGTACCTACGATGTAGCAGCTCGGCATTTACTCAAATTGCCCGTTGATACATCGACGTTCTGAACCCGTCGCTTCTTCAGTCCAACACCTCATAGTTCTGGGCAAACATCGAGCAGGATCAGGGTCACACTACAGGTGAGCCCGACGCCATCATTGATTTATCAGACACAGCATGTGCGCTGGTCTGATTATTCACTCTTGATAGACGTCGCATGGCGGCGTGAGGTTATGACGATATGACACACAAACTAGTCGACACAGTGGCCATCGTGACAGGTGCTACGAGCGGCATAGGTCAAGCAATTGCATTAATGCTCGCAGACGCTGGTGCAAGAGTTGCACTGATCGGACGGCGTGCTGACCGGCTTGATGCGCTGGCGAGCAAGATTCGGGATGTAGGCGGCACTGCCATCGGCATTCCAGCGGACCTGACATCTAGCTCGGAAGCTGCTCACGTCGTCGAACGAACGATAGCCGAGTATGGAAGGCTCGACACGCTGGTCAATGCTGCAGGGTTGATGCTCAACGGACCATCGGTCGAGTCTCCTCTCGAAGAGTGGGATCAGATGATCGACATCAATTTTCGTGGTTTGGTGTACATCACCAAGGCAGCCCTGCCTCACCTCGTTGAAGGTGTCGCGACCAGTACCCGGTCGGTGGTGGATGTCATCAATATTTCGTCTGTGGCGGGACGGGTTGCCGCCGCACAGGTAGCCATTTACAACGCAACGAAATTCGCGGTGACGGCAGCGACAGAAGCTTGGCGGCAAGAGTTTACCAAACAATCTGTGCGATTCTCGGTCATCGAACCAGGCGCCACTGCCACGGAATTATTTGAAAAAAAATCAGGTCAGTGGGAAGGGTTTACCTCAATGTTTGGAGAGGTTGAGCAATTGCATGCCGAGGATGTGGCTAATGCTGCACTGTTTATTGTTACCAGTCCGCGCCGGGTGGCTATCAACGAAATCGTGATTCGTCCCACTGACCAGAACTGAGTTCCGGCCCAGTCTTTGCTGAGGCGAGGCACCGACCCTCATGCTCGTGGGGTTCGAGGCAATCCACGAGATGAGGGCGCCGGAGTTATTGATCGGCCAAGAAGTGGGACACCGCAGCGCTGAAAAACGCAGGGTCCTGCAAAAATGCGAAGTGACTCACGTCAGGCAAAATGAGCAAGCCAGCTTTCGGTATGGTGGCAGCAATATGTTCAAGGTGGTCCCGTTTGATAGCCTCGTCATGGTCTCCATCAACGATCAGAACGGACGAAGTGATTCTTTTAAGGTCATCATCGCTCCAGTTAGGTTGGCTCGCCCACATGTGACTGATCTGCTCTACAAAGGACTCATAATCCTTTGGCGTGGGGGAGAGGCGGATATATTCATTCCCAGCACGCGTGATAAATGCGGCAAATGTCGGGTTCTCCTCGACGTGATCTTTGACCCCGGATGTCAACGTGTTGGGCGCAAACGCAAATACCTTGCCCGTTCGTTGCGGGTAACGCATCGCGAGGTCCAGTCCGACGATTGCACCATCGCTCCATCCAACGACGTCCGCGCGGGGTATTTTCAACGTATCTAATACCCCAACTACATCATCAGCCATGAGGTCGTATCCAAACGGCTGCGCATTTCGTGAGCTGCGGCCGTGGCCGCGACTGTCAAGCGTAATAACAGTGTGCTTGGCTGCCAACGCCTTTACTTGATTGCCCCAGTAGTCCGAATTCGATAATCCACCGTGCAGAAGCAGTACTGGTGATCCATGACCGCTGATTGCGTAGTAGATTTTTACGCCATTGACGGCAGCGTATCCTGCCTTTGTACCTGTTATCGGTGGAGGTGTTTTGGGGAGCGTTTCCCAGCGTTCAAGGGCGCTTGCGCCCATCGACACGGATAAGCATAGCGCTGCAAAAACGAGATTTCGGAACATGGCGATTCCTTGAGGTCAGTTGAGAAAATTCGTTCGCCTGCCACCTTGAAAGTGAGGTGCCGCGGATTTGCCTTTGAATAGGTGCGCACCACATTACGGCATGAGACTTCGTCTTCTCAGCCCAATACTTCCTTGTTATTGCCTATTTATCCGACCAGAGATATGGGAACTGTGCGAACAAAACCAGGTGACTCCCCTCAGCAAGACGATCAGGCAGTGAGCGAGCAGAAATAGGCTACCTCGCAAGTCGCTGAGGGCCATACAGTCGACCGCCGTGTCCATTAAGGATGTCGTCGATGGTTCAGCATAGTCGGCGCATAGAGCGACCAGCTCCATAAGCGATGAATAAACACAAGCGATGAAGGCAGTGGCGAACACTCCGTCCAATAGAGGCGGCCATCGCGACGAAATTTCCCCGTAAATGCCATTTCCTCTTGCAGACATGCACAACGTTATCGGAGGCAACATGAAAGATTTTGAACATAAAGTCGTTCTCGTCACAGGTGGCAATTCCGGAATTGGCAAAGCTGCGGCTTTGATGTTTGCACAGCGTGGCGCCCGCGTCGCAATTGCCGCTCGGAGGGCGTCGGAAGTCGACGCTGTCGTCAGAGAAATTGAGGCACTCGGCGGCAGCGCCATGGGTGTGGCAACCGACATCAGCGACCCCATGCAGGTCAAGGAAATGATTCGAAAAACCGTCGCTCGTTTCGGCAAGCTGGATGCAGCATTCAATAATGCCGGAGCGATCGGGCGATGGGATGCAATTGACGCCGTTGAGGTTGAGGATTTTGACCATGTCATCGGCGTCAACCTGCGAGGCACATGGCTTTGTGTACGCGAAGAGATTGCGCAAATGAAGCGCCAGGGTTTAGGTGGCGCGATTGTTAATACCTCGTCGTGGTTGAGCCAGGGCGCGCTGCGTGGGTCGGGGCTTTACTCGATGACGAAGGCAGCGCTCGATTCTCTGACCAAATCCCTCGTTTTTGAATGTTCGGATCACGGGATTCGGGTGAACAACGTTGCTCCGGGCGTCGTCGATACGCCTATGACATCCGGAAGCGCAACAGACGAATTGCTCACCTCGCTCATTAGCCACACTCCAATGAATCGAATGGCAACTGCTGATGAGATTGCGCAAGCCGCTGTGTGGTTTTGCTCAAACCAATCGGGATTTGTGACCGGGCAAACGCTGCTTGTAGACGGCGGATACACCGTTGCAGGCAATCGTGTCTGAGCGCTTAGCGTACAGGATAAATGGCGTTGCTCGGCTCAACTAACGAGGCCGTGCAACCCATAACTCAGGAATTTCTCTTTTGGCCTTACAATCTCTGACACTGGCGGCCGCGCGGCAACTCATTTTCGCAGCCGAAACGAAAGCATATCAATTGGGTTCGCCCTGCAATATCTCAGTGGTAGACGTTACAGGGCAGTTAATCGCGTTCGTTCGGTTTGACGGTGATAGCTCTGTGGGTGCCAATTTATCAATGGACAAGGCGCTGAACAGCCTGGCAGCAGATATCTGCATCACCGGTGAGCGCGATCCGGACAACGTGTGCGTTCGCAGGCATGCCGTACCTGAAGCATTGCGTCTGCCAGGTGGCGTGACGATCAAATCGGGTGACGATGTCGTTGGGGCGATTGGAGTCAGTGGCGGATCCACCGAGGCGGATCACGCCATCGCAACAGCTGCACTGAACGCTTACAAATCCGTACTAACCGCTGGACGCTTTCTAGCTCCAGTAACGGATGCCGGCTGGTCTTCTATTTCGCATCAGTAGCAGTCCAAATCGGACGTGAGTACGTCGAAAAAGTCTCATTTTCATGGGTTGGCGTAAAGACTGTTCAGCCTTTTTCTAGCAACATCAGTTTCGTGCATCTGTCTTCATGAGCACCTCCGAGACCTCAACATTTGCCTATTCCGTTCGCACTCGGCAATGTACCGGTTGTACAGGTTTTGAATGCCTTCGGAGACACGAAGATGCCAATTGACGAGGCTTCGCAATGTAATGGGGACACAGAGGCTGTTCGATCCCGAATTTCAGCCACCATCATCAATTATCTTGGAGATAAAGAGGAGCGTGGCACATCGGTAGCCGGGCTCACTTTGATACAGCGTACGGCTCCGGTTCCTGCGACCTCATTTGTCTACGAGCCGTCGCTTGCCATGATCATGCAGGGCCGCAAGAACATATTTCTGGGCAAGACGATCCATTACTACGATGAGTCGCTGTTTTTCCTCACCTCGGTGGGAGTACCGACAGTGACAGAAGTGGTAGCAGCGAGCGAGGAGCGTCCATACGTTTCATTGCTCCTCAATCTGGATATGACGATGATCAGAAGCGTCATCGCTGAGATTGCCATCCATGATGATTACCCTCAAGGCGGCACTGCGCAGGCATTTGGTCCCGCCGATCGCGCCTTGTTCGAGGTCATGGAGCGATTGGTGAACCTCGCCGTAGCTACCTCCTCGACCGCCTATTTGGAGAATCTGGCCAAGCGCGAACTGCTGTATTATTTGTTAACTGGCCCGGCGGGTAAGCGAGTACAGCAAACCGCGTTGCTTGGCACTCAGGGCAACAGAGCTACAAAGGCAGTGGACTGGTTGAACCAGCACTACGCCGCCCCCTTGCGAATCGCTGAACTGGCCGAACTCTGTGGAATGGCGGAGTCAAGCCTGCACCATCGTTTTCGGACGCTGACTTCAATGAGCCCATTGCAATTTCAGAAAAATCTTCGCCTACACGAAGCAAGACGGCTTTTACTGTCGGAGGATATAGACACTGCAACGGCGGCCTACCACGTAGGTTATGAAAGCGTGCATCAATTTAATCGAGAATATAAACGCACATTCGGCGCGCCACCCAGGACAGATATACAGTCAGTGAAACGTCAACGTTAATGCGGCGCTGTGACGTGAATGAGCGTCGCAGCGACCGAAGCTCGCGATACATGACAGTTTCATGCGTTGGCTCGGCAGACCGGATATTGGGTAACTCCTCAAGGGCATAGCAGCAATATGAGACGTGAAGACCTGGCTGATTTAATGTCCTTTGCCATAATCGCCGAAGAGAAAAGCTTTACCAAGGCTGCCGCCCGCCTGGGGCTCTCAACCTCCACCCTCAGCCATGCGATGCGTCTGCTGGAAGATCGCCTAAATGCGAAGCTGCTCAACCGCACAACGCGAAGCGTCGCCCCAACCGCAGCAGGGGCGCGATTGTTAGCGCGCCTCCAGCCGGCATTGGATGAGATTGGTGATGGCCTTCAGGATCTCGTTGAGGAGCATCATGGCCCAAGTGGTTATGTCCGAGTCAACACGCACCGCAGTGCTGCGTTACTTTGGATCATTCCCAAGTTGGCGCTTTTGAGGCAACGGCATCCAGGCATCGTTTTGGACGTCATCAGTGACGAAGGGTTGGTTGATATCGTTGCTGCCGGTTATGACGCCGGTATCCGTAACGGTGAACAATTGGCAAAAGATATGATTGCGGTACGTATTAGCCCGGATTACCACACTGCCGTCGTCTGTACGCCTTCATATCTCAAATCGTCCCGGGCGATCAAAAAGCCGGATGATCTCCTACAGCATCAGTGCTTGCGTTATCGGATGAGTTCGTCTGGGTCGTTGTTGCGTTGGGAGTTCCAGAAAGGGGCACGCAGATTTGAAGTAACAGTTCCTGCGACATTCATTACCAGCGACATGAATCTGCTGATCGATGCGACGCTGACAGGCGTGGGTCTCAGTTATGTGTTGCGAGAACAAGCTGCGAACCATCTAGCCAGCGGCGCGCTCGTCGAGGTATTGCCAGAGTGGGCGGTGGCACACGATGGCAGCTTTCTTTATTTTCCGAGTCGCCATCAGGTCCGGCCAGCCATGCGCGCTGTCATCGATGTTCTTCGCTACGACGGGCAAAACTGAGCAGACTGTTGAGTGAGGCACACAAGTCCATCCGTTTTCGCGTATCTAGTCCATCACTACCTGCCAGTCTAAATTCAGCCTCACATTCAGCAGCTGAGGTGAGCCGTTATGAAACGCTGGATTTTGAAAGCGGGTTCAGTAACGCTCGATGGTCTTATCGAGCAAGAAGTGGAATTACCGGAACCAGGCCCGGGAGAGGTTCGGGTTCGCGTGTGTGCAGCGTCTCTGAATTATCGAGATCATTTTGTCGTAGAAAATGCCGGGGAAAGCTGGCGCACTCAGGATGACGTCATTCCCGTCGGCGACGCCGCTGGGGTTATTGATGCCGTTGGCGAAGGAGTGACCCAGTGGGCGGCAGGTGACCGTGTGGTTACGGTTTATTTGCGAGACTTTCTGACCTGGCCTCCTAACCAAGATATGGGACTGGGGCTGGGGTCACTAAGCGAAAATGGCGTTCTGGCGCAATATGTCGTGCTGTCCAGCGAGCGTGTTGTTCGTGCACCTCGAAATCTGAGTTTATCGGAAGCCTCTACGCTACCTTGCGCTGCACTGACGGCTTGGACCGCGCTGCAACATGCTTACCCTCCTAAAAAAGGCCAGAAAGTTCTCACCCTCGGTACCGGCAGCGTTTCTTTGTTCGCAGCGTCGTTCGCAAAGGCACAGGGCGCAGAGGTTTTCGCTACCACCAGTCGTGCAGACAAAATCAGCAAACTGGAGGCACTTGGAGTGACATCGACTTTCGATTACCACGCCGATTCCAACTGGGGGGATACGGTATTTAGCGCAACGGGCGGCATCGATAAAGTTGTTAATACAGCTGGTTTCGGTTCATTGAATCAGTCCATCAAAGCTGCGGCTTTTGGCGGTGACGTTGCTGTTGTGGGATTGATGACGTTTGGCGACGTGATTGAGCCTGCGTCCTTCTTAGCGAAAGGTATTAGCCTTCGTGGCGTGCCCGTGGGAAGTCGTGAGCTGCAAAACGATATGATCGAATTTATAGAAAGACATAATATCAAACCTGTCATCTATAAAACGTTCGAGTTCTCAAATGTAAAATTGGCCTATAAAGCTCAATTGTCCTCGGACATTTTCGGCAAGGTTGTAATTAATATTTCCGAAGAGTGAAGCTTTTGCCTCCCTCAAGACTTGCTCATCTTAAGGAGTAGGTCTACTTAATATCGCTGCGTGAGGAAAGTATAATGAAACGTTGGATTCTCAAGTCTGGCGGGTATGACGCCGACGCCCTGATTATTGAAGACGCTCAGAAACCTGAGCCTGGACCTGGACAGGTTCGAGTTCGCATTGAAGCCGCAGCCCTGAACTATCGGGATTATTTGGTGATGACCAACTCCCTATGGCGAACTGATCTGGATCTGATCCCCGTGGCAGATGGCGCCGGTGTCATCGATGCTGTCGGCGCGGGCGTAACAGAATGGAATACCGGAGATGCGGTCATCACCGTGTATATGCGCGATTTCCCAACGTGGCCTCCACACCCTGATGTTGGAATGGGGTTGGGCTCTGCGAATGAGCATGGTGTTCTGGCTGAATACGTTGTTTTGTCGGCATCCCGTTTGGTTCGCAAACCGGCGAGTCTCACCAGTATCGAAGCTGCTACCTTGCCTTGTGCGGCTCACACCGCGTGGACTGCGCTGCAAAAGCTCAGCCCCGCACGGCCATGCGACAAGGTGCTGATTTTGGGCACGGGAGGGGTGTCGCTGTTCGCCTTGTCAATCTGTCGTCACCTAGGCATTGAGGCAATTGTGACCACCGGAAGCGAGCAAAAACGTGAGCGTCTACTGGAGCTGGGCGCAAGCGAAGTGGTGAATTATCGAACTGATCCAGACTGGGGAAATACGGTTTATCAGCTCAGCGGCGGAGTGAACAAAGTTATCAACAGTGCGGGCGTTGGCGCACTTAACCAATCGATGGCTGCTCTTAAACATGGAGGAAACGTGGTCACCATTGGGATGATCTCTCAGGGTGAGGGCGAACCAGTCAATGAATATGCGTTACTGGGTAAAGGACTGACTATTCACGGTATGCCAGTCGGTGGCCGAGATGGCTTGGTAGAACTTGTCGCATTCGTTGATGCAGTAGGGTTGAAGCCGGTTGTACATCAAACGTTCAGCTTTAACGATGCAAAGCTCGCCTACGAGGAGCAGCGCTCTGCCGATCTGTTCGGAAAAGTAATTATATCGATCGACTAATAGCGGTGATGCTGAGCACTGTGTAGTTCCGCGACTTGCAGTGCTCAGCGGTCCGTCACATTCGGGGGGTATAGAGAATCATGACTGATACAAACCAGGTTCGAGTCCTTATCATAGGAGCAGGGGCTATGGGTATTGCCACCGGCTATCACCTCGGGATAGCCGGTGCGGATGTCACATTTCTTGTCAGACCGCACCGAGTAGTCGCGCTGAGTCGGCCCCAAGTTTTGTATAGCTATGATGACAATAGGCTTAAGAATTACACGAATTACACTGTGCTTCCTGATCCGGCAGCTTTAAGTAATCAACGTTATGATTTTATCGTGATTACTCTTGATGGTGCTTCACTCAAGGACACTCATGGTGTTGAATTGGTCCGCTTGCTGGGCCGGCTGTTTAAAACACTTCGCACGAAAATAATTCTCGGTACCATTGGGGTGTCCCTTCGACCTTGGTTTATTCGCGAATCGGGCTTAATGCCTGAGCAAGTTGTCAGCGGCTCTTTGGGAATTCAGTGCTATGCGCCCACCGCAGTGAGCTTCCCTGCTCATCTTACGACCGATAGTGAGCTGCTGGGTCAGGCTGACTTCGCATATAGGCACTGCTGGCCGTTTGGTTTTTCTGTAGATGATCGCGCCCGAGAGGCGGCCCAGGCTTTTGCCGAACTTTACAGTGCTAGCAAAGTGTCGACGTGCATCATTGAGAGTGCCGAGAAAAAGGAAGTTTTAGTCACCTCATTTTTTGTGCAATTGGCTGCGTTCGACATCGCCGGCTGGCCAAGCCCGCTGGATATGGATGTAAACTCGGAGCTGTGGTTACTCGCCACACAAGCCACGATTGAGATCCAATCCCTGTCCGCCTTTGGAGCGGCTGGATTAAACGCAATCGAGCAAACGTCGGCCGCAAGCATACTAAAATTTTGGTGTGACTGGGAGCGCGACATGATGCCGCTGGATTTACAGGCATTTAATAAATATCACCATGGAGGAAAAGTGAACCGGCAGGACTTGCAGATTCTCAGCGATTGTATCTTTCTGGGAGAAGCGGAAGGCCTGACAATGCCTGCTACGCGAGAATTGCTTAAACGACAAACAGCACTGAAGGTTGGCAATTTCCAACAGAGCGTAAGCATATAGTCGGCTGTGCAGGATTTATATATTGGCAGCGGATAACATTGCTATTCACTCAGAGGGTAAAGGAGGTAGATGATGGATATTGCTGTTTCTTTAATAAGCATTCTCGGCGCGATCGCAATCGGAGCGATGAGTCCTGGGCCAAGCTTCTTGTTCGTCACTCGTACCGCTGTTGCCCAATCGCGAAGAAGTGCTGTGGCTGCAGCAGTAGGAATGGGCGTGGGTGGTTTGACTTATGGGACGCTAGGTTTGCTAGGGCTCCAGACGTTGATAATGCAAGCACAGTGGCTTTATCTCTTGCTCAAACTTGGTGGCGGCCTCTATCTCATAGGGATCGCAACCCAGTTGTGGCGCCACGCAAGCCGCCCACTCGCTATTCCAAAGACTGATGTTGATGTGAAGTGTGATATAAGGAGGACGTTCTCTTTTGCCGTCGCTACTCAGCTCAGCAATCCTAAAGCTGCCATCGTGTATGGGAGTATTTTCGCTGCCTTTCTTCCTCCGCAACCTCCATTGTGGGCCTTCGCGGTATTACTGCTTTGCATTTTTTTAATCGAGGCTGGGTGGTACGCACTTGTCGCTGTTGGGTTTTCTTCTCAGCGGCCTAGGTCTGTTTATCTACGATCCAAGCGGTGGATTGATCGCCTCGCTGGATTGGTAATGGGATTGCTAGGATTACGTCTGCTGGCGAGTGCTATAAAGCAATAGATTGGATAATTTATTAACTTCTTGATCGACTAACCATCTCTCGGTCGACTGAGTTTCAAATGGTCGCCACCTTTCTTTGCTCCACAAAAACTAGCTAGGATACCGATAATATATTGGAGCCTCGTGTGCATGTTTATATGGTGCGTTCTGGGATGATCGTGGGCTATCTAGCTAATGACTTCAGAGTAACCCAAACCAAGGAAACACAGTATGACGAGCGAACGTGCGATTACTATTGTTGGAGGAGGTCAAGCGGGAACCCTACTCGCCCTGGGGTTACAAACTGATGGTTGGGATGTCAGACTGGTTCAGGATCGTGCTCCGACGGATATCAGCACTGGTAGAGTGATGTCAGGGCAAATTATGTTTAAGCCAGCACTCGACCTAGAGCGCGAGGCCGGAGTTTCTTTTTGGGAGGATACCGCCCCCGAGATCAAAGATATTAATGTCGCAGTTTGTGGGGGGGGTAACGCGCAAAAGGAGATCGATTGGACGGCCGATTTTATCCATCCTGCACGGAGCGTTGACCAGCGTTTGAAGGTGTCACGCTGGGCTGAAGAATTTGCCAATAGAGGTGGGGCTCTTGACATAAAACATGTTGGGCTTTTTGAACTGGAGAAATATGCGCGAGAATCTGCCTTGGTGATAGTTGCGACCGGGAAGGGTGAGATTTCTCGTTTATTTACACGCAATGACACATTATCAGCTTTCAATACACCACAGCGTGCACTCGCTTTAACATACCTTAACGGTGCAACTAACGATCGGCCTAACGGAGCAAGCTATACAATAATTCCGGGAGTTGGTGAGTACATAAATTTCCCGGCATTGAGCGTGAGCGGGCCCTGCGAGGTCATCACATTCGAAGGACACATAGGAGGTCCTTTTGATAGTTGGGAACAGATCGGGTCGCCGGATCAGCATCTTCGCCATTCCATTGACCTCATAAGGACATTTCTTCCTTGGGAGGCGGAGAGATTAAAAAAAGCTGTTCTGACGGATGCACGCGGCACGTTGACTGGTCGGTTTGCTCCGATCGTGCGTAATCCGATCGGTCGACTTCCTTCAGGGCGGGCGATTCTAGGAATGGCTGACGCCATCGTCCTTAATGACCCTATAGCTGGGCAAGGGGCGAACAATGCTACGAAATGCGCGGCGCTCTATCGCAAGGCAATCGCAGAGCAGGCCGGGGCACGGTTCGACGATGCATGGATGAACTCCGTCTTCAGGAAGTTCTGGGGGCAGGCAGAAGCGCCAACGACGTTGAGCAACATGCTTCTTCGAGAGCCCGAGCAGGCGCTGGTTGAACTTCTTCAAGTGGCCCAGTACGACTCGAAAATCGCTTCGCAGGTTGCCAATGGATTTGCTTACCCTGATCAACTATTAAATTTGATTCAAGACTGATGTCCGTCGCACGCATGCGCCCTTCCAGTTTCCTTCCTGGAACATGCGGCACGGTATTGGGATATCACAACAGCATGGACGCTCTGAATCGCACATAGAGAGCTGTTTATGAACATCCGAAATATGAGCATCGCACCACGAGCTTTTTTAGGCTTCGCATTCATTGCAGCGCTGGTGATCGTATTGGGCGCATTCGCCTTGAATCGAATGACCGTGATCCGCCAAGCGACCGTAGATATGGAGACCAACATGCTCCCGAGTGTGGTGTTCCTTGGAGATGTAAATGAGAATCTACTTCGATTGCGCGTCACTATGTCAGGACTCTTGATCAATCGAGACTTCCACGAATTGGACGAAGCTTACAAATCAATCCCCATACTCGTAACCAAACTGCAGGAAGCAAAGCTGGGGTATGCGGCGACTCCTGCCGAGGCAGAAGAACGAGAAATTTACGCCAGGTTTAATAGCGCATTGGAAACGTACCTAACGGTGCAGAACCAAGCCGTTGACCTGTCACATAAAGGTGCTACTGACGAGCTGAAGGTGCTCTTGAACACTCATCTGGCTGACACGGCCGAGTCCATGGCTGAACATCTTCAGCGCCTCATTGAGATAAACCAGAGCGGAGCGAGCGATTCCTCTAGAGCTTCGGGTGACCAATACCGAAGTGCGAACTTAGCGATTATTGGCACGGCGGTTCTAGCTGTGATTCTGACCGTTGTGCTGGCTTGGATACTCACGCGCAGTATCGTAACCCCTCTCGCGAGGGCTGTCGCAGCGGCAGGAGAAATCTCTGGCGGCGACCTAACCAAGCCTATTCAGGTAGATGGAAAGGATGAGCCTGCAAAATTACTGGGAGCTCTGTCGTCAATGCAGCAAAGTTTAAAAAATACGATTGAACAGATATCGGGCTCTGCTACGCAACTGGCCTCGGCTGCCGAGGAGCTCAGCGCAGTTACTGAAGAGTCGTCCCGGGGTCTCCAAAAACAGAATGA
The DNA here is from genome assembly GCF_057128705.1 of Pseudomonas salicis. NCBI lineage: Bacteria > Pseudomonadati > Pseudomonadota > Gammaproteobacteria > Pseudomonadales > Pseudomonadaceae > Pseudomonas > Pseudomonas salicis. The sequence continues at coordinate 264,870 of NZ_JBSKHU010000001.1, forward strand.
AGAAATCGAGCAGGCAGCGACAGCGGTTAATGAAATGACTGCAGCCGTTGAAGAAGTGGCTCGGAATGCAGTCTCTACCTCGGAGGCTTCCAGGCATTCTAGCGAAATTGCATCGCGGGGACGCGATCAGGTCGTGAAAACCGTGGATGCTATTCAGTCGATGAGTCGCGATGTGCAGGCAACATCTACGTTGATTGCAGGATTAGCAGCCCAGGGGCGTGATATCGGTCGTGTCCTCGATGTAATCCGATCAATAGCGGAGCAAACCAACTTACTGGCCTTGAACGCGGCGATTGAAGCGGCCCGTGCTGGTGAAGCCGGCCGAGGATTCGCAGTGGTCGCTGATGAGGTGCGCGCACTCGCCCATCGTACTGCTCAGTCCACTGAAGAAATTGAGAGCATGGTTGCTGGTATTCAGACGGGTACTAACCAAGCCGTTCAATCAATGACAATGAGCACTGCCAACACCCACTCAACGTTGCTGTTGGCGCATGCCGCGGGTGAGGCGCTGGAGCATATCGCCGGATCGATCGCTGAAATCAACGGGAGAAATCTGGTGATTGCCAGCGCATCGGAAGAGCAAGCGCAGGTCTCACGAGAGGTCGATCGTAGCCTTACAACCATTCGTGACCTATCCACCCAATCAGCCGCGGGTGCCAACCAGAGCAGCGCTGCCAGCAATGAGCTATCTCGCCTAGCCGTTGGGTTAAACACTGTAGTAGCGCGTTTTGTGATTTAGAAACTGAATTAGAAAATCAGCGTAGCCAAAGTCGCTCAGCCTGACGGTTTCCGGTTAGGGAAGCTACGCTCCGACTTTCACGAGCAGACATGAGGCTATGGAGAGACAACTGCTTTCCAGGCAGGAGGATCGCGATTGTTGTGCAGGAGCCATAACCCCATCCTATTTTCGCTATCTAGTCTGCAGTGCGTGTCCAGCTTAATTTCGTCATTGGGTTCAATAACGCGTCGTTGGCGTTTTATGCGTAAGTATCAGATGAAAGGAAAATCAAATGGCAAGCCCTATTACGCCCTCCACTGGATTGGGATCAGGCCTGGCAATAGGTGATATTGTTAACGCTCTAGTTAGCGCGGATAAATTAGCCAAACAGACACAAATCACCAGCCAGACTAAGCTAGTAACTGCAAAGCTCTCTAGCATAGGAGTGCTTCAATCAGCTATATCTGCTTTTCAAGCCACCCTGAAAACCCTAGGGAATAAAGATAATCCTGTATTTAGTGGCTATGCCGCTAAATCGTCAAATGAGTCAAAGCTAACCGTTGAATCGGATAACCTAGCGGTGCCCGGTCATTATTCGGTCGAAATATCGCAGGTTGCAACTTCGTCCTCAGTTGCCTCTGCGGCGATAGCTGGCGGAGCGGATAGCCCGCTTCCCGCAGGCCACGTGACCATAGTTCAGAATGGAAACGCCAAGGACTATACTTTTGCCGCAGGTGCAACGCTTATGTCAGTGGCGAAGCAAATCAACGCCGAAACCAAAAACACTAAAATTAGCGCCAATATAATCAGTGACTCCAATGGTTCACGTCTTATTCTTGGGTCAACACTGACGGGGGCGAATTCAGAAATCACTACTAGCAGTGACTTAACCGGTTTTACGATTGCGAATGGGACCAAGTTAGATCCCACGATTCCGGGGTCATCGGGGTACATGGGCGATCCTCCAGGTGATGCGCGGTTAAACATCAATGGATTTGAAATACACAGTGCAAGCAACGTGGTGGATAAATCTTTGGGGGGGCTTAGTTTTACGCTTCTTGAAAAAGGTACCGCAACAATAGATGTGTCTACTAACAAAGATGGACTGAAGGGTTCTTTACAAGCGTTTGTGGACAGCTATAACAATGTAGTGAACGCTGTCACTAAAGTAAGTAAGGCGACAATCAGCGATAAACCCGACCCAGTCACAGGGGCCACCGTTGTTCCCGCTGGCCTGACAGGGGACTCGCTGCCTCGTTCCATACTTGCTGCCATGCGTAACGAGTTGGTCAGCCCCAACGCATCGGGCGGAATAACCGTGCTGGCTCAATTGGGCGTCACCACTAGTCAGTCGAATGGCACTTTGAGTTTCGATGATAATAAGTTTTCTGCGGCGCTGAGTGACAAAGGATTAGCAGGACAAATACAAAAGCTTTTCAGCGGGGACGATATGTCTACCGGTCTACTCGCTAAAATGAATGCGGCGCTAACTCCATATTCACAAACGGGTGGTATGTTCGACACTCGAGAGACTAGTCTTAACAAACAGCAACGAGACCTTGACCGTCAGCAACTGAACCTCGATCTGCATGTGACCGAACTCACTAAAACCCTGACTGCAAAGTACAACGCAATGGACTCTTTGGTTGCGCAGCTTAAGGCTTCCGCCTTGAATGTAACCAGCTTCTTTGATTCGCTGAATGCACAAAAACGTGGTTAAGGAACTACGCTTTTTTGACTTATCTGTAAATATAATCTATTTGGCATTCAGTTTCGTTGACCCGGATTGCGAGGGTCGAAAGTTCGCAGGCCATGGGAGACCGGTGAGCGCATTTTGACTAATTGAGTGTGAGCTTTTCTATCTGTTTTAATAAGATTTTTTTAGAATCCCTTTTCCGCGCGGCGTGCCGCGTTTTTTTTGCTCATGCCCTGAGATCAGTGAGAGGATCAGGCAAGTTTTGAGAAATATCTGGGTCACCTCTACCCTAAAAACTGTTGAATGTTCACCGACTGAGCTCCTCCATAGTAGCGTGGCCTTCTACATAGATGGGAGGCTCACCCAAGCTTGAATAGTATATTTATAGCTAGGGCCCTAATACCAGTACAACAAAAAGCTGCTGCGCGAGATCGACCGCCGCGTGCGCTACCTGCGCAAGCGGCTGGAAGACGTCAAGGTCGTGGACTATTCGCCGGAACAGGAAGGGCGGGTGTTCTTCGGCGCGTGGGTCGAGATCGAGAACGACGACGGTGAAGCCAAACGCTTTCGCATCGTCGGGCATGACGAGATCTACGGGCGCCTCGATTACATCTCCATCGACGCGCCCATGGCCCGCGCGTTGTTGAAGAAGGAAGAGGGGGATGAGGTCACGGTTCAGACGCCGAGTGGCGAGGCGATCTGGTATGTGAGCGGGATCAGGTACGGCGCGGAGGGATAAAGCTGCGAACCCTTCTGACCGACTGCAGCTCGATAACGGGTGCGGCCGCGGCTCTTCATCGCCTGACCCACCTTCGCGAATGAATTCGCTCCCACAGGAGTCAGTGTCGCCGGGAAGTTCTGGGCCTGGCTCCGGCTCAACTGTGGGAGCGAATTCATTCGCGAAGGGGGCAGTACAGGCTGTACATCTCCATCGCCTGGCCCATTTGTCGCGAATAAATTCGCTCCCACAGAGGTCAGGGTCGTCGCGAAGCTTGAGATCTAACGCGGACTCAACTGTGGGAGCGAATTCATTCGCGAAGGGAACGGTCCAGTCGATACATCTCCAGCGTCTGCCCCCCTTTTCGCGAATGAATTCGCTCCCACAGGACTTAGTGTCGCCGGTGAGTTCTGGGCCTGGCTCCACCAGGTTCAATCTCGGCGCTCAGCCTGCAAAACCTCCCGCCGATACTGGCCCGGCGATTTCCCATGCACTCGCCGAAACGCCACCCCGAATGCCGCGTCGGAAAGGTAACCCAAGGACGCCGCAACGGTGGCGACACTTCCGGTGCCAGCGGCCAATCGTGCAGCGGCCACGCGCATGCGCCAGCGGGTGGCGTATTCCACGGGAGGCTGGCCGACCCGGGCCTTGAACAGGGCCGCGAAGCTCGACCGCGAAAGGCAGGCGATGTCGGCCATCTCGGCCAGTTTCCAGGATTTGTCCGGGGCGTTGTGGATCGCGCGCATGACGTTGGCAACGGCCGGTTCACGCAACCCTGCGAGCCAGGCCAGATCAGCGACATCGGCGGTGCTGATGTGATGGCGCAGCGCGTGAACGAAGATCAGCCGCAGCAGGTCGTTGCACATCGTGTACGCCCCGGCTAGCGCCGATTGCCACTCCCGGTCCAGTTCATCCAGCAGCCAGGCGAACGAAGATGCTCCCCCCGACTCGGCGCGGATGACGATAGCCGGTGGCAACAGCGCCAGCAAGTCGCTCGCACCGGGGCTGACCAGCGAGACGCTGCCACCTAACAGCTCCACCTCATCCCCGACGCCAAAACTCGCCGACGCACCCGACGGCCCGAAAACCTCGGACGCATTCACGGCTTCAAGTTCGGGGGCGCTCGCCAGCACGAACGGCGTGCGGGACACCACAAAACAATCCCCCGCCTGCAAGCGGCGGGGCGGCTGATCCGGCAGGCACAGCCAGCATTCGCCCCGACGCACCACGTTGAATTTCAGCTCGATGGGCCGGAAGCGCAACGCCCATTCGCCACCGGCTTGCAGCCGCACCGAACACGCGGCGCGCAGGCCCGCCAGGGAAAGGATGTCGGAGAGAGGATCGGATACAGGGCTTTGGATGATCACGACAGAAAACCGGATGATATGAACTGGTTCGTCCCGGCAGCTTAAAGAAGAATTGAACGCTCCGATACACAACGAGAACATACCCATGACGACCCTTCAACAACCGCTCCCTTCACCGTTCAACGCCGCGAGCACTGCCGACGACGTGATGACAGGCATCAACCTGAGCGGGCGCCTTGCCATCGTTACCGGCGGGTATTCCGGCCTGGGCTTGATCACCACGAAAAGTCTCGCGAACGCCGGGGCGCAGGTCATCGTGCCTGCCAGAGACGTCGAACGTGCCCACGCTGCATTGGCGGGCATCACGGGTGTCAGCGTTCAGCCCATGGACCTGATGGCCCCGGCGTACATTCGGACCTTCTGCGAGCGCATCGTCCAGCAGGGCCACCCGCTTTCTCTGCTGATCAACTGCGCGGGCGTCATGGCATCGCCTCCTGTCCGGGACGCCGACGGCCATGAAAGCCAGTTCGCCACCAATCACCTCGGCCACTTCCGCCTGACCTGCGGCCTCTGGCCGGTGTTGAGGGCAGCAGGTTCGGCGCGGGTGGTGTCCGTTTCATCCCGAGGCCATCAGATCGCGGGCATCGATTTCGAGGACATCGATTTCAACCGTCGCCCGTATGACAAGTGGGTCGCCTACGGCCAGTCAAAAACCGCCAACGCGCTGTTCGCCCTGGCGCTGGATACTCGCGGTCGTGACCTTGGCATTCGCGCGTTTTCGCTGCATCCGGGCCAGATTCTGACCGACCTCGGGCGCCATTTGAGCCGCGCCGAGATCGACGCATTTGACGTGTTCGATGAAAACGGTCAGCAGAAAATCGCCCCTGAACGCGGCCTCAAAACCCTTGAACAGGGCGCGGCGACCGGACTGTGGTGCGCGACCAGTCCACTGCTGGACGGCAAGGGGGGTGTGTATTGCGAAGACTGCAACATTGCCCCGGTGAACGATCCCGCGTCAGGCCGCAAAGGCGTTGCGCAATGGGCGGCCGATCCCGAACTCGCGGAGCGCTTGTGGCACGTGTCGGAGCAGTGGACAGGCGTGACGCTCTGACGCCCGACACGCGTACCTCACCGCGATTCCGACGCCCCTCGGCCACTGTCATCCCGAGGCGTGCGGCCGAAGAACGCCTTGTACGCCCGGCTGAACGCGGCTTCGGATTCGTAGCCGATGGCGAAGCCGATTTCCCCGATGCGGCTGTCGTGTCGGGCCAGCATGGTCTTGGCCAGCGTCAGCCGCCATTCGTTCTGATAACGCAGCGGTGAGCGGCCCACCAGCGCGGTGAAGCGGTCGCAGAAACTGGAGCGCGACATACCGGCCACATCGGCGAGCACGTCGATGCGCCACTGTTGGCCGGGTTTTTCGTGAATCGCGCGAAGGGCGCGGGCGATGCGTTCATCCGACAATCCGCCGAGCCAGCCCGACGCCAGGCCTTGTTGAACCCAGGTGCGCAGGATGCGAATGACCACCAGGTCGATCAGGCGCGAGATCATCAGTGCGCCGCCCGGTTGAGTGTCGTTGGCCTCCAGCAGCATGAAATGCAGGATGCCTTCCGACCACGGCGCGGCGTCAGCGTGGCGGATGTGAATCAGCCAGGGCATGGCGAACAGCATCGCCTGAAAGCTGCCCGCGTCGAACCAGAACCGGCAAATGACCAGCGTCGCGGGGCCGTTCGTTGCCGTGATGGTCAACGGCGACGGATCATGGGGCAGCAGCAGAATGTCGCCCTGTTCGACGACGATGGCCTGTCGATCCGTCCCCTCGATGTGCAACTGCCCGGTTTGCAGCACGCAGACGTGGGCACTTTTTTCATCCAGATCCAGATGCTCTCCCTGCGCCACGCTGGACGAATAGACCCGATCCCCGGTGAGGCGAATCTGCGCCAATACCTGAGACAGCAAGTCACCCGCCGCCAACCCCTCCAGTTGCATTTCCGGAAGAATGATCAAATTTCCCAGTAAATCCGTCATGTTCGTTCGACCACGCCTTCAATAACCTGAACGCCGAATCATAACGCTTCAGCGCCGACAAACCGAAACGCTCTCGTCGTCTTTCGGTGTCGAGCCGTTGTGCACATCATCCAATAAAACAGGACGCACCCCATGTTCGGCATTTCTCCCCTCGGCTGGGTACACACCCTCGGCAGCCTGCCCGCCATTCCGTTGGCGGCGTACATGTTCATCAAGCACGGGCGCATCGTGCCGAGGTCAGGACCAGGCCTGGCGTACTTCCTCTTCATGTTGCTCGGCGGCAGCACGGTGTTCCTCGTGGCGAAACAACCCGTCAGTCCGGTGATTGGCGCAATCACGCTGGTGTTGCTGTTCGCGGGGTACGGCGTCGGCTTCGTCAGCGCACTGGGCCGGGCGCGGGTGTACCTGGAAACGGTCCTGCTGAGTCTGACCGCGTTTTTCCTCATGGTCCCCAGCGTCTCCGAAACCTTGCGCCGTGTGCCGGACGGCCATCCGATCGTCACCGACCCCGAGTCGCCGCTGCTGAAAGGCGCGCTGGGGTTTATCGCCCTCGCGCTGGTAGTGGGCGTCGTCGGGCAGATGATTCATCTGCGCCGGGAAGGCAAGCGTAATGCCCAGGCTGCTCAGGCCACCCCAGCGGGCGCCACCAAGGTGCTCTGATCGCATCGCGACACACCGGGCGTACCCCCTGCGCCCGGTGAATAACATTTGGTTATGCACGGCGATATTTCTCTCATTTGACAGTATGGTCGCCACGTTCCAAATTGAGGCCACGACCACCGGCCACTTCGGCTGACACTGGAGCCTCGATTTGAACGCGCAGCCATCACCCGTAGTGCTCAGAGTCGATGCCCTGCACAAGCAATTTGCCGACGTGGCGGTGCTCAAGGGCATCGACCTGAAGGTCCGCCAAGGCGAAGTCATTTCCCTGATTGGCTCCTCGGGCTCCGGCAAAAGCACGTTTCTGCGCTGCCTCAACTTTCTGGAAATGCCCACCTCGGGCGCCATCGAAGTTAACGGCCGCGGGCTGCACATCGAGACCCGCAGCAACGGCAGCGTGCACCTCAGCAACCCGCGTCTGGTGGACGATTTTCGCGCCGAACTGGGCATGGTGTTTCAGAGCTTCAACCTCTGGCCGCACCGCACGGTGCTGGAGAACGTCACCGAAGCGCTGATCTGGGTGAAGAAGCTGCGCCGCGACGAAGCCCGCGACCGTGCGATGCAGGTGCTGACCCGCGTCGGCATGGCCGAGAAAGCTGCGGCGTTTCCTTCGGCCTTGTCCGGCGGCCAGCAGCAACGGGTCGCCATTGCGCGGGTGTTGGCCATGCAGCCGCGCATCATGCTGTTCGATGAACCGACGTCTGCACTCGACCCCGAACTGGTGGGCGAAGTGCTGAGGGTCATCCGCGAGTTGGCGGAAGAGGGCAACACAATCTTGCTGGTCACCCACGAGATGCGGTTCGCCCGCGAAGTGTCCAGGCGGATCGTTTTTTTGCACAAAGGGGGCATCGAGGACGACGGCACCCCCGAAGAGGTCTTCAATCACTCCACGTCCGAACGTGTCAGGGCTTTCCTGTCACACCCTTGAATCGCTGCTGCCGCCACTGAAATGATCTTAGGTATCTCTCGATGAAGAAGACTTTGCTCGCGTTCGTTTGTGGCTCTGCGTTGATCGGCCTCACCTCCGGTGTCAACGCAGCGGAAGATACCTTGACGGTCGGCACCGAGGGCGATGCCCCGCCGTACAGCATGGCCGACGTCAACGGCAACGTGACCGGCTATGACGCCGACATCGCCAATGCCGTGTGCAGTGAAATGAAGGTCAAATGCCGTTTTGTCGTGCAGTCGTTCAGCACGCTGATTCCCTCCCTGAGCACCGACCGTTTCGACGTGATCGTCTCGGGCCTGGGCATCACCGAAGCGCGCAAGAAACAGATCGATTACTCGATTCCCTACGGTGGCGTGCCGCAGTACTACGTGATCGCCAAGGACTCGCCGATTGCCTCGCTGGGGTCGATCACCGAGATCGAGAAGCAGCTCGACGGCAAGACCGTGGGCGTGGTCAACGGCACCACCTACGCCAAATACGTGCAGAAGCACCTGCCCAAGTCCGAGGTGAAAACCTACGACGCCACGACGCAGATGCTGGCCGACCTGGAAGCGGGCCGGATCGATTCCGCCTACAGCGATTCGCCGACCTGGACTGACTTCTTCAAAACCCCCGGCGGCGCGAAGTTCACGCGGGTGAAAGTGGCCGTGCGCCAGGCGGATGATCCGACGGTGCTCGGTTATGGCATGGGCGTCGGCATCCGCAAGGGCAACAGCGCCTTGCAAGCCAAGGTCGACAGCGCATTGTGCGACCTGTCGAAGAAAGGCCAGCTCACCGCGATCAGCAAAAAATGGTTCGACGAAGACTACGCCATCCCCTGCAAACAGTAGAACGCCAAGGGCGACGCTTCACGCGTCTGAGGCATGGGCAGCGTTCGCGCAGTATTGAATGAGTCGGGTGGTCAATGACGGACGTATGGCGGTTTTTATTCGAGCAGGGCTGGGCGGTTTCCCTGCTCAAGGGCAGTGCCGTGACACTGGGGTTGGGCCTGCTGGGCATGTGTGTGGGCCTGATCGTCGCACTGCCGCTGGCCATCGTCCGCTGGCGTGAGGTGTACCTGTTGGGCCGTCTGGTCGAGGCCTACACGATGCTGGTGCGCAGCATTCCGGGGTTGTTGATCATTTACCTGATCTTCTTCGGCTCGGTGCAGGTGGTGGATCAGATCGGCGCGTTCTTCGGTTTTCAGTCGGCGTTGCGCAACGCCTATCCGTTTCTGATGGGGGTGTTGGCGATCAGCATCATTTCCAGCGCGTATTCGGTGGAAGTGTTGCGCGGGGCGCTGGCGACGATTCCGGAAGGGCTGATTGAAGCGTCGAAGTCATTGGCCATGCCGCGCAAGGCGATCTACTTGCGGATCGTCCTGCCGTTGATGCTCAGGAGTGCGTTGTCGGGCCTCAACAACGTCTGGCAGATGACCATCAAGGACACCTCGCTGGTGTCGGTGGTGGGCTTGGGGGAATTGATGCGCACGGCCGCGCTGGCGGCGGGTATATCCCGCAGTCCGCTGGCGTTCTACCTCATCGCCGGGCTGGTGTTTCTGTTGATCACCTGGCTCAGCCAGCGACTGTTTCGGGTGTGTGAAGTGCACCTGAACCGCGGATTTCGGGGGGCGCGTTGATGGACATGGACTTGCTGCAAGAGGCCATTCCCTTTCTGCTCAAAGGGGCGCAGGTGACGTTGCTCATCGGCCTCTTCGGGGTGCTGGTGGGGTTGCCGTTCGGGGTGTTGCTGGCGCTGTTGCGCCTGTCGGGCCGCCCTTGGGTCGTGGCGTGTTGTTCGGCGTTCAGCGGTTTTTTTCGCGGCACGCCGCTGCTCGTACAGTTGTTCATTCTCTATTACGGGTTCGGGCAACTGGAGTTCGTGCGGCACACCCCCGTGCTGTGGTGGGTGGTCGGCAGCAGCCTCAACTGCGCGGTGCTGACCGTGGTGCTCAACACGGTGGCCTACACCTCGGAAATCTTTCGCGGAGGGTTTCAGTCAGTTCCCCACGGTCTGGTGGAAGCGGCGCAGGCGTGTGGCATGTCGAAGTGGGTGACCTTCCTGCGAGTGCGCTTTCCGCTGGCCTTGCGTCAGGCACTCCCCGCATACGGCAACGAGATTGCGATCATCGTGAAGGAGTCGAGCCTGGCCTCGACCATCACGGTGCTGGAAATCACAGGCTATGCGAAACGGCTGATGAGCGAAACCTTCGCCATCATCGAGATCTTCGTCATCGCCTCGGTGTTTTACCTGGTGATCAACCTGGTGGCGATGCTGCTGGTGCGCCAGTTCGAGCAGTACCTGTCGGGCGGCGTGAAAGCCACCCGCAAAATTCGGATCTGATTCCCGCGTCCGCGGGATGTCATTAGTGCGCGCGACGCCTGTCGCGCTCTGCTCAAGGGTCGGTTCATGAAACACATCATTGTCGTCGGCGCTGGCGCCGTCGGGCTTTCCTGCGCGCGTGCCGCACTGAAACGCGGGCATCGCGTCACGGTTCTGGAGCAGGGAGCCTTGCCCAATCCGCAAGCGGCCTCCTACGACCAGCACCGGATGATCCGCTACCAATACGGCGACGCCGAGGGCTACACGCGGATGGTGGGCGAGGCGTTCGGTGCCTGGGAGCGGCTCTGGCAAGACATCGGTGAACGGCACTTCGTGGCCACCGGCACCTTCGGCGTGTCGATGGAAGCGAATGACGAGATTCAACTGACGCTGCCGACCTTCCGGCGTCTGGGCATCCCCCATGAAGTGATGAGCAGCGACGCGGCCGAGCGGCTCTGCCCGCAACTGATGCTCCCGGCCTCGGCGCAAGGCTTGTATCAGGCCGACGGCGGCGTGCTGTTCGCCGATCGCATCGTGGACAGCCTGTTGGCCTGGGTGCGAACCCACGGCGCAACGCTTCAATCCCACTGCAAAGTCATGCACGTCAACACTGTCGCCAGCCGCGTGACCCTTGACGACGGCGAAGTCGTGCAGGGCGATGCGGTAATCGTGGCGGCCGGTGCCTGGTTGCCGGGCCTGATGCCGCAGATCGACGACCTGCCGATCTGGCGCCAGGCGGTCTGTTACGTCCAGGCCCCACCGGAGCAACAGGTTCATTGGGCCAGCGGTCCTTGCCTCACGGATCTGGGCGTCGGCGACAACTACGCGCTGGCCCCCGCAGGCGGGACCGGCCTGAAGTTCGGTTCGGGCCTGCATCGCCGCGCGGGCTCGCCGGAGCTGACCGGGTTCAAGGCCGACGTGAGCGAAGGCTACGACGTCATCGCCCATTTCGCCCCTTACCTGCGCGACGCCGCCGAGTACCGCCCCCTGCGCATGGCGGTGGGGTATTACGTCAAGGACGCCACCGCCAAATTTCGCGTGCAACAGGATGGCCAGGCCGTGGTGGTGACCAATTGCGACGGCCAGATGTTCAAGTTTTCTTCGTTGATGGGCGAGCGCGTGCTGGCCTGCATCGACGGAGAGCTGCCTGCCGATGCGCTGACCCGCTGGGCCGCCGGTGAGCTGTGATGGCGTTTTCAATACCCGAATTTCAATCCATTCAACCGACAGGGCACCGACCATGAGCTATCTGACCCATTTCAATTTTTCCGACCTCGGCGAAGGCCGCAAAGGCGAGCCATTGCCGGACCGACTGGTCGAGGGCAACCCGATATTCACCACGTGGGACATCGAAAAAAGCGCGGACGGCCGGGTCCGGACAGGCGTGTGGGAAGTGACCCCCGGTGCCTACTGGTCGATCAAGGGCGAGAGCTGGGAATATTGTGCGATCCTGTCGGGCGTCTCCGAACTGGTGGAAGAAGGCCAGCCGGTCAAACGCATTCAGGCCGGAGACACCTTTATCATGCGCCCGGGCTTCAAAGGCATCTGGCGTGTGCTCGAAACCACCCGCAAAGTCTGGGTCCAACTGGATTGACGACCATGAGTTTTGTCTACAAGGCCGAGCCGGAACGCGGCGAAGAATGGCGCGCGCTGTTTCGACAGCTCGCGCCGGACATGCCGTTTTATGTCTGGCCTGAAACCGGCCCTGCCCACGAGGTGCGCTACCTCGCGGTGTGGGAGCCGCCTGACCGGCTGATGGAACGCTTTCCCAACCTGGAACTGTTGGTTTCGGTGGGCGCCGGGGTCGATCAACTGGAAGGCACGGGCATCCCCGAGCATGTGCCGGTGGTGCGCATGACCGAGCCGGGCATCGCTCAGGACATGGCCGAATACGTCACGCTGGCGGTCCTGGCATTGCATCGGGACTGGCCTGTGTACCTTGAGCGACAGCGGCAGAAGGTCTGGCAGGACCAGCGCAATGTGCCCGCGTTCCGGCGCCGTGTCGGGGTGCTGGGGTTGGGCATGCTGGGGCGTCAGGCGTTGCGACAGTTGCAGCCGTTCGGCTTTCCGCTTGCAGGCTGGAGTCGCTCTGGAGGCGAGATCGAGGGCGTCGAGGTGTTCGCCGGGGAAGCGCAGTTGTCGGCATTTCTGGCGCGCACCGACATTCTTGTGTGCCTGCTGCCGCTGACCGATCAGACGCGAGGCTTGCTCAATCGTCAGCTGTTCGCGCAATTGCCCGAAGGCGCCGCGCTGGTGAACGTGGGCCGAGGCGCGCAGTTGGTCAACGACGACCTGCTGACGGCGCTGGAGGAAGGGCAGTTGCGTGCTGCCGTGCTGGACGTTTGCGACCCCGAGCCGCTGCCTGAAGACCACCCGTTCTGGCACGACCCGCGCATCGTCATCACGCCCCACGTCGCCAGCATGACCCGGCCCGAAACCGCCGTGGCCACCGTGCTGGAGGTGATCGGCCAGCACCGGGCCGGTCTGCCACTGACCGGCCTGGTTGACCGACGCAAAGGTTACTGAGGCGGCGACAGGTCCAGCCCGGTCTGTGCGATCAGGTCGTTGTGCCAGTCCATGAACTGTTTGCGGAACAGGTCAACGATGGCCGAACGGTTGCGCCCCGACTGACGAAGCTCGGCAAAACTGGCGTCGATGAAGACGCCGAATGGGCGGATGGTGATGCCTTTGTCGAGAAAATCGAGGGTGGCGGTGGGGTCCAGAATAGTGATCCCGGCCCCCGCCGCGACCATGATCAGCGCGGTGTGAGACAGCAACGCTTCGAGCGTGACGGTGCGCGGCACGCCCGCCAGCGCCACTTCGACGCGCATGGCGAACAGGCTGCCCGGCTCCAGCGCAATCATCTTTTCCCCGGCGAGATCAGCAGGGTAGATCACCCGTTTCTGCGCCAGCGGATGCCCGTCGGGCAATGCCACGACGGCGGCAATCGGCTGCATCGCCACGTCAAAGCCGGAGCGGTCGATGGGGCCGTCGGCGTAACCCAGATCCGCCTGCCCGGACGCGACGGTTTCGATGACTTGCGGCGAACCGAGGCCCGTGACCGCGACGTACAGGTTCGGCTTGTCGAGCACAAATTGCGCGACGAAACGCGGCAGGATGCCACTGGCTAACGCAGGCATGGCCGAGATGCGCAGCGAGCCTGCGGAGTGACGGCCAATGTCGGCGGCCACTTGGGTCAGCCGGTCCAGCCCGACAAACGAGCGGGTGACTTCCTTGATCAAGGTGAACGCCGCCTGGGTCGGAATGATCTGGTTGCCGTGGCGTTCGAACAGCAGCAAGCGAGTGGCGGCCTCGAAATCGCGGATCAGCCGGCTGACCGCCGGTTGCGTCACCGACATCAGTTCGGCGGCAGCAGTCATGCTGCCCGTGGTCATCACCGCCCGAAAGGCTTCGACCTGTCTGAAATTCATCCAACGGCTCCATCATATTGGCTTATGCACGAGGCGTTTTTCGGCATTTGACCGCATGCTCGGCGAATCGCACATTAAGCGCAACCGCACGTTCGGTGCAGTGAATTCAAACGGGAAGCGGTGTGGAAGAACGCGAAATAGTCATCATCGGCGGCGGCCTCATGGGCGCCGCGCTCGCCTGGGGGCTGGCGGGGCTGGGCCATGACGTGCTCGTACTGGACGGCGGCGACCTCGATCCCCGTGCCTCGCGGGCCAACCTCGGTCTGGTGTGGGTCAGCGACAAGGGCCTGGACCAACCGGCTTATGCGCTGTGGTCCCGGGACGCGGCGTTGCAGTGGCCGGCCCTCGCCAAAACGCTGCGACAGGAAACCGGCATTGACCTGCAATTGCAGCAGCCGGGCGGCTACAACTTCGCCTTGTCCGAGCGGGAGTTGGCACAGCTGAGCGCGAACATGGCGACCATCGCAGCCCAGACCCAAGGCGGTCTTGGGGACTACGAGATGCTGGATCGCGACGAGCTGCACGCCCGCTTGCCACACCTCGGCCCGGAGGTCGTCGGCGCGTCGTTTTGCCGATACGACGGTCACGTCAATTCGCTTCGGCTGTTCAACGCCTTGCACGTGGGCATGACCCAGCGTGGTGCCGAATACCGCGCGCATCATCCAGTCGAGCGCGTGGAACCGTTGAGCCAAGGCTTCAACATGATCGGCACCTGGGGAGTGATTCGGGCGCGCAAGGTTGTGCTGGCGGCGGGGCTGGACAACGCGCGTCTTGCGCCGATGCTGGGGATGTCGGCGCCGCTGGTGCGCTCCAAGGGGCAAGTCATCGTCACTGAAAAGTGTCAGCGGTTTTTCGATTCGGTCGCGGGCTCGTTGCGCCAGACCGGCGAGGGCAGTGTGTTGATCGGCGAGAGCCAGGAAACCCACACCGGCGCGATGGCGTTGAATCACGGCATCAGCGCGGTGCTCGCCGAACGGGCTGCACAGATTTTCCCGATCATCCGCGACCTGAACGTCGTCCGCATCTGGACCGGGTTTCGGGTCAAGACGCCGGACGGCATGCCGCTTTACGAACAGTCATCTGCCTATCCCGGCGCGTTCCTGATGCTGTGCCATTCCGGTGTGACCCTGACCGCGCTGCATGCGCTGCAGATCGCCCCGCAGATTGCAGCGGGAGCGCTGGACGACACCTTGCTGCCTTTTCATTCGCGGAGGTTCCATGTTTCGTAGACTCGTGCCGATTACGCAGGCCCTGTCCTTTGAATTCGAAGGCCGAACCCTCACCGCTGAACAGGGCGAAAGCGTCGCGCTGGCATTGCTCGCCTCCGGTATCGAAAGCTGCCGCGACAGCGTCGTCCGCGGCAAGCCCCGTGCGCCGTATTGCCTGATGGGCGCGTGCTTCGAATGCCTGGTGGTGATCGATGGGGTGCCCAGTCGTCAGGGCTGTCAAGTCGAGGTGCGAGAAGGCATGGTGGTCGCCCGACAACGTGGCGCTCGACCTGTGACGGGAGCGGTGCGTTCATGAGTGCGGTGTCGGTGGAACACGCGAAGGACCTTGCCGGGTTTTATGACGTGATCGTCGTGGGGGCGGGTCCGGCGGGCATGAGCGCTGCCACGCTGCTCGCCGCCGAGGGTGTGTCGGTGCTGGTGCTGGACGAAAACCCGGCGCCCGGTGGACAGATCTATCGAGCCATCACCCGCAACACGCCCGCCCGTCGGGGGTATCTGGGGGAGGCGTACTGGGCGGGCCAGCCGATCGCCGAGGGGTTCCTGCGCAGCCCTTTAACCTACGCGGCGCGCTGCCGTGTCTGGAGCCTCGACAGCGCCAACCCGGAAGCCGATGAACCGTATGCGCGGGTGGGAGTGTCATTGGGTGGCGTGGCCCGGCACATACAGGCGAGAAAAGTGATCCTGGCCACTGGCGCATTGGAGCGCCCGATGCCCCTGCCGGGCTGGACGTTGCCGGGTGTCATGACGGCTGGCGCCGCGCAAATCGCGTTGAAAACGTCGGGGTTGGTGCCCGCGGGGCGGGTGGTGCTGGCGGGGTGCGGACCGCTGCTCTATCAACTGGCGGTGCAGCTGCATGACGCCGGGGCGAACGTCGTCGCGTTGCTCGACACCGGGGCTGGGCTGCGTTCGGCATGGCGCTACTTGCCCGAGTTCGTGTTTTCTCCCTATGCCTTGAAGGGCTTGGCGTTGCTGGCTCGGGCGCGGCGTCATCTGCGGGTGATCGGTGGCGTGACGCGGTTGGACATCATTGGAGAAGACCGCGCCACGGGCATTCGTTACCAGACCGCGAAGACAGCAGATACGCTGGCGGCTGACGTGGTGTTGCTGCATCAAGGCGTGATACCCGACACGGCGCTGGCGAATTCGGCCGGGTGTGCGCTGATGTGGAACGGGGCGATTCGGGCGTTCCAGCCGCGGATCGATGCACAGGGTTGCAGCTCGCTACCCGATATTTTCATTGCGGGGGACGGCGCTGGAATCGCGGGCGCGCTGGCGTCGGCGGAAGCGGGGCGTGCAGTGGCGTTGGCGGTGTTGCTCGATTCGACACGGGTTGATGCTCGGTCTCTCGAACAACGACGCCAACACAGCCTGGACCTTTGCGGACGCTGGCAACGCGGTCGGCATTTCATCGACGCCGCTTACCTGCCGATGCGCTCGTTTTTAGTGCCACAGGACGATTCGACCCTGGTCTGTCGCTGCGAAGAAGTCACGGCGGGCGCCATTCGTGATGCCGCCCGTCGTGGACTCACTGGCCCCAATCAACTGAAAGTTTTCACCCGCTGCGGCATGGGGCCGTGTCAGGGGCGTCTGTGTGGGCCAACGGTGGTCGAGCTGCTCGCCGACGAGTGGAGCGCCGGGCCCGCTGATGTCGGCACTTACCGCCTGCGCCCGCCGATCAAACCCCTGCGGCTGGGGGAAATCGCCGCGCTGTCTCATACCGAGAACGACACCCACGCGGTCACTGGCCTCTGGCCGGAAAAATCCGACACACCTTCCTACCTCGAACGAGAAACCCTGAATGACCACTAGACACCTGCAAACCCCGATCATGCACCGCGTTGTCGAACACAACGGCGTCGTCTACCTTGGAGGCGTGACCGCCGATGACGAAAGCCTCGACATGGAAGGCCAGGCCCGTCAGGTGCTGAGCAAGATCGATGGTTACCTGGCGCAGGCGGGCACAGACAACACACGTTTGCTCAGCGCGACGATCTTCGTCACGGACCTCACGCAGAAACCGGCCATGGACACGGTATGGAAGGGCTGGGTCGAGGGGCAGGATTTGCCCGCACGGGCGACGGTCGGGGTCGCTGATCTGGGCGGAAATGCCTTGATCGAAGTGGTGATCACGGCGGCGATCTGAGGGTGGAAGCAGACCGAAGCGGGACATGATTGACCCTCATCAGCCTGCGATCCACGAGGGGGATTTAACCCTCGCGCAACACCGTCAACGGGCTGGCATTCAGCGCACGCCGGGTGCCGAACACGCCCGCGCCGCCGACCAGCAGGGCGCCAATCAGCGGCAACAGCAGCAGCCACGGATGCGGCGACCATTCAAGGCTGAACGCGTAGCGATACAGCACGAAACTCACCAGTTCACACCCCAAGGCGGCCAATACTCCGCTGACTGCACCCAACAGTCCGAACTCGATGCGCCGCGCCTTGATCAGCAACGCGCGATTGGCGCCCAGCGCCCTCAGCAGCGCGCCTTGGCGAATGCGCTCGTCCAGCGTGGCCTGCAACCCCGAGAACAGCACCGACAGACCCGCCGCCAACACGAACAGCAGCACGTACTGCACCGCCAGCGTGACCTGATCGAGGATGCTGCGCAGTTGCTCCAGCAACGCTTCCACTTGCAGGATCGTCACCGCCGGAAAGGCGCGGGACAGCTCGACAATCTGCTGGTCGTGGCCAGGGGCGAGGTAGAAGCTGGTCAGGTAGGTGGTCGGGACGTCCTCCAACGTGCCGGGCTGGAAGATCACGAAGAAATTCGGCTGGAAGGTGTCCCAGTTGATGTCCCGCAGGCTGGTGACTTTCACCTCGTGGGTGGCCCCACCGATGACGAAACTCAGGGTGTCGCCGAGTTTCATGTTCAGGCTCTTGGCCAGTTTCGCCTCCACCGACACGCCGGGAACGACGTCGGCAGCAGGGAGCTGATCGCCCCACCACTGGCCTTCGGTGATGCTGTTGCCTTCCGGCAAATGCGCCGACCACGTCAGGTTGAGGTCGCGCTGGGTGGCATTTTCGCCGCGCGAGTCTTTGGTCACGAACTTGCTCACCGGCTCGCCGTTTATGCTCATCAGTCGCCCCGGAATCATCGGGTACAGCGGCGCGCTGTGGGTCGAGAGCTGGCTCATGCGCTGGGCGAAGTTGTCGCGCTCGGTGGGCAGGATGTTCAGCGCGAAATAGTTCGGCGCGTCCTTGGGCAATTGGTTTTGCCACGTGTCGAGCAATTCGCCGCGCAGCAGCGCAATCAGCCCCATCGACAGCAGGATCAGACCGAACGCGAGGGATTGACCGGCCGCCGCCATCGGGTGACGCAGCAGCTGGCCCAATCCCAGCCGCCACGGCAGCGAGGCATTGGCCAGCAAGCGACGCAGGCTTTGCAGCGCCAGCAACAGCACACCGCCGAGGATCGCCGCGGCGATCAGCCCACCGCCGAGCAGGGCGAAAGTCAGTACCAGATCGAGGCTCAGGCGCCACATGATCAGGCCCAGCGCCAGCAGCGCGGCGCCGTAGACCAGCCAGGTGCTGGCGGGGATCGGCAGCATGTCGCGGCGCAACACCCGCAATGGTGGCACGCGGCCCAGCGCCGCCAACGGCGGCAGGGCGAAACCGGCCAACGCGATCAACCCGGTGCTGATCCCCGCCAACGCGGGCAGCCAGCCACCGGGCGGAACCTGCGCGGGCAGCAGGTTCTCCAGCAGGTAGAACAGGCCGAGTTGGGCGAACCAGCCAAGGAGGGCACCCGTCACGCTGGCCACGATCCCCAGCATCGCCAATTGCAGGCTGAACAGCACCAGCGCTTCATTGCGCGAAAGACCCAGGCAGCGCAGCAAGGCACTGGCGTCGAAGCGCCGAACCGCAAAGCGCGCCGCCGACAGCGCCACCGCGACCCCGGCCAGCAGCACGGCGACCAGGCTCGCCATGTTCAGGTAACGCTCGGCTTTGCCCAGCGCGCCGCCGATCTGTTGATTGCCGTCCCGGGCGTCGTCGATTTTCTGGTTCGGTGCCAGGTCAGGCTCGATGGCCTTGCGGTACGCCGCCAGATTCTCGGGCGTGCCGCGCCACAGGTCACGGAAATTGACCCGGCTGCCCGGCTGCACGACTTTGGTGGCTTCGAGGTCGGCCATGTTGATCAGCACCCGAGGCGTCAGGCTATAAAAATTCCCGGCGCGGTCCGGTTCGTAGGTCAGCACGCGGGTGAGTTTCAGTGTCGTGGAGCCGACGTCGATGCTGTCGCCGACCTTGAGATTCAGCGCCGCCAAGATCCGTGATTCAGCCCAGGCTTCCCCTGGCTGCGGCTCGCCGCCGCTGACTTCAGGCTGATAGGGCGCTTCGGCGCTTTTCAGCTCGCCGCGCAATGGGTAGGCCGCGTCCACCGCCTTGACGCTCGCCAACTGGATGCCGTTGTCGGTGGCGACCACGCTGGAGAAGATCACGATCTGCGAGTGATCCAGCTTGAGGGCAGTGCCCGCTTCGATCTGTTCGGGTTTGGCGGGGGTCGAGCCGCTGAGAATCAGGTCCGCGCCGAGGAATTCGGTGGCCCGTAACAGCATCGCGCTGTTCAGTCGCGAACCGAAATAACCAATGGCGGTGCTGGCGGCGACCGCGATCACCAGGGCGAAAAACAGCACCCGCAACTCCCCGGCGCGGGCGTCGCGCATCAGTTGGCGGGCCGCGAGGCTCAGCAAACGGGCAAACGGCAAACGTGCCATCAAGGCTCCATGGGGGTGACCAGTCGGCCACCTTCAAGACGGATCAGGCGCCGGCAACGATGGGCCAGGCGTTCATCGTGGGTCACCAGCACCAGCGTGGTATTGCGTTCCTGGTTCAGTTCGAACAAAAGGTCGCTGATGCGCTCGCCAGTGTGGCTGTCGAGGTTGCCGGTGGGTTCGTCGGCAAACAGCACGTCCGGGTCGGCGGCAAAAGCTCGGGCGATGGCCACGCGTTGTTGCTCGCCGCCGGACAGCTGTTTCGGCGTGTGGGTCAGGCGCTGCCCGAGACCGACCCGCTCCAGCAGGTGCCGTGCGCGTTCGCGAGCGTCTTTGCGGCCTTCCAGCTCCATCGGCAGCATGACGTTTTCCAGGGCATTGAGGCTGTCCAGCAGTTGAAAGGACTGAAACACGAACCCGACGTGCTCGGCGCGGACGCGGGCGCGTTGGTCTTCATCCAGTTCGCTGAGGTTGCGCCCGGACAGTGTCACGGCGCCTGCGCTGGGCAGGTCGAGACCGGCGAGCAGGCCGAGCAGGGTGGATTTGCCGGAACCGGACGCGCCAACGATGGCCAGGGTGTCGCCCTTGTTCAGTTCCAGAGAAAGTTCGTGCAGGATGGTCAAGTCACCTTCGGTGCTTGGGACCACTTTGCTGAGGTTCCGAGCACTGAGAATACTTTCGCTCATGGAGAATCCGATGCGTGCGTGGTTTTTAAGTGCTGGCCTGGGGTTGCTGCTGTTGTCTCAAGGAGCCATGGCAGGCACGGTGCTGATCGTGGGGGATAGTATCAGCGCGGCTTTCGGCCTGGATACCCGTGTCGGGTGGGTCAGCCTGCTGGAAAAGCGCCTGGCAGAGCAGGGCTACACAGATAAGGTGGTGAACGCGTCGGTCAGCGGCGACACCAGCGCCGGTGGCCAGGCGCGGCTGCCGGCGCTGCTTGCGCAGCATAAGCCTGACCTGGTGATCCTCGAACTGGGCGGCAACGACGGCCTGCGCGGGCAGCCACCGGCGCAATTGCAACAGAATCTTTCGTCAATGATCGACAGTTCCCGGGCGGCGGGCGCGAAGGTGCTGCTGCTGGGCATGCAGATTCCGCCGAATTACGGGGCGCGTTACACCGAGGCGTTCAAGGCGGTGTACGGCAATCTCGCGACCGAGAAAAAGGTGGCGCTGGTGCCGTTCATGCTCGAAGGGGTGGGTGGGGTGCCGGAGTTTACCCAGGCCGATGGGCTGCACCCGGCGGCAAATGCGCAACCGCGGTTGCTGGAGAACGTCTGGGCAGAGTTGAAGCCGCTTTTGTAGTGGGCTCAAGCCAACCTGAAAAAAACACCCCAACCCTGAAAATTAAAGGCCTCCAGCCCTTTTCCGGACGAGGCCTTTCGGCTAATGTGGCGCCCCCGATTCGGAGCCCCCCGATGCGCCGCCCTGCCTGGTCCCTGTTTGCCTATCAACTGATCGAACCCGATGAGCAACTCGACCTGTTCGCGTGCCAGGAAGTGCGTGTGCACCTGGTCGCCCGGCAACTGGAGCTGGCCGGTTCCGCCGACCGTACCCTCTGCGGCACTTTGCTCCCGGCGCAGCCGCGCTGGTCCGACGTCCAGCAAGGCATCTACCTGGACGAACGTCTATGCCCCCTGTGCCGGGCGATCATCGACGCCCAACGCCGGGGCTGGCACCCGATCTGGCCCGAGCTGGACCAGACACTCTAAATTTCGCTTCATGTTGCACACCGTCGCGCCTACTCCCGAAGGCCGTGGGGTGGGTGTACAATCGCGGCCATTCAAGCCTCCCGTTTATCCAAGGACTTCCCGGATGTTGTCGCGCATTCCAGCTTTCGCCCGCTGTCTGTCGCTTGCTGCACTGTGTGCGGCCGGCCCTGTCTCCGCTCTGGAGTTTCCGCTGCCGCCGCCCGGTGAAGACATCATCGGCCAGGTGCAAACCGTCACCGCCAAGTACGAAGACACCTTTGCCGATCTCGGCACGAAATACGATCTGGGCTATCTGGAAATGATCGCCGCCAACCCTGGCGTCGATGCGTGGCTGCCGGGCGCGGGCACGCAGGTGATCCTGCCGACCCGCTTCATCCTGCCGCCCGGTCCGCGTGAAGGCATCGTCATCAACCTGGCCGAGTACCGTTTGTACTACTACCCGAAAGGCCGGAACGTCGTGTACACCTTCCCGCTGGGCATTGGCCGCGAGGGCTGGGGCTCGCCGGTGTCGACCACCAAAGTCACCGCCAAAACCCCGAACCCGACCTGGACCCCACCGGCGTCGGTCAAGGCCGAACACGCCGCCGACGGCGACATCCTGCCCAACGTCGTGCCGGCCGGCCCGGACAATCCGCTGGGGCCGTTCAAGTTCGGTCTGGGCTTGCCGGGTTACCTGATCCACGGGTCGAACAAGAAGTTCGGCATCGGCATGCGCACCAGCCACGGCTGCTTCCGCATGTACAACAACAACGTGCTGGAAATGGCGGACATGGTGCCGGTCGGGACCACCGTGCGCATCATGAACGAGCCCTACAAGTTCGGTATCAGCGGAGGCAAGGTCTATCTGGAAGCGCACACGCCGCTGGATGAGAGCGGTAATCCGTCGGTGGTCGACAAGCACACGGCCGTGATCAATGCCTTGCTCAAGCGCGAAGACCTGGCCAACAACCTGCGGATTCAGTGGGATTCGGTGCGTGACGTGGTGGCGGCCGAAGATGGCATGCCGGTCGAGATCGCGGTGCCGGGCGTAGCAGCCCCTGCGGTGAGCCCTGCGCCGGTGACCATGCAGTAAGCCGGAGCGGTCTCTGATACCCGTTCACCGGGCCTCGCAAGGCAGGGTGAACGGGTTTTTTATTGCCTGAAACATCGCCGGTGAGGGCACCTCTAGGGACGTCAGGCAACAAAAAAGCCGATCCGAAACCGGACCGGCTTATCAATAATCCCGAGGGATTATTACTTGCGGCTTGCCTTGTCGAGCATGCGCAGAGCGCGCTCGTTGGCTTCGTCAGCAGTTTGCTGAGCTTTTTGAGCAGCAGCCAGAGCTTCATCAGCCTTGCGGTAGGCTTCGTCAGCACGGGCTTGGGAGCGAGCGGCTGCGTCTTCAGTTGCAGTCAGACGAGCTTCAGTTTCTTTGGATGCGCTGCTGCAACCGGTAGCCAGAACTGCGGCCAGGGCCAGAGCAGAGAATTTCAGAACGTTGTTCATCGTGTTCCCCTTAAAGGACTTCTATCAAAATTAGTCATCTCTCGAAAATGAGAAAATGACCGGCGTACATACTACCCATTGTTTGTAGTAAGTAAACGGACTATGCGCAAGAACCGCATAAAATTCTTTGGTTTGAACGTGTTCCGTGCAACTCCTCACGCTTTTTATACGCAAAAAATCCTTCACCGTCAGACGATTACGGTCGTGGGTGAGACCGGTTAAAACCCTCGAATCGGCGTACGTTCATGCGCGTCAAACAAGACGGGTTACCCTGGAACAACATGACGCCCGTTCGGAATCCCGCGCCTCTCAGCCTTTTTTGTATAGACGATGATTGGCAAGAGTGCTTGTTCTGACGTGCTTTAAGTGACTCAGGCGCACCGTTCGCGTCTCAATGGACATTCGTCGGCGGCGTCAGGTTCAACCCGAGTGGTGTCAGATGTGCGGCAGTGCATATTCTCCCCATTTCCTTGAGCGAATTCAGCAATCGAGCCTACTATCTGGGGGTGCTCATTTGTTTGAGAAGCCAAAGCCTTCTCGGTGTCCAAATCAGGCACGGGGTGGCGTAGAGGGTAGAGGTGTTCCTTCGCCGGACAAACATGGGTAAGGTAGGGGTCAAATTTTAAGACCCGCGAGGAGTAGTGATGAGCGAGGCGTTGTCCATACACCATGACAAGACCGGTCACCAGTTCGAAATCAACATCGACGGTCACCGCGCTTATCTGACGTACATGGATCTGGGGAAACAGACCCTGGACATTTATCGTACGTTCGTGCCGAACGCATTGCGGGGGCGGGGTATCGCTGCGGCGTTGACCGAAGTCGCGCTCGATTATGCCGAGAGCAACGGTTACACCGTCATTCCATCGTGCTCTTATGTCGAGCGCTACATGGAACGCAATCAGCGTCAGGCCGCGAAGATCTGACCGGTCTAAAAAACACAGCTGCAATAGAAAACGCCGAGCAAATGCTCGGCGTTGTCGTTTTCGGCCTTCGGATCAGCCGCGCTTACGGTTCGGCAACACGTCCTTGAGCTTGGCATGCATGCTGCGCAGGGTCTTCTCGGTGGTTTCCCAGTCGATACACGCGTCGGTGATCGACACGCCGTATTCCAGGTCCGCGAGGTCTTTTGGAATCGACTGCGCGCCCCATTTCAAGTGGCTTTCCACCATCAGGCCGATGATCGATTCGTTGCCTTCCAGAATCTGGTTGGCGACGTTTTCCATGACCAGCGGTTGCAGCGCCGGGTCTTTGTTGGAGTTGGCGTGGCTGGCATCGACCATGATGTTCGGCTTGATCTTCGCCTTGTTCAGCGCTTGTTCACATAGCGCGACGCTGACCGAGTCATAGTTCGGCTTGCCGTTGCCGCCGCGCAGCACCACGTGGCCGTAGGCGTTGCCTTTGGTGGTGACGATGGACACGCCACCTTCCTGATTGATGCCCAGGAAACGGTGCGGGCTGGAGACCGATTGCAGCGCATTGATCGCCACGGTCAGGCCACCGTCGGTGCCGTTCTTGAAACCGACTGCCGAGGACAGGCCCGAGGCCATTTCGCGGTGCGTCTGGGATTCGGTGGTGCGTGCGCCGATGGCCGACCAGCTGATCAGGTCCTGCAGGTATTGCGGGGAGATCGGGTCCAACGCTTCGGTTGCGGTCGGGAGGCCTTTCTCAGCCAGGTCCAGCAACAGCTGACGACCGATGTGCAGACCGTCCTGAATCTTGAAGGAGTCGTCCAGGTACGGGTCGTTGATCAGGCCTTTCCAGCCGACGGTGGTGCGCGGTTTTTCGAAATACACGCGCATCACCAGATACAGGGTGTCGGACAGCTCGGCCGACAGGGCCTTCAGGCGCTCGGCGTATTCGTGAGCCGCCTTGATGTCATGGATCGAGCACGGCCCGATCACGATGAACAGGCGGTGGTCCTTGCCATCGAGAATGTTGCGGATAACTTCGCGGCCCTTGCTCACGGTCGCCTGCGCAGCAGGGGTGAGGGGAATTTCGCGCTTGAGCTGATCCGGAGTGATCAGTGTCTCGTTGGAGGCAACGTTGAGGTCGTCAATCGGTAAATCAGCCATCGTGTTACTCATCAGGGTCACGGTGCCAGGCGCCAAGTGCGGCGGGCCCGGCAGTATTGAGGGCAGGGGGAGCGGAACCTTAGCGCGTTAACCCGTACTTCGACAATGGGTAAACGAGGCTTTTGTCCCACGGTTCCGGGATTGTGGGCCGGAAGTTTGGAAAGGGGCACGCGGGTGCGGATATAGTGTGCGGCAGACCTGGGGGACATCGGCGTGGATCAACTGCAACTGACGGATTTTGACGTCGATCAGCAACTGCTGGCATTGCCCGGCGTCTCTTTATTGATCTTCACCAGCATCGGCTGCTCCAGCTGCCGCTGGGCGCGGCATCACTTACCTGAACTGTCACTGCCCATCGACCGGCTGTGCTGGATCGACGCGGAAGAAAACGGTGGGGCCGTGCAGCGTTACGGCGTTTTTCATCTGCCGACGCTGTTCGTCATCCGTGACGGCGAGTTCTACGGGACGTTGCGTGGCACGTTGTCCCTCGACGACATCGTTGCCGGTCTCGAACAGGCGCTGGCGCAGGCGCCGGACGATCTGCCCTGAGTGAGTCACGGACAGGGTCAGTCATGAACATGCAGCCATCGACGAGGAAAGCATGAGCGAAATCACACAAAAGCCCCGCATCGGGATCATCGGCACCGGCGCCATCGGCGGTTTCTACGGCGTGATGCTGGCCCGCGCCGGCTTAGACGTGCATTTTTTACTGCGCAGCGAATTCAGCGCCGTGTCAGCAAACGGCCTGCGTATAGACAGCCAAGTGCACGGCCACCTGACGCTGGACAACGTTCAAGCCTATTCCTCGGCCGCCGACATGCCGCCTTGCGACTGGCTGCTGGTGGGCGCAAAGAGCACCGGCACCCATGGCGTGGCTTCGGCGATCATTGAGGCGGCGGCACCTGGCGCCAAGGTGCTGATGCTGCAAAACGGCCTTGGGGTTGAAGAAGACTTACGGGCCGCGCTCCCGGACAGCCTGCACCTGCTAGGCGGGCTGTGTTTCATCTGCGTTCATCGCACGGCACCGGGCCAGATCGCCCATCAGGCGTTCGGCGCCGTCAACATCGGCTATCACAGCGGTCCGGCGCCCGACGCTGAAGCCAGCCTCGCGATCGTCGAAGAAGGCGCAGCGCTGTTTCACGCTGCCGGGATAGAGTCGGTGCCCATGGACAATCTGCACAAGGCGCGCTGGCAGAAACTGGTCTGGAACGTGCCGTACAACGGTTTGTCGGTCTTGCTCAACGCGAGCACCACGCCATTGATGGCCGATCCCGACAGCCGCGTGCTGATTCAAGGGCTGATGGACGAGGTGGTCGAGGGGGCTCGGGCCTGTGGTCATGTGTTGCCGGAAGGTTACGCGCAGCAGTTGTTCAACGTGACAGGCGGGATGCCGGATTATCGCCCGAGCATGTACCACGATTTCATCGAAAAACGCCCGCTGGAGCTGGACGCGATCTACGCCAACCCGCTGGCTGCGGCGTTGGCGGCAGGGTGCGACATGCCGAAGACTCGGGCGCTGTATCACGCGCTGGGTTTCATCGACCGCGCCAACCGAGAGGCTGTTTTGCCTTAGCTCGATCAGGCGAAACACTGGGTAACTTCTGATCACGCTTGGGGAACACGATGACCACCGACCTGACGCTGAAAAACGCGGGCAACAAGCTGGTCCTGGCGATTTCTTCGCGGGCGCTGTTCGACCTTCGGGAAAGCCATGCGATCTACATGACCGACGGGGTCGCCGCGTATCGCAAGTACCAGATCGATCACGAAGACGAAGTGCTGGAGCCTGGCGATGCCTTCCGGCTCGTCGAAAAACTCCTGAGCCTCAATACCCGCCTGACGCAATCCCGGGTCGAGGTGGTGCTGGTGTCGCGCAACAGTGCAGACACCGGCTTGCGCGTCTTCAACTCCATTCAGCATTACGGGCTGGACATCTCGCGGGCCGCGTTTGTCGGCGGCCGCAGCCCGTTTCCCTATCTGGCCGCCTTTGGCAGCCACCTGTTTCTTTCGACCCACGCCGAAGACGTGCGCAGCGCACTCGACGCGGGATTTGCCGCTGCAACCATCCTGTCCGGCGGTGCCCGACGTGCCGCCAGCGCCGAACTGCGCATCGCGTTCGACGGCGATGCCGTGCTGTTTTCCGACGAGTCCGAGCGCATTTATCAGTCGGGCGGGCTGCAAGCGTTTCAGGCCAGCGAGCGCGAGGCGGCGCGTTTGCCGCTGCCTGGCGGTCCCTTCAAGCCCTTTCTGGCCGCCTTGAATCTGTTGCAGCGGGAATTTCCCGAAGAGTCCTGCCCGATTCGCACGGCACTGGTCACGGCCCGTTCGGCCCCCGCCCATGAGCGGGTCATCCGCACCCTTCGCGAGTGGGACATCCGGCTAGACGAATCACTGTTTCTCGGCGGGCTGGAAAAAGCGGCCTTTCTGGAAGCCTTCGCCGCCGATGTCTTCTTCGACGACCAGCCGGGCCATTGCGAGAAGGCGAGGGAGGTGGTCGCCACTGGCCACGTGCCTCACGGCATCAGCAATGAGCTAAAACCGTGAACCTTTAGACCGGAAAGCTGTATAGAACCGGTCGAATTTCTCATGCGCTGCTACGCTGAATCATGTCTCCACCTGTCATGGTCGCCTGGAGGTCACATGATTCGCTCGATGCTGTATGCCACGGATCTCGGTCTTTACGCGCCCTACGTCCTGCAACATGCCTTGTCCCTGGCGCGAACGTTTGAGGCGGAGTTGCACGTGATTCACGTCGTTGAGCCCATGGGGCTGTTCGCCGAGTCCGTTCTGCAAAGCTACCTCGCTGAGGACGTGCTCCGGGAATTGCACAGCGAAGGCGTCAACTCTGTGATCGAGGGCATCGAGCTACGGGTGCTGGCCGGTTTTCGTGACGAACTGGGGGAAGACAATCAGGACCTGGCGTTGATTCACAGTGTGCGGGTGGTGCAAGGCGATCCGTCGAACGTCATTCTGGAGCAGGCCCAGCGCCTGGAGGTCGATCTGCTGGTGGTGGGCAGCCATAGTCACGGGGCGGAGGGGGACACGCCGATCGGGCGCACGGCGGCGCGGGTGCTGCAACTGTCCGAAGTGCCGGTGTACATGGTGCCCATGCTGCAAAACCGCTCGGGGAGATGAGCGCGGCGTGAAATTCGTCGCGCCGATGAAAAAGCAGCGTGCCATTACCGAATAAAAGTGATAAAAAGTTCTAGTTTTGCCTTTGGGACCATTAATCCAGTTATATACCGTCGCTGATGCCCGTGGCGTCTTCCGGCTTTGAGGGATACATATGAAGCTTCAACAATTGCGCTACATCTGGGAAGTGGCGCACCACGACCTCAACGTCTCGGCGACGGCGCAGAGCCTGTACACATCGCAACCGGGCATCAGTAAGCAGATCCGGTTGCTGGAAGATGAATTGGGGGTCGAGGTCTTTGCCCGCAGCGGCAAGCACCTGACTCGCGTGACCCCGGCCGGGGAACGGATCATCACCACCGCAGGCGAGATTCTGCGCAAGGTCGAGAGCATCAAGCAGATCGCTCAGGAGTTCTCCAACGAGAAGAAAGGCACGCTGTCCATCGCCACCACCCACACCCAGGCGCGATACGCCTTGCCGCCGGTGATCAGCAATTTCATCAAGCAATACCCGGATGTCGCGCTGCACATGCACCAGGGTTCGCCGATGCAGATCGCCGAGATGGCCGCTGACGGCACCGTTGATTTCGCCATTGCTACCGAAGCGCTTGAGCTGTTCGGCGATCTGGTGATGATGCCGTGCTACACGTGGAACCGCTGCGTGGTCGTGCCGCAAGGCCACCCGCTGACCAAACTGCCGAAGCTGACCCTGGAAATCCTCGCCGAATACCCGATCGTGACCTACGTGTTCGGTTTCACTGGTCGTTCCAAGCTCGACGAAGCCTTCAGCCATCGCGGCCTGACGCCGAAAGTGGTGTTCACTGCCGCCGACGCCGACGTGATCAAAACCTACGTTCGCTTGGGCCTGGGTGTCGGGATCGTCGCCAAAATGGCCGTCGACCCAAAACTGGACAGCGACCTGGTCGTGCTCGACGCCAGCGAATTGTTCGAAGCCAGCATCACCAAAATCGGCTTCCGTCGCGGCACGTTCCTGCGCGGCTTCATGTGCGACTTCATCGAAAAATTCGCCCCGCACCTGACCCGCGACGTCATGGCCAAGGCGATCCAGTGCCACAACAAACAGGAGCTGGAAGAGCTGTTTGAAGGGGTCGTGCTTCCCGAGCATTGATTGGGCGTTTCCAACCCTGTAGGAGTGAGCTTGCTCGCGATACCGTCGGATCTGACGCTGCAATGGTGGCTGGACGGCCGCTATCGCGAGCAAGCTCACTCCTACAGGTATTGCGTCAGGCTTTGATAATCAGATTCCCGGAATGCAACCCGCATTCTTTCTGCGTCGCTTCTTCCCACCACCAACGACCTTCGCGTTCGTGCTGATTCGGCAGGACAGGGCGGGTGCACGGTTCGCAGCCGATGCTGATGAAGCCGCGCTCATGCAGGCTGTTGTACGGCAGTTCGAGCATGCGGATGTAGTTCCAGATGTCCGCGCTGCTCATCTGTGCCAGCGGGTTGAATTTGTAGAGCGGGCGTTCGGCGGTGGAGAAGGCACTGTCGATTTCCACCACCGCCACGCTGTTGCGCGTGCTCGGGCTCTGGTCGCGGCGCTGGCCGGTGGCCCAGGCCTTGACGTCGGTCAGTTTGCGGCGCAGCGGCTCGATCTTGCGCACGCCGCAGCATTCGCCATGGCCGTCTTTATAGAAGCTGAACAGGCCCTTTTCCTTGACGAATGGCTCCAGTTTTTCCCGGTCCGGCGACACGATGTCGATGGCGATGTTGTACTGCTCGCGTACCTGATCGATGAAACGGTAGGTCTCTGGGTGCAGGCGACCGGTGTCGAGGCTGAATACTTTGACGTTCTTGTTGATCTTCCACGCCATGTCCACCAGCACCACGTCTTCCGCGCCGCTGAAGGAAATCCACAGCTCGTCACCGAAATGCTGGAAGGCGAATTTGAGAATGTCCTGGGCGGACTTGTTGGCGTAGGTCGCGGCGATATCGGCGACGTCGAACGGATGGCTCATCGGGCGGTTTCCTGATCAGGGAGTGGCGCTAGGGCGCTCTTGATGGCGCGAATGTTACCAAAAAGCACCGCGCAATGGCCTGAAACCTGTGTCTGCGCCGCCCTCTGCACATTGGGTCGTACGCTGTGATAGACGTCAGCGTGGCTTCGGCGGCGCTGAGTCACAGTGTTTCCAGGGTCTGGAGCAGGACCCGCACCTTGGTCATGGATTCCTGATATTCGGCCTCCCAATCCGAGTCGGCCACGATGCCGCCGCCGCCCCAGCAGGCGATCTGGCCATCTTGCGCCAGCAGGCTGCGGATGGCGATGGAGCTGTCCATCTCACCGCGAACGTCGAGGTACAGCAGTGACCCGCAATACAGCGCCCGACGGGTCGGCTCCAGCTCATCAATGATCTGCATCGAGCGAATCTTCGGTGCACCGGTAATCGAACCTCCAGGGAAACTGCCGCCGATCAGGTCCAGCGCGTCCCGGTCGTCCGCCAGCTCGCCAGTGACCGCGCTCACCAAGTGGTGCACGTTCGGGTAACTTTCGAGGCTGAACAACTCGGGAACCCGCACTGAACCAATGCGGCAGGTGCGGCCCAGATCGTTGCGCAGCAGGTCAACGATCATCAGGTTTTCAGCACGGTCCTTCGGGCTGGCCAGTAATTCTTCGGCGTAGGCCTTATCTTGGGCCGCGTCCTTGCCCCGAGGCCTCGTGCCTTTGATGGGCCGGGTTTCAACCTGACGCCGGCTGACCTTGACGAAGCGCTCAGGGGACAGGCTCAGCACGGCGTGACCGCCGGGCAGGCTCAGATAACCGGCGAAGGGCGTGGGGCAAGCAGCGCGCAGCGCTTGATAGGCGGCCCAGGGATCGCCGCTGTACGGGGCGCGAAAACGCTGGGCGAAGTTCACCTGATAGCAATCCCCAGCCTCGATGTACGCATGAATGTTGGCGATGGCCTGCTGATACTCGTCTGCGCGGGTGTCGGCGCTGAACGGGCGGGTCAGTCGAAAGAGGGCATGGTCGTTGACCGATGGCTGTTCGAACAGGTCGATCAGACGCTGGCGTTCTTCTTCGTTCAACGATGGATGGATCACCAGTTGGGTGGTGCGTTGCTGGTGATCGCTGATCAATGCCCAGCCGTAGAGACCCAAGCGCGCCGACGGTAAATAAAGGTCATCGACCGCCAGGCTCGGCAAAGGCTCCAGCAAACGACCAAAATCGTAGGCCAGATAACCGATCAGTCCGCCCGCGAATGGCAATGGACTGTTTTCCGGCAACTGTGCCTCGCCAAGCGCGGCGAGTCTGTCGCGCAAGCGGTGAAGAAAAGCCTTTCCGCTTTCGTCCATTTCTGGCGAAAGGGTTTCGACGGGCCAGGCACTCAGGATGTCGAACCGGCCGCGATCCGCTTCGGGGCGCCCGCTGTCGAGCAGTACGGCGCCGGGGGCATGGCGAACGAGGGAAAAATACCCGGTCGGGTTAACGTGATAGGCAAGCGGGTGTACGGAACAGATTGGCATGAGAACAGAAAACAGTCGTGGCACGCGGACGGCGATTGTAGTCCTCCGGTGATCTGGCTCCTAGGGGGGTGTCGGAATTGGATGAGTGCGCGCCGTTGTCATGGCGGCGATCAACCTTTAGGGGCGAATTTATCCGCGAAAGTCGATCAGGCGATGCAGTGTGTCGTCTGGAACACCATCGCGAATGAATTCGCTTCCGCAGGAAATCACATTCGGCAGAATGTCATCGGTTGCCGTCAGACGTGCCCGAACAGCTCCTGCACGAACTTGACGCGTTCCTCCGGGCTGTCATGTCGGCCTTCCGCCGCCAGCACTTCCAGTCGTTGCTCCACGGCCTGGGTGCGATGGGTCAGCCCGCAGTCGTTGGCGATCTGGATGTTCAGGCCGGGGCGGGCGTTGAGTTCGAGGATCAACGGGCCGCGATCCTGGTCCAGCACCATGTCCACACCGATGTAGCCCAACCCGCACAGCTCGTAGCATTCCGCCGCCAGGTGCATGAAGCCGTCCCAGTTTGGCAGTTGCACCCCGTCCACGGCGTTGGCGGTGTCAGGGTGCTTGCTGATGATGTTGTTCAGCCAGGTGCCGTGCAGGGTCATGCCGGTGGCGAGGTCGACGCCGACGCCAATGGCGCCCTGGTGCAGGTTGGCCTTGCCGCCGGATTGCCGTGTCGGCAGGCGCAGCATGGCCATCACCGGATAGCCCATCAGCACAATGACGCGGATGTCCGGCACGCCTTCATAGCTGATGCTTTTGAAAATCGGGTCCGGCGTGACCCGGTATTCGATCAGCGCCCGGTCGCGATGACCACCCAGGGAATACAGGCCGGTGAGGATGCTGGAAATCTGGTGCTCGATTTCATCGCGACTGATGATGCGCCCCGAAATGGTCCGGAAACGCCCCTCGAAACGGTCGGCAATCACCAGAATGCCGTCACCCCCGGCCCCCTGTGCAGGTTTGATCACGAAGTCGTCGCGGCCGCCGATGATGTCGTCGAGGCGGCTGATTTCCTTTTCGGTGGAAATGATCCCGTACATTTCCGGCACATGAATGCCGGCCGCGATAGCCCGTTCCTTGGTGATGATCTTGTCATCGACGATGGGGTACAGGCTGCGCTTGTTGTACTTGAGCACGTAATCGGCGTTACGCCGGTTGATGCCCATGATCCCTTTGGCTTCGAGGGCCTTCCAGGTTTTCCACCAGCCGATCATTTGGCGTTTTCCCGTTCGGCATCTTCCTTGATGAAGGCCTTGAAGCGGATCAGCTCGGTGAGGCGATAGCCGCGATAACGACCCATCGCCAGCATGAAGCCCACCAGAATCAGCAGGATCGCCGGAAAGGTGAACACGAAGTAGATGAACTCCGGCACGCTCATGATGATGTGGGCCAGCGACGCAGCGAAGAGCGTGCCGATGGCGACTTTCATGGCGTGGCCGCCGCCGCGTTCTTCCCAGGTGATCGATAGCCGTTCGATGGTCATGGTCAGGATCACCATCGGGAACAGTGCAACCGACAGGCCGCGTTCCAGGCCAAGCTTGTGGCTCAGCAGGCTGATCGCGGCGATCAGCACCACGACGAACGTCAGCACCACGGACAACCGGGGCAGCATTTGCAGTTTCAGGTGTTCAAGGTAGGAGCGCAGTGAAAGGCCCAGTGCCGTGATGATCGTGAACAGCACGATGCCGAATCCCAGCTGCGTCTCGCGAAACGCCAGTGCGATCAACACCGGCGTAAATGTGCCGAGTGTCTGCAGGCCAATCAGGTTGCGCAGGATCAGGATCACCAGCACGCCAATCGGGATCATCACCATGATCATGAACGTCTGCTGGGTTTGCAGCGGCAGGCCGTAGAGCGAGTATTCGAGGAAGTCGGCGTCGGTGTTCTCGTCGGTCAGCTTGGCCAGGCGGATGGCATTCATCTCGCTGTTGTTCAGGCTGAAATTCACGGTGGCCTTTTTGCCGCCCTCGACAGTAATCAGGTTGTCATCCCCCACCCACCACAACAGGCGGTCCTGGGGCAGCCCGGCTTCACCGGTTTCCGGGTTGAAATACAGCCAGTCCTTGCCGTTGAAGCTGCGCAGCCAGAGTTCCGGCATCTGCGGCTGATCGGCCACCAGGCGAATGGTGTGGACCTTTTCCACCGGGACGTGGGCGACCGACAGCAGGATTTCGGTGATGCGGGCCTTGTTCTGGACTGACGTGTCACCGGCCAGCAGCAGCTTGACGTTGTCGTCGCTCAGATTGTTGACACGCCGAATGGCCTCGCTGACGAAGGTTTCGACGTCGGCCGAGTGTTGGCGAATGGGGGCGAGCAGGGCGTCGGCGGCGATCTTTTCCGGGCCTTCCACGGCAATGCTGTCACGGAAGATCGGGCCTTTGACCTTGGCTTTCTCACCGCTGTAGCGCTTGGTCAGCACCAGCCGGTAATACAGCGTCTGATTGCCGGTGGCGCGGCGGGCGGACCAGGTGACCTTGCGGTTGCCGTCGGCGCGGTTGACGTTCACGCCGTAATTGTTGGAGATGAAGCTTTCGTTGAGGCTGATGTAGTCCCGCGACAGCGGCGGCACGTACATCTGCACCTTGACCGAGTCTTTCGGGTTGGCGACGAATTCGACCTTGGCGTCGATGTTCCACAGGTCGTCGGTTTCGTCTTCGGTCACCGGGATGCCGAGCACCAATATCTGATAAGCCGTGATGGCGATGCCCAGGGTGACCAGGGTCGCGATCAGGATTTTCAGATGGAGGGTAAGAGAGCGCATGTCATTACTCTGCGGTTTGAGCATCGGTGATGCAGGCGGGTTTGCCCGCTGCATATTTAAGGCTTGGATCGACCAGCGCATCGAAGTGCTTGAGGGCTTCGGAGCCAATCAGAAGCGGGTATTGGAATGCACTTCGGTCGGTCAAGTTCACTTCTATGGTTCGCGATGCGTTACCCATGCACACGTCGAGGCTGATGACGGGGCGTGAGGTGTATTTCTTTTCGTCGTCAGGGTCGACGTCACCCGCCCGGCGCTTGATCTTGCTGAGCCGTGCGAGCGGCCGTTCTATGGGGTGTTCGTGGGCGTCGTCGATGGCCAGGTAAAAGCGCACCCAGGATTCGCCGTCGCGCTTGAAACGCTTGATGTCGCGGGCGCTGAGGGAGGCGGTTTTCGCACCGGTGTCCAGTTTCGCCGCCACTTGCAGGTCGATCCCCGCCAGTTCGGCATACTCGTTCAGGCCATAGACGGTCTTGCCGGCCGCCATGCACAGATCGCTCAGGAACAGCCCCGGCAGGTACAGGCATAAAAGAAAGAGGAGAGGGTGGCGGCTCATAGGTCCTGGCGCGGTGAGGGAAAACAGGAGCGATTTGACGTCGGCTCGGGGTGTGAGTGGATTGCGGGCCGCGGCCAGCAGGGACGTCCGTGTAGCCCGAGACGACGGGCAGATGCGGTCGGCATTCTAGCATGAAGGTTTTATGGCGCCAGCGAAGGGCGCGCGGACAATGATCGTAGGAGCGATCCTCATGCCCGTCAGTTATGAGAGGATTGTCGACAGTCCTGAAAATGTCTTTGACGAATAGGGGTTGTTTCGATAGCTTTGGCGTCATTGAGATGAAAGGTGTCGACAATGCTGGATGCCGCTGAAGTGAACATTGCCAGTCCCGTGGATTCGGAGACGCTGTCCGAAAACGTGTTTCGCCGGATTCAGGCCGCGATCGTCAAAGGAGACATCGCCCCCGGCAGCAAGATTTCAGAGCCGGAACTCGCCCGGACGTACGGCATCAGCCGTGGCCCGCTGCGCGAAGCGATCCATCGCCTGGAAGGTCAGCGTCTGTTGGTGCGGGTGCCTCATGTCGGCGCGCGCGTCGTGTCCTTGAGCCATGCCGAGCTGGTCGAGCTCTACGAAATCCGGGAATCACTGGAAGGCATGGCCTGCCGGCTGGCGGCTGAGCGCATGACCGCCGAGGAAGTCGATGAGTTGCGCCGGGTGCTGGAGACCCACGAGCGCGATCCGGCGTTTCAGGCGGGCGTCGGCTACTACCAGCAGGAAGGCGACTTCGACTTCCATTACCGGATCATTCAGGGGGCGCGCAACAGCACGCTGACCCAGATGCTCTGCGGCGAGCTGTATCAACTGGTGCGCATGTACCGCATTCAGTTCTCGACCACGCCCAATCGCCCCCGCCATGCCTTCACCGAACACCACCGCATTCTGGACGCCATCGCCGACCGTGATGGCGAACTGGCCGAACTGTTGATGCGCCGTCACATCGGCGCATCGAAACGCAACATCGAACAGCGTTATCAAGAACACGCTCATCAATCGACTACTGCCCGAGGTGAACAATGACTTCAAGAACGACTCCCGGCCAACGTTTCCGCGATGCCGTGGCGAACGAGCATCCATTGCAGGTGGTGGGCACGATCAACGCCAACCACGCGCTGCTCGCGCAACGTGCCGGTTTCAAGGCGATTTACTTGTCCGGTGGCGGCGTGGCCGCTGGCTCGCTGGGCGTGCCGGACCTGGGCATCACCGGGCTGGATGATGTGTTGACGGACGTGCGCCGCATCACCGACGTCTGTGACCTGCCGCTGCTGGTTGACGTGGACACCGGTTTCGGCGCCTCGGCGTTCAACGTGGCGCGTACCGTGAAGTCGATGATCAAGTTCGGTGCGGCGGCTATGCACATTGAGGATCAGGTGGGCGCCAAGCGCTGCGGCCATCGTCCGGGCAAGGAAATCGTTTCGCAGCAGGAGATGGTCGATCGCATCAAGGCCGCCGTCGATGCGCGCACCGACGACAGTTTCGTGATCATGGCGCGCACCGATGCGCTGGCCGTCGAAGGCCTGGAATCGGCACTGGATCGCGCCGCCGCGTGCATCGAGGCGGGCGCTGACATGGTGTTCCCGGAAGCCATCACCGAACTGGACATGTACAAGCTCTTCGCCTCCCGCGTGAAAGCGCCGATCCTGGCGAACATTACCGAATTCGGCGCTACGCCGCTGTTCACCACCGACGAGCTGGCTTCCGCGGAAGTGGCGCTGGTGCTGTACCCGCTGTCGGCGTTCCGCGCCATGAACAAGGCGGCGGAAAACGTCTACACCGCGATCCGCCGCGACGGCACGCAGAAGAACGTGGTCGACACCATGCAGACCCGCATGGAGTTGTATGAACGCATCGATTACCACGCTTTCGAACAGAAACTGGACGCGCTGTTTGCGCAGAAGAAGGGCTGAATGCATGTCCGCATTTCTGTAGGAGTGAGCTTGCTCGCGATGGCGGTTGTGCAGTTGGCATCCATGTAACCTGCCGGGACCCCATCGCGAGCAAGCTCACTCCTACAAGGGAACGTGGTCATCAAAACGGAATTGCCGATTCCCTTAAAACGACAAGATTTGGAGAGAGCAATGGCTGAAGGAAAAGTATTGAGCGGCGCTGGCCTTCGTGGCCAGGTGGCCGGACAGACTGCCCTGTCCACCGTGGGCCAGGCCGGTGCCGGCCTGACCTACCGTGGGTATGACGTACGGGAACTGGCGGCCGACGCCCGTTTCGAAGAAGTCGCCTACCTGCTGCTGTACGGCGAGCTGCCGACCCAGAGCCAGCTCGACGGCTACCTGAGCAAACTCAAGGGGCTGCGCGATCTGCCCCAGGCGCTGAAAGAAGTGCTGGAGCGCATCCCTGCCGACGCCCACCCGATGGACGTGATGCGCACCGGTTGCTCGATGCTCGGCAACCTGGAACCGGAAACCAGCTTTGAACACCAGGTCGATTCAACTGACCGCTTACTCGCCGCATTTCCGGCGATCATGTGCTACTGGTACCGCTTCAGCCACGAAGGCAAACGCATCGACTGCGTGACCGACGAGCCTTCCATTGGCGGCCATTTCCTCAAGCTGCTGCTGGACAAGACCCCAAGCGAATTGCATCGCAAGGTCATGGACGTGTCGCTGATCCTCTACGCAGAGCACGAATTCAACGCCTCGACCTTCACCGCCCGGGTCTGCGCATCGACTCTGTCGGACCTGTTCTCCTGCATCACCGCCGCCATCGGCACCCTGCGCGGCCCGTTG
The DNA here is from genome assembly GCF_057128705.1 of Pseudomonas salicis. NCBI lineage: Bacteria > Pseudomonadati > Pseudomonadota > Gammaproteobacteria > Pseudomonadales > Pseudomonadaceae > Pseudomonas > Pseudomonas salicis. Next base: position 302,552 of record NZ_JBSKHU010000001.1, read on the forward strand.
CACGGCGGCGCCAACGAGGCGGCGATGGACATGATCGAGAAGTTTTCGTCTGCCGAAGACGCGGTTCAAGGCACGCTGGGCATGCTGGCGCGCAAGGACAAGATCATGGGCTTCGGCCACGCGATCTATAAGGACAACGACCCGCGCAACGAGGTGATCAAGGGCTGGTCGAAAAAACTCGCTGATGAAGTGGGAGACACCGTGCTGTTTCCGGTTTCCGAAGCCATCGACAAAACCATGTGGGAACAGAAGAAGCTCTTCCCGAATGCCGACTTTTACCATGCCTCGGCGTACCACTTCATGGGCATTCCGACCAAGCTGTTCACGCCGATTTTCGTCTGTTCGCGCCTGACGGGCTGGGCCTCTCACGTGTTCGAACAGCGTGGCAACAACCGCATCATCCGTCCGAGCGCCGAATACGTCGGCGTCGAACAGCGCAAGTTCGTGCCAATCGAACAACGCTGAGTGGTGGGAGGACTGTACCCGATCTGGATACACCGCGGGCTCTGTAGGAGTGAGCTTGCTCGCGATGGCGATCATCAGGTGACATCTCCGTCGCCTGGGAAAATGCCATCGCGAGCAAGCTCACTCCTACAAGGGCGGTGGGTGTCCGGAGTCGGCGGGCCTGCCTCTTGAAACAAACCGTGACCGAGTCCCGACGATGAACACTGAATTCCGCAAATCGCTGCCCGGCACTTCGCTGGATTACTTCGACGCCCGTGAGGCAGTCGATGGGATCAAGCCGGGGGCCTACGCCACGCTGCCGTACACCTCTCGTGTTTTGGCGGAAAACCTGGTGCGCCGCTGCAACCCAGCGACCCTCAAGGCCTCGCTGACGCAACTGATCGAACGCAAGCGCGACCTCGACTTCCCCTGGTTCCCGGCCCGTGTGGTGTGCCACGACATTCTCGGCCAGACCGCGCTGGTCGACCTCGCTGGTCTGCGCGACGCCATCGCCGACATGGGCGGCGACCCGGCGCAAGTCAACCCGGTGGTGCCGGTGCAGTTGATCGTCGACCACTCGCTGGCCGTCGAATGCGGCGGGTATGACCCGGATGCGTTCAACAAGAACCGCGCCATCGAAGACCGTCGTAACGAAGACCGCTTTCACTTCATCAACTGGACCAAGCAGGCGTTCAAGAATGTTGAAGTGATCCCGCCGGGCAACGGCATCATGCACCAGATCAACCTGGAGCGGATGTCGCCGGTGATCCAGACGCTGAATGGCGTGGCGTTCCCGGACACCCTGGTGGGCACCGACAGCCACACCCCGCACGTCGACGCGCTGGGTGTGATTGCCATCGGTGTGGGCGGGCTGGAAGCTGAAAACGTGATGCTGGGCCGCGCCTCGTGGATGCGCCTGCCGGACATCATCGGCGTCGAGCTGACCGGCCGGCCGCAACCCGGCATCACCGCCACCGACGTGGTGCTGGCACTGACCGAATACCTGCGCAAACAGAAAGTCGTCGGCGCGTACCTGGAATTCTACGGCGAAGGCGCCCGTGCCCTGACTCTGGGCGACCGGGCGACCATTTCCAACATGGCCCCGGAATACGGCGCGACGGCGGCGATGTTCGCCATCGATCAGCAGACCATCGATTACCTCACGCTCACGGGCCGCGACGATCAGCAAGTCAAGCTGGTCGAAACCTTCGCCAGGCACACCGGCCTGTGGGGCGACAGCCTTGCTACCGCCGAATACGAGCGCGTGCTGAGCTTCGATCTGTCGAGCGTCGTGCGCAACATGGCTGGCCCATCGAATCCCCATGCGCGGGTCGCGACGTCCGATCTGGCGGCCAAGGGCATCGCCAGCGCCTGGGAAGAAACCCCCGGCCTGATGCCGGACGGCGCAGTGATCATTGCGGCCATCACCAGTTGTACCAACACCAGCAACCCGCGCAACGTCATCGCGGCGGGGCTACTGGCGCGCAATGCCAACACGCTCGGCCTGACCCGCAAGCCGTGGGTGAAATCCTCGCTGGCCCCCGGTTCCAAAACCGTAGCGCTGTACCTCGACGAAGCGGGTCTGACCTCCGAACTCGAACAACTGGGTTTCGGCGTTGTGGCCTTCGCTTGCACCACCTGCAACGGCATGTCCGGCGCGCTGGACCCGGTGATTCAGCAGGAAATCATTGACCGCGACCTGTACGCCACTGCGGTGCTGTCGGGCAACCGCAACTTCGACGGACGCATCCATCCCTACGCCAAACAGGCCTTTCTCGCCTCGCCGCCGCTGGTCGTGGCCTACGCCATTGCGGGCACCATCCGCTTCGACATCGAGAAAGATGTGCTGGGCGTGGGCCCCAACGGTGAAGACATCCGCCTGAAAGACATCTGGCCGAGCGACGAGGAAATCGACGCGGTGGTCAAGGCGTCGGTCAAGCCGGAACAGTTCCGTCAGGTCTACATCCCGATGTTCGCGATCCATGAAGACACCGGCCCCAAAGTCGATCCGCTGTACAACTGGCGCCCGGCGAGCACCTACATTCGTCGTCCACCGTACTGGGAAGGGGCGCTGGCCGGGGAGCGCACGCTCAAGGGCATGCGTCCGCTGGCCGTGTTGCCGGACAACATCACCACCGATCACCTGTCGCCGTCCAACGCGATCATGCTCGACAGCGCGGCGGGTGAGTATCTGGCGCGCATGGGCCTGCCGGAAGAAGACTTCAATTCCTACGCCACGCACCGGGGTGACCACTTGACGGCCCAGCGGGCGACGTTCGCCAACCCGAAACTGTTCAACGAAATGGTCCAGGAAAACGGCAAGGTCAAGCAGGGTTCGCTGGCACGGATCGAGCCGGAAGGCCAGGTGACCCGCATGTGGGAGGCGATCGAGACCTACATGGACCGCAAGCAGCCGCTGATCATTATCGCGGGGGCCGACTACGGTCAGGGTTCGTCCCGCGATTGGGCGGCGAAAGGCGTGCGTCTGGCGGGTGTCGAGGCCATCGTCGCCGAAGGCTTCGAGCGCATTCACCGTACCAACCTGGTGGGCATGGGCGTGTTGCCGTTGGAATTCAAACCCGGCACCGACCGCACCACGCTGGGCATCGACGGCACTGAAACCTTCGACGTGATCGGCGAGCGTACGCCGCGGGCCACGCTGACGCTGGTAATCCAGCGCAAGAATGGCGAACGCGTGGAAGTGCCGGTCACCTGCCGACTCGATACCGGCGAAGAAGCGTCGATCTACGAGGCAGGCGGCGTGTTGCAGCGCTTTGCCCAGGACTTCCTTGAATCGTCCGCAGTGGCGTGACGACCTCTGGGCGCGACCTGTGGGTCGCGCCGGGGCTTCTATAAAGGAAAGCGATTTCATGGCTCATACCGCACAAATCAAAATCCCCGCGACCTACATGCGCGGCGGCACCAGCAAAGGCGTGTTTTTCCGCTTGCAAGACCTGCCCGAAGCGGCGCAGGTGCCAGGCCCGGCCCGCGATTCCCTGCTGCTGCGCGTCATCGGCAGCCCCGATCCTTACGCCAAGCAGATCGACGGCATGGGCGGCGCGACGTCGAGCACCAGCAAAACCGTGATCCTGTCGAAAAGCATCAAGGCCGATCACGACGTCGATTACCTCTTCGGCCAGGTGTCCATCGATACGCCGTTCGTGGACTGGAGCGGCAACTGCGGCAACCTGTCAGCGGCGGTCGGTCCGTTTGCGATTAGCAATGGTTTGATTGATGCCAGTCGGGTGCCGCAAAACGGCGTGGCGGTGGTGCGCATCTGGCAAGCCAACATCGGCAAGACCATCATTGCCCACGTGCCGATCACCGATGGCGCGGTGCAGGAAACCGGCGACTTCGAATTGGATGGCGTGACCTTTCCCGCCGCAGAAGTGCAGTTGGAGTTCATGGACCCGGCGGCAGAGGAGGAGGGCGCGGGGGGGGCGATGTTCCCCACTGGCAATCTGGTGGACGACCTGGAAGTGCCGGGTGTTGGCACCTTCAAGGCGACCCTGATCAACGCGGGCATCCCGACGATTTTCGTCAATGCCAGCGACATCGGCTACACCGGCACCGAGCTGCAGGACGCCATCAACAGCGATCCGCAGGCGCTCGCCCGCTTTGAAACGATCCGGGCCTACGGTGCCGTGCGCATGGGCTTGATCGCCAACGTCGAAGACGCCGCCAAGCGTCAGCACACCCCCAAGGTCGCTTTTGTCGCAAAACCGAGCGAGTACGTATCGTCCAGCGGCAAGCGCGTGTCGGTGAGCGACACCGATTTGCTGGTCCGGGCGATGTCCATGGGCAAGCTGCACCACGCGATGATGGGCACGGCAGCCGTGGCCATCGGCACGGCGGCGGCGATCCCGGGAACGCTGGTGAACCTGGCGGCGGGCGGTGGCGAGCGCAGTGCTGTCCGGTTCGGGCACCCGTCCGGCACGTTGCGAGTGGGGGCTGAGGCTGAAGTCGTCGGCGGGGAGTGGTCGGTCAAAAAAGCCATCATGAGCCGCAGCGCGCGGGTGCTGATGGAAGGCTTCGTAAGGGTGCCGGGAGAGCTTTAAGCTACAAGCTACAAGCTACAAGCCAGACCGCGTCGTTGCGAACACCGCGATCTGCTCTGGCTTGCAGCTTGCAGCTCAAGGCTCGCCGCTGCTTCCCCTATTTGAAACGCCGTTCGACCCCTTTCTCCACCAGCACTTTCGCCGAGATTTCCTCGACCGAAAAGTGCGTGGAGTTGATGTTGGGAATGTTCTCTTTGCGGAACAGATTCTCGACTTCCCGCACCTCGAACTCGCATTGGGCAAAGCTCGAATAACGGCTGTTCGGCTTGCGCTCGTGGCGAATGGCGGTGAGGCGGTCCGGGTCGATGGTCAGGCCGAACAGCTTGGCCCGGTGCTGTTTCAGCGCGGCGGGCAGGGTCAGCCGCTCCATGTCGTCTTCGGTCAGCGGGTAGTTGGCCGCGCGGATGCCAAATTGCATGGCCATGTATAGACAGGTAGGCGTCTTCCCGCAGCGCGAAACCCCCACCAGAATGATGTCGGCCTTGTCGTAGTAATGGGTGCGAGCGCCGTCATCGTTGTCCAGCGCGAAGTTCACCGCCTCGATCCGCTCCATGTAGTTGGAGTTGTGGCCAATGGAGTGCGATTTGCCCACCGAGTAGGAAGAGTGTGAACTAAGCTCCTGCTCCAGCGGGGCCAGGAAGGTCGAGAAGATGTCGATCATGAACCCGTCGGACGTCGCCAGGATCTCGCGAATGTCCTGGTTGACGATGGTGTCGAAGATGATCGGACGGACCTCGTCCTTCTCGGCGGCCTTGTTGATTTGCGCGACCATGGCCCGGGCTTTCTCGACGCTGTCGATGTAGGGGCGCGTGAACTTGTTGAACGTAATGTTTTCAAATTGCGCTAGCAGGCTCTGGCCAAGGGTTTCGGCAGTGATGCCGGTGCCGTCGGAGATAAAGAAAGCGGATCGTTTCATTTGCGCCTTGGGCCTTAAGCTGGTGACGATTCTTGGATATGATAGGCGGGCTTGCGTGCCTTAACTGGCCGCATTCTAACTATTTTCAGGGTCCAGACCACAAGCGCGCAGGATCCGTTTCACCTGTGGTTCCAGCGCCAACGCTTTTCCCAACAACAAATCGGTTAGTGGAGAGATCACCTTGGTAGAGTACGTAGTTTCCCTCGATAAGCTCGGCAAGCATGATGTTGAGCATGTGGGGGGCAAGAACGCATCCCTCGGCGAGATGATCAGCAACCTGGCGGGCGCAGGCGTTTCCGTCCCCGGTGGCTTCGCCACTACAGCTCAGGCCTATCGTGATTTTCTTGAGCAGAGTGGTCTGAACGATCAGATTCACGCGGCACTCGATGCCCTCGACGTCGACGACGTCAACGCACTGGCGAAAACCGGTGCGCAGATTCGTCAGTGGATCATGGAGGCTGAATTCCCCGAGAAACTCAACGCTGAAATCCGCACTGCCTTCGCTGCCCTGTCGGCAGGCAATCCGGACATCGCCGTTGCCGTGCGTTCTTCCGCCACCGCAGAAGACCTGCCTGACGCGTCCTTCGCCGGTCAGCAGGAAACCTTCCTCAACATTCGCGGCGTCGACAACGTGATCCGTGCCGCGAAAGAAGTCTTCGCGTCGCTGTTCAACGATCGCGCCATTTCCTACCGCGTGCACCAGGGTTTCGACCACAAGCTGGTGGCCCTGTCCGCTGGCGTTCAGCGCATGGTGCGCTCCGAAACCGGCACCGCCGGTGTGATGTTCACCCTGGACACCGAGTCCGGTTTCCGTGACGTCGTATTCATCACCGGCGCCTACGGCCTGGGCGAAACCGTCGTACAAGGCGCGGTCAACCCGGACGAGTTCTACGTGCACAAAGGCACCCTCGAAGCCGGTCGCCCTGCGATCCTGCGCCGCAACCTGGGCAGCAAGGCCATCAAGATGATCTACGGCGAAGAAGCCAAGGCCGGGAAATCGGTCAAGGTCATCGACGTTGAAGCGGCGGATCGCGCGCGCTTCTGCCTCAGCGATGAAGAAGTGAGCAACCTGGCGCGCCAGGCGATGATCATCGAGAAGCACTACCAGTGCCCGATGGACATCGAGTGGGCCAAGGACGGTGACGACGGCAAGCTCTACATCGTTCAGGCCCGTCCTGAAACCGTGAAGAGCCGCACCTCGGCCAACGTCATGGAACGCTACCTCCTGAAAGAGAAGGGCACCGTTCTGGCTGAAGGCCGTGCCATCGGTCAGCGCATCGGCGCGGGCAAGGTGCGGATCATCAAGGACGTGTCCGAGATGGACAAGGTCCAGGCCGGCGACGTGCTGGTCTCCGACATGACCGACCCAGACTGGGAACCGGTCATGAAACGCGCCAGTGCCATCGTCACCAACCGTGGCGGCCGTACCTGTCACGCGGCGATCATCGCCCGCGAGCTGGGCATCCCGGCGGTCGTCGGTTGCGGCAACGCCACCGAACTGCTGAAAGACGGCCAGGGCGTGACCGTTTCCTGCGCCGAGGGCGACACGGGTTATATCTTCGAAGGCGAGCTGGGCTTCGACATTAAGCAGAACTCCGTGGATGCCATGCCGGAACTGCCGTTCAAAATCATGATGAACGTCGGCAACCCTGATCGTGCGTTTGATTTCGCCCAACTGCCGAACGCCGGTATCGGCCTGGCGCGTCTGGAATTCATCATCAACCGCATGATCGGCGTGCACCCGAAGGCGCTGCTGAACTACCCGAACCTGCCGCTCGACATCAAGGAAAGCGTCGACAAGCGCATCGCCGGTTACAGCGATCCGGTCGGTTTCTATGTCGAGAAGCTGGTCGAGGGCATCAGCACCCTGGCGGCGGCTTTCTACCCGAAAAAGGTCATCGTGCGCCTGTCGGACTTCAAGTCCAACGAATACGCCAACCTGATCGGCGGCAAGCTGTACGAGCCTGAAGAAGAAAACCCGATGCTGGGCTTCCGTGGCGCTTCGCGTTACATCAGCGAAAACTTCCGCGACTGCTTCGAGCTGGAATGCCGCGCCCTCAAGCGCGTGCGCAACGAGATGGGCCTGACCAACGTGGAAATCATGGTGCCGTTCGTGCGCACTTTGGGTGAGGCGAGCCAGGTGGTCGATCTGCTGGCCGAGAACGGTCTGGCCCGTGGTCAGAACGGTCTGCGCGTGATCATGATGTGCGAGCTGCCGTCCAACGCCTTGCTGGCGGACGAATTCCTTGAATTCTTCGACGGTTTCTCCATCGGCTCCAACGACCTGACCCAGCTGACGCTCGGTCTGGACCGTGACTCCGGGATCATCGCTCACCTGTTCGACGAACGTAACCCGGCGGTCAAGAAGCTGCTGTCCAACGCCATTCAAGCCTGTAACAAGGCCGGCAAGTACATCGGCATCTGCGGTCAGGGCCCGTCCGATCACCCGGATCTGGCACGCTGGCTGATGGAGCAGGGCATCGAAAGCGTTTCGCTGAACCCGGATTCGGTGCTGGAGACCTGGTTCTTCCTGTCCGAAGAAGAAGCACCAAAATGAGGTAAGATGCGGGCCCGTTTCGGCGGGCCGGTCCACATGAAGAAGGGCGGTCTCGATGATACCGCCCTTTTTTCATGACATTTTTTTCATTCGGGATTCATCCCGGAACTTCAGCGCCGTGACAGCCTCAGCATGCTATCCCTGATGCGGCGCCATTTTTCGAGTCAAGCAAACGCAATATGCAAAGCAGCAGTCTTCTCTTTCCTGTGGCCTTGATCAGTGCCGAGCGACGTGGCGATCTGATCGAGGACGTGTACCGCCTCAAACCCGGCAACAGCCTGGATTTCACGGTCGAATTGGCCGTGACGCGCCTCGGTCGGGTGGCAACGCCCGATGTGCGCGGCGTGCCGGTCATCCTGCTGCACGGCAGCTTTTCCAACCGCCGCTTCTGGTATTCCCCGAAAGGCATCGGTTTGGGCGCTTATCTGGCTCGCGCCGGGTTCGACGTATGGATTCCGGAAATGCGCGGCCATGGCTTGTCGGCCCGCAACGAGGCGTATCGCCACAACCGCGTGGCTGACTACGCTCGCTACGATCTGCCTGCTATCGCCGCCTTCGTCGCCGAACAAAGCGGTCAAGTGCCACACTGGATCGGGCACTCGCTCGGGGGCACCACGCTGGCCGCAGCCCTCGGCGGCCATTACATGGACAGCAGTCATGCCGCGTCGGTCGCATTGTTCGGCAGCCAGATCACCCGCAATTACTGGCCGCTCAAGGTCCCACCGTTGATCTGGAGCGCACGCTTGCTGCTCAAGCGCTTCGAGCATGTGTCCGGTCCCCGCTTCAAGCGCGGTCCTGAAGACGAGCCCATGGGGATCATTCTTGAAAGCCTGCGCTGGCACGGTCTTTTCGGCCGCTTTGGCGACAGAAAGGACGACTGGTGGTCTGGCCTTCGTCATGTCGATGTGCCGACCTTGTGCGTGGCCGCCGTGGGCGATCATCAAGACCCCGAGTGGGCTTGCCGCGAATTGTTCGAGCAGTTCGGTTCAGAAGACAAGGCGTTTCTCCTTCTGGGACGCGAGCAGGGGTTCACCGAGGACTTCGGCCATGTGCAAATGTTAGTGAGCAAGGCTGCCCAGGCGCAGGTCTGGCCCCGGGTTGTGGAGTGGCTGAATCGTCGAATCGATGCCGTACAGCCTGAATCAACGCTGAACATGTCGGCAACTTCTTGATGAAGGGGGCGTCAGGCATTTCTATGTCGGGCGTCTGGGGCTAAGCTACACGCGGTTGAGTGGATGACCGAGGCGATGCGGTACACAGCACTCGTCGGTCAGGTTTTTGTTCTATATAAGGAAGCATTGTGATGGCGGGCGCAGTCAGACGTGCGAGCCATCCGGATCTGCCTCGGCGGGTCACCCTTGGAAACGATGCCTTCACTGACAGGAGCTTCTCATGCACTACATCACACCGGATTTGTGCGACGCCTACCCTGAGCTGGTTCAGGTGGTCGAGCCGATGTTCAGCAACTTTGGCGGTCGCGACTCTTTCGGGGGCCAAATCGTGACCCTCAAGTGCTTCGAGGATAATTCGCTGGTGCGTGAGCAGGCCGAACAGGATGGCAAAGGCAAGGTGCTGGTGGTCGATGGCGGTGGTTCGCTGCGACGCGCCTTGCTGGGTGATCTGCTGGCAGAAAAGGCCGCGAAAAACGGCTGGGAAGGCATGGTCATCTACGGCTGCGTACGTGATGTCGATGTCCTGGCACAGACCGATCTCGGTGTGCAGGCATTGGCCAGCCACCCGCTGAAGACCGACAAGCGCGGCCTCGGTGATCTGAATGTCGTCGTGAGCTTCGGCGGTGTGACGTTCCGCCCGGGTGAATACGTGTATGCCGACAACAACGGCATCATCGTCTCGCCAAGCCCGCTGACAATGCCGGACTGATCGAATTTTGATGCGGTCCACCCACGCAAGGATTGGAATGTTCGACGAAGACAACGCGCAATGGGGGCTGGTACATGCCCTGGTGCTGGACGGGAAAGGCGGTGCGCGTTCAATCGCCCGGACCGATCTGGATGGCCTGCAGTTGGAGCCTCACGAAAGCGTGTGGCTCCATTGGGATCGCAGCCATCCGCAGACTCAGACGTGGTTGCGCACGGCCAGCGGCCTCACGCCGTTCGTCTGCGACCTCATGCTTGAAGAGAACACGCGGCCGCGACTCCTGCCACTGCCGGACAACGAATTGCTGCTGTTTTTAAGGGGCGTCAACCTGAACCCCGGGGCTGAGCCCGAAGACATGGTGTCGGTGCGCATCTCTGCCGAAGCGCAACGGGTCATTTCCCTGCGCCTTCGGTCATTGCGCGCCACCGACGAATTGATCGACTTGCTCAGAGAAGGGAAGGGGCCGAAGACCGCTTCCGAACTCCTGGTGTATTTGGCTCAGTTACTCACTGACAAGGTGCAAGCGGTGGTGAGCGAGTTGACCGAATTGGTCGACGACATGGAAGAACGCATAGACGCCGACGAACGGTACATGCCCGAACACGGCAACATGGTGCACATCCGCCGAAGGGCTGCGGGCATGCGTCGTTTCCTGGCGCCGCAGCGTGAAATATACGCGCAGTTGACCCGCAGCAAGATGCCCTGGTTTGTCGAGGACGATGCTGATTACTGGAACGAGTTGAACAACAGCCTGACCCGGTATCTGGAAGAACTCGAATTGACCCGCGAGCGCGTGGGGCTGGTGCTGGAGGCCGAAGATAGACGCCTTAACGAGCGCATGAACCGGACCATGTACCGCTTCGGGATCGTCACCGGGATCTTTTTGCCGATGAGCTTTCTCACCGGTTTGTTGGGGATCAACGTGGGGGGTATTCCCGGGTCGGAGAACCCCCACGGCTTTATGCTGGCATGCGGTCTGATGGTCGTGGTCGCGGTGGGGCAAATGTGGTTGTTCAAGCGTCTGCGCTGGGTATGAGAGGGCAAAAAAAGGCGTTGATCCGGTTTCGTCGTGTGACTCGTGCAAAACTGCCTGCGTCTTCCAGTGACATCACGTGAGGTGCCCATGCACGACCCGTTTGAAGAATCACTGAGAGACATGCTCAATTCTTCGTCCTCCAGCCGGGACGATGACGCGGTGCTGGGGCGAGTCTTGAAGACGGCGAACCGCCAGGTCGGTGCCGGTGACCTGTTCGGCCTGCTCGGCCGTTGCACGCAAGCCCTGATGATTGCCGTGAACAACGGTTCGGCTCACGTTTCACCTGTTTCCCGTCGCAAGGCGACGATTGCCGGCACCCCGTTTGACGGTGCTCAAGACAAGGCTGATTGAATATGGAATTGGATCTCTGGACACAGAGCCTGGTCACCGCAATGACTGCGTTGTGGACCAAAGTCGCGAACTTCATCCCGAACCTGTTCGGGGCTCTGGTGGTTGTTCTGCTGGGTTTCGTGGTCGCCAAGCTGCTCGACACCCTGCTGTCCAAGTTGTTGGCAAAACTGGGGCTGGATCGCCTGATGGGCGGCACTGGCCTCACTAAACTGATCAGTCGCGCAGGGATTCAAGTCCCGATTTCGACGCTGATCGGAAAGATTGTGTATTGGTTCGTGCTGTTGATTTTTCTGGTGTCGGCGGCAGAATCCCTTGGCCTTGAGCGGGTCTCGGCGACACTGGACATGCTGGCGCTGTATCTGCCGAAAGTGTTCGGCGCGGCGCTGGTGTTGCTGGTGGGTGTTCTGCTGGCGCAGTTGGTCAACGGTATCGTCCGGGGCGCAGCGGAAGGCGTCGGTCTGGATTACGCGGCAGGGCTGGGGCGTATCGCCCAATGGCTGGTGATCATCATCAGCATTTCGGTGGCGATCAGCCAGCTGGAGGTGAAAACCGACCTGCTCAACCACGTCATCGTGATCGGATTGATTACCGTTGGTCTGGCCGTTGCGCTGGCCATGGGGCTGGGAAGCCGCGAAATCGCGAGCCAGATCCTGGCAGGAATTTACGTGAGAGAGTTGTATCAGGTAGGGCAACAAGTGCGTGTTGGAGAGGTCGAAGGGCAGATCGAAGAGATTGGCACGGTGAAAACCACGCTGCTGACCGAGGAAGGTGAACTGGTATCGTTGTCGAACCGAATCCTACTCGAACAGCGGGTGAGCAGCCGCTGAACCGGCAAATCTGCTAATGTATGCCGCCGCAAATTCCCGGAGAACCGAGACGCGGTGGACATTTACCTGACTGTCGGCACGGCCTGTTTTGAATAAACCCCAACCGCTCTCCCAGCGATACGACCCCCGCGAGCTCTCCGATGAGGAGCTGGTGGCGCGCTCGCACGCCGAGTTGTTTCACGTGACTCGGGCCTACGAGGAGCTGATGCGGCGCTACCAACGGACACTTTTTAACGTCTGTGCGCGATATTTGGGGAACGATCGCGATGCTGACGATGTCTGTCAGGAGGTGATGCTTAAGGTGTTGTATGGATTGAAAAATTTCGAGGGAAAATCGAAATTCAAAACCTGGCTCTACAGCATCACGTATAACGAATGCATTACGCAGTACAGAAAGGAGCGTCGGAAGCGTCGGTTGATGGACGCTTTGAGTCTCGACCCGCTCGAGGAAGCGTCTGAAGACAAGACGCCAAAACCAGAAGAAAAGGGCGGACTCGATCGATGGCTGGTGCACGTGAACCCGATTGACCGGGAAATCCTGGTGCTGCGATTCGTCGCAGAGCTGGAATTTCAGGAGATCGCAGACATAATGCACATGGGCCTGAGTGCGACGAAAATGCGCTACAAACGAGCACTTGATAAATTACGCGAGAAATTTGCAGGCGTGACCGAAACTTAACTCGGAGCAAATATCTCTAACGAGCAGGCAAGTTCTGATAGACTTGCCGATGAGTTGTCTCCTGATAAGGGAGACCGCTTTACAATCACCAGATGGGGATTTAACGGATGAAACTGAAAAACACCTTGGGCTTGGCCATTGGTACTATTGTTGCCGCAACTTCGTTCGGCGCGCTGGCACAAGGCCAAGGCGCAGTCGAAATCGAAGGCTTCGCCAAGAAAGAACAGTTCGACAGCGCTCGTAATTTCAAAAATAACGGCAACCTGTTCGGCGGTTCGGTTGGCTACTTCCTGACTGACGACGTTGAATTGCGTCTGGGCTACGACGAAGTGCACAACGTGCGCAGCGACGATAGCAAGAACATCAAGGGCGCGAATACCGCTCTGGACGCTCTGTACCACTTCAACAACCCGGGCGACATGCTGCGCCCATACGTCTCGGCTGGTTTCTCCGATCAGAGCATCGGTCAGAACGGCAGCGGCGGTCGTAACCGTTCCACCTTCGCCAACATCGGCGGCGGTGCCAAGCTGTACTTCACTGACAACTTCTACGCCCGTGCTGGCGTTGAAGCTCAGTACAACATCGACCAGGGTGACACCGAGTGGGCGCCAAGCGTCGGTATCGGTGTGAACTTCGGCGGCGGCTCGAAGAAAGTTGAAGCAGCACCGGCTCCAGTAGCTGAAGTGTGCTCCGACAGCGACAACGACGGCGTGTGCGACAACGTCGACAAGTGCCCAGACACCCCGGCCAACGTTACCGTTGACGCCAACGGTTGCCCGGCAGTTGCTGAAGTCGTACGTGTTGAGCTGGACGTGAAATTCGACTTCGACAAGTCGGTCGTCAAGCCAAACAGCTACGGTGACATCAAAAACCTGGCTGACTTCATGAAGCAGTACCCACAAACCACCACCACTGTTGAAGGTCACACTGACTCCGTCGGTCCTGACGCTTACAACCAGAAACTGTCCGAGCGTCGTGCAAACGCCGTTAAGCAAGTTCTGGTTAACCAGTACGGTGTTGGCGCTAACCGCGTGAACTCGGTTGGCTACGGCGAATCCCGTCCAGTTGCTGACAACGCAACCGAGGCTGGCCGCGCTGTTAACCGTCGCGTAGAAGCACAAGTCGAAGCTCAAGCTAAGTAATTAGCCCCGCTTTGCAGAAGAACCCGGCCTCGGCCGGGTTTTTCTTTTCTGGGGGTCTGAACGGTTTGATATGTGGCGAATTGTCGCACCCATGTATCGGTATTGAGGCCAATGAACTGCCTGGTTAGTGGCAATTTAATAGCGGGTATTGTTGGCAAACTTCGAAAGACCCCACAGTGGAAACGGCAGTGTCACCAGCAATGACAACCGCACCCATGCATACACCGCGTCAACGCCATCATTCTGCAAATTGACAAAGAGCTTCACCGGGATACCCTGCGGGAAATAGGCGAACACCATCACAATGCCAAACTCGCCAATCACCCGGCCCCAAGTGATAGCAAGCCCCGTTGCCAAGGCTCAACGCGCCGTCGGTAAGGTCGGCGGCAGAACGTTTCCCACCCTGTGCAGCCCAGACTGCGCGCCGCTTCTTCCAGTGTTCGAGGCACGCCTGCAAAGGCAGAAGTGGCCGATAACACGAAACACGCCAAGCCCCCATACTCCTGAGCCAGCACGTCGGCGAGCATCAGGCTGAAGATGATCTTCTGGCCCTGATGATCGACGCCACCACGGCGTCTTGGCATCGGGTTGATTGCTGTCCGTTGAGCGACATTGGATCGCCCTCAATGCTTGATCACCCAGATCCACAGCAGCAGGTTCAGGAGCAGCGAGACGAGCGCGACCCCGCGCCAGACTTTCAATGGCTCGCGTTCCAGCAGGGGTTTGGGGCGAGCGTCCAGCAGGCTCAGTTCTCCCCGTTCAAGTTCCAACAGCCACTGTTCGGCGGTTTCGAAACGTTTGGCTGGATCGGCTTGCAGGGCCTTATCCAGGTGACGTTCGAGCCACTCGGGGGTGTCAGGACGATAACGGCTTGCCGGGACGGGCTGTCCGAAACGATGGCGTTGAAAGGCTTCGATCTCGCCGTGGGGGTAATGTCCGGTCAGCAGGAAATACAGCGCGACGCTGGCGGCGTACAGGTCCAGAGACGGGGCCGGGGGCGCACCGCTAAAAGCTTCCGGCGCAATGAAACTCGGCGTGCCGGGCACATCGCCTGCGGCATCGATGGACAGGCCGGGACAGAACGCGAGGCCGAAATCCAGCACCCGCAGCTCCCCGTTCTCATCGATCAGCAGGTTTTCCGGTTTGATGTCGCGATGGAAGATATTGCGCCGATGCAGCAGGCCCAGGGCGCTTATCAAGTCCCGGGTGAGCGTGTGCCACTGCGCCCAGTCCATTGGGCCGTGTTGGGCAAAGGCGTGAGCGAGCGTCTGGCCTGAGTATTCGCGCATCACGTAATACAGGTGCTGGCGTTCGGGCAACGGATGCACGTCGGGAAAGAAGCGCCCGGCGACGCGCCGTAGAAACCACTCCTCAAGCAACAGCGCCTGTGCGGCACCGTGTTCGTCGTGGCGGGAGGTGGGTAACGTTTTCAACAGCCAGGGGTGATCGTGCGCGTCCCTCAGCCGATACAAGAGCGACTGACGCGAGTCACCCAATGCCGCTTCGACGCGCCAGCCCTCGAATGATTGCCCGGCACGCAGACTGGGTGGCAAAGGCCATTGTTGCAGCTGAATCAGCGCATCGCCCAGGGAGTCAGGCCCCAACTGGTCCACCTGAATCAACAGCGCGGTGGCGTTGTCCTGACTGCCGGTCAAATGCGCCGCCGTGACCAACGCGTTGACTGCGGCCTCCAGGTCATTCTGCTCGCTGAGTATCGAGCGGACAGTGCTGTCGCTCAACACCCCCCACACGCCGTCGCTGATCAGCAGCAGCCGCTCTCCCTGCCGCAGTTCGCCGTCGAGATAATCCATGACCACGTACTGGTCCAGCCCCAACGCCCGTTTCAGCACATGCCGCATGTCCGGTTGTTCCCAGACGTGGTCCTCGCTGATCCGTTGCAGCGTGCCGTCGAGCCATCGATACACCCGGCAATCGCCGATGTGGGCGAGGGTGAAACGACGTCCGCGCAGGACCAGTGCGCTGAGAGTGGTCAGCAGCCCGTTGGCTTGCAACCAGCGATTCTGCGCCGACAGTAAGCGATCCAGGGCTTGCGCCACGCCCCATGTTTCCGGCGTGGCGTAGTAATCCAGCGCCAGGGCCTGAAGCGTGGAGCGCGAGGCCAGCCCGCCATCGGTGCACTGACTGACGCCATCGGCCACTGCAAAGAGATAGCCCTTGCTGGCGGCCAGTGACGGAACCGGGGTCACCATTCGCGTGGCGTCCTGATTCTCCGCACGAGGGCCGCAAGCGCTGAATTCGGCAAAGCGCAGTTGCAGGCCGGTGGGCGCGGCGGGTGGCGGCATCGCGGGCTGATTCATGGTCCGTTCCTTTTAGCCCGTCAAACGCGCGCCGCCGTGACAGCTGCCGACCCCCAGGTGGTTCTCCAGCGGCGTTTGACATTCATCAGGCCGAACCAGGCGAGCACGCCCAACAGTGCGAACAGCCACAGGCCCAATTGGTAATCCCCCGTGTTCTGTTTGATCGCACCCAGGCCCGCTGCCAACAGAAAACCACCGATGCCACCCGCCATACCGATCAAGCCGGTCATCACGCCGATCTCTTTGCGGAAACGTTGCGGCACCAGTTGGAAGACCGCGCCGTTGCCTGCGCCCAGGCCCAGCATCGCGGCAACGAACAGCCCGAGTGCTGCCCACGAACTTGGCAGGTTGAAGCCCACTGCAGCGATGCAGATGGCTGCCACGGCGTACATGCCGGACAACGTGCGGATGCCGCCGAAACGGTCCGCCAGCGCGCCACCCAGCGGACGCATCAGGCTGCCACCAAACACGCAGGCGGCGGTGTAGTAACCGGCGGTGACCGGGCTCAGGCCGTACTGGTCGTTGAAGTAGCCGGGCAGGGCGCTGGCCAGGCCAATGAACCCGCCGAAAGTGACGCTGTAGAAAAACATGAACCACCAGCTGTCGCGGTCGCCCAGCGCCTTGAAGTAGTCCGCCATGGCCTTGCGCGGTGGACGCTCTGGCGCGTTGCGGGCCATGAGGGAGAAGGCCACCAGCGTCAGCACCAGCGGGATGGCCGCAAAGCCGAACACGTTGCTCCAGCCGAAGCTCGCAGCCAACACCGGGGCGATCAGCGCCGCGAAAACAGTCCCGGAGTTGCCAGCGCCGGCGATGCCCATCGCCTTGCCTTGGTGTTGTGGCGGATACCACTGCGATGCCAGCGGCAGGGCGACGGCGAACGACGCGCCCGCCATGCCCAGCGCAATGCCGAGGAGCAGCGCCTGTTCATAGCTATGGATGCCCAGTTGCCAGGCACAGAGCAGGGCAACGATGACGATGACCTGGCCGATGATGCCTGCGGTCTTGGGCGACAGTTGATCCGCCAGCATGCCCATCAGGAAGCGCAGAATCGCCCCGGCGAGAATCGGCGTGGCGACCATGAGTCCGCGCTGTTGGGTGGTCAGGTGCAGGTCAGCGGCGATCTGCACCGCCAACGGCCCCAGCAGATACCAGACCATGAAGCTCAGGTCGAAATAAAGAAACGCTGCAAACAGCGTAGGTTTGTGGCCGGCTTTCCAGAAGCTTGTCGTCATCTCACACCTCATTTGCGGAAATCGTCTTCGGTGCGCCTGTTGTCTG
The DNA here is from genome assembly GCF_057128705.1 of Pseudomonas salicis. Lineage (NCBI taxonomy): Bacteria > Pseudomonadati > Pseudomonadota > Gammaproteobacteria > Pseudomonadales > Pseudomonadaceae > Pseudomonas > Pseudomonas salicis. The sequence continues at coordinate 320,036 of NZ_JBSKHU010000001.1, forward strand.
CACCGTTGCGGGTTGGTTGCGGGAGAAGCGTGTCTGGCGCTTCACCGACTTTTTCGGGCCCAAACGAAAAAACGCCGCCACCCTGTCCGCGTTGTGCGAAGGGGTGAGCGACGTCTTTGTCGAGTGTGTGGGCAACCGCCGTTGGCTACCTGTGAGATTGAGCTAGCAAAAGCCGGGCCATCGCCGCTGCGGTTGATGTCTCGCGAGAATCACAGCGGGTGGCGAACACTTTAGTCCCGCTTTTGGTGCAGAGATGAGGATGCCGTGCTCCAGGTGTGATCATTGCGCAGGCTTTTACGCCGCCCCGCGCAAAGTTCGCGACATGCCTCGCGCTGGCCCCCCGTGGACGTTTATAATCCGCGGCTGACTTCAGCCTCAAACGAGCCGCGCCCACCCATGTATAACCTGGCCCGCCAGTTACTGTTCAAACTCTCCCCGGAAGCTTCCCACGATCTGTCCATCGACCTGATCGGCGCGGGAGGGCGTCTGGGGCTCAATGGCCTGTTCAACAAGGCGCCCGCGCGGTTGCCCGTGACGGTCATGGGCTTGCAGTTCCCTAACCCGGTAGGCCTGGCGGCCGGTCTGGACAAGAACGGTGCGGCCATCGACGGCTTCGCCCAGCTGGGTTTCGGTTTCGTCGAAATCGGTACCGTGACCCCGCGTCCGCAGCCCGGCAACCCGAAGCCAAGGATTTTCCGCCTGCCCCACGCTGAAGCCATCATCAACCGCATGGGCTTCAACAACCTGGGCGTCGACAACCTCGTCAGCCGCGTGCAGGCCGCCAAATACACCGGCGTTCTAGGCATCAACATCGGCAAGAACTTCGATACGCCGGTCGAGCGCGCTGTGGACGATTACCTGATCTGTCTGGACAAGGTTTACGCCCACGCCAGTTACATCACCGTCAACGTCAGTTCGCCGAACACGCCGGGCCTGCGCAGCCTGCAATTCGGCGATTCCCTCAAGCAACTCCTCGAAGCGTTGCGCGTTCGCCAGGACGCACTGACCCAGATTCACGGCAAGCGTGTGCCGTTGGCGATCAAGATCGCGCCGGACATGAGCGATGATGAAACGGTGCTGGTGGCCAGTGCGCTGCTGGAGTCGGGCATGGACGCGGTGATCGCGACCAACACCACGCTGAGCCGTCAGGGTGTCGAGGGGCTGCCACATGGCGACGAGGCGGGCGGGCTGTCCGGCGCCCCGGTGCGCGAGAAGAGCACTCACATCGTCAAGGTGCTGGCGGGCGAGCTCGGTGGGAAACTGCCGATCATCGCGGCAGGCGGCATCACGGAAGGCAAGCACGCTGCCGAGAAAATCGCAGCCGGGGCGAGTCTGGTGCAGGTCTATTCAGGTTTCATTTATAAAGGCCCGACGCTGATTCGCGAATCGGTGGACGCCATCGCGGCGATGCCTCGCTAAGCATTCGGTACAAAATGCGACTTCAAATAAAGAGGGGCTCCGTAATGGAGCCCCTCTTGGGCCTGAGCCCGCCGCCCGGATGGGGCGTGCATGGTTAGGTGTTTACGACGCAGATTGTCGATTCTTTCGAAGAAATTCTGATGAGTCGAAGTGTACCTTTGGTAATTTGAGTGTCAGCCGACCGCGTGAAGTTCGTTGAGTCTGTGTATACCCGCAGTGCCGGTCATACCGTCCCAGTTGTCGCCGCGTCCTTCCCGCCAGCCATTGATCCAGGCTTGGCGCACCGACGGTAGAGTAAATGGGCAAAGCTCACGGGATTTACCAGTTACGCCGTATTGATATCCGCGCGAAAAAGCTCTTTCCAACGGATCACGCTTAAGTCTTCTCATAGGGTGTTGCCCTCGTTTGTTGACTGTTATGTCCCTGGAGACCTCATGTCGAGGTCGGGCAGAATCTTCTGCCTTTGCATGCCCGCTGCCGGCGTCGCGGGCGATGGTGCCCTCGTCGTTGCGACGAAGGCCTGAGGTGAGTTCTAACCAATGGTTCGGATGCTGTGAATGACCGTTTTGTCATAAGAACGTAACCGTTGAGGCATTAAGACCATAAGCGCTGAATCGTTTCGAGTGGATTTTTTTTGCCAAGCCCCCTGATCCGAGGGTCTTGATGAAATTTGCGAGTCATTCTCATGGACGGCTGATGGCCGTTTGACGTCAGATTTAAAACGACGAAGGGTCAGGGATGTGACTTTTTATTACTGCCGTCGTCGGGCTGAATAGCGGTTTTTTAAGAACAAACATGCCTGTTGGACGTTCTGACGGGCATAACTGCCGTACTCGAAATCATTCGACGCGGCGGAGCGGCACAACCGTGTGCCACCCGGACGTCTCCACGAAAGACGTCTGTTGAATCGGGCCGGACGATGCGTTGTCCCGCCACATAGCCGAAGGCTCTGGAAATCTCATGTCGGACCAATACGAACTCTTCCTCACCTGTCCCAAAGGCCTTGAGGGCCTGCTCGCCGAGGAAGCCACCGCACTTGGCCTCCAGGAAACCCGCGAACACACCTCGACGATTCGGGGCAGCGCCGACATGGAAACCGCCTACCGGCTGTGCCTGTGGTCGCGTCTGGCCAACCGCGTGCTGCTGGTCCTCAAACGCTTCCCGATGAAAGATGCCGAAGACCTGTACCACGGCGTGCATGACATCGAATGGGCCGACCATCTGGAACCGGACGGCACCCTGGCCGTGGAATTCAGTGGGCATGGTTCGGGCATCGACAATACCCACTTCGGCGCGTTGAAGGTCAAGGACGCCATCGTCGACCGCCTGCGCACCCCGGATGGGCTGCGTCCGTCGATCGACAAACTCAACCCTGACCTGCGCGTCCACCTGCGGCTGGACCGTGGCGAAGCAATTCTTTCGCTGGACCTGTCCGGCCACAGCCTGCACCAGCGCGGCTATCGCTTGCAGCAGGGCGCGGCGCCGCTGAAGGAAAACCTCGCGGCGGCCATTCTGATTCGTTCCGGCTGGCCGCGTATCGCGGCGGACGGCGGCGCGTTAGCCGACCCCATGTGCGGCGTGGGCACCTTCCTGGTCGAAGCGGCAATGATCGCTGCCGATATTGCACCGAACCTCAAGCGTGAGCGTTGGGGGTTTTCCGCGTGGCTGGGCCATGTCCCGGCGTTGTGGCGCAAGCTGCATGACGAAGCCCAGGCCCGCGCCGAGGCCGGTTTGGCCAAGCCGCCGCTGTGGATTCGCGGCTACGAAGCCGATCCACGACTGATCCAGCCGGGTCGCAACAACGTCGAGCGAGCCGGACTGTCGGACTGGATCAAGATTTATCAAGGCGAAGTCGCGACCTTTGAGCCGCGTCCGGACCAGAACCAGAAGGGCCTCGTGATCTGCAACCCACCGTATGGCGAACGTCTGGGTGACGAAGCGAGCCTGCTGTACCTCTACCAGAATCTGGGCGAGCGTCTGCGTCAGGCCTGTCTGAACTGGGAAGCGGCCGTGTTCACCGGTGCGCCGGACCTGGGCAAGCGCATGGGCATCCGCAGCCACAAGCAATACGCGTTCTGGAACGGCGCCTTGCCGTGCAAGCTGCTGCTGATCAAGGTGTTGCCGGATCAGTTCGTCACCGGCGAGCGTCGCACCCCCGAGCAGCGTCAGGCCGAGCGCGAACAGGCGGCCTACGACCAGACCCCGGATGAGCCGCAGGAGCGCAAGTTCAACAAGAACGGCAACCCGATCAAGCCCGCGCCCGCCCCGGCGCCGGTGATCGAGCAGCCACGCCTCAGCGAAGGCGGGCAGATGTTCGCCAATCGCCTGCAAAAGAACCTCAAGGCCATGGGCAAGTGGGTCAAGCGCGAAGGTATCGACTGCTACCGCGTGTACGACGCCGATATGCCCGAGTACGCGATGGCCATCGACCTGTACCACGACTGGGTGCACGTTCAGGAATACGCCGCGCCGAAGTCCATCGACCCGGAAAAGGCGTCGATCCGCATGTTCGATGCCTTGGCGGCCATTCCCCAGGCATTGAACATCGACAAGAGCCGCGTCATCGTCAAACGCCGTGAGCGTCAGAGCGGGACCAGGCAGTACGAGCGTCAGAGCGCCCAGGGCAAGTTCAACGAGGTCAACGAAGGCGGGGTCAAGCTGCTGGTCAACCTGACCGACTACCTCGACACCGGTCTGTTCCTCGATCACCGCCCGATGCGCATGCGCATCCAGCGCGAAGCCGCGGGCAAGCGTTTCTTGAACCTGTTCTGCTACACCGCGACCGCCAGCGTGCACGCGGCCAAAGGCGGCGCGCGCAGTACCACCAGCGTCGACCTGTCAAAAACCTATCTGGACTGGGCGCGCCGCAACCTGTCGCTCAACGGCTTTTCCGACAAGAACCGTCTGGAACAGGGCGACGTGATGGCCTGGCTGGAAGCGAGTCGCGACGAATACGACCTGATCTTCATCGACCCGCCGACTTTCTCCAACTCCAAGCGCATGGAAGGGGTGTTCGACGTGCAGCGCGATCAGGTGCAGCTGATCGACCTGGCGATGGCGCGTCTGGCCAGCGGCGGCGTGCTGTATTTCTCCAACAACTTCCGCAAGTTCCAGCTGGAAGAAAACCTCGCCGAACGGTACGCGGTCGAGGAAATCACTCAGCAGACCATCGATCCGGACTTCACGCGAAACGGCAAGATCCACCGCGCCTGGAAGATCACCGCGCGCTGAATCGATACCGCGCCGGCTCCGGCACCCGCTGCAACGGCGGGCCTCCGGGGTCGGCAGATGCTGACGGACACGCAGCACTAGGCAAACTAATGGCGAATAGCTATAAGTTAACTCTGGCCACGTGCCACGGCAGCACGTGGCGCCATGAGTTCAGCCTATGTCGTCTAACCGGTCCAGCGCGAAGATCCTTGGCTTCATCAATGAAGACACGTCGTCGTGGGCGGTTGCCGCGCTTGTTTTCTCTGCCGGTGCCGTACTGACCGCGCTCTTGGCGTTGGCCAACGTCGAGGTGTATCAGCGTCAGTTGCGTCAACGCTTCGACTTGCTGGCCGCCGAGCGAGTGAGCCGCATTCAGGACCGTTTAGAGGGGCAACTGCGACGACTGGACAGCCTGCGCCGGTTCTTCGTGTACTCCGATGACGTTTCCGAACAGGAGTACAACGGCTTCGCCCGCCCTCTGTTGACCTTCACCCAAGCGTATTCATGGGCGCCAAAAGTCCTGGACAGTGATCGCGAGGCGTTTGAGAAGAGCGCTCGGGATGCCGGGGTGCGCAACTATTCCATTCGAGAGTTGGATGGGGGCAGCAGCTTGGCGGTCGCGAACAGGCGCCCGGTTTATTACCCGGTGCGTTTCTCTCAAAGCCGAAGCACCCTCGAATTGCCATTGGGTTTTGACGTGAACTCCGAGCGTGTGCGGCAGGAGACCCTTGAGCGGGCGATCTGGACCGGCGAAATGGCCGCTTCACCGCACATGAACCTGGTAGGTCTCGAAACGGAAAACAGCAAGGGTATTTTGCTGGTGGCCCCCGTTCAGTCCCGCCCGCACCCCGAAACCTCTTCACTGGGGGCATTGCAGGGATTTTTGGTAGCGGTCATCAGCCTTCATAAAATGATGACCGAAGGCTTGCCGTTGAGTGCCGAAGACAACCTGAACCTCAGGCTCGAAGACATCACGGGAGCGCCGGAATCCGACGTGCTGTATCAGTCAGCCGCCAACGCAGCGGCCAGCGACCTCTCCATCACCAAAACCCTGAATTTTGCGGGCCGCATCTATCAGTTGAAAGTGCGACCGACCTCCGTCTTCATCGGTGCCAACCCTTCGTCCAACGACAGCCTGGTGATCCTCGGCGCGCTGCTCAGTTTCATGCTGAGTGCGTTGCTGTACGTGTTGATCAGCCAGCGTCAGCGCGCCTTGCGGATGGTGGAGCAAAGCACGACGCGGCTGCGCCAGCGCGAACAGCAACTGCGCACCGCCCACAGTCAGTTGCGCAATGTGCTGGACGCGGCCACCCAGGTGGCAATCATTGCCACGGACATGAACGGCCTGATCACCACCTTCAACATCGGCGCCGAAAAAATGCTCGGTTACGACAGCTCGGACATCTGCGGCGTCCGGACCTTGTGTGAGCTGCACCTGCCTTCCGAGCTGGCGGCACATGTCAATGAATTGAGCCAGCGCTATGACCGGGTGGTCGACACCGTGGAAGTCATGCTGATCGAAGCGGTGCAAGAGCACGCCCATCAGGCCAATGACTGGACGCTGGTGCGCCATGACGGCAGCCATTTGCAGGTCAACATGCAGGTCAGCCCGGTCCTCGACGAGCACGATCAATGGATCGGCTACCTGGCCGTGTGCCTGGACATCACCGAGCGCAAACGGGTAGAGGAAGAACTGCGCACCATGTCCGTGACGGATGCGCTGACGGGCGTCTACAACCGGCGTTATTTTCAGGAGCGTCTACAGGCCGAGGTGTTCCGTGTCGAACAGTACGGTGGCCTGTTCTCCGTGGTCATGCTGGACATCGACCACTTCAAGGCCATCAACGATCAACTGGGCCATGCTGTCGGCGACCATGTGCTGCAAGCCATCTGCGAGCGGCTGTGTCATCGGCTGCGGCGCAGTGACGTCTTTTGCCGGCTCGGTGGGGAAGAGTTCATGGTCCTGTGCCCCGACACCGATAGCGATCAGGCCTACGGATTGGCGGTGGAGCTGTGGTCCGCCCTGCGCACTCAGCCAGTCGACGGCGTGGGACGGGTCACCGCGAGTTTCGGCATTGCCAGCTGGCGCGAAGGCGAGGGCGCCGACGCGCTGCTGTTGAGGGCGGATTCCGGGGTGTATGCCGCGAAGATGACGGGCCGCGACCGGATACAGCCGGAATTGGGGTGACACCCGTTGCTTTTGATTCTGTTCGCAGGCTGGCCCAAGGCGCTTTGTGACACCGCCGAACCCTGTGGGGGCGAGTTCTTTCGCGGGGCATTCATACATCCGACGCATGTGTGCCGAATGTACGATTTTTCGCGAATGAATTCGCTCCCACAGGAACAGTGGCATCCCAGGTTATTGCGGATGGCACAACCTTGCTTTACGCACTCAGCGTCGGTGGTAACTCCATCAGCTTGTCCAGTGTGATCGGCAAATCACGAATCCGCTTGCCGGTGGCATGGGCCACGGCATTCGCCACCGCAGCGGCCAGGCCCGTGATGCCGATCTCGCCAATCCCCCGCGCCCCGAACTCGTTCAGTTCATAGTCCGGGTAGTCGAGCAGAATCACGTCGATCTCCGGCTGGTCCGCATGCACCGGCACCACGTACTCGGCGTAGTTGTTGTTCACCGGCATGCCGTTGCGCTCATCGAAGTCCGTGCCTTCGAACAGCGCCATGCCGACGCCCATCACAATTGCCCCTTCGACCTGATTGAGCGCAGTCTTGTGGTTGATCACCTTGCCGACGTCGATAGCGCTGACCACCCGCGCCACCCGCAGCCGGGAAATGCCCGGGTCCCAACGCACCTCGACGAAATGCACCCCGAATGACCGAAACGAATGCTTGCTGGTGTCATTCATGCCGGTCTTGGCCTCGCCAAAGGCGCTGGATTGTTTCTGTGCCTTGAGCACGTCAGCAATCGCGAAGGTCTTGTCACCGCTCTTCAACTGACCCTGCTCGAAGCTGACCTGATCGGCCTTGGCCCCGGCAAACACGCCTTTGGGCGCCGTGGAGAGCGCCTTCAATTGCTCGACCGCCTGACGCGTCGCTTCAGCAATCGCGGGGAGCACGCTGGCCGTCGCCCAGGAGCCACCGGACACCGGCGCGGGTGGAAACGACGAGTTGCCCAGTTCGACCTCGATCTTGTCCAGCGGGATGCCCGTGATGCTGCTCACCACTTGGGCGACGATGGTGTAGGTGCCGGTGCCGATGTCCTGCACGCCGCAGATCGCATAGGCCGTGCCGTCGGCGCGCAACGACACTTGCGCCTCCGCAGGCGTGCGGTAGGCGTCCCAGTTACAAGCCGCCATGCCGTAGCCGATGATCTCGTGACCGTCTTTCATCGAGCCCGGCTTCGGATCGCGCTTGCTCCAGCCAAAGCGCTCGCCGGCCTGATCAATGCACGCCTGCAAATGGTTGCTCGACCACGGCAAGTTCTGGCTTTCGTCGCGCTCGGAGACATTCAGCTTGCGGAAGGCCAGCGGGTCCATGCCGACTTTATCGGCCATCTCGTCCATCGCCGACTCCAGCGCGAACAGACCCGGCGCGGCCCCCGGTGCACGCATCGACGTCGGCGTGCCGCGATTGACCTCAATGATCTTGTGGCTGGTCAGCACGTTGGCGCAGCTGTAGAGGCTTTTGGTCGAGGTCCCGCAGTTTTCCTTGTACGGGTCGGTAAACGACGTGGTGTTGATCGATTCGTGACGCACCGACACCAGCTTGCCCTTGTCATCCGTGGCGAGGCGCAAGCGTTGACGGGTTTCCGGCCGGTGCCCCGTGGTGGTGAACATCTGTTCGCGAGGCACGACAAATTGCACCGGGCGATTGAGCACTTTCGCCGCGCCACTGGCGGCGACGGAGTGGGGCCAGATCCACAGCTTGCTGCCGAAGCCCGAGCCAATGAACGGCGCCCGGACTTCGACCTTTTCCGGGATCAGACCGAAAATTTTCGCCAGCGAATTGCGATGTGCAACGACGCCCTGACTCGCCTCGTAGACGATCAACCGACCGTCTTCCCAACTGGCGACGGTCGCGTGCATTTCCATCGGGTTGTGGGTTTCGACGGGAGTGGTGTAGGTCGCATCAATGCTGTGGGCGGCGCTGTCGAATGCCGCACCCGCGTCGCCACGACTGTGGCCGGGGCTGCCGTCCTGCAGCTTGCCCGCCTTCATGCCCTGTTCGAGGTTGGCCACCGCATCGGTCTTGCTGTAGCTGACCTTGACCTTATAGGCCGCGGCTCGTGCGTGTTCGAAGGTGTCGGCCACCACCAGCGCGACGAACTGCCCGGCGTAGTAAACCGTGTCGTCTTCGAACGGCAGACGGCTTTCGTCGGACTTGGCGGCCTTGAGGATCTGTGCGAACGACATCGGCAATGTCGAGTTGTGGTACAGCTCAGGAAAATTGCCGTGGTGAAAGATGTCCAGCACGCCGGGGGATTTGCGCGCGGCGTCCAGGTCTAGCCCGGTCACCTTGCCACTGGCAATGGTACTGAATACGCCATAGCCGTAGGCCATGTTTTTCAGGTGATGGTCAGAGGCATACATCGCGGTGCCGGTGACCTTGCGTCGGCCGTCGATGCGCCGGGGCGCCGCGCCGATCATGTTTGAATCCGTCATGTCTCGATCCTCCCGATCAGGCCGTCAGCGTGCTGAGGTTGCGCATGATCGCCTGCTGCCCGAGGGCAATCTTGTAGGCGTTGTGGCGGTATGGTTTGGCGCCCTGCAACGCAAGGGCGGCGGCTTTTTCCATGTTTTGCGGGGTCAACGTCGCGCCTTTCAAGGCGCGCTCCGCTTCCAGGGCACGCCACGGCTTGGTGCCGACGCCGCCCATCGCGATGCGCGCTTCACGCACGGTGTTGCCGTCCATCACCAGAATCACCGCGCTCGAAGCGAGGGCGAACTGGTACGAGGCGCGGTCACGCAATTTCAGGTAACCGGACTTGCTGTTGGCCAGCGACGCGTCCAGCACCACGTGGGTGATCAACTCGTCATCCTGCAAGGCGTGTTCTTTCCACGGAGTCGAGCCGGGCAACAGATGGAAGTCTAGGAAATCGACGCTGCGTGAACCCTTCGCCCCTTGCACCTCGACCTTCGCGCCAATCGCCGCCATCGCCACGCACATGTCCGACGGGTGGGTCGCGATGCATTGATCGCTGGTGCCCAGCACTGCATGCACGCTACGGTTATGACCATCGATGGCGGCACAGCCTGAACCGGGCTCGCGTTTATTGCAGGCCGAATGGCCGTCGCGGAAGTAATTGCAGCGCACCCGCTGCATGACGTTGCCTGCGGTGGTGGCCTTGTTGCGCAACTGCGTGGTGGCGCCGGACAGCAACGCCTGGGACAGCACCGGGTAGTGCTCGACGATGTAAGGGTGGTGGGCCAGGGTGGTGTTGGTCACCAACGCGCCGACGCGCACGCTGCCGTCTTTCTGCACCTCGACCTGCTTGAGGGACAGGTGATTGACGTCGATGACCTGGTCGGCGGGCATCACGTCCAGTTTCACCAGGTCCAGCAGGGTGGTGCCGCCCGCGAGAAAGAAGGCGGTCTGGCTTTTCGAGTGGGTCGTCACGGCCTGCTCAACGCTGCTGGCGCGCACATAATCGAGGGCTCTCATCAGGTCACCTCCTGCAATTTGATCCGCGCACTTTGAATGGCGGCCAGGATGTTCTTGTAGGCGCCGCATCGGCAGATATTGCCGCTCATGGCTTCGCGTACGCTGTGGTCGTCGCTGCCAATGTTTTTGTCTTGCAACACCGCCACGGCGCTCATGATCTGGCCGCTGGTGCAGTAGCCGCACTGGTAAGCGTCGTGTTCCCAGAACGCTTCTTGCACCGGGTGCAGTTTGCCGTCCTTCGCCAGACCTTCGACGGTGGTGATCTCGTCGCCTTCGTGCATGGCCGCCAGCGACAGGCACGAATTGATGGCCGTGCCGTTGACGTGAACGGTGCACGCACCGCACTGGCCGTGGTCGCAGCCTTTCTTGGTGCCGGTCAGTTGCAGGCGATCACGCAGCACATCCAGCAGTGCGGCGTTGGCCGGGAGGTTGAGCGTGTGGGTCTGGCCGTTGACCTTGAGGGTCATACGCCGTTCGTCTTTGGCGGGCGGATCGACGTCGTCGGCCACCGCGGCCTGGGCTTCGAGGGCTTGGGTCCACATCGGAGCCGTGGCTGCCGCGAGGCCGGACACGCCAATGGATTTCAGGAAATTTCGTCGCGACGGCACGGTGAAGGCCGTGAGGTCGGACACAGGTTCTTTGTGATCAGGCTGATCGGTCATGGACAGGTTCCTCGTCAGCATTGAGTCAGGCCCGGCGCTGACGGTGAGCAGCGAACGGGCATCTGCGGCAGTGAAAGCGTCAAGTCACCCACGATAAACAATGAGCGAACCAAGCATTCATTCGAATAACTGCATGCACTGTTGAAGATTTCTCGCCAATCCCCCGACGTACTCGTTGCGTTCGGCATCGACGTCTTGCGGAGAAAGCGTTGTCAAGGGGGGGAGCAGCATCACCCCAGAGTTAATGACCTGAGGCAATGGGGTTGGTTGCGGATAATTTACGGAGGTCGAAACACAGAATGTTACGAAAGCCCCGGGCCGACGAGGCAGGTTCCCGTGACAGCCCGGTGGTCGAAACGCGTCAGGCCGCCGACGCTTCTTCTTTCAGCGTGGCCATGTCGATCACGAAACGGTACTTCACGTCACCCTTGACCATGCGCTCGTAGGCTTCGTTGATGTCCTTCATGTGAATCATCTCGATGTCGGAGACAATGCCGTGCCTGGCGCAGAAATCCAGCATTTCCTGGGTTTCCTGAATGCCGCCGATCAGCGAGCCGGCGAGGCTACGACGTTTGAAGATCAGGTTGAACACCGACGGCGACGGGTGCGGGCTGTCAGGTGCGCCCACGAGGGTCATGGTGCCGTCGCGCTTGAGCAGGTTGAGGAAGGCGTCCAGATCGTGAGGTGCCGCTACGGTGTTGAGGATGAAGTCCAGGGAATTGGCTTGCTTGGCCATTTCATCGGCGTTCTTCGACACCACGACTTCGTCGGCACCCAGTCGCTTGCCGTCTTCGCGCTTGTTTGGCGAGGTGGTGAACAGCACCACGTGAGCGCCCATGGCATGGGCGATCTTCACGGCCATGTGGCCCAGGCCGCCCAGACCCACCACACCGACTTTTTTACCCGGGCCGACTTTCCAGTGGTGCAGCGGCGAGTAGGTGGTGATACCCGCGCACAGCAGCGGTGCGACGGCGGCGAGGTTGTCGCTGTGGGAGATTTTCAGGACGAATTTCTCTTTTACCACGATCTTGTCGGAGTAGCCACCGAAGGTGTTTTCACCGCCGAACACCGGGCCGTTGTAAGTGCCGGTGAAACCGCTTTCACAATATTGCTCTTCACCTTCCGCGCAGGACGCGCAATGCTGACAGCTGTCGACCATGCAGCCGACGCCGGCGAGGTCACCGACCTTGAAGTTCTTCACGTTGGCGCCCACCGCCGTGACCTTGCCGACGATTTCATGGCCCGGCACCGACGGGTAGAGCGTGTTGTGCCATTCGTTGCGGGCCGTGTGCAGGTCGGAGTGGCAGACCCCGCAGAACAGGATGTCGATCTGCACGTCATCAGCCCCCGGCTCACGTCGCTCGATGTGCAGCGGGGCCAGTTTTTCCGAGGCTGATTTTGCGGCATAGCTGTAAGTCTTGATCATTTTTCAATCAACTCCTGAGGACGAGGTAGGTTGGAGACGCAGTAATCAGAGACAGGTAACAACAAGGGAAGGTCCGGGATCGAGACAGCATCATTTAATGTGGGTCGATCTGACCAGCGTGCGCGGAAAATCTTTCATTTCAACGGTTAGCTGCCGATATAGAACTGAGACTCAGGCAACTGTCACGTGAAATGTCGTGAAATCGCGTTTTTTTCGTCGTTTATAGGCAGCTGGAACGAATATGGCGCTTGCATCCCTCAGTCAGACCCCATGAAGATAGCTCAGTCCCACGCTGGCAATGGAGCGCCTATGAATTCCCACGTCACGAATCCTGTTCAGCGCTCGCCGGCGACCGAGGAAACAGCGTGTCAGGCAGATGATGGTTCGGAAAATGCGACATCGATGATCGACGAAAATTCTCTCGAAGCAGTGCTGAAAGCTGCGACCAGCGCGACCCCCGGATTGAGCTGGGCCGCCTACCGTGCCAACCGGCACATGCATTTGTTGGGGCAGGGCGATGCCGCGACCGAGTGGCCGTCACTCATTCCCCGAGAAGGCTTCGACGCTTTCTGTCGCGATCATGGATTACACCGCTGGGTGACCGGGCATGGCGAAAGCCCGTTGGGCTGGTTGCTGACCCCCGAACGCGAGTCGAGCAATCCGTTTTTACTGGTGTTGGCAAGCAAACTGGGACTGCGGTTACAGACCGATGCCCTGACCCGCGCCCAAGCCACTCAACGGGTGCTGTACGAAATCACCTATCTGGCCAGTTCGACCCGTGACCGCCCGGCGTTTCTGCAAGGCGTGCACCGGCAACTGTCGACTCTGATCGACGCCGAGAACTTCTACCTGGCGCTGTACGAAGGGCACAGCGGCAAGATCACCTATCCCTATTACATCGACATCACCGATGTCGACGCGCTGGAAGCCGAGACCCAAGAGTTTCTCGATCCGGAACGGCTGTCCATGACCGGTTATGTGCTGACCACCGAGCAGCCGTTGTTCGTCGACGCGGCCGGAATCGAACGCGCCCAGTCTCAGGAACGGTTCTATTGCGTGGGGCATCGGCCCGAATTCTGGATGGGGGCGCCGCTGAAGAACGCTTCCGACGACGTGTTCGGCATGCTGGCGATGCAGGTTTACGACGTGTCACGGGTTTACAGCGTCGAGGATCAGGAGCTGTTTCTGGTGGTCGCGCGTCACGTGGCGATGGCGCTGGACCGCATCCTGCACCGCGCGCACCTGGAAGAAACCGTGGTGCGCCGCACGCTGGAGCTGTCGCGGCTCAACGACGCCCTGCGTAACGAAGTAGCCGACCGCGAGCGGGCCGAGCATTTGCAGAGCGCGCTGTTCCAGATCACCGAACTGTCCAGCCAGCCGGGGGACATGACCGACCTGTTCAAGAGCCTGCACGGGATTGTCGGCGAACTGCTGTTTGCCCTGAACTTCTACATTGCGCTGTACGACGACGCCACGGACGAGGTGACCTTTCCGTACTACGTCGACGAACGCCTGACCCGCCGCCCGGACCCCCGTCGCGGCGAGCGCGGTTTCACTGAGTACGTGATTCGCCAGCGTCGCCCTTGCCTGATCGACAGTGCCGAGGCGCGACGTCTGGAGGGCAATGGCGAAATCACGATTCAGAACGAGATCAATCGATCCTGTTCCTGGCTGGGCATTCCGCTGTTTGACGGCGACACCGTGCGCGGTGTGCTGGCGGTGCAGAGTTATTCGCCCCATGTCAGTTATTCGCTGCGTGATCAGGATTTGCTGACGTTCGTCTCGCGGCACATCGACACGGCGCTGTCCCGTCGCAGCGCCGCCGAAGCCATTCATACGGCCAACGTACGGCTGGAAGCCCGAGTGCAGGACCGCACCCGAGAGCTGGACTACGCCAACGCCAAGTTACAGCACGAAAACGCCCACGATTCCCTGACCGGGTTGCCCAATCGCAGCCACTTGCAACAGCGCTTGCAGGGCGCCTGGCAGGCGTTTTGCGCCCATGGTCAGGACCTGGCCGTCATGTTCATCGACCTCGACCGCTTCAAGATGGTCAACGACAGCCTTGGGCATCATTCGGGCGACCTCCTGCTGATTCAGGCGGCTGATCGCTTGCGCAGTTGCATGCGTGACAGCGACCTGCTGGCGCGGCTGGGTGGCGACGAGTTCGCGGTACTGGCGTATGCAGCGCCCCCTGATGTCACGGTCGCCATTGCCGAGCGCATCCTCCTGGCGTTCGATGTGCCGTTCTACATCGACGGACATGCCGTGTTTTCGTCGTGCAGCATTGGGGTGGTCGGCGCTGATCTGCAATTCCACAAAGAGCCCGCCGACCTGTTGCGAGATGCCGACACGGCGATGTACCGGGTCAAGAACGCCGGGCGCGACAGTTACGCCGTGTTCAACCAGGAAGTGCGGCGCGAGGTGTCCGACCAGATGGAGCAAGAGGGTGCGTTGCGTAACGCCCTCAAGCGCACTGACGAATTGCTGCCGTATTTTCAGCCGATCATCGACGTTGCCACGGGCAAAATTCTGGCACTGGAAGCGCTCATCCGCTGGCGTCAGGCCGATGGCCGAGTGATCGCGCCGGGGCTGTTCCTGCCCGCGCTGGAAGGCCTGCGTCTGATTGGACGGCTGGACTATTACATGCTGCAACAGGTGGTGGCGATGTTGGCCCAGCCCAGTCATGCCCATTGGCCGACCGTGCACGTCAACTGTTCGAGCTACAGCATCAGCCGACCGGAATTCGCTGGCGAAGTCCTGGGACTGCTCGCGCAACATGGCGTGGCGCCGTCGCGCATCTGTCTGGAATTGACCGAAGGTGCGCTGGTGGCCGAACCGGAACTGGCGCGTCAGGCCATGAAGCACTTGGCGGACAACGGCGTCTCTACGGTGCTCGACGACTTCGGCGCCGGGTTCTCGTCGCTCAGTTACGTGCACCAGTACCATTTCAGCGGCCTGAAGATCGACAAATCCTTCACCCTCGAACTGACCACCAGCTCCCGCAGCCGCGCCATCGTCCGCGCCATCGTGCGCATGGCCGAATCGCTGGGGCTGACGGTGGTCGCCGAGGGTGTAGAAGACGCCGATACGTTGCAATTGCTGCGTGAAATGGGGGCAGGGCAGGCACAGGGGTATTACTTCTCGATGCCAGTGCCACAGGAGAAACTGGATTTGAGTGAGCTGCTCTGACCCATCGGTTCATGACCTCTGCGGCCGCTCACCGGGGCTGATTGGATTGGGTGAGTCACCTGCAGCAGTCCGGCTTGCCGGCGCTGGCTCTGTAATATCGCCACCGTTGGCAAGCCATGCAGATACGACGATGGCACACAGTCAACCCAGGCTTTCCAGCCCAATACGCCCTTGCTAGACTCGCGCCCATGTCCGAATCCGATCCCGATACTCGCCCAGCCCTTCCCGACTACGCCTTCTGCCCGGTGATCACCGCGCTTGAGGTGATCGGCGAGCGCTGGGTGATCCTCATTCTGCGCGACCTGCTGCGTAACCCCTCGCGACGCTTTCAGGATTTGCAGGACTCGCTCAAGGGGTGCGCCCCAAGCACGCTGTCCACCCGGCTCAAGGCCCTGGAAGCCAACGGTCTGATCGAGCGTCGTCTTTACGAGCAGCATCCGCCGCGGCTCGAATACCTGCTGACCGCCAAGGGACGTGAAGTCGGGCCCGTGGTGGCTTCGCTGCGTGACTGGGGCCTGCGTTTGCAGGATCAACAGCCACCGCGCTGAGCGGCCAGAGCGGCGAAGGCCTGCCGTTCCCGGCAAGGCAACGCCGACATTGCCGCTTCCTTCGAAACCCTCTATGCCTTGCACCCCGCGTGGGGCGGGCCTTTCAGCGTATGTACCAGCATGTGGCACTGCTTTTGCTGCTATCGGAGGTGCATCGATAACCTGATAAGGAGGTGAAAGATGATCATTGATAACAGTACGATCCAGCACTTCGTGTCGAAGGCCGTGGCTCACACGCACTACGACACGACAGACAAGGATGCGTACACCGCCGCGACGGCCAGCGCTTCCGCGCCGGTTGCCGCACTCGCGGGCAGTACCGACAGCTCCACCCAAAGCAGCGCGGATCAGGGCTACAACGAGTCTTTCGCCAAAATGATGGTGAACCTCAAAGCCTCCCTGGCCAACGCCACGTCCAAGGTGTCGGATGAAGACAAAGCGGCTGCGGCAGCTGCTTTCGCGGCCGCCGGTGACAAACAGATCGCGTCGACAGACAGCGTGAGCAAAACCGTCGATACCGAAATGGCGGCGGTCGATAACAGCGACACCAGCACCCGTAGCAGTTCTTCGGCGAAGGCCGATTTCCTGGCGTACATGAACCAGACCGATGCCGAGAAGGTGCGTCAGCAGCTGACCGGCGTGAGCAAGGAACAGTACGACGCCATGACGCCGGAGCAGCAAGCGGCCGTGGACAAGAAAGTGGCTGACCTGCAGAAACAGAAAACCGAGCTGCAAACCGCTGAGCAAGAGGTCAAGGCCAAGATCGCCATGGCGAAGGCGGAAATGGCCTGAGTCTTGGGTGTTGGCGGAGTGGGGGATGAATGAGGAAGGGGCAGCGGTGATCACCGGCTGCCCCTTTTTTTGGTTGAACCTCAGCCAATTCGCGGTGAATTCAGTGGTGTCTTCCTACATCTCCCGTCTCCGATAAGTTGAATCGCGTAGTCCATCGAATGCGAAGGGTTGCGGTATAGTCCTGCCTATGTTCAGTCAACCGCCTCTACTCAAGGAGTGAGTCATGTCTCGATTCAATGCACAGATAGTGTCCATCGCTGCCGAGCGTGAAGCTCAGCGCGTCAAGAAAGCTTTCCTGCAACTCGTGCAAGCAGATCTGACGGACAGGCCCGATGACATCAAGCCGATTCCAGCGTCTTTGGTCTCCCGAATGGAGCGTCTGAGAGCGAAGGCGAACGCCAACCGCGAGAACGGTCACCTGTTGGAGGGGTGATCCATGCAGGCAGGGACGACAGTAATCAATGGTTGGGGGCTCTTCGGCCATCCTCTTTTTCTGAACCGCCTCAAATCCCTGATTGAAGAGGTTGAGTCGCTTGTCGACCGCGACCCCAGCGGATTTCACCATCATCCCCACTACAAATTTTTCGAGAAGGTCGACACTTCCGTTCGAGAGCGTGTTCCCGAGAACCCGGCTGCGCCGGGGTACGTACTAGGGAATACCTTGGGAAAAGACTGCCGTCATTGGCGCAGGGTCAAATCAGGGCTTCCTCATCGCTACCGACTGTTCTTTCAATTCAGGAACGACGCCTCACGTCGAATCGTTTATGCATGGCTGAACGACGAAACAACGTTACGTAAGGATGGCGCGAGAACAGATGTCTACGCCACATTCAAAGCGTTGTTGCGCAACGGCGGCATGCCTAAGACCTTTGCGGACCTGCTGGACGTTTCGGACCCGGTATTTTGGCGGGCGTGAGTTCAAGACGTAAAAACCGGCATTACGCCGGTTTTTTTCGGTTATTAGAAAAGGATGGTTCGTCAAACCACCTGATCCCGATACGGCAAATCCGGCCCCACCCGCGTGCACGTCACCGCCGCCGCAGCCACGGCGAAATTCAGCATGTCGGTCAGTGTCTCGCGGCTCAATCCTGGCAGGCTCGCCGGGGTGTCGAGGTGGCGTTCGGTCAGAAACGTAATGAGCGCGGCCTGGAAGGTGTCACCGGCGCCAACGGTGTCAGCGGTTTTGACGTCGCGTGCCGGGACGGACCAGTGGCCGAGTTCGCGGGTGAAGACGGTGGCGCCTTGACGGCCACGGGTCATGATCACCAGTTGGCAGTTGTGTTGCAGCCAGCCCTTGGCCACGGTTTCCGCGTCAGTGTCGGGGTAGAGCAGGTGCAGGTCTTCGTCGCTGACTTTGATGATGTGCGCGTGTTCGGCAAATTTCGCCACTTGGCTGCGCCACAGCTCGATGCTCGGTGCCGGGTTCAAGCGCACGTTGGGGTCGAAGGTGATCAGGCGCTGGCCGCTTTCGCGTCGCACCAATGCCAGCAGCGCATCGGCTACGGGCTGGACGACCAACGAGAACGATCCCACGTGCAGGCCGCGAACGCTGGTGTCCAGCACCGGGAGTTGAGCGGTCGTCAGCAAGCGGTCCGCGCAGCCTTCACCCCGGAAGCTGTATTGCGGCGAGCCATCGGCGCCCACTGCGACCATCGACAGGGTGGTCGGGGCGTCGAAATGAATCAGAAAATCATCCCGCACGCCTTCTTCTTCCAGTACCGCCGCCAGGCGTTTGCCCAGATAGTCGGTGGAAATGCCGGCGAAGAAACCGGCGTCCACGCCCAATCGACGCAAGCCGACAGCGACGTTGAACGGCGAGCCGCCGGCGATGGCCTGGTAGCCGATTTTGTTGAGTTGGGCGCTGTCCGGCTGACTGAAAAAGTCGAACAGTGCTTCGCCACAGACCAGATACATAGGTGCTCCGTTAAGGGCAGTCGTCAGATGCCCTGCAATTGATTGCGGTAGTGCTGATAAACCGTATGGTACGCGGCCACATGTTCAGGCAGCGGTTTCGTTTCGCTGCTGGCGTCGAGGCTGACGCAACGTTCGCACAGCGCCTGCAATGACTCGCTGCCGCCACTGGCATGTGAATGGCACCAGGCCGCCTGAATCGCCGCGCCCAGGGCGGCCGCTTCGGTCCCGGTGGTGCAGACGACCGGGGTGTCCATGATATCGGCGACGATCTGCCGCCAGACCGCGCTTTTCGCGCCGCCGCCGATCAGCCGGATGTTGGCGCTTTTGATCCCGCTCTCACGCAACAGGTCCAGCCCGTAACGCAGGCCGAAGGTGGTGCCCTCGACCACGGCGCGGCACAGGTTGGCCTGGGTCAGGTTGGTGCTGTCAAGACCGAGGATGCTGCCGGTGGCGTGGGGCAGGGCGGGAACGCGTTCGCCGTTGAGGAACGGCAGCATCAGCACGCCTTGGGCACCGATAGGCGACGAGGCGATGGCGGCGTTGAACGCACCGATGTCCAACGCGAACAGCTCGCGAATGGCGCTGGTGGCGTTGGTCAGGTTCATGGTGCAGATCAACGGCAGCCAGCCGCCGGAAGACGAGCAGAACGTTGCGACCGAAGGCTGTGCGCTGACGTTGCCCGCCTCGGCGAAGGCGTACACGGTGCCCGACGAACCGAGGCTCATCGTGATCGAACCCGGCGTGATGTTGCCGGTGCCGATGGCGCCCATCATGTTGTCACCGCCACCGCTGGAAACGATGGCTTCAGGGTTGACGCCCAGACGTTCAGCGATGGCGGGCAGGATCTTGCCCACGGGGTCATGGGCGTCGAGCAGGGTCGGCAGCGCCTTGACCAACCGGCCCGTCGGGTCGATGTGGTTGAGGATGTCGACGTCCCATTCCCGGGTGCGCACGTTGAAATAGCCGGTGCCGGACGCATCGCCGAATTCGCTGCAGCAGCGCCCGGTCAGCCAGTAATTGAGGAAGTCGTGGGGCAGCAGGATCTTGTCGATCCGGGCGAACAGCTCCGGGAACTGCTCTTTGGTCCAGAGCAGCTTGGAAACGGTGTAGCCCGGCGCGATGGCGATACCCAGGCGTTCCAGTGAGCCGGATTCGCCCCCCAGATACTCCAGCAGACGATCGTTCTCGGGCGCCGATTCGGTATCGCACCAGAGCTTGGCCGGGCGCAACACGTGGCCCAGTTCGTCGATCATCACCAGCCCGTGCTGCTGACCGGACACGCCGATGCCTTGAATCTCGGCACCGCTGATCCCCGCTTGCGCCAGTGCCGCAGCCGTTGCCTCTTCGAAGGCGGTCAGCCATTCCTGCACGTCCTGTTCCCGACGCCCGTTGGCGCCGCTGATCATGTGGTGCGCGCCTGAGCCTTCGCCCAGAACCTTGCCGCTGGCCGCATCAAGCACGATGGCCTTGGTGCCTTGGGTGCCGCAATCGATGCCGAGAAACATGTTCACCTCTTTACCTCTGACGCTCAGAGGGTTTTCGCCAACAGGTTTTCCAGGGTTTTGCTGACGCCGAGCTGCTTGAGGCTGTTCAGGTTTTTCTCGAACGAGGCCACGAATTCAGCGGATTTCGGAATCGCTGCGCCGAAGATTTCCTCGACTTCCAGCAGGCGTTGTGTCACCAGCACGTCATCGGCCACCAGCGCTTTGCAGAAGTCGGCACGTGGATCGACGACTTTGTACTCGACGCCGTTTTCACCCTTGAAATCGCCGGTTCTGTTGCCTTGCAGGTACAAGGCCCACGCCGCGACCACGAGAGAGGCGCGGTCCATGTTGCCGTTGTCGACGATCAGGCGGTTGATGGTTGGCACCGTGAATTTCGGGAATTTCGACGAGCCATCCGAGCACACACGCTCCAGTTGGTCAGCGATGGCCTGATTGGAAAAGCGGTCGATCAGCGTCTGTTTGTAATCAGTCAGATCGATGCCAGGCACGGGCGCCAGTTGCGGCGTGACGTCCAGGTCCATGTAGGTGCGGATGTAATCGACGAACAGCGGATCGTTCATGGTTTCGTGAACGAAGCGGTAGCCTTTCAGCGCACCGAGGTAAGTCAGGGCCAAATGGCTACCGTTAAGCAGCTTGATCTTCATTTCTTCGTACGGCGTAACGTCGTCGGTGAACTGCACGCCGACTTTTTCCCACGCCGGACGGCCGTTGACGAACTTGTCTTCCAGCACCCACTGCACAAACGGCTCGCAGACCACCGGCCAGGCGTCATCAATCCCTTTTGCATCGTGCAATTGCAGGCGGTGGGCGGTGCTGGTCATTGGCGTGATGCGGTCGACCATGGCGTTGGGGAAGCTGACGTTGGCGGCGATCCAGTCGTGCAGTTCGGCGTCGCGCAGTTTGGCGAACGCCAGCAGCGCTTTGCGGGTCACGGCGCCGTTGTGCGGCAGGTTATCGCACGACATCAGGGTGAACGCAGGCGTGCCCTCGGCGCGGCGTTTGGCCAGCGCGGCGCACAGGTAACCAAACACGGTCTTCGGCGTGGCGGGGTGCGCGAGGTCGTGCTGGATCTGCGGCAGGTGGCTCATGAACTCGCCGGTGCTGTCGTCGATGCAATAGCCGCCTTCGGTAATGGTCAGCGAGACGATGCGAATCTCGGGGCTGGCGAGCTTGTCGATCAGCGCGAGGTCGTTGTCGGTGGACATCAGCATCTGGCTCATGGCGCCGATGATGCGGGTCTCGGTGTCGGGCGTGTCGCCCAGTTCGAACAGGGTGTAGAGGAAGTCCTGATCTTTGAGCGCTTCGAAATTGTTACGGTCTTCTTCACGCAGGCTGACGCCGCAGATGGCCCAGTCCAGGCCTTCGCCGCTTTGGTCCTTGGCACCGAGAGACATCAGAGCGTCGGTGTAGAACGCCTGGTGCGCGCGGTGAAAGCCGCCGACGCCAATGTGGGCGATGCCCTGACGGCGGTCTTCGAGGGCGTAGGCGGGCAGGTTGACGCCATCACCCAGGTTCGACAGGTTCTGTTTGTTCAGTTTCATGACTGCATTCCCGATTCTGTGAGGGCCGCCTGCTCAGGCAGCGGCCTGCAAGGCTTTACGGATGACCTGGCCCTGTGCGTCGAACAGGTGGCAGTGGGCGCTGTCCAGGTGCAGGTTCAGGGTTTCGCCGTACTGGCTGGCGAGGTCCCCGCGAATACGCATGGTCAGCGCTTCGCCGGATTGCGTGCGGACGTGGCAATAGGTGTCGCTGCCCAGGCGTTCGCTGACGTCGGCGACGACTTGCAACTGGCAGTCACCCGCATTGGCCAGCTCCAGATGCTCCGGACGAATGCCCAGGGTCACGGCGTCGCCCACACTTTGTTGGGCGTTGGTGAACGGCAGATTGATCTTCGTCCCGGCATCGAGGGTGACTTCACAGCCGCTGGCATCCACGCGGCTGACCTTGCCCTTGAGGAAGCCCATTTTCGGCGTGCCGAGAAAGCCTGCCACGAACAGGTTGGCGGGGTGGTGATACAGCTCAAGAGGGGAGCCGACCTGTTCCACGCGGCCGCCGTTCAACACGACCACCTTGTCGGCCAGGGTCATGGCTTCGACCTGATCGTGGGTCACGTAGATCATGGTCGCTTCCAACTCTTTGTGCAGGCGCGACAACTCCAGGCGGGTCTGCACGCGCAGCGCGGCGTCGAGGTTGGAGAGCGGTTCGTCGAACAGGAAGATTTTCGGGTTGCGCACGATGGCGCGACCGATGGCCACACGCTGGCGCTGACCGCCGGACAGTTGCTTGGGTTTGCGTTCCAGCAGCGGCCCGAGTTCCAGGATGCGTGCAGCTTCGGCGACTTTCTTCTCGACTTCGGCTTTTGGCGTACCGGCCAGGTCCAGCGCGAATGAGAGGTTCTTGCCCACGGTCATGTGCGGGTACAGGGCGTAGGTCTGGAACACCATCGCCAGGTCGCGCTTGGCAGGGGTGACTTGGGTGATCTCGCGGCCATCGAGTTCGATGCTGCCGCTGGTGACGTCTTCGAGACCGGCGATCAGGCGCAGCAGGGTGGATTTGCCGCAGCCCGACGGGCCGACGAACACCACGAATTCGCGGTCTTTGACGTCCAGGTCGATGCCTTTGATGATCTGGTGGCCGTCGAAGCCTTTTTGTAGATTTCTGATTGTCAGGTTAGCCATGTGGGGCTCCAGTTTTATTCTTCAAATTCATCAGTTGTAGGAGTGAGCTTGCTCGCGATTGCGTGATGTCAGGCGATATATTCGTTTCAGATATACCGCGATCGCGAGCAAGCTCACTCCTACAGGGGTCTTGTTACTTGACTGCACCAAACGACAAACCACGGACCAGTTGTTTCTGGCTGATCCAGCCGAAGATCAGGATCGGCGCGCAGGCCAGGGTCGAGACCGCAGACAACTTGGCCCAGAACAGCCCCTCGGGACTTGAGTATGAGGCGATCAGCGCGGTGAGCGGCGCGGCGTTCGATGAGGTCAGGTTCAGCGACCAGAATGCCTCGTTCCAGCACAGGATCAGCGACAGCAGCGCCGTCGAGGCCAGGCCCCCTTTGCAGATCGGGATCAGCACCTTGAAGATTTCCTGGCGTGTGGTGGCGCCGTCCAGCCGCGAGGCTTCGAGGATTTCGCCCGGAATGTCTTTGAAGTAGGTGTAAATCATCCAGACCACGATCGGCAGGTTGATCAGCGTGTAGATCGCGATCAGTGCCAGGCGCGAATCCAGCAGGCCGAACGTCTTGGCCAGCAGGTAAATCGGCATCAGCACACCCACCGGTGGCAGCATCTTGGTGGAGAGCATCCACAGCAGCGTGCTCTTGGTGCGTTTGGTCTCGAAAAACGCCATGGAGTAGGCGGCCGGGACCGAAATCAGCAGGCAGAGAATCGTCGCGCTAAAGGAAATCAGGATCGAGTTCCAGGCGAAGTGGAAGTAGTCGCTACGCTCCTGGATGTGCAGGTAATTCTCCAGCGTCGGCGTGAAAAAGAACTGCGGCGGGGTGGCGAACGCGTCGATCTCGGTCTTGAAGCTTGTGAGCACCATCCAGAAGATCGGGAAGAAAATCAGCGCCGCGATCGCCCATGACAAGGTGCCGAGGAGCACGCTTTGCAGGCGACGGGATTGTTTGAGCGTCATCATGACCTTGCCCTCAAGACTTGTCGGTGAGGTTTTTGCCGATCATCCGGATCAGGATGATGGCGGCAATGTTGGCAATGACCACGGCAATCAAGCCGCCCGCCGATGCCATGCCCACGTCGAATTGCAACAGCGCCTGGTTGTAGATCAGGTACGCGAGGTTGGTCGAAGCGAAGCCCGGACCGCCGTTGGTGGTGGTGAAGATTTCCGCGAACACTGACAGCAGGAAGATGGTTTCAATCATCACGACGACAGCGATGGGGCGCGCCAGGTGGGGCAGGGTCAGGTGCCAGAAGATCGCAATGGGGCCAGCGCCATCAAGCCGCGCGGCTTCTTTCTGCTCCTGATCCAGCGACTGCATGGCGGTCATCAGGATCAGGATGGCGAACGGCAGCCACTGCCACGACACGATGATGATGATCGACAGCATCGGGTAATTGGCGAGCCAGTCCACAGGCTGCGCGCCGAACAGCTTCCAGACCGCGGCGAGAATCCCCGAGACCGGGTGGAAGATCAGGTTCTTCCAGATCAGCGCACTGACCGTGGGCATGATGAAGAACGGCGAGATCAGCAGCACGCGTACGATGCCGCGACCCAGGAATTCAGTGGCTTCCAGCAGCGCAGAAATCAGCACGCCGAGGATCACGCTGATGGCCAGCACACTGCCGACCAGCAACAAGGTGTTCATCGCACCGGGGAAGAAGCCCGAATCGGTGACGAAATATTGAAAGTTCTCAAGGCCGACGAATTCATTCTCGCCGGGGTTGAGCAGGTTGTAGCGGATCAGCGAGAAATAGATGGTCATGCCCAGCGGGACGATCATCCAGACCAGCAGCAACAGCACCGAAGGGCTGACCAGAAACCAGCCAGGCTTGGTGACGCTGCCTTTCTGTTGGTCTTTATCGCCAGCCGTGGCCGTGCGAGGGGGAAGGGTTGAGGTGTTCATGATGACTCCGAACCGGGGCAGTAGCTAAGCGGGGCAGCAGGGAGAAAATCCCCGCTGCTGCCTTGAAACAGACGGGATCAACCCTTTTTCGGGTAGCCCGCGCGCTTCATGTCACGCTCGGTCGCGCTTTGTGCCTGGGTCAGCGCAGCGTCCACGGTGGTCGAACCCACCAGTGCCGCCGAGAATTGCTGACCGACGTTGGTGCCGATCTGCTGGAACTCGGGGATGGTCACCAGTTGAATGCCCACGTACGGAACCGGCTTCAGGGTCGGCGTTTTTGGCGTCACGGCCTTGAGGGATTCCAGGGTGATGTTGGCGAACGGCGCCGCTTTCTTGTAATCGTCGGTGTAGGTCGAGGCGCGAGTGCCTGGCGGTACGTTGGACACGCCGTCGGTTTTCGCGACGAGGGCCGCGTACTCTTTCGACGTTGCCCATTCGGTAAACGCGCGAGCGTCCTTGTCGTTCTTGGCGCTGGTTGGAATCGCCAGGGCCCACGAGTACAGCCATGCCGAGCCTTTGTCGGTGACTTCGTGCGGCGCGTAAGTGAAGCCGACGCTGTCCGCGACCTTGCTCTGGGATTTGTCGGTCACGAAGGAACCGGCGACGCTGGCGTCGACCCAGATGGCGCACTTGCCGCTGTTGAACAGCGCCAGGTTTTCGTTGAAACCGTTGCTGGAGGCGCCGGGAGGGCCGTCTTTCTTCATCACGTTGGTGTAGAAGGTCAGCGCGTTTTTCCACTCGGGCTGGTCGAACTGTGGCTTCCACTGCTCGTCGAACCAACGCGCGCCAAAGGAGTTGGCGACGGTGCTGATCAGCGCCATGTTCTCACCCCAGCCCGCCTTGCCACGCAGGCAGATGCCGTACTGTTCTTTCGATTTGTCAGTGAGTTTGTCGGCGAATTCGGAAATCTGGGTCCAGGTCGGACGCTCCGGCATGGTCAGGCCAGCGGCCTGAAACAGGTCTTTGCGGTAGTAGGTGATCGAGCTTTCGGCGTAGAACGGCAGGGCGAACAGCTTGCCATCGACCGACAGACCGTCACGCACCGATGGGAATACGTCATCCAGCGCGTAGGACGCTGGCAGATCATTCATCTCTTTGAGCCAGCCCTTGGCACCCCAGAGTGAGGCTTCGTACATGCCGATGGTCAACACGTCGAACTGGCCGCCCTTGGTGGCGATGTCTGTGGTCAAGCGTTGACGCAGCACGTTCTCTTCGAGGACGACCCATTTCAGTTTGATGTCGGGATGCTGTTCTTCGAAAGTCTTGGACAGCCGCTGCATGCGGATCATGTCGCTGTTGTTGACGGTGGCGATGGTGACGTCGCCCGCCGCTGCGCTGTTGCAGAGGGTCAAGCCGAGAGTGAGACAGGTGCCAGCGAGCAGAACGTTTGCAGAGGTCTTCATGTATCTCTCCTCTTCTGCGCCCAATGAACGACAGAAGCCTGGTTATTGTTGTTGTTCCTTCCGGAGTCTGGAGGAAGTCAGTTGATTACAACGGTCCGCACGGCCAATGACAAATCCTGCGGCGCACTTGAACTGATACTTTCTTGCACTGAGAGTTCAGGCAGCAATACACCAAAACTGCGTTCCGGCAGGGTGCGGCGCAGTTCCAGCGTAGTCGACGGGGGCGTAGAGGGGGCGAATCAGTACAGGTTTTGTTCGGTCAGGCGCTGCACGGCCAAACGGCGATAGTGCGACGGCGTCATGCCTTTGAGCTGCTGAAAGCGTCGGTTGAAGTTGGAAATGTTGTTGAAACCGGATTCGAAACACACGTCGGTGACCGGCTTGTCGCCGTCCGCCAGCAGCTCGCAAGACTTGCTGATCCGCAGCCGATTGACGAACTCGACGAACGTCCGCCCCGTGGCCTGTTTGAACACGCGAGAAAAATAGGTGGGTTTCATGCCGAGGTAGTCCGCTACTTCTTCCAGGGTCAGTTCCCGGGCGTAGTGGGTAAAAATGTAGTCCACGGCCTTGTTGGTGCGCTCGACGGCATGGTCGTCTGACAGTTGGGATGCCGTCGTTCCAGACAGCAGCTGGAAATCGTCACTGGCCGCCAGCAGTTCGAACAGAATGAAGAAATGCCCCAGCCGGGTCATGCCGCTGGAATCGGCAATCTTCTGCATCAGCTTCATCGCCTGACGGATCGTGCGCTTGTCACGAAACTCGATCCCGTACTGCGCGCGCTCCAGCAGCGGCGTCAGGGTCTTCAGCTCGGCAAACACCTGGTTGCCGCTCTCCAGCAACTCTTCCGTGAAGTTCACCAGCATGTCGCGCTTGGGCACGACCTCGTCTTCTTCGACCTGGCTGATCCAGTTGTGCGGAAGGTTGGGGCCGGTGAGAAACAGCGTGCCGGGGTAGAAATTGCCGATGTAATCACCGACGAACACCTTGCCGGAACTCGCCACAATCAGGTGCAGCTCGTATTCCTTGTGAAAATGCCAGCGCACCAGCGGGCACGGAAAACCATGCTCGCGGTAGATGATCGACAGGCCATTGTGATCGTCCATCAACTCATAGGACGGATCGGTGATTCTTGTTGTTTTGGTCATGCGGTTGCCGGGGTTCGGGGACGTGCGTGGGGGTAATGTGCACTATTTGCCCTCAGGAATACAGCCATGAGCACAGGCCGCGCTTTGCAACGACAGCCCAGGCCGGTCACTATCCTGAGCCACAGCCTCTAGCGCCAATCCGGACTGTTACCCCATGAAAAAAATCCTCGTCATCGGCATCGGCGCGGGCAATCCCGAGCACATCACGGTTCAGGCGATCAAGGCGTTGAACCGGGCGGCGGTGTTTTTCATTCTCGACAAGGGCTATGCCGATGACGAGTTGCTGCGCCTGCGGCGGGAGATTTGCGAGCGCTATATCGAGGGTGACGCGTATCGACTGGTGCAGGTGCAGGACCCTCGCCGTGAGGACGATCCTGTTTCGTATCAGAACGGCATCGAGCATTGGCATGAGCAGCGCGCGGCGTTGTTCGAGCGCTTGATCACTGATGAGGTGAAGGCGGGCGAGACCGGTGGGTTTCTGGTGTGGGGCGACCCTGGGCTGTACGACAGCACGCTGCGGATTCTCGACCGGGTGCTGGCGCGGGGGAACGAGGTGTTCGGTGTCGAGGTGATTCCGGGGATCACCAGCATGCAGGCCCTGGTGGCGCAGCATGGGATTCCCTTGAACCGGATCGGCGAACCCATTCAGATCACCACAGGGCGGCGGCTGGCCCAGGCATCAGGTGATGACATTGATAACGTGGTGGTGATGCTCGATGCCCACTGCACGTTCGAGCGCTTCGTCGCGCAGGACCTTTACATCTACTGGGGCGCGTACCTTGGGACCGAGGACGAGGTCCTGATTTCGGGGCCATTGAGAGACGTGAGCGAGCGGATCAAGCAGACGCGGGAAGCGGCGAGGGCGAGGAAGGGGTGGATCATGGACACCTATCTGCTGCGGCGTCACATGCGCTGACTTTGCCACGGGCACAGTTCTAACGTGAGAGCGAATTCATTCGCGAACAGATCGTGCAGGCGACAGGGATGTATAGTCTGTTCTCTCGATTCGCGAATGAATTCGCTCCCACAGTCAATCTCTGGGGTGCATCCAGACCCGGCACGCCGCAGGGAGAGCCCAAGCGAGATCTACCCTGATCGAAGGCTTGCGCGTAACAACTTGCGCTTAACAAGGGGGTGTCTCACTCCCTGCGATTCTTCGCCTCGATCCACTGCGACATGTACTGCGTGCTTTTGTGCTGATGGTGCCGGAGCATCGCGCCAGTGAAGTTGGCGGCACGGTGGGCTGGCAGATCGCCTAGCAACTGTTGGATGCGCTCAATCAGCGTCTTGCAGTGCTCCTCGAACCGAAAGCGCGACTGCAGCACATGCCAGCCCGCTGACTGCGCCTGATCCCAGGCGGCCCGATCGGTATACAGTCGAACCGCTTCAGCGGCCAACCCTTTAGCATTCCACGCCACGGCACCGGGAAACGGCAGCTCGCCATGCATCCCCTCGGCCCCGATGGGGGTGGTCACCGTCGGCGTGCCGCAGGCCATCGCATCCATCACCTTGCCCTTGATGCCGGCTCCAAACCGCAGCGGAGCGAGGGACACCCGCGCCGCTGACATCACCTCAAACGCATCCTCGGCCCAATCCTTGATGTGAAACCCTTGCGCCGCATTGTGCAATGCCGTGGCCTTGGGCGGCGTGTACGCGCCATACACATGCAGCTGCGCGCTTGGCAGGCGTTGGCGAATCAACGGCCAGATCGCGTTCTTTAGCCACAAAACGGCATCCCAGTTGGGCGCATGGCGGAAGTTGCCGATGGTCAGGAAGTGTTCGCGCTCGTCATAACCCCGGCCACGGGAGGGCACGTCGCGGAGCATCAACGGGCAGAGGTGCAGCAATTCGGCGGGCACCCGGAAATGCCGGGTCAGCAGATCGATTTCGACCTCCGACACCACCAGATTCAGGTCGCAGCGATAAAACGAGGCGATTTCCCGCTGGGCCAGATCGGACACCGCCATGCGCTTGAACATCTCGGCGTCGGGCTCGGCCAGCAGGGCATCGGAACAGTCCTCGCCCGCCTTGATCACGTCCTTGAGCATCTGGTGCCGGGCATGGCGCAAACTCTGCACATCGCAGGTTTCCATCACGCGCAGCGCGTTGGGCGCGTGTTTCTCGACTCGCCAGCCGAACTGCTCCTCCATCAGGAACTGATCGAACAGCACCACCTCAGGTTGAAGTTCGGCGACGAAGCTGTCGAAGCGGCTGTCGTTCACGGCGATGGCCACTTCATCGATGCCCAGGCTCGCCAGGTCAGCGCGGCGTTCACCCTCGGTCGCCGCGCTGGCAAACGTGATGCGCCAGCCCTGTTCGAGAAAGCAGTCGATCAGTTGCATGACATGGCCGCTGGCGGCCGAGGAGCGTGGCTCCGGCCACACGTAACCGATGATCAGGACATGAAGGGCGCGCGTGGCCGGGGAGGGAAGGTCACTTGCCAAGGATGCCGTTGACCTTGTCACGCAGTTGATCGATGGAGAACGGCTTGCCGATCAGGTGCATCCCGGGCGGCACGTCGATGTTTTCCGCATAGCCACTGGCAAACAGCACCGGCAACGTCGGGCGCAGCACGGCCGCCTGCTTTGCCAGTTCGGTGCCATCCATGTCCGGCAGGCCCTTGTCCGTCATCATCAAATCAATGACGTTGCCGCTGTCCTTCAGAAAGGCCAACGCTTCGCTGCCATCGGCCGCTTCGAGCACGATGTACTCAAGCTCTTCGAGAACGTCGACGATCAACATCCGGACGATGTCATCATCTTCAACCACCAGAATCGTGCTGGTTGGGTCGGACATGAAAATTTCCTTCAAATGGCGAGAGACGGACCGGGCGACTTTCACCCGGTCTGCTAAAAAATAAAGCCAGTGATTGTGACAAGTTCCAGGCGCCAAAAACACAATTCAGTTGAGTGTGATAGCGCGAGGGAATCACTCGAACGTATAGTACGCCGACTTTTGCCTTCTGACTAAAGTCAGAAAATTCAGCCGTGTATGTCAGAAACTGGAGTCTTTTTCTGAACATTGCGGCAAACTCCGTGGTTTAGCCGAATCCGCCCTGGGCCCTTGCGATGATCCAAACCTCTGCAGTCGATGAGCAACGTTTCCGCAAACTTTTAAGCCGCAACGTCAGTTTACCCCTGGCCGTCGGGGTCCTTAGCGCCGCTTTCTTCGTCATTCTGATCACTTATCTGCTTTCGGTCATCCAGTGGGTCGAGCACACGGACCGAGTGATCAACAACATCAACCGTTCGTTGAAGCTGTCGGTAGACATGGAAACCGGCATGCGCGGCTTCCTCCTGACCGGTGATGAGCGCTTCCTCGACCCCTACGAGGTCGCCAAGCCCAGCATCATCTCCGAGCTGAATGGCCTGGAAGAACTGGTCGCTGACAACCCTGATCAGGTCGACCGGTTCAAACGGCTCGCAGCCATGCAGGAGTCCTGGAACCAGTTCGCCCAAGAGATGATCACCCTGCGGCGCAACGGTGGCGATTACGCGACGCCGATCCAGAACCGGCGCGGCAAGCGGCTGACCGATGAGATTCGTGATCAATACGATCAAGCGGCAAACATCGAGCACCAACTTCGCCTGACTCGTAACACCGACGTGACCCACACGACCATCCTGTCGGTCTCGCTGTACATCGCGTTCATTCTGATCGTCAGCGGTGTTCTGGCGTGGGTCGGTCGTCGCGACATGACGGCGCTGTCCTCCACGTACGCCGCCAACCTCAAGGCCCAACAAGAGGACGCCGAGCGCCTGGCCCACGTGGCCTGGCTGCGCAACGGTCAGAGTGAACTGGCCGAGCAGGTGATTGGCCAACTGACCCTGAACCTGTTAGGGCGCAACGTGTTGCAATTCTTCGCTCAATACCTGGGCGCGGTGGTGGCGGCGGTTTACGTGCGTCAGGAGCACGGTGGACTGGTCCGCGTGGCGTCTCATGGCTTCTCTCGCCAGCAAGAATTGCAGGAACAATCGATTTACAGCGGCGAAGGCGTTGTCGGCAAGTCCGCCGAACAGGATGAGATCATCACCCTTAACGACGTGCCGATGGACTATTTCAAGGTCTCGTCGGGTCTGGGCGAAGGCTCGCCACGCAGCGTGATCGTTGTGCCGACCAGCAACGATGATCAGGTCAACGGCGTGATCGAACTGGGCTTCTTGCGTGAGCTGACCGAGCGCGACGTCGAATTCCTCGAACTGGTGGCCGACAACGTCGGCACGTCCATCGAGGCCGCGCGTTATCGCCAGCGTCTACAGGAAGTGCTGGCCGAGACCCAACAGCTGAACGAAGAACTGCAAGTGCAGCAAGAAGAGCTGCGCACCGCCAACGAAGAGCTGGAAGAGCAGTCGCGGATTCTGAAGGAGTCCCAGGCGCACCTTGAAACCCAGCAAGCCGAGCTGGAGCAGACCAACGAGCAACTGGCTGAACAGAGCAAAGCGCTGGCCGATCAACGCGATGCGCTGGACCGCAACAACGAGGAGCTGAATATCGCGCAGGTCGAGCTGGAAGCCCGCGCCGACGAACTGCAGCGTTCGAGCAAGTACAAATCCGAATTCCTGGCCAACATGTCCCACGAACTGCGCACGCCGCTGAACAGTTCGTTGATCCTCGCCAAACTGCTGGCCGAGAACCCGCAGGACAACCTCACCGATGAGCAAGTGACCTTTGCTGAGTCGATCTACTCGGCCGGCAACGATCTGCTGAACCTGATCAACGACATCCTCGACATCTCCAAGGTCGAAGCCGGCAAGCTCGACATGCGCCCGGAAAACAGCAGCGTCAGCCGTCTGGTGGACAGCCTGCGCATGACCTTCCAGCCAATTGCTGCCGACAAACAGCTGCAATTCACTGTTGAGGTTCAGCCGGGGGCGCCGGTCTCGCTGTACACCGACCGCCAGCGTCTGGAGCAGATCCTCAAGAACCTGCTGTCCAACGCCATCAAGTTCACCGAACACGGATCGGTCAGCCTGACCGTGTCCCGTCAGCCAGGCGAAGGCATTGCCTTCACGGTGCGCGATTCCGGCATCGGCATCGCCCCGGACCAGCAGGAAAGCATCTTCGAGGCCTTCCGTCAGGCGGACGGCACCACCAACCGGCGCTACGGCGGCACCGGCCTGGGACTGTCGATTTCCCGGGATCTGGCGCGCCTGTTGGGCGGGTCGATCTCGGTCACCAGTGAGCCGGGGCAGGGCAGTATCTTTACCCTGGTGCTGCCGGAGGAATACGTCGAGCACGGGCAATTCGTCGAAGAGCCGCCAGCCGCCGCTCACGCCGCACCGGCTTCCGTGCCAGCGCCCACGATTGCCGCCAAGTCCGCACCGCCTGCCGAGGCCGTGCCACGCTTCGCCGACGACCGCGACAAAGCGCCGTTCAGCAAACGCTGCATTCTGGTCATCGAGGACGAAGTGCGCTTCGCCCATATCCTCTACGACCTGGCCCACGAACTGGGCTACCACTGCCTGGTCGCTCACGCTGCCGACGAAGGTTTTGACCTGGCGTCGAGTTATCTGCCGGACGCCATCCTGCTGGACATGCGCCTGCCAGACCATTCGGGTCTGACCGTGCTGCAGCGCCTGAAAGAGATGCCGACGACCCGCCACATTCCGGTCCACGTGATTTCCGTCGAAGACCGACAGGAAGCGGCATTGCAGATGGGCGCCATCGGTTACGCCGTCAAGCCGACCACCCGCGAAGAGTTGAAAGATGTGTTCGCCCGCCTGGAAGCCAAGCTCACCCAGAAAGTGAAGCGTGTGCTGCTGGTGGAAGACGACGCCCTACAACGCGACAGCATTGCCCGTCTGATCGGCGACGACGACATCGAAATCACCGCCGTCGGCTTTGCCCAGGACGCGCTGGAACTGCTGCGCGATAACGCCTACGACTGCATGATCATCGACCTGAAACTGCCGGACATGCTGGGCAACGACCTGCTCAAGCGCATGTCCACCGATGAAATCTGTGCGTTCCCGCCGGTCATCGTCTACACCGGGCGCAACCTGACCCGGGACGAAGAAGCCGAGCTGCTCAAGTACTCGCGCACCATCATCATCAAGGGTGCGCGCTCCCCTGAGCGCCTGCTGGACGAAGTCACGCTGTTCCTGCACAAGGTCGAGTCGCAGCTGTCGAACGAACGGCAGAAGATGCTCAAGACCGCCCGCAGCCGCGACAGGGTGTTCGAAGGCCGCAAGATCCTGGTGGTAGACGACGACGTGCGCAACATCTTCGCCCTGACCAGTGCCCTGGAACACAAGGGCGCCATCGTCGAAGTGGGCCGCAATGGCTTCGAGGCGATCGAAAAGCTCAACACGGTGGATGACATCGACCTGGTGTTGATGGACGTGATGATGCCCGAGATGGACGGCTTCGAGGCCACTACGCAGATTCGCAAGGACCCGCGCTGGCGCAAGCTGCCCATCATCGCCGTGACCGCCAAGGCCATGAAGGACGATCAGGAGCGTTGCCTGCAAGCGGGCTCCAACGACTACCTGGCCAAACCGATTGACCTTGATCGCCTGTTCTCGTTGATTCGCGTGTGGCTGCCGAAAATGGAACGTATCTGAATGGATCGGATCAATTGACCACGCCCGTAGAAAGACCAGGTTTGACCGATGGCCCATGAGCGAAACACCGAGATCGAGCTGCGTTTGCTCATCGAGGCGATTTACCTGAAGTACAGCTATGATTTTCGCGATTACTCGGGCGCGTCGGTCAAACGACGCGTCGCTCATGCGTTGCGTCATTTTGAGTTGAACACCATTTCCGCGCTGCAGGAGCGCGTGCTGCATGACCCGTCGGCGTTCATGCAGCTGCTGCAATTCCTGACGATCCCGGTCAGCGAGATGTTTCGTGACCCGTCGCACTTTCTGGCAATCCGTCAGGAAGTCGTGCCGCTGCTCAAGACCTATCCCTCGCTGAAAATCTGGATTGCCGGGTGCAGCACGGGGGAAGAGGTGTATTCGATGGCGATCCTGCTGCGCGAAGAAGGCTTGCTGGACCGCACGATCATCTACGCCACCGACATCAACCCTCGCTCGCTGGAAAAGGCCAAGCAGGGGATTTTCTCCATGGAGAACGTTCGCGGCTACAACGAGAATTACCTGAAAGCGGGCGGCAAACGGCTGTTTTCCGAGTACTACACGGCCGCCTACGATTACGCGATTTTCGACAAGACCCTGCGGGAGAACGTGACCTTCGCCGACCACAGCCTGGCCACTGACAGCGTGTTTTCCGAGACGCACCTGATCTCCTGCCGCAATGTGCTGATCTACTTCAACAAGAAGCTGCAAGACCGAGCGTTCGGCCTGTTTCACGAATCCCTGTGTCATCGCGGCTTTCTGGTGCTGGGCAGCAAGGAAACCCTGGAGTTTTCCGGTTTCAAGGATCAATTCGAACCCTTGGTCAAACAAGAGCGGATTTATCGAAAATCATGAGAACGACGTTTTTGGGCGCCCAGTCGGACTGGCCAGCGTTACCCAGGGTCGATGCCATTGTCATCGGCGCTTCCGCGGGTGGGGTCGAGGCGCTGTTGAAGATATTCAGGCCGCTGCGTAAGGGCTTCAAGCTGCCCATCGTTGCGGTGCTGCATTTGCCCGATGAGCGCCGCAGCCTGTTGGCCGAAGTGTTCGCGGCGCAATTGGCGATTCCGGTCAAGGAAGCCGATGACAAGGAAAGCATCGCGCCCGGCACGCTTTACTTCGCCGGGCCCGGTTATCACCTGTCGGTGGAAGCGGACAAGACGTTTTCGTTCAGCCAGGAAGAACGGGTGTATCACTCACGCCCCAGCATCGACATTCTCTTCGAATCCGCTGCGGACGCTTATGATGCGCGGCTTGCCGGGGTGTTGTTGACCGGTGCCAACAACGATGGTGCCAAGGGAATGGCACGAATCAAGGAATACGGTGGTCTTACCGTGGTCCAGGACCCTGCCGACGCGTTGGCGCGAACGATGCCCGACGCTGCGCTGGCCCTGCACACACCGGACTTTCTCCTGCCTTTGCCCGACATTGGCCTGTTGCTTGTCGAGCTGGAACGAATTGCATGCTGAGTGAAATAAAAGCCAAGTTGCTGATCGTCGACGATCTGCCGGAAAACCTCCTGGCGCTCGAAGCATTGATCAAGCGCGAAGACCGCCAGGTGTTCAAGGCGCTGTCCGCCGACGAAGCGTTGTCGCTGTTGTTGGAGCATGAATTCGCCATGGCGATCCTCGACGTGCAGATGCCGGGCATGAACGGGTTCGAGCTGGCCGAGATGATGCGCGGCACCGAAAAGACCAAAAGCATTCCCATCGTGTTCGTCAGCGCCGCCGGCCGTGAACTGAACTACGCGTTCAAGGGGTACGAGAGCGGCGCGGTGGACTTCCTGCACAAGCCGCTGGATATCCACGCGGTGAAGAGCAAGGTCAACGTCTTCGTCGACCTGTATCGCCAGCGCAAGGCGATGAAACAGCAGGTCGAGGAACTGGAGCGCAGCCGACAGGAGCAGGAAGCGCTGCTGCGCGAATTGAAATCCACCCAGAACGAACTGGAACACGCGATTCGCATGCGCGACGACTTCATGTCGATCGTGTCCCACGAAGTGCGCACGCCGCTCAACGGGCTGATCCTGGAAACCCAGCTGCGCAAGTTGCACCTGGCCAAGGACAACGCGTCGGCGTTCACCATGGACAAGCTCAAAGCCATGGTCGAGCGTGACGAGCGGCAGATTCAGAGCCTCATCCGCTTGATCGAAGACATGCTCGACGTGTCGCGCATTCGCACCGGCAAACTGTCGATCCGCACCAGCGCGTTCGACTTGTCCGAGCTGGTGGTCAATCTGGTGGAAAGCTACTCGGCGCAGATCGCGGCCGCGGAAAGCGTGGTTACGCTGCACGCCGCCACACCGGTGATCGGCATCTGGGACGAATTCCGCATCGAGCAGGTGATGGCCAATCTGCTCACCAACGCCCTGCGTTACGGCGCGCACAAGCCCATCGAAGTTCGGGTGTACAGCGAGGGCGGCGAGGCGCGGGTTGAGGTCAAGGATCAGGGCATCGGCATCAGCGTTGAAAACCAGAAGCGCATCTTTCAGCAGTTCGAGCGCGTCTCGGCCAGCCACGCGGTCAATGGGCTGGGGTTGGGCCTGTTCATTTCCGATCAGATCGTCGCGGCCCACAACGGTACGATCACGGTGGAAAGCGAAGAGGGCTGCGGCTCGACCTTCCGCGTCAGCCTGCCGTTGTAAACGCCCGTTCGGCCCGCCAGCCGCGGGCCAGAGCGATGTGTTGAGGGATGTTGACGCTTGCGTTGAAAGCGCGACGACCGTCCGGGTAAATATCTGATTTTTCTGCGCAACCTCCAGAGCGGGCCATGGTCGTAATGGCAGCTATTTATAAGATTGAAGGCGTTCCAATGAGCTCTGATGCTGAAAATGTCGTACTGATCGTCGAAGACGAGCCGCTGATCCTGATGCTGCTGTCCGACTATCTGTCAGGGGAGGGTTATCGGGTGTTGCAGGCGGAAAACGGCGAACAGGCCTTCGAAATCCTCGCCACCAAGCCGCACCTGGACCTGATGATCACCGACTACCGCCTGCCAGGCGGTGTGTCCGGGGTGATGATCGCCGAGCCTGCGGTCAAGCTGCGACCGGAGCTGAAAGTTATTTTCATCAGCGGCTACCCGGCGGAAATCATCGAGACCGGCAGCCCCATCGTCGGCAAGGTGCCGATCCTGGCGAAGCCGTTCACCATGGAAACGCTGCACTCGAAGATTCAGAGTTTGTTGAATTGAGCGGGGCGCGCCTTTCGTAGCATTCCGGCTTGCTGGCGCTGGCGAGTCCATTGTCGCCACTGCTCGCAAGCGGTGCTGCTACAGGCGTGACCGATCACCCCTCGATAATCTCCCGCACCTTCGCCGTCAACTGATCAAACGCAAACGGCTTGGTGATCATCTGCATCCCGTCTTCCAGAAACCCGGCTCGCGTGCCGGCGTTTTCCGCATAACCGGTGATGAACAGCACCCTGAGCTCAGGCCGCAACTGCCGTCCGATGTCCGCCAATTGGCGGCCATTCATGCCAGGCAGGCCGACGTCGCTGAT
This sequence comes from Pseudomonas salicis, assembly GCF_057128705.1. NCBI lineage: Bacteria > Pseudomonadati > Pseudomonadota > Gammaproteobacteria > Pseudomonadales > Pseudomonadaceae > Pseudomonas > Pseudomonas salicis. The sequence goes on from NZ_JBSKHU010000001.1 coordinate 357,533, forward strand.
CATCAGGTCGATGCGCTGGCCAGATTCGAGAATCGGCACGGCGCCCACCGCATCCGCGGCTTCCAGATACCCGTAGCCCAATTCACTCAGCACCTGGCTGACCAGCGCGCGCACGGCGGGGTCGTCTTCCACGATGAGAATGGTCTCGCCTTCGCGGGCTTCCACGGCCTTCTGATCGTCGTTCAGGTCTTCCGCGTCTTTGTCGCCATGAAAGCGCGGCAGAAACAGCTGCACCGTGGTGCCGTGGCCCACGTGGCTTTCGATGGACACGTGGCCCCGCGACTGTTTAGTGAAGCCGTAGATCATCGACAACCCCAAACCGGTGCCTTGGCCAATGGGTTTGGTGGTGAAGAACGGGTCGAATGCCCGGTTGATTACGTTTTCGGGCATGCCACAGCCGGTGTCGGTCACGCTGAGGACCACGTAATCACCGGGCAGCAGGTTTTCGTAGGCGTTGGTGAAGGTGCGGTCGAGCTTGCGGTTGAAGGTCTCGATCATCAGCATGCCGCCGTTGGGCATGGCATCCCGGGCGTTGAGCACCAGATTGAGCAGCGCGCTTTCGAGCTGGTTGGGGTCGGCCTCGGCGGTCCAGAGGGCCGGGGCAAGGCACATGTCCAGACGCACGCTTTCGTTGACGCTGCGGTGCAGCAACTCGCCCATGGAGTGGACCAGCTCGTTCATCTCCACCGGCTTCGAATCCAGTGACTGGCGACGGGAGAATGCCAGCAGACGATGGGTCAGGGCGGCGGCGCGGTTGGCCGAGGTCACGCCCAGGTCGATCAGTCCGTCGAGGTCGTCGATCCGGCCCTTGGCAATGCGGCGCCGCAACAATTCAAGGCTGCCGATGATGCCGGTGAGCATGTTGTTGAAGTCGTGGGCAATGCCGCCGGTGAGCTGGCCAACGGCCTCCATCTTCTGCGATTGGCGCAACACCTCCTCGTTGTGGCGCAGCTGGGAGGTGCGTTCTTCGACTTGCTGTTCGAGGGTTTCATTGAGCTGGCGCAGCTGGGTCTCGGCGAGCTTGCGCTCGGTAATGTCCGACGTCACGCCTGCCAGCAGGCTGACCCGGCCGTTGCGTGCGCGAAGGGCGCGGGCACGCACATCGACCCAGTGAAGCGAGTCGTCGGGCCAGACGTTACGGTATTCGATAATGAAGTCGTCGCCGGTGTCCAGGCTGCGCTGCAATGCCGACTGCATGCGCGGCTGGTCGGCGGCGTACACCGACTCCAGCCACTCGTGATACGAGAAGGGCGCGTGTTCGTCGCGCCCAAAGTGACTTTTGCTGATGTCCGAACAATCCAGTTCGAGAAACTCGGCTTCCAGTTGCCACGAGCCCAGGCGTCCGGCCTTGAGCGCGTGTTGCAAGCGTTGCTCGCTTTCCAGCAGGTCTTCCATGCGGCTGCGGGCGTCGTACTGGCGACGGCGTCCGCGCACGGCAGTGGTGACCAGACTGACCAGCGTCGCCGGATGAAACGGACGCTCCAGAAAGGTGACGTTGCCCAACAGCTTGCCGAGGCGCGAAGAGGGGTTTTGTTCCGGCCCGCCGTGGTGGGTGAGCAGCACAATGGGCAGGTCCGACCACGGCGCCTGATTGCTCAACAGGCTCAGCAAGGGGTTCAGGTCGACCCCGCGCAGCGCCTCGTCGGCGATGATGGCCAGACCTGCGCCGGAAATCATTTCCTTGCACAGACCGGTCAGGTCATGGGTGATGAGCGCCGGGAATCCTGCTTCTTGCAGGATTCTCAAGGCGATCTGACTGTCCCGGCCCCGAGGGGCCAGGATGATGGCGCGTTCCGACAGCTGTCCCGGTGTACTCACACGTCCTCGTCCCGTAACAGCGGATTGCTCTCGCCATAGTAATGGGGCACGCCGCGCAGCACGCCTTGAAAGGCTTCCAGCGGTGCGCCGATGGTCATGCCAGAGCCACTGATGCGGTATTCGCGAATGGTCGACTCATGGGTGCCGGTGCGTTTCTTGATGATCGAAATGGCGCGACGGACTTTGCCAAGCGCTTCGAAATAACGCAACAAAATCACGGTGTCGGCGAGGTAGGTAATGTCTACCGGCGCACGCATGTCACCCACCAGACCGTGTTGGGCCACCGTCATGAACGTCGAGGCGCCTTGGCGATTGAGGTAGAGCAGCAACTCGTGCATGTGCAGCACCAGCGCATTTTCTTCCGGCATCGCGGCCTGATAGCCGTTGAGGCTGTCGATCACCACCGTGCGGATGCCTTTCTCGTCCACGCTGCGGCGCACCCGGTGGGAGAACTCGCCCGGGGAGAGTTCGGCGGCGTCCACCTGCTCGATCAGCAGGTTTCCGGTCGCTTGCAAGGCCTTCAGATCGATGCCCATCTTCCTCATGCGTTCGAAAAGCAGGCCCATTTCTTCATCGAAAATGAACAGCCCGACTTTTTCACCACGGGCCACGGCGGCCGCTGCGAACACCAGCGCGATCAGCGATTTGCCGGTCCCGGCCGGCCCAAGAATCAACGTGCTGGAGCCACTGTCGATGCCGCCGCCCAGCAAGGCGTCCAGTTCGGGAATGTCGCTGCTCAGCTGCGAACTCAAGTAGCTGTTGCGGTGTTCGGCCGCGACCAGGCGCGGGAAGACGTGGATGCCGTCGGCCATGATGTTGAAGTCGTGATAGCCACCGCGGTACTTCTGCCCGCGATACTTGACCACCCGCAGGCGGCGGCGCTCGGCGCCGTAGGACGGGGTCAGTTCTTCCAGGCGAATGACACCGTGGGCCACGCTGTGCACGGTCTTGTCCAGGGATTCGGTGGTCAAGTCGTCGAGCAGGATCACCGTCGCGTCGTAGCGGGCGAAGTAGTGCTTGATCGCCAGAATCTGCCGACGGTAACGCAACGAGCTTTGCGCCAGCAGACGGATTTCAGACAGGCTGTCGATGACCACCCGCGACGGCCGCACGCGCTCGACCACTTCGAAAATCTGCTTGGTGGCTTCGCCCAGCTCAAGGTCTGACGAGTACAGCAGGCTCTGCTGATGCTCGGCGTTGAGCAGGTCTTCCGGAGGTGTGAGCTCGAACACCTCAATGTGTTCATCAAGTTCCCAGGCATGGGAGCGGGCGCCTTCGCGCAACTCACGCTCGGTCTCGGACAGCGTAATGTAAAGACAGCGTTCACCCGCCATTGCGCCTGCCAACAGAAATTGCAGCGCCACGGTGGTCTTGCCGGTTCCGGGTTCTCCTTCGAGAAGAAAGACATGGCTGCGCGAAAGACCACCCGAAAGGATGTCGTCCAGGCCCACGATGCCGGTTGCCGCTTTTGATGTAGTCAAGAATCGCCCTCTTGCGACCTAAAAAAGAGTGGGGGTCGATCAGTGATCGATGACCCTGGGCAACGGCAAACACTGCGTGATTGCGGTGCTTGGCTGCCATGTCTCTGGACCATGGCTGTACTTGGCGGTTCACTTTTTCTGGATGGCAGCATGATGTTGCGCAACGCCGGGGAGCCCGCGCCGCCCGCTTTCGAGTCCGGCAAATGGCGCAACCGAAGCCTGTTGCGTCCTGATCGTCTTGATATAGTCCGGCGTCTGGAGCTTTCACCCATCGCAGGCCATTCAAGGATCATCGCCGTGTCCGACTACAGCGCTTTCAAGGTCGAGTTGACCGACCATATCGCCCACGTGCAAATCAATCGCCCGGAAAAGATCAACGCCATGAATGCGGCATTCTGGAGCGAAATCATCGACATTTTCCAGTGGGTCGAAGACACCGATGACGTGCGCGTGGTGGTCCTCAGTGGCGCGGGCAAGCATTTCTCGTCGGGCATCGATTTGATGATGCTCGCCTCGGTCGCCAACGAGTTGGGCAAGGACGTGGGTCGCAACGCGCGCTTGCTGCGGCGCAAGATTCTGCAGATGCAGGAATCCTTCAGTGTGGTGGACCGTTGCAGCAAGCCGGTGCTGGCGGCCGTTCAGGGTTACTGCATCGGTGGCGCCATCGACCTGATCAGCGCCTGTGACATGCGCTATGCGGCGGACGACGCGCTGTTCTCCATTCGCGAGATCGACATGGGCATGGCCGCGGACGTCGGCACCCTGCAACGCCTGCCGCGTCTGATCGGCGACGGCATGATGCGGGAAATGGCCTACACCGGACGCAACGTCAACGCCGACGAAGCCCTGCGCATCGGCCTGGTCAATCGCACGTACGTCGATCAGGCGCAATTATTGGACGGTGTGTTCACCATCGCCCGCGAAATCGCCGCCAAATCCCCGATTGCCGTCAGCGGCAGCAAGCGCATGATCGGCTATATGCGCGATCACAGTGTCGATGACGGGCTTGAATACGTTGCCACCTGGAACGCTGCCATGTTGCAATCGGCAGACTTGAAGCTGGCGATGGTCGCCCACATGGGCAAGCAGAAGCCGGTTTTCGACAATTGACCGTGATTTTCAACAGGCACGCACCTGCCGCCTCTGGGCCCTGATTCTCTACGCTGAATCGGGCTGCGGGTGGCGCAGGTTGCTGGCCAGAGGAGTGTTTTCATGACGCGCCCCAGGCGTTGGACCACCGCTGTGCTCGATACTCAGGCAGCCGGCGGGTGGGCCGTGATCCACAGTGATCAGGGTTTTCTGCTCGACGACAACGGTGCGATGTTTCCCCGGGAATGGCTCAAGCGCCAGGAACTGCCATTGATCAGCGAGCACGGTATCGGCCATTTTGATGGCGAGCCGGTCTACGTTTACGCGCTTGAACACCCGGTTGAGTGGGAAGGCACGCGTTGGCAGACGCTGCGCCAATTCATGCTGGGCGACGATGCTGACCTGTTTCAGGTGCTGGGCTATGCGGCGCAAATCAGCACTTGGGCCAAAGAACATCGCTTTTGCGGAAACTGCGGCAGCCCGAACGTGCAGATTCCCGGCGAGCGTGCGATGCACTGCACCCAGTGCGATTTGCGCGCCTATCCACGCATTTCGCCGAGCATGATCGTGCTGATCACCCGGGGCGACGAAGTTCTGCTCGCCCGTTCGCCGCGCTTCGTGACGGGGGTCTACAGCACTTTGGCGGGGTTTGCGGAGCCCGGTGAGTCGGCCGAAGATTGCGTGCGTCGCGAAGTCATGGAAGAGGTGCAGATCAAGGTCAAGAACATCGAGTACAAGGGCAGCCAATGCTGGCCGTTCCCGCACTCGATGATGCTGGGCTTCCACGCCGAATACGACAGCGGCGAGATCGTGCCCCAGGTTGACGAAATCGAAGACGCGCAATGGTTCAGCATCCACGACATGCCGCCGTTGCCGGCCAGTCGTTCCATTGCGCGGTATCTGATTGATCTCTATCTGGCCAAGCGTTTGGGCCTAGTGGAACCAGTGCTGCCAGGCCAGGCGGACAGTCAGTCCTAACACAACGGTGATAAAGACAGGGCGGATGAATTTGGCGCCGCCCTGGATAGCCGTTCTTGCCCCCAGAAACGCTCCTACCATCAGCGCCGATCCCATCACCAGCCCGATGGCCCAGTCCACTGAGCCGTTGATGGCGAAGATGCTCAGCGCCGCCGCGTTGCTGACGAAGTTCATGCTGCGCGCCACGCCGCTGGCTTTCACCAAATCCACCGGGTACATCAGCAACGTGCTCACCGTCCAGAACGCGCCGGTGCCGGGGCCGGCCACGCCGTCGTAGAAACCCAGCCCCAGGCCTTGGGGAAGCTGCCACTTGGTTTTGATCGGCGCATTGCTGTCCAGAGGCGCCTTGGGCGTACCGCCGAATAACAGGTACAGGCCGCAGCCGAAGACGATCACCGGCAACATTTGATTCAGCAGCTCGGCCGGCAGGTAGTGGGCAATGACGGCCCCCACCAAAGCACCGACGGCCGTGCCGATCAGTGCGCGGGTCCACTGTCTGGGGTGAAACAGCTTGCGGCGGTAGAAGGTGAACCCGGCCGTGGCCGAGCCGAAGGTCGAGCTGAGCTTGTTGGTGCCCAACACCAGATGCGGCGGCAGGCCAACGGTGAGCAGAGCAGGGGTGGTCAGCAGGCCGCCGCCCCCGGCAATGGCATCGATGAACCCGGCCACGAAAGCGACAAGGGCTAGCACCACGAGGGTGGTGGGATCTACGGAAAGTTCGAACGGCATGGGCAGGGCTTACTGGGCAGACGGGCAGAATGGCTGCCCGGAAGCGCGGCATTCTACCGGTAAGCCAAGCGAGTTGCAGGCCGATTCCTTTGTGTCCGCCCGAATATCGGCTCTGAAATGCAGAACCCTGGGAGCGAATTCATTCGCTCACACAGGTCGGGTATGCGTTTGGTTCGTTACATCGGGCGTTTCAAATATCCGAAACCTTCACCCAACGCATCTCCTTCGCCGCCACGCGAATCGCCGTGGCCAGGCGCTCCACCTCCAGCGCCTCGGCAAAATCCGGCCCTTCATTGCCTTTGCCCGTCAGCGCTTGAATCAGCGCGTGGACTTCCAGTGTCTTCAATTCGTTGTACCCCAACTGATGCCCCGGTGCAGGGCAGAACGCTGCGTAGCCGGGTTGAGTGGGGCCCGCAAGAATTCGCTGAAATCCATCCCGCCCCGGTGCGCCTGCCCGGTACAGGCGCAGCTCATTGAGACGCTCCTGATCGAACGCCAGTGTGCCTAACGTGCCGCTGATCTCGAAACTCAGATGGTTCTTGTAGCCATGCTTGAGCCAGCTCGTGCCAAATGTACCCCGTGCGCCATTGGCGAAGCGCAGCAAGGCATAGGTCTGGTCGTCAATGGCAATGGGGCGCTGTTCCTGACTCCCTTGTGTTGCTGGCCGTTGCGCGTGGACGGTCTGCGAATCTGCGCTCACGGCTTCGACATCGCCCAACAGGTAACGCGCCATCGCGAGCAAATGGCTGCCGAGGTCCGCCAGCGCGCCACCGGCGTGGGCCTGTTCGCAGCGCCATGACCATGGCTGTTGCGGGTTACCCATGAAGTCTTCGCTGAACTCCCCCTGAAAACTGACAATCTGCCCCAGTTCGCCGCTCTGAATCATTTCGCGGGCCAAGCCGATGATCGGGTTGTGCTGGTAGTTGTAGCCGACGCGGGTCACGACCCCGGCCTTCTGCGCCGCACTGTGCATCTCGCGGGCCTGCTCGAGACTCACCGCCAGCGGCTTCTCGCAATACACCGCTTTACCGGCTTCGAGCGCGGCCATGGCCATGGGGAAATGCAGGTGGTTGGGCGTGGTGATCGCCACGAGATCGACGGCGGGGTCGCTAATCAGCTGCTGCCAGTCGGCATGGCTGCGGTCGAAGCCCCAGGACCGTGCGCACTGCTCGGCGCGGGTGGCATCGGCGTCGGCCAGTGCGGCGAGTTTGAGGTTGACGGGCAGGTCGAAGGTGGTGCGGGCATTGTGAAAGGCCAGAGCGTGTGCCCGCCCCATGAAACCTGTACCGATCAAGCCTACGCCCAGATCCGGAAGCGACGATTCGCGCATGACAGCGTCCTTGAGGGAATGTTGTTGTGCGGAAAATGTATTCGCAGATGGGGTTTGATGGAATCTTTATTCCATCAAATACACCTCAGATTCGCCTCACGAGATGACCGTCTGGGAGTTCGACACTGCCGCGAATCGCCTGGCCTGACGCTCGATCAACGGGTACATGCGCCACGGATGCATCGCCTGCCCAACCTTTTCGCGAATGAATTCGCTCCCACAGGGCGTTCGATATCGCCACAAAATGTGCGGTCTGACGCGGACTTAACTGTGGGAGCGAATTCATTCGCGAAGGCGGTTCATCCGACGTAGGTGTATCGTCTGGACGACCATTCGCGAATGAATTCGCTCCTACAGGGGATCACGGACAGGGTCGAAGGCGATGGTCAGGACAGGAACCCGCCATCGACATTCAGCGCCACGCCCGTGGTATAGCTCGACGCATCGCTGGCCAGGTACAACACGGTCCCGGCCATCTCGCTCGGGGCAGCCACGCGCTTGAGGGGGATTTGCGCCAATGCGGTTTTCAAAATGGCGTCGTTACTCACCAGCGCCGAGGCGAACTTGGTGTCGGTCAGGCCCGGCAGCAACGCGTTGCAGCGAATCCCGAACTGCGCGCATTCCTTGGCGAAGACCTTGGTCATGTTGATCACGGCTGCCTTGGTCACCGAATAGATGCCCTGGAACACCCCCGGTGAGACCCCGTTGATCGACGCCACGTTGATGATGCTGCCACCCCCGTGTTCGCGCATCAGTTTGCCCGCTTCCACCGACATGAAGAAGTAACCGCGAATGTTCACGTCCACGGTTTTCTGGAAGGCTCCGAGGTCGGTGTCCAGCACGTTGCAGAATTGCGGGTTGGTGGCCGCGTTGTTGACCAGAATGTCGAGGCGTCCGAACTCTTCACGAATGCGCGCAAAGACCCCGCTGATCTGTTCCATCTCGCCAATGTGGCAGGCAATCGCCGTGGCCTTGCCGCCGTCGGCGATGATTGCGTCAGCCACGTGCTGGCAACCGTCGAGCTTGCGACTGGAGACGATGACGTGGGCGCCTTGCTGGGCCAGCAGTTTGGCGATGGCCTCGCCGATACCACGGCTGGCGCCGGACACGAAGGCGATCTTGCCGTCGAGGTCGAACAGTTGAGTCTTGGACATATTGTCTTCCTTATCCTGTCGCGAAAGGGTTAAGCGCCATCAGAGGCTAGAGCGGTCAATCACCTGCAAGGCCATGCGTTCCAGCAGCGTGTTCATGTGAATGAACTGGGCGAAACGTTTGTCCTGAGTCTGGCCGTGGAAAAACCGGTAATAGATTTGCTGGACGATGCCTGCCAGACGGAACAGCCCGTAGGTGTAGTAAAAGTCGAAGTTATCGATGCGAATCCCGGAGCGTTCGGCGTAATACGCGACGAACTGTTCCCGGGTCAGCATGCCGGGTGCATGGCTCGGCTGGCGGCGCATCAATTGGACGGGGGCGGGATCATCGGCCTGAATCCAGTACGCCAGGCTGTTGCCCAGGTCCATCAGCGGGTCGCCCAACGTGGTCAGCTCCCAGTCGAGCACGCCGATGATCTGCATCGGGTTATCGGGGTCGAGGATCACGTTGTCGAAGCGGTAATCGTTGTGCACCAGGCTTGAGGTCGGGTGATCGGCGGGTTTCTTGTCGTCGAGCCAACGCGCGACTTTTTCCCAGCTCGGCGCATCCGGGGTGCGGGCCTTTTCATAGCGCTCGGCCCAGCCACGAATCTGCCGCTCGACATAGCCCTGCGGTTTGCCCAGATCGCCAAGGCCGCACGCCGTGTAATCCACCTGATGCAAGTCCACCAGTTTGTCGATGAAGCTTTTGCACAGCGCTTCGGTCTGCGCGGCGTCGAAGTTCAGTTCGGCAGGCAGTTCGGCGCGCAAAATGATGCCCTTGACCCGCTCCATGACGTAGAACTCGGCGCCAATCACCGATTCGTCGGTGCAGTGCACGTAAGCCTTGGGGCAGTACGGAAAGGCGTCTTTGAGCTGGTTGAGGATGCGGAATTCGCGGCCCATGTCGTGGGCGCTTTTCGCCTTGTGGCCGAACGGCGGGCGACGCAAGACGAGTTCCTGCTCGGGGTATTTCAGCAGGTAGGTCAGGTTGGACGCGCCACCGGGAAACTGGCTGATCTGCGCGGTGCCGCTCAGGCCCGGAATATGGGCCTTGAGGTACGGATCGATCAGCGCGGCGTCGAGTTCTTCGCCGGATCGAACCTGGGTGGACTGGTCGGTGAGCGCCATGCTTATCCCTGTTGTTTATTTTGGAGGGTCATGATCATTGACTAATCTAATGCGCGCGCCGCCTGCCGGACAAGCCATGGCGGGCCTTATTGGCGAGCGTGTTACGGGTCAATCAGCCGCTTTGATCCGGGTGTCCGGAAACCATGGAGCAAAAAAAACCGAAGCCCGGAAGCTTCGGTTTTCAGGATTCACATCGCAGCTCGTAGTGAAACCTGAGGTTTATGACGGGAACAGCTCGCTCAATTTCATCGCCAGCATCATGTCGCCTTCGGCGCGCAGTTTGCCGCCCATGAAGGCCTGCATGCCGTCGGTCTCGCCGCTGACGATGCCTTCCAGGGTTTCGCCGTCCATGACCAGGGTCACTTGGGCGTCAGGGTTTTCGCCTTCCTGCAGCTCGCAGGTCTTGTCCTTGACGATCAGCGAGAAGTTCTTGGTTTCGTCGATACGGAAACCGAACACCAGGTCCAGGCCCGCAGCGGCTTCCGGGTTGAACTTGGCTTTCATGGCTTGTACGGCGTCGGCTACGGAGGTCATGGGGTCATCCTTTTATATGAGTGATTGCTGGCACCTTGCGGGTGCGATTGGCCGGGCTCAGCGGTAGGTGATGAGCTCCGGCGCCTTCATCAGTTGCAGGTGCGCAAGACTGTTGAAGGAAGCCAGGGACACCTCGCGACCCCGGAATTTCAGGTGGTTGAGCGAGGTGTTGACGATTTGCCAGTTGAGTTCGAATGCCTGGGTTGCAGGTATCTGGGTGATCAGGTGGAGCAGGGCGGTGATGGTGCCCCCTGAGGTGAACACGGCGATGCGGTCGTTGTGGCTGGCGCTCTCAAGAATCCGGTCGAGGCCTGCCTTCACCTGTTCGACGAACGCCAACCAGCTTTGCAGCGCCGGGGTGTCGTGCTCGCCGCCGAGCCAGCGACCGACGATCAGCGCAAACAGGCGCTGAAACTCAGCGCGGTTGTGCGCCGCATTGCGCATGATCTCCAACGCGTGCGGCTCATCGCTCAACATCGCGGGGAGCAGGGCGCGGATCACCGCTTCGGCGTCGAATTCGTTGAAGGCAGTATCGGTTTCCAGCGGGGCCGTGGTAAGCCCTGCGGCGTCCATTTGCGCCAGCGCCGTTTCGGCGGTGTGGCGTTGACGAAACAGGTTGCCCGATAGACAGCGATCAAACGTCAGACCCAACTGCGCCAAGTGCGCGCCGAGGACTTCGGCCTGGCGATAACCGGTCGGCGACAGAACGTCATAATCGTTCGCACCAAAGGAAGCCTGGCCATGTCGTATCAGATAGATGCTGCCCACGTCCGCGTCGTCCCGGTACGTTGAAAGTGTTGGGAGGTTATGAGGACGGTGCAGGGTCTGTCAATGAAAAAACATACGCTTGTTTGAATTGGTCGATTGTCATGATCTTTGACGGTTGCGCGACTGGTCCGGCGCAAGGCACGCCGGTATGCTGGGCTCATTCGCGATCCTGTCCCGGATCAGACGTACAGGTAAGGAGTTTCTGTGGAGTTCATGTTCGATTACGCCAGCTTTCTGGCAAAGACCGTCACGGTGGTGGTCGCGATTGTCGTGGTGCTGGTCGTCATCGCGTCCATGCGCGGGCGCGGTCGTCGTGGCGGCGGTGGTCAGTTGCACGTGACTAAGCTCAATGATTTCTACAAGGGCCTGCGCGACCGCCTTGAAGGCTCGTTGCTGGACAAGGCCCGCCTGAAGGCGCTGCGCAAGGCCCAGGCCAAGGAGCAGAAGAAGGACAAGAAACAGCCGGTGGTCAAGCCACGCGTCTATGTGCTGGATTTCGACGGTGACATCAAGGCCTCGGCCACCGAGAGCATGCGCCATGAGATCACGGCACTGTTGACCCTTGCCACCGACAAGGACGAAGTAGTGCTGCGTCTGGAAAGTGGCGGCGGCATGGTGCACAGCTACGGTCTGGCGTCGTCGCAACTGGCGCGGATTCGCCAAGCGGGCATTCCGCTGACTATCTGCATCGACAAGGTCGCGGCCAGCGGCGGTTACATGATGGCCTGTATCGGCAATCGCATCATCAGCGCGCCGTTTGCGGTGCTGGGGTCCATTGGCGTGGTGGCGCAACTGCCGAACGTCAATCGCTTGCTGAAGAAGCATGACATCGACTTCGAAGTGCTGACCGCCGGTGAATACAAACGCACGCTGACGGTGTTTGGCGAAAACACCGAGAAGGGCCGCGAAAAATTCCAGCAAGACTTGGACATTACTCACGAGCTGTTCAAGAACTTCGTCGCCAGCTACCGCCCGCAATTGCAGATCGATGAAGTGGCCACCGGTGAAGTCTGGCTGGGCATGGCCGCCAAGGATAAGCAATTGGTAGATGAATTGAAGACCAGCGACGAATACCTGGCTGACAAGGCCAAGACCGCCGACGTGTTCCATTTGCACTATGCCGAGCGCAAGAGTTTGCAGGAGCGCGTGGGCCTGGCGGCCAGCGGCTCGGTGGATCGTCTGGTGACAGGTTGGTGGAGCCGGTTGATGCAGCAGCGGTTCTGGTAAGGAAAGTTCGGGCGTTCGTTTAACCCTGTGGGAGCGAATTCATTCGCGAGAGGTCGTGATGACCGACACGTCTCTGTCGGATGTACCCTCGCATCGCGAATGAATTCGCTCCCACAGATTCTTCACATGCCTCCAGATAGGCTGCGTCTGCCCCCAAAAAAGCCCCGGCTTCTCACGAAACCGGGGCTTTTTGTTGCTCGCTTTTCAGCGTCGAATCAACGACGACGGAACAGCGGCAGTGGCTCGTCAGTGGCAGCCTGGTAGGTCACGGAGAAGTCTTTCAGGCTTTCCAGCGCCTCATACGGGTCTTTGTCCGCGCGAATGGCGAAGGCATCGAAGCCGCAACGGCGCAGGTAGAACAGCTGATCGCGCAACACGTCGCCGATGGCCCGCAGTTCGCCCTTAAAGCCGTAGCGGTCGCGCAGCAGACGCGCATTGGAGTAGCTGCGGCCGTCGGTGAATGCCGGAAAGTTCAGGGCAATGACCTGGAACTGGCTGGCGTCCTCACCGATTTCCTCGGCTTCTTCGTCGGCGTCCAGCCACACGCCAAGGCCACCATCGCGGGCTTTGAGCGCATGGCCGTGGTCACGCCACAGCGCCAGCGGCACGATCAGGTCGTCGCAGTTGGACAGGCCGTCGAGGGTGGTGTCCTTCGGCAGCAGGTGCCAGGTCTCGTCGATGACTTCGTTGTTCTTAATGATTCGCTGCATAGACGCGCTCCTTGAAAGGGTCGATGCCGATACGCTGGTACGTGTCGATGAAACGCTCGTCTTCGTTGCGTTTTTCGACGTAGACGTTGATCAGCTTCTCGATCACGTCCGGCATGGCGTCCTGTGCGAACGACGGGCCAAGAATCTTGCCCAGGCTTGCGTCCCGGCTGGCACTGCCGCCGAGAGAAACCTGATAGAACTCTTCGCCTTTCTTGTCCACGCCCAGAATGCCGATATGGCCGACGTGGTGGTGGCCGCAGGCGTTCATGCAGCCGGAGATGTTCAGGTCCAGCTCACCGATGTCGAACAGGTAGTCCAGGTCGTCAAAACGGCGCTGGATGGATTCGGCGATCGGGATCGACTTGGCGTTGGCCAGCGAGCAGAAGTCACCGCCAGGGCAGCAGATGATGTCGGTCAGCAGGCCGATGTTCGGGGTCGCGAAGCCTTGCTCACGCAGCTCGCCCCACATCGCGAACAGTTGGCTCTGCTCGACGTCGGCCAGAATCACGTTCTGCTCGTGAGAGGTGCGCAGTTGGCCGAAGCTGTAGCGGTCGGCCAGGTCGGCGATGCCGTCCAGCTGCTTGTCGGTGACGTCGCCCGGCGCCACGCCGGTGGGTTTAAGCGACAGGGTCACGGCCGCGTAGCCCGGCTTTTTATGGGCCAGGACGTTACGGGTGCGCCAGCGGGCGAAACCCGGGTGCTCTTTGTCGAGCTGAGCCAGTTCCGCGCTGTGGTCAGCGAGGGCCTTGTACTCGGGGTCGACGAAGTGCTTGGCGATGCGGTGCACTTCGGCTTCGGTCAGGGTGGTCTGGCCGCCGCGCAGGTGCGCCATTTCGGCCTCGACCTTTTCAGCGAAGACTTCCGGGGTCAGGGCCTTGACCAGAATCTTGATCCGGGCCTTGTACTTGTTGTCACGACGGCCATAGCGGTTGTACACACGCAGGATGGCGTCGAGGTAGCTCAACAGGTCTTGCCACGGCAGGAATTCGTTGATGAACGCACCCACCACCGGCGTACGACCGAGGCCACCACCGACCAGTACACGGAAGCCCAGCTCGCCCGCAGCGTTCTTGATCGGCTCAAGGCCAATGTCGTGCACTTCAATGGCAGCGCGGTCGGACGTCGAACCGTTGATCGCGATCTTGAACTTGCGCGGCAGGTAGGCGAATTCCGGGTGGAAGGTCGTCCACTGACGCACGATCTCGCACCATGGGCGCGGGTCAACCAGTTCGTCAGCAGCGACGCCAGCGAATTGGTCCGTGGTGACGTTGCGCAGGCAGTTGCCGCTGGTCTGGATCGCGTGCATCTGCACGGTCGCCAGTTCGGCGAGGATGTCGGGAATGTCTTCCAGCGCGGGCCAGTTGAACTGCACGTTCTGGCGGGTGCTGATGTGCGCGTAGCCTTTGTCGTAGTCGCGGGCGATTTTCGCCAGCATCCGTGTCTGACGCGAAGTCAGTTGTCCGTAAGGCACCGCCACGCGCAGCATCGGGGCGAAGCGCTGGATGTAGAGGCCGTTTTGCAGGCGGAGCGGGCGGAACTCTTCTTCGCTGAGTTCGCCGGCCAGATAGCGGCGGGTCTGGTCGCGGAACTGCTTGACGCGGTCCTCGACGATCCGCTGATCGTACTCGTCGTATACGTACATGGTGGTCCTGTTCTCAGGCGGTTCACTGCTGTCTGGATGATCTGAGAGGCGATGCGATGCCGCCTGCATTCAGGATGTCCCGACAAATCTGCGCGCACGGTCGCGCAGCCTCAACGAGGCCGGGCGGAGGTTACCAGTTTGTGGATATGCGCAAAAGTGATGTTTGAATATAAGCAAAGAACCGAACGTGCTAAGCGCTTCGTCAGTTGCCCACAGTCCCCCTTGTGATAAGGACACGCCTCAACTTTACTCACGAGACAGCCGGGGTCAACCGTCTCCGGCGGGCTGGATCTGCAATCACCCATAAGACCGACAAGAGGCGATGCAATGAGCAACCACCACCCTAAAACTGCCAAGTCCGACAGTCATGTAGATGCCTGGGCGATTTTCTTTCTCATCGTACTCGTCGTGGGGGCCGCCGTTTTCTGGGTCAGTCACCAGTAGCGCGGACTCCGGGCTGACGCGGGGTACAACTTACCCGGCCGCTGCCGATAAGGTATAAGCAGACCTGTGCAAGGTCGTCTGCATACTTTATGGCGTTGAGGCTCGGTGTCCATGATCAGGTTTTTCAGTGGCTGCCTCATTGGCGTCGTGGGCTGGCTGTGGCTGGGCGGTGCCTGGGCCGCGTCGGTTGTGTTTCTCAATCCGGGTTCGACGCCTGATCCTTACTGGAACAGCTATTCCCGATTCATGGAGGCGGCTGCCAGTCGCCTGGGCATGGACCTGACCGTCTATTACACCGATCGCGATACGCGCACCTTGCTGACCCTCGCGCGCAACGCGTTGCAGGGCAGCCCGCGTCCGGATTATCTGGTGTTTTCCAATGAGCTGAATGTGGCGCCGGAAGTGCTGCGTCTGTCCGTGGGCAGCGGCGTGAAACTGCTGGCAGTGAACAACACGTTCACAGACGACCAACTGGCCATTCTCGGCGACCTGCACAGTCGCTACCCAGATTTCCTCGGCAGTGTGGTGGCCAACGACGAGGAGGGCGGGTATCTCGTCGCCAAGCGTTTGATTGACTCGCATCCTCCGGTGCTGCCCGGCCAGACCATCGACATGCTGGCGTTTTCCGGCACCAACAGCACGCCGGTGTCGTTGCAGCGCGAGCGCGGCCTTTATCGCGCCTTGGCCGAACACCCGGAGATACGTCTTCGGCAGATCGTCCTTGGGGGCTGGCGCCGGGACCGTGCGTATGAACAGGCGCAAGTGCTGCTCAAGCGCTACCCCAATGTGCACCTCATCTGGACGGCGAGCGATCAAATGGCGTTTGGTGTCATCGATGCTGTTCGCGAGGCGGGCAAGCAGCCTGGCAAGGACATCTGGCTCGGCACCATCAACGACTCCACGGCAGCCTTGCAAGCCTTGCTGGAAGGGCGTCTGACGGTGGTGGCGGGCGGGCATTTCACGCTGGGCGGCTGGGCGCTGGTGCTGTTGAATGATTACGATCATGCTGACCCCAAAACCCGTCAGGCCATCGGCTCATGGATCGTGCGCGCGATGCAGATCAGGGAGCGTCGCGACAGCGTGCACTTCATGCAGGCCAATGCCCGCGACGATTACGACATTGACGTGCGTGAGTTTGTCGGGGGTCACAGCCCGCCGAGCGTGACGTACCCCTTCGTGCGGCTGGAAACGTCCAACTGAGCGCCGCTATCAGTTCAGCGCGAAATACAGCACCAGTTGCACGATACCCAACAACACCAACGCGAAAATCGCCGTGAATGCCACGCCCATGATCACGAAATGCGAGGGCTTGCCATGGGTAAAGTCCCGCGCCCGATTCTTGTGGCTTTGGACGCCAAAGGCTGCCGCCATGACGCTGTGCAGCATCTGCCAGAAGGTGGGTGGTTTGGGATCTTCGGGGTGTTGAGGGGAATCGTTGGATGAGGGTTCCATGACATCCTCCTTGTATCCAAGGAGGATAGCTCACGGTCCGCGCTGCGGTATCTACGCCTTCGGCAGAAGCAGGCTTGCGCGGGAGCGACGTTACTCGTCATACCCCAAGTTCGGCGCCAGCCAGCGCTCGGTCACGCGCATTTCCTGGCCTTTGCGGGCGTTGTAGCTTTCGACCTGATCCTTGTCGACCTTGCCCACCGCAAAATACTGCGCCTGCGGGTGAGCGAAGTACCAGCCGCTGACAGCTGCCGCCGGGAACATCGCGTAGTGCTCGGTCAGGAATACACCGCTGATGCCCGGTTTACCGTCACCTTGGGTCGGGTCGAGCAGGTCGAACAGCACACCTTTCTCGGTATGGTCCGGGCACGCCGGATAACCGGGGGCAGGGCGGATGCCGACGTATTTCTCTTTGATCAGGTCTTCGTTGTCCAACTGCTCTTCAGAGGCGTAACCCCAATACTCTTTACGCACTTGCTGGTGCAGCCACTCCGCGCAGGCTTCGGCCAGACGGTCCGCCAGTGCCTTGACCATGATCGCGTTGTAGTCGTCGCCTTTGTCCTGATACGCCTTGGACACCTCTTCAGCGCCGATGCCCGCCGTGGTGATGAAACCGCCCACGTAGTCGGTCACGCCGCTGTCTTTGGGCGCTACGAAGTCGGCCAGGGAGAAGTTCGGCTTGCCGTCGGTCTTGATGATCTGCTGACGCAGGTGATGCAGCTTGGCGAGCGGCTCGCCGTTGTCGTCGAGCAACTGAATGTCGTCGTGGTCCACCTGATTCGCAGGCCAGAAACCGAACACCGCGCGGCTGCGAATCAGCTTCTCGTCAATCAGTTTGCGCAGCAGTTCCTGAGCGTCGTTGAACAGCGAGGTCGCGGCTTCACCGACCACTTCGTCGGTAAGGATGCGCGGGTATTTGCCCGCCAAGTCCCAAGAGATGAAGAACGGCGTCCAGTCGATGTAATCCACCAGCACGTTCAGGTCGATGTCTTCCAGCACCTTGACCCCGGTGAAGGTCGGCGTGTGTGGCTGGTAGGCCGCCCAGTCGAACTGCGGCTTCTTGGCGATGGCCGCGCTGTAGCTCAGGCGCTCGGTGCGGGCGCTGCGGGCCGAGGTGCGTTCGCGGACTTCGACGTATTCGGCGCGAGTCTTTTCGATGAAGCCGGCTTTCAGCTCCTTCGACAGCAACTGCGTCGCCACGCCAACGGCGCGTGAAGCATCGGTAACGTAAATCACGGCGTCATTGCTGTACTTCGGCTCGATCTTCACCGCCGTGTGCGCCTTGGACGTGGTCGCGCCGCCGATCATCAGCGGCAGGCTGAAGTTCTGACGCTGCATTTCACGGGCGACGTGGACCATTTCGTCCAGCGACGGGGTGATTAGGCCGGACAGGCCAATGATGTCGCACTTCTGTTCCTTGGCCACTTGCAGGATCTTTTCCGCTGGCACCATCACGCCGAGGTCGACGATGTCGTAGCCGTTACAGCCCAGCACCACCCCGACGATGTTCTTGCCGATGTCGTGCACGTCGCCTTTCACCGTGGCCATGAGAATCTTGCCTTTGGCTTCCGGCTTGTCGCCTTTTTCGGCTTCGATGAAAGGGATCAGGTGCGCGACTGCCTGCTTCATCACGCGGGCGGATTTCACCACCTGCGGCAGGAACATCTTGCCCGAGCCGAACAGGTCGCCGACCACGTTCATGCCCGCCATCAGCGGGCCTTCGATCACTTCGATGGGCCGTGCAAACGACTGGCGCGACAGCTCGGTGTCTTCGACGATGTGGGTGGTGATGCCCTTGACCAGCGCGTGCTTGAGGCGTTCGTTGACCTCCCAGCCGCGCCACTCTTCGGTTTCGGCTTCTTTCACCGAACCGTCGCCCTTGAACTCGTCGGCGATGGCCAGCAGCTTTTCAGTGCCTTCCTCATTGACGTTAAGGACCACGTTTTCCACCGCTTCACGCAGCTTGACCGGGATCTCGTCGTAGATTTCCAGCTGACCAGCGTTAACGATGCCCATGGTCAGGCCGTTGCGGATCGCGTGCAGCAGGAACACCGAGTGAATAGCCTCGCGCACCGGGTTGTTGCCCCGGAACGAGAACGACACGTTGGACACGCCACCCGAAGTCAACGCATACGGCAGCTCGTCGCGGATGTAGGCGCAGGCATTGATGAAATCAACCGCGTAGTTGTTGTGCTCTTCGATGCCGGTGGCGATGGCGAAGATGTTCGGGTCGAAGATGATGTCTTCCGGCGGGAAGCCGACTTCGTTGACCAGAATGTCGTAGGAGCGTTTGCAGATTTCTTTCTTGCGCGCTTCGGTGTCGGCCTGACCGGCTTCGTCGAACGCCATCACCACCACCGCGGCGCCATAGCGCTTGCACAGCTTGGCGTGATGGATGAACTGCTCGACGCCTTCTTTCATGCTGATCGAGTTGACGATGCCCTTGCCCTGAATGCACTTCAGGCCAGCCTCGATCACTTCCCATTTCGAGGAGTCGATCATGATCGGCACGCGGGAGATGTCCGGCTCGCCTGCGATCAGGTTGAGGAAGGTCACCATGGCCTTCTTCGAGTCCAGCATGCCTTCGTCCATGTTGATGTCGATCACCTGGGCACCGGCTTCGACCTGTTGCAGGGCGACTTCGAGCGCTTCGGTGTAGTTGTCTTCACGGATCAGGCGGGCGAAACGGGCGGAACCGGTGATGTTGGTGCGCTCGCCGACGTTGACGAACAGCGAGCTGCGATCAATGGTGAACGGCTCCAGGCCCGAGAGGCGGCAGGCTTTTGGAATCTCCGGAATGACACGCGGCGGGTACTTGGACACCGCGTTGGCGATGGCCTTGATGTGCGCCGGGGTAGTGCCGCAGCAGCCGCCAACGATGTTGAGGAAACCGCTCTGGGCGAACTCTTCGACCACCTTGGCCATCTCGGCAGGCGACTCGTCGTATTCGCCGAATTCGTTTGGCAGACCAGCGTTCGGGTGCGCGGAAACCTGGGTTTCGGCCTTGTTCGACAGTTCTTCCAGGTACGGGCGCAGTTCGCTGGCGCCCAACGCGCAGTTCAGGCCCACGGAAATCGGCTTGGCGTGGCGCACCGAGTTCCAGAACGCTTCAGTGGTCTGGCCCGACAGGGTGCGGCCCGAGGCGTCGGTGATGGTGCCGGAAATCATGATCGGCAGTTCGAAGCCGATTTCATCGAACACGCCTTGCACGGCAAAGATCGCGGCCTTGGCGTTCAGGGTGTCGAAGATGGTTTCGATGAGGATCAGGTCCGCGCCGCCTTCGATCAGGCCTTTGGTGGCCTCGGTGTAGTTCTCCACCAGTTCATCGAAGGTGACGTTGCGGTAGCCGGGGTTGTTGACGTCGGGCGACAGCGAGCAGGTGCGGCTGGTCGGGCCGAGCACGCCCGCGACGAAACGCGGCTTGTCCGGGGTTTCCAGGGTCTTGGCATCGGCGACCTTGCGGGCCAGGCGTGCGCCTTCGACGTTCAGCTCGTAGACCAGCGCTTCCATGCCGTAGTCGGCCTGGGACACTTGAGTGGCGTTGAAGGTGTTGGTTTCGAGAATGTCCGCGCCCGCGTCGAGGTATTCCTTCTCGATGGCGCCGATCACGTCCGGGCGGGTCAGGACCAGCAGGTCGTTGTTGCCCTTGACGTCGCTCGGCCAGTCAGCGAAGCGCTTGCCCCGGTAGTCTTCTTCCTCCAGCCGATAGCTCTGGATCATGGTGCCCATGCCGCCATCGAGAATCAGAATGCGTTCCTTGAGAGCTTGTTGAAGTGCTTGAAGACGCGCGTTGCGATCTGACATTGGCTTACCCGGACGAAGAAATACGAAAAAAAGGGGACGCTGAAAGGTGCGAAATAATAGCAAACCTGTACGGTTTTAAACCGTCGCAGGATTTAGATGAATTCTGCTCATGTTGATGGCGGCTCGCCACGGGTAGAATCGTCGCAGGTTTTTTCTATCAGGACGTCCGTTCCATGTTGCATCGCGTGTTCGCCACGGTGTTGGCCCTTCTGTTATGCGGTGCGGCGTTCGCGCAATCACCTCTTCCGCCGTCTTCTGTTCCCCATCCCGCCATTTCCTACAGCCGGGACATCCAGCCGATCTTCACCGAGAAATGCGTGGCCTGCCATGCTTGCAACGACGCGGCCTGCCAGTTGAACCTGGGCAGCGGGGAAGGGGTGTTGCGCGGGGCGTCCAAGGTGCCCGTGTATCAGGGCGAGCGCAGTCAGGCGATTGCACCGACGCGGATTTTCTACGACGCCGAAGGCCCTGACGCCTGGCGCAAGAAAGGCTTCTATTCGGTGCTGGACGGTCAGAGCAATCAGGCGGCGTTGCTGTCGAAGATGCTCGAATTCGGCCACAGCGCGCCGCTGGTCCCCAATGCCAAGCTGCCGGACGACATCGTGCTGGGGCTTAATCGCGAGAACATGTGCCCATTGCCTCAGGAGTTCGACGGCTACGCCAAGTCGCACCCTGGGCAGGGCATGCCACTGGCGGTCACCGGCCTGAGCGACGCGCAGTACACCACGTTGCAAACCTGGCTAGCCCAGGGCGCGCCGGTCGAGCAAACCCCGGTGCAGCCGAGCGCAGGCGAGGCGGCGGAAATCACCGAGTGGGAAAACCTGTTCAACCGGCCCGGTTCGACCGAGGCGCTGGTGGCCCGCTGGCTGTACGAGCACCTGTTCCTGGCCCACGTCTATTTCACTGACGGCGAGCAGGGGCATTTCTTCCAGTGGGTGCGTTCACGGACGCCAAGCGGCCAGCCGGTGGACCTCATCGCTACCCGTCGCCCCGATGACGATCCGGGCACCACCTTCTATTACCGCCTGATGCCCATTCAGGGCGTCATCGTGCACAAAACCCACATCACCTACCCGATGGGGCCGCAGAAACTGGCGCGGGTGAAGCAGCTGTTTTACAGCGGCGACTGGCACGCCACGCAGCTGCCGGGCTATGGCCCTCAGCGTCGGGCCAACCCCTTCGACACGTTCAAGGAAATCCCGGCCGTGGCGCGTTACCAGTTCATGCTGGATAACGCCGAATACTTCGTGCGCACCTTCATTCGCGGGCCTGTCTGTCGGGGTCAGATCGCCACCGACGTGATTCGCGACCATTTCTGGGCGCTGTTCCAGGAACCGGCCCATGACCGCTACATCACCGATGCGGTGTATCGCGGCAAGGCCACGCCGTTGCTGGCGATGCCGGGGCAGAACGACGACGTCGGCAGCGTGTTGAGCCTGTGGCACGACTACCGCAACAAGCGCAACGCCTATGAAGACCTGCGCAGCGACGCCTACGCGCACATGCCGCCACCGGGCTGGGCGACGCTGTGGGCGGGCAACGACAATGCCTTGCTCACGATTTTCCGTCACTTCGACAGCGCCACCGTTAACAAGGGCCTCATCGGCGACCTGCCGACCACGGTCTGGCTGTTCGACTACCCGCTGCTGGAGCGCACCTATTACCAGTTGGTGGTCAACTTCGACGTCTACGGCAACGTGTCCCATCAGGTGCAGACCCGTCTGTACTTCGATCTGATCCGCAACGGTGCCGAGGTTAACTTCCTGCGTCTGATGCCGGCCGACAAGCGCGACGACATTCTCGGAAGTTGGTATCAGGACAGCGGCAAAGTGAAGATGTGGCTGGATTATCAGGCCATCGACGACGACACGCCGACCGGCCTGAAGCTGGACGAAAAAGATCCCAAGCGCGACTTCGAACGCAAGCTGATCGAGCGGGCAGGGACGTTGAACGCTGCCCCTGATCCGATCAACCGCTGCACCGGCGCGTATTGCTCGCGTCCGGGTCTAGGGCCGGTGTTCAGCGATGTGGAGCAGTCGTTGAGCCGCTTGGTGTCGCGTCCGGCGGCCGGGTTGCGGGTCATTGATCAACTGCCGGAAGCGACGATGCTGCGGATTCAGGACGGAAACGGCAAACGCGTCGTCTACAGCCTGCTGCGCAACCGCGCCCACAGCAACGTCGCGTTCCTGCTCGGCGAAGCGTACCGCTACCAGCCGGGGCTGGACACGCTGACGATCTACCCGGGTGTGTTGAGCAGCTACCCGAATTTCATCTTCAACATCCCGGCCAACGAAGTGAACGCGTTCGTCGACGCAATGGAGCAGGCCCGCGAGCACAAGACAGCTTTCGAGAAGATCGTCGAGCGGTGGGGCGTGCGCCGCAGCCATCCGCTGTTCTGGACCTACTTCCATGACCTGGACCGCTACATTCAGGAGACCGAACCGCGTGAGGCGGGGGTGTTGGACATGAACCGGTATGAGAATCTGTGATACGCGGAATGTCGGCAGAACCTGACACCCCGCGATCACTTGTGGGAGCGAATTCATTCGCGAGGCGATGTTTCAGGCGATGGAGATGTATCGCCTGTCTCAGTCATCCGTCCGAGCGCCCGGAATGAATTCGTTCCTACAATTTTGTGCATGACGCAACCTCCGCCCCGTTCCCGTGAGTGCAGGGCGAAACCCAAAAACCCTTATAAAACATGGCCTGCAGCCATTATGCAGCCCGTCAGTCCTGCCGAACCTTTTTGCAAATGACGCAGTCGGACCCCGTAAGCCGTTCCTTCATCGTGGGCGTTTTTAATGTCCAGGGGCGTGGGTCAAACCCGAGCAAGCAAGAGGTTATAGATGTTGATTTCGGTTCAAGCCCTGCGCGCACTCGCCGCGTGGGTCGTTGTGTGTCACCACTTCATGCAGATTTTCTTCGACTTTCATCCCAGCGGCCCGGTCGGCCGGTTTTTCACTGAAAAAGGCGCCGTCGGCGTCGACATCTTCTTCGTCATCAGCGGTCTGGTGATTTACCTCTCGACGGTGGACAAAGACATTCCCGTCCGCCGCTTCATGCTTAACCGCATCATCCGCATCGTCCCTGCTTATTGGCTCTACACGCTGGTCATGGGCTTGCTGGTCGTCGTCGCGCATCCGCTGCTGCCGCACCAGGTGGTCGACTGGCAAAGCTTCATTCTGTCGCTGATGTTCATCCCCTCGGAAAACCCTGGCGGCTATGGGCTGTATCCGACGCTGAACGTGGGTTGGACGCTGAATTACGAGATGCTGTTCTACGTGCTGTTTTCGATGGTCTTCCTGTTTCAGCAGCGTTTGCGTCCGCTGATCATCGCCGCCGCGCTGTTTGCAGTAACCGACGTGCTGGGCCGCTCCGGCCTGATCAGCCGGTTCTATGCCAACGACATCGTCTACGAATTTCTGCTCGGGATCGGCATTGGCGTCATCTACCGCCGTGGCTGGATCACCGAGCGTCTGTGGTTGCCGTTGATGGCGATTGGCGGGGCGCTGCTGACGATCAAGCAGTTGCCGCCAGACGTGCGCATCATCAATTGGGGCCTGCCGAGCGCGGTCATCGTTGTGGCGTGCATTTCCCTCGAACCCTACCTGCGCGGCAGTCGTTTGCTGAAAACCATGGGCGATTGTTCGTATTCGGTGTACCTGCTGCACGTGCTGGTGCTGTACGGCGGCTGGCTGGCGACCGAGCGTTTCGGGCTGAACCCGTATGCAGCATTCGCGGTGTGCGTGCCGGTCATCGCGTTGGGTGCGTGGCTCAGTTACGAGTGGATCGAGAAGGGCTTGTATCGCCGGATGAAGGGCTGGCTGGACAGTCGCCGGGCGCTCAAGGAGGCGGCTGCGTTGTCGTGAAGGGCGGCGTGACGGGCGGGATGAAAATGGCTCGCAGGTGCATTACCTGACCGATTTACTAGGACTTTGTCAGTTGCCGTGGAATGGCGTAAACTCCGTCCCACGTCTGCGAGGAATTTTCATGACCGCTATTACTATTACCGATGCCGCCCACGATTACCTGGCCGATCTGCTGCAAAAGCAGAACACCCCCGGCATCGGCATCCGCGTGTTTATTACCCAGCCTGGCACCCAATACGCTGAAACCTGCATCGCCTACTGTAAGCCGGGCGAAGAGAAGCCGGAAGACAAGGCCATTGGCCTGAAGAGCTTCACGGCGTGGATCGACTCGTTCAGCGAAGCGTTTCTGGACGACGCGGTGGTCGATTATGCGACCGACCGCATGGGTGGCCAGCTGACGATCAAGGCGCCGAATGCGAAGGTGCCGATGGTCAATGCTGACAGTCCGATCAACGAGCGCATCAATTATTACTTGCAGACGGAGATCAATCCGGGCCTGGCGAGTCACGGCGGGCAGGTTACGCTGATTGATGTGGTTGAGGAAGATGAGGCAAACATTGCTGTGTTGCAGTTCGGTGGCGGTTGCCAGGGCTGTGGGCAGGCGGATGTGACGTTGAAGGAAGGGATTGAGCGTACGTTGCTGGAGCGGATTCCCGAGTTGTCGGGTGTGCGTGATGTGACGGACCATACTCAGAAAGAGAATGCTTACTACTGAGTGGTCTTCGCGGTAGTCAGAAGCCCCGATTTGGTCGGGGCTTTTTTATGCGTGGCGTTTGGGGGATTGGGGTTTGGGTACGGTAAGGGCGAGTGTGTTGTGTGCTTGGGTATGGGGGCATATCCGGTTTTTCCGTCGGGGCTGGCTGAGGTTCCGCCCTTACGGCGGGTCACTTTTTCCAAGAGCCGAAAGTCGGACCACGAAAAAGTAACCAAAAAGGCCCTGCTCCTGGTTTGGCCCTCGTTCCTCGGGTGCCCTCACTCCGGCGACGCTCCGTGGGCCCGCGCCGAACGGACATCCATGTCCTTGCGGCGCTCTCGCGGCATCCATGCCGCTCGACCCACTCCGCGCCGCCTGCGTTCGGCCTGCACCCAAGTCGCGTTCTGCGGTGTCTGGACTGGCGCGCAAAAGAGCTTTTCTGGCTGGAGCTAACGCTCTTCGCGGCTCTGGATAGCAACGCGATTCCTGTTCTAACCCCAATCCCCCTGTGGGAGCGAATTCATTCGCGAATGGCCGGTACATCCAACCCATCTCCATCGCCTGAACCCTTTTCGCGAATGAATTCGCTCCCACAGAGTTGGCATCTGTCCGCAGGATTATGGTACGCCTCAACACCCGTGGGAGACGCCGGAGGTTACGACGGCAGCGAAGGCGGACGATCAGACAACCCCCGTTTCACAGCCCGCAGCTGAAATATCACGGCCTGTACACATGCGCATGCCCTGCGCGGTAGAGGGATGATTCGCTGAAGGTGTCGTTGCCAAGGACACGTCCCACGAGGATCAGTGCTGTGCGTCGAAAGCCTTTGGCGGCGACCTTGCCTTCGATGTCGGCGAGGGTGCCGGTGACCCAGTCCTGGTCAGGCCAGCTGGCGCGGTGTACGACGGCGATGGGACAGTCTTGGCCGTAGTGGGGGGTGAGTTCAGCGACGATTTTGCCGAGGTTGTTCACGCCCAGGTGAATCGCCATGGTGGCTGTGTGTCGCGCGAGTTCGCCCAGGTCTTCGCCTTCAGGCATGGCGGTTTTGTCGCCGTAGCGAGTGAGGATGACGCTTTGCGAGATGTCCGGCAGGGTCAGTTCGGTGCCGAGCAACGCGGCGCAGGCGGCGGTGGCAGTGACGCCGGGGATGATTTCGAAGGGGATGCCCAGTTCGCGCAGGTGACGAATCTGTTCACCGATGGCGCCGTAAAGGCTGGGGTCGCCGGAGTGGACGCGGGCCACGTCTTGGCCTTGTGCATGAGCAGATTTCATCAAGGCGATGATCTGTTCGAGGTGCAGTTCGGCGCTGTTGGTCACCTGAACGGCTTGATGACCTTCTAAAACGGCCTCGGGCACTAGCGATCCGGCGTAGATGATGACGGGGCATGTGCGGATCAGGCGCTGGCCTTTGACCGTGATCAGGTCAGGGTCGCCGGGGCCTGCGCCGATGAAGTAAACGGTCATTGAATCTCCAACGTATAGCGGGGTTGATCCTCTGTGGGAGCGAATTCATTCGCGAAGGGTCGGTACAGCCAATACATCTCTAGCGCCCGAACCGCTTCGCGAATGAATTCGCTCCTACAGAGACTGCATCGCCAAATGCGTCATGGGCTGGCCGCCAACGCAAACGTGGCCCGTGAGCTGTTTCGCCGTTCGATCACCAACCTCGCCGACGACCCGCCCAACCGCGCCGCCATCGCCAGTGCTGCGCTTTCGGCCACGCCGTAGCAGCCGGTGCTGTCGAACGCGATCTGCGAATGATGACTCAGCTGCGGCTCGAACGCTGCCAGTTCTTCGGCGCTGAAGAACGCCAGCGGCAGGCCGAGCCGTTCAGCCAGTTCCAGCAACCCCGCCTCTGACGCTTTGCTGTCGATAGAGGCAAGGGCGGTGATGTCGGACAGCGACAGGCGATGTTCCAGCAGGCTGACCTCAATCAACCCTTGCAGCACCGACGCCGGGCAGTCGCGCTGGCAGCCGAGGCCGATCACACGAGTGCCCGGGTTCATCAGGCGTGGCTCAGCTCGGTGGCGGTCAGTTGCGTGTTGTGACGACGGAACAGCCACGCGCTGATCAGGCCCATCGCGACCCAGAACGCCGCGTTGGTCAGCAGAGAAGCGATCTTGAATTGTGCCTCCAGCGCTTCAGGGGCCAAAGCCGAATGAACCTCCGGTTGCGGCGCGCCGATCACGTGGGGCACGACGAGAATCGCTGCGCCCAGCACTTTCAGCAGCCAATGGCGGGCGAAGACAATCAGCGCCAGGCCGACGGCTGTTGACGCTGCGGTGCTGACCCACCAGGTCTGGCGCAGGGTCAGGTCGGCGGCGGCGGTGCCCGGTAATTCAGGCGGCAGACCGAGGGTCGGCGCGAGGACAAACACCGCGAAACCGGCCAGGCCCCACAGCGCGCCTTCGCGAACGCTGTTTGGCGTGCGCAGTGTGTACAGCGCCGCGAGCATCAGCGCGAAACCGACCGCGACCACCAGGTTGCCGCCGGTCGTCGACAGCACGCGCTGCCAGCCGTCTTCCGGTTCCCAGGCTTCTTCATCATGAACGTGAGCCGCCATGGCGCCGTCGCCATGCGCGTGCTCATGCACTTCTGCAGCGGCGGGGGCGTGTTCGTAGGTTTCCGCTTCGAGGATCAGCGGCGCGACCCAGAAGCTTTGCAGCAAGGTCAGCAGCAGGGCGGCGAGCAGTCCGGTGAAACCGGCCGTTTGAGCGATTCGCTTGAACATGGCGGCAGGTCTCAGTGGCAAGGGAAGGCGGAACTGTGACGGGTGTCGTGGGCGGCGTTGTGCACGGCGGCGATGTGCGAGAACCCGGCGAAGTAGACCAGGGACGCGCCAAGGATCATCGCGCTGATGGCGGCAGTGAGGCGTTGGCTTTGGGTGCTGGCAGTGCTTGCGGATTGGGATGTGGTGCTGATCGACATGGCGCTTCCCTCTGAGGTCTCAGCGAAGGGAAGGCGCAAAGCAAACCACTGACCGACGTCAGTAGCCAACTCAACAGCGCCCGCCCACCGCGGGTTTGTTATGTGAATGTGTCGGGCCGGTCTCCGGGCTTGCGAGGGGCAGTGGACCTGCCGTCAAGAATCACCTTCCCGTGCCGCAATGGCACAGTGGATCTGATTCTTCGCTCGCTTACCGTTGCGGGGGCAGCGCCGGACTTGCACAGACAAGAGGTCTGCACGCACCGGTTTCCCGTTTCACCCTGTGAAGGGCACCCGTAACAAGGCGTGTAGGAGACCACGGAGCCGGTTGGCAGTCAATCGCAGCGCCGTTTCCTCGTTGACCTTCCCCCGGCCACTGCGTAGCCTTGCGCACTTGAGGTTCGCTGCTCTGCTTGAGTCGGACGCGGCGCTAAGAAGGGAATGTGGTGCAAGCCACAGCTGCCCCCGCAACTGTAAACGGTCATGTTCATTGCACAGCCACTGCGCGAGCGGGAAGGCGCGATGAATGCGTCTGATCTGGCAACACTGCCAGCCATTCGCCGCCGTGAGCCAGGAGACCTGCCTCGAACACGGGCCTGTTTTTCAGACAGCCCGACGCATTCTCAACACAACCGGGCGGGGTGATCCGGTGGCGAATCGAACGGCGGGCCTGTCTTCTGCGAGGGCAACGCGGTTCTCGTCCTGTTTGCCCGCCGCTGCGCCTGAGGGCAACCATGAAAACACTGGCCAAACTTCCCGTCACCATCGTCACCGGCTTTCTCGGCTCGGGCAAAACCACGCTGCTGCGCCACATGCTCGACAACGCTGAAGGCCGTCGCATTGCGGTGATCGTCAACGAATTCGGCGAGCTGGGCATCGACGGTGAAATCCTCAAGCAATGCACCATCGGTTGCACCGAGGAAGAAGCCAACGGCCGCGTCTACGAACTGGCCAACGGCTGCCTGTGCTGCACCGTTCAGGAAGAATTCTTCCCGGTGATGCAGGAACTGGTTGCTCGTCGCGGCGATCTGGACCACATCCTCATCGAAACCTCGGGCCTGGCGCTGCCAAAGCCGCTGGTCCAGGCTTTCCAGTGGCCGGAAATCCGCAACGCCTGCACCGTTGACGCCGTGATCACCGTGGTCGACAGCCCGGCCGTCATCGCCGGCACCTTCGCCGCCTTCCCGGATCAGGTCGACGCCCAGCGCAAACTCGACCCGAACCTGGACCACGAATCGCCGCTGCACGAACTGTTCGCCGACCAACTGGCCAGCGCTGACCTTGTCATCCTCAATAAGGCCGACATGCTCGACGCTGCTGCCTTGGCCGCCGTGCGCGCTGAAGTCGCCGAAGAACTGCCGCCTGCGGTGAAAGTCATCGAAGCCAGTAACGGCCAGCTGCCGATCAGCGTGCTGTTGGGCTTGGGTGCCGAATCCGAGCTGCACATCGATGGCCGCAAGACCCACCATGATCATCACGACGGCGATGACCACGACGACCACGATCACGACGCTTTCGATTCTATTTCCATCTCGCTGCCCCAGGCCGACGAAGCGCTGTTGCTCGACGCGCTGACCCAGGCCGTCGTGCAGCACGGCATCCTGCGCGTCAAAGGCTTCGCGGCGATTCCGGGCAAGCCGATGCGCCTGCTGGTGCAAGGCGTCGGCACACGTTTCGACAAACACTTCGACCGCGCGTGGAAAGCCGATGAAGCGCGCGTCAGCCACTTCGTGCTGATCGGTCAGGAACTGGACGCTGCCGTGCTGGAAGCCCAGCTGCGCGCCGCGCTTGAGATCAAAGGCTAACCATGCACCTGCTGCGCACCCAGCCCGGCGGCTTCGTCCCCGACGACAGCATCGCTGACCTCGGCCAGACCCCCGCCGATCTGGTGATCCTGTGCAGCGGTGACTCCCATCTGGCGTTGCTCGCGGAAACCGCGCAGCAACTGCCGGACGATTACCCCAGCCTGCGCCTGGCCAACCCCATGCAGGTGCAAAACCACGCCTCGGTCGACCTGTACGTCGAAGAGGTGTTGCAGCACGCCAAGGTCATCCTCATCTCGCTGCACGGCGGCATCGGCTACTGGCGCTACGGTGTCGAGCGGCTGGTGGAGCTGGCCTCTCGAAAGCACGGCGGGGTGAAGCTGATTCTGGTGCCTGGCGACGATCGCCCGGACCCGGAGCTCAGCGACCTCAGCACCGAACCTGCCGAGGACCGCGACCGGCTTTGGCACTACCTGCGCCAGGGCGGAAAACACAACGCGTTACAGCTGTTCAATTGCCTGGCCAATCGCTGGCTGGATCGCGATTACGTCTGGGACGAGCCGCAGACGCTGCCCCGGGTGGCCATCTATCACCCGCGCAAGGCCAGCGCCGACCTCGCTGACTGGCAAGCCGACTGGCACGTCGATCAACCGGTGGCGGCGGTGCTGTTCTATCGCTCGCACTTGCAGGCGGCCAACACCGGGTTCATCGATGTGTTCTGTGAGCGGCTGTTGGCCCAGGGCCTTAACCCGTTGCCCATTGCGGTGGCCAGCCTGAAGGAACCGGCGTGCCTCAGCGCCGTGCAGGACTGGCTCGACGAGACCGAGTGCGAAGTCATCCTCAACACCACCGGTTTCGCCCAATCCAGCCCGGAAGCCCCGCACCTGCGACCGTTTCGCCGCAACATTCCGGTGATTCAGGCGATCTGCGCCCAGGACAACGAACCCGCATGGCAAGCCAGCGAACAGGGCCTCGGCGCTCGGGATCTGGCCATGCACATCGCGCTGCCAGAACTGGACGGGCGCATCATCAGTCGGCCCATCAGCTTCAAGGACCTGGCCTGGCACAGCGAGCGCAGTCAGTCCGATGTGGTCTGCTACCGCGCCCAACCCGAACGCATGGATTTTGTCGCCGAACTGGCGCGACGCTGGGTGTTGCTGGCGCGCACGGCCAACGCCGACAAGCGTGTGGCGCTCATTCTGGCCAACTACCCGACCCGCGACGGGCGCATCGGTAATGGCGTCGGCCTGGACACCCCGGCAGCAGCGCTGAACATCCTAAAGGCCCTGCAAGACGAGGGCTATCCCGTCGAAGGCTTGCCGGCATCGGGCACCGCGCTGATTCATGCCTTGCTGGGCGGTGTCACCAACGACCCGGACAGTCTCGATCAGCGCCCTTGCCACCAGAGCATGGCAATGGACGACTACCTGGCCGCCTTTGATGCGCTACCTGAGGCCAATCGCGACGCCGTGATCGAGCGCTGGGGTTCACCGCAGAGCGACCCGATGTGTCGCAACGGCCGAATGATGATCGCCGGGCTGCGTTTCGGCCTGACCTTTGTCGGCATTCAGCCGGCTCGGGGCTACAACGTCGATCACAGCGCGGTTTATCACGATCCGGACCTCGTTCCGCCCCACGGCTACCTGGCCTTCTATTTCTGGCTGCGCAAGGCGTATGGCGCACACGCGGTCATTCACGTCGGCAAGCACGGCAATCTCGAATGGCTGCCGGGCAAGGGCGTCGGCCTGTCCGAACAGTGCTGGCCGGACGCGATCCTCGGGCCGATGCCGAACATTTATCCGTTCATCGTCAACGACCCGGGTGAGGGGGCCCAAGCCAAGCGTCGCACGCAGGCCGTCATCATCGACCACCTGATGCCGCCCCTGACCCGCGCCGAAACCTACGGCCCATTACGCAATCTGGAATTGCTCGCGGACGAGTATTACGAAGCGCAAATGCTCGATCCGCGCCGCGCCCGTGAGCTGCAAAAGGATATTCTCAGGCTGGTGCGCGAAACCCACATCGACCGGGAACTGGCGCTGAGCGAAGACCTCGACAGCGATGCCGATGCCGCGATCTGGTTGCCCCGGCTGGACACGTACCTGTGTGATCTGAAGGAATCGCAGATCCGCGACGGGCTGCACGTGTTTGGCGAATCCCCGAGCGGGCGACTGCGTATTGATACCTTGGTGGCGATCCTGCGGGTGCCCCGTGGCGATGGCCGGGGGGCGAATGCCAGTCTACTGCGGACCTTGAGCAACGCGCTGGCGCTGGGTTTTGACCCGTTGGACTGCGAGTTGGGTGCGCCGTGGGCGGGGCCGACACCTCAGGTTTTACATGAAGTCAGTGATGATCCGTGGCGCACGGTAGGGGATACACGGGAGCGGCTGGAGCTGTATGCAGCGTGTTTGATTGAGCAGATCACGAGCGGTATTCAAGAAGTTTATTCTTTTAAAAACAACGAATTAACCGAAGTTGTTAATGCAATTGCACAGGTCGTAATACCGCGTCTCGACAGCTGTGGGCCTGCTGAACTTCAAGGCTTGCTGGATGCGCTGAGTGGCCGTTTTGTCCCGGCAGGCCCCAGTGGCGCGCCGAGTCGCGGGCGGCTGGACGTGCTGCCGACAGGGCGTAATTTCTTCTCGGTGGACGTGCGCAACCTGCCGACCATGACCGCGTGGCGCATCGGCTTTCAATCAGCAAATCTCTTGCTGGAAAGGCACTTACAAGACAATGGTGACTATTTACGTCAGCTGGGCTTGTCGGTCTGGGGCACGGCGACCATGCGCACCGGAGGCGACGACATTGCCCAGGCCATGGCGCTGATGGGCGTGCGTCCGGTGTGGGCGGCGGGGAGTCAGCGGGTTGACGATTTCGAGATTTTGCCCCTGAGTTTGCTGGACCGGCCACGGGTGGATGTCACGCTGAGGGTGTCGGGATTCTTCCGCGATGCTTTCGCCAATCTCATTCGCTTGTTTGATGCCGCCGTGCAAGCCGTCGCCGCGCTGGATGAGCCCGACGACATGAATCCGCTTGCCGCCCGCGTTCGTCAGGAGCGCGAGCAACTGGAGCGCGAAGGCTTGAGCGTCGAACAGGCGGCGAAACAGGCTGGCTGGCGCATCTTTGGTGCCAAGCCGGGGGCCTATGGCGCGGGTGTACAGAACGCCATTGACGGCCGCCTGTGGCAAACGCGGCAAGACTTGGCTGAGGTGTACCTGAACTGGGGCGGCTATGCCTATGGCGCCGCCGATGAAGGAACCCCCGCGCGCAACGACTTCGCCAAACGCCTGAGCCAGGTCCAAGCCGTGGTGCAGAATCAGGACAACCGCGAGCACGACCTGCTCGACTCCAACGACTATTACCAGTTTCAGGGCGGCATGCTGGCAGCGGTGGAAAGCCTCAGCGGCGACAAGGTGGCGAGCTACCACGGCGACCACAGCCAGCCAGACCTGCCGAAAATCCGTACCTTGAAAGAAGAGCTGAACCGGGTGGTGCGTTCGCGGGCGGCGAATCCGAAATGGATCGAAGGCGTCAAACGGCACGGCTATAAAGGCGCGTTCGAAATGGCGGCGACCGTGGATTTCCTGTTCGCGTTCGATGCGACGACCGAGCTGATCGACGATCACCAATACGCGCTGCTGGCCGACGCCTACCTGCTCGACGCCTCGACGCGGGACTTCATCCAGCAGCACAACCCCGATGCCCTGCGGGACATGACCGAGCGGATGCTGGAAGCTCAGCAGCGCGGGTTGTGGCAGGAACCGGGCGAGTACCGCGCGGCGCTGGAAAACCTGTTGTTGGATATTGAAGAGACATGATGTTTTCGTCTGTGCGCCGCAGCGGTCGGGGCAGGGCGCGGACAGAAACTGTGGGAGCGAATTCATTCGCGAGGCGTCGGTGTATTCGCCACATGTGTGTCGGTCGATCGACCGCATCGCGAATGAATTCCCACAGGGTATTTCTAGCGCACCGACTATTTGTAATCAGACCAGAGCCCAACCATGACCGACACCCCTCATTTCCCCCTGGCCGCCGTCGTGGGCGCCGACGCGCTGAAACTGGCGCTGTGCCTGACCGCCATCGACCCGAAAATCGGCGGGGTGTTGATCGAGGGGCCGCGGGGTATGGCCAAGTCCACCCTGGCCCGTGGGCTCGCTGACCTGTTGGCCAGCGGTCAGTTCGTCACGCTGCCGTTGGGTGCGACCGAGGAGCGGCTGGTGGGCACGCTGGACCTGGACGCGGCGCTGGGGGAAGGGCGGGCGCGGTTTTCGCCGGGGGTCTTGGCCAAGGCTGATGGCGGCGTGCTCTATGTCGATGAAGTCAACCTGTTGCCGGATCATCTGGTCGACCTGCTGCTGGACGTGGCGGCCAGCGGAATTAATCAGGTCGAGCGCGACGGTATTTCCCATCGTCACCCGGCGCGCTTCGTGCTGATCGGCACCATGAACCCGGAAGAAGGTGAATTGCGTCCACAGCTGCTCGACCGCTTCGGCCTGAACGTCGCGTTGAGCGGCCAGACCTTGCCCGAGCAGCGTGGCCAGATCATTCGCCGTCGGCTGGACTTCGACGCGGACTCTGAAGCGTTTTGTCAGCAATGGGCAACCCAACAGCAACAGCTCAAAGACCGTTGCGAAAACGCCCGAGGCCTGTTGTCGGGCATCGAACTGGACGACGTCAGCCTCGCTGCTATCACCGAGCGCTGTTTCGCGGCGGGGGTCGATGGGCTGCGGGCGGACCTCGTCTGGCTGCGCGCTGCCCGTGCCCATGCGGCATGGCGGGGCGCTTCGGCCATTACGGACGAAGACATCGATGCCGTGGCCGAATTCGCCTTGCGCCATCGACGTCGTGAGGCTCCGCCACCCCAGTCGCCAGCGGCCTCGCAACCGGACGCGCCCGCGCACGCACCCCACACGCAAAAAGAGCAGGGCGACGGCCAATGGGGTGAACTGCCCGCCCAGACTGTCGCCACCGGTGCTCGCCGGGAAGTGCCCAGCTGGCCAAAAAAGCCCTAGGCATTCGCCCTCGCCTTAAGACGGGGGCGGATGCCAGCCCCCGACCGGGTCGACTCAACGGCGGTAAAAGCGGTGCTGCCCGTTCCGGGACCGACGGCGCCATTGCCTGGCTGCCGACGCTGTTGAAAGGCCGCCCCCAGCGCCGCGCCGATCTGGTTCGCCAGCCGCGAACCCGGCGTGAACAGACCCTGTGGCTGGTGATCGTCGACGCCTCGGCCTCGACCCGACGCCATCAAGCGTTGAGCCTCGCCAAAGGCGTTCTCGCGCAGCTGTTCGATGACGCGTATCGCCAGCGGGCGAGGTTGGCGTTGTTGACCGCCGGCGGTGCGCAGGCGCGCTGGCAGCATCACGGCCTGAAAGCAGGCTCGGCGTTGCAGCCGTGGCTGGAAACGTTGGGGGCGGGGGGTGGGACGCCGCTGTTCGAGGCCATCGAAGAGGCAGGGCAGTGGCTGGGCAAACGCCAGCAACGTCATCCGGGCGAATCGCAACGGGTGCTGATCCTGACAGATGGCCGCGTGAAGGACATTCCGCCTCTCACGGGCTTCCACTGCCCGAGCCTGTTGATCGACATCGAGCGTGGGCCCATCCGGCTGGGAAGGGCCGTCGAACTCGCCCGTCAATTGAACGCCGAATACCGGCATATCGATGCATTGACGGACGCTTGAAGCTGCTCCCTATAAAAAGCAGCTAAAGGGCGGCCCGTATAGTGCCGCGTCCGATGATCAGGCGGGCATGGTCCAGGGTTCGAGGCAGTAGCCTTCGTCGCTGATTTCTGCACGGGCCTGTTCAAGAAATTGCGCCAGTTGCTTCGGATCGGAGTAGGCGCTGCTTGGAATCTGTTTGCGGCCAATACGGGTGCTGGTGCGATCAACCACGGTCAGGCTCAACTCGCCGTTACCGTCCTGTGGTGCCCAGGCGACGCAACGGAAAGGTTCGAAGGCGTGACCGGCGATCAAGAGAGCATCGTTAAAGCGCAAAGGGGCGTTCATGGAAAGTCCTCAAAGTGCCCGTATCAGTTCAATCACCGTTGGCGGGCGTCCCAAGCGGTGCGTACTTGTACTGATGACCTTCGCGGGGGGGTGAGTCACACGATGAGCCGCTTTTTTTCAAATTATTTCATAAGAACCGATTTATTTTTCGGCGCATGTCCGTGTTTCGTGGCGTTTACGGGTGTTAAAGGCCTGATTCAGTCGGCTGATACCCCTTTTAGTGCCATTTCGCCAATGCTAATCGCGTTTAGTTCTTAGGCTTATAGATAAACAATCCAAGCGAGTGTCAAATATTTGCTAATGTAACAACCGAGGTCGCCAAGACACTGTTTCTAAAACTTTTTTTATTCTGAAATGTTATTTGAATCCTGGCGCCAAGGAATCTCCCATGCATGAAATGGCATCGATCCGCCGCCTGTTAATTGTCGAACCCTGCGAGGAATGTTTGCGTCTGATTCCCGGTTTACGTACAGCCGGCTGGGAAGTGGACAGTTGCACCCTCGCGTCCGCCGCGTCCCGCCAATGCGACGTCGGCCTGATTCGCTTGATGCCTCAGCATTTCGAGCAGCCTCAGCTCATCAAGGACCTGATTATCCGCAGCCATACGGAATGGATCGCTGTGCTGACCGCCGATGACCTGCGGCGGGAGTTGATCGGGGATTTCGTCTGCGAATGGTTTTTTGATTTCCACACCTTGCCGTTCGACGTCGCCCGCGTGCAGGTGACCCTGGGTCGCGCCTATGGCATGGCCCGTCTCAGGGCTCAAGGCGCCCGATACGGGAATGGGGCCGAGCACGAAATGCTCGGGGAAAGTCGGCCGATTCGCGAGCTGCGTCGCCTGCTGACCAAGTTGGCGCCGACTGAATCGCCGGTGTTGATCCGCGGCGAAACCGGCACCGGCAAGGAATTGGTGGCGCGCACGCTGCACATGCAATCCCAGCGACGGCTCCAGCCGTTCATCTCGATCAACTGTGGCGCCATCGCCGAGCATCAATTGCAGGCGGAGCTGTTTGGCTACGAATCCGAAGGCCCCAACGGCAACGTGCAACGCAAGCCCGGTCGGATCGAGGCCGCGAATGGGGGAACTCTGTTTCTCGACGAGATCGGTGACCTGCCGCTGGACGTCCAGGCCAATCTGCTGCGTTTTTTGCAGGAGCGTCATGTCGAAACGGGAGGCGAGCGGATTCCGGTGGACGTGCGGATTCTCGCCGCGACCCATGTGGACCTTGAGGCCGCCATTCGCAAGAAGCGGTTTCGTGAAGACCTGTATTACCGGCTGAATGTGCTGCAAGTCGGCACGGCGCCGCTGCGGGAGCGGCATGGTGATCTGGCGTTGCTGGCCAACCATTTTGCGCATTTCTACAGCCAGGAAACCGGTCGACGTCCGCGTAATTTCAGCCAGGACGCCTTGGTCGCCATGGGCAAGCATGATTGGCCCGGCAACGTTCGCGAGCTGGAAAACCGCGTGCGACGCGGGCTGGTGCTGGCGGAAGGGCGGCAGATCGAAGCGTTCGACCTCGGGTTGCTGGGGGAAGAGGAAATCAGCTCCAGCATGGGCACGCTGGACGAATACAAATGCCGGGCGGAGCGTCAGGCGCTGTGTGACGTGCTGACACGCCACAGCGACAACCTCAGCGTGGCGGCGAAAGTCCTGGGGATTTCACGGCCGACGTTTTACCGGTTGCTGCATAAGCATCAGATTCGGTGAGTGGCCTGACAGTAGGGGTTGGAATCAAGCCCCGTTACGCCCGAAGGCCTTGGCGTGACGGGGATCATCTGTAGGAGCGAATTCATTCGCGAAAGCGGTGGTACGGACGACGCATCTGTGTTGAATGTACGGCCCGTTCGCGAATGAATTCGCTCCCACAGTAGGGATCGCGTCGGGCGCGGATGTGAAGGTGATCACGAAGTCCTGTGGGAGGGTGTTCGACTTGGTAACTCAGGTTGCTGCCACCACCGGAATCAGCCGTTCAACAACCGCTCCAACGCCGCAACCGCCCTGTCCCTGCGGTAGCTCCAACTGCCGCCGATCACTTCATAGCGTTGGCCGTGCCGGTCCAGCCATTCCCGGCTGGCGTCGAAGAATGCCTGACGCTCGGCCAGCGAGGGCTGGCAACGCTGGCCGTCGCCGATCCATTCCACGCCTTCGGGGGAGAGCAGCAGATGCAGGTCGTAGTGCCGGTCAAGCAGGGCCTGTTCCAGCCATGGCGGGCAGTCGCCGAACAACGTGCGACTCCACAGGATGTTGCTCAGCAAATGCGTGTCGAGAATCAGCAGTTCAGGCGCACGTGCCCGGGCGGCGTCTTCCTGCGCCAGTTGACCCCGTGCGATCGCCGGGATGTCGGCGTAACAGGTCTCACGTTGTTCCTCATCGATGAACTGGCGCACGTATTCGCCCACCAGTTCGCCGCCGAAGCGCTGTTGAAGATGATCGGCCAGCCAGCTTTTGCCGCTGGATTCGGGGCCTGCCAATACCAGAACTTTCATGATGATCAGCGCACCAGCGCCGGGTCGGCTCGCCAGTCGCGCCACCCTTGCACGGCCAGCAGGGTGAACAGGGCGTACAACGCTGCTGTCAGGTACAGCGCCTTATAAAGGAACAGCCCGACGAAAATGACATCCAGCACGATCCACAGCGGCCAGCATTGCACGCGCTTCTGGGCCATCCACACCTGCGCCACCAGGCTGAAGCCGGTGAGGGCGGCGTCGAGCCACGGCTGCGCCGCGTCGGTGAAGTGCGCCATCGCGGCCCCCAATGCAAGGCTGACCACCGCGCCGATGGCCAGGCTCAGGGCCAACGCGCTGCCGCCCAGTGCCGTCACCTGGCGGCCTTCGGCGACGGCGCCGCGACGGGTCCATTGCCACCAGCCATACAATTGCAACACGGCATAGACACCCTGCAACAGCATGTCGGAATACAGCTTCACGTCGAAGAAGATCCAGACGTACAGCAGCACCATCACCAGCCCGATCGGCCAGCACCAGGGGTTTTGTTTGACTGTCAGCCAGACGGCAATGACACCGAGTGCTGCGGCGAACAGTTCAAGCCCGGACATGGAGACTCCTGCGAAGGGAAAGGGGAAGAGAGAAAAAAGGCCTGCGATTGTAAGCGGTTTGAGGACCGTTGTGGCGCGCAGATTTCAAGGCGGGCAAAGACCCGCCAGCAACCGGTCAGATGCACTTTACTGCCCCTCCACATGAAAGATTGCGCACCCGTATCCGGGCTAGAGCGTTCGTCGTGAAGGTCTGTTAGGATCGCGCCGCTCGCGTGTTCGAGCCGCGATCTTGACTGTTGATGCTGTTTTTACATCGGACCGTTTATCGTGTCCTGAACAGTGCTGGAAACATATCAAGAGAGCCCTGCCACGAGCAGGCTCCACTCTGGGGGAATGATGGATCTTTGGACCGCCGCACAGGCGTTAATACTGGGTGTCGTGGAAGGGTTGACGGAGTTCTTGCCGATCTCCAGCACCGGGCACCAGATCATCGTCGCCGACCTGATCGGCTTCGGCGGCGAACGGGCAATGGCCTTCAACATCATCATCCAGCTGGGGGCGATCCTGGCGGTGATGTGGGAGTTTCGGCACAAGATTTTCCAGGTCGTCACCGGCCTGCCGACCCAGCCCCAGGCCCGCCGTTTCACCGTGAATCTGATCATCGGCGTACTGCCGGCGGTGGTACTGGGTGTGCTGTTTTCCGACCTGATCCATGAATACCTGTTCAACCCCATTACGGTGGCGGCGGCGTTGGTCATTGGTGGTTTCATCATGCTGTGGGCTGAACGCCGCCAGCACGAAGTGCACGCTGAAACCGTTGATGAAATGACATGGTCCGACGCGCTCAAGGTGGGTTTCGCACAGTGTCTGGCGATGATTCCCGGCACCTCGCGTTCCGGCTCGACGATCATCGGTGGCCTGCTGTTCGGCCTGTCGCGCAAAACGGCGACGGAGTTTTCGTTCTTCCTCGCCATGCCGACGATGATCGCCGCGTCGCTGTACTCCGGTTACAAATACCGCAACCTGTTCCAGCCCGATGACTTCGCGGTATTCGCCGTCGGATTCATCACCTCGTTCATCTTCGCGATGATCGCGGTGCGTGCCTTGCTGAAGTTCATCGCGACCCACAGTTATGCGGTGTTTGCCTGGTACCGGATCGCGTTTGGTTTGCTGATTCTGGCGACCTGGGTATTCGGTTGGGTCGATTGGTCCAGCG
The DNA here is from genome assembly GCF_057128705.1 of Pseudomonas salicis. NCBI lineage: Bacteria > Pseudomonadati > Pseudomonadota > Gammaproteobacteria > Pseudomonadales > Pseudomonadaceae > Pseudomonas > Pseudomonas salicis. The sequence goes on from NZ_JBSKHU010000001.1 coordinate 397,261, forward strand.
TGCAGGGCTGATGCGGTGAACCAACGCGTCAAACCCGACGTCTCCCGTCGCAACGACAACGGCCCGGTTCGCGGGCTGAAATTCAAGCTGCCGGTCCTGGCCGTGCTGTGCGCCTTGCCGCTGTACGGCCTGATCGTGTCGGGCGTGCGCGGCGGATCGTGGTGGCCGCTGGCGGTCTATTCGCTCATGAGCCTGCTGGCGGTTGCGTTGTACGGCTACGACAAGAAACAGGCCCGCACTCAAGGCCAGCGGACACCGGAGAAAGTCCTGCACGGCGTCGAGCTGCTGGGCGGTTGGCCGGGCGCATTGATCGCACAGCAACTGTTCCGCCACAAGACACGCAAAGTGTCCTATCAGGCGGTGTTCTGGCTGATCGTGCTGCTGCACGAATTGTTCTGGGTCGACCGGGTGCTGATGGGCGGACGTTTTTTGGTCCGGCACCTGTACTGACAACGCGGTCGAGGGCGTTCAGAGCTTGAGCGCGACCTGCCGCCGTTTCGGCAATTTGCTCACCACCAATTGGTGAGAGCGGGTCAATAATTCACGCAATTCTTCATCACCCATGGGGTAGGGATGCGACAGGGTGATCCAGTACGCGCGTGCGAGGTAGGGCGCAGGGCGCACGCCGGGTCGGTCGACGTAACCCAAAAACAGGTCCGGGCCGACCTTGAACGCCAGGTCGTTCCCCGCCAGCCCCATGACCGCGAACATCTTGGTCTCGGCGATGGAGAACACCCGCACGCCACCCCATTTGTAGTCCTCCCTTGCGCCGGGCAATGCCAGGCAAAAGGCGGAAACGTCTTCGATATCCATAGGCTTCCTGTAGAAAAACTTCTGCCGGTGCACGTTTTAACAGAATCAGTGTGAATTTGGGGGATACCGCAATGCCTCTTACACGTCGTGGGTTTCTGATGGGTGGCGCAGCGCTGTGCCTGCCGGGCGCGGCCAGTGCCGCAGTGGGTTTTAACTGGACGACATGGCCGGAGCTGCTGGCGGGGGGCGACGGCCACGCTCAAGCTGCCGGGCTGCCGGATGCGGCCATCGAACACATTCTCGAACGAGGGGGCTGGTCGCCGTCGGCGGACGACAACATTCAGGGGGAAACCCTGGACGTCGGGTTCGTCAAAACGCTGATGCTCGATTATCGCGACAACCCTCAGAATTCCACGGCGCAACAAGGATTAGGGCTGATTGCCTTGACCCTTGGCGTCGCACAATGGGGGATCGACGATCCCTCGGGCCTGCCCCCCGACCCGGTGCAGAATGACTGGAAGTCACAGACCAGCGCCAACACCGGCAAGCACCTCATGAGCTATGGCGTAGGTGGGGTGGGCATTGCTCACATGGATCAGGGCGATCTGTTGGAGTTCATCACCTACGTCGCCCAGTCCGGGCTGGTGCCCGCCGAACACAAGGTCGCGCTCCTGCGCCTTGCGGACCCCGCGCTGTACCCGGCCGAAGGGGTCGGCGTTTATGGTCAGCTTCGAGCAGCGGGTTTATGTGCGCCGGTGCAGATCGAGGCGGACCTGGAAGGCGCCGCGTTCAAGCACTTTTCAAACCCCCATTACCCCAGCTACTGCGACAAGTACCGCAACCCGTCGCTGACGTCCCTGGACTGGCAAACGTTCCGGACCTTCATCCGCGCGGCGCTGCGCACCAAGGCCGGGCAACGCTGGCTGTTTCAGAGCTGGCTGGAAAAGTACTGGACCAGAAGCCTTGCTGCCGTGCCTGCGGGCGAGGGTGCGGCGGAAGAGCTGTTGGTCAACGTGCGCCTGCGCAACTCCCTGCCGGCCTGCGCCGATCGTGCCGTGAAAACCCCGGCCACTGACGTCGAGGGTCGGGTGCGGCGTGAGCTGGAGGAATACGCCAAGTGCGCGCCCAGTGCCTATGAGCGCCGGGCGACGGTGATGCTCCGTTCTGTCGTGCTGTACCGACATTTCACCGGCGCCGCGCCGCTGAATCTGACGTGAACCGCCAGAAACGTCAGGATTGGCTCATGGGCACGCCGAGGCGAACTGGCTGAAACCCTCGGTCACGTGGTCGAGCCATGCGCGCACGGCGGGCAACGCGCCCCGTCGCTGGGTGTAGGCCGCCTGCAGGTTGCCGGTCGACATGGACCAGTCCGGCAGCAACCGCACCAGCGTCCCGTCGGCCAGGGCGTCCTTGCAATTCATCATCGGCAGCATGGTCATGCCCAGCCCTGCCAGTGCGCCCGCCTTGCGGATGTTGAAATCATCCACGGCCAGTCGCGCGTCGAGCACCACTTCCTGGCGACGGCCGTCTTCGTGAATCAGCAGGAAGTGCACCTTGCGGTCGGCCTCGATGGCGCCCAGCACAGGCAGGGCGCTCAAGTCGTCGGGGGTGCGGATGTCCATTCCAGCAATCAGCGAAGGAGAGGCGACCAGCGCTGCAAACGCCGGCACCAGTTGACGGACGATGAGGTTCGGGTCTTCATCACCGATGTCGCGCACGCGCAGGGCGACGTCGATGCCTTCATTGACCAGATCGACCCTACGGTTCACCAGCAGCAGCTCCAGCTGGACCTGGGGGTAGCGCGCCAAAAACTCCGTGACCACGTTGCTCAGGTTCCAGTGGGTCATGCCGACCGGGCAGGACACCCGCAGGCGCCCCCTCGGTTCGGCCGACAGCGACGCCACCGCCTCATCGGCCATTTCAGCCTCCAGCAGCATCGCCTGGCAGTGTTGCAGGTAACGTTCGCCCACCGCCGTGAGCGCCAGTTTGCGGGTGGTGCGCTGCAGCAGGCTGGCGTTGAGGCGCATTTCCAGCTCGGCAATCCGCCGTGACAAGCGCGACTTGGGAATACCCAGCGCACGCCCGGCTGCCGCGAAACCGCCGCATTCGACCACCTTGGCGAAGTAATAAAGGTCGTTGAGATCTTGCATGATGAACTCGATTGTCCTGTGAGTGGGACGAACTATCGCATTTTTGCCGACTAATCAGCCATTGGCTTACCGGGTAGGATTATCGTCACTTGATCGCCAAGCGGCGATTCCCACTCAGGAAGCACATTCATGACTCTTTTGCACATCGATTCCAGCATCCTCGGCGATCACTCCGCTTCGCGCCAATTGAGCCGCAGCGTCGTTCAATCCTACGTCGCCGCTCACCCTGGCACCGACGTGGTCTATCGCGATCTGGCCAGCGAAGCACTGGGTCACTTCTCCGGCGCGGCGCTGGCCGCTGCGGGCACACCGGCTGAGGGCCGCGACACCGCTCAGAACCTGGAAGTGGACACCAACGAAGCGACCCTGCAGCAATTCCTGGCGGCTGACGTCGTGGTCATCGGCGCGCCGATGTACAACTTCACCATCCCAAGCCAACTGAAAGCCTGGATCGACCGTATCACTGTCGCCGGCCGCACGTTCCGTTACACCGAAGCCGGTCCCGAAGGTCTGTGCAAAGGCAAGAAAGTCATCATCGTTTCCACGTCGGGCGGCCTGCACGTGGGTCAACCTACCGGTGTAGGCCATGACGCGCTCCTCAAGGTGCTGTTCGGCTTCCTGGGCGTTGCTGACCTGGAATTCGTCACCGCTCACGGCCTGGCCTATGGCGACGAGCCTCGTGCCGCCGCACTGACTGCCGCCCAGAAGCACATCGAAGAAACGCTGTTCGCGTAACTCCTCGATCGCGGACGCCGCTTGTCCGCTGCCACAACGCTGTCGAAAGCCCCGTCATCCCATCGATGCCGGGGCTTTTGTCGTTTCAGGCCTGGTGGAATCACGCGCGTTCAGCCGGGCGACAGACTTTGCGATTTCTTTGCGGGTAAGCTTCTCCGGATAGCGCTAAAATTGCCGTAACCGGCCGCTTATTGATTACAAATGGCCAGCTTTTCTCATATTTCCGAGCTTGGCCCGCCTTGTGCAATATCGATCTAAGCATCGCACCGAATGTTATCGATCTTTACCGGTCAGATAGCGACAGGCTGCGGTTTACAAGGAGTTCAGGCCCATCGGGTCTGATTCGACGGCCACGGATTGAGAAGGTGAGGGGCATTGCGATGATGCGTCTTTGTGCAGTGATGGTGATTAGCCTGTTCAGCGGCCTGATTTCAGTGCAGGCCAGTGAATCGGAAAACTGGAGCGTCGGCTTTCATGAGCTGACGTTTCTCGATCCGCTGGATTCCCAGCCGATGCACGCCTACGCCTTTTATCCGTCCACCGACCCGGACAGCGTAACCCGGGTTCAGGGCTATCCGATCCGGGCCACCGAGGACGCGACCATCGCCATGGGCCGGTTCCCGATGCTTATGCTGTCACACGGCAACACCGGCACTCCACTCGCTCAACACGACCTGGCCACGTCTTTGGCCCGTAAAGGCTTCGTGGTGGTGGCGGTCTTTCACCCCGGTGATAACTACCTCGATCACAGCCGCCTTGGCAGCCTGAGCAATCTGTATGGGCGACCGTTGCAGATCTCGGAAGCGATCAGCGCGGCGTTGCTTGACCCGATGCTTTCGCCTTACATCAGCGCCCGCCGCGTGGGCGTCATCGGCTATTCCGCCGGGGGCGAGACCGCGTTGATTCTCGCGGGGGCCAAACCTGACCTCAAACGCCTTCGCCAGTACTGTGTCGAGCGTCCGCAAGACATTGACGCCTGCAAGACTCAAGGCGAATTGCTGGTGGATCGTGAGGACTTGCATGCCCAGGCGGACCCTCGCGTCGGCGCGCTGATGTTGATGGCACCCCTGGGCATCATGTTCGGGCGTCAGACATTGGCGGATGTGCACGTGCCGGTGTTGCTGTATAGCGGCGATGGCGATGAGCTGCTGGCCATCGACAAAAATGCCGAAGCGCTGGCGCGCAAGCTGCCGGACGTGTCGAACTTCAAGCTGTTGGCCGGGGCAGGGCACTTCGTGTTCATGGCGCCGTGTGACGACATGCAGCGCGCCACCCAGCCGGGGCTGTGCACCGACGCCGTGGGCGTGGACCGCGAAGACATTCATCGCAATTTGAGCAGTGAGGCGGTGGAGTTCTTCGGTTCGACTCTGGGTACGCCGTTGAGCACGGCAGGCATGCAGCAGGCGGCGGTGCATTAACGCCCACTTGCGCGTTCAAGGGCCCCTGCGGAAGCGAATTCATTCGCGAAAGATTGGCCAGACGCTGGAGATGCATCGTCTGTGAGGGCCATTCGCGAATAAATTCGCTCCCACAGATGTATCCCTGCGCCGCGAAATGCGAGCAGACGCGGACTCTACTGTGGGAGCGAATTCATTCACGAAAGATTGGCCAGACGCTGATGATGCATCGTCTGTGAAGGCCATTCGCGAATAAATTCGCTCCGACAGTTGGATCGCATCCAGCGCCTATCTCGCTCTGATCACTTTCCCCTGACGCTCCCCAATCTTCCTCGCTTGACCGTCCCGCTGCTTCCCCGTACGTGCCTCGCTGATCAATGCGGGGATCAGTGGGCCTTCGGGCAGGTTTTTCCAGAAGCGGGCAGGGAGGTGGCCCTGCATGACCTTGGGGTTGAGCCGCGCGGGGTTGAAGATGTGGCTGTAATAGGTCAACCACAGCTCGCCGTGGGGATCGTCGGCGTTGCCCGCCAACGCTTGCCAGGCTTCGGGGCATTGGCGCTTATGGATCAGTTGCTGACCGTCGTAGAACACGCCGTCCTGGGGCGTCGCGATCATCCAGCGATGACGGCCCAGACGGCCGATGAAATGCTCGCTGGCGGTGCGCAAAATGTCGTGGGCGGGTTCATGCCACGCCACGTATTCCGGCAATGACCGGGTTTCCAGCAGTGCTGCCTTGACGGCTAAGTCCTTCGGGTTCGGATCGACGGGCAAGGCGATAAAGCGCAGAAACGCATGCAGGTGATGGGCTTCGCGGCTGACCTGCTTCAGTCTCCGGTGAAGCTCGCTGCCCAGCTTGTCGCCTGCGAGCATCGCCGTGCGGTCGCCATGAACGACGCGCCACAACACCTCATACAACACACTCCAGCGCTGTTCGCCGCGATATTGCGCTGCGTTTTGCAGCAGTTCAATCAGCTCCAAAGGCACCCGCGCCTGAAACGGGCCGGGGTGATCAGGGTAGTCGTGTTCGCTGGCAAACAGGTCCGCCTCTTCGCGTACAGTCCAACTGACCTGATCCGGATTGATCTGATGACTGAGCAGCCAGCGGGCTTGCTGTCGCCAGGTCTCGAACAGGTCGTCGCAATCGAGAATGATCATGCCCACAGCGCCATCTGTTGAGGCTGCGGGCGGTCGCGCAATTGCTCGCGCAGCATGACGCTGGAGCTTTCTGCCTGTCGGGGGTGGTAATCGCTGGTGATGATGAAAGGCTTGGCTTTGGCCAGCACGCAGCGCAGGCGGGTCAAGTCTTCATAGCGAATCCGCCGTTGGCGACGCAGTTCGACAAGGCGCTTGGTGGTGCGGATACCGATGCCGGGAATGCGCGCGATCATCGCCGGTTCTGCGCGGTTGAGGTCCAGCGGAAAAATATCGCGGTGTTCCAGGGCCCAGGCCAGCTTCGGATCGATGTCGAGCGCCAGGTGCCCCGGTCCGCTCAGCAGCTCGTTGGCGCTGTAGCCGTAACCCCGGAGCAGAAAATCCGCCTGATACAGCCGGTGTTCGCGCATCAGCGGCGGGGCCGCCAAAGGCACGCTTTTCGGGCTGTTGGGGATGGGGCTGAAGGCCGAGTAATAGACGCGCTTGAGCCGGTAATCGCCATACAAGGATTCAGCAGTGTGCAGCAGGGTGCTGTCGTCAGTGTCATCGGCGCCGACAATCATCTGTGTGCTTTGCCCGGCCGGGGTGAAACGCGGGCCCTTGGGCTCGTTCAGGATGGTCTGCTGGCCGGTATAAATGGTCTGCATGGCCTGCTTGATCGAGCCCATTTCCTTCTCGGGGGCAAGTGTTTGCAAGCCGAGTTGGGTGGGCAGCTCAATGTTCACGCTCAAGCGGTCGGCATAACGCCCGGCTTCCTCGATCAGGGCCGGGTCGGCTTCGGGAATGGTCTTGAGGTGGATGTAACCGCGAAACTCGTGTTCCTCGCGCAGCAGTTTGGCGACGCGCACCAGTTGCTCCATCGTGTAGTCCGCCGAGCGAATGATCCCGGAGCTGAGGAACAGCCCGCTGACGCAGTTGCGGCGGTAAAAATCCAGGGTGAGGGTCACGACCTCTTCCGGGCTGAACCGTGCGCGGGGCACGTCGCTGGAGCGGCGATTGACGCAGTACTGGCAGTCGTAAAGGCAGAAGTTGGTCAGGAGGATTTTCAGCAGCGAGACGCAGCGCCCGTCAGGCGTGTAGCTGTGACAAATGCCCATGCCGGTACTGGAACCGATCCCGGATTTGCCCTCGGAACTGCGCTTGGGCGCGGCACTGCTGGCGCAGGAAGCGTCATATTTGGCGGCGTCAGCGAGGATGCTGAGCTTGTCGATCAGCTGCATGGGATTTCTCGATACTGGTTTTATGTACAGTATCGAGTTCCGCGACAATCAACAAGGGCCGATTGAAGGGATGAGGGGGTTCTGAGGCATCCGGGTGACCGAAAAGGCCGGACCGCGATCGTTCTCTCAGGTGCCGATGTAGCGGTGGGAGCGAAGTCATTCGCGAGCGGGCGGCATTGCCGACGCCTTTCCATCGCCTGAACCACCGCTTCGCGAATGAATTCGCTCCCACAGAAGATATTTGCATAGCACTTCGGAAGTGCTTAGCTGATCCGCTGCACCAATTCCCGCAGCTCACCGAAGTTTTTCACCGGGTGAAAATTGACGTGGTCTTCGAAGTCCGAGAAATCCGTGTCGCCATACCCGGCCACTTGAGCCCCCGCGCCGAGCCCTGCCATGACGCCGGGGATGCTGTCTTCCACCAACAGGCATTCCTCCGGTTTCAGGCCCAGCAAATCGGCCGCATGCTCGATAAGAATGGGCGACGGTTTCCACGCATCCACTTCGTACGCGCTGACGATCAGGCCATGAAACACGTCCAGCAGGCCGACCGTGCTCAGGCAGGTTTCGATCTTGCTGCGCGGGCCGTTCGATGCCACGCATTTGGGCAGGGACAGGCTGCGCACGAAGTCCACCGCACCGGGCATTTCTTCGAGTTCAGCCTGCAACAGCGGGAGGGTGCGCGCCCGGAAACTGTTGACGATTTCGAGGTTGGGCAGCCACGGGTAATCGCGGCACAGGCCTTCCATGCACAGCGCGAATTGCACGCCACGGAAGCGTTCCAGCACTTCATCAAGGGTCAGGGTGACCCGGTGTTCCTGCAATATGTCGCGCAAAAGCCCCGCAGCCAGCCGTTCGCTGTCCACCAGGGTTCCGTCGCAGTCGAAAATGACGCCTGCAATGTTCAAACAGGATTCTCCCGTGTTCATGTTCGGGGCGGTTGGACCGGCATTATCCAGAAAAGTTGGCGGGGAGGGGGGAACACTGACCTACGGTCATGCAGGCATCGGCCTACAGACCAAGGCGAATATGATCACGCACTGGGCTGTAGGCCTTGTAGCAACAGCGGCCGGTTTACACAGAAACCGGGGTCACTAGCTTACCTTCGTCGAAGAAACCGCTGACGTTGGCGAAAACCAGATCGGCCATGGCTTGACGGGTTTCGTGTGTGCCGCTGCCGATGTGCGGCGTCAGGACCACGTTGTCGAGGGTCAGCAGCTCGGCTGGAACATTGGGCTCGTCTTCGAACACGTCGAGACCTGCGCCCGCGATGCCCGACTCCAGCAACGACGCGACCAGCGCCTTCTCATCGACCACAGAACCACGGGCAACGTTGATCAGGAAGGATTTCGGCCCCAGGGCTTTCAATACTTCGGCGTTGACCATGTGCTGCGTGTCAGCCCCGCCCGGCACAATCAGGATCAGATAATCCGACGCCTTGGCCAGCTCGATGAGATTGCCGTAGTGGGTGTAGGAAACATCCGGATAGGCCTGACCACGACGGTAATAGGCGATGTCCATGTCGAATGCAGCGGCGCGTTTGGCAATCGTCTTACCGATCTTGCCGAGGCCGACAATGCCGCAGGTCTTGCCATTGAGGCTGTTGCCCAGCGGCAGTTTGGCGTTTAGCCATTTGCCGGCCCGCACGAAGCGCTCGGCTTCACCGATACGACGGGATACGGCCAGCATCAGGGCCAAGGCGGTTTCGGCCACGGCATTGTTCAGGACATCGGGGGTATTACTCAGTGGGATGCCGCGTTTCGCCAGGTAGGCGGTGTCGATAGGGTCGTACCCCACGCCAAAACTGTTGACCACTTGCAGGTTTGGCAGCTTGTCGAGCAACGCGTTGTCGGTGCCGTAGACGCCGCTGGTGACCACGCCGCGAATCTTGGCGCCATGCTCAGCGGCCCAGGCGTCGATGTCCTTGATCTCCCAGCGGTTGTGCACGGTGAAGTCACGTTCCAGGTCTTGCGTCAGTGCGGCATGCACCGGACCCCAGACCAGCACGTCGGCTTTCTTGTCGCTCATTGTTTCCTCCTTGCGGCGCGCCCTCTGACCGAGGCGCGCCTGGGTGACAGCATCGAAAAACGTTTCAGCCGTTCTTGTTTAACACAGGTTGCGGTTCGGAACGCCCGGTTTTGAGCAGTTCGGCGATGGCCATCGTCAGCAGCGGGGCGAAAAGCGCGAAGTATGAACTGTCGATGCCGTATGGATTGCCCGCCAGAAACCAGCCGATGGTCGAGAACACCGACAGGATCACGCCTGCCAGTGCGCCGCGACCGCTGCCGAATTTTGGCGCGTAGAAGCACATCAGCACGATCACCGCGAGCGTGGCCCGCAGGGCTTTGCCGAGGAAGGCGATCAGCAGAATCTTGTCGGCGAACAGCGCCAGGATCAACGGCAGAAAGCCGATGACGATAATTGCCAGACGAATGAACACCACCGATTTACGGTCATTTTTCTCTTTGTTGAAGAACGGGTCATAGAAGTCCTTCATCGCCAGTGTTGCGGAGGCGAGGGTGTTGGCCGAGATACCACCGAACAGCGCGCCCGCCAGACCGATCACCACCAGGCTCGCCGAGAAGGTCGGCATGTGGGCGATGAGCGCGGGGAAGGCGTCGATGGATTTGATGCCGGGGTACAAGTAGGCGCTGCACATGCCGATGAGCGCCGCCATCAGGCCGAAAGGAATCATCAGCGAAGACACATAGAAGCAGGCGCGCTTGGCGGTCTTTTCGTCCTTGGTGCTGACCAGCGCTTGAATCACGTACTGAGTGGCGAAGATCGAGCCAACACCGCCGATCATCCACGCGAAGATCTGACCCCAGCCCACGCCGGTGAAATCGAACATGGTCGCAGGCAGCTTGGCTTGCAGCGCGCCGATGCCACCGCTTGCACTCAGGGCGAACGCCAGCGCGAGGGCAATGCCGATGTATTTGATCACGGCGTGCACGAAGTTGGTGTAGACCACCGAGCGCATGCCGCCGACGCTGACATAGAACACGGTGATCACGCCCACCAACAGGATCGCGAGGGTCTTGTCGATGTTCAGCACCGCCGCCAACACCGCGCCGCCGCTGGCGTAAAGCGCCACGGAAACGATGCTCAGCGCACAGATGGTCAGCACCGAAGCGGCGTAGCGTGTGCCTTGGCCGTAGTTCTGCGCGAGGATGCCGGAGATCGTGTTCAGGCCGGTCTCGCGGTATTTCTTCGCCAGTACCAAGGCCAGCAATAGAAAGCCGAGGGACAGCGCGACCAAGTTCCAGGCCGCGGAAATCCCGGCTTCAAAACCCTTTTGTGCTGTACCGATGCTCACTGAACTGCCGATGAACTCGGAGAGCAGCAGGGCACCGATCAAAAAGGGTGGAAAGCTGCGGCCGCCACCGGTGAAACCGTCGCTGCTTTTCGCGTGTTTGCGCACGCTGTAGCCGATGTAGGACATGACCACGAAGTAGCCGGCGGTCAAGCACAGGATGATTGTTATTCTTGGGTCCATGTTCGCTCCGTTCCCCTTTTTCAGGGCGCGTGGAAGGTAATGCGGGCGTGAGTGGGCTACACAGTCACAGGTCGTTGTAGGACGACAGGGCTGATTCAAAGCCGAATGTAGAAAAGGCAGATTCAACCTGCCCAGGGCTATGCTGTGCCGGGAGACGGATTGGGAGACTGATTGGGAGAAGAGCGGTCGGGCGTAAAGGCCCAGCCAACGTGGGATGCAAGGCGGAAAATCGTGTGTGTGTTCATTTTTATTAGAGGCTCGTGATTTACGTTGGAAAGCAACTCAATACGAAGCGTTCGTTATACGTCATCGTACAACGTCCTGCAATCGTACCGTTGTGCTCCGGTGAATCAAGGGCCGTTTGTCGCTGGCCAGGTGGTAGAGAAGGTCTGCGCGATCAGCTTCGCTGCCGTCGTGACCTCCGGCGTCTGCCACCGATTCTGCGTCGAATTTGCATGTTCGGCCTGATGCTGTTTTGCCATTCAGCGTCGATCACACATTTTGAGTTCGACACTGATCTCGTAGGAGACGCCGGAGGTTACGACGGCAGCGAGAAGGCCTACCGCCTCAGCCTAAAAACGCCTCAGTCGAAATGACCTCCGCATAGGCAAACCCCAACGCTGACATGAACGCTGCATGCACCTGTGCGGCAGGGACGGTCGTGCCGTTGAATTCCAGGTCGCGGGTCGCGCAGGCGTCATGGATGACGTTGACCTTGTAACCCAGATCCGCTGCTGCACGAACCGTAGCGTCGATGCACATGTGGCTCATCGAGCCGATCACCACCAAGTCCTCGATCCCCTGTTCGTCCAGCAGCGCCTTCAGGCCGGTCTCGCGAAAGGCATTGGGAAAATGCTTGAGCACCACTGACTCCTGCCCCTGATTCGCCACTTTGGGGTGCAACTGCGCGCCCTCCGAGCCCGGCACGAAAAACGGGGCGTCGGTGCTGGTGAATTCGTGGCGCACGAAGATCACCGGGTGGCCTGCATCACGGCTCGCCTGAACGACACGGGCGGCGTTGTCGACGGCGGCATCGGCACCCGTCAGCGGCCATTTGCCGCCAGGGAAATAATCGTTCTGGATGTCGACGACGATGAGTGCTGTGTGGGACATGTCTGTTTCCTCGGTGGGATGTGTGTGATGTGGCGTTCAGTATTGACCTCTCTGTCGCGCAGGAGGATTGTCAGCACCGACATATGGCGAGGGAAAACTGACAATGAGCGTTGAACGGGCGGTGGCCGACATCGGGGTGCTGATTTACCCCGGCGCGCAAATGGCGGCGGTGCATGGGCTGACCGACCTGTTCGAAGTCGCCAACCGCATGGCCGACGAACAGCAGTCTTCGCAACTGCCACGGCTGCGGGTCAGTCACTGGCAGGTTGATGCGCAATGCGAACCGCAGCGGGTGTTTGAGACGTTTGCCTCGGACGGGCAGGGACCGTTGGCCGCCGTGCTGATTCCGCCCTCGTTGATGGGGCTACCGGGAACGGAGGCCATGGACGGCCTTTCGCGCTGGGTGCTGGCCCAGCATGGGGCCGGAGCGACCATCGGCACGGTGTGCCTGGGCGCTTTTGTCCTTGCGCAGACGGGGCTGCTCGACGGTCGTGCCGCGACCACCCACTGGAGTCAGGCGAGTCCTTTGAGTGAACGCTTTCCCAACATCAAGGTGAATGTCGACAAGCCCATCATCGACGACGGCGACATCATCACCACGGCGGGGCTGATGGCCTGGTCCGACCTGGGGTTGCGTCTGGTGAGCCGATTGCTCGGCCCTGGGATCGCCTCCCGGACGGCACGTTTTCTGGTGATCGAACACAGCGAAAGCGCGCAGGAATACGGCAGCAACTTTGCGCCGATTCTGAACCACGGCGATGCCTCGGTGTTGAAGGTCCAGCATTGGCTGCAAAGCGTCGGTGCGGTGGACGTGTCGGTCGATGAGATGGCGCGGCGCGCCGGGCTGGAGGAGCGCACTTTTCTGCGACGCTTTCGGGCCGCGACGGGCCTGAGACCCACCGAGTATTGCCAGCATCTGCGAGTGGGCAAGGCACGGGAGATGCTGGAATTCACCACCTCCACGGTCGACCACATCGCCTGGACCGTGGGCTATCAGGACCCTGCGGCTTTCCGCTCGACCTTCAGAAAAATCACAGGACTGGCTCCCAGCGAATACCGCACCAAATACGGCGTTGGCTCGCAGGGGGTGTCATCCCGTGGTTGAATCATGAGTCACTCGACGCCCCGCGCTGTCCAACGCGACAGCTCTCTTCTGGAAGACCGACATTTCATGCTCATGAACGGACTCACTCGCCACGCCCATGGCCTTGCCGCCGCGCTGCTGCTGGCGTTGCTGGCCGGGTGCGGCTCGCAGCGGACTCAGGCGCCGCCACCCCCGCCCGACGTGGTGCGCAGCGAAATCGTGCGGCTGTTGCCCGCCAGCGTCCCTGATCGCAAAGGCTGGGCGACCGACATCTACACCGCGTTCGATGCGCAGAAAATCGACCCCACTGTCGAAAACCTCTGTTCGGTGCTGGCGGTGGCGGAGCAAGAATCCAACTATCAGGTCGACCCGGCCGTGCCCGGCATGGGCAAGATCGCCCAAGACGAGATTGACCGTCGCGCCAGCAAGGCCCACATCCCCAATCTGCTGGTGCGCAGTGCGCTGGACATCCGCTCGCCCACCGGCAAAACCTACAACGAACGCCTCAGCGCGGCCCGCACCGAAAAAGACCTCAGTGCGATCTTCGACGACTTCATTGGCATGGTGCCTTTGGGTCGCACGTTGTTCGGCAACTTTAACCCGGTGCACACGGCGGGGCCGATGCAGGTCAGCATCGAATTCGCCGAACAGCAGGCGCGGGGCTATCCCTACCCGGTTGAGGATTCGATTCGCCATGAAGTGTTCAGCCGTCGTGGCGGGGTGTATTTCGGCATCGCCCATTTGCTCGGCTACCCGGTCAGCTACGACAAGCCGATTTACCGTTTCGCCGACTTCAACGCCGGTTGGTACGCCAGCCGCAACGCTGCGTTCCAAAGTGCAGTCGCGCGCTTGACTGGCAAGCGCCTGGCGCTGGATGGCGACCTGATCAGCTACGGTTTCGGCCCTTCGCTGGGGCAGACCGAACTGGCCGTGCGCAGCCTGCACACGCAATTGGGCATGCGCAATCCGACCATTCGCAGCGCGCTGGAAAAAGGCGAGACGCTTGAGTTCGAAGACACCGATCTCTACAAACAGGTGTTCGCCCTGGCGGACAAGGCGGCAGGCAAGCCGCTGCCTCGGGCGATTTTGCCGGGCATTGTGCTGGAAAGCCCGAAGATCACCCGCAAGCTGACCACAGCTTGGTTCGCGCAACGGGTCGAAGAGCGTCGCGTGCGCTGCATGGCGCGGGCGTCGGGCGCGTTGAAATGAAAGCAACGGCCGTAGAGGCGACCGCTGGTCATATTCGTGGCACCTCTGGGCGTCGACTGCTTCGAACCTGAGACAGCCCGATCGTTGGGCTCAGCCGAGAGAGGTGCTTATGTCAGTCGATCCCACCACGCCGATCACCCGCCCCGAAGAGCTGCCGACCGCGGATCAGGACCTCGATCCCGATGCCAAGGATGACGAAGACTTCGAGGAGGACAAAAAGGAGAGTGCTGAAGCGCGACCCGAGGATTGGCAAAAGCCCGACGCGCCGCGTCCCCCGGACTGGAATGAGCCGCCGGCCGCCACTCCGGTGCCTCCGCCCGACGAGCCGACGCCGCTGTCCGATGATCTGCGTTAACAAACCTGTATCTGCGCCGGAGCGAACACGATGTCCGCTCCGGCCTTTTATCGTTGTGAATCAGGGAGCTTTTGGCTGTGAAGCGTGAAACCGTGTCACCCGGCATTATCACCAGCAGCGTGCCGATTTCCGACGTCGAAACCGCCGAGACGATGCTGTTTGGCACCCCCAAGGAACGGCTGGATTTCTACCGAAAGGAAATCCAGTACGAGACGGCTATCCTGTCCAACCGCACCAACGCCTATTTGTCGGCCCAGTCATTTCTGGTGATCGCGTTTGCCTCGTCGATGGCGAACTTGAACCCGGAGTGGGGCAAGCTGTTCACCCTGGTCGTGCCGCCGTTTCTGACGCTCCTGGGGCTGATCAGCTCGATGCACGCCTGGCCGGGGATTCGCGCGGCCTACGAGATCATCGATCATTGGCACTTCAAGCAAAGTCAGCTGCTGCACAGCCAGCCCGCCATGGGCTTGGCCTATGACGATTCGCCGTTGTTCAGTGAGCACGAGTCGAGCGAGAAGGGCTATCGGAAGTCGCTGATGTTCTCGATGCGCACGCCGTGGCTGTTCAGTGGGTTCTGGTTTTTGCTGGGCGCGTTTTCGATTTATGCGCAGACGACGGATATGGCGTTTTAGAGAAGCCGTACAGTTGGCCAAACTGTGGGGCGAATTCATTCGCGAAAGCATTTGGCAGACAACACATCTGCGTCGGATGTACAACCTTCGCGAATGAATTCGCTCCCACAGTTGCAAGCTGTGTTTGCCCTTTGGACGCGTGCGTGGGGTTATACACGCATGTTCTGCCTATCAGCGCCAAGATCAATCTGTGATCAAGCCCGCAATTTCCGCTGGGCGAGCCGGGCCCTCGTCAATCCCGACCTACACTCCATCATCGGCCCGGAAAGGCAGGCACACCGGTGCCCGGCCTGATCAACATGGAGGTGGTGTGATGCTGTTTACCCCGGAACTGCGCAGGACCCTGGAAAGCGCGTTTCTGCCCTTGGCCTGTGAATGCACCCTCATGCCCGGCGGCGGCCTGCTGGTGAAAATCTACGACGCCACCACCGGTACCGTCGCCATGCAGGTCGAGAACGTGTCCATTTCCAATATCAACACCATGCGCGCCGTGGCCGAACTGGTTGCCGAATTGCGCTACGACTTGCGCACCACCCGCACGCCCTTCGGCTCGACCCCGACACGCTTCGCCGCTGCCAGCGGGGGGCTCTGAAAAGCGCCATCCGCCGCGTGGTCTATTATCTTCACCGGCCACGGAACCTTTCGTGTACGGTGATGTTACCTTGACACCAAGCGGGCGGCGGGTTATTCGTCGCACCCGCTCGCCGTAGTAAAAGCGCTTTATATTGAACCAGTTAGGCCCCGATTCGATTGCCGAATCCGCGCCTGACTCATTTTCGTGTGTCCGCCCGTCGTCGTGTCCTCACTCTATCGGACCCGACGAGCGCACCTTCAGGAGCCAACCTCATGGCAGTACTGCAGCAAACCACCGTGGATTCTCTAAAACGCGCCGAAGCCGAGCTGGCTTCCAGCTGGCGCGCCGATCTGGAGACGAGCGGCGCTACGCGCAATCTGAAAGCGGACGATGTCGACCAGCAGACCAAAGAGTTTTTGCGCCTTCTCATCGCCGTGCTGGAAAAGGGCGGCTCGCAGAACATCACCACGGCTGATTGGGACGAAGCCCGTCAGTTCCTCGAAAAACTGTCCCACCAGCGCGCGTTGGCCGGGCAGGATTCCCAGCAGACGGCCAGTTTTATTTTTGCTCTCAAAGGCCCCGTGTTCACGCTGCTGCAAAAGCAATACGCCGACAGCCCGGTCGCGCTGGCCGAACAACTCTGGGAAATCTCGCAACTGCTGGACGTGCTGGGCATGCACACCATCCGCACCTATCAGAAATCCCGCGAGTCGGTGATCAAGCGTCAGCAAGAAGAATTGCTGGAGCTGTCCACCCCTGTGGTCAAACTCTGGGACGGCGTGCTCGCCCTGCCGATGATCGGCACTCTGGATTCCCAGCGCACCCAAGTGGTCATGGAGTCCCTGCTGCAACGCATCGTCGACACCGGTTCCGAAATCGCGATCATCGACATCACCGGCGTGCCGACCGTCGACACCCTGGTCGCCCAGCACCTGCTGAAAACCGTGACCGCGATTCGCTTGATGGGCGCCGATTGCATCATCAGCGGCGTGCGTCCGCAGATCGCCCAGACCATCGTCCATCTGGGTCTGGACCTGCAAGGCGTGGTCACCAAGGCCAACCTTGCCGACGCGCTGGCGCTGGCCCTGCGCCGTCTGGGCCTGACCGTCACCAAGGCGGTATAAGCCCATGGAGCGGATTCCGATTCTGCAAATGGGTGACTTCCTGCTGGTCACCATTCAAGTGGACATGCACGACCAATTGGCGCTGACGCTCCAGGACGACCTGTCCGAGCGCATCAGCAAGACCTCTGCCCGAGGCGTGCTCATCGACATCTCGGCGCTGGACATGGTCGATTCGTTCATCGGCCGCATGATCGGCATGATTTCCGGCCTGTCCCGCATCATGGACGCCGAAACCGTGCTGGTCGGCATGCAGCCTGCGGTGGCGATCACGCTGGTGGAACTGGGCATGACCTTGCCGGGTGTGAGCACGGCGCTCAACGTCGAGCGCGGCATGACGCTGTTGCGCGAGCGGGCTTATTCCCAATGAGCGTGCGCAGCAGCGGCACCCAAGGCATTCAGATCGAACAGGATGTGGTGCTGGCGCGGCAACTGGCGCGCAAGCTGGCGCAGGAATGCGGCATGCGCCTGATCGACCTGACCAAACTGGTAACGGCGGTCAGCGAGCTGGCGCGCAACACCATGGTCTACGGCGGTGGCGGCGACATGGACTGGGAGATCGTCGAAGACGGCGCCCGCACCGGCCTGAGGTTGACCTTTCGCGACGAAGGCCCCGGCATTCCCGACCTGAAACTGGCGATGACCGACGGCTGGACGTCGGGCGGTGGCCTTGGCCTCGGGCTGACCGGCGCCAAACGGTTGGTGGACGATTTCGAGCTGGACACGGCGCCCGGCGCGGGCACTCGGGTGATGATCTGTAAATGGACCTGAGGCTGCACAGCAGCCTGACCCGCGTGTTGGCGATCGAAGACACGAGTCAGGTGGGGCACGCGCGGCGCATCGCGCAAAAACTCGCCGAACAGCTGGGCTTCGACGCCACGGATTCCGGTCGCGTGGCGCTGGTCGTCACGGAAGTTGCCAGCAATATCCTAAAGCACGCCAGCAACGGCGAGCTGCACCTGCGTGCGCTGCCGGGTGCTGTGCCGGGTGTCGAAGTCATCGCCATCGACCGAGGGCAAGGCTTCGACCTGGACGATTGCATGGCCGACGGCTTTTCCACCCGGGGCACCCAAGGCATCGGCCTCGGCGCCATGCTGCGTCAGGCTCAGGTGTTCGATGTGCATTCGGATAACCGGGGCACAGTGGTGCTTACCCGGTTCTACCCGCGTCAGGCGACCGTCAAGGACGTGCGGCTCGGCGTCTCCCAACATTCGCTGCACGACGACCCGGCCTGTGGCGATGCCTGGGAAGTGGCGATCACAGGGCAGCAGCTCAGCGTTCTGGTGATCGATGGCCTTGGCCACGGCCCGGAGGCTGAAAGCGCGGCGAAGGCGGGTACCCTCGCATTTGGCCGCGAACCGTTTGCCGATCCGACCCTGCTGCTTGAGGAGATTCACCACGAGATGCGCGGAACCCGTGGCGGGGCCATTGCGATCGCGCAATTCGATGGAGCACAGGACCGTCTGCGCTTCATTGGCATCGGCAACATCGGCGCGACGCTGATTGGCGAGGACAAACCGCGAGGGCTGGCGTCGCACCCCGGCATCGTCGGGCTGCAATACCGGAAGGTGCCGCCGGTGGGCTACCCTCAAAGCGCCGGACAGCTTTTGATCATGTACAGCGACGGCCTGCAATCGCGTTGGAATCTTCGCGATTATCCGGGTCTGATGTATCGACACCCGGCCATTATCGCGGCGGTGCTGCACCGCGATTTCTGCCGCGGCAGGGATGACGTAACGGTATTGGTGATGGCTCTGGAGACGCTCGATGATTGACAACCCTGCCCACGGCGCTCCCGAAGAGTCAGCGGAACTGAAGCAAGTGCGCGACGAGGCCGCCGCGTTGCGTGCTGAACTGGATGAGACCAATCAGGGCGTGCTCGCCCTGTACGCCGAACTGGACACCCAGGCCGAGCAACTGCGCCAAGCCTCCGATCTGAAAAGCCGCTTTCTGTCGTACATGAGCCACGAGTTCCGCACGCCGCTGGGATCGATCCTGAGCATCGCGAGCCTGCTGAGCGACGAACTCGACGGCCCCCTTAGCCCGGAACAGCACAAACAAGTGACCTTCGTCAGCACGGCCGCCCGCGAGCTGAGCGACATGGTCGACGATTTGCTGGACCTGGCGAAGATCGAGGCGGGACGGATCAGTATTTCCCCCGCCTGGTTCGACATGTTCGACCTGTTTTCAGCGCTGCGTGGCATGTTCCGGCCCATCGTCGACACCTCGGCGGTGGACCTGATTTTCGAGGAGCCGGTAGGTCTGCCAAGGCTGTACACCGACGACAAGAAGCTCGCGCAGATCCTGCGCAATTTCATTTCCAATTCATTGAAGTTCACTCAGCGTGGTGAAGTGCGTGTGTCTGCCCGCCTCGAAAGCGAGCGGGAAGTGCGCTTCGCCGTGACCGACACCGGTATCGGCATTCCGTCGGAGCTGCACGGCGCGTTGTTCGAAGACTTCGCCCAGGTCGATTCACCGTTGCAAAAACGCTTGCGTGGCACCGGCCTGGGGTTGTCGCTGTGCAAACGGTTTGCCGAGCTGTTGGGCGGCCGCGTGGGGCTGGAAAGCCAGCCGGGCGTGGGTTCGACGTTCTATGTGGTGATCCCGTTGGCGCTGGCGCAGGAGCACGGCGATGAAAGCTGACACCCGGCTGTTGATCGTCGACGACAACGCCGCGACCCGCTACGCCTTGCGCCGACGCATGGAGCGACAAGGTTTTATCGTGGCGGAGGCGGGCACCGGCACCGAAGGCCTGGCGCTGATCGCCGCCCAGGTGCCGGACGCGCTGATCCTCGACGTCAACCTGCCGGACATGAGCGGCTTCGACATCGTGCGACAGTTGCGCAGCGAGGCGCGCACCGCGTTGCTGCCGGTGGTGCACGTGTCCGCAGCGTCGATCCAGACCGGCGATATCGTCACCGGGCTGGAAGCTGGGGCAGACGCCTATCTCGTCCACCCGGTGGACCCGGACGTGCTGCTGGCGACCCTGCGCACGCTATTGCGGGTGCGCGACACCGAATTTGCCCTGCGTGACAGCGAAGACCGTTTTCGCGAGATTTTTGTCAACGTCTCGGCCCCCATTGCGGTCATGGATGGCGAGCTGAAGGTCCACGAATGCAACCACGCATTCGCCCGTTTGATCGCCACCGGCTCGGCGCAAAACGCCGTGCTGAGCTGCTTCGCCGACGATCAGGATCAGGCCATCGCCGGACTGCGGGACGCGCTGAATGCCGATGAGCGCTGGAAAGGCGTGCTGAGCATGCGCGTGCAGGGCGATGTGCGCGAGACCGAGTGGCAAGTGTCGCCGTACCGCGTCGAAGGCTTGAGCCTGGTGTTTATCGAAGACGTGACCGAACACCGGCGTCGCGAGCAGTCGCACCTGCAAAAACTCGACACGGTCAGCACGCAATTGGCCCACGAAGTGGCCGAGCGTGCCCGCACCGAAGCGCAACTGCTGCAAGCACAGAAAATGGATGCCATCGGCAAGCTCACCGGCGGCATCGCCCACGACTTCAACAACCTGCTGACGGGCATCGTCACCGGCCTGGAACTGATCAAGAAGCGCACCGAGGACCAGCGTCCCGAAAAAGTCCTGACCTATGCCGACGCCGCGCTGGCTTCGGCAAAAAGCGCGGCGAGCCTGACCCATCGGCTGTTGGCCTTCGCTCGCCAGCAACCTCTCGACACGCGCCCGACGGACGTCAATCAGTACGTTCGCTCCCTCGAAGACTTGCTCAGCCGGACCATCGGCAAGCGCATCGGCCTGACCCTTGAACTGACGTCACGCGGTGCCGTCGCGATGGTCGATGCCGGGCAGCTCGAAAGCGCGGTGCTGAACTTGGTGATCAACGCCCGGGATGCCTTGCCGGAAGGCGGCAACGTCTGGATCAGTACCTACGAGGCCTATTCCCAAGGCAATTCGCGCCTGGCGGATGGGCCCTACATCGCGCTGACCGTGCGCGATGACGGCGTGGGTATCGAACACCACCTGGTCGACAAGGTGTTCGATCCGTTCTTCACCACTAAACCCATCGGCGAGGGCACCGGGTTGGGGCTGTCCACTATTTACGGTTTTGCCCGGCAGTCCGGCGGCGACGTCAATATTCGCAGCGTGGTCGGCCACGGAACCGAAGTGACGCTCATGTTGCCCGCTGCGATGAATCAGACCGTGGAGCCGGCGGCGGTCGTCGAGAACGCCGAACTCGGCGCAGGGGAGCATGTCCTTATCGTCGAGGACACGGCGTCGGTGCGCATGTTCGTCAACGAAATCCTCAGCGACGCCGGGTATCGCTGCACACAGGCGGCAGACGTTGCCACGGCGCTGCAATTGCTTGAACACGACCCGTCCATCGACCTGCTGCTGACTGACGTCGGCATGCCACAGATGAATGGCCGTGAGCTGGCTCAACGGCTGCGCAGTTGGAGGCCGAATGTGCCGGTGCTGTTCATGACGGGGTATGCGGAGAATGCGCTGAACCGGCAGCATTTCCTGGGAGACGGCATGGACATGATCACCAAGCCGTTTCAGTTGGTGGACTTCCTCGGCAAAGTGAGGTCGATGCTGGACGGGTGAAGCGTTGTTTTTTCACCGTTTTTCGCAACGAGCGACCAATGCGGTGTAGATTTTTGTTACTGTTTACGCCAATTCATTTGAGTGTCAGACGCTATCCGTTTGGCGCCCACCTTCGTCGAGCATCTGTGCGGAAGGTGAAGGAGAACCTGTTTTGACCCTTAGTCCGGAACTTCACCAGAGCGCAATCGACAACTGCGCCCGTGAACCCATCCAGATTCCTGGCAGCATTCAGCCCCAGGGCTTTCTGCTGGTGATCGACGAAGCGGCGATGACCATCGTTCAGGTCAGCGCCAATGTCAGCACGTGGCTGGGCATGGCGCCTGAATCCCTGATTGGCATGGCGTTGCCCCGCATCTTCGATGATTGCCCGAGCCTGCTGGACCGGTTGGCCGCACTGCCTGAAGACGACCAGAACCCGTTCCATGTCGGTGATGTGTCCTTCCTTGAAGGCTCCCGTGCCGGCAAGCCGACGGCCATGATGGTGCACCGCCACGACCGGGTGCTGATCGCCGAATTCGAACCTGCGAGCGACATGGGCTCTGCCTACGGCAACGTCTATCCGCTGATGCGCACGTTCATCAGCCAGATGGAAGAGACCGAGACCATCGAAGCGCTGAGCCTGCGTTCGGTATCAGAGGTCAAGCGCATCACCGGTTTTGGTCGGGTCAAGGTCTACCGATTCGATGCCGACGGTAACGGGCTGGTCAATGCCGAAGTCGCCGATGAAGGCTACCCGAGCTACCTCGGGCTGAGCTTTCCAGGCACTGACATTCCCGCTCAGGCGCGGGCGTTGTACCTGGCCAACCGCATTCGCGTGATCGAAGACGCCGACTATCAAGCGTCGCCGCTCGTGCCGGTCAACAACCCCGTCACCGGTGCGCCGCTGGATTTGAGTTTTGCCACGTTGCGCAGCGTCTCGCCAGTGCATTTGCAGTACATGCGCAACATGCAGACACTGGCGTCGATGTCGATTTCCATCGTTGTGCGTGGCCAGTTGTGGGGCCTGATTTCCTGTCACCATTTGACTCCTCGCGCCGTGAGTTTCCAGACCCGCACCGCCTGCGAATTGCTCGGCAGCGTGCTGTCCCTGCAGATCGAAACCAAAGAGGCCCAGGCGAAGAACCAACGCATGCTCATTCTGCGTCGGCAGATCGTGCAGATGCTGGCGGCCATGGCCGATCTGGACAGCGTCATCGGCGGCTTGCGCGCCATGCCCGATGTGCTGCTGGCGTTCGTCGAGGCGAGCGGGGCCGCGGTGATTTCCGAATCGACGCTGGACGTCTACGGCGAAACCCCGAAACGCGAACAGATCCAGGCCCTGACCCAATGGCTGAGCAAGCGCGGCACCCACGACGTGTTCCAGTCGGACAATGTCGGACGTGATATTCCAGAGCTGCCGAAACTCGCCGAGTCGGTGAGCGGCGTGCTGGCCATGGCGATTTCCGAGCTGCATTCGAACTACATTATCTGGTTCCGCCCTGAACAGACCCGCGTGGTGAACTGGGCGGGCAAACCGGAAAAATCCGTCAGCGACAGCGGCTCCTTGAGCCCTCGTCACAGCTTTGCGCTCTGGCAGGAAACCGTGCGCGGCTTCTCCCGTCCATGGGATGAGCTGGACACCGAAGGCGTCGTCGAACTGCGGGCCGCCGTGCTCGGCATCGTGCTGCGAAAAGCCGAAGAAATGGCGGCACTTGCGGACGAACTGAAAAAGTCCAACAAGGAACTCGAAGCCTTCTCCTACAGCGTTTCCCATGACCTGCGGGCACCGCTTCGGCATATCGCCGGGTACGCCGAGCTGCTGGGCGACATCGAAGGCAGCAAGCTGTCCGAGCGGGGCGTGCGGTTTCTGGAAAACATCGGTGAGTCCGCGCGGTTTGCCGGGACGCTGGTGGACAACCTGCTGAGCTTTTCGCAGATGGGCCGTTCGGCGATGCGCTATTCGGAAGTCGATCTGAACGCGATGGTCGACGCGATCCGCCGCGAGATGCTGCCGGATTACCAGGACCGTGACCTGCAATGGCACGTTCCCGAGCCCTTGCCGGTCGTGATCGCCGACGCGGCGTTCCTGCATCTCGCGATGCGCAACCTGCTGTCCAACGCCATCAAGTACACCCGCAACCAGAGTGCGGCGGTGATCGAGATCGGCAGCTACGAAGAAGACGACAAAGTCGTGGTGTACATCCGCGATAACGGTGTGGGCTTCGACATGCAATACGCCAGCAAACTGTTCGGCGTGTTCCAGCGGCTGCACCGGATGGAAGAATTCGAAGGCACGGGGATCGGCCTGGCGAGCGTGCGGCGTATCATCGAACGGCATGACGGTTCGGTCTGGGCGCACGGCGAGCTCCGGCAGGGCGCCACATTCTATTTTGCGCTACCCAAGCGCAGCCTCTCTGTAACCCTTTGAGTGTCCGAGGAGACGCCCAATGTTGAAACCCATTCTTCTGGTAGAAGACAACCCCAACGATCTGGAGTTGACCCTCGTCGCGCTGGAGCGCACCCAGTTGGCCAACGAAGTGATCGTCCTGCGCGATGGCGCCGAGGCACTGGACTATCTCTTCCGCCGCAATGCCTACAGTGATCGCGTCGCCGGCAATCCTGCTGTGCTGCTGCTGGACCTGAAGCTGCCGAAACTCGACGGTCTTGAAGTGCTCAAGGCCATCCGTGAGAGCGAGGATTTGCGCAGCATTCCCGTGGTGATGCTGACCTCGTCCCGCGAAGAACCCGATCTGCAACGCGCCTACGCGTTGGGAGTGAACGCTTACGTGGTCAAGCCGGTCGAATTCAAGGAATTCGTCTCAGCCATCTCTGATCTCGGGATTTTCTGGGCCGTTCTCAACGAGCCGCCGCCTGGCTCACTGCGACTGACACGCCGTCCGGGGTCTTGATTCACCCGTTCCCATGGCCTGATCTGTCCCGCGAAATGCTGGCGGCGATGGTTTTTTGCGCAATACACGACGACTATTCATGCCGCTATCGCTTCTCAAACTGCTGCTGGTTGAAGACAGTCCGCACGACGCCGAACTGACCTTGCTCACGCTGGAAAGCAGTGGGCTGAAAATCGACGCCACCCTGGTCTACAACCACCAGGAGGTGGAGCGGGAACTGTTGGTCCGCCGTTTCGACCTGATCCTGAGCGATTACCTGCTGCCTGGTTCCTCCGGGCCCGAAGTGCTCAATAGCGCGTTGCGTCTTGCGCCGCAGACGCCCTTCATTTTTCTTTCCGGCATCTTTGGTGAACAGCACGCGGTCGAGATGATGCGCATGGGCGCCATCGATTACGTGCTCAAGCAAAACCTGAAAATGCTGCCCAAGGCCGTGATTCGTGCGGTCTCCGAGGTCCACGAACGGGAAAAACGCCAGCGCGCCGAGGCGACGTTGCAGGATGCCGAGGTCCGTGCTCATCTGGCCATTGAAGCGGCGGAAATGGGCGTCTGGACCTACGACCCGCGTACCGAGACCCTCCTGTGGGACGAGCGCTGCAAGGCGCTTTACGACGTCCCGGCCGACGCGCCGGTGAGCATGGCGTTCATGTTTTCCCGTTGCCACCCCGATGACCGCGACCTGCTGCAAAGCAAGGTCATGGCAGCCCTTGCCGCCGATACCGGCTTCCAGATCGAACACCGCCTGCTGGTCGAGGGAGACACCGAGCGTTGGGTGTTTTCCAACGGTCGCTCGCTGTTCGAAGACGGTAAATGCGTGCGTTTCACCGGGGTGATGCAGGACATCAGCGAACGCAAGCAGGCGACGCAGGCGCTGCATCAGCTTAATGAAATTCTCGGTGAGCGCGTGGTCCAGCGCACCCGTGAACGCGACCGCACCTGGGAACTGTCCCGGGAATTGCTTGGCGTGTTGCGCTTCGACATGACGCCTATCGCGCTCAATCCTGCCTGGGAAGCGACGCTGGGCTGGACCCGCGCTGATTTTCACGCGCAATCGCTGGGCGAGCTGATTCACCTCGACGACCTCGAAGCGACCTTGCGCGAGACCGCCAGCGTTGCCCAAGGCAATGTCACCACCCGTTTCGTCAATCGCATGCGCCACGCCGACGGCAGTTTCCGCTGGCTGTCCTGGACCATCGTGCCTGACGAGGGCCTGATGTATGCCGCCGTGCGGGACATCACCAGCGAACGGGCGGTGGTCGATGAACTGGCGGCCACCAACAAACGTTTGCGTGACCAGATTCGTGAGCGCGAGCGGGTCGAAGCGGCGTTGCAGCAGATGCAACGTCTGGAGGTGGTGGGCCAGTTGACGGCGGGCGTGGCCCATGACTTCAATAATTTGCTGACGGTGATCCTCACTAGCGCCAATTTCCTCGCCCGCGACCTGGAAAAAGGCGTGTTCACCAAATCGCCCCAACGCCTGCAAAACATTCGCTCGGCGGGCGAGCGGGGCGCCAAGCTCACCAGCCAGTTGCTGTCGTTCTCGCGCCGTCAGCGGCTGGAGCCGGTGGCGCTGAACCTCAACGACACCATTGGCGGCATGCGCGAGTTGTTGGCCCGGGCCTTGAGCGGCAGTGTCTGGGTGGAGACCGAACTGGCGGATGACCTGTGGAGTGCGCTGGTGGACCCGACGCAGACGGAGATGATCATCCTCAACCTCGCGATCAACGCCCGGGACGCCATGGCTCAGGGCGGGCAATTGCGCCTGAGCACCTGGAACGAGATCGTCTACCGCTTGCCGCAACGCCCCGAAGACCCGGACCCCGGCGCTTACGTGGTGCTGTCGGTCAGCGACTCCGGTTGTGGCATGAGTGAAGAGGTGCTGGCCAAGGCCTTCGAACCGTTCTTCACCACCAAGGCGGTGGGCAAAGGCTCCGGTTTGGGGTTGGCGCAGGTGTTCGGTTTCGCCAAGCAGTCCGGAGGTGGCGTGAGCATCGACACCGCCGAAAACGCCGGGACCACGATCAAAGTGTTCTTGCCGAGCATCGCTCGTACCGCGATACCGATGGTCAGCGTGTCCGACATGCCGGGCCACGCCGACGCCGACGACCTGCATCGCACGATCCTGCTGGTGGACGACGACCCCGAAGTGCGCTCGGTGACCGCCATGATGCTCAGTTCGCTGGGGTATTCGGTCGTCGAAGCGGAAAATGGCGATGAAGCGCTGAAGAAAATCGACAGCGGCATCGAGCTGGTGCTGACCGACTTCGCCATGCCCAACATGACCGGCGCCGAACTGGCCGAGATCGTGAGGCGCGACCATCCGGGGCTGCCGATCATGTTCATCACCGGGTTCGCCGACATCGACATCCTTGACGTCGATCAGCAACTGATCGTGCAGAAGCCCTACAAGGAAGAAGAACTGGCGCGCAAGTTGGCGAATGTGTTGACGAAGAATGGGGCGGGCGTGGCGTCGTAGAACGCAACCCGCGACCTGCTTCTGGCCGCAGGCCGTGGGAGCGTAGCTTGCTCGCGATCTGTCGCGAAGCGGCAGCAAAATCTGGTCATGCGGCGTGTCAGGTAAAAAGTTATTGATCGTTGGTGCGGTGTGTTTCAATCCTCCCGTGTCAGCACTTCCAGCAATTCAATCTCGAAAATCAGATTCGAATGCGGCGTGATGTGCGCTCCCATGCTGCGTTCGCCGTAACCCAAGCGGGACGGCACCCGCAACTTGCGCTTGCCGCCGACTTTCATCCCCATGATTCCGATGTCCCAGCCCTTGATGACTCGACCTGTGCCGATCACGCACTGAAACGGCTTGCCCCGTTCCCAGGAGGAATCGAACACGGTGCCGTCTTCCAGCGTGCCGGTGTATTGCGTGGTGATCAGCGCCCCCTTGACCGCCACTTTGCCGGTGCCTTCTTGCAGGTCGATGATCTGGAGTTCGTCGTTCATGGTGTCTTTCTCGTGGAAACCGAAGCAGGCGGCGATGCTAATGGCGTGGGGCATGGCTGGCAATATTCATCAGCGCGACGGGGTTCACTGTGGGAGCGAATTCATTCGCGAGAGGGCGGTACATCCGACACCTGTCTATCGTCTGGAAGATTATTCGCGAATAAATTCGCTCCCACAGAGGACGGATTTGCGGACACGCGTTCAACTCCCCCCGGATGACCCTTTGGGGGGCATAAAAAACGGCGCGTCCTGCGAGAGACGCGCCGTTTTCGTTTAGCGGATCAAGCGATCATCACGCGATGACGTCGCTGCTCCACTCGCCGTTCACCAGGCGCTTGAGGCCCAGCGGGTTGGCGTTTTGCAGCGCAGCCGGGAGCAGGCTGTCCGGATAGTTCTGGTAGCAGACCGGACGCAGGAAGCGGTCGATCGCCAGGGTGCCGACGGAGGTGCCCCGTGCGTCGGAAGTAGCCGGGAACGGGCCACCATGGACCATCGCGTCGGACACTTCCACACCGGTCGGGTAGCCGTTGACCAGGATGCGGCCGACTTTCTCTTCCAGCACCGGCACCAGCCATTGGTATGTCTGCAGGTCAGCGGTTTCACCGATCAGCGTGGCGGTCAGTTGGCCGCGCAACGCTTGCAGCGCCGCTTTCAGTTCGGCGTCGTCTGCCGTTTCGATCAGCAGCGTCGTCGGGCCGAAGACTTCTTCCTGCAGCAGTTCGTCACCGTTCAGCAGCATGCTCACGTCCGCCTTGAACAGCTGCGGCTGCGCCTGACGACCTTCCTGCGGTTTGCCCGCCAAGTGCGTGACGCTCGGGTGCGCCAGCAGTTTCTGCACGCCCTTGCCGTAACTGCGCAGGCCGCCTTCGTTGAGCATGGTCTGTGGCGCCTGGCCACCCATGTGCTCTTTTAACTGTTCGGTGAACGCCGTCAGGGCAGGGGAGCGAATGCCGATGACCACGCCCGGGTTGGTGCAGAACTGGCCTGCGCCCAGCACGACGGACGCCGCCAGCTCACCGGCAATGGTCGCGCCACGGGCTGTCAGAGCGCCAGGCAACAAGACCACCGGGTTGATGCTCGACATTTCGGCAAACACCGGAATCGGCTGTGGACGCTCGGCGGCCAGTTTGCACAGGGCGGTGCCGCCGTGCAGCGAACCGGTGAAACCCACGCCCTGAATCGCCGGATGCTTGACCAGACCTTCGCCGACGCCGCTGCCGAAGATCATGTTGAACACACCTTTCGGCATACCGGTTTTGTCGGCGGCACGCACGATGGCCTGACCGACCAGGTCAGCGGTTGCCATGTGGCCGCTGTGGGCCTTGACCACCACCGGGCAACCGGCCGCCAATGCAGAAGCGGTGTCGCCGCCGGCAGTGGAGAAGGCCAACGGGAAGTTGCTGGCACCGAAGACAGCAATCGGTCCGACGCCGATGCGCAGCTGGCGCAGGTCGACGCGAGGCAGCGGTTTTCGATCCGGCAGGGCCTGGTCAATACGTGCGCCGAGGAAGTCGCCGCGACGCAGGACTTTGGCAAACAGACGCATCTGGCCGCTGGTACGGCCGCGCTCGCCCTGGATACGACCCGCAGGCAACGCGGTTTCCTGGCAGACCAGTGCGACGAAGTCATCGCCCAATGCATCCAGCTCGTCGGCAATAGCGTCGAGGAACTCAGCGCGGCGAGCCGGGCTCAACTGGCGGTAGTCGAGAAAAGCGTCTTTGGCAGCGAGGGCGGCAGCGTCGATTTCGCCGTCCGTGGCCTGATGGAAAGCGTAAGGCAGGGCTTCGCCAGTAGTGGCATCCAGACTCTTGTGGCGTGCTTCGCCGAGGCCGCTGCGGGCGCCGCCGATGAAGTTCTGGCCGAGAACATTAGGCATCTGCTTCTCCTGTTATTGTTGGGTCGAAACGGTCGGACAAGGTGTCTGACGAGGAATCGGTAAAAGTGCGTGAAGCGTGCCGCCGATAACGCCGGGCGGGTCATCGCAAGTTGACAGTCATCATACAACTGCATTTTTGTGGCCGCAAGGGAAGGGGCGATTCCGGTTGGATGCCGACACGCAAGGGTAGCGGCATGGGTTGTGTCGTTCGCAGCATGGCAGCACGCCGCAAACCTCTGTGGAAGCGGATTTATTCTGGGCTGCATTCCGACAAAGGGGGGACAGGCGGTGGAGATGTAGCGGCTGAACCGGCCCTTTCGCGAATGAATTCGCTCCCACAGAAGATCGAGGCCAGACGCGAGATCCCGGCGCGCCGTCGTGCCCTGTAGCAGGCGGGCTTGCCGAACGCGGCGATCCTGCGGGCGCCGCCGACAATGGCCCCCTGAGCTTTCACCAAATTGGCCGTTTTACCCGCAGCGTCCAACGCATAACCTCGCCATCTGCCCACGATTCCGAGCATCGACATGCCGTCCCGAACCGATATTCATCAGGCATCACCCACGGCCATGAAGGCCATGCAAGCCGTGGAGCAGGCTGTGAGTCATTTGCCCCTGGAAGCGTCGCTGGTGGCGTTGGTGAAACTGCGGGTCTCGCAGCTCAACGGGTGCGCGGCATCGGTGGATCGCTACGCCCATGAGGCGAGTCTGCAAGGAGAGTCCGAGCGCAGGCTCTACACCGTGGCGGTGTGGCGTGAATCTCCCTTGTTCAGCGACCGCGAACAGGCGGCGTTGAACTGGGCCGAGTACATCACCCGAATCGCTGCGAGCCACGCCCCCGACGCCGATTATGACCAACTGTCGCAGCGCTTCAGCGAAGCCGAACGGGTGGACCTGACGTTGTTGATTGCCACCGTAAACAGTTGGAACCGGCTGACAGTGTGTTTCCGCTGACGGCCGGGCGTCCTACGCAATCTGCCCCAGCACATCCCGCAACCGGTCCAGCGCCGGGTCGATGTCGAGGGTTTCGATGGCACCGAACCCCAGCATCAGGCCATCCCGGGTTGGGGCGCTGTGATAGAAACCGGTCAGCGGGTACAGCCCGATCTCGACCTTGCGCGCCAACTCCACCAACAGCCGCAGGTTGATCGGCACCTTGAACATCACTGCCATGTGAAAGCCCGCCGTGCACGGAATCGCTTCCAGCCAGGGCGACAGGTCGCCCGCCAGACGCGCCAGTATCCGCTCGCGACGCCCAGCATAGATCCCGTGACAGCGGCGGATGTGCTTGTTCAGCAACCCCTCGCTGATGAATTTCGCCAAGGCCCATTGGGGCAGGGTGCTGGTGTGCCAGTCGGTCAGCTGTTTAGCCTTGATCACGGCCTCCAGAATGGCGCTCGGCAGCACCGCATAGCCCAACCGCAGCTCTGGCAATAGGGTTTTGGAAAAGGTCCCGACGTACGCCACGACGCCGAACCGATCCATGCTCTGCAACGAATCCGTGGGGCGCCCTTCGTAGCGAAATTCGCTGTCGTAATCGTCCTCGATGATGATCGCGCCGATACGGCTGGCCTTCTCCAGCAAGGCTTCCCGACGCGCCGCACTCATGGGCATGCCCAGGGGCATCTGGTGAGACGGGGTGACGTAGATCACATGGGCGTCCTCGGGAATGCCGTCGACGACGATGCCTTCCTCGTCCACCTGCACGCTGACCACATTCGCGCCCTGTGCCGCGAACAGCAGCCGCGCCGGGGTGTAGCCGGGGTCTTCCATGGCCACGGTGCAACCGGGCTCGATCAAGACGCGGGCAATCAGGTCGAGCGCCTGCTGCGCGCCGTTGCACACCACCACGTCGTCGGCGCTGCATTTCACGCCACGGGCAAACGCGATGTGTCCGGCGATGGCGTGACGCAGCGGCGCGACGCCTTCTGGCTGGCTGTAGAAACCCCGGGCCTGGGACATCTGCCGCAAGGCGTCTGGGTGCAGCGTCGCCAGTCGTCATGGGGGAATTGGGTCTTGGCCGTGGCGCCACCAATGAAGTCGCACCGCAGCGTGCCCTCCAGCGTGGGGTGTCTCAGGGGCAGCGAGATGTCCTGCCACTTTCTCACCACCTTTTGACTGGCGAGGTCCGAGCGAGTCGAGCTGCGTTGGGGTTGAGCGCTCAGGGTGTTGACGAAGGTCCCGCTGCCAATCTTGCCCACCAGAAAGTTTTCGTAGGTCAGCCGGCTATAAGTGTCGGAAATGGTCTTGCGGGACAATCCCAATTGCGCCGCGAGCAGGCGGCTCGGAGGCAGTTGAACCCCGGCGGCCAGGCGCCCGGATTCGATGCTGTCGCGCAGTTGCTGGTACAGCTGATTCGCCAGGTCCTTGCGGCCTTGAATGACGATGTGAAGTTCCACGCACAGCTCCCAGGCTCAGCGTCCACGATCCGGAATTCTAGTCAGTGGGCGAGGAAGCGGTATAGCTGCGCAGCGAAAAAACCGGCAATTGGTCTCCTGACCGATGCGCAATGGTGCGGTGAAAACCTTCGGGATTGGACGTCGCGTCCGTCCGCGCCGCCCCTTAGGCTGGGGGCCGTGATCATTGAGAAACCGTGAGCTCCCATGGCGCTTCGTCTGGACTACTACACCGCATCCCCGGCAGCGCTCAAAGCGCTCATCCTGCTGGAAGCGGCCAATTTCGAACTCTGCATTGAAAGACCGCTGATGGAGCTGATCAAGCTACGCGTCTCGCAGCTCAACGACTGTGCATTCTGCGCCGACATGCACGCCACCGACGCCCGTCTGAACGGTGAAAGCCCGCAGCGTCTGCATGCGCTGACGGTTTGGCGCACGTCGGACCTGTTCACGCCGCGAGAGCGGGCGGCGCTGGCGTGGTGTGAGGCGGTAACGTTGTTGTCACCGGAGGGGCCACCGGCGGCGTTGTACGAAGCGTTGTGCGCACATTTTTCTGAGCGGGAACGGGTGGACCTGACGGTGGGAATCGCCACCATCAACTGCTGGAATCGCATGGCCGTGGGGTTTCGCAAGGGGCCTGCGGTTTGAGGGCAAACCCGCTATCCTGCCCGCTGCTTTTTTTACCCCCTTTCAAATGCAGCCGGACGGATATCACACATGGAGTTCACCAGCGGCTTTTTGCTGAGCCTTTCGTTGTGCCTGGACATTGGCGTGGCCAACATCGCGATGATCACGCTGGCGATGCAACGGGGCTATCTGCAAGGGTTCTGGCTGGGGCTGGGCACCTGTTTCGGTGATCTGTTCTACGCCATTCTGGCGCTGGCGGGCATGACCGTGCTGTTGCAATACGAATGGGTGCGCTGGGGGTTATGGCTCGGGGGTTCGGTGCTGTTGATCGGCTTCGCGGTGAAGATGGTGATTGCCGCGTTGTCCAGCCACGGTGGCCTGGCCGTGGCCGGGGAGGCGGACAATCGCTCTGGGTTGAGGGAGTTTTCGCGAGGGGTGTTTCTTGCGGTGTCGTCGCCCACGGCCATCCTCTGGTTCGCGGCAGTGGGCGGGACGCTGATCTCGCGGGCGGGCGGACACGGCTCCCTCAGCACCGCGTTTTTTCTGTCCGGTTTCTTCAGCGCGGGCGTGGCCTGGTGCGTGTTCATCTGCTTCGCGGCCAGCCATGGCGGGCGATTGTTGGGGGATCGGCTGCTGAAATACTCGTACTGGGTGTCGGCAGCGATCTTCTGTTACTTCGCTGTGTTCGTGATCGTGTCCGGGTATCACGAATTCATCGTCAACGCGGCGCGGGGGTAAGCCGAACCGAGGCGCCATCTGTTCTTCAAACACCGAACGTTTACGTCCATGGGCGCTCATAGACATAAGCAACGGCGTAGACAGGATCGTCCCCAGCCGCGCGTTTGAGCGTGTGGGACGACCTCTCCAAATCCCTTTGAAGACGGAACCCTGGACCCTATGACCACACCGGACAAGCAGTACGTGGAATGGCTGGTTGAGCAATCGATGCTCAACGCCGCACAACAACGCGCTAAGCTCTATGGCGGCCAGGGGCGGCTCTGGCAACGGCCTTACGCGCAGGCCCGCCCTCGGGACGCTTCAGCGATTGCGTCGGTGTGGTTCACCGCCTACCCGGCGTCGATCATCACCCGTGAAGGCGGCTCGGTGCTGGAAGCACTGGGGGATGAAAAGCTCTGGCACGCCTTGTCCGAGATTGGGATTCAAGGCATCCACAACGGCCCGCTCAAAGCCTCCGGTGGCCTCAAGGGGCGGCAGAAAACCCCAAGCATCGACGGCAATTTCGACCGCATCAGCTTCGAGGTCGATGCCGAACTGGGCACTGACGCGCAGTTTCTCAGCCTCAGCCGCATCGCCGCCGCGCACAACGCGGTGATCGTCGATGACGTGATCCCGTCCCACACCGGCAAAGGCGCGGATTTCCGTCTGGCCGAGCTGGCCTACGAGGAATATCCCGGCCTGTACCACATGGTCGAGATCAAAGAAGAAGACTGGTCGCTGCTGCCCGACGTCCCCACTGGGCGCGACGCCATCAACCTGCCGCCCGCGACCGTGGATGCCTTGCGCGACAAGCATTACATCGTCGGTCAGCTGCAGCGGGTGATCTTTTTCGAACCGGGGGTCAAGGAAACCGACTGGAGCACCACACCTGTCATCACCGGCGTGGACGGCAAAGACCGGCGCTGGGTGTACCTGCATTACTTCAAGGAAGGCCAACCGTCGCTGAACTGGCTGGACCCGAGCTTCGCCGCGCAACAGATGATCATCGGCGACGCGCTGCACGCCATCGACGTGATGGGCGCGCGGGTGTTGCGTCTCGACGCCAACGGCTTCCTTGGCGTCGAGCGCAAGGCCGATGGCACCGCGTGGTCGGAAAGCCATCCGCTGGCGATTACCGGCAACCAGTTGCTGGCGGGCGCGATCCGCAAGGCCGGGGGCTTCAGTTTTCAGGAGCTGAACCTGACCATCGACGACATCGCTGCCATGTCCCACGGCGGCGCCGACCTGTCCTATGACTTCATCACCCGTCCGGCCTACCAGCACGCGCTGCTGACCGGCCGCACCGAGTTTTTGCGGCTCATGCTGCGCCAGGTCCATGACTTCGGGATCGATCCCGCGTCGCTGATCCACGCTTTGCAGAACCACGACGAGCTGACCCTGGAGCTGGTGCATTTCTGGACGCTGCACGCCCATGATCAATACCTGTACATGGGCCAGACCTTTCCCGGCAATATCCTGCGCGAGCACATTCGCGAAGAGATGTATGAACGCCTCGCTGGCGAACATGCGCCTTACAACCTCAAGTTCGTGACCAATGGGGTGTCGTGCACCACCGCCAGCATTATCACAGCGGCGCTGGGCATTCGTGAGTTGGACACCATCACCGCTGACGACGTGAACAAGATTCAGCACATCCACCTGTTGCTGGTGATGTTCAACGCCATGCAGCCGGGGGTGTTCGCGCTGTCGGGCTGGGATTTGGTGGGGGCGCTGCCGCTGCCCGCCGAGCAGGTCGCGCACCTGATGGGCGATGGCGACACCCGCTGGATTCATCGCGGCGCCTACGATCTGGTGGACCTGGACCCCAGCGCTGAAACCTCAGCGGGCGGCATGCCGCGTCCGACCGCGCTATACGGCAGCCTGGTCGAACAGCTGCAACGGCCGGACTCGTTCGCCTCGCAGTTGAAGAAAATCCTCGCCGTGCGCCGCGCCTACGACATCGCCGCCAGTCGCCAGATTATGATCCCTGACGTCGAGCATCCGGGCCTGCTGATCATGGTCCACGAACTGCCGGCCGGGAAAGGCACGCAGATCACCGCGCTCAACTTCAGCGCCGAATCCATCGTCGAAACCCTGCACCTGCCGGGCATCGCACCGGGGCCGGTGGTGGATATCATCAACGAGCGGGTCGAGGGCGATCTGACGGAAGAGGGTGAGTTCACCATTACGCTGGATGCCTACGAAGGCTTGGCGTTGCGGGTCGTGAGCATGGTGGCGCCGATGATGTAAACGCTGCGAACCCTGTGGGGGGCGCCGGAGATTACGACGGCGGCCAAGCGGACTGTCAGGCAGTTTGTCTGTGACTGATCCACCGCTTTCGCTGCCGTCGTAACCTCCGGCGTTTCCCACAATGTGAACTGCTCTCAATATTCTGGAAACTTCCCTTGTCCATCGCCCAACCCGCTCACAGACCGACCCTCATTCACCTCTGGAGCTACCGCCTGACGTTCCTGCTGTCCGGCATGGCGCTCGGGGCGTGGGCGCCGTTGGTGCCGTTTGCCCGGGACCGTGCGGGGCTGGAAGAGGCCGAATTGGGGTTGCTGTTGCTGTGCTTCGGCGTAGGTTCGATGCTGGCGATGCCACTGGCTGGCGCCTTGACCACGCGCAAGGGCTGCCGCTTCGTGGCGCTGATCGGCGGGGCCTTGATTTGCAGCATGTTGCCGCTGCTTGCCACGCTGTCGTCGTTCACTGCGCTCGCCTTGGCCCTGGCGGTTTTCGGGGCGGGGTTGGGCAGCATCGACGTGGCGATGAACGTGCAAGGACTGATGGTGGAACAGGATCATCGGCGCCCGCTGATGTCAGGGTTTCACGGGCTGTTCAGTCTGGGCGGGATCGTCAGTGCGGGCGCCATGGGGTTGATGCTGTGGAGTGGCGCGTCGCCGTTATTCGCCGTGTCGGTGATGGTGGCAATCGTCGCGGGCACGTTGCTGAGCCAGGCCCGACACTTGCTGCCGTTCAGCGCGGACGACCCTTCGACGCCTTTCTCATGGCCGACGGTGAAGGTGCTGATCATCGGCCTGCTGTGCTTCATTGCGTTGCTGGTGGAAGGCGCGATTCTTGACTGGAGCGCAGTGTTTCTCAACCGTGCTCATCAGATTGACCTGTCGGTCGCGGGGGGGGCTTACGCAGTGTTTTCGCTTGCCATGGCAGCGGGCCGGTTTTCCGGCGATGCCTTGAGGAAGCGCTTCGGTGCGGTGAAACTGCTGATCGGCGGCGGCCTGCTGGTCATGCTCGGTTTTGCCATGGCGGTGCTGTTACAACCGTGGCCGCTGTTCTTGCTCGGCTTTGCGTTGATCGGTCTGGGTTTGTCCAACACGTTCCCGGTTTACTGTTCCATCGTCGGTGCGCAAACAGCGATGCCCGCCGGGTTGGGCATCGCGGTCATCACCGGAATCGGTTATTGCGGGATTCTGCTGGGGCCGGCGCTGATCGGCTTTGCCGCGCACTTCATCGGCTTGCGCGACGCGCTGTTGTGCGTCGGCACCTTGCTGTTGGCGCAGGTGCTCAGCGCGCGGGCATTGGCCAAGGGCTGAGCCGGTTCAATGCGCGATGAGCCGCTGCGCCAGTTCGGGCAGCAGCACTTCGCAGGACGCTTCGATCTTCAGGTCCAGCACATCGTCCGCCCGGGTCTTGCCAAGGTTGATGGCGATCAGCGGTTTGCCTTGCTCGACGATGCGCCGACACAGGCGAAACGCCGAAAATGCCATCAGCGACGACCCCACCACCAGTAAACCGTCCGAGGTTTCCACCCGGTCCATGGCCTTGGCCGCCGTGGGCGGCGC
The DNA here is from genome assembly GCF_057128705.1 of Pseudomonas salicis. Classification (NCBI taxonomy): domain Bacteria; kingdom Pseudomonadati; phylum Pseudomonadota; class Gammaproteobacteria; order Pseudomonadales; family Pseudomonadaceae; genus Pseudomonas; species Pseudomonas salicis. The sequence continues at coordinate 434,077 of NZ_JBSKHU010000001.1, forward strand.
AACGTTCTCGCCGAAAAACACCACGTCCGGCTTCATGCGTTCGCCGCCGCAATGAGGGCAGTGGGGCACCTGAAAGCGTTCTTCAAAGGCGGGGTCGAGCAAGGTGTCGCCATCCGGGGCCTGAACCGCATCGACACCGGCCAGGTAGGGGTTCTGCTCCAGTAACGTCAGCTGGATCACGTCGCGCTCGGTGCGCTGACGGCAATCCAGACACAGCACCCAGTGCAGGCTGCCGTGCAGTTCGATCACGTCATGACTGCCCGCTCGGTCATGGAGCGTGTCGACGTTCTGGGTGATCACGCCCCGGATCAGTTCGTGTTGTTGCAACGCGGCCAATGCAGCGTGAGCGGCATTCGGTTGCGCGGCCCTCACCCGAGGCCACCCGAGCATGGCCCGCGCCCAATACCGGCGGCGCGCTTCGGGGGCGTTGAGGAATTCCTGAAACATCATCGGCTGCCGACCCCGTCGCACGCCTTCGCTGTCACGGTAATCGGGGATTCCGGACGAGGTGCTGATGCCTGCGCCCGTCAACACCGTGAACGAGCGTCCGCTCATCCAGTGCAGGAGGGATTCGAGGTGGGAAAGGGCAGGCGTATCGAACATGCGCGGGGCCTCGTCAGCGTGGTGGGTGGACTGATACTAAACGAGGTGGAGGATTTGTGCAGAGCAGGTATTGCCTTGAAATCGATGCTATGGCTCTTTGTACAAGTGAGCTTGCTCGCGATTGCAGTGGGCCAGATATCACCCATCTGGCTGACCCACCGTAATCGCGAGCAAGCTCACTCCTACAGGTTCAGCGGCGCGCCCGTTTTCGAGACGAACATTGGGCTTTCTGTAGGAGCGAATTCATTCGCGAAAGGCCCGTACAGGCGCAACCTCTCCGTCGTCTGTACTGCCGATTCGCGAATGAATTCGCTCCCACAGGTCATTCGTCAGACCTGAGAGGGGGAATCAGCTCAGCAACTCCGCAAAGGCTTTGTCCGCCTCCAGTACCGCAGGCAATGCCGTGAACAGCGCATCCAGATCAACGCCTTCAAACAGCGGCCCTTCGATGGACTGCTGCGCCTGCGGTGTCGCGCCGCCGTTGCTTTCGAGCGCATCGGACACGGTCAGCGCCTGGGCGACGATCCGGGCTTGGGTCGCGTCGCCGGGTGCCTGCATCGGGCGGGCCTGATAGGCAATCGCCTGCTGGATCACCGGCGGCAACTGCCAGCGACGGGCCAGCTCCGCACCCACTTCCGGGTAACCGAAGCCCAGTTGCAGGGTCTCGATGGCGGCGCGGCTGGTGGTGCCGGTCTTGGTGACGCTGTTGATGCGCTCGGCCACTTGCGGCGCGCCGGTCTGGATCAGCAGCTCGCCAATGTCATGCATCACGCCGCACGTGAAAGCGATTTCCGCGTCGGCGCCCGACTGCTTGGCCAGCAGGCGACAAATCCCCGCCACTTGAAAGCTTTTCAGCCAGAAGCCCTTGAGGTCGAAGCTTGGCCCCGCCTTGAATGCCCCGGTCACCGCCGACGCCAGCACCAGCGTGCGCAGGGTGTTGAAGCCCAGGCGCATGGCCGCGTCGTCGATGCTTGAAGACTCCCGCGCCCCGCGAAACCGCGCCGAGTTGGCCAGCCGCAGAATCTTGGCGGAAATCACCGGGTCCTTCTGGATGTTGCGAGCGATGCTCTCAATGTTCGACGACGGGTTGTCGAACTGTTGAATCAGGTCTTGAGCCACTTTGGGAATGCTCGGAAGACTGCCCAAATCCGCGAAGAGTTGCTCGATACCCATGGACGTGCTCCTGTTTCATATGAATTACCAACGATAGGCAAAAATGGCGAATCTGCACGGCGGTTGAGAAGCTTTTGATACAGGCGGCACGAAATCTCGGGTGCATCCACAGAACCCTGTGACACCCCGAGACCTGCAGGAACGTCAAATGACGCACTGCATGGCGACGCCCAGTCCCTGCGGGAGCGAATTCATTCTGGGCGGCATACCGACGAAAGATGTATCAGACGATGTAGATCTATCGGCCGCATCGGCCGCTCGCGAATGAATTCGCGCCTGCAGATGTCCATCCATTTACTGACAATCACGGCGCCGGTTCGCGAAACTGTACGACATTACCCTCCGGGTCGAACCCGTCACAGGCGGTGAAGCCGCGGGCGGTGAACTGCCCGGCCGGCGCGTCCACCTGCCCACCCAACGCGACCGCCGCTGCGCGGGCGTCTGCCAGGTTTTTCACGGGAAACACCAGCTTGATGGGCAGGTCCACGCGCCGCTGCGGCGGAGAACTGATGATGACCCGGTCGGAAACCGCTTTCGGAATGCCATGAATCACCAGTTGGTAGGTCGACGACTCCAGCACGATCAACCGTTTTTCAGTGACGGTCTGCGTCATGTCCAGCAGTTCGCGATAAAACGCGGCGACACGGGGCAAGTCTTTGGCGAACAGGACGGCGCCGTGTTTGGGCAGATCGGTCATGGCTTTCCTTGCTGAACGAGGCTCTGTGGAGTCGATTGCGTGTTCCGCCACCGCCTCGAACTGCCGGCGGACCAACGGCAACAGGCGTCAGGTTCGCAGCTTGGCGGCGGTTTTTGAAGAGGGCCTAAAGGCGGTTTGGTGCTCTTTTTTGCTTGTTAAGCGTTGAAGGCAGTTTGTCCGGCAAAAAATCAGTAATATGGCGCAACATCGGTGGGGGCCGTTCCCTCGGCCGAGCCTTCACGACCATATTGATGAAACGCCAGCCCCCACCTGCGGGCGCGCTGGCCAGGAAATAGAGGGTGTCATGGGTAACGAAAGCATTAATTGGGACAAGCTGGGTTTCGACTACATCAAGACCGACAAGCGCTACCTGGCTCACTGGCGCGACGGTGAGTGGGACACAGGCACCCTGACCGAAGACAACGTGCTGCACATCAGCGAAGGCTCGACCGCGCTGCATTACGGCCAGCAATGTTTCGAAGGCCTGAAGGCCTACCGTGCCAAGGACGGGTCGATCAACCTGTTCCGCCCGGACCAGAACGCCGCGCGCATGCAACGCAGCTGCTCGCGTCTGCTGATGCCTCACGTTCCGACCGAACAGTTCATTGAAGCGTGTAAAGAAGTGGTCCGCGCCAACGAACGTTTCATCCCGCCTTACGGCACGGGCGGCGCGCTGTACCTGCGTCCATTCGTGATCGGCGTGGGTGACAACATCGGCGTGCGTGCAGCGCCCGAGTTCATCTTCTCGGTGTTCTGCATCCCGGTCGGCCCTTACTTCAAGGGCGGCATGAAGCCACACAACTTCGTGATCTCCAGCTACGACCGCGCCGCGCCACAAGGCACCGGCGCTGCGAAAGTTGGCGGCAACTACGCGGCGAGCATGATGCCGGGCAGCGAAGCCAAGAAAAACGGCTTCGCCGACGCGATCTACCTGGACCCGCTGACGCACTCGAAAATCGAGGAAGTCGGTTCGGCCAACTTCTTCGGCATCACCCACGATGACCAGTTCATCACGCCTAAATCGCCTTCCGTGCTGCCGGGCATCACCCGTCTGTCGCTGATCGAGCTGGCTGAAAGCCGTCTGGGCCTGAAAGTGACCGAGGGCGAAGTCTTCATCGACAAGCTGGATCAGTTCAAGGAAGCCGGTGCCTGCGGGACCGCTGCGGTGATCACGCCGATCGGTGGCATCAGCTACAAAGACAAGCTGCACGTGTTCCACAGCGAGACCGAAGTGGGTCCGGTGACACAGCGTCTGTATAAAGAGCTGACCGGCATTCAGTTTGGTGAGATCGAAGGCCCGGCGGGCTGGGTCGTCAAGGTCTGAGCCTGATCTGATCCACGCTCGATAAAGAAGCCACCGCCCTCGCGCGGTGGTTTTTTTTGCGCCTGATTTTGAATCCTGTCATCGAACCGTGGTAAACCGCACCTTCGATTCAGTGGCCAATCGGTCCGATTTCAACGCAAAAGCAAGGATGTTTTATGCTGTCACGAGCGGTTTCCCGTCCTTTTCTGCGCTTGCAGCCATTCACCGTTTCCCTTGGCCTGTTCGCCCTCGGCGCCGTGCCCGATGCCTGGGCCAAAGACGATTACGAGTACCCCCACGCCCACGAACCCATCGGCACCGTCGAGCAGATTTACGAAGGCACGATGCTGCCTGACCTCGCGGTCAGCACTTACCGCAACATCGATCGACTATTTCCCACGCGCACGATCGACGGCAGTGACCATCCTTACGCCCTGCCGAAAGCGCCTCGACAGCTGGACAACGTCCACTTCACCTACGAAGGCAAGAAGTACGACCTGTTCGACTACGTCGCGGTGGACAGCATTACCGCGATGCTGGTGATCAAGGACGGCAAAGTCGCCTACGAGACCTACCAGCGCGGCAACACCGACAGGACCCGCTGGATGTCGATGTCCATGGCCAAGTCCGTCACCTCTACGCTGGCGGCTGTGGCGCTGCATGACGGCGCGATCAAAAGCCTCGACGATGCGGTGGTCGACTATGTGCCGCGCCTCAAGGGCAGCGCTTACGAGGGTGTGACGATTCGCAATGTGCTGACGATGACGTCCGGGGTGAAATGGAGCGAAGCGTTTACCGACCCTTCATCCGACCGCCGCGCGTTGTTGCGGGCGCAGATTGCCCAGACCCCGGGGGCGGCGATGACGCTGATGGCGAGTTTGCCGAAAGCGGCCGAACCGGGCACGGTCAACAACTACAGCACGGGCGAGACGCAAGTGCTGGAAGAAGTCATTCGCAGCGCCGTAAAGATGCCGCTGTCCGACTATCTGGAGCAGAAAATCTGGCGACCGTTCGGCATGGAACACGACGCCAAGTGGTGGCTGGATTCGCCCAATGGCCAGGAAATCGGCGGCAGTGGCATCAGCGCGACGCTGCGGGACTTCGGGCGTTTCGGGCTGTTTTTCATGAACGGCGGCAAGATCGCCGGCCAGTCGATTCTGCCGCAAGGCTGGGTTCAGGAAGCCACCGCTCCCAAGGTGCTCAAGGACGGCAGCCCGTTGAATTACGGCTACATGTGGTGGCCGGGCCGGACCGAAGCCTCGATCAAGGACGGCGCCTACTCGGCCATCGGCATGCAGGGCCAGAACATCTACATCAACCCGACGCACAACGTGGTGATCGTCACCTTTGGCGATCAACCCAAGCCGCTGCGCCGCAATCTCATCGCGCCGCTGGCGTTTTTTGATGCGGTGGTGGCAGCGCTCGACTAGCGACGTCGCCGATGAAGCCGCCCGGAAAAGGGCGGCTTAGTGCCCCAGATTGCCCAACAGGTCCGCCTGCACGATTTCGACCCAGTACTCGTCCGGATCGCTGATGAAGGCAACGTGTTTCATGCCTTTGTCCAACCGTTTGACGAAGGGCACGCCCAAGGATTCGAAGCGGGCGCACGCCGCCTCAATATCAGGCACTGAAAAGCAGATGTGCCCGAAACCTCGCGGGTCCTTGTTGCCGTTGTGGTACTGCGAGTCGTCGCTTTCAGTGCCCCAGTTGTGGGTCAGCTCCAGCACCGATTCTCGGCTAAAGGTATGGCTCATGCGCGCCGACGCATCCTCCGGCACTGCCTCGCCTTTGGTCATCGCCAGAAACAGCAGCGAAAACTTCCCCTCGGGAAAATCCACTTGGCGCAGCAGCCGCATCCCCAGCACCCGCGTGTAAAAGTCCAGCGAACGCTCGGGGTCCTTCACCCGCAACATCGTGTGGTTGAACACGTAATCCTGAGTGACGGCGTCCGGCGTAAGGCACACACCGGGTTGGGTTTCGCTGACGAAAGACATGGCAGGCTGCTCGTGATGAGTGAAGCCGACAGTCTAGAAAGGCCGCGGGCGGGGCGGGTAATACCGGATTACTACCGGGTTGTCGTTTGCCGACACGCACCCTGTCCAGGCTTATAACCACGTAGTAGACCGCTATTACCTTTCCCCCCACGGCGCTACTACTATCAATTCAGCTTGATTGCACCGACAAAAAAAATAACAAGGACAAAAGCCATGAGTGACCTGATACTCGATCGTCGCCGCTTTTTGCAAGGAAGCGGCGGGCTGTTGCTGGGAACGCTGGTGTTCGGTTCCGGCCCTGTTGCACTGCTTGCTCCAAGCCGGACCTGGGCATTGGAGATGAACACACTGGACAGCGCCACCGGCAGCAAGCTCTTGCTGGTTATCCGGCGCATCTTCCCCCACGACACCATGGAAGACGCGGTCTATGCGTTTTCCGTCAAAGCCCTTGATGAAAAAGCCTCCGCGGACCCCAGCGTCGCCGACACCCTGAAGCAGGGTCTGGCCGATCTGGACCAGCGCGCCGGCGGCGACTGGGCTTCGCTTGCTGAAGACAAGCAAGTGGGCATTCTCAAGGAAGTGCAGACCGGGCCGTTTTTCGCGCTGGTGCGCGGTGTGTCGGTGAACAGCCTTTACAGCAACGAGCTGGCGTACAAGCACTTCGGCTATGAAGGCGCGTCCTTCCCCAAAGGCGGTTACATCCATCGCGGGTTCAACGACCTGAAATGGCTGCCCAACCCGCCTGTCGATGCCAGCCCGACTGTCCCTGCCTGAGGAGCGCAATCATGACAACGTACAACCTGGATGACGATTCGGTCGTGGTGATCATTGGCTCGGGCGCGGGCGGCGGGACGCTGGCCAACGAACTGTGCCAAAAGGGCGTGTCGGTGGTGTTGCTGGAAGCCGGGGCGCGGCAGTCCACGGGCACGTTCATCAACGACGAGTGGCCTTCTTTTTCGCAACTGTCCTGGGGTGACATGCGCACCACTTCAGGTTCATGGCGGGTGGCCAAGGACTTCCCCAATCTGCCCGCCTGGATCTGTAAAACCGTTGGCGGCACCACCACCCACTGGGCGGGCGCGAGCCTGCGTTTTCAGGAGCACGAATTCCGCGCACTGGACACCTACGGCCAGGTGCAGGGCGCCAATCTCTTGAACTGGCCCATCACTCTGGCCGAGATGGAACCGTATTACGCCCGCGCCGAGGACAAAATGGGCGTGACCCGCACCCATAACATCGAGGGATTGCCGGGTAACAACAACTTCAAGGTGCTGTACAACGGCGCGCAGAAGATGGGCTACAAGGAATGCTCCACAGGACACATGGCGATCAACAGCAAACCCCGTGGCGATCGGGCCGGGTGCCAGCAGCTGGGCTTCTGCTTCCAGGGCTGCAAGATGGGGGCGAAGTGGTCGACGCTGTACACCGAAATCCCCGCCGCTGAAGCCACGGGCAAGCTGGAACTGCGCACTCAATGCCATGTGGCGAAAATCGAGCACGACGACAAGGGCCGGGTCAACGCGGTGGTGTATTTCGACGGGCTCGGCAAGGAACAGCGGCAAAAGGCGCGGGTGGTGGCGGTCGCCGGTAACTCCATCGAAACCCCACGGTTATTGCTCAATTCGGCCAGCAGTCAGTTCCCTCACGGTCTGGCGAATGGCTCGGGGATGGTCGGCAAACATTACATGCGCCACACCACCGGTACTGTTTTCGCGTCGTTTCCCGAGGACGTGCACTTCTACCGCGGCACCATCATGGCCGGGATTGTCAGCGACGAGATTCACCACAAGCCGGATCGCGGCTTCGTCGGCGGTTATGAGATGGAAACGATCTCCCTTGGGCCATCGTTCCTCGCGGCGTTTTTCAATCCGGGGGCGTGGGGCCGGGATTTCACCGATGTGATGGAGCAGTACAGCAAGCTCGCAGGGATGTGGATCGTCGGCGAAGACATGCCTCAGGAAAGCAACCGGATTACCCTCAACGACAGCATCAAGGACAAGTACGGCCTGCCGGTGCCCAACGTGCATTACGACGATCACCCGAATGACCTGGCGATGCGCGAACACGCATTCAAGCAAGGTGAAGCGCTGTATTCATCGGTCGGCGCGGTGAAGACGTTCCGCGTTCCGCCGTACCCTTCGACCCACAACCTGGGCACCTGCCGCATGAGCGAAAAGCCGCAGGATGGGGTGTGCAACCAGCATGGGCAGAGCCATGAGATTCCGAACCTGTTTATTTCGGATGGCAGCCAGTTCACCACCAGTGCGGGGGAGAATCCGACGTTGACCATCGTGACGTTGGCGATTCGGCAGGCGGAGTTTATAGCGCAGGCGATGAATACGCGGGCGGTTTGACATGAACGGACGCCTCTCGGCCGGTAGGCCGAAGCGTTCAGTCGTAGCAGCACGGCTCGCCAGCGGTGGCGATTTCTCAGGCACCATCGCCAGCGAGCCGTGTGCGCTATGGCATCACCGAATCCCGAATGTCCGATCCAGCGACAGCGGCCCCGCGCCTTTGCCGATGATGATCAGCAGCAACCCAGCCCAGCTCAGGTGGGTAACCCACGCATCCGGGTAGACGAAGATTTCGATCACCAGCGTCATGCCTAACAAGGCGAATGCCGACAGTCGTGAGAACAGGCCAAGAATCAGCAACAGCGGAAACAGGTGCTCGGCATACGCCGACAAGTGCGCGGCAATTTCCGGAGGAATCAGCGGCAGTTTGTACTCACTGCGAAACAGTTCGTAGGTGCTGTCTGTAATGGTCAGAAACCCCTCGACTTTGGTTCGCCCCGACATCAGAAAAATGCCTGCGATGGCGACGCGCGCCACCAGCGACAACACCGAGTCGGTGATCATCAGCGAGAGGCGATCAGCGAAGCGATTCCAGCCGCCGCGCAGAGTTTGGGATTGCGAGGTGTCAGTGTGCAGCGTGTCCATGGCGTCCTCCAATGGATCAATGTGGGTCAGTGGCGGCGAAAACATCGGCGCTGACCAGTCGTGTCAGCAGTTCAAGAATGTCGAGCGAAGGTTGCAGGGCGCTGGCGTGTTCAGCGGCTTGCGCCAGCGTCTGTCCGGCGGCGCAGGCGTCCAGAAAACCACAGCCGCCCACGTCCAGCGATTGCCAGCCGACCGCGCCTTCGCTGCGCACCAGCAACGCGCCTTCACCTCGCCAGTCCAGTTGTTCCGGCATTGCCAGCCCCTCGCGGTTATGGCGCCAGATGCTGAAAACGGGTTGGTCCGCAAACCAGGTCCAACCCGCGGCCGCCCTGGGTTTCAGCAACAATGAAGCGAGCTGTTCCGGCGCAAGGCGGGCGATGTGATTCATGTCCAGACCGGGTTCGTCGAGGGCGGTGTGGCAGTGGGTCCAGAGCAAATCCAGTCGGGCGACATTGCCCAGATACGGTAAGTCGCGGGTGTGTTCGAATTGATCGAGAAACTCAGGGAATGCGCGGCCGTGATGGATCAATCGCGCATCCGAAGGGGGCGTTTGTTGCGCATGAATCGACGCTGCTGCCGTCAACCAGTCACTGCCCACGAGGCGCTCGACCGTGGGGAAGTTGGCGATCAGTGCATCGACCGCGCCTTTCATCACGGTGTTGCGGTAGACCGTGAAACCCGGTTGCTCCGTCACCCTCGACAGTGCTACGGCGTGGGGGTCATAGAGGGCTTCAACGAACGCGTCCTGGAACGCTTGCAGTTTCATGACACGGCCTCCAGCAGCGCTTGTGCCCGGTCCCGCTCCAGCAACAGTTCAGTGAACGATGGCAGATTATCGTCCCGCTCGATCAGCGTCGGGCGAGGGCCGATGCGCCGAATCAGCCGTTCATACAAGGCCCAGACCGGTTCGGCCACCGGCGCATCGTGAGAGTCGATCAGCAGCGCCGCGCCGCCGGGATCGACACTGTGTCCTGCCAGGTGAATTTCCAGAATGGCCTCACCGGGAAAGGCATCCACGTAGGCATTGGCGTCGTAGCCCATGTTGTGGGCACTCAGGAAAACATTGTTGATGTCCAGCAGCATGCCGCAGCCGGTGCGTTGGCTCAGTTCGGCAAGGAAGTCGATTTCGCTGAAGTCATGGCCGTCCAGCGCGAGGTAATGGCTGGGGTTTTCGATGGCCAGCCGCCGCCCGAGGAAAGCCTGGGTGCGGTGCACGTTGTCGGCGATGCGCTGCAAAGCTTCCTCGGTGCGAGGGAAGGGCAGCAGATCGGGGTGATACTGACCCCGCCAGGTGGACCAGGCGAGGTGCTCGGAAATAAGGGCTGGCTGAACGCGGTCGGCAAGGGCCTTGAGGCGTTTCAGGTGTTCGATGTCTGGCACGCAATCGGCTGCCAGCGACAGTGAAACACCGTGCAACGAAAGCGGGTGGCGACTGCCGATTGCTTCCAGCCATGCCAGGCGAGGGCCGCCGTCGATCATGTAGTTTTCCGGGTGGACTTCAAACCACAAACCGGTGGCCGCGCAGTCGTGTGCGGCCTCGTAGTGGTCGGCCTTGAGGCCCAGTCCCGCGCCCAGTGTAGAAGGGGTGTTCATGATCGACGTCTGCCCTTGCGATGGTTCAAGCGTTCAGCTTTTCAGGTCTGACGAATTACATCGGGGTCAGCGAACCGGTGCCGTGTGGGGTCTTGATGGAGGTGCATGTGCCAGCGGGTACGTTTTTCCAGGCGTTGGTCTGGTAGTCGGTTTTGGAGGTGCCTGCGCAGGTGGTACCGGCGCCAGCCTTGCAATCGTTTTTGCCAGCCATCGATACGCCGTAGCATTTTTCCATGGCAGGCGCGGAGCCTGTTTCAGCAGCGCTGACGCCAGTAGCGATGGAAGCGAAAGCCAGAGCGACAGCAGCGAGGGAAAGAGTTTTCATCAGGGGTATCTCCAGGTTTTTGAATGAGAGAATCGCGGCACCGGCATGACAGCCATGCTGTGCATCAGATTCGAGGGGTAGTTCGCTGGAGATTCGAAATCGGTTACGGCCCTCTGCAGATTTTTTTAAAAAAACTTCTGGTCACCTTGAAATCAGCCCACCACACCGTATTCGAGCAACAGGTTCGACAACCAGTCCATGAACACCCGACAGCGTTGCGGCAGGTGCCGCCGGTGGGCGTAGAGCAGCGAGACAGGCATCGGGGCGGGCAGGTAATCCGGCAGGACTTCCACCAATTCGCCGCGTTCGAACTGGTACTCGTGCGCCAGTCGCGGTACCTGCACGATGCCCAGCCCACCGAGGCATGCGGCTTCGTAGGCTTCGATGTAATTGACCGTGACGCTGCTGGGCATCGGCACGTGATGGTCCTTGCCGTCCCGGTGGTATTCGAACGTGGCCGTGCTGGCCCCGAACGCTGACACGTAGTTGATCAACTGATGCTGCTGCAGGTCGTCGAGGGTCTGGGGAATGCCGAACCGCTCGGCGTATTCGACGCTGACGCAATTAACCATCTGGAAGTGGCCGATCTTGCGCGCCACCAACGTGGTGTCAGGCAGCTCACCCACCCGCATCACGCAATCGAACCCTTCGCGTATCAGGTCGACGCGGCGGTCGGTGCTGCTGATCTCCAGTTCGATCAAGGGATGCCGATCAATGAATTCGCGAACCCGCGGCATGACCAGCCGACGAGCGACGGCGGTGGGCATGTCTACCCGCAAACGACCGCTGAGCACGGCGTTGTCCTGACGAAACAGGCCTTCCAGTTCGTCCATCTGTGCGAGCAAATCCTTGCTGCGTTCGTACAGCGCCTGGCCATCCGGTGTGGTCTGGACTTTGCGCGTGGTGCGCTGAAGCAGCCGGGTGTCGAGCAACTGTTCGAGGGCACGAATCTGTTCCGATACGCTGGAGCGCGGCAGCCCCAGTGCATCGCTGGCCAAAGTGAAACTGGACAGTTCCGCGACCCGGACGAAGGTCTTGAGCAGGTCGAGTTTGTTCATCGTGGGAGGCCTATTGTTCGTGGTGGTCGATCAGTCATGTCGATCAATGCGGGTTTATCTGGTGGTACGCCGAACAATACAGTGGTCGCCACTGACTGAATACAGCCAATTGAGGGCATTACCATGAGTCAAAAGATCGCGATCATCACCGGCGCCAGCCGCGGCCTGGGCAAAAGCGCAGCGCTGCATCTGGCTCGGGAAGGCGTGGCCATTATCGGCACTTATCACAGCCGTGAAGACGAGGCGCAGCGTGTAGTGGCTGAGATCGAAAGCCTCGGTGGCAAGGTCAAGATGCTGCAACTGGACGTGGGCGACAGCAGCCGTTTCGAGACGTTTGCCACGCAGGTGTCGGCGCTGCTGAGTGCTTATTTCAAGGCGGAGCGCTTTGATTTTCTGGTCAATAACGCGGGTATCGGCATGTACGCCAGCTGCGCGGAGACCACCGAGGCGCAGTTCGACCAGTTGATGAACGTGCATTTCAAGGGGCCGTTTTTCCTGACCCAGAAACTCTTGCCGCTGATCGCCGACGGTGGGCGGATCGTCAACATCTCATCCGGCCTGGCGCGGTTCTCACCGGTGGGCTACGCGGCGTATGCGTCGATGAAGGGCGGTATCGAAGTCTGGACCCGCTACCTGGCCAACGAACTGGGACCTCGGGGCATCACCGTGAACGCCTTGGCCCCTGGCGCCATCGAGACCGACTTCGGCGGCGGCACTGTGCGGGACAACGCTGATGTGAATGCGTGGGTCGCGTCCAACACCGCTTTGGGCCGCGTCGGTCTGCCGGACGACATCGGGGCGGCGATTTCGATGCTGCTGGGCGAGGGCGGTCGCTGGATCACCGCGCAGCGCATCGAGGCGTCGGGCGGAATGTTTGTCTGACGACAGGTCGCTCACCCGTTGATGTAATAGATGCACAACGACAGCGTCACCAGCGAACCCAGGGTTGAAATCAGGATTGTGCTGGAGACCACCGACGCTTCGCGTTTGTAGTATTCGGCCAGCATGAACGGCCCGGTGCCGGTGGGCAGGGCGCTGAGCAGCAGTGCCGAGTTCGCCCACAGCGGCGGCAGGTGGAAGACCTTGAACGCCAGGAACCATGTCAACAAGGGATGAGCGATCAGTTTGATCAACACCAACAGGCTCGTGCCATGGCGCGGGCCTTGTTGTTTTTGCGCCAGAAACAGGCCCAATGAAATCAGCGCACACGGGGTGGTCGCCGCGCCCAGCAGGCTGAGGAATTTGTCCAGCGGCCCCGGCAGCGGCATGCCCGTCCACGCCCAGCACGCCCCCAGAATCGGCGACACCACCAGCGGGTTTTTCGCCAGCGCACCCAACACCTTGAGCACGATCCGGTGCACGTGGGCTTCGCTTTGCAGGCCGATTTCGATGCACACCAACGTGATGCCGAACAGCACGCAGACCACGATCAACGACGCGATCAGCGCCGGTTCAAGGCCGCTCTGGCCCAGCACCATCACGCACAGCGGAATGCCGATGTAACCGGTGTTGGCGTAGGAAGCACTCAAGGCGTCGATGCTGGCGTCGGCAAAGTGGCCGGCTTTCTTGCGCCGTAACAGCAAGGTGACGACGAACATGACCATCGTCGAGAGGGTGAACACCAGCACGAATCCGGGGTGCCAGATTTGCTCCCACGTGGCGGTGGCCGTGGCGGTGAAAAGCAGGGCGGGAAGACACAGCCACACCACCATTCGGTTGATTTCCGAGGCGGCGGTCGGGCCGAGCCGGTTGGTGCGTCGGCACAGGTAACCGACCAGAATCAAGGCGAAGATCGGCAGCAAAACATTCAAAACGGAAGACATCGACTCTCGGCCCTGGCGTTTGAAAGAACCCTCAGAAGGGAGGCTTGAAACAAGCGGCAAAGATTAAAGTCGGAAATCGTTAGCGTCCAACCTTTCTCGCCCTCAGGACACATTTTTTCGGGATGACAGGCCTGATCTAGAGCGGCTGGCGCGGGGAGGGTGCCCGAGGGAGGTTCGAGCACCGGGGTGGGGCATTATTTCTTCATCGGTGCGATGTCGGTGATCTGGCCGTTGGTGGTCTGGACCTGCACGTATTTGTTGTTGATGCGCACCCACTGGCTCTGTTCGGCGGGGGCGTGGAGGCCTTTGGCTTTCCAGTCCTTGATGGCTTCGCCGGGACGCTGGAATTTCTCCGGCACGCGGTCGCCTTTTTCGAGGTCGCGAAGATTGTCCTTGGACGATTGAACGGTTTGCGCAGGGGCGTCTTCTGCCTGCACCGCGAAACTGGCGAGCGACACGCAGCCGAGGATCGTCAGGCCAGCGATAAACGATTTGCTGTTCATTCGAAGCTCCTTATCCAGCGCGTAATGCGCCGTCATAAGGTCCGACCGTAAGAGGCCTCGATCATTCAGTCGTTTTGCGCAGGGTGCCTGGTAAGCACGCTTGCCCACGGCGTCGGAAGGCTCCGGTATTCGGGCTGCCGAGACGCCGTAGGCAAACGATGTTCTAAAGCTTTAGTGCGTCAGTGCCTGATTTACGGCTTCAGTGAACGGCGTGGTTGGGCGACCGATCAACGCACTCAACTGACGGCTGTCATCGAACAAGGCACCTTTGGCAGCGGCCGCGTCGGAGTTGGCCAGCAGCTCGGCGACGAATTCGGGCAACCCGACGTTCAGCAAGGCGGCTTTGTAGTCGGCTTCCGGCAGATTGATGTATGCAACGGGTTTGTTCGCATGGCGAGTCACTTCGGCGGCCAGATCGGTCAGCGTGTAGGACGCATCACCGGCCAGTTCGTAGACCTTGCCCGCCTGATTGTCAGAAGAGGTCAGCACCGCAGCGGCCGCTGCGGCGTAATCGGCGCGGGCGGCGGAACTGATGCGGCCTTCACCGGCGCTGCCGAACAATTGGCCATGGGCGAGGGCGGGCGGGATGCTGGCGGTGTAGTTCTCGTGGTACCAGCCGTTGCGCAGCACCACAGACGGTACGCCCGAGGCCTTGAGGGCGGTTTCGGTGTCGCGGTGTTCGCCTGCCAGACCCAGCAGCGAGGTGTCCGCGTGCAGCACGCTGGTGTAGCCGAGCAATTTCACGCCCGCCCGTTTGGCGGCGTCGATCACGGCCTGATGCTGCGGCACGCGGGTGCCCACGGCGTCGGAGGAAATCAGCAGGACCTTTTCAGCGCCCTTGAACGCGCTGTCCAGCGTCTCGGGTTTCGTGTAGTCGCCGTGGCGGACCTGCACGCCTTTCGCGGCGAGGTCGGCGGCTTTTTCGAGATTGCGTGCGACAGCGACGATCTGCGAGGCGGGGACTGTTTTCAGCAGTTCGGCGATAACCAGATGGCCCAACTGACCCGATGCACCGGTAATGATGATCATGATGTGTTCCTCAGTGACGTTGAATGTGGGCTCAGCATAAAGGGCATGCTAACCTTTCGTAAGTACGTACAAAAAGGTAAGTGTCATGAACGATATTTCTGCGCCGTCCAGCGAAAACATTTCCTTGCTTGAGCGCATTCGTATGGGCCAAGTGTTAGCCCGGGATTGCCCGTCCCGGGAAATTCTCAATCACGTATGCAGCCGTTGGGGCGTGCTGGTATTGGTGGTGCTGCTGGACGGCATGCACCGGTTCAGTGAGCTGCGGCGCAAGATCGGCGGGGTCAGCGAGAAGATGCTCTCGCAAACATTGCAAAGTCTGGAGCAGGACGGCTTTGTGGACCGCAAGGCACTGCCCGTCGTGCCGCCTCACGTTGAATACACGCTGACCCCCATGGGCAATGAAGTGGCGTTGCAGGTCGACGGCCTGACCACGTGGATCGAGCAGAACCTGCCGCGCATTCTGGAAGCGCGGGAGGCTCGCGGGGTTGAAGTGGCCGAGCCGTTATAAAGTGGCGGCGAGGTCGATGGCGGCTTTGGTCGCGGTCTGGCGGGATTCGGCGTCTACGTCCGGACCCAGCAGGGTTTTCTCGATGACGATGTTGAATTGTTCGTCGATGCCGACCATTTCGCTCCAGGTGGTCATGTAGGCAATCTGGTGTTCGGCGCGGTCCAACGGCGCACCACGGGCGGCGATGACCACCACCTTGCGACCGCCGAGCAGGCCGTTCAACCCGCGTTCATCGAAGGTGAACAGCAGGTCTTTCTGGCTGACCACGTCGATCAAATGCTTGAGGGTGTAGGGGATGCCGAAATTCCACATCGGCACGCCGAACAGAATGATGTCGGCCTTGACGAAACGCTCGGCCAGTTCACTGATACGGGCCCAGGCGGCCGCCTGTTCAGGTGTGCGTTCGACGCCTTGAATGCCCGCGTATTTGGCGTCCAGCGTTGCGCCGTCGAAGGCGGGCAGTGGTTCATTCCACACGTCCAGCGTGTCCACCGTGGCAATGGTGTGCTGCGCCTGCCAGGCATCGATGAAAGCCTTGGCGACCTCGATCGTCGCGGAGCGTTGTTTGCGGGGCGAGCTTTCAATGTAGAGCAAGTGCGGCATGGTCGTGGCCTCTGCGTGATGGGAGCGTGAGCATCAGTGATAGCAGAAGACCGTGGGCAGGGTGAGTTGGTTTTTGCTGAAGGCAAAAATGCGCCACTCGCCCGCATCGGCAGAAACTGGAATCCAAAAAAAAGCCTGACCCCATCTCTGAGGTCGGGCATTTTTCGTTTGCTGCACAGCGTCGACACTTACTTCGGCGTTAACGCCTCACGCACGTCTTTCACCTCGGCACTGGACACCGATGGCGCGGCGTTGCCCCAGGTGTTGCGCACGTAGGTCAGGACGTCGGCGACGTTGTCGTCCGACAGGTTCCAGCCGAACGCAGGCATCGCCGGCGCGGTGGGTGCCGCGTCGGTGGCGCCTGCGCGGCTGCCTGCCAGCACAACGCGGATCAGCGACGAAGGGTCGTTGCTGTTGATCAGCGGGGCCATGGCCAGTTTCGGGAACAGGTGAGCAGCGCCTTCACCGTTCGGCGTGTGGCATGCCGAGCAGCGGTCAGCGTAGATCGCCTTGCCCGCGCCCATTGAGGCGTCGGTTGCCGCAACCGGTTTCGGCGCATCTACCGGCTTGGCGCCGTCTTTCAGGTAGACGGCAACGGCCATCAGGTCCTGATCGTTCCAGTGCTGCGACGAGTGCTCCACCTCTTCAGCCATCGGCCCGGAAGCGATGTCGAAGCGGTTGGCGCCGGTTTTCAGGTACTGAACGATGTCGTTTTCATTCCAGGCCTGCAGACCGTCGTGGCCGCTGGAGGTGATGTTCGGTGCCACCCAGTTCTGCAGGTTGGCGCCCGTCAGGAACTGATCGCCCTTGTCACCGCCGGTGATGTTCTTCGGCGTGTGGCACGTCCCGCAGTGGCCCAGGCCTTCGACCAGATACGCACCGCGGTTCCATTGCTCGGACTTCTGCGGATCGGCCTTGAATTCGCCTTCCTTGAAGTTGAGCAGGTTCCAACCGATCAGGCTGGTGCGCACGTTGAACGGGAAGGGCAGCTGGTTGGTTTCGACCTTGTTGTCCGACGCATCGACGGTTTTCAGGTAGGCGAAAATGGCCAGGTTGTCTTCACGCTTGACCTTGGTGTAGGCCGTGAACGGCATCGCGCCGTACAGGCGTTTGCCATCCAGACCGTGGCCCTTGGACATGGCGTTCTGGAAGTCGTCGAAACTCCAGCGACCGATGCCATTTACCGGGTCCGGCGTGATGTTGGCGCCGGCCAGTTTGCCGAACGGGGTGTCGAGCACCACGCCACCGGAGAACAGCGGCTTGCCCGGCAGGGTGTGGCACGCGGTGCAGTCGCCGACCGTGGCCAGGTAGCGGCCTTTTTGCACGAGATTGTAGGAATCCGCGCCGGTTTCGGCGTGAGCCAGGGAAACGGACAGTGCGATCAAGCCCGCACAGGCAGTCAGAAGCGTCTTCATACGCTGATCATCTCCCCTGGACGCTTTAGGTAGCGGGTGCGAATGGCATCCGCGGCTTTGAAGGCCAACGCGGCCACGGTGCCGGTCGGGTTGTAGCCAGGGTTTTGCGGGAAGGCCGACGAACCGACCACGAACAGGTTCGGCACGCCCCAGACTTGCAGGTATTTGTTGACCGAACTGTTCTTCGGATCGGCGCCCATGATGAAGCCGCCGACGATGTGCGACGACTGATAGGGCGAGCTGTTCCAGTGGCCGGTCTGTGCGCTGGGCACCATTTGACGCGGGTTCATGCTCTTGGCGATTTCCCCGACCTTGCCCGTGACGTAGGCCGCCATCTTGCGGTCGTTCTCCGGGAAGTCGAAAGTGATGCGCAGCAGCGGACGGCCCAGCGGGTCTTTGTAAGTCGGATCGAGGGACAGGTAGTTGGTGCGGGTCGCGTAACTGCTCGCTTCACAGCCGATGGACATGTTGGCGGCGTAGTTCTTGACCGTGGCTTTCTTCCATTCCGAACCCCACGCCGGAGTGCCGGGCGGGAGAGGGCGCGAGTCGATGGGCGCTGCGCCAATCGGGGTAACCCGGGTGCTGCCGCCGCCGACGAACCCCAGACCCGAGTGGTCGAAGTTGTCGTTGTTGAACTCGTCGATGCCCATGCCGATGGCGCCGCCGCCGATGAACGGGTTGAAGTTCTTGTCATCGAAGAACATCCGCACGCTGTTGGCGGTCTGGTAGGCGTAATTGCGGCCCGTGGTGCCGGTGTTGGTGACCGGGTCGTACGGTTGACCGACGCCGGACAGCAGCATCAGGCGCACGTTTTCGAAGATGAATGCGCTGATCACCACCAGTTCGGCGGGCTGTTCCCACTCGTCACCGTTGGCGTCCATGTAGACGATGCCGGTTGCGCGTTTGCCGCTGCTGTCCAGGGTCACGCGCAGGACTTCGCAGTTGGTCATCGCGGTGAAGTTTGGCTTGCGGATCAGCACCGGCAATACGGTGGTAATGGCGCTGGCCTTGGAATAGTTGGCGCAGCCGTAGTTGGTGCAGAACCCGCAATAGGTGCACGGGCCCATCGCCACGCCGAGGGCGTTGACGTAAGGCTTCGACACCAGCGCCGAAGGCACCGGGAAGGGTTTGTAACCGAGGTTTTTCGCGGCTTCGGCAAACAGCGTCGGCGCGTAGGTCTGCTCGGTCGGCGGGTTCGGGTATTCCTCGGAACGCGCGCCTTCGAAGGTGTTGCCGCCTTCCTGGATCACGCCCTTGATGTTGCCGGCCTTGCCCGAAACGCCCGCGAGGCGATCGAACTTGGTGTAGAACGGCTCCATTTCGTCCCAGTCGGTGCCCCAGTCTTGCAGGGTCAGCTCCGGCGACAGCTCTTTGCCGTAACGCTCGGTCAGGTAGCTGTGCAGACGGAACTCATGGGGCTGGAAGCGAAAGGTGATGCCCGCCCAGTGGTTGCCTGCGCCGCCCGTGCCGTTACCGGGGTGGAACGATCCCCAACTGCGCATCGGCAGCGCGGTTTCAGTGACGTTGTTGCGAATCGTCGTGGTGTTCTGGCGCGTGCGCAGCATCAGGTCCTGACGACGGTTGTAACGCAGTTCGTCAGCGGCGGACGCGATGTTGAAGTCGGCGGCGGTGTCGCGCCACGGGCCACGTTCGAAACCGATGATGTTCAGCCCCTCATCCGCCAGTTCGTTGGCGATGATGGACCCGGCCCAGCCGAGTCCGACAACCACGACGTCCGTGGAAGGTAGTTTTTTGGCCATGTCGAATTAACCCTTCTTGGTCCAGGCGGTGCTACCGGAAATGGAAAGCGGCACCAGGTTCAGCTTCTGGTTGTGCTGAGCGATGTAGGGGCGGTAGTCGTACCGGGCACCGGGAAAACCGATCATTTTCCAGGAGACCATGTCGCGGTTGCCGCCGTAGACCGGGTCGGCGAAGAAGCCTTCCATGGTGTTGCCCAGCACTTGCTGGAAGAACAGCTTGGCGTCGATGCCGTCGAGGACGACCTCACCCTTTTCCAGGCCCGTCAGCACTTTGTCCTGCACCTCGGGGGCGAGGGCGGCGAAGCTTTTCTGGAACTGTTTCTGGCAATAACCTTCAAGGCCAGCCAGGCCCAGACGGTAGCGGTCGCGGGGCACGAGTTCGGACTGGTCACCCTGCATCGGGGTGCCTTTCTCGAACGGGCCTTGCATGTACAGACGGCTGAAGGTGCCGTATTCACCGGCGAGCTGGCGGTCGATGAACACCGCGCAACCGGCGTCCTTGCCACTCACGCTCAACTCGTCCGCCGGGATCAGGCGCGCCACGATGGCTTCCACCGCGCTGGCTTCGGCGGCGCTGAAGAACTGCCAGCCAGGGGTGTCGTAATGCATCGGACCGTTGTGGTCGAAGGGGACCCACTCCGGCACACCGACAACGGTGGCCGCCTTGGCCGTGGCAGCAGCGCCCACGGCCAGCGTCGTTGCCGAGGACTTCAGCAACTGGCGGCGGGTGAGGCCCTTGGGTTTTTCTGTCATGCAAGGCTCCTGAGAACGCACCTTCGCGGGCCATCGCGAGGAGGGTCCGGTCGGGGGGCGTCGTACGTATTCACGGTTGGGTTCGGCGAGTTGTTTTAGTGCCGAGGATCACTGCTTCGGTGGGTGTGACATTGGGTCTCTGGCAGCCCGGCGGGCGAAAGGCGCACGCTGAGCAGGGAATCGCCATGACCGCCGGTCATCTTTTCCACGCGAAGCGCAATCATAGATGTGTTACCGGCTGTTGCATCCTGTGAATTCTGCAAATGACTGTTGCTGATATTGCAACAGTAAGTTTTTTATCTTGGTGTGCGGCGTTTCCCCGCAAACCACCGCACAAATGTTCAAGAACGCTGTAACCGTTGTGCTAGGAGGGTTTCGTCTCCCCACCCTCAATACGCAAAAAAAGCCGCGAATTCTGATCCGTTTTTTATCGGAGTGACTGATCCGGGAGTGGGTCGAGCATTGATGAGCATTGCGTAACAAAATTATTCTTTTTTAACACCTCGCCATGCGAAAACGGCCTGACACCTCACCGATGCTCCTCCGCGCTTTCTGCGAAGATGACAGGATTTTCATGAAGAACGGCCCATGACGCCGGACGCTTCTTGGTATCGTGCACGCCATTTGCGTCCAGCGAACCGCCAATGGACGCTGTGTTCACCGTTCATCTTTTCACCGAGTAGCTGTAGAAATGCCCGATCCAATCCCCTTGAAGGACCATGAAAAGGAGACCCGGCTGGTCAACAAGCGGTTGATCGCCTGTGCGCTTTTCGTCGTCATCCTCAGCGTTGCCCTGGTTTGCCGGATGTACTTCCTGCAAGTCACCCAGTTCGCTTATCACTCGACGATTTCCGAAAACAACCGCGTTCACGTATTGCCAATCCCGCCGGAACGCGGGCTGATCTACGACCGAAATGGGGTGATCCTCGCCGATAACCGGCCCAGCTTTAACCTGACCATGACCCGCGAGCGGGCGGGGGATTGGCATGCGGTCATCGACGAGTTGATGCAGATCCTCAACCTGCCCGACGAAGACCGGATCATTTTCGACAAGGCGATGAAAAACTCGCCCCATCGCTTCGTGCCGGTCACCCTGCTCTATGAGCTGACCGAAGAGCAGATCGCCCTGCTGGCGGTGAACCAGTTCCGTCTGCCGGGGCTGGACGTCGAGGCGCAGTTCGTTCGTCATTACCCGTTGGCCGAACATTTCGCCCATTCCATCGGCTACGTCGGTCGTATCAACGAAAAAGAAGCAACGCAGCTGGACCAGGTCGAGTACCGGGGCACCCAGTCCATCGGCAAGACCGGCGTCGAGCGCTTCTATGAAAACGAGCTGCACGGTCACGTCGGCTACGAAGAAGTGGAAACCAACGCTCAGGGCCGCGTATTGCGGGTGCTCAACCACCACGACCCGGTCGCGGGGAAAAGCATCACCCTGAGCCTGGACATCAAGCTGCAAGAAGCCGCCGAAGAAGCGCTGGGGGATCGTCGCGGTTCCGTCGTGGCCATCGACCCGGCGACCGGTGAGGTGCTGGCGATGGTCAGCAAGCCGAGTTTCGACCCGAACCTGTTCGTCACCGGCATCAGCTTCAAGGAATATTCGGCGCTGCGTGATTCGGTGGACCGGCCGCTGTTCAACCGCGTGCTGCGCGGCCTGTACGCACCGGGTTCGACCATCAAGCCTGAGGTGGCGATTGCCGGGCTCGACAGCGGCATCATCACGCCGTCCACCCGCGTGTTCGATCCGGGCTATTTCCAGCTGCCGGACTTCGACCACAAATACCGCAACTGGAACCACAGCGGCGACGGCTGGGTGGATTTGTACGCAGCGATCATGCGTTCCAACGACACCTATTTCTATGACTTGGCCCACAAGCTGGGGATCGACCGAATGCACGATTATCTGACGATGTTTGGCATCGGTCAGAAGGTCTCGCTGGACATGTTCGAAGAGTCGGCGGGCCTGATGCCGTCCAAGGAATGGAAGCGCATCACCCGTCGTCAGGCGTGGTTCCCTGGCGAGACCGTGATCCTCGGCATCGGCCAAGGCTACATGCAGGTCACACCGTTGCAACTGGCCCAGGCCACGACGTTGATCGCCAACAAAGGCGTGTGGAACCGTCCGCATCTGGCCAAGGAAATCGGCGGCGTGCCACCGGTGGACGAGCACCCGATGCCGAACATCGTGCTGCGCGATGCCCGCGAGTGGGATCAGGTCAACAACGGCATGCAGGCGGTGATGCACGACCCAAGGGGCATCGCCCGTGCGGCGGCCCAAGGCGCGCAATACCGGATCGCCGGGAAAAGCGGCACGGCCCAGGTGGTGGCGATCAAACAGGGCGAGCGCTACAACCGCGACAAAACGCTGGAACGCCATCGCGATAACGCCTTGTTCGTCGGCTTTGCGCCCGCCGCCAACCCGAAAATCGCGGTGGCGGTGATGATCGAAAACGGCGAAGCGGGTGGACGAGTGGCAGGCCCGGTGGTGCGGCAGATTCTTGATGCGTGGCTGCTGGATTCGGACGGTCATCTCAAACAGCAATACGCCACGCCCGCGACGCCGCCGGTCAACCCGAAACAGCAAATCGCTGCGCCGAGCAAGGCGGTGGTGCAGCCGCCGGTGTGACGCAGGGTTGTTGGACTTCCTCTGTAGCAGTTGGCCGTTCGTTCCCCATTCCCACTGAACTGTGACCCACCCTGCGGGTCGATTTGAAACGATGCGCGACGCAGCCTTTTGCGTTGCGCCGACTTTTCGACTCGACAAGGAACCCGCCCCATGTCCAGCAAAACCGTCGCCGATTACCTCGCCCAGACCCTCGCCGCCGCAGGCGTTTCCAAGATATGGGGGGTGAGCGGCGACAGCCTGAACGGGCTGACCGACAGCCTCGAACGGCTGGGCAAGATCCAGTGGATGCACACTCGTCACGAGGAGGTCGCCGCGTTTGCTGCCGGGGCTGAGGCCGCGTCGACCGGTAAGCTGGCGGTCTGCGCAGGCAGTTGCGGTCCGGGCAATCTGCACTTGATCAACGGCCTGTATGACTGCCACCGCAGCCGCGTGCCGGTGCTGGCGATTGCCGCGCAGATCCCGTCTTCGGAAATCGGTCTCAACTATTTTCAGGAAACCCACCCCACCGAACTGTTCAAGGAGTGCAGTCACTTCGTTGAGGCGGTGAGCAGCGCCGAGCAGTTTCCTCGCGTGCTGGAACGGGCCATGCGTGCGGCCATCAGTGAGCGGGGCGTCGCGGTGATTGTGATCCCGGGGGACGTCGCGCTGTTGCCCGCGCCTGAAGCCAAGCCGGCGTGGGTCGACGTCAGCCCTGCGCGGGTGATCCCCGCCGAAAAGGATTTGCAGCAACTGGTGACGCTGCTCGACAAGTCGAAAAGCGTGACGATTCTGGCCGGTGCTGGCTGTGCCGAGGCACACGATCAAGTCGTCGCGTTGGCCGAAAAGCTGTCCGCGCCAGTTGTTCACGCCCTGCGCGGCAAGCAATACATCGAATACGCCAACCCCTTCGACGTGGGCATGACCGGCCTCATCGGCTTCAGCTCGGGCTATCACGCGATGATGTCCTGCGACACGCTGTTGGTCCTGGGCAGCAGTTTTCCGTACCGCAATTTCTACCCGGAAAAAGCCAACATCATTCAGATCGATATCGACGCGGCGGCCCTTGGTCGTCGTGTGCCGTTGACGCTCGGGCTGGAAGGCGGGATCGCTGAAACCATCGTCGCGCTGTTGCCGAGGATCAAAGCCCACACCGACCGCAAGTTTCTCGACAAAGCGCTGGATCATTACGCCAAGGCCCGCGAAGAACTGGACGAACTGGCCACGCCTTCGCCCCACGGCGAGCCGATTCACCCGCAGTACCTGACGCGCATGGTCGATGCCTACGCCGATCCGGACACGATCTTCACGGTTGATGTCGGGACCCCGACGTTGTGGGCGGCGCGCTACCTGACCATGAACGGCCAACGCTCGCTGTTGGGTTCGTTCAATCATGGCTCCATGGCTAATGCCATGCCTCAGGCCTTGGGCGCAAAAGCGTCGTTCCCGCAACGCCAGGTGGTGGCGCTGTGTGGTGATGGTGGCCTGTCGATGCTGCTGGGTGACTTGCTGAGCATTCGCCAGCTCAACCTGCCGATCAAAATCGTGGTGTTCAACAACAGCTCGCTGGGCTTTGTCGCAATGGAGATGCAGGCCAGCGGGTACGTGCCCCATGACACCGATTTCAATGCTACCAATTTCGCCAACATCGCCATCGGTGCGGGCATTCTGGGGATTCGCGTGGAAGACTCTGCTGACCTGCCCAACGCCCTGAAAAAAGCCTTCGAGCATCCGGGCCCGGTGGTGGTGGACGTGGTCACGGCGAAACAGGAACTGGGCCTGCCGCCGAAAATCAAACTGGCCCAGGCCAAGGGCTTCAGCCTGTTCATGCTCAAGGCCGTGATGAGCGGCAAGGCCGATCAGGTGCTGGAATTGGCGAAAACCAACTTCCGCTAGCGCGCAGGGCTATCTGTAGCTGCCCGCCAGGCCGGACGGCTACAGGTGCTTTACACCACGTTCAAGCACTCACGAAATAATCGCTGCAACGGCAATTGCCGATTGGCATGGCGCATCACCACGGCCAATTCGCGGTAGAAGGTCAGGGCGCCGAGGTCGATGACCCTGATCTGTGTCGCACGCTCCAGCCACAGCCCGGCCCTTGGCACCAGCGACACCCCCAATCCTGCCTCGACCATTCGCACAATCGCGTCCACTTCATCCAGTTCCAGGCCCGCTTGGGTCTCGATCTTCTGTTCACGCAGGAAACGGGTCACCCGGCGTCCGCCGAACGAATGCCGGTCATAGCGCACGAAACGCCGTTCGCGCAGCAGTTGCAGTGGGTCATCTCCTTTTACAGAGGCCGGGGCGATGAGGACGAAAGGCTCGCGCTCGATGACCTCAAGGTGCAGTTCCTTGGGCAGCGAAAAGGGCGGTCGGATCAGGATCGCCACGTCGATTTCCCCTGCGTCGACGCGGTTCAGCAGCGTCTGCGACACGCCGGGCACCACCTTGGCTTCGACGGTCGGCGCCAGCGTGTTGAGCTGCACCAGCGCGGCGGGCAGCAGCCCGGTCTGCACGGTGGCGATGGCGCCGATCACCAGTTCGCCGTAATACCCGGTATCAGCCGTCGGCGCCGCCATGCGTTCGAACCGCTCGACAATGTCCTGCGCCATCGGCAACGCGCGCTGCCCGGCAGCATTGAGCGTGGCGCTGCGACCACTGCGGTCGAACAGCGTCGTGCCCAAGGCTTTTTCCAGGGTTCGGATTTGCGCACTGACCGCCGACTGGGTCAGTCCGATCTGATTGCCCGCCGCAACGAACGTACCCAGTCGCTGGACCGTGAGAAAGGTTTTCAGCTCGCGAATCATGGCAACTCACTGATCGAAATTATTGTGGCTCGACGCGAAAATTATGATCTTTCAATCAAGGAATCAATGGGTAAAGATGGCCGCATCCCGAAAAGAGGAACATTGACCGTGACCGCTACTACCCGGACGATCTCGCCGTTTCACCTCGCCATCCCCGTGTACGACCTCGCCGCTGCGCGACACTTCTATGCCAGCGTGTTCAACCTGCCGGAAGGCCGCTCCAGCGACCACTGGGTGGACTTCGATTTTTTCGGTCACCAACTGGTGATCCATGAACACCCGAAAACCGATTCCCAGGCCCACGCCGGCAGCAACGCGGTGGACGGCCATGACGTGCCGGTGCCGCATTTTGGTGTGGTGCTGGGCTGGGAAGAATGGGAAGCGCTGGCGGAGCGTTTGAAGGGGCAGGGTGTCAAGTTCGTGATCGAGCCTTACGTGCGCTTCAAGGGCCAGGTGGGCGAGCAGGCGACCATGTTCCTGTTTGACCCCTGCGGCAATGCGCTGGAGTTCAAGGCGTTCAAAGACATCGGGCAGTTGTTTGCGAAATGAATCTTTGAAACTGGGTCTTGAGACCCCCTACGATCTGTGGGAGCGAATTCGCTCCCACAGTGAACTCAACGAGACCTCAAGACTTGCGATAATTGGATCCCGCCTAAACATCGTTAGATGAATGTCTCAGCGTTTTAAGATGTTCTTTCTACGTCTATAAAGTGACCGATAAGTTTCATCGACGACCGGTCTCAACTCCTTTCATTACCGGCCGAAGTATATTTCAGGCCGCGTCTTCCCTTTCTCCGCTTAAACCCGTAAAAAGCCCGGCGCGCGCCTGACCGGCCACGCATTCCCGTCGCTGTCATTCTTGGTTATGGACACAATCGTATGATCAAAAGTCTGGGTTTCAGCAGAAAGATCCTGCTGGCCGCTGCACTGATAGTTGTTGTTGCTTTTAGCTGTTTCATCCTGGTCAACGATTACCGCCAGCGTGAAACTCTCAAGAACAACGTTGACGCCGAATTACAACAACTGGGAAGTCTGACCACGCAAAACATCCAGACGTGGCTGGACAGTCGGACTCAACTCCTCAACTCCATGGCCCAGCAAGTGGCGGCCGACGGTCCATCCGCGAGCAGCCTGCAGCGCATCGTTGGCCTGCCGGTGTACGGCGACAATTTCCAGCTGAGCTATTTTGGCGGCAAGGACGGCCTGATGTTCTCAGTGCCTGCGGGCAACCGTGCGGCCGATTACGACCCTCGCGCCCGTGGTTGGTATAAAGCAGCGGATGCGGCGCAAGGCATCATCGTGACCGAGCCTTACATTGCCGCGTCGTCTGGCAAGCTGGTGGTGACCCTGGCCACGCCGGTGCGTCAGCAGGGTCAGATGATCGGTGTCGCAGGGGCAGACATTGCTTTGGACGCCATCAGCAAGACCATCAACTCGCTGAATTTCGGGGGGCACGGCTATGCGTACATCGTCAGCGCCGACGGCAAAATCCTGATTCACCCGGACAGCAAACTGCTGCTCAAGAACGTCAGCGAGGCCTATCCGAACGGCGCACCGAAAATCGTGCCCGGCGTGTACCAGATCGAGTCCGGTGGCAAGGCGCAGTTCATCTCGTTCACCAAGGTCGAAGGCCTGTCCTCGGCGAACTGGTACGTGGCGTTGGTGCTCGACCAGGACACCGCCTATTCGATGCTCAGTGAATTCCGTTCCTCGGCCATCACCGCGATGGTCATCGCCGTAGCAATCATCATGGTGTTGCTGGGCTTGTTGATTCGCGTGCTGATGCAGCCGCTGCACCAGATGGGTCGCGCCATGCAGGACATCGCCGACGGCGAGGGCGACCTGACCAAACGCCTGTCGATCGTGTCGCAAGACGAATTCGGCGCGCTGGCACAGTCGTTCAACCGGTTTGTCGAGCGTATTCATGGCTCGATCCGCGAAGTGGCGTCCACGGCGGGGCAGTTGGGTGAAGTCGCGGCCCGTGTGGTCGGCGCGTCCAACTCGTCCATGGGCAACTCCGATCAGCAGGCCAGCCGCACCAGCAGCGTGGCCGCCGCGATCAACCAGCTCGGCGCCGCCGCGCAGGAAATCGCACAGAACGCTGCGTTGGCCTCGCAGCATTCCAGCGAAGCCACGCAACTGGCCAGCGAAGGGCAGGGCGTCGTGACCCAGACCATCAAGGCGATGCATCAGCTGTCGGACAAGATCAGCGAATCCTGCGTGAACATCGAAACGCTGAACGCCAAGACCGCCAACATCGGCCAGATTCTGGAAGTGATCACCGGCATCTCCCAACAGACCAACCTACTGGCGCTGAACGCGGCCATCGAAGCGGCGCGTGCGGGTGAAGCGGGTCGTGGCTTTGCGGTGGTGGCGGATGAAGTGCGCAACCTGGCGCACCGCACCCAGGATTCGGCGCAGCAAGTGCAGGGCATGATCGAAGAGCTGCAAGTCGGCGCCCGCGACGCGGTGGTCAACATGACCGAAAGTCAGCGTCAGAGTGAGAACAGCGTGACCATCGCCAACCAGGCCGGCGAACGCCTCAACAGCGTGACCCGCCGCATCGGCGAAATCGACGGCATGAACCAGTCGGTGGCGACGGCGACGGAAGAGCAGACAGCGGTGGTCGAGTCGATCAACGTCGACATCACCGAAATCAACACGCTGAACCAGGAAGGGGTCGACAACCTCAAGTCAACGCTGGACGCCTGTACCCACCTGGAACATCAGGCGGCGCGGTTGCAGCATCTGGTGGGGACGTTTCGGATTTAACGAGCTATGGCTCGCCGTATTTGGCGGGTGTACGCGTAATAACTGTGGGAGCGAATTCATTCGCGAAGCGGGGCGTCAGGCGATGGAGAGGTGTCGCCCGTGCCACCTTCGCGAATAAATTCGCTCCCACAGGTGGTGTTGCCAACTGTGTTGCAGGGGGCTCTCACTCAAAGCTGTTCAGGCAACCCGGCAGCCCTGCGCAATCCCAGATGCAACGCTGTGCCGAACATCTGTCCATGGTTCCTGCCGTTGAATGGCTGGTAACTCGCCTCGGTCCCCGGCAGTTGCGCCAGGTGTTCCGCCAACAAGCGGTTGGCCTCTTTGGGCACCGCTGACATGGCCTTTCTTCTTTCCTCGGAACCCCCGTCGAATTGCGCGATGGGCGGTTTGCCTTCCCGTTCTCCCTTGACCAGCCGCACCGTGCGCGTTGTGCCAGCGGGAAACGCGGTCAGCGCCATGCCGTTGTCGTAGGTGATCGGCTGATACCAGAGGGAGGCGCTGGCGGCGATCCAGGTCTGGAACGCTTCCGGTCGCTGCAGCAAAGCATAGAGTGTGAACAGCCCGCCGAACGAATGCCCCCACAAGGTCTGCCGTTTCAGATCGACGCTGTACTGCGCCTGCACCTCGGGTTTGATTGTCGTGAGGATCAACGCCAGAAACGCTTTTGACGTCTCCCCGGTGTAATCCCGTGTGCGCTGTTCGCCGTCGTAGGTCCCGTCGATGTCGTAGCCGATCATCACCAGCAGCGGCGGGGCGCCTGCGCTCAATTCACCCAGCCAGTCGTCCTGCACCTCGGCCATGACGTTGTTGCCGTCCAGCAAGTACATCACCGGGTAGCCCGACGCAGGCGGTGCGCTGCGCGGGATGCCGATGTCCAGCCGGTAATGCCGTTGATGATCGGGGGAGTCGATGTTCAGACGTTCGAAGCGGTAGTGGGCAGAGCCGATTTCAGCCAAGGGGTGGGTCTCCTGATGGTCGGCGATTGCCAGCAGAGGCAGCGCGCCGAGCACGATAACGGTCAACGATTTCATCCAGTTCATCGGAGCGTGCCGGAAAGTGAGGGTTCACCAGCGTGCCCCGGCGCGTGCCGGTTGTCTATTTCGCGTGCGCCCTAAACCGGCACTTTGCGCGAACATGTCGACAAAAGCCGCGAAAAATCTCGCATCAAATGGTCAACGAACTGTTATCCGAGGTTCATCCACGGGTCACGGAAATGCCACATGGTCTCTCTAATGTCGGTCGCACCGAGCACGCTCCAGGACGGACCGGGCGGCTGACATTCACCCCTGGCAGGACGCCGGAACCGAAACACATGACAAGAGAAGCCCCATGAACCCAGCTATCCATGTCGACCGTTTGAACAAGACATTTGCCCGCAAAACCGCTCTGGTTGACCTTGCATTGTCTATACAACCCGGAGAAATGGTGGCGCTGATCGGCGCTTCCGGCTCGGGCAAATCCACCCTGTTGCGACATCTGGCCGGACTCGCCTGCTGCGATCGCAACAACGGCGGCAGCGTCCGCGTGCTGGGCCGTGAGGTTCAGGCGGCGGGTCGCCTCAATGGCCAAGTCCGCCGTCTGCGCGCCGACATCGGCTACATCTTTCAGCAATTCAATCTGGTCAACCGCCTGAGCGTGCTGGACAACGTCCTGCTCGGCTGCCTGGGTCGCATGCCGCGCTGGCGTGGCAGCCTCGGGATGTTCAACGCCGAGGAAAAAGCCCGCGCCATGGCCAACCTGGACCGCGTCGGGCTGGCAGACCTCGCTCAGCAGCGCGCGTCGACGTTGTCCGGCGGCCAGCAACAACGGGTCGCCATCGCCCGCGCACTGACCCAGCAGGCCGAAGTCATTCTGGCCGACGAACCCATCGCGTCACTGGACCCCGAGTCCGCCCGCAAGGTCATGGAAATCCTCGCTGACATCAACCGTCAGGACGGCAAGACCGTGGTCGTCACCCTTCATCAAGTGGACTACGCCGTGCGCTATTGCCCACGGGCCGTGGCGCTCAAGGGTGGCCGCATTCATTTCGACGGCAATGGCGCCGACCTTAACGGTCAGTTCCTCAACGACCTCTACGGCGCCGATGCCGACGCCAGCCTGATGTTCGCCGATCAGGGCCGCAATCCCAGCCAGCCCCCGCGATTGGCGCTGGCCCGGGCCTGATTGTTCATCACAGAACAGCACCCCACAACAACACCTCAACCCATGTTCCAGGAGCTCTCCATGTTGAACCGTATCGGTCGCGTGTTCGCGTCTGCCGCTCTCGTTGCCGGCTGCCTGACGGGCGCCGCGCACGCAGATGAAAGCACCCTCAACTTCGGCATCATGTCCACCGAGTCGTCGCAGAACCTGAAAAGCGTCTGGCAACCGTTCCTCGACGACATGTCGAAAAAGACCGGCCTGAAAGTCAACGCCACCTTCGCTTCCGACTACGCGGGTCTGATTCAGGGCATGCGTTTCAACAAGGTCGACGTGGCCTGGCTGGGTAACAAGGCGGCGATGGAAGCCGTTGACCGTTCCGGTGGCGAGATCTTCGCCCAGACCGCTGCCGCCAACGGCGCGCCGGGTTACTGGAGCGTGATCATTGCGCGCAAGGACAGCCCGATCAATTCCATCGACGACATGTTCAAGCACGCCAAGGAACTGACCTTCGGCAACGGTGACCCGAACTCCACGTCCGGCTACCTGGTGCCGGGCTATTACGTGTTCGCCAAGAACCACGTCGATGCCGCCACTGCCTTCAAACGTACCCTGAACTCCAGCCACGAAGTGAACGCCCTGAGCGTCGCCAAGGGCCAGCTCGACGTCGCCACCTTCAACACCGAGAGCTGGGACCGTCTGGAAGTCACGCAGCCGGAAAGCGCGGCCAAGCTCAAGGTGATCTGGAAGTCGCCAATCATCCCGGCCGACCCGATGGTCTGGCGCAAGGGCATGTCCGACGAGACCAAAAACAAGGTCCGCGATTTCTTCGCCAATTACGGCGATACCGACGAAGAAAAGGCTGTGCTGAAGAACATGCAGATGGGCAAGTTCCTCAAGTCC
The DNA here is from genome assembly GCF_057128705.1 of Pseudomonas salicis. Lineage (NCBI taxonomy): Bacteria > Pseudomonadati > Pseudomonadota > Gammaproteobacteria > Pseudomonadales > Pseudomonadaceae > Pseudomonas > Pseudomonas salicis. The sequence goes on from NZ_JBSKHU010000001.1 coordinate 465,379, forward strand.
TCGGACGACCAGCTGCTGACCATCCGCCAGCTGGAACTGTTCAAGCAGAAGACCGAAACCACCGCCAGCACCAGCCTGAGCGCCGATGAAAAGAGCGCGAAGCTGAAAGAGATCGACGCCGGCCTGACCGAGCTGCAAGACCGCATCACCGAGCTGGAAAAACAGAACACCGCCAAGGCGGGCTAATCGGCTAACCGGCCGATCGGCAGGCGCGGTGGCCAAACCGTCGCGTCTGCTGCAACCCATAGATACCGGGACTCTGTCATGAGCACTCATGCTGTATACGCTGACGCCGTCGGCAAGCGCACCTGGCCGCAATACCTGGGCTGGGGCATCTTCTTCGCGATGATGGCCTGGGCCTGGCACGGCGCCGAGATGAACCCGCTGGCGCTGGTCCGCGACTCCGGCAACATGGCGACCTTCGCCGCCGACTTCTTCCCCCCAGATTTCCACGAATGGCGCTCGTACCTCCAAGAGATGATCGTCACGGTGCACATCGCCCTGTGGGGCACGCTGCTGGCGATCGTCTGCTCGGTGCCGCTGGGCGTGCTCTGCGCCGACAACATCACCCCGTGGTGGATTCATCAACCGCTGCGCCGGGTCATGGATTCGTTCCGCTCCATCAATGAAATGGTCTTCGCGATGCTATTTGTGGTCGCGGTGGGTCTTGGGCCGTTTGCCGGTGTTCTGGCGTTGTGGATCAGCACCACGGGCGTGCTGGCCAAGCTCTTCGCCGAGGCCGTCGAAGCCATCGATCCAGGCCCGGTGGAAGGGGTGCGCGCCACCGGTGCCAGCGCCTTGCAGGAAGTGATCTTCGGGGTTATCCCGCAAGTCATGCCGCTGTGGATTTCCTACGCCTTGTACCGCTTCGAATCCAACGTGCGCTCGGCGACGGTGGTGGGGATGGTCGGCGCGGGTGGCATCGGCGTGATCCTCTGGGAAAACATCCGCGCGTTTCAGTTCACCCAGACCTGTTCGGTGCTGCTGGTGATCATCGTGGTGGTCAGCGTCATCGACATCTTCTCCCAGCGCCTGCGCAAGCAGTTCATCTAACGATCACGACAGGAGAGGGTGCGAACCCTTTTTTTAGCCATGCACTTGTCTAGACAATCCGAACCCGTCTACCGGGAACTCGCAGACACCCTGCGTAACGAGCTGAACCACTACATCGCCGGTGAGTTCCTGCCTGCTGAAACCCAGCTGGCCGCGCGCTTCGACGTCAACCGCCACACCGTGCGCCGGGCCATCGACGAATTGGTGCGCGAAGGCAGCCTGTTGCGCCGCCAGGGCAAAGGCACGCAGGTGCTAGGCCGTCCGCTGGTGTACCCGGTGGCCGCCGAAAGTGCCTACAGCCAGTCGTTGTCGGCCTTGGGGCACGGTGTTGAGGCGGTGTTGCTGCAGCGCCGTCACTGTGTCGCGACCCGTGAAGAGGCCGAGCATCTGGGCCTTGAAGAACACGCGCCGCTGATCGAATTGCAAACCCTGCGGCGCCTCGACGGCCAGCCGGTGAGCCTGATCCGCCACCGCTATTGCGCCAGCCGTGCCGCCCTGGTGGCCGATTACAAAAACGGCTCGGTGCGCCAGTACCTCGCGTCCCGCGACCTGCCGTTGACCCGCACCTTCAGCCTGATCGGCGCCCGGCTGCCCAGCCGCGAAGAGGCCGGCGTGTTGCTGATGCCGCGCCACTTGCCCGCGCTGACGGTGCTCACCCTTTCCCGTGATGCCGACGGACACCCGGTGGAGATTGCCCATTCCACCAGCCGCTCCGACCGCTTCCAGTATCAGATCGTCACCTGATGGAGATGCCCTCGATGACTGCTTCATCCGCTTTCACCACGCCCCCCGAACACGCAGCACGCCAGCACTGGATCGGCGTGTTGTCCCGCACGCAACGCAAGGATTTGCAGCCTCACGAAGACGCCCTGCGCGACGTCGAGTATCAGCTGATCCGCGCCCCTGAAATTGGCATGACCCTGGTCCGTGGCCGCATGGGCGGCAGCGGGGCGGCGTTCAACCTCGGCGAGATGACCGTGACCCGCTGCGTGGTGCGCCTCGGCGACGGGCGCACCGGTTACAGCTACCTGGCCGGGCGCGACAAGGCCCACGCCGAACTGGCCGCCCTGGCCGATGCTCACCTGCAAGGCGCGCAACAGGCCCACTGGCTGCGTGAACTGATCGAACCCCTGGCTAAGGCCCACGCCGAACGCCGGTCCCAACAACACGCCGAAACCGCCGCGACCAAGGTGGACTTCTTCACGCTGGTTCGAGGAGAAAACTGATGAACACGACGCTCGCCACCGCTTCGCTTTTACAGCCTGCCTTCGCCGACCCGGTGCTGGACGCCCAGCGCAGTTTCCGCGCTGCCCTCAAGGCCCTCGCCGGACCGGGCGTGGCCCAGAGCCTGTCCTCGGCGCAAATCCCGCCGCACCTCGAAGGCCTCGCCTCGGCCAGTCACGCCCTGTGCCTTGCCTTGCTGGACGTCGACACGCCGCTGTGGCTCGCCCCCACATTCGACACCCAGGCGATTCGCGCCAACCTGACCTTTCACTGCGGTTGCCCCATCGTCAGCGACCGCCAGAACGCACGCTTTGCCTTGCTCGATGACAGCCAGCTCCATGACCTGAGCGGCTTCGACCTGGGCAACGACCGCTACCCCGATCAGTCCTGCACGTTGCTGGTTCAGTTGCCGAGCCTGCAAGGCGGTCGCCAGTTGGCGTGGCAAGGGCCGGGCATCGAAAGCAAAAACCACGTCAGCCTGCCGTTGCAGGACGCCTTCTGGGCCGAGCGCAGCGCACGCAACGATTTTCCCCGTGGCATCGACGTGTTCTTCGTTGCGGGCAGCGAGTTGATGGGACTGCCGCGCAGCACCCACGTCCTGTCGAATGGAGGTGTCTGATGTACGTTGCCGTGAAAGGTGGCGAACAGGCCATCGACAACGCTCACAAGTTGCTCGCAAAAAAGCGCCGGGGTGACACCTCCGTCGCGGAACTGGGCGTCGAACAGATTCGTCAGCAACTGCCCCTGGCCGTCGCTCGGGTGATGACCGAAGGTTCGCTGTACGACACCGAACTCGCCGCGCTGGCGATCAAGCAGGCAGCGGGCGATCTGGTGGAAGCGATCTTCCTGCTGCGCGCCTATCGCACCACGCTGCCGCGCTTCGCCGCGAGCCTGCCTATCGACACCTCGGCGATGCAGATCAGCCGTCGTTTGTCAGCGACCTTCAAGGACGTGCCCGGCGGTCAACTGCTCGGCCCGACCTTCGACTACACCCACCGCCTGCTGGATTTCACCCTGCTGGCGGAAGGCGTGTTCCCCGGTCCGCAAACCCGCCCTGACGCCACTGTCGAGGCCTGTCCTCGGGTCTCGGGTCTGTTGGCGAAAGAAGGCTTGATCAAGGACGAACCGGACACCGGTGCGCCGGTCGCCGACATCACCCGCGAGCCGCTGGAATACCCGGCCAGCCGCGCCGAGCGCCTGCAAGCGCTGGCCCGTGGCGACGAAGGTTTCCTGTTGGCGCTGGGCTATTCGACCCAACGGGGCTACGGCCGCAATCACCCGTTTGCCGGGGAGATTCGTGTCGGTGAGGTCGAGGTGTGGATCGAGCCGGAGGAACTGGGCTTTCCGATTTCCATCGGCGCCATCGAGGTCACCGAGTGCGAGATGGTCAACCAGTTCGTAGGTTCGGCCACCGAGCTGCCGCAGTTCACCCGGGGTTACGGCCTGACCTTTGGCCACGCCGAGCGCAAGGCCATGGGCATGGCGCTGGTGGACCGCTCGCTGCGCGCCGGGGAGTACGCCGAAGAAGTCGTCTCGCCCGCGCAACAGGAAGAATTCGTCCTCGCTCACTGCGACAACGTCGATGCCTCGGGCTTCGTGTCGCACCTGAAACTGCCGCACTACGTGGACTTCCAGGCCGAACTGGAACTGGTCCGCAAGCTGCGCGCGCCTGCAAAGGAGTCGGCCCAATGAACGCCGCCACTGACCCTCGACAACAACCTCGCCCGCAGCGCGACGAGGCGTACAACTTCGCCTACCTGGACGAACAGACCAAACGCATGATCCGTCGTGGCCTGCTCAAGGCCGTGGCGATTCCCGGTTACCAAGTGCCGTTCGGCGGCCGTGAAATGCCACTGCCCTATGGTTGGGGCACCGGCGGCATGCAGCTGACCGCCGCAATCCTCGGCGCCGAAGACGTGCTCAAGGTCATCGACCAGGGCGCTGACGACACTACCAACGCGGTGTCGATCCGCCGCTTCTTCGCCCGCACCGCTGGCGTCGAAACCACCGAGCGCACCCCGGACGCGACGATCATCCAGACCCGCCACCGCATGCCGGAAACGCCGCTGCACGCCGGTCAGATCATGGTCTTGCAGGTACCGATTCCCGAACCGCTGCGCTTCATCGAGCCGTCGGAGACCGAAACCCGCACCATGCACGCGCTCAACGATTACGGGGTGATGCACGTCAAGCTGTACGAAGACATCGCCACCTTCGGCCACATCGCCACGGCCTACGCCTACCCGGTCATGGTGGACGAGCGCTACGTGACGGACCCGTCGCCGATCCCGAAATTCGACAACCCGAAACTCGACATGAACCCGGCACTGATGCTGTTTGGCGCCGGTCGCGAGAAGCGCCTGTACGCCATTCCGCCGTACACCCGCGTCACCAGTCTGGACTTCGAGGATCACCCCTTTGAAGTGCAGAAATGGACACACAACTGCGCCATCTGCGGCAGCCATGACTCGTTCCTCGACGAGCTGATTCTCGACGATCAAGGCACCCAGAGCTTTGTCTGTTCCGACACCGACTATTGCGCGCAACGGGTCAACGAGGGGAGGGCGAAGCCATGATCGCTGCCAGAAACGTGCAACCGGAGGCGATCACCGATCGCAGCCAGCCGCTGCTCAAGGTCAAGGGCCTGGGCAAATTGTACGGCCCGGAAAAGGGCTGCCAGGACGTGAGTTTCGACCTGTATCCCGGCGAAGTGCTGGGCATCGTCGGTGAGTCGGGTTCGGGCAAATCGACCCTGCTCTCGCTGCTCAGTGGCCGTTGCCCGCCAGACAGCGGCGTCATCGATTACCGCGACACGCAAGGCCATTGGCTGGACCTCTACAGCGCCAGCGAAGCCCAGCGCCGCACCTTGCTGCGCACCGAGTGGGGCTTCGTCGAACAGAATCCTCGCGACGGTCTGCGCATGGCGGTTTCGGCAGGCGCCAACATCGGCGAACGCTTGATGGCTCAGGGCGTGCGCAATTACCAGCAACTGCGCGCAGCGGGGCTGGACTGGCTGAATCAGGTGGAGATCGACCCGGCGCGCATCGACGACCTGCCGCGGACCTTTTCCGGTGGCATGCAGCAGCGTTTGCAGATCGCCCGCAACCTCGTGTCCGGCCCGCGTCTGGTGTTCATGGACGAGCCCACCGGCGGCCTCGATGTGTCGGTACAAGCGCGTTTGCTCGACCTGATGCGCGGCCTGGTGCGTGAGCTTGACCTGGCGGTGGTCATCGTCACACACGACCTGGCCGTGGCCCGTCTGCTGGCCGACCGGCTGATGGTGATGCGCCGTTCCCACGTCGTCGAAACCGGCTTGACCGATCAGATCCTCGACGACCCGCAACACCCGTATTCGCAGTTGCTGGTCTCTTCCGTGCTGCAACCTTGAATGCAGCCCTGACCCGACTTTTGGAGTGGCTTTGATGAACACGCTGATCGAGGTCCAGGACCTCTCGAAAACCTTCACCCTGCACCAGCAGAACGGGGTGGTGCTCAACGTGCTGCGCGGCCTGAATTTCTCGGTGCGCGGCGGCGAATGCCTGGTGCTGCACGGGCATTCCGGCGCGGGCAAAAGCACCTTGCTGCGCACGCTGTACGGCAACTACCTGCCTGCGGGCGGCAGCATTCGGGTGAAGCATCAGAACCAATGGCTGGAACTGGTCGGTGCCGAGCCTCGGCAAGTGCTTGAAGTGCGTCAACAGACGCTGGGCTACGTCAGCCAGTTTCTGCGAGTGATCCCCCGGGTCGCGACGCTGGACGTGGTGATGGAACCGGCCCTGGCCCGTGGCTGGAGCCGCGAAGAGGCCAAGGCCCGCGCCGAACTGCTGCTGGCCCGGCTGAACATTCCACAAAGCCTGTGGCAGCTGGCGCCGGGGACTTTTTCTGGCGGCGAGCAACAGCGCGTCAACATCGCCCGCGGTTTCATGGTGCCGTGGCCGGTGATGCTGCTGGACGAACCCACCGCGTCGCTGGACGACAGCAACCGGGCCGTGGTGCTGGAACTGATCAACGAAGCCAAACACGCCGGTGCCGCCCTGATCGGCATCTTCCACGACCGCCTGGCCCGCGAAGCGGTGTCCGACCGCGTGCTCGACATGACCCCTCAACAACTGCCCGACAAGCACCTGACGGCCAAGGAGTTGCTGCAATGCTGAACGAACAGATCCTGACCAACGCCCGCATCGTCACCGCCGATCAGGTGTTCACTGGCACCGTCGTCCTGCGTGACGGGATGATCAGAGACGTGCAGACCGGCGTGAGCTATCTGCCGCAGGCGCAGAACCTCGATGGCGATTACCTGCTGCCGGGGCTGGTCGAGCTGCACACCGACAACCTGGAAAAACACCTCAGCCCGCGCCCCGGCGTGGACTGGCCGTCGGCCTCGGCGGTGATCAGCCACGACGCGCAGATCATCGCGGCCGGCATCACCACGGTGTTCGACGCGCTGTCCATCGGCGACGTCAACCCCAAGGGCAAGCGCATGCAGCAACTGCCGGGGATGGTCGAAGCCATCGCCCGTGCCAACGCCACTGACACCACCCGCGCGGAACATCGCCTGCACCTGCGCTGCGAAGTCTGCCACCCGGACACCCTGAGCGTGTTCCGCGACCTGGTGGAGCAGCCGCTGGTGCAACTGGTGTCGACCATGGACCATTCGCCGGGCCAGCGTCAGTTCGCCCTTGAATCCAAGTACCGTGAGTACTACATGGGCAAATACCACCTGAGCAATCAGCAGATGGATGAATTCATCGTCGAGCAGGTCGCCAATTCGAAGATTTACAGTGACCGTTACCGCAAGGCCATCGTCGACATCTGCCTGGCGCGTGGCCTGTCGGTGGCCAGTCATGACGACGCGACGGTCGAGCACGTCGAGGAGTCCGCAGGCTATGGCATGACCATCGCCGAGTTCCCGACCACCCTGGAAGCGGCGCAGGCCTGCCGTCGTCTGGACATGAGCGTGCTGATGGGCGCGCCGAACATCGTCCGTGGCGGCTCGCACTCCGGCAACATCGCGGCGGCGACCCTTGCTAAAGAAGGGCTACTGGATATTCTCTCCAGCGATTACTATCCGGCGAGTCTGTTGCAGGCCGCGTTCACCCTCGGTGCGCAACTGGACGACGATCAGCCGCAGACGGGCGCAGGGCTGGCAAAAGCCGTCACCACCGTAAGCCTGGCGCCCGCGCGTTCGGCGGGGTTGCAGGACCGTGGCGAGATCCGCGTCGGCCTGCGCGCCGATCTGATCCATGCCCGTGCCGTGGGCAACCTGCCGGTGATTCAGCAGGTCTGGCGACAAGCGAAGAGGGTTTTCTGATGGCAGGCAGGTTGATCTATCTCATCGGACCGTCCGGTTCGGGCAAGGACAGCCTGCTGGATGCCGCGCGCGAACCCCTGGCCTCTCGGGGCTGCCGGATCGTGCGCCGGGTCATTACCCGTTCGGCGGAAGCCAAGGGCGAGGCGGCGCAGGCCGTCAGCGTCGAGCAATTCGCCGAGATGCAGGCTCAGGGCGCGTTTGCCCTGAGCTGGTTCGCCAACGGCCTGCATTACGGTATCCCGAACGAGATCGATCAATGGCTGGCCGACGGTCACGACGTGCTGATCAACGGTTCGCGGGGGCATCTGCCACAGGCGCGGGCGCGTTATCCCGATTTGTGGGTGGTGTTGCTGAGTGTCGATCAGGTGGTCTTGCGCCAGCGGTTGCTGGCGCGGGGCCGTGAGTCGGCGCAGGAGGTCGAGGCACGGCTGTCGCGCAACGCGCAGTTTGCCGATGACCTGCTGGCTGCTGCCGGGCCTGCGAACGGCGCATCGATTCTCTTGCTGGACAACTCCGGCGCACTGGAGCAGACCGTCGCCCGCTTGCTGCAACGCCTCGACCGGGAGCACGCATGCGCCTGACGTTATTGGGCACCGGGGATGCGCGACAAGTGCCGGTCTACGGGTGTGAGTGCCCTGCATGCGAAGCGGCCCATGCCGATTCGCGCCTGCGTCGACGCCCGTGTTCGGCGCTGGTTGAACTGGGGGAGCAACGCTGGTTGATCGACAGCGGGCTGCCTGACCTCACCGAACGTTTTCCGCCGCGCAGCCTCAGCGGCATCCTCCAGACCCACTACCACGCCGACCACGCGCAAGGGCTGCTCCATCTGCGCTGGGGGCAGGGACTGGTGATCCCGGTGCACGGCCCGGCGGACCCGGAAGGGCTGTCGGACCTCTACAAGCACCCGGGCATTCTCGATTTCAGCCAACCGTTCGCCGCGTTCGAAACCCGCGTCTTTGGCGAGCTGTCCGTCACGGCGCTGCCGTTATTGCATTCCAAACCGACGCTGGGGTATCTGCTGGAAGGCGGCGGACGCCGGATTGCGTACCTCACCGACACCGTGGGCTTGCCCAACGACACCGCCGCGTACCTGCGTGAGCGAGCGCTGGACGTGCTGATCCTCGACTGTTCGATGCCGCCTCAGCCCCAGACGCCGCGCAACCACAACGATCTGAATCTGGCGTTGCAGATCATCGCGGATTTGCAACCGGGGCAGGGTGTGTTGACCCATGTGGGGCATGCGCTGGATGCGTGGTTGATGGTCCATGAAAGGGAATTGCCGGGGCATGTGATCGTGGCGCGGGACGGAATGACGCTTTAACGTTTTTTCCGCCTTAGTGGCGTCCTTGAGATGGCCCGCCTAACCGATGCATCTTGATTGGCAGGCAAATTTTTCGCGAAGGTATTGGCTCCCATAGAGGCCCGGCCCAGAAGGGTGCGATCTTCCATCCGCAGGGGCCTCAAACCAGCACATATCTACAAGGCACATCCGCCAACCCGGTCTACGCTCAATCTTCCCAGCACCTTTCCCGGAGATTGCGCCCCATGTCTATCCTGACCCTCAAAGACGGCACCGAGTTTTTCTACAAAGACTGGGGCACCGGTCAGCCTATCGTGTTTTCCCACGGCTGGCCGCTGGATGGCGATGCCTGGGACGCGCAGATGCTGTTCCTCGGCCAGAAAGGCTACCGCGTGATCGCTCACGACCGTCGCGGTCACGGGCGCTCCGGACAGACCTGGGAAGGCAACGACATGGACACCTACGCCGATGACCTGGCGCAGCTGTTCGAAGCGCTGGACCTGAAAGACGTGATCATGATCGGCCACTCCACCGGTGGTGGCGAAGTGGCGCGTTACATCGGACGTCATGGCTCGTCCCGCGTGGCCAAGGCCGTGCTGATCGGCGCGGTGCCGCCGCTGATGCTGAAAACGGCCGCCAATCCGGAAGGCCTGCCCATCGATGTCTTTGATGGCATTCGCGCCGCCTTCACGGCTGACCGCTCGCAGTTCTTCAAAGACCTCGCGGTGCCATTCTTCGGCTTCAATCGCGATGGCGCGAAGACCTCTCAGGGCGCTATCGATTCGTTCTGGTCCATCGGCATGCTCGGCAGCATCAAGGGCGAATATGACTGCATCAAGGCGTTCTCCGAAACCGACTTCACCGAAGACCTGAAAAAGATCGACGTGCCGACCCTGATCCTCCACGGCGACGACGATCAGATCGTGCCGCTGGTAGCTTCGGGCGAGAAGAGCCACACGCTGGTGAAAAGCTCGACGCTGCATTTGGTGAAGGGTGGGTCGCACGGCATGTGTACCGTGCAGGCCGATGAGATCAACGAGATTCTGTTGGGTTTCATCAAGGGCTGAATTATCGATTTTTGAACGGCCCAGTACCCCTGTAGGAGTGAGCCTGCTCGCGATAGCGGTCTTTCAGCCACCCGTTGCGTGACCCGACTTGACGCATCGCGAGCAAGCTCACTCCTACAGTGCTGATCAGGCACAGATTTTGTAGGAGCGCGGCTTGTCCCGCGATCGGCTGCGCAGCAGTCGTAAAGGGGGGACGCAGGGTGGATCAGGCACACCGTGCGCGCGGAGTTTACGACGGGTTCCCCGCCGATCACGGGGCAAGCCACGCTCCAACAGGTCAGCGGCGGGTCATTACCTTATTCTGTGGCCAACCGCCGCCCAACGCGCGGAAGGTCGACACCGCCGCCCTCGCATCATTGGCATGCAACTGCGCCAGTTGATCCCGCGACACCAGCAATTGCCGGTCTTCATCCAGCACTTCCACCAGGCTGATCGCGCCGCCTTTGTAGGCATCCTGCGCGGCGTCCCGTGCGGTCTGGTGCGCGGCGACTTCCTCATTCACTTCCGTGCGCTGTTGTTCCAGTTCCACCAGCGTGACGATGGCGTTCTCGACGTCTTCGGTGGCCTTCAACATCACCTGCCGGTACTCGGCCAGCGCCTCGGCATTGGCGCCTTTGGCTTGTGCGACTTCGGCGTCCACGCGACCGAAATCGAACAGCCGCCAATGCAGGCCCACAATCGCCTGGGGCTGGAACGCTGACGAGGTGAACAGCTGGCCGCTGTGGGCCGTGTCGAACCCCAACAAGCCGGACAGCGAGACCTTCGGGTAATACTCGGAGATCGCCGCGCCAATCCGCGCATTGGACGCCGCCAGTTTGCGTTCGGCGGCAATCACGTCCGGGCGACGACGCAGCAGCTCGGCGGGCCCTTCGGAATCGCTGATGGTCGGCACGCTGTAGGTCTGCGCGCTGTTTTTCATTTCCAGCGCGTAGGTGCCGGGCTGTGCGCCCATCAGCACGTCCAGCCGGTTGAGTTGGGTCGCCAGTTCGGTGCGCAACGGCGGAATTGTCGCCCGTGCCTGCAACACCAGCGCCTTGGCCTGGGCCTGTTCGCGGTTCGTCGCCAGGCCGCTGCCCATGCGGTCGTTGATCAGGTCCAGCAAACCGTTCTGGGTCTTGACCTGATCTTCGGCGACCGCCAGCCGTTGCTGCGCGCCACGAATGCGGAAGTAGGCATCGGCGGCCTCGGACGCGACTGAGATTCGCACGCCCACATGGCTGGCTTCGGCGGCCTGCGCTTCATCCACTGCCGCCTCTTCGCCGCGCTTCAGACCACCCGCCAAGTCGGCTTCCCAACTGGCACCGACGCCGAAGGTTTCCAGCGTCTGGTTGCGGTCGTAACCCGGAAACGCGCTGCCCAACTGACCTTGGGCGCTCTCGGTGGACTGGCGTTGACGAATCGCTTTGGCGTCCAGCGCACCCTGAGGCAAGCGTATCGCACCGGCCTGTTGCGCCACGGCGCGGGCCTGTTCGACACGGGCGAAGGATTTCGCCAGGTCAAGGTTCTGATCCAGCACACGTTGAACGATGCGGGTCAGTTCCGGGTCGTTGAAGCCGGTCCACCACGTGTCCAGCGCCGGGGCCGGGGTGTCGCCAACCCGCTGCTGCAACAGCGTCTGATTCTGGTAGGACGCGGTCAGTGTGTTTTTCGGCTGCTGGTAGTCAGGCCCGACGGTACAGCCTGCGAGGGCGATGACGAGTGCGCTCAGGGCAAAGACGCCCGTGCGTTTGAAACGAGACGCCAGGGTGATCATGGGGCTGTCCTCGAAGCGTGAAACGGAAAGTGGGCGTTGGGTGTTCATGGCGTTCTCAATGAGCATCGGCGGACGGTGCGGCCGGGGGCGCGACCTTGCGCATCAACGGCACCATGGCCACGGCGACGATGAAGCAGACCATGATCGACAGGAAGGCGTCGGCGTAGGTCTGGGTCTGTGCTTCGCGGTAGGTCAGCAGCCACAGTTGGTGCAGCGCGGAATTGCTGGCGTCGGCTGCGTTCTGGCCCAGTGCGGCGAAATTACCGGTCACGGTCGCGAGCCAGGTGTTCATGGCTTCGTTGCTGTAGTTGAGGTGCTCGGCCAGGTGCGTGAAATGCAGATTGGTGCGGTCGTTGAGGATCGTGGCACAGGCCGCGATGCCGATGGCGCCGCCCAGATTGCGCATCAAGTTGAACAGCCCGGACGCCTGTTTCAGCCGCGAAGGGTGCAGGCCGCCGAGGGTCAGGGTCACGGCCGGTGGCACTGCCATCTGTTGCGCGAAACCGCGAATCGCCTGGGGTAACAGCAGTTCATGGCTGCCCCAATCGTGGGTGATCGGCGAGAAATCCCACATCGACAGACCGAACAACGCGAGGCCGAACATCATGATCCAGCGCAGGTCGACGCGGTTGGCGAGAAAGCCGTACACCGGGATGGCCATCAACTGAAAGACGCCCGTCGAGAACACCGCTTCCCCGATTTCGAGCGCGCTGTAACCCCGCACGCGGCCCAGGAACAGCGGCGTCAGGTAAATGGTGGCGAACAAGCCGATGCCGGTGACGAAGGAGAAGAAGCAGCCGAGCGCAAAGTTGCGGTCCTTGAGGGCGCGCAAATCCACCACCGGGTTGTGCACCATCAGGGTACGGCTGATGAAGGCGATGGCCGACAGGCCCGACACCCAGGCGGTGGTGAGGATGGTCTGGTCGCTGAACCAGTTCCAGCGCGGGCCTTCTTCAAGGGTGTATTCCAGGCAGCCGAGGAACAGCGCCAGAAACACCATGCTGATGTAGTCGGCGCCTTTGAGCAGCTTGAGGTCCATCGAGTCGATGTTGACCAGCATCGGCACCGCGACGGCAACAAAAATGCCCGGCACCAGGTTGATGTAGAACAGCCAGTGCCACGACGACACGTCGGTGATCCAACCGCCGATCACCGGTCCCAGCGTCGGTGCCAGAGACGCGATGGCGCCGATGGTGGACGCCGCGATCACCCGCTGCTTGCCGGTGAAAAACATGAACGCCGAGGTGAACACCATCGGAATCATCGAACCGCCCAGGAACCCTTGCAACGCCCGGAAGGCGATCATGCTCTGGATGTTCCAGGCCAGTCCGCAGAGCAGGCTGGTGAGGGTGAAGCCCACCGCCGAGGCGCAAAACAGCCAGCGCGTGGAGAATACTCGGGCGAGCCAGCCGGACAGCGGAATGACCACGATTTCGGCGATCAGGTAGCTGGTCTGGACCCACGCCGTTTCATCTGAACCGGCTGACAAGCCACCGCCGATGTCACGCAGCGAGGCCGAGACGATCTGGATATCCAGCAAGGCAATGAACATCCCCACACACATGCTGGCGAACGCGAGAATCTTGGCCCCGGTGGCCATCGATGCGGCGTCTATCGGACCTTTGGGTTTTGCGGCGGGTGCGCTGGCGGTGGCGGTGCTCATGGGGCTTTTTTCCCGTCAGCGGCGCTGGCGACGTTGGGTTGCGGGGCGTCTTTTTGTCCGTTGACGTTCGTGTCGACTTCGGCGACCACCGACAGACCCGGTCGCAGCTTGCCGAGGTGGCCGTCTTCGCCGTCGAGGTAAACCCGCACCGGCACCCGCTGCACGATTTTGGTGAAGTTGCCGGTGGCGTTCTCCGGCGGCAGCACGCTGAATTGCGAACCGGTCGCCGGGGCGAGGCTATCGAGGTGGCCGTGGAACACTTGGCCCGGCAGCACGTCGGCTTCGATGGTGACGGCCTGGCCGGGGTGCATGTGGGCCAACTGGTCTTCCTTGAAGTTGGCGTCTACCCACAGCCCGGTCGCAGGCACGACCGAGAGCAATTGCGTGCCCGCTGCCGCATAAGCACCGACTCGCGCGCGGCGGTTGCCGATCACGCCGTCCACCGGGGCGCGCAGTTCGGTGTAACCGACGTTGAGCCGCGCCATGTCGCGTTCAGCCTTGGCCTGTTCCAGGGCGGCGCGGGCCTGTTGTTTCTGGGTGGCGATGACGTCCAGCTGGCGTTGCGAGGCCAGCATCGAGGCCTGGGCCTTCGCGCCGTTGGCCTGGGCGGTCTTGTAGGTGGCGTCGGCGCGCTGGAAGCTTTCAATGGACACTGCCGAGCGCCCGGACAGCACCTTGTAGCGTGCCTGATCGTCCTTGGAACGCACGGTTTCGGCATTGGCGGCATCGATCCCGGCCTTCGCCTGGCTGACCACCGCGTGTTGCAGCTGTTCGGTGGCGTCGAGGTTGGCGAGCAGCGCTTCTTCGGCCGCCACGGCGCCCTCGGCCTTGTTCAACGCGGCGACGTAATCGCGGTCGTCGATCTTCACCAGCAAGTCACCTGCGTGGACGATCTGGTTATCGGTCACCTTTAGCTCTGTGATGTAGCCCGGCACTTTCGGCCCGATCACCGTGACATCACCGCCGACGTAGGCATCGTCGGTGGACTCCAGAAAACGGCCGACGGTCCACCAATGCAGGCCATAGAAAACGGCGCCCACCACGACGGCCACCGCGAGCAGCAACAGAATCAGACGTTTGCCCCGAGCGGGTTTTGGCGGTGCGGCCGCAACGGCAGGCTCGGTGACGGTTTGAGGGTTGTTCATCGCGGTTTACCTGTGATTCTGCTGAGGTTGGGAAGAGGGTTTGGGAAGCGTCTTGCGGTAGGCGTCGCGGCGCGGGCGGCCGGTTTCAAGGCGCCACGCGGACAGGCTGTCCGGCGCGCCTTTGTAGCGAAGGCTGTGGTCGTGCATGTTGATACGTTTGCCGGTATTGCCGTCGGTCAGCACCAAATCGACGGGCACGCCCGTGTTCTCGTCGAACAACTCAATGTTCGAGCGCTCGCCGGAGAAGTGTTTGTGTCCCCATTTCATCAAGCTCAGCACCACGGTGCGGAAGTCGCGGCCGCTTTCGGTGAGCACGTAGTCATAACGCAGCGGTTTGTCGGTGTAGGCGTGACGCTCGACCAGCCCGGACTCGATCAGGCCGTTGAGGCGTCGTGTCAGGGTGCTGGGCGCAATACCGAGACTTTTTTCAAATTCGTCGAAGCGGCACAAACCGTAGGACAGGTCGCGCAGGATCAAGATGTTCCACCAGTCCCCGACGTGTTCGAGGCTGAGGGCAATCGGGCAGGGCATGTTCGCAAAGCTTTTCTTCTTCATGGCCATAGCCTCCGGGGCTATCGAGGGCAGTGCGGGAGAAAATTATGGTTATAATCTAGCTAAGTGACTTTCATCATGCAAGTCACTATGGCTATGAAAGTGACAAGCGGCTGGGTGTGGCAGCGTGGAGGAGGGCGTTACACTGCCCGGACCCTAAGAGGAGGCTGGTGATGACAGAAGCGCTTTATCTGCCCGAAACCCTGACCCGTGCTGAAGTGGATGCGCTGGCGGGGGTGTCCGTGATCGATTTCGGCACAAATTGGTGCGGGCACTGCAAGGCAGCCCTGCCGTTGATCGGCGAGGTGTTTGCCGAGTATCCGCAGGTACGCCACGTTAAAGTCGAAGATGGCAGCGGCCGCAGGTTGGGGCGCTCGTTCAAGGTGAAGCTGTGGCCGACACTGGTGTTCATGCGCGACGGGCAGGAAGTCGGGCGACTGGTGAGGCCGACTCGCATGAGTGACATTGAAGAGGCGTTCGAAGGGGCGGTACGGCAGGGCTAACGTAGCGCAAAACTGTAGGAGTGAGCTTGCTCGCGATGGCGATTTTTTATCCTCCGAATGAATGGCAGACCGACTTCGCGAGCAAGCTCACTCCTACAGGAATTAGCGTGAGCCTGAAGTCCATGGCGGGCACTTGGGCAGTTACCGGCGCAAGTACGCCGCGAAGTCGATATCCCCGGCGCTCAGAATCGCTTGTACCCGGTTGTGCACGTTGAGCTTGCGCAGGATCGCAGAGACGTGGGCTTTGACCGTGGTCTCGGCGATGGTGAGGGTGAAGGCGATCTGTTTGTTGGAATCGCCCTTGGTCATGCGCTCCAGCACCTGCAACTGTTTGCGGGTCAGCGCTTCGAGCATTTCAGGCTGGAGCTGCTGGGCGTCGCGAGGGGTGCTGCGGTGGCCAGGTTTCTGGCTGCGGATGATGTCCGGCGGCAGGTAGACATTGCCGTTGAGGATCTGCTCGATGGCGTCGGTCATCTGCTTGCGTGGCGATGATTTGGTAATGAACCCCACGGCGCCATACGTAATGGCTTGCAGCACCACCTGCTTGTCCTGCTCGGCAGAGACGATCACCACCGGGATGGTCGGCGCCTCGTTGCGCAGGTTGATCAGGCCGTTCAGCCCATGCATCCCCGGCATGTTCAGGTCCAGCAGAATCAGGTCCAGGTCTTCATGACCCTGAGTCATCGCCAGTGCGCTGTCCAGGTCTTCGGTTTCCATGACTTCGCTGCCTGGAAAACCGTCGCTGATGACGTTGTGAATCGCCTCGCGAAACAATGGATGGTCGTCGGCAATCAGGATCTTGTACATGGCGTCTTTCCTTTCTTATTGTCTGGCCTGTCGTTGGCCCTGAGCGGCATTACACGTCAGTAGCGCTGCTTTGTGAATGCGACCATCGAGAGCGAAAGCAGTACCAAAGTCGTAGACGGTCTGAACGATTTCGATCCACCCATGCGTCACCGACACGGCTGAACGCCCCGAGACACGCGGATTTCAGGCCGGTATCGCCGCCCGTGGCTGCCTGCCCACACCGTCAGCCCTTGGTCTTATTGCAAACCCCTGCGGATGCTCTAGGCTGGCCCTCAATTCCCGATAAGAACAAGAAACCGCCTGATATGAGCCAGAGCCTCAACATGCTGCGCAAGTTCGTGGCCCCGGAAATCATCTTCGGCGCTGGCAGCCGTCACAGCGTCGGCAATTACGCCAAGACCTTCGGCGCGCGCAAGGTCATGGTGGTCAGCGACCCTGGTGTGATCGCCGCCGGTTGGGTCGCGGACGTCGAAGCCAGCCTGCACGCGCAAGACCTCGACTATTTCATCTACAGCGCCGTGTCGCCCAACCCTCGCGTCGAGGAAGTGATGCTCGGCGCCGACCTCTATCGTGAACACCATTGCGACGTGATCGTGGCGGTGGGCGGCGGCAGCCCGATGGATTGCGGCAAGGCCATCGGCATCGCGGTGGCCCACGGTCGTAACATCCTGGAATTCGAAGGCGTGGACACCATCCGCGTGCCCAGCCCGCCGTTGATCCTGATCCCGACCACCGCAGGCACTTCGGCGGACGTCTCGCAATTCGTGATCATTTCCGACCGCCAGGAACGCATGAAAATCTCCATCGTCAGCAAGGCGGTGGTGCCGGACGTGTCGCTGATCGATCCGGAAACCACGCTGAGCATGGACCCGTTTCTGTCGGCCTGCACCGGTATCGACGCACTGGTGCATGCCATCGAAGCGTTCGTGTCCACCGGCCATGGCCCGCTGACCGACCCCCACGCACTGGAAGCCATGCGGCTGATCAACGGCCATTTGGTGCAGATGATTGCCAACCCCACGGACATTGCCCTGCGCGAGAAAGTCATGCTCGGCAGCATGCAGGCGGGGCTGGCGTTCTCCAACGCGATTCTCGGCGCAGTGCACGCCATGTCCCACAGCCTGGGCGGCTTTCTGGATCTGCCCCATGGCCTGTGCAACGCCGTGTTGATCGAACACGTGGTGGCATTCAATTACAGCTCGGCGCCGGACCGCTTCAAGGTGATCGCCGAAACCCTGGGCATCGATTGCCGAGGCCTGAATCACGCGGCGATCAGCAAGCGATTGGTGGACCATCTGATCTCGCTCAAGCACCAGATGGGCTTTCACGAAACCCTCGGATTGCACGGTGTCAGCACGGCGGATATCCCGTTCCTTTCTCGGCATGCCATGGGCGATCCGTGCATCCTCACCAACCCCCGCACGTCCAGCCAGCGCGACGTCGAAGTGGTCTATGGCGAAGCCCTCTGATACCCAGCAGTCCGCGCTGACAGCGCTGCTCGGGCTGGGCAATCATTCGACGCGCAAGAGCCATTATCCGGAGCTGACCCTGCGTCTCGCCGAGCTGGAAAACGAGCGCAACCGTTATAAATGGCTGTTCGAACACGCGGTCCACGGCATCTTTCAGGCGCGGTTACATGAGGGGCTGCGAGCGGCGAATCCGGCACTGGCGCGCATGCTCGGCTACCGCGATCCTGACGAAGTGCTGCGGGTGCTCGACGATCTGGGGAGCACGCTGTTCGTCGGCGGTCAGACGGAAATGCAGAGCATCGCCCGGGCGCTGCAACGGGACCAGAGCCTGCAAGGTTATGAAACCCGGTTGCGGCGCAAGGACGGCAGCTACGTCGACGTGCTCATGAACCTGTTGCTCAAGCCCGACGAAGACGGCGTGTTCGAGGGTTTTGTGGCCGACATCACCGAGCGCAAGCTGGCGCAAAAGCGTTTGCAGGAACTCAATGACCAGCTTGAATTGCGCGTCACGGCGCGCACCGACGAGCTGCGTGAGGCCCGCGACGCCGCCGAGTCCGCCAACCGCAGCAAGGACAAATACCTCGCGGCGGCCAGCCACGACTTGCTGCAACCGTTGAACGCCGCGAGGCTGCTGATTTCGACCCTGCGCGAGCGTCACTTGCCCGATGCCGAACAGACATTGGTGGAGCGCACCCACCAGGCGCTGGAAGGGGCAGAGGACCTGCTCACCGACTTGCTCGACATTGCCAAGCTCGACCGGGCGTCGATTCAGCCCGACATCGAGCTGTATCGCCTTGAGGAAGTGTTGGCGCCGCTGGTGTCGGAATTTGAGCCCGTGGCAGAGGCGGCGGGTTTGGCCCTGCGTGCCCGTATCGGCCCGTTTGCGGTGCGTACCGACCTGCGGCTGATCACCCGGATTCTGCGCAATTTCCTCAGCAACGCCTGTCGCTACACCGATCACGGCAGCATTTTGCTCGGGGCGCGCAGGCGAGGGGATGCGCTGCGCATCGAGGTGTGGGACACGGGCCGGGGCATTGCCGACGACCGGCTGACGTCGATCTTTCTGGAGTTCAACCAACTGGACGTCGGCCGTGCGGCAGATCGTAAAGGGGTCGGGTTGGGACTGGCCATCGTCGAGCGCATTGGCCGCATTCTGGGCTGTCGGATTCAGGTCCGTTCACGGCCGGGGAAAGGGTCGGTGTTTTCCATCGACGTGCCGTTGTCAGCGGAAGTGCCGGTGCCGATCAACGTCGCTGCCCACCAAGCGCCAGGCACGGGCAACCCGCTGCCGGGACGTCGCCTGCTGGTGCTGGACAACGAGACCAGCATTCTCGACAGCATGGCCGCGTTGTTGGGGCAGTGGGGCTGCGAGGTCTTGACGGCCACCGATCAGGCCGCCTGCTACCGGGTACTGCAGGGGCGCGCGCCGGAGATGATCCTGTTCGATTTTCATCTCGACCACGGGGTGTTGGGCTGTGACGTGGTCGCGGACCTCCGGGCGCATTTCGGCCGGGAAATCCCGTGCGTGATGATCACGGCGGACCGCACCGATGCGTGTCGACGGTCATTGCAGCGGCTGAACGCGCCGCTGCTGAACAAGCCGGTCAAGCCGGGGAAATTGCGGGCTGTGGTGAGTCAGTTGTTGGGGTGAGGGTGTATCCATTGTCAGGCGTCTCACCAGACTTCACGAGCGCGGCAATGCCTCAACCCTGAAAAACAAAAAAGCCCCGAACCTTGTGAGTGCGGGGCTTCGAAAAGACGGCGGGGTACGCTGTCCCTTGTTTCGGTCATCAGGCGTTAGGCTGCCATCCGCCGCCCAGCGCCTTGTAGATGGCGACGATCCCGCGATACAGGTCGATCTCGGCCAGGGCCTGAGAGTCTTCAGCCGCCAGACGCTCGCGCTCGGCATCCAGCAAGACCAGGAAGTCAGCGGTGCCTTCCTTGTACTGAATGCTCGCCAGGTTGGCTGCCGAACGGCTCGCCTCGCTCTGACGCACCAGCGACACCAGTCGCTGCTGACGCTTGTCGTAGTCGCTGAACGCGTTCTCGGTTTCTTCCAGCGCCAGCAACACTTGCTGCTCGTAGTTGGCCAGTGCGCCTTCGGCATCGGCGTTGGCGCCACGAATACGCGCCTTCACACTGCCCAGGTCAAACGCGGCCCAGGTGATGCTCGGGCCAAGGCCCCAGGCTTGGGCGGCACCCGAACCGATCTGCGAACCCCGGCTGGCGGTGAAGCCCAGGAAGCCGCTGAGGCTGACCCGTGGAAACAGGTCGGCGGTCTGCACGCCAATCCGCGCGGTCTGCGCCGCCAGTTGCCGTTCGGCACTGCGCACGTCAGGACGGTTTTCCAGGAGCTTGGTCGGGTCACCGATCGGCAGCGCCTTGGAGATGGCCGGAAGCTTGGCCGGGGCCAGGCTCACGGTCATGGCGTCCGGGCGTTCGCCCAGCAACGTGGCGATGCGGTTGCGTTCACGAACCTGCTCGGCTTGCAGCTGCGGAATGCTGGCTTCTACCGCCGCGAGACGGGCATCGGCACGCACCACGTCGATCTCGTTGCCCACGCCTTCGTCGCGCAATTGCACGGTCACGTTGCGCGAGTCCTGCTGGTTTTTCAGGTTGTCCCGGGCAATGTGTTCGCGCAGTTGTGCGCCACGCAGTTGACCGTACGCGTCCACCAACTCGGCGATCATGGTCACTTGCAGCTGATACAGATTGGCCTCGGCCACCTGTTGATCAGCGTCGCTGGCTTCCAGTTCGCGCTGGATGCGGCCGAACAGGTCGATCTCCCAGGCCATGTCCAGGCCCAGGTCGTAGCGTTCCTGATTGACCCGGTGCTCGGTTTCACCCGGCACCTGAGCGCGGCCGATCTGGCTGCTGGCGCGGCTGGTCACAACCGGCATCGCGTCGTTGCTGATGTCGTCACGGATGGCACGGGCCGCTTTCAGGCGGGCGAAGGCGACGCGCAGTTCACGGTTGCCTTGCAGCGACTGAGCCACCAGCTGGTTCAGTGTCGGGTCTTCGAACTGCTGCCACCAGATGGTCTCGGTGCGGTTGCGGTCGTAGGTGCCCTGTGCCGCCGCCTGAATATTGGCCGCCGCAGTGTCCGGCTTCTTGTAGTCAGGGCCGACGGCACAGGCCGCCAGCGCAAGGACCAACAGGCTCGGCAGGAAGAGTTTTACAGCCTTCATCAATGAGCCTCCGGAGCGATGGTCTGGACGCGTTGGGCCTTGGCAGCCTTGCGCGCCTCTTTGCGTCCCACGTAGTTACGAATCAGCACATAGAACACAGGGGTCAGCAGCAGACCGAAGAAGGTCACGCCGAGCATCCCGGAGAACACCGCCACACCCATGGCATGCCGCATCTCGGCACCGGCACCGCTCGACAGCACCAATGGCACGACACCCATGATGAACGCAAAGGAGGTCATCAGGATCGGACGCAGACGCAGGCGGCAGGCTTCCAGTACGGCCTCCAGCGGGGTCTTGCCTTTCTCCTGTTCGTCTTTGGCGAATTCGACGATGAGGATCGCGTTCTTACAGGCCAGGCCCACCAGTACGATCAGGCCGATCTGGGTGAAGATGTTGTTGTCGCTACCGGCAATGATCACACCGGCGATGGCCGACAGCAGGGTCATCGGCACGATCAGGATGACCGCCAGCGGCAGGCTCCAGCTTTCGTACAGCGCGGCCAGTACCAGGAAGGCGAGCAGTACGCAGAGCGGGAAGACCAGCAGCGCGGTGTTACCCGACAGGATCTGTTGGTAGGTCAGGTCAGTCCACTCGTAGGTCATGCCGTTCGGCAGTTCCTGCTTGAGCAGTTTTTCCATCGCGGCCTGTGCCTGACCCGAGCTGAAGCCTGGGCCGGCGGCACCGTTGATCTCGGCAGTGATGAAGCCGTTGTAGTGCATCACGCGGTCCGGGCCGGAGGTGTTGGTGACGTGCAGCAGGGTCGCCAACGGGATCATCTCGCCCAGATTGTTGCGCACTTTCAGCTGACCGATCTGTTCGGCGTCCTGACGGAATTTCTGCTCAGCCTGAACGTTGACCTGATAGGTACGACCGAAACGGTTGAAGTCGTTGGCATACAGCGAGCCCAGGTACACCTGCAGGGTGTCGAAGATGTCGCTGATGGCCACGCCGTGGGTCTTGGCTTTCTCGCGGTCGATGGCGGCATCGACCTGTGGCACGTTCACGGTGTAGCTGGTGAACAGTGCGGCCAGTTCCGGCACGCTGCGGCTCTTGCCGATGATGTTCATCGTTTCTTTGTAAAGCTCGTCGTAACCAAGGTTGCCACGGTCTTCAATCTGCAGACGGAAACCGCCAATCGTGCCCAGGCCCTGTACCGGCGGCGGTGGGAAGATCGCCATGTAGGCTTCCTGGATCGACGCGTACTTGCCGTTCAACGCCCCGGCGATTGCACCGGCGGATTCACTCGCCAGCGTGCGTTCTTCGAACGGTTTCAGCGTCACAAACACGATGCCGGAGTTTGGGCTGTTGGTGAACCCGTTGATCGACAGACCCGGGAACGCTACGGCACTCTCGACGCCAGGCTGCTTCAGCGCGATGTCGGACATGCGTTTGATCACGTCTTCGGTGCGGTCCAGGCTCGCGGCGTCCGGCAATTGGGCGAAGGCCACCAGGTATTGCTTGTCCTGTTGCGGCACGAAACCGGTCGGGGTGGTCGAGAAGCCCAGCCAGGTCATGACGATCAGACCGGCATACACCACCAGTGCCACGCCGCTGATGCGGATGACTCGGCCGACGGTGCCGACGTAACCGTTACTGGCTTTGACGAAGAAACGGTTGAACGGACGGAACAGCCAGCCACCCAAGAGCTTGTCGAGGAAGCGCGAGAACCCGTCTTTCGGCTCGTCGTGGCCCTTGAGCAATACCGCCGCCAGTGCAGGCGACAGGGTCAGGGAGTTGAAGGCCGAGATCACCGTCGAGATGGCGATGGTCAACGCGAACTGTTTATAGAACTGTCCTGTCAGGCCGGAGATGAAGGCCGCCGGTACGAACACCGCACACAGCACCAGCGCGGTCGCGATGATCGGGCCGGTCACTTCTCGCATGGCGATTTGCGTGGCTTCCATCGGTTTATGGCCGAGTTCGATGTTCCGCTCGACGTTCTCGACCACCACGATGGCGTCGTCCACCACGATACCGATCGCGAGTACGAGGCCGAACAGCGACAGCGCATTGAGGGAGAAGCCGAACAGGTGCATGACCGCGAACGTACCGATCAGCGACACCGGCACAGCGGCCAGCGGGATGATCGAGGCACGCCAGGTCTGCAGGAACAGGATCACCACCAGGACCACGAGGATCAGCGCTTCGAAGAGGGTGTGAACCACCGCTTCGATCGAGCCGCGCACGAAGATCGTCGGGTCATAGACGATGCTGTAGTCCATGCCTTCCGGGAAGCTCTTCTTCAGCAGTTCCATTTCGCCGCGCACTTCGTTGGAAATGTCGATGGCGTTGGAGCCTGGACGCTGGAAGATCGGGATCGCCACGGCCGGCTGGTTGTTCAGCAACGAACGCAGGGCATACTGGCTGGAGCCGAGTTCGACACGGGCGATGTCGCGGACACGGGTGATTTCGCCGTTTTCGCCCGCACGCACGATGATGTTTTCGAACTCTTCCTCGGTCACCAGACGACCTTGGGTGTTGATCGACATCTGGAAGCTGGTCGCGCTCGGGGAGGGCGGTGCACCCAGTTGACCGGCGGCCACCTGACGGTTCTGCTCACGAATGGCGTTGACGACATCGGTCGCGGTGATGTTGCGTGATGCAGTCTTGTTCGGGTCGAGCCAGACACGCAGGGAGTAGTCACCCATACCGAACAGCTGCACGTCACCGACACCGTTCAGACGCGCCAGCTCATCCTTGATGTTCAGCACGGCATAGTTCGACAGGTACAGCATGTCGTAACGCTGATCGGGGGAGGTCAAGTGGACCACCATGGTCAGGTCCGGGGAGGCCTTGTCCACGGTGATACCGATGCGGGTCACTTCTTCCGGCAGTTTCGGCTCGGTCCGCGTGACGCGGTTCTGCACCTGAACCTGCGCGGTGTCGAGGTTGGTCCCCAGCGCGAAGGTGATGGTCAGGGTGAGTTTGCCGTCGGCGGTGGCCTGGGAGGACATGTACAGCATGTTCTCGACACCGGTAATGGCTTGCTCCAGAGGCGCCGCCACGGTTTCGCCGATCACTTTCGGGTTGGCGCCGGGGAAGTTGGCACGCACGACGACGGTCGGTGGCACGACTTCCGGGTATTCACTGATCGGTAGCTGGAACAGCGAGATGGCGCCCGCGATCAGGATCAACAGCGAAAGCACCGCTGCGAAGATCGGTCGCGTGATAAAGAATTTTGAAAAATTCATCGAGTGTGTCCCTTAACCGCGTGGCGTAGCAGCGGCAACTTTGGCATCCAGTTTGGACTGGGGCTTCGGTTGGTTGCTGGCTTCAAGTGCCTGGCGCTGTTGTTGCAGAGCAGCGAGCGTCTCGGCGCTGGCCATCGGGGTGTCTTGCGGATCGATCGGTGAGCCCGGACGCACGCGTTGCAGGCCGCTGACCACGATGCGGTCGTCTTTCTGCAAGCCGCTGCGCACGATCCGCAGGCCTTCGAGTTTCGGACCCAGGTCGACGTTGCGGTAGGTGGCCTTGTTGTCCTTGTCGACAACGAGCACGAACTTCTTGCCAAGGTCAGTACCGACGGCTTCGTCCTTGATCAGCATCGCGGTGTAGGTGCCGCTGCCGACCAGCTTCAGACGGGCATACAGGCCAGGGGTGTATTCGCCCTTGCTGTTGTCGAACACGGCGCGGCCACGGATGGTGCCGGTGCGTGGGTTGACCTGGTTGTCGACGAAGTTCATCTGGCCCTGATGCGGGTTTTCAGCTTCATTGGACAGGCCCATGTACACCGGGCTGGTCGCGCCGCGTTTGCCGTCGCGGGCCAGTTGGTTGTACTTGAGGAACACACGTTCGTCGGCGTCGAAGTAGGCGTACACCTTGTCGGTGGAGACCACGCTGGTGAGGATGCTCTGATCGGCGGTGACGATGTTGCCCGAGGTGATTTCTGCACGGCTGACACGGCCAGTGATCGGCGCGGTCACGCGGGTAAAGCTCAGGTTCAGCTTCGCCAGATCGAGCTGGGCCTGGATGGCCGCCACAGCTGCTTTGGATTCCTGCGCGGTGGTGGTCCGCGAGTCGGCCAGTTCCGCCGAGATCGCGTTGTTGGTGCGCAAACGCTCGCCACGTTGGGCTTCGTTGTTGCTGCGAACCGATGCGGCCTTGGCCTGTTGCAGTTGGGCGTCGAGGCGATGCACTTCAGCTTCGAACGGACGCGGGTCAATCTGGAACAACAGGTCGCCTTTCTTCACCAGCTCACCGTCGGTGAACGCAACGGCATCGATCTGACCCGAAACACGAGGACGAACCTGCACGGTTTCCGGAGCTTCCAGACGCGCCGTGACTTCATCCCATTCGTTGACGGGCTGCTCAAGCACCTTGGCCACGTTGACCTTGGCTGCCGCCGGAGCCTGCGCTGCCGTCTCAGGGCCTTTACCACACGCGCTGAGCACCACCAGTGCCAGCGCGGCAAGGGGATAGCGCAAGGGAGTAAGTGACTGAACCATGGGAAAATCCGCCGATGTTATTGAGATGGGCGGATTCTGTTCTCGGGGGTTCTATTGCACGAATCGAATACGGCGAAGGTAAATATCAGCGGGAATGATATTTCCGGTTACAAAGGCTCTGGGACGGGGGTTGGGACGATAATGGGCGTCGTTCTATGGCCACGTTGATCGCAGTCAATCAAGGTCTGCTTGGTAACTCCATTATAGTGTCGCTTATCTCATAATATTCGTCATAAGGTCCAATATAATGGATTTAGAATTGATATGTGGCGCACACCCTCCTATCCTCCTTGCTGAAGCATCTATCACTGCGGAGTCATGATCGTGTCAGATTTCAACTTCAGTAAACCGGACGAGATTGTGAAACAGCTGTGCGAGCGCTTGCGCACCGAACGTCTGGCCCAGCAGATGACACAGAGCGATCTGGCCGGGCGCGCTGGCGTAGGGGTCACCACTGTGTCGAACCTTGAAGCCGGACGCAACGTTGGCATGGAGACCGTTGTCCGGATCGCTGTGGTGCTGGGTCGAAGCAAGGAACTCGAAGCGCTGTTCCTGCCGCGCCTGGAAAGTGTTGATGACATTCGCCGTTATGAACGCAGCACGCGGCGTCAACGAGTGAAGCGGGCACCTACTGATGCTTGAGCAAGTGCATGTTTTCTATGAAGGTTGGGGCGAGCGTTGGCTGTGGGGCACGCTGGTCTCCACGGCGGCGATCAACGGGCGTCCGCAGATCGTTTTCGAATACAGCGCGGAGGCGAAGAAGCGGGGGCTGGAGCTGTCTTCATTCACCCTCCCGCTTAAAGGCGAGACCTTGCGCAAAGGGTTTGCGCCTCATCAGCTAGGCCTGCCGGGCCCGGTCTATGATGCCTTGCCCGATGGCTGGGGCATGCTGCTGATGGATCGGCTGTTCAGGCGCCGCCATCTCAACACCGCCCGGATCGGGCCTCTGGAGCGACTTGCGTACGTAGGGGACAACGCGATGGGCGCGATGACGTTCGAGCCTGTGGCACCCGAAGGGGAGGAGGCCCGGCAACACGTCTCGCTTGACGCGCTGGCGGCTGAAGTCCGGCACGTACTCAATGGCGACGGTGGCGAGTTTCTGGCGCAATTGATGCTCGTGGGTGGCTCTCCGCAGGGGGCCAGGCCCAAGGCCCTCGTGTACCGCGACCCGCAGACCGGCCACTTCACAACGGCGGTCAATCCGGCCTTCGAGGCCTGGCTGGTCAAGTTTCCTGCACGGGGCGAGCATCCCGAAGTGTGCGCGATTGAGACGTTGTATGCCGAGTGCCTGCGGATGTGTGGCATCTCGACGCCCGATACCCTGTATTTCGAACTGCCCAACGGGCTCGCGGCTTTCGCCAGTCGGCGCTTTGATCGAAAAAACGGCCTGCGCGTGCCGATGCAGAGCCTTGCGGCATTCACGGGAGCAGATTTCACATCGCCGGGCTCATTGGACTACGTCAACTTCCTTCGGGCGACGCAACTGTGCACCAACGACATGCGCGGGAAAGCGCTCGCATTCGAACGTGCCGTCTTCAATGTGGTGTTCAACAACCGGGACGATCACCCGAAGAATTTCGCGTACGTGATGTCATCAACCGGCGCCTGGACCCTGGCGCCCGCTTACGACGTTACGTTTTGCGAAGGGCCCGGGGGGTATCACCAGATGGACGTCATGGGCGAGGCATTGGCGATCGACCGTGCGGCCATGCTCGGTCTTGCCAGAGAAGCCGAGCTTGCGGCGGACGTCGCTGCTGCCCTGATTGATCGCGTGTGCGATGTTGGAGCGGGGTTCGAAGCCTTGGCACAGAAGCAATACCCGAACGCCATTACCTTGGCCACCCGGCAGATGGTTCAGCACCGTATCAACGAGAATATCCGGCTGCTTCGGTAAGCGGACAGGCCAGCAAACAGCGTTAAAGACTGTCCGGATCGCCAAAAAACATTTTGACTTGGCTATAGGACGGTGCTTTCAGCTAAAAAAATCAAGTTATGCCCCCATTTTTGCCCCCATTCGCACCGGGTGTTCAAGCGATCGCGAACGGCGATTCCTGATAAAAACCAGTGTGGCTTTGGCTGGCTTTCAGTGTACGCCCTGAAGTCAGTATTTAATGTTCTTGTGACTGTCCTCATCCTGCTTCCGCGGCGCGTTGCAGTATTTTTATGCTGCAATGCGCCGGCAGCAGTCTTCCATCTGCGTGCAATCGATTTGGTTCTTGTTTCGGATGAGAGCGGATGCTGCAGTGGCCGAGGTCATCGAAGTGGTGGAGCAGGTCAGTTAGGTGGTGGCAGGAGAGGAGGGGATGCCTGCCAATGATCCGGCTGGCTCTTTCCAGGAGCTAAAGTACGCGAAGGTGGCCACCGTAGATGCCGCTGCGGAGTACGTACCATACGAACTCGTGGGCTATCCGGTTTATCGGGGTACGGATCCTGCCCAAGCGGTGGAAGGGAATAGCTCTGATCAGTTCTTCGATT
Organism: Pseudomonas salicis; assembly: GCF_057128705.1. NCBI lineage: Bacteria > Pseudomonadati > Pseudomonadota > Gammaproteobacteria > Pseudomonadales > Pseudomonadaceae > Pseudomonas > Pseudomonas salicis. The sequence goes on from NZ_JBSKHU010000001.1 coordinate 493,334, forward strand.
CGGCCTATACGCCGATTTTGCAGAGCATGATCTCCCGCGTCGTCAATGACGAAAGCCCAGTTCTGGCCCGACGTATAGCCCGTGCGCATGGCTGGGTGCGCACAGGTGCACGTATCCAAGATCGCGTTGACCATGTCGCGCGCGCTCACTTCGGTTCACATGACGAGGAGCAGCTCGGCACCTTCTTCTGGCCGACCCACTTGTCACCGGATGCATCTCCATCGTTCCGCCGACCAGGCGATGATGACTCGATGCGAAGCCTTACGGAGTTTGCCTACAGGAGTTAGCATCTCTGGTGAGTGAGATGCAAGCGATAGGGCATGAGGCTGACGCGCTGATCCACGCAGTCGCCAAGGAGGCAGGCGTTACTAATCTATAGGCTATTGCTCACAGCTTCTTAATCTGCTCTCGAACCATCTCGTACGCGACGATGCGATAGAGATTTCCAGTGTTAACGGCTTTCACGAAATATTTTAAGCGCGGGTCAAACCAATAAGTGTCCGTATTGATTTTCCCTTCAACCTTGTGTTCGATTTGCGCTTGAAGAATCGCCTCTTTGAGGTAACAAATCAAATGCCCTTGGCGGGAGTACAGCGGCACATGCTCGTTAGCCTGCCCCTCGTACACAAAACTTAGGCTAGTTATTTCGCTAATGGCATCCTGCATAGGGTTCAGGCCTAGATCAAACAAGGGTCGGCAGTGTCGAGGGCCAAAGCATCGATTGACCATTTCATGCCCGGTTATCCGAATAAAGCTCCTTTTGTCAAGGGAGTTAATGCCTATATGCATTTCACCTTCATCCAAATATCGTTTTGGAGAAAGAATAACGCCAATGGCGAACAGGTCATGTAGCTTTATGAGGCAGACCAAGCCCATATCGTCAGTTGAGGCCAATGCCAAATAGTGAGTTCTGCTATCCAAATCCAAGAATTGATTGAATGGATCCCAAATTTTGCCCTGAAGTCCATTTCCAATCTTGACGTACTCTAGAGCATCCTCATAGCGTCCATCTCGCAAGATCTGAGAGATGGTGACCGCTGTATCATCATGAAAATAATCAGGCAAGGTATCGACCGAAAATTCGTAGGCGATTTTGAGCAACCCAAGTTTGAAATTCTGTACGTCTATTTTCCAACTGCATGTGTATGCGGCTTTCTCGAGCGTAAGCGTTTTCTCACCCCTCGCAACTGTTTCAGGTGAAATCTGTTTGCGGGCAAGGGCCTTGGCGACAATGTCGTCAAGTTTTTTCTCATCTTTCGGGTCTATAGAAATGCTAAGGATAAGCTTGCTACCTTCTTCGCCCCACTTCAGCTCAGGTGGCCGATAAAGTTTCAGGCTACCATCGCTTCCTACATCCAGCCGGGCCTTCTTTTCGGGTGAGTCTTTTTGTGAAAAAGTTCCAGCGAATGGGTTGGGTATTTTCCCGCTCTTGCCTTCTATTTCCTGTCCGAAACGGTAGAGTTCCGAAAGCTTGTGATTGACCAGGGGAGAGTCAACTTTTCTTCCGACACGGGAGTTACAATCCATGCAAACTGTGCGGATATGGTAATAGCCGCCTAGAGAGTCGGGGATTACATGCTCGTCGTTAAAGCATTTCTGAGCTTTTTCATTTCTACAGATGATGCACGTGGCAAATACTTCGTCCATAACCGCTCCATAGGTCATCGTAACCCTAACTTCTTGTTGCTATGAGCACGCCAGCGTTAGTGGTCATTTTTGGTCATTGTCGGATAGACGTGAATCTATCTGTATAATCGCCATCCCGTGGTGTATCAAGATAACGCTCAAGTCCACCAAGTTGGCGTCGATTCATGCGTCGATGAAGGTTACTGTCGTCAGAATGGATCCGCTCCCCTTTTCATCTCTCCAGAAGCTGTGAGTGCATTGCCCGCATTCATACTTAGCAAGCCCAAGATCAGGTTTCCGCCTCACTACCGTCAGCGAAGAGCCGTGACAGATTGAACAAAAAAAATCCTGGTCTGCCTTCACTGCTGCCCACTCAACTAGGTTGATCTTCAGCAGCGGCAGAGAGACCTCCACCAGGAAAATCAGCACCTCTGCCCACGTTTGGAAACGTGCATACTGAAAGATGTGTCCTTGCCAGGTACCTTCGCTGAGGCTGGTGTTGTTAGGCGCCAAAGCCCGCCAGAAAGACCTGCAGCATGCTGATCTCAACCCCCTGAGCGTTCCGTTCAGAAACTGGACGATTTGTGGCGTTCGCCAGCAGCCGATCGCGAACAATACGGGCCATAGGGCAATGGCGAACAGCGCTTCGTTCGTGTGTGGGTAGCGTGTCAGTTGAATGGGGATGAAGCGGAGACGGGTCATGGCAACTCCTAGTGGAAGGCTGTCCTAGCACGAGGGGCCAGGACTCACTCAAGCTTTCGGTTTTGCCTAGGTTCGATGCAACTCAAGTGGATGCATTTGGTACCCATCGCCAAGAGAAGCGGCGCATTCAACAGCTCGTCAGAACGTCACTTCACTCTTGAGTGGCCAGCCCTCAGGCACCAACGCCGGAGGTTTGCTCCAAGGTGCCTCGACCAGAGACTTCTGGAACCAGTCATCCCGTAGATTGGCGTGCTCGGTGATGATGATCTGGAAGCCTGGTACGTCTTCGACCGTGAATTGGTATAGCAAGTTGAATAGCTTGCATACCGAGTCCATATCGGCATCGGATTGCTCGGTGTTCAATACCGTACCGTCGACCGCTTTGTAGGATTCCTCTGAAGGGAAATACACTTGGGTCGGCTGATCGATCAACAAGAAGCGCGGCATGGGTCGATTGCTCTTGGCGCAGTACCAATGCAAAGCGAGCAGCGCGGAGAGATGATAGGCCAGGTAGTTTTCGCCGCCGCCTGTCCGAGCCATGGGCACAGAGCGCTCAGGGCGGTCGAAAATGATAGTCAGCTTCTTCAGGTCGAATCGGGCAGGATAGGCACTGAATTCAGATTCGAATCGTTTGTTGTAGAGATTGAACTGTGCCGAGATGCTGTTCATGATCGACGCCAGGCGGTCATCCAGATCGACATCTGCCAGCGCCTTTTCCAGCTCCTGAACGCGCATTTCCCGACGGCGATAGTCAGCCTCTTGCTGTTTCAGCGAACTGTCAGGGACGAAGCCTTCAAGGAAAAAGCTGATGCGCCCCACGACATGCTTGGCGGCGTCGCTTTGCTTCTGTGCGTTCGCCAGCACCGTATTGGCGGCGATGGCGGCTGTCAGCTCCGCTTCCTTCTCGACAATCGACTTGGTCGTGTCCTGAAGGCGTTGGTTTTCCTCCGCTAGGTAGCCCTGAATCTGCGGACGTTGCCCCATCACTGTCTGCATTTCTGCCTCCAGAGACGCCAGTTCGCCGATGAGCGCTTGGGCTATCGGGGTGTCCATCGCCAAGTTCTTTTCTGCAAAAGGCCACTGCCATTCGCCTGTTGTTGCATTCTTCGGAAGCGACTTGATGGATAAGAGGCGGTCGATATGTTCCGATGCCTCGCTCTGGAAGCCGCCGGCACGCCGCTCGAACACTTGGCCGGCCTCAATTTTGGATTTGACCTCGCGCTTGGTTTTCCTCAGCTTGACCAGCTCAACTTCCAACTTGGGTACCTTGTCATCAGGCTGGGAGTGCGGTTTGGCGGGAGTCCATTGTGCTGCTGTTTTGAGCGCGGTAATAATCTCCTCGACCTCCCCAATGGGGGACTCTGGAGGGAGTATTCCTACGGACTTGGCTTCAGTCAGTAGTGCGATGGCCTGGTTTCGGTTGTTGCCCACGGCTTGGTTCGCCTGCTCAAGCAGCTTTGTCTGGGCTCTCAGGTCTCGCTGAGCTGTCCGCAGCCTAGTCTGCAGCTCGTATCGCTCATTGGTTGACGCGCCGAGCAGGATGGGAAGCGTATCTCTGATCGCCTGGGGTTGGAACGGCTCGTTCTGGCGATAGAAAAGCTGATCCTTGTTGGTGACTAGGCCCTGCCTTTGGAAGAGGTAGTAGTACGAATGCTTGATGGACGCTTCGTAGCTGTTACGCGTGTGCTCCTCAGCAACCTCTGTGCGGTTTTCCGGAATGCCAAGTTGGCGTGACAGCAACGAGGTGACGGCGACGTCGTCCGTGTTGACCACAAGCTCGGAAAACTCAAGGGGCTGCACGAACTCCCCGGTACGCGTCATGGCCAGGCTGCAGCTCGCGCCGCCTGACCGTGGGGCCGGCTTCGCCACCATGACCTGCACGTCGGGAAATTGATAGATCACTGCGAACCAGGATACTTTGTCTTGGATAACACCATCCGAAACGTTGAAGTTGGATTGGCCCATGCAGTATTCGATGATATCCGAAAGGGCGGATTTACCTGTCGACGAGCGGCCCGTAATGATGTTGAGTCCGTCGACTTCGAAGTTGACATCGCGGCGCTGGCCATCGTGGCTGTATACATGGATGGAGCTGATTTTCATGGTCGAATTCCAAAAGCGGTGTACACCGTAACCCTGTCTGCAATCTTGGCGAACTCTCTCCCCAACAGAGCCGCTGCACGTTGGCACGCCACTGTTTCCTCGGTGCCCTCGATGTCTGCTTTAACCCTCCTGGCTTTCGGGAGGAGTCGTCCCTGCGTGGTGACCTCGAAGCAATCGGTGTAGTGCGCCAACGCAAATGCCTCGAAAGTGAACGGCAGCATTTCAGTTACCCTCTCTGCCAGTCCGATTTGCATCTGGGGATAGGTTTCTACCGTTTTGAGCAGGTAGCCCTTGTAGTGCTTGAGAAGTGCGTTTCGAGATTCGTGGTGGAGGCTTAGCGGCAATACAAGCAGTGACATCGAAAAGGGCATCCCCTTGGGATCTATCACCGCATAGGCCTTGAGCGCACGGATCAAGACAATCGCGCAGAAGGCAGGGTTGAACAGATTTTTGGTCTCGAACGGACGCTCGTCCCAGCGAATCATTCGGTCTCTCCAGCAGCCTTTGATAGGCGATCCAGAAGCTGTGGATGCCAGTAAACGGTGGGATAGGGGCGCTTGTTAGCGAGAATCTGAAAGCTGCCGCGAAGTACGTAAGGCTCTGTCACACGTGCCCGGATTTTCAGGTGATCAAGCTTCTGGGCTTCTGTCTCAGCCCAGGTATACAGCTTCTTGGCAACGGCAATCAGTTCCGGGTCAGAGCAGTCCTCGATTGACGCACCGAGTGCATCATCGTCGAATAGGACGTCTTTGGTGCGCTCCCACTCATTCGTCAGCCGGCGTTCATACTTCATGATTTCTTCAGCGCCCACCAAGCGCTGCCTTGCCCAGGCTGAGCGCTGCTCAAATGCTCGGTAGTAGTCCAAGATCGCATTTCGAATGCGGCTGGGGCTCAGTTTCAACTCACGGAGTTGACTTACGAACAGCCGGTTATCGATGCTTATATCAATGGGGGATGTGGGTGTCGCGTCCTCGAAGGTGATCGGAAGATTGTCATCCTTGTACTCCTCACTGAAGTTGAACAGCTTCTCCGAAACGTCCCGGGCATATGCGGGCTCGCTCTGCGGCTCGCAGAGCATCTGGATGATCAGGTCATTCCACCACCCCTCCAGGCGCTCAAAGATTGCATCTCTGTGCTCAGCACGGATTGGCCGCATTTTCTGGGCCTTAATGAGTGCTGGGAGATCGCCAATCCGAGGCGTGCTGTCAATAATCGTGATTCTCGATACGAAGTCTTCTTTCTCCAGCGCTGTCAGCTTCGAGAGCAACTCCTTGATCTTGGTGAACGATTTCGCCTTGCTGGTGGCGAGTGTGTTCTCTGTCAGTTGCCAAAGGCTGGGCTGAGCCTGCGTTGTATCAGCGCCGTACAGAAAGAATTTCAAGAATGAATCCGGCGCGACGGACGAGGTGGTGAACAGGAAAAACTGATAGTCAGACTCAACCCTCCCATTGGCCTGGTAACGAGTTAGCCAGATATTGACCGACTTCCAGAAGTCGACAGACAGGTCAGTCAGGCGTTCACCGACAGCTTTGTGCTTGAGAGAGGCCAGTGTCTTCTTTCCGGAGGACTCCAGGAAATCGAGGTCATCTTCCTTCTCGATGAGGATCGCGGTGTCCTCTGGAAGCTCTAATGCCTGGTACAGTGCAAAGCGAGGTTGGAAGATGTAGCCCAGCCCCTGTTCTCCAGCGCTGTAGGGATCGCTATCTTTCTTTTGGTCTGCGGAGTCGTTGCTTGCTACAGAGGTCATAATTCAGCCCATGTTCCAAGGTTGTTCATCCCAGGTCTGCTGGGCCTGAGATGGGGGCGAGCCGAGTCTATCGAACGCCTTCTGATGCGGTCGTATACGCCACAAGCAACGCCTGATGTGTAGTGGTTGGCTATTGCCGTCTGAGTGGCTGCGAGCCCTTGCCTGCGGAGCCATCATGTCTTGCGAGTGAAGGCTTGATGGTGCAGGGTGAGCGTGTGGGAACGCCGCCGGCACAAGAACAGATTCGCGTGGGATTCGACCGCTTTCTCGCATGAGGGCATGGGCCGCGCTGGAGTGAAAGGAGCTCGGTTGTTGGTGCTTCTGCAGTGGGGAGTCGTGGTGCGATGTTTGATGCCAGTGGGGAGGCGCGAGATGAGCGGCGCTGCGACGGATACACCTAGGGCGAAGATCACCCTTGTACTTTGCGCTCGTGCTGGCAGCCTTTCCATGCTCAATCTGACCTAACCGAAACTCCATTGAGCACATTCTGACTTGAGTGGTGGCACATGGCAACCGCTTGCGCCAGGTGCGATGACGTCCTACCGTCTGCCTTCTCCCGTAACTGTGATTCGTCTAGCCCCGTCTTGAAGCTGGTGTAGAGATCTTGTTCGCCCTTGCTGTTCAATCAGGCAGAGCGCGTAGCTCGCTACGCGGAAAGTCGCCAGGGCAGTGTGGGAGGAGTGGGGTTCATCTCAGCGAGGACCACCTTGCGAATGGCCCCAACCCTGTTTTGCTTACCAAGAACCGACTACTGACACATCCTTGAGCTTCACGGTGCTCATCCGGCCTTCTTCATCACCCACCGTGATAGTCGGAGGGATTGTTTTCGGGGGGCGCCTGTACCAGTCACAGCATCCATTTATCACGTCACTGAGAAATCGGCTTTCCAGGACTTTCCGCACAAGTTTGTCGGTCAGCACTGTATTCGGATCGAAGAAAAAATCACCGGCCTGTTCGAGTTCCATGGGCGATGGATTCATGGTGTCGAATTTTCGCTGAAAGGACTTGGCTGGTGGGGTAAATGCGTGGTGGGAAGATTTAGCCGTCTCAGGAAAAATCGGGCTCATAAAATCGATTAGATAGCCGTCGCACGCAACCATCGCGTGGAAGGCGCTGGTGCTGCTATGGGCTTCGCCATCTTCAATTGTTGCGAAGCACATGACCTTCGAGTCTTCGACATTCGTCATCAGGCACATTGCGCCCGCGAGGGGGTGAGCCTCCCTCCTATAGTGCTTACGGAGAATTGCAGCGCCCGCCATGCTGAAGTACCAGCAGGCGTGAGCAGTGTCTGCCTGACACGAGTCCAGCACGCTGCGGATGACACGATGAATCCGCAAATAGTCGAGGAGCGGTATTAGCTCCGGCGATCTCTGACTCATGGTTGTCCTTTTCAATGAGGGTGGCCCGGTCCACCGGCCTTCACCGGTGCACAGAATCAGTGTCCAAGCTTGTTGTTCAGGTAATGAAAAAGCGTTCTGACCGCATTTACGAACAGGAAGGCTTCTGGCGCCTCGATGAGGTGTTCGTTTGGATGAGCGACGCTTCCGTGGTTGCGGACGGTGTTCAGTGTATCCAGTACAGAGGCGAATGACTGAAGTACTTTGGCAACATCTGTCGTATGGGCACCCAAATCAGCCAATGCCGGGTGATTGGTGCGGAGTGCTTTGAAAGCCTGGGTCAGGGTTGCATCGGAGGGAATTGCAATGTTGGCTGTTGCACACTCGGCCTTCAGGTAGCCGTGCATTGCGGTATGGAGGCGATCCACGGCGCTCTGTGCACCATTCGTCTCGATGAGTTGATCAGCGTCCGTGAGCGCCCGCCTTACAACCTCAGAAGCGCTTAACGAGGGCGCAACTGCTCGGACGTGATCGACGCTGATTCCTAATTGATGGAGATGGTGCGGCACGGATACTTCTAAAAGGGGGAGTACCTTCGGATGCTCAATCAGTAGCGCCAGTGCCTGGCCGTTGTGATGCTGCAAACGGGTGATTACTTCAAACACGCAGTCACTGTAATCCGGGTCTCGCCAGTCGAGGCTCCGCAAAAGCCGCTTGTGGCCGGTGATATAGGCGTGCAGCCCTGTGAGGTGCCCAATCTCATTCCAGTCGAATTTGGAGAACGTCTCGGTGATCGCTCGCTGTACGGCGACTATCAGTGGGCCATTCCAAGAGGGGTCATGGAGCAAATACTCATTCATACGAAAATCCTTTTCACTGTGTCCGCAGTGCTGTGGGGCCACTGACCTAAAGTCTGCGATTGGTACCGACTCGATTTCTCCACCCGTTTCAGCCTTGATGACGACGTTGTCTCGTCGATTTGCAACCAGTCACCAACGTGCTCGATAGCGAATCCATTTCCCGAACGATGAACCCCAAAGTGGGTAGGGTACAACGTGACTATCGATTCCGTTATTTCCGCCCGGTCTGGTCTGATCGGAGCGGTACCATTGATAGGTTGGTGGATGAGAGGACACGGGTGCACCCAGTGCCTTACTATGCCCCAACTGACATAGCGTTTCTTCCATCAATGGCCAAATTCTTTCCAGCACTCGATCATGCGGAATTCCGCAGCAAAGGCGAATTTACGCTTTTTCGGGAACTAGCGGCACTTGACGATGGGTTTGTCGTCATCCATTCGCTACCTTGGCTACGCGGCCGGACAAAGCGGGTGTACTCGCAGGATCTGCAGGACTACCTGCGAGTTTCCTTAGAGAGAAGGCACCTGTCTGGCGAGGTGGACTTCGTAATCTTACATGCGGGGCTGGGTATGCTTTGCATAGAGACGAAGTCAGGTTTGTATCAGCCGTCGGGCGTTCGATTCATTCACGAACGTGACGGTTATGAAATCGATCCTCTGAATCAGGTCAAGGACAACGCTTTCGTCCTCGTCGATATGTTGCAATCGTGGCAGATGAAGTGCCCAGTCGGTTATGCAGTGCATTTTCCAGACTTCGATCTGGAGAGCTCGCAAATCGCCAATGCATACGTGCCGCTCGACCGGCAGTTACCCGACGGTATTCTAATCCTCCAAAAGCACCGTCAGGACATGCCTTCGCGCATCATGCAATTGATGGCGCACTGGAAGTCCGCACTAAACTACGACATCAAGGATAATTTCAGCCATGAAATCAAACAATTTCTCGACTCCGTCTGGCCGCGGGAATTACGGGAAGGGGCTCTTGGCCGGAAAATCGTTGTGGACAGCGAGTTGTGGCTTCAATTAGACAAAAAGCAGGCGAATCAGGTGGCATTGTGCGTCGACTCTGATCAAAGGTTGATCGCGGGGTTTTCGGGCAGCGGCAAGACGTTGATAGCTCGTTCTCTTGCTGAGCAGTTTGTCGCTCGGGACCTCAAGGTACTGTTCCTTCTGAAGAACCGCCAGATTACGCATAAGGTGGCCGCTCAATTGAGCCAGTTTGGCCGGGCGGTGACTGTTCAAACCTTTCATTCCTACTGCGAGTCCCAGGGCAAGCCGAACAGGGAAAACAGCTCCGGCGAGCCCAACTATGACGAGCATCACCTAGCCCTGCATGGGTCGGTAGATCAACAGTACGCGGCGTTGATCGTCGATGAGGCCCAGGCGCTCAATGAGGCCGATCACTTGGCGCTGCGCGACCATTTCGCCAACGCACGCAAGTTCGTTTTTGCTGATGAGCTCCAGGTCCTACCCGGGATCGAAAAAGGCAGTTCCTATCGATTTCTGGAGGATACCTATGGCGAGCGATTCTTCTATTTGGCAACGGTCTACCGGAATCCCGGAGGCATCACTCAGACGATGATGGAGATGCTACCGCCACGACATGAGGTGAATTGCCCTCGGCCGATCTCCGTGGAGGACTTGTCCAGAAGCATTAGCTGGGATGTCTCCAAGACAATCCAGACCATGATGGCGAGCCTTGCTAAATCAGGTGTGATGAACGAGGACTTGATCGTGCTAAGTCAGTTCTCCTCGTCGCTTGGGGAGATCAAAGTTCCACGCTCCACGATCTCGGCGTATCGCGGTATGGAGGCGCCAGTCGTCATCGTCGTAGCAGGCTTCGAAATGGATGACATCACATTGGCTTGCGCTCTCGGGCGAGCTACCACTCGTGCCTATATCATCGTACCTATCGAACTGCTTGTGGGTCAGAGCAGCGTAAAATCAGATTTCCTGCGCAAAGGCTTGGAGAATATTGATCGTAAATCAGTGCTCGATCAGGATGCCCGTGCTCCGGCCCCACGATTTATCGTTAACAGAATGCGAAAATACGGCGACTTGTACGGAAGACACGAAATCTTCGGCGAAGGATTTGTTTACGCAAGCCGATGGAGGCGGTGGGTATATGAAGGCGGCGGCAGGTGGAGCAATCGCGGAGTTCAGCTTTGGGGCTGGTGGATATCGCTATCGACAGGTCTTCCCATAGCTGGAATCGACGTTGTGCGTAATGAACTGACAGAGGGCTATCTCAAGCCCTGCACCGAATGCAATACGATGACACCGCATAACATGTACGGCGCATGTCTGACTTGCCTCGCGGAGCCATTGGACGAGGCCAAGGTTTTTGAGGTCGCCCAGCAGGCGGTTGAATTGGGTGCTGCGCGATCAATGAGGCGCGGGCAGTCTTTAATCAAGGTGGCCGCACTGGTCGGCAATTTTCAATTTCCGCGCTCTAATGACCCAGTGCATGGGATTAGTGAAGTCCCTGTCCTATTCCTCGCCACTACGATCGTCGAGTTTCGGATGCGCAATGATGCGACCGTTGCCACCAAATCCGAGGTAGTGCAATGGTTGCGGGATGGGTTGGTAACCAGTGACCTAGATGACTCCATCGAGAGCCTTGCGGGCCGCGCGATAGGCAGTCTCTGTGGGCAGAAGCTCATGGTGAAGATTGAGGCCGGAAAGTACCGGCTTACCGATTCTCAATAGCCTCGTAAAGGTGGGGGCATCCTTTTCAAACCATCCAAAGCATGCCCTCAGATATGCCACCAATGTAGCAATAGTCTGGAAGTGAATGGGCCTTCATGACCTATGAAAAGCCAGAAATGATCAACTAAACAGCCTGCCCGACGAAACCTAAAGACTGTCAGGGTCGCCGAAAAACATCTGAATCCGCGACCTCAACCAGCGCTCGCCGGGGTCGTTATCCTGGGAACCGCGCCAGGCCATGTGCAGCTCGAAGGTGCGGGCTTCCACTGGCAATTCTTCAGCCCGTACACCGCCCGCTGCGGTGAGCACGGCGGCGGTGTAGTCGGGCACGGTGGCGACGATGTCGGTGCCGGCGATCAGGGTCGCCAGGCCGTTGAATTGCGGGACGGCCAGCACCACGTGGCGTTTGCGGCCGATCTTTTCCAGATATTCATCGATGAAGCCGCCCAGGTCGCCCGCGAACGAGACCAGCGCGTGGGGCCGTGCGCAGAAATCATCAAGGGTGATGGGGCCGGGCATCGAGTCGGCGCGCAGCAGTTTGGGTTTGCTGCGGCGCAGGACCTTGCGCTTGGCGTTCGCCGGGAGATCATCGGTGTAGCTCACACCGATGGAAATCTCGCCGGATGACAGCAGCGCAGGCATCAGGATGTAGTTGGTGCGGCGTACCACCAGCACGATGCCGGGGGCTTCGGAGCGAAGGCGCTTGAGCAGCGAAGGCAGCAGCGCGAATTCGGCGTCATCGGACAGGCCGATGCGGAACACGGCAGTGCTGGTGGCCGGATCGAAATCGGCGGCGCGGCTCACGGCGGTGGAAATGGAGTCCAGCGCAGGGGACAGCAGGCCGAAGATTTCCACGGCGCGTGCCGTGGGTTCCATGCTGCGGCCGGTGCGGACGAACAACGGGTCGTCGAACAGCCCGCGCAGACGCGAGAGCGCCGCGCTGATCGCCGGCTGGCCCAGGAACAGCTTTTCCGCTGCACGGGTCACGCTGCGTTCATGCATGAGGGTTTCGAACACGATGAGCAGATTGAGGTCGACGCGACGCAGGTCGTTGCGATTCATGACGGGGGTCTCAGGGACATGGTCGGTTATGAGCGGCCAGAGAGGCCTTGCCAGTGTTCAGCTCGGGAACGAATGTTACGGAATGATGCCGATTCTGATCAGCCTTGAATGCATGCGCAAGCATACAAACGTGTTACCCATCACGACCATCGATAATTTGCCTTGAACTTGGGCAATTTCAGGACACCCAACTGAAGAGGCGTGAGAGATCGAGCCACCCGACCCGGGGGGATTTCGTGCCAGTCATGCTGACGTTCATCCGGAATGTGCGCATCGGGTTGCAAAGTCCGGGTGAGAAAAGAACAATGTCCGCCTTGAATACGTGAGCATTCGATGGTTATCTAATGGCCGCCTTTCAACAACAGAATCGATGACAGGCATGTCGACTATTAATAGCCACTGATAGTGTTACCGGCAGAGCCCGGATAGAGTTCATGGCATCAAGGTTCATAAGGCGAGGTTCGAAATGTCCCGCACGATCCGTTTTCATCAGTTCGGCCCGGCCGAGGTACTCAAGGTAGAAGAGGTGCCCGTCGCGTTGCCTGCCCCCGGCGAGGTGCAAGTGCGCGTACAGGCGATCGGCGTTACCTGGTACGACGTGCTGTGGCGCCAGAATCTGGCTTCTTCTCAGGCGCGGCTGCCGGCCGGTCTGGGCTCTGAAATGGCAGGCGTGATCACCGCTGTCGGTGATGGCGTGGCTGATCTGAACGTTGGCGACAAGGTGGCCAGCTTCCCCTCTGCAGACCCTAACGTGCACCCGGTTTATGGCGAGCTGATTACACTGCCCGCCACTTCCGTGACCCGTTATCCGGAAATTCTCACGCCTAATGAGGCAGCCGTACATTACACGCCGCTGCTGATGGCGTACTTTGCCTTTGTCGACCTGGCTCGCGCCAAACCGGGGCAGACCGCCCTGGTGACCGATGCCAGCCATTGCGCGGGCCCTGCGTTCCTGCAACTGGGCAAGGCACTGGGTATCAAGGTCATCGCCGCGACCAAGACCGAATCGTGCCGTGAATACCTGTTGAAGCTGGGTGCCGACAAGGTCGTGAACACCGAAGAGCAGGATCTGCTCATGGCGATCAACAAGTACACCGACAATCGGGGTGTCGACATCGTCCTGGACGGTTTGGGCGGCCCGCAGATGTCCATGTTGGGCGACGTACTTGCACCCCGTGGGAGCCTGATTCTTTACGGCTTGCAGGGCGGCAATCAGACGCCGTTCCCGGCGTGTGCAGCGTTCCAGAAAAACATTCAGTTCTTCGTTCACTGTGTGGGCAATTTCACCGGCAAGCCCGAACTGGGTATCGCTCAAGACGAAGAAGCCGTGAAACGTGCCTTGCGTGACATCAACCAACTGACCGCTGACCGCGTGCTGGTCCCGCAGATCACCAAGGTCTTTGCGTTCGATCAACTGGTCGAAGCGCACCGCTTGATGGATGGCTGCCCTGTAGGCGGTCGCATAGTGGTGGAAGTCGAGTCTGCCTGAGCGCAAATCATCGCGCTGGCTGAATGATCGACGCTGTGGCCAAGCGTCGTATGAGTGGATCCGGTCGCCGGTTCAAGGTGCCCGTCCCGTTTTTTACCGGCCATGTTTCACCCGACAAAGCCTTCCTGACGCGATCTGGAAGGCTTTTTTGTTTATGGGTGACGTGTTATTAAACAGCCTGTTGCATTCGTCAGTGCCGCGTGCCTGACACCGTTGCTGTGACTGAATACTGTTTTGAATAAACAACTGTGTTTAAAAGAACGCGAGGGAAGTTTAAATCTGGCGCCATTCGAGTCGGTATCTGTACCTTGTAAATATTATCGAGACACCGATAATAGTTCAGTCAATACAACTCAAGGAATGAGTCATGTCACACTTTCCGCTGCGCCTTTTCGATACCTTGTGCAGGGCGCCTGTGTTCGAAATCCTTCCCTGTCTTCTGCCCGTCCCCGCGCTCTCCGGCGGCTGTGGGGCAGGGCTCGGAACCCTTGATCGTTGACCTGAGCCAGGATCGAGCTGTTCTTGTGGCACAGGTTATTGGCTTTTCCTCGACGGCGGAACGTCGTGGAAAGTTCGGATGTTATGGCTGGACTGAGTATTTCAGGTGTCGACGTTATGAGTTCCATTCACGAACAAGCGATGAACTATGTTTATCAACAGGTGCTGCAGCGGTTGTTGAGTTATTTCAATCGGGCCGAGAGAACGGCACTGCAATTATTGATTCAACGCCTGATCGTTGCCGCTGGTGGTATCGAACAGATTGGCAACTATCGGGTCCTGGTGGCGTTCGGGGGTGGCAAGGACAGTGCCTATACCGTGGCGTTGCTCCGGGCCGCGCAATTGAGTATCGCGGGGCGTTCGCCCGCCACGTTCAAGTTGCGGGTCGTCAATATGCGCCACGCGGGCATGACGTCCGCGGTCATGGCCAACATTCACCGCTGTTATTCGGCGTTGTTTCTTCACGACGACCCTCGCGTGGAGTTGCTGGTCGTTGATCATCGGTATGTCCAGGCATTCGAACCCGATTTGCCCTTTTCGGCGGCAGGACGTGAGCAGAACCGATCCGACATGCTGCTCGGTGGGCACCTGACGGCGGGCGATGCCCGGACCACCTTTTGCAACGCGTGTTACCTGAGCATGGCCGAGTGCCTGGGTCGGGCGGCGAATTGGGGAGACGGCGTCAGCGCCGTCGTCAATGGCGAGACCCTCAAAGAACAAAAGCAATACGCCACCTGGATCGCGCGCTTGAGCGGGCGCAGCGGCCAGAACGTGGAACGCTGGAACCCCCTCGGTTTCAGCCAGGCCATCAGCGCCATCGACCGTATCGGCCGCGTGTATTACCGCGAGCTGTATGGCGAGGAGTCAATGCCCATGGATTTCATGCTGAAGGCGCCAGAATTTGCGCACGTGAACAGGGGACCTGCATTTTTGCCCGTCGCGGATCTGATCGGTTTCAAGACTGAAGAGCATTGGGCGTTGCTCACGGATTTCCTGGGATTCCGTTTCGACGATCTGGCATTCAGTTTCAGCGAATCCGATTGCGCGAACCCTTTGCTCATGGCCCATATGCGCGGGCTCATGGCGCAATTCGTTCAAGGCCGGGAATACGCCGAGGGCATTGCCGAATACCTGGTGCTCGGCGCCGAAATGATGCGCCGCAAACGCATGCCCAAGCGCCTCATTCAGCAAGCGCTGGCGGCCTATGACGAGCCGGAAAAAGTCGACCTGCGACGCACTCTGGCGGACGGTTACGCCCAAGAAGCGTTCGGCCTCAATGAGGCTCAACTGGTGTGCCTGTTGTTTGCACCTTTTGTCGACGAGGGCGCGCAGCTGGAAGTGTTTTTGCGGGCTTGTCATCCCGGCATGCTGGTGGCGCAGGCCGATCTGCACCGGGCGTTGTCGGGTCAGCCGGCGCCCGATCAAGTGGTGCAGTGGCTGGTGGACGTCAGCGGCTTGAGCCTGCAAGGCCTGCAAAACCTCTATGCGCGGTCACGCGTGGACTTTGGCGACAAACACTCAATCATCGCCCGCGTACGCGCGAGCGACCCGGACAAGGCTTGGGTGACGACCGTCGACCCCGCCACGGGCCAACCGGCGGTGGAACGGGTTTCCGGCCGCTGAAGGGGGCGTCGCAGGCCATGAGCGACCTGCTGCGCGGCTGCATTTTCTTTCATTGACCCTGCGTTTTACGCATGGATGGGGTGTGTCCGATGAATAACGACAAGACCGATTTTGCCTACCAGATGGTGTACCGCTACCTGTCGCGGCTGACCCACGAATTGCCCGAAGGCCCGGCCGTCAAATTGCCGTCCCTGCGACTGCTGGCCCGACGGCTGCGGGTGTCGATTTCAACCGTTCAAAACGCGTATTCGCTGTTGGAGAAGGAAGGGCGGATCTGTTCGGTGCCCAAGTCCGGTTATTACGCGTTGCCTCAGCCCTGCAACGACGTTCACTGCGAGGGAGAAGATTTGCTGGCGCGGTTTCAGGCCGGGACGCGGCGCCCTGACATGTTCGTTTTCGGTGCCGATGAGCCCACGCTGTTGCAGTCGCTGGACGGCCCGTTGCTGAGCGTGGAGCGCGACCTGATGCGGCATTATCCCTGCCAGTCCGACCCACGCTATCAGCCGTTTGGCGACATCGAATTACGCACGGCGCTGGCCGCGTATTACACGTCGTCCACCGAGCATTGCTGGCACCCGGACAACGTTTTTATCGGTCCGGACAAGACCGGCGTGCTCAAGACGGTGCTCAAGGCGCTGCAATTGCGGGATTGCGCGGTATTGGTCGAGTCGCCGTGTGGCTGGAATATCCTGCGCACGCTGCAATCGTTTGGCGTTCGGGTGATCGAGCTGTGTACGGATGCCGACGGCGTGATCGATCCCGATGAGCTGGAAGGCTTATTGCGCCACAGCGAGGTAAAAATGGCGGTGCTGTCGTCGCGAATGGACACCGTGCGCGGTCGGATCATGGCGCCGGAACAGCGGCAACGGTTGGCCGAGGTGCTGAATCGGCACGGCGTCTGGGTGCTGGAAAACGACAGCCAGGGCGGCCTGTGCTTCGACGAGCAATTCACGCCGTTGCGGGATTTGATCGATCCGGAAAGGCTGTTGATCGTCGGCGCCTTCGACAAGACCATCGGCCTGGAGGCGCCGTTCGGCTACCTGCTGACCCGCCATTCCCGCGCCTTGTGGCACCGCCAGCTGTTGCTGCGCTCGTTTCGCCTGCCACCCATTCGACAGAAAGCCATCGCCCGCCTGTACAACTCGGGCCAACTGGACAAACACCTGCACGCCTTGCGCCTGTGTTTGCAGCAGCGGGTAGAGCATTTGGGGCTGATGATCGATGACTTCCTGGGAGACGACGTCACCTTTGAACGGCCTCAGGGCGGCGCGACGATTTGGCTGGAAAGCAAGCATCGCGTGGACATGGGGCGGGTGTTCGAGCGGCTGTTGGAACAACGCATCGTCATCGCCCCCGGTGAGCTGTTCAGCGTGCGCGGGTTGCACCAACAGAGCCTGTGCCTGAGCGGCGCAGCGGACTGGACCCAGAACATCGAGTCGATGCTGGTGCATGTCAGGAATGCGCTGGTGCAGGAGCGGTTGGGGTAGGGCGTTCGTAGCGGACGATCAAGTTCGCGGCGGTGCTCTGGTCCAGGGCGCCGCCGATCCATTTCTGTTTGCCAGACCCACCGCGCACCTGCTATCTGTATGCCCGTCCAGTATTCAGACTGCCTGTTGCCTCTTCCCGTGACCGCCATCCTTTCCCCCGAACCCGCTGTCGATGCCGACCCGGATGCATCGCCGCCCGGGCCTGTGCAGCCAGCGGTCGATCCGCAGCACGGCTATGCCATCGCGGTGCGGGCCTTGTGCGAGTTCACGGCCAAGGTCGGAGACCTTGATCTGCGTTTCACGCCATCGCCCACGGCCCAAGAGGGGATCGCCGGACATCGCACGGTGGCGTCCCGTCGCGGGATTGACTATCAAGCGGAAGTCTCCCTGTCCGGCGCCTACCAGGAATTGAACGTCCGAGGCCGGGCCGACGGCTATGACGCGGCGCTCAATCAGTTGGAAGAGGTGAAGACCTACCGCGGCGACCTCGACAAGATGCCCGCCAATCACCGGCAGCTGCACTGGGCCCAGGCCAAAGTGTACGGATGGTTGATTTGTCAGCAGTTGAAGCTGGCCGAAGTGAACGTCACGCTGGTGTATTTCAACATCATCAACGAGCAGGAAACCCTGATTCGCGAACGGCACAGCGCTGATGAACTCAAGGCCTTCTTTGAGGCGCAGTGTCAGATTTTTCTGCACTGGGCACGTCAGGAAATGGCCCATGTTCAAACGCGAAACGACGTGCTGACCGATCTGAAATTTCCTCACGGTGCGTTCCGAGCGGGCCAGCGGGTGTTGGCGGAGTCGGTGTACAAGGCCGTCAGCACCGGGCGTTGCCTCATGGCGCAGGCGCCGACCGGCATCGGCAAGACCATCGGCACGGTGTTCCCGATGCTCAAGGCGACGCCGACCCAAAAGCTCGACAAGGTGTTCTTTCTCACCGCCAAGACCCCGGGCCGCAAATTGGCGCTGGATGCCTTGAGTGTGATCGCCCGCAGCGCCCCCGAGCTGGATGTGCGTGTGCTGGAAATGGTCGCGCGGGACAAGGCCTGCGAATTCCCCGCCAACGCCTGCAACGGCGATTCCTGCCCATTGGCTAAAGGGTTTTACGACCGCTTGCCCGCCGCCCGCAGCGAGGCTGTGGCCCACCGCTGGCTGGATCAGCCCGGGTTGCGTGAAGTGGCCTTGCGGCACGACGTCTGTCCTTATTATCTGAGCCAGGAAATGGCGCGCTGGTCGGACGTGGTGATCGCCGACTACAACTATTACTTCGACCTCAGCGCCTTGCTGTTCGGGTTGTGCCAGTTCAATCAGTGGCGCGTCGCGGTGCTGGTGGACGAGGCACACAACATGGTCGAGCGTGCTCGGCAGATGTACAGCGCGAGCCTCGACCAATTCGTTTTGAATCAGGTCCGGCAGAGCGCGCCGGAGCCCTTGAAAAAATCCCTGCAACGGCTTAATCGCGAGTGGAACGCGCTGCATAAGGAACAGGTCGCGCCGTACCAGGCCTATCCCGCGACCCCTGGCAAATTCCTCTCGGCGCTCAACCTGTGCGTCGCCGCGTTCGGTGATTATTTCAACGATCATCCCCACGCGGCCAACGGCGAACTGCAAAGCTTCTATTTCGAAGCGATCCAGTTCGGGCGGATTGCCGAGCTGTTCGGTGAGCATTACCTGTTCGACATCAGCAAGCGCGAGGCGAGGGGCAACAAGGCGCTGTCGAAACTGACCCTGCGCAACGTCGTGCCTGCCGAATTCATTCGCCCGCGCCTCACCGCCGCCCGCAGCACGGTGCTGTTCTCGGCCACGCTCAACCCCCGGCATTTTTACCGCGACCTGCTGGGTCTGCCGGAGAACACGGCGTGGATCGATGTCGAGTCGCCGTTTCAAAAGGCGCAACTGGACGTGCACATCGTCAGCCGCATCTCCACCCGCTACACCCATCGACAGGCGTCGCTGGCGCCCATCGTGGCGCTGATGGCCGAGCAATTCCAGGTGCGCCCTGGCAACTACCTCGCATTCTTCAGCAGCTTCGACTACCTGCAACAGGTGGCGGAATTGATGCGCGCCAGCCACCCCGACGTGCCCCTGTGGCAGCAGTCACGGGGCATGGCCGAAAGTGATCGGCAGGCATTCCTCGACCGTTTCACCCCTGAGAGCCAAGGCATTGGCTTCGCGGTGCTGGGCGGCGCGTTCGGTGAAGGGATCGATTTGCCGGGGGCGCGGCTGATCGGCGCGTTCATCGCGACCCTCGGCCTGGCGCAGATCAACCCGGTCAACGAACAGCTCAAGCAGCGAATGAGCCTGTTGTTCGGCGCCGGTTACGATTACACCTATCTCTACCCCGGCCTGCAGAAAGTGGTGCAGGCGGCAGGGCGGGTGATTCGCGGTCAGGATGATCGTGGGGTGGTGATGCTGATCGACGACCGGTTTGCCGAGCACAAGATTCAGCAGTTGTTGCCGACGTGGTGGCAGCTGTAGGTCGGCCCGTGCAATTGTCTCAAGCGGTTACGGATCGATAGCCGAGCAAGGCGGTCCAACTGCCAGTAAACTGCCGCGATACCGGCATTTTTATCTGTTGCGCTGCCTCTTTTTTTCTTCTTCTCACGTTTTCCATCCACGGAGGTTTCCCATGAGCATCAGTCCATTCGCAGGCAAACAGGCGCCTGCGGAATTGCTGGTCGATCTTCCTCGTCTGGTGACGGCCTATTACACCGGCCAGCCGGACGCCTCGGTTCCCACCCAACGGGTTTCCTTCGGCACGTCCGGTCACCGCGGCAGCTCGTTCGACCTGAGCTTCAATGAATGGCACGTGTTGGCAATCAGTCAGGCCATTTGCCTGTACCGTCAGGCCAACGGCATCGATGGCCCGCTGTTTCTCGGCGCCGACACCCATGCGCTGTCCACCCCGGCAGCCGCCTCTGCGCTGGAAGTGCTGGCGGCCAACGGCGTCAACGTGATGATTTCCGAAGGCGATGAGTACACGCCCACTCCGGCGGTGTCCCACGCGATCATCTGCTACAACAAAGGCCGTACGTCGGGCCTTGCTGACGGCATCGTCATCACGCCGTCGCACAACCCGCCGGAAAGCGGCGGTTTCAAATACAACCCCACCAATGGCGGCCCGGCCGATTCGCACATCACCAAGTGGATCGAAACCAAGGCCAACGAACTGCTTGCCGAGAAGATCATCGGCGTCACACGCATCACGCTTGAAAAGGCCTTGCGCGCGGACACCACTCACCGCCACGACTACGTGAACACCTACGTCGCCGACCTGAAGAACGTCATCGACATGGACGCCATCCGTGGCGCCAATCTGCGTCTGGGCGTTGACCCGCTGGGCGGCGCGGGGGTGCGTTACTGGTCGGCCATTGGCGAGTATTACGGCCTGAACCTGGAGGTGGTGAACAAATTCGTCGACCCGACTTTCCGCTTCATGAGCGTCGACTGGGATGGCAAGATCCGCATGGACCCGTCGTCCAATTTCGCGATGCAGAGCCTGATCGGTCTGAAAGATCGCTTCCAGGTCGCGTTCGCCTGCGACCCGGACCACGACCGTCACGGCATCGTCACCCCGACCGGTGGCCTGTTGGCGCCGAACAATTACCTGGCGGTGTCCATCGATTACCTGTTCCAGAACCGTCCTGACTGGCGCGCTGATGCGGCGGTCGGCAAGACCGTGGTCAGCAGCGGCATGATCGACCGCGTGACCCAGCGTCTGGGCCGTCGTTTGTACGAAGTGCCGGTGGGCTTCAAGTTCTTCGCCGAGGGGCTGTATGAAGGCTCGCTGGGTTTCGGCGGCGAAGAGAGCGCGGGGGCGTCTTTCCTCCGTCGTGATGGCAGCGTCTGGACCACCGACAAGGACGGCCTGATCCCGGCGCTGCTGGCGGCAGAAATCCGTGCCCGCAAAGGCCGTGACCCGAGCGAGATGTACAAGGCGCTGACCGATGAACTGGGCGAGCCTGTCTCTACCCGCGTCGAAGCCAAGGCGAACTTCGAGCAGAAGGCGCTGTTGAGCAAACTCTCGCCGGAGCAGGTGACGTCGACCGAGCTGGCAGGGGAGAAGATCGAGCAGATCCTCAGCAAGGCACCGGGCAATGACCAGGCAATCGGCGGTTTGAAAGTGATGACTGAAAACGGCTGGTTCGCCGCGCGGCCTTCCGGCACCGAGGACATCTACAAGATCTACGCCGAAAGCTTCAAGGGTGAGGACCACCTGAAACGCCTGGTGGCCGAAGCGCAGGTGCTGGTGGATGCGGCCATCGCGCCGAAGTAGTTCCGGATTGCGCATCGGTCGCGTGGCTGCGATGCACCGCTATCCCACAGGATCGATGAAAGACAACCCACAGGGATAATCCTGTGACAAAAAAACGCCCCGGTTCCTCACGAAACCGGGGCGTTTGCATTGCAGGGGCTTTACGCCACATCCACCAGCACAATCTCGCTGTCTTCAATGGCCGTCACACGCAGCACGCGTTCTTGCTCCACGGCCACGCCATCCCGGGCTTGAGCACGCAGGCCGTTGACTTCGATGCTGCCGGTCGCGGGGACCAGATACGCACGGCGACCTTCATCCAGCGCATATTCCGCGGTTTCGCCCGCTTTCAGGTTCGCCGCCACCAACCGCGCATTCGCCCGAATTCGCAGCTCGATGTCATCGTCCGCCTTGCCGCTGGCCAGCGTCACGAAGCCTTCGCGGTTGCCTTTCGGGAACGGTTTGGCGCCCCAGGACGGCGGAGCTCCGACTTCATCCGGCATGATCCAGATCTGGAAAATCCGCGTCTCTTTCGACTCCAGATTGTATTCGCTGTGGGCCACGCCGGTCCCGGCGCTCATCACCTGCACGTCACCGGCTTCGGTACGTCCACGGTTGCCTAGGCTGTCTTCGTGGGTGATCGCGCCTTCACGGACATAGGTGATGATTTCCATGTCGCGGTGCGGGTGACGTGGAAAGCCAGTGCCGGCTTCGATCACGTCATCGTTCCAGACCCGCAGTTGCCCCCAGCTCATGCGGCCCGGGTCATAGTAGTTGGCGAACGAAAAGTGGTGATGCGCGTTCAGCCAGCCGTGGTCGGCGCCGCCGAGGGATGTGAAAGGTCTCAGTTGCAGCATGATCAGTTCCTCCGTTAGCAGGGCCGGGCCGTTCAAAGGGGGCACCGCTGTTAGTCGATGGAGCAATGATCCGTCAAAGTAATATCGATAAAAAGCGTAAGTTTTGCGTAATAACAATCAGATAATCCGATATTTAATGAGCGCCAAACGTTGATCTTTACCTGCACTTGATCGGCTAACCCCATGACCGCAAAGCATTTCGCTGGAGCTTCATGACGAATGGGGCGACCATAGGCGCCTATTCGCCCAACGTTGATAGCTGGAGCCCGCGTGTCGCACGATTTTCCCGCCGAGCCACCCCACGAACTGCCTCCCGACCTGACCATCCCCGACCGCCTGCCGTTCTTCAAACGCCTGCTGGCCCGCCTGATCGGTGGCAGCCTGTCACGTCTTGAAGCGCAGCACGTGCCCTCCTGGAAACAGGGGCACGCCGACGGCTTCCTCAACGGCCACGCCGAGGGCATGAACGAGGGGTACGCCGAAGGGCACCTGGACGGCATCGAGGAAGGGCGCCGCGTCCTGGTGATTCGCGACACGCGACCGCTGGAGCATCGCGGGCCGAGGGTAGACGATCACCTGTTCGATGACTGGCGCCTGCCCCTGAGCAACGAGCTGAAAAAGCGCATCAAGGCCGATGTCGCCGAAAAGCTGCCCCCTCACGCACAACCCACTGCCGCGCAATGGAAGATGATCTTCAGCGACACGCCGTCCACCTACGTCATCGCGGGCGCCGGGGCGGGTAAATCGACCTCGCTGGTGCTTCGGGTGCTGCTGTTGCATCACTACCTGGGCTTCGAACTGGACGCCATGACCGTGGTGACCTTCACCCGCGAGTCGCGGAAAGATTTCATCAACAAACTGATCGAAGTCATGGGCCTGTGGGGCCACGACCTGTCGCTGCGTCAGGCGCGGGACGTCGTTCGCACGTTCCATTCGCGCATTCTCCCGCTGGTGCGCAGCCTGCCAGGGTTCGAACAGGTGCAGGCGTTCGAAAACCTCAGCAGTCAGACCGCGGACCTGTTCGGCAAACGGCTGGACGACGGCGAGGACAGCAACCCGTTTGACCTGCGTATCAATGACGCGCAACGGCAGCAGATGAACCTCTGCTACCGCGACCTGTACGCCGCCAACCCGCGTTTTCGCGAGGTCATGGCGCCGCTGTACCGGCATTCGTTGCAGCTCAAGGAACTGGACCGGGACCACCCCGATGTGCAGAAACGCATCACGGTCATGGGCCTGTCGTCCAAGCGCGACGAGGAACTGTGCGACGTCATCGAAGACCTTTGGATCCGTAAGGGTGCGTGGCCGATTCAGGGCGTCGAGCCGATGCGTCAGACCGTGGAAGTCAGCGGGCTGATCTTTCACGTGCATGGCTACGCGGCCGAGCTGGACGCGTGGATCGTGTTGGGCTTCGACCCAAGCGAGGACCAGCACCTGCGGCGGCCCGACGCCAAGCTGCCAGTGTGGGCAGAGTGGGTGATCAAACGCACGCTGTTCCAGGCGTTCTGCCGCAAGCCCGTCATCTGGCTGGAGAACTACGACGCGTCGCGGGGCATGATGCAGTCACTGTCAGGCGCCGCAGTCGCAGGGCCGGGTTTCGAGTACAAGGTCAAAGGGGAACTGAGCGCGGCGCCGTTGCTGGACTGTTTCGTCGCGGCGGCGGGCTTTATCGAGAACCTCGGGCTGGACGTGCCGGACGCCGTGTCGCAGATGAGCTTTTCCAGTGAAGACCCGGACCGGTTCTTCTTCGAGGCCTTGAGCCTGTTCTGGAAGGCCTTCGAAGACCGCCTGCTGGAACAGACCCCGCCGGTCATGACCTACAACCGCATGTTCTCGCTGTTCGGCGAGAAGTCGCCCGAGAACCTGAAGCTGGTGAGCGATGACGGGCTGCGTCCGCTGTCGCACCTGATGATCGACGAATTCCAGGACGTATCACCGCAGATCGTGTCGTGGATTCGCGCCTGCCTGCGGGAAGTCCGCAGTCGAGGCGTCACGCTGCACGGCGGCCGGGGTGCGCAGCGCTCGTCGCTGTTGTGCGTGGGCGATGACTGGCAATCGATCTACGGATGGCGCGGCAGCTCGCCGAAGTTCTTCATGGAATTTCCCAAGGAGTTTTCCTCGCCGTCGACCACCAAGGTCATGCTCAGCGACAACTTCCGCAGTCACCAGCACATCATCGATGCGGCCGAGCACATCGTCCGCGCCGCGCCCGCCATCAGTGGCAAGAAGGCCAGGGCGAGTGGGGCAGAGCAGACGCTGTTGCCGGTCACCGTGCTGGACCGCGACGACGACCAACTGGTCGCCAGCCTGATCGAACACTACAACACCGGTGATTCCGTCCTGCTGCTGTACCGCAAGGGCAGCGAGCGGGCGAAGTTGCCGGAGGCGCTGCAAGCGGTGGTCAACGCCGATTACGCGCTGCCACCCCAGGAACGCCGTCTCAAGCAACTCACGTATCACAGCTCCAAAGGGCTTCAGGCGGACGCGGTCTTCCTGCTCGGCGATTGTCAGCACTTGACGCAATCGCCCTACAAGAATCAGGTCTATCAGTTGGCGAGTCTGGGCCGGGAGGGCGATCTGGAAGCGTTCGACAACGCGCAGAAAGACGAGGTATTGCGCCTGGCCTATGTAGCCATCACCCGGGCGGTGCGGCATTGCTACTGGTTCATCGACGCGGCGGGCAATGACGAGACGGCCACGTCCAGAGCGTCGGCGCGGATTGCCGGGGATAAGGCGTTTTTTGAAGATCGACGGGGAAGTGTTGCGACGGACGCGTGATGCGCGCCCCTCTAACAGCTTCCAGCATCGCCACGACGTTTGAGGCCGAACGCTGATTCAACTGTGGGAGCGAATTCATTCGCGAATCGATCTTCCAGACGGCACATCACCCTCGGATGTACGTTTTCGCGAATGAATTCGCGTCCCACAGAGTTGATCCCGAGATGTTCGGGAATGTGTTCAAGCCTGATGCAGATAAAGCGTCTGCTGCGGCACGAAGGTTTCGAGCTCAAGCTCAATGGCTTCGATGATGCGTTCCACGTCCATCGCGTTCATCACCGTTGCGCAGGGTATCCCGGCAATGGCGATCACCGTTTCACCGCTGGCTCGGTCGAAGAGGCGCGCGACCATGCTGCTGGGTGCATCCATGCTGGCTTCGAAGCCGACCGGATGAAAATGCCAGCGCATCAGCTGGCAGGCGTTGGGGAACGTGACTTTATTCATGGGACCCACCTCGTTCAATCGAGCAATGCCAAAGCTCCGCAGGGCAGGAAAAACAGGGTCTGGCGTCCGGCTTCGAAGAACGTCGCAGCTCGTGTGCCGGAGCACCTCGCTGCTTTGTCGAGTTCCGCGTTGATCGAGGGCAGGATTCACAGATCAGGAGTCAGGTAAAGGTAGCACCGACTTCTTACAGTGATGAGAAAAAAATCCTACATCGTTTGAATCTTTACGCTTCTTTGATTCAGCTCATGTTTCGTTATAGCTTTTTGGCATTTTCTCCATGATTAAATAAATATTTAGGTATAAGGCTTATTGACACCATCCTTTAGAGCTATTCAGGCGTGATGTCCTCAATAAGAGCAACTAAATTGGCGTCAAAAAAACTTTAAACACTGCCTAAGCAGTGTCTATGTAAAGTTTGTTTAACACATGATGGCCATCTTCCTAGTTTTGGATCCCGCATCTGGCACGGTGTAAAAAATATTCTAAAGATCACTGAATAAAAGTTGGCCCGCTGCCGATAGAAGATCAGGGGCACTGAAAACACCAAGAAGCATTTCGTCCGTCACCGTTTGAGTCAAGACCGTGAAGTTTCGAATGCCGGATCGTCGCATGGATGCACTTCGCCGCACTTTAAAGAGAGACATCCCATGTCGATAAGAAACATGAACATCGCGCCACGCGCATTCCTGGGGTTCGCATTCATTGCGGTTCTGGTGGTCGGACTGGGCTTTTTTTCCCTGAACCGCATGGCCGTGATCCGGCAGGCGACGACTGACATGGAATCCAACCAACTGCCGAGCGTGGGCTACCTGGGCAACATGCTGGAAAACTCCCTGCGCCTGCGCATCACCTCGTTCCGCACGTTGGTCAACCGTGAACCGGCTGCGCTTCGCGAAACCGATGGCCGTATTGCTGAACTTATCGGCAAGTTGCAGGAGGCGAAAAAGAACTACGCAGCGTTGCCAGCGGGCAGTGAAGAGGCTGCAGTTTTTCGCCAGTTCGAAGCGACGCTGGCTACTTTTCTGGACGTTCAAAGCCAAGTGCTAGAGCTGTCGCGCCAAGAAAAAATCGAAGACATGCGCAACTTGATCAACACGCGCATGAAAGACGCTACGGATTTGATGGGGGTGCAGATCAACCAACTTATCGCCATCAATAAAGCGGGGGCTGCTGCAGCCGCAGTGGTGTCAAAAGAACAGTATGAAGGTGCCATTGTCGGGATTATTTCCGTCTCGGTGGCAGCGGTGTTATTGACCGTTCTGCTCGCCTGGCTGTTGACCAAAAGTATCGTTAACCCGCTGTCCAGAGCGGTTCGAGTGGCTGAAGAGATTGCCGGTGGCGACTTGACCCGTCCGATCGAGATTGACGGCAAGGACGAACCGGCGCAGCTGTTGAAAGCGCTGGGCACCATGCAGCAGAACCTGCGCAAAACCATTGAATTGATCTCAGGCTCGGCCACCCAGCTGGCGTCGGCGGCGGAAGAGCTGAGTGCGGTCACCGAGGAGTCTTCGCGCGGCCTGCAACAGCAGAACAACGAGATCGAGCAGGCCGCCACGGCGGTGAATGAAATGACAGCGGCCGTGGAAGAAGTGGCACGCAATGCTGTGTCCACGTCTGAAGCGTCCCAGCAGTCGAACCAGACGGCGCGTCAGGGCCGTGATCGCGTGGTTGAGACCGTCAAGTCGATTCAGGACATGACCCAGCAGATTCAGGCAACTACGGGTCTCGTCGAAGGCTTGGCGGAGCAGGGCCGTGACATCGGCAAAGTGCTTGACGTGATCCGTTCCATCGCCGAGCAGACCAACTTGCTGGCACTCAACGCCGCCATCGAAGCGGCGCGGGCCGGGGAGGCGGGACGCGGCTTTGCGGTGGTGGCGGACGAAGTGCGGGCGTTGGCCCATCGCACGGCGCAATCGACCACGGAAATCGAACAGATGGTGGCCGGGATTCAGTCCCGGACCGGCGACGCGGTGCAATCGATGTCACGCAACACCGACAGCACCCGCAGCACCTTGAGTCTGGCCAGTTCGGCAGGGGATGCGCTGGAACTCATTACCGAAGCCATCAGCCAGATCAACGAACGCAATCTGGTCATCGCCAGTGCTTCGGAAGAACAGGCGCAAGTGTCGCGGGAAGTGGACCGCAACCTGGTGAACATCCGCGATCTGGCGGCACAGACAGCGGCAGGTGCCAACCAGACCAGCGCGGCCAGCCACGAGCTGTCGCGTCTGGCGGTGGATCTGAAAGCGATGGTGACCCGGTTTGTGATCTGACGCAGCATTCTGTGGGAGTCGGCCCGTATCAGGCCGGCTCCCACAAGGTTGCGTTTGGTTTATGGATGCGCTGCCGCACGACGAACCGTCGGTTCATCACGCACGGGCTTTACCGTTGTGTCGGGCCTCAGCAGCAACGTCAGCACCACCGACACCAGCAACGCGCCGCTCATGAACAGGTACGACGCGCTCAACGTGCCGGTCACGCCGTTCAAATACCCCACCAGATACGAACCGGCAAACGATCCGAGGGCTCCGAGGCTGTTGATCAGGGCCATGGCGCCGCCTGCGACGTTGGCCGGGAGGATTTCCGGAACAATGGCGAAGAACGGGCCATACGGCGCGTACATGCAGGCCCCGGCAATCACCAGCAGCGAATACGACCACCAGAAATGCTCAGTGCCCAGCGCGTAGGAGCCGTAGAACGCAATGGCAGCCAGTAGCAGGGGCGGCCAGACGAACAGTTTGCGTTTCTGGGTCTTGTCCGACGCCCACGAGACCACGACCATGCCGATCACCGCCGCCAGATAAGGCAACGCTGACAACCAACCGGCCTCGACCATGTCCATCTGCATGCCTTTCTTGATGATCGTCGGCAGCCACAGCACGAAGCCGTACACGCCGATGCTCCAGCAGAAATACTGCGCCGCGAGCAGCAGGACTTTCGGCGAGCGGAAGGCTTCGGCGTAGTTCTTCACAGGCTTGATGCCGACCTGCTCAGCGTCCAGACGCGCTTGCAGTTCGGTCTTTTCCTCGGCGGTCAGCCACTTGGCCTGGGTCGGACGCTCGTCCACCAGGCGCCACCAGATGAAGGCCCAGATCACCGCAGGCAAGCCCTCGACGATGAACATCCAGCGCCAGCTGAAATGCGCCACCAGATAACCCGACACCACCGACATCCACAGCATGGTCACCGGGTTACCGAGGATCAGCACGGTGTTGGCCCGTGAACGCTCGGCCTTGGTGAACCAGTAACAGAGGTACACCAGCATGGCGGGCATGACCGCCGCTTCTACCACGCCGAGCATGAAGCGGATGCCGATCAGCATGTAGGCGTTGGAGACGATGCCGGTCAGGGTCGCCAGGCCACCCCAGAGAATCAGGCTGACGAAGATCAGCTTCTTAACGCTCTTCTTTTGCGCGTAGATCGCCCCCGGCACTTGAAAGAAGAAGTAACCGAGGAAAAACAGCGCACCCAGCAACGACGACATGCCGGGGGTGATGTGCAGGTCTTCGGCCATGCCCGAGGCGGCGGCGAAGCCGTAGTTGGCGCGGTCCAGATAGGCGAGGCTGTAAGTGATGAACACGATCGGCATGATCAGCAGCCAGCGGCGTTTGAGGCCTGCGTGTTTCACGGTGTCGAGTAGCTTTTCCATGTCAAGCTCCCTGAGGGTGTTGTTCTTGTCGCAGCAGGTGATGGGAATGGCGGTTCGGGTAAAACGGGTGTCACGCGGTCTGTCGTCGTGGTGCGTTTGTTGATTCGGCTGTTGATTCGGCGGCTTGCAGGGCTGCGCGAGTCGGCAGGCCCTCCATGTCGCCTCGGCTCTGCACGGCCTGGGCGCCGATCCAGTTGCCCCGCGCGGTGGCCTTAGCGAAGTCGAGGTTCTCCAGCAGCGCGCTGATCACCCCGACCGCGAAGCCATCGCCCGCGCCCACGGTGTCGATCACCTGTGCCACCGGCACGCCGGGCACGAAGGCCTGATTCAGTTGAGTTCGGTAGTAGGCGCCTTTCGCGCCGAGTTTGATCACCACCGCTTCCACACCCTTGTCGAGATAGAACTGTGCGATGTCCGCCGGGGTGTCGCGACCGGTCAGCAACTCGCCTTCCGCCAGGCCGGGCATGACCCAGTCGGCAAGGCTGGCAAGGTGGTTGACCTCACGGATCATCTCGGCCTGACTCGACCACAGCGACGGCCGCAGGTTGGGGTCGAACGACACGCTGCGACCCGACTCACGCATCTGGATCATCAGCGTCTGCGAGAGTTCGCGGCAGGTGGCCGACAACGCCGCCGGGATGCCCGTGGCGTGCAGGTGCCGCGCCTTCAACAGTGCCGGAACGATGTCGTTGACGGACAGGTGACTGGCCGCCGAGCCCCGACGGAAATACTCGACCACCGGGTCGGCGCCTTCCAGCTCCAGCGACTTGAACTGAAAGCCCGTGGGGTGGGCCGGATCGACGGTGACGTGGCGGCAGTCGACGCCTTCCTGTTGCAGGCTGTCGATGACGAAACGCCCCATCGAATCATTGCCCACCCGGCTCAGCCAGGCGACGTTGAAGCCCAGGCGCGAAAGGCCGATGGCGACGTTGCTGTCGGCGCCCGCGATGCGTTTTTCGAAGTGGCGGACAGCGGCCAGATCGCCGGTCTGCTCGGCGACCAGCATGGTCATGGTTTCGCCGAAGGAAAGGATATCGATCTCAGACATGGCTCATGGCCTCCGAAGACGTGTGCATATGGCGCTGGCCCAGTTGGGCAAGGACATCCACCTGGGTGCGGGTGACGTCTAGCAGATCGTCGCCTTGCAGCGGGTATTCGACCGCGCGGGGCAGGCCGAGGGGCATGTGCTTGAGCAACTGCTCCCAGAGGTGCAAGTCAGTCTGGCGCGGCGGCACGGCGATCAGCTTGCCGGCTGTGTTGCGGGACACCGCCTTGCAATGCACGTATTCGACGTAACGGCCCAATTGTTGCGCTGCGGCGCTGGCCGATTGCGCCTGCCACAGCCAGTTGCCGATGTCGAAAGTCATGCCAATGGGCATTTGCAGGGCGTCGATCCGGGCGAAGAACCGGACAAGGGGTTCCAGGCGGCCGCCTTGTGGGGTCTGGTCATTTTCCACCAACAGGTGCACGTCGTAACGGGCGAGGCGATCGGCCAGGGCAGCGATGTCGCTGTCTTCGGTCAGGTGGCCCAACGAGACTTTCAGCCACGGCGCGCCACAGGCCGTCGCCCGTTGCAGGGTCGGTTCCAGCTCGGGATTGGGCGCGTTCTGGCCATCGAGCCACAGCTCCAGCGGCGCCGAATACAGACACTCCAGCCCTTGCGAGCGAATGGCTTCGCCCAACGCGACGAGGTCTTCGCGGCCTGTGAACAGCTCCTCGCGAAGCTCCATGCGGGTCACGCCAGCCTCGACCAGCAGCGGGATAAAACTGGCTTGGCCGCGTTCACGAACGACGTCGGCACCGAAGGCGCCCAGGCTGATGGCAACGGGGAATCGGTTCATTATTGTTGTCCTCTGAAACCGGTTTCATTTTTGTTCGAGCGAAGGTGCTCGAAGAAAGTTCTTCAAACGGACAGGCGGGTAGCCTGCTTTATAAAAGAAGAGGGTCAGGATCGCTGTCGGGTCGAACCGCGCACGATCAGTTGCGCTGGAAAGTCGTACAGCCGCAATGGCTCCTGGTCCCCGCGCAGGCGATTAAGCAGGCACTCGAACGCTGTCACGCCGATGTCGTGGGTCGGTTGGGCAAGGGAGGTGATGCCGCTGCCGACGAGGGGGTACCAGTCCAATTCGTCGAGGGCGATCAGGCCGATGTCGTCGAACAGATGGCAGCCCAATGCGTGCAACTGGCGAGTCGTGCTCAGGGTTGCAACGCCGTTGCCGGTGAACAAGGCTTTGGGGCCGTGCCCCTGATCATCGAGAAAGGCGCGCAGGTGATCGCGCAGGGCAGGGCCGGTTTCACAGACCTGGCCACGGAAGCCGCTGCGTCGGGCAAGGCCGGTCTTGAACGCGTCGACCCGCTCGACTCGCGAACTGGTGCCGTCCTGAGGTTCGGTGACCATGAGGATGTCGCGATAGCCGGTGTGGTGCAGGTGATCCAGCGCTTGCGTGACGGCATCGACGTTGTTGAGCCCGACCAGATCGCTGTCCAGTTGATCGACTTTGCGGTCCACCAACACCATCGGCAATTCGGTGTGCAACTCGCGCAATTCGTCCAGATGATGGCCGAGGGTGTTCACGATCAGACCCTCGATGTTGTACGAGCGCAGAGCCGCGAGGTGCAGGCGTTCCTGCTCATCGTCGCGGTCGGTGTTGCACACCACCAGGCTGTAACCGTGCTTGCGGCAGGCCGTTTCGACGCCGTGCATGACAGCAATGGAATAAGGGTTGCGGATGTCGGCCACCAGCATGCCGATCAGGCGGGTGCGGCCGCGTTTCAAGCCACGGGCCATCTGGTTGGGGCGATAGCCGAGGGTGTCGATGGCGTGTTGAATGCGCCGGGCAATGGCCTCGGACAGCAATTGCCGGTCATCGCCAATGAAGCGCGAGACGCTGGCCTTGGAAACGCCCGCCATGTCGGCGACGTCATTCATGGTGACGCGGGCACGCGTCGGTGTCGGAATGCTGTTCACGGCCTGACCCTTATTGGATTTATCAGCAGGCTTTTATTGTCGAGCGTGTGAGGCTCTGAAACCGGTTTCAGGAAACACCAAAGCGAGGGGTGTCGTCAACTCGGGATCGGATGAAAGGTGGTGCTTGGGGTCCTTGGTGTCTCGATGGTGCCACGTACATCGCTATCGCGAGCAAGCTCACTCCTACAATTAAAAAGCGTTCCCCTGTAGGAGTGAGCTTGCTCGCGATGACGCCGTATCAGTCAATGTAGAGTCAGCCATTCCCCTTGAACGTATCCCGCCACGCCAGAAACCGCTTCTCCAGCATCGCCAACACGCCATCGCTGATCTTGCCCAGCAGCGCCAGCACGATAATCGCCGCCAGCACGATGTCAGGCCGTGAGGTCTCGCGCCCATCGCTGAGCAGATAGCCCAAGCCCTTGGTCGCGGCGATCAGTTCGGCGGCCACCAGAAACATCCACGCCAGGCTCAACCCCGAGCGCAGCCCGGTGAACAGGCCGGGCAGGGCAGCGGGGAGAAACAGGTGAAGAATCATCTGCCGCTGGCTGAACCGATACATCTTGCCGACTTCCACCAGTTTGCGATCAATCCCGCGAATCGCCGCCACGCCGTTGAGGTACACCGGAAAAAACGCGCCGATGGCGATCAGCACGATTTTCGAGGTCTCGCCGATGCCCAGCCACAGCAGCAACAGCGGCACCCACGCCAGGCTCGGGATCGAGCGCAAACCCGCGAACGTGGGTTCCAGATAGGCTTCGGCCTCCCGACTCAATCCGACCCACGCTGCAAACAGCAGGGCCAGGCCCGCGCCGATGCCGAACCCGCTCAACACCCGCAGCAGGCTGGCGCTGATGTGTTTCCACAAGGCGCCGTTGGCCAAGTCGGTCAGCGTGGTGAAAATCTCGCTGGGCGCGGGCATCTGGTACGAGTGAACCCAGCCGATGCGAACGACGATTTCCAGCAGCACCAGAATCGCCACCGGCACCACCAGCCCTTTGAGGCGGCCGCGCCATCGGTTGGGCGTGGACGCGGCGGGTGCAACCGGTGTGCCGGCTTCGGCGTTCAGCGATTCGACCTGGGAGCTGCTCATGGCTTGGCGACGACGGCGTTGCCGAAGGTCGGGTCAATCAACTGATCGATGACCTGATCGACATTCGTGCCTTTGCGCACCAGTTCTTCCGACACCAGAATCGGCGCGGCGGCTTTGGAGGCGGTCACGTCTTTATCGGTCAACTGCGGGCTGCTGATGTCGGTGCGGGTCAGTTGCAGCTTGGCGACGTCCAGTGGCAGGCCGGATTCGGTGGCCAGCAATTTCGCCAGCTCTTCCGGATTCTTCAGCGACCATTCGCGGGCCTGCTCGTAGGCGCTCAACACGGTCTTGATCGCCTCCGGATGCTCTTTGGCGTACGTCTCGGTCACGCTGACCACGCCGTAGCTGTTGAAGTCCTTGTTGCGATAAAGCAGGCGCGAACCCGCCTGAATTTCGCTGGCGGCCATGTGCGGATCGAGACCCGCCCACGCGTCGACGTCGCCTTTCTCCAGCGCAATGCGGCCGTCCGGGTGTTGCAGGTGCAGCAGCTCCACGTCGTCTTTGGTCAGCTTCGCCTGTTGCAGCGCGCGCAAGGTGAAGAGGTACGGGTCGGTGCCTTTTGTGGCGGCGATTTTCTTGCCTTTAAGGTCAGCGACGGTTTTAAGCGTCGAATCTTTGCGTACCACCAGCGCGGTCCACTCGGCGCGGCTGTAGACGTAGACTGACTTGATCGGGCTGCCGTTGGCACGGGCCAACACAGCGGACAGGCTGGCCGACGAGGCGAAATCAACGCCGCCGCTGTTCAAATATTCCAGCGAGCGGTTGCTGCCCTGGCTGAACACCCAACTGACCTTGGTGTTCGGCAGGGCCTTCTCCAGCCAGCCGAAATGTTTGAGCACCAGGCTTACCGGCGAGTAGTAGGCGTAATCCAGATGCACCTCGGCCGGCGGCGCTTCGGCGGCTTGGGCGAAGGGTTGCAGGGTCAGTGCCAGGGCACCGGCCAGGAGTTTCAGGGAAGTGGGCAGGCGAGGGAACGCGGTCATGATCAAGTCCAGTCGAAGGGTTTGAAGCTGCACGGGGCTGCTTATGTCGAAAACGGTAGTCAGCGCGAGTCAGCCTGCTCAAATGGAATAATGCAGGCTCTGTGCCATGAACTCATGTGCGGGCTAGCGTGGGGCGACTGGGGCAAGAGGACGTGGACGCAGTTGCTCCATCAACAGTTTGCGGAAGCGGTGTTGCCCGAGAAACACTGTGTGAAATATCTGCATTAAACAGTTGTCAGGCTTCGGCGCGGTCTGCATGCTGGCTTTTTTCAATTGTGTTACAGGACTTTTCTGCGCATGTCTGTCCCTGCCCGAGATGCCGATGCTGCGTCACGCCGTTCGGCGACCGTTCTCAGCCTGTGCCTGCCCAGCGATGTCCTGTTGTACCTGCTAATGCCCATGAACGCCGACGCCTTTGGCATCAGTCTCGCCGAAGCGGGGGTGCTGCTGGCGGCCAACCGGCTGGTGCGGATCTTCGGCTATGGCTACGTCGTGCGCTTCTACGCACAGCGCGGCGACCGGGCGGCGCTGACCCTGGCTTCGCTGGTGTCGATGGTCTGCGCGGTGGGCAACTCGTTCATCACCGGTTTCTGGTGGCTGCTGATTCTGCGGTTGGGCTGGGGATTGGCGTACGCGGCGTTGAACCTGTCCACCCAAGCTCTCGCAACCTCCGAACCTGCCGGCGCGGCCCGCAGGTCAGGCACCTCACGGGCGATCATCGCCATCGGCCCGATGCTCGCGCTGCCTCTGGGGGCGCTGGTAAGCATGTATTTCGGCCCTCGGGTGATCTTTCTGATACTCGCCTTCTTTTCCCTCATCGGCCTGTTCATCGCCCGAGGGCTGCCGAGCGTTCCCCATGCGATGCCGACCGCCAACGGGCGTCGCTTCAAGGCGCCGGACAGCGTGGCCATGTGGTCCTTCATCGAAGGCGTCGCGCTGGACGGGCTGTTTATCTTCGGCCTGTCGTTGCAGGCGCAATCGGTGCTGGGTGGCAACGCAGTGTTCATCGCCGGGGTGCTGCTGGCGTTGCGTTACGTCTCGGAAATGCTCCTGAGTCCTTTAGGTGGTCGCGCCGCCGCGAGCTACGGGGCGGTGCGCATGCTGGTGGTGTTCTCGGCGCTGACGACCCTGGCGTTGACGGCCTTCGGCTTTCACTGGCTGATCATCGGCGCGGGCGGCGTGCTGATCCTGCGTGCGCTGCAATTGCCGCTGGTCACCACGCTGGTGGCCGAGCGCAATCCGGGGGTAGGGCGCGTCCAGGCACTGGCCGGAAATGCGGTCTGGCGTGACGTCGGTGCGGGCGTCGGGCCTTTGCTGGCCGGGGTGGTGCTGCCCATCGCCTCGCCGTCCTGGGTCTACAGCCTGGCGGGGTTGGCGGTGGTGGTCAGCGCCGTGGTGTGCAGTCGCTATCGGGTTCGCGAAGTACCTGCCTGAAGGGCTTTCGAAACATCCTATTACATACCGTTCAGCGATTAGTCCGGTAAATCAGAGGCTTGCATGCAACCTCTGAGGTCATTTCCTATCTCATGGTCATTCTTCATACGGACATAAAGCTTCGTTAGCCTGCAGTCGCTAGCGAAATGCCAGTTCACAGGGACGTTGCTCAGGGCGCTCAGCCCTTCACGCATCACAAGAACCCAGGCCATCATGACCTTTTTCAAAACCCCGGTTACTTCGACAGCCCTGCAACGCATCGCCTATTTCTTGCTGCCGATCCTGCTGATCTGCTCGGCGGTGTTCTGGTTTACCGTCGGCAGGGGCGTGCATGCGGAACCGAAGAACGGCACGCAGACGCTGGTGTTCCTGCGCCACGCGGAAAAGCCTGACATGGGCCTCGGCCAGTTGAACTGCCAGGGCCTGAACCGCGCCATCGACCTCTCTACCGTATTGCCGGATACCTTCGGCAAAGCGGACTTCATCTTCGCCGCCAACCCCAGCCGTCACGTTGAAGAAGGCGCAGGCGATCATTCCTATAGCTACTTGCGCCCTTTGATGACCGTCGGCCCGAGCGCGATCAAGCTCGGGTTGCCCATCAACATCGACTTCGCCGCCAACGACACCAGCGACCTCGCCGACGAGCTGATGCGCGATAAATACCACGACGCCACCATCTACACCGCCTGGTCCCACGGCTACCTGCCCGAACTGATCAACAAAGTCGCCGAAGAGGCCTCCGGCCAGGACCTCAAACTCGTCAAGGACTGGATGGGCGACGACTTTGACTCCGTCCTGGTGCTGACCCTGAAGTGGAACAACGGCAAGGCGACGTTGCAGTATGAGAACTACAAGCAGAACCTGAATGACGGCGCGGTGGGGTGCCCGACGTGAAGTTCCTGTCGAGAATCTGACCGCAAGATCTGGATGGTCCTCATCGCACACCCGGTTACTATGGGCGCAGTGCGAAAGACGAGGAGCCTTCCATGAACTTCACTTATCGCTTCATCGATTCTCCTGTGGGCCAGTTGAAACTGGTGGCCAAGGGTGCGGCGTTGGCCGCGATTCTTTGGGAAAACGACCGCCCCAATCGCGTCCTGCTGGGGCCCATGACCGAAGCCCCCCACAGCGAAATCCTTGATCAGGCCGAACAGCAACTGGCGGAATATTTCGCGGGAACGCGTAACCGTTTCGACCTGCTGCTGGACTTTCACGGCACTGATTTCCAGAAAAAAGTCTGGCACGCCTTGCTGGCGATTCCGTTCGGCGAGACCCGCAGCTACCTGCAAATCGCCATCGAAATCGGCAACCCCGCTGCCGTGCGTGCGGTCGGGGCGGCCAATGGCAAGAACCCGATTTCCATCGTCGCGCCGTGCCATCGGGTGATCGGCAGTTCTGGCGCGCTCACCGGATTTGCCGGTGGCCTGGCGGCCAAAGAGCTGTTGCTGACCCTTGAAGGCGGGATGCCGAAATCCTCGAAAAAGAACCGCGACGAGATGGCCTCCGCCCAAGCATCGCTGTTCTAGACTCAAGCGCCCTTCAACAGTGTTTTACCCGTCACCTTCACATGGAGTTGAACATGCCTGCCTCTGCCAAGACGTTCCGTGACCTGCACCACCAATCTACCGTGCTGCGCCTGCCCAATGCCTGGGACGCCGTGAGTGCGCTGCTGTTCGAAAGCCTCGGCGCCAAAGCTATCGCCACCACCAGCGCGGGCGTGGCTTGGGCACAGGGGTATGCCGACGGGCGTGTGTTTCCGCTGGAGGCAGCCATCCATGCAGCGGCAAACATTGCGCGGGTGGTCAAGGTGCCGCTGTCGGTGGATTTCGAGCACGGCTATTCGGACGATCCAAAGACGGTCGCTGAAAACGTCAAGCGCGTGCTGGAAGTGGGTGCCGTGGGCATCAACATTGAAGACGGTCCGGATGCACCTGACTTGCTGGCGCGCAAGATCGAAGCGATCAAACGCATGGCCTCCAATAATGGGCTGGACGTGTTCATCAACGCCCGTACCGATGTGTACCTGGCGAATCTGGTGGCCGATGACCAGAAGGTCGAGGAGACCCTCAAACGCGGCCAGTTGTATGAAAAAGCCGGCGCCGACGGGCTGTTCGCTGCGGCGGTGGTGGATGTCGATGCGATCACGCGCATCGTTCAGGGCGTCAACCTGCCGATCAACGTGTTGGCCCGGCCAGGCCTGCCGGAGGCAGAAGGCTTGGCGAAACTGGGGGTGCATCGCTTGAGCGCCGGTTCCAGTGTGGCGATCACCGTGTTGAGTCTGGCCGAGCAATTAGGACGTGATTTCCTCGGGGAAGGGCGTTCGGAACCGGTGACCCACAGCACCCTCAGTTACCCTCAGATTCAGGGGTGGTTTGAGTAATGTTTTCCCTCAGAAGCGCCATTCCCTGGCGCTTCGACTCCTCATCGGTTGATCGACCTTTCATCCCCCGATAAACGGCGCTGGCATATGTTTCTCTTATGGAGTACAAATGTACTCCATGACGAACTTATCTCCCCGACGCGCTGCCATCCTGACGTTCATCCGCGATCGCATCGCCGACAATGGCCAACCGCCGAGCCTGGCGGAAATCTCCGAAGCGTTTGGATTCGCGTCTCGCAGCGTTGCGCGCAAACATATCGTGGCGTTGACCGAAGCAGGCTTTATCGAAGTCACCGCCAATCAGGCCCGTGGCATTCGCCTGATCGACGCGACACCCCGCGTTCAAATGCTGCAAATACCGGTACTGGGTCGGGTGGCCGCAGGTGCGCCCATAGGCCCCGACCTCGATAACCCCGACACCTTTACCCTCGACAGCCGCACCTTCCTGCGGGTGCCGGATTACCTGCTGCGGGTGAATGGCGATTCGATGATCGAAGACGGCATTTTCAACGGCGATCTCGTGGGTATTCTGCAAAGCGCCGACGCTCGGGACGGACAGATCGTCGTGGCCCGACTCGATGGCGAAGTGACAATCAAACGGCTGGAGCGGGGCGATGACACATTGCGTCTGTTGCCCCGCAACCCGGCCTATGCGCCGATTGTCGTGCGTCCCGATCAGGACTTCGCCATCGAAGGCGTGTTCTGCGGCCTGGTGCGCCGGGAATGATGGGCGCGGTGGTCAGCCTTGACGCGCTGCTGGACGAGCGTCGGGTCTGGAAAGGGCGGGCGCAGGTCCAGCCAGTCGCGGCGCAACCCACAGGCCACCCGTTGCTCGACGCTGCGTTGCCCATTGGCGGCTGGCCCCCGGCGGCACTCACGGAAATCCTGATCCCTGCCAATGGCAGCGGTGAGTTGCGCCTGCTGTGGCCGACCCTGGCGCGCCTGGCCAACGCGGGCGAACGCATCGTCCTGGTCGCGCCGCCGTTCGTGCCATACCCCCAGGCCTGGCAATCGGCGGGGGTCGATGTGCGTCAGCTGTCGATCATTCAGGCCAGCGACACCGATGCCTTGTGGGCGGTGGAGCAATGCTTGCGCTCTGGCAGTTGTGGGGCGGTGCTGGCGTGGCCGGGCAAGGTCGATGACCGCGCCCTGCGTCGTTTGCAAGTGGCAGCGGAGACGGGTGAAACCCTCGCGTTCGCCTGCCGTGGTCAGCAAGCCGCCGCCAACCCTTCGCCTGCCGCCCTGCGCATCGCCATCGATGTTCGACCCCGCCAGTTGCGGGTGCTGAAGTGCCGAGGCGGGCTGGCCCCGTCATCCCCCATCCCGTTCACCACCGACGCTTGAGGTCTCCATGCTCTGGGCCTGTGTCCTGCTGCCGCAACTGGCACTGGACGGCGTCATGCGTCGTCGCGCCGAACCTGATAAACCGCTGGCCCTGATCAGCGGTCCCGCTCAGCGCCGTGTGTTGCAAACGGTGAACGCCGCCGCCCGTGGACTGGGGTTGCGTCCCGGACAGACGTTGACCGCCGCCCACGCCATGAGCCGTGGGTTCGACACGGTCGAATACGACCCGAAGCAGACCGAACACTGGCACCGTCTGCTTGCGGCCTGGGCCTACCGCTTCAGTTCCCAGGTCAGCCTGAAATACCCCCGCGTATTGCTGATGGAAGTCGAGTCGAGCTTTGGACTGTTCGGCCCATGGCCGGTATTCGAGGCGCGATTGCGGCAGGAGCTGACCGCCATGGGGTTCAGTCATCGCATCGTTGTTGCACCGAACCCTTTGGCGGCGAGGATGTTGGCCAATGCCCACGACGGTCTGGCCGTCACCGACAACGAGACGCTGCAAGACGTGCTGCAACGGATGCCGGTCAATCGCCTCGGGCTGTCCCAAGACGTGGCCACCGCGTTAGGGCGCATGGGACTGCACCACTTGCGGCAGGTGCTGGCCTTGCCTCGCGACACCCTGGCGCGGCGTTTTCCCGCAACGGTGTTGCAACACCTGGATACCCTGACCGGGCGTCGCCCGATGGCGTTGGAATGCTATGTGCCGCCGGACTTTTTCGAGACCCGCATCGAGCTGAACTTCGACGTCGAATCCCATCAGGCGCTGTTGTTTCCCCTCAAGCGGATGATTGCCGATCTGGCG
The DNA here is from genome assembly GCF_057128705.1 of Pseudomonas salicis. Lineage (NCBI taxonomy): Bacteria > Pseudomonadati > Pseudomonadota > Gammaproteobacteria > Pseudomonadales > Pseudomonadaceae > Pseudomonas > Pseudomonas salicis. The sequence goes on from NZ_JBSKHU010000001.1 coordinate 533,563, forward strand.
CTGTTTCTCGGCGGTCGGGACAGCGGCGTGCAACGCTTCGTCATTCATCTGGAGCATGTGCCGAGTGTCGGCAGCACCGCCCCGGACACGCTGATTCCGGTGGGGCTGCTGAGCGCGGAAAGGGAAGCGAACATGCTGTTCGAACTGGCCCGGGGGCGATTGGAGCAAATCGTCGTGCCGTCCCCGGTGCGGGCACTCAAGCTTTCGGCCAAAGACTTGCCGGCCTTCGTGCCGTCCCATCGAGAACTGTTCGATGATCGCCCTCAACAAAGCATGCCGTGGGAGCAGTTGCGCGAGCGGCTGCGGGCGCGATTGGGCGATGACGCGGTCTGCGGCTTGAGCTTCCACGCCGACCATCGCCCCGAATGCGCATGGCAACCCGCCTCGCACACCAAGCCTGCGGTGGGCTTCAACCCGGTGCCTCGCCCCGGTTGGCTGCTGCGTGAGCCCGAAGCCCTGACAGACACCGGCTCGCGGGTGTTGGCAGGGCCTGAACGGATCGAGTCGGGCTGGTGGGACGGTGGGGATGTGCGCCGTGATTATTACCTGATCGAAACTCGCACCGGCCTGCGTGGCTGGGCCTATCGCAGCGTGGGCGATGACAGCGGCCTGTGGCTGCACGGATGGTTCGCATGAGCTGCCAGTACGCCGAGCTGCATTGCCTGTCCAACTTCAGTTTTCAGCGCGGGGCCTCTAGTGCTCTGGAGTTGTTCGAGCGGGCGAAGTTGCATGGCTACGAGGCCTTGGCCATCACCGACGAATGCACGCTGGCGGGGGCGGTGCGTGCGTGGCAGGCGGCAAAGGAATGCGGCCTGCCATTGATCGTCGGCAGTGAGATGACCCTCGAAAACGGACCGAAAATCGTCTTGCTGGCCGAAAATCTTGCGGGGTATCAGGCGCTGTGCAGGCTGATAACCCAAGGACGTAGGCGCAGCAAGAAGGGCGAATATTGTCTGCTTCGGGAGGATTTCCAGTCGCCTCTCAACGGGTTGCTCGCCCTGTGGGTGCCGGACCTTGGACAAGAAAACGCGACGTTACGTGAGCAAGGTCAATGGCTGCGCGATCTGTTCACCGACAACCTCTGGCTGAGTGTGCAGTTGCATTGCGGGCCGGACGATCAGCAGCGGTTGACGCATCTGCTGGCACTGGCGAGTCAGTGCGGTCTGCCTGCCGTCGCCAGCGGCGATGTGCACATGCACGCCCGAGGCCGTCGTGCGTTGCAGGACACCATGACTGCCATCCGTCATCACACGACCGTGGCCGAGGCGGGGCACCGGCTGTTTCCCAATGGGGAGCGACATTTGCGGCCACGGGCGATGTTGGCGGATGTTTTTCCTGCGGAGTTACTGGCCGAAACGCTGGTCATCGCGCGGCGATGTACCTTCGATTTTGATGACCTGAAGTACGAATACCCCCGCGAGTTGGTGCCCAAAGGGCATACGCCGACGACGTGGTTACGTCACTTGACCGAAGAGGGGGCGCGTGAGCGTTGGCCTGAAGGCATCCCTACGGTCGCTCGGACAAACATCGAACATGAACTGGGGATCATCGCCAATAAACAGTACGAGAGCTATTTCCTCACCGTGCACGACATCGTCAGGTTTGCCCGTCAGCAAGCCATTCTGTGTCAGGGCCGGGGGTCGGCCGCCAATTCGACCGTGTGTTTCGCCTTGGGTATCACCGAGCTGGACCCGTCCAAAGGCAAGGGCCAGTTGCTGTTCGCCCGGTTCATTTCGGAAGAGCGCAACGAACCGCCTGACATCGACGTGGACTTCGAACACGAACGCCGCGAGGAAGTCCTGCAATACGTCTTCCGCCGTTATGGCCGGGGCCGGGCGGCGTTGACCGCCGTCGCCAGCACCTACCACGGCGCCGGCGCCATTCGTGACGTGGCGCGCGTGCTGGGTCTGCCGCCCGATCAGATCAACGCCCTGGCCGATTGCTGCGGACGCTGGACCGACAACCTGCCGCCCGCCGATCGGCTGAAAGAATCAGGCTTCGAGCCGGACAGCCCAGTGCTGCGCCGGGTGCTGACGCTGGCGGGCGAGCTGATCGGCTTTCCCCGGCACCTGTCTCAGCACCCTGGTGGTTTCGTCATTTCTGAGCAGCCGCTGGAAACGTTGGTGCCGGTGGAAAACGCGGCGATGGCGGATCGCACGATCATTCAATGGGACAAGGACGATCTGGACCTGGTAGGACTGCTCAAGGTCGACATTCTGGCGTTGGGCATGCTGAGCGCGTTGCGCCGCACGTTCGACCTGGTCACCCGTTATCGCGGCTACGACCTGACCATTGCGAGCATACCCGCCGAGGATAAACCGACCTACGACATGATCAGTCGCGCCGACACCATTGGCGTGTTCCAGATCGAATCCCGGGCGCAGATGTCGATGCTGCCGAGGCTCAGGCCGGAGACGTTTTACGACCTGGTGATCGAGGTTGCGATTGTCCGGCCGGGACCGATTCAGGGCGACATGGTGCACCCGTACTTGCGTCGGAGAAACAAAGAAGAGCCGGTGACCTATCCTTCGGAGGAACTGAAAGCCGTGTTCGAGCGCACCCTCGGCGTGCCGCTGTTTCAGGAACAGGTCATGCAACTGGCCATTGTCGCGGCAGACTACACGGCCGGTGAAGCCGATCAGTTGCGCCGCTCAATGGCCGCATGGAAACGCCACGGCGGACTTGAGCCTCACTATGCCCGTCTCAGCCAGCGGATGACCGAGAAGGGGTACACGAAGGACTTCATCGATCGCATCTTCGAACAAATCAAAGGCTTCGGCAGCTACGGCTTTCCCGAGTCCCATGCCGCCAGCTTCGCCTTGTTGACCTACGCCAGTTGCTGGCTCAAATGCCACGAGCCCGCTGCCTTCACCTGCGCCCTGATCAACAGCTGGCCGATGGGTTTTTACAGCCCCGACCAACTGCTACAGGACGCCCGTCGCCACCACATCGACGTGCACCCGGTGGACATCCGCTACAGCGATTGGGACTGCTCGCTAGAGCCGGTGGAAGGCCGCGACTACTCCCAGGACCTGGCGATCCGCATGGGCCTGCGGATGATTCGTGGTTTCCGCGAGGAAGACGCCCGGCGCATCGAGCAGGCGCGCTCGGTGCGCGAGTTCAATGACGTCACAGACCTCTGCGTGCGTGCCGATCTGGACAACCGCGCGCGGGCGGCGCTGGCGGATTCCGGGGCCTTGCGCGGTCTGGTAGGGCATCGTCATCGCGCACGTTGGGAAATGGCGGGGGTCGAGGTGAAACGTCCGTTGTTCGGCGATGACTGTTTTGCCGAGGAAGCTCAAGTCGCACTGCCCTTGCCGAGCGTGGCCCAAGACCTGATGGCCGATTACAACACCCTCGGCACGACGCTGGGGCCGCACCCGCTGTCGCTGCTGCGCAACAAACTGGCCGCCAAACGGTTTCGCAGCTCGAAGGACTTGCTCGATGAAGAGCACGGACGGCAATTCAGTGTCGCCGGGTTGGTGGTGGGCCGACAGCGACCGGGCACGGCCAGCGGCGTGACCTTCGTCACCCTGGAAGACGAACACGGCATGATCAATGTGGTGGTCTGGCGCGACTTGGCCGAACGTCAGCGCAAGGTGTTGGTGGGTTCGCAGTTGATGCAGGTGTTTGGCAAGTTCGAGTATCAGAAGGGGGTCCGTCACGTCATTGCCCAACGGCTCTTCGACCTGACCCCGCTGCTGACCGGGCTGGACGTGCGCAGTCGCGATTTCAAGTGATCGACCGCTACGAGGCGTTCATGGCTTCGGAGTGAAACCGCTGGCGATACTCCACCGGGCTGATGGCCAGCCGCTTGACGAACACCCGACGCAGGCTGTCGGCGTTGTCGAAGCCACAGCGACGGGCGATTTCCTTCATGGATTGTTCGGTGGTTTCGAGATAGCGGCGCACGGCGTCGATCCGTGCATCGGCGAGAAAGGCCATGGGCGGGGTGCTGGTTTCCTTGGTGAACAGTCGCGACAGATTGCGCGGGCTCATGTGCACCCGTTCGGCCAGGGAGGCCAGGCTGTGATCGATGTGCAAGTGCGCGAGCATGTAATCCTGAATCGCCTCGACCTGGGAGTCGACGCCTCCCTGAATGTCGAGCAACGGGCTGAATTGCGATTGCCCACCGGCCCGACGCAAATACACCACCAGGTATTTGGCGACGTCGATGGCCATGCGTTTGCCGAAGTCTTCCTCGATCATCAATAGCGACAGGTCGATCCCCGCCGTGACACCCGCGGTGGTGTAGATCGTGCCGTCCTTGACGTGGATGTGGTCAGGGTCGACGTGGGCCGAAGGAAATAGCTCACTGAGGTGCGCCGCGTCCATCCAGTGGGTGGTGACCGACTTGCGGTCGATCAGGCCCGCCGCACCGAAAGCGAACACCCCGTTGCAGATCGCGGCCAGACGGCGGCAGCGTTTTTCCTGGACCTTGAGCCAGTCTCCGAGGGTCGAGTCTGCGTAGACATCGAAAATCCCCAGTCCGCCCGGAACGATGACCGTGTCGAAGTGCGGGCAGGGGTCAAAAATCGTTCGGTCCGGGATCACCGTCAGCCCGCTGGACGACAGCAACGGGCTGCGGGTGGTGCCGACGGTCAGCATTTCGTATTCACAAGCCCCTTCGCTCAAGACCTTGACCTGAGCGAAGGCGTCTTTGGGACCGGCGATGTCCAGCAGTTGAAAGCCGGGGAACAGCACCATACCCACGCTGATTTTGCGCATAGGGTTTCCTTTGAAGATTGAGATCGCCTGTCGCGGCCCGGAGGGTCGGCATTTTCACGGTCGCCTGTAGCAGCCCGGCTTGCCGGCGGTGGCGTTCTGAAGATCGCTACCGCTGGCAAGCCGGACTGCTAAAGGACGGGGATCGGCCACACCATCGAGGCTTTACATGATGCATGCAATTCCCGGGCTACCTCACGGCCGCTACGGCACTCATGTCTTCCGCCCCCGGTACTTGCCGCTGGAACCACCACCCGCTGAGCCCGCCCAGCGCCATCCAGAACACACCGTTGACCAGCAAGGACGCCACGCGAAACTGCGCCTGCAGGTCATCCGGTGCCAGTGCATGGTGCTCGGCGGGTTGCGGTGCGCCGTAAAGATGCGGCGCCGCAATCAGCAACACCGCCACGAGTCGCCATGCCCAGTGTTTGCCAAAGACGATCAACGCCAGCCCGACGGCTGTGGCCAGCGCCGTCGCGCCCCACCAGTCCTGGCGTGAGGTCAGCTCGGCGGCCACGGTGCCCGGCAATTCCGGTGGCAATCCTGCCGCGGGAGCCAGACAGAACGTCGCATACCCCGCCAACCCCCAGAGCACGCCGTGCCAGGCCTTGGCCGGTTCACGCAGGTTGTACAGCGCGCTGAGCAGCATGGCGAAGCCAATCGCGACCACCAGATCACCCCCGAACGTGGACAGCGTGCGCTGCCAGCCGTCCTCCGGTGTCCAGGCCTCGGCATCGTGCTCGTGCGCATGGGCAGCGGCGCCGTGGTCGTGAGCCGCCAACTGTTCATGGGCTTGCTCATGAACCGATTCGGCGTTTTCGTAGACTTCGGCCTGCAAAATCAAGGGCGTGATCCACAGGCTTTGCAGCAGGGTCAGCAACAGCGCGGCGAGGGCGCCGGTGTAGCAGGCCGTGGTGAGGATGCGTTTGAACATGCGCGTGTGCTCCGCAATGGATCAGTGGCAGGGGAAACCCGAGCTGTGGCGGGTGTCGTGGGCGGCGTTGTGGACCAGGTCCAGGTGCGAAAACCCGGCGAAGTACACCAGCGACAGGCCCATCAGGATCGAACCGAAGGTGACCAGCAGGCGATGGCTGCGTGTGGCGGACGGGGCATGCGTCAGGGCGGTGCTGCTCATTGGGTTGCTGCTCATGGGGCAGTCCTCGTTTCAGTGTTGTCGGTTTTGAGTGTGTTCAAGCGGCTGTACAGCTCATCGGTGTCCAGCAGCGAATGCGCTTGCAACACCTTGATCAGGGCTTCCAGATAGCGCTCGTAGTAATCCCACGGGGGCTGGTGGTCACAGGGCAATTGCTCCCACGTCGAGATCGAGCCAATCAGTTGCTGGCGGAAGGCTTCCCACTCGAAATGACCGGCCTTGGACAATGCCAGCGCTAGCCCGTACAGGCTGCGCTGCCATTCCTGGGTGAACTGCAACCGGCCTTGTGCCCGGGGTGGCGAGTCCTTGTGGCCGAGCATGCTGTTGGCGGCGAACTCTTCGAAACGCGTAAACATGGCGGCCTCCTCAGGCGGCGGGCAATTCCACCAGGGCCACGCCCATCATGGCTTCCGGTGTCACCAGCGCGGCCAGTTGTGCTTCGCTCAGGTGATCGGAGTTCGCCGGGCGCTCGGGCACCACGAACCAGCGGATCTGCGCGCTGCTGTCCCAGACTTCGACGTGGGTGTCTGCGCTCACCGGCACGCCGAATTCGCGCAGCACGGCGCGGGGTTCGCGCACGCCTCGGGCCCGAAACACAGGGTCTTTGTACCAGTAGGGTGGCAGGCCGAGGATCGGCCACGGGTAGCAGGAACACAGGGTGCAGATGATCAGGTTGTGCACGCCGGGGCCATTGGCAACGGCCAGCATGTGCTCGCCCTCGGCGCCGTCCATGCCCTGGGCCAGGTTCAGCTCGGCGATGGCGGCGGGCGTGTCGGCCAGCAGGCGTGCCTTGTACTCAGGGTCAACCCAGGCGCGGGCGACGATTTTCGCGCCGTTGAAGGGGCCTGCGACGGTTTCGAAGTGGGCCAGAACCGCGTCCACCGAGTCGCTGCCAATCACGCCTTTTTCAATCAGCAAGGCTTCGAGTGCCCGGACCTTGGCCGCGCTTTCGGCTTCCCGTTGTTGTTCATAGTCGAAGAGTTGGCTCATGGAAATGCTCCGCAATGGGTTCGTCAAACGTGTGGGGGTCAGCGCGTGGGCTGCAAATAGGCTTCGAACAGGTCCGCATAAATCGTCGTGTTGGGCTCGCTTTTATCGACGCCCCACAGGTCAGCGGCGTCGAACGCCACCCGGTACACCGGCATCGGCTCGCCAATCCCGTCGGGCCCGGTGTTGACGAAATAGGCGAACGCCCCCGCATACATCTCAACGATTTTTCCCGGTTTGTTGCGCAGGTAGCCGGGCAGGCGGGTGTGGTCCACGGCCACCGGGTCAGCGATGGTCACGACATCACCCTCGCCGAACAGCGGTGCGGCGTCGTAGGGCCGGAGCCCCGAGTCGCCTTGCTCCAGGTAGCGCACGATCTGCTCGCGGATCGCGGCATTCGGCTTGTCCGGCAGCGGTGCATCGGGCTGCTTGCGGTAGTGATCGGCGCGGTCCTTGAGCTCGTCACTGTGGATGTAGCCCGCGTTGACGAAAAAGCCGGAGATCCCGCCCAGCCATTTCTCGTAGTAGCGGAACTTGAAGTATTCGAAGGGTTGCATGCCTTCGGCGCCGGTGCGCAACGAGGCCCAGGTCCAGTCGCTCTTGAAGGCCGTGGGCAGGGTGTCCATCGGGTAGTTCGGCAGGGCGTCTTTCAGGTGGGCGCTCTCGGCCATCATCGCGGTGTGGATGCCGAAGATGCGCTTCTCCCATTCCTGCACGAACACTTGTTTTTCGAAGTCCACCGGGCCAAGGTTTTCGAGGCCGCCGAGGTAGTGTTGTAGTTTCATCGAACGCTCCAGTGTGAAGTTCAAGGGGTCGCAATCAAGCCAGTTGCGGGCTGGGTTTGCTCGTCAACGCATCGCCGAGGCGTTCGGAGACGTAGCCAAAGACCGCACCGGTGACCAACGCGACGGCGGCGATCAGGGCCGGGTTTTCCAGACCGGGCGTCGTCATCGGTTTGCCGCCGACCGCCGTGGTGCCCACTGTCGAGGCGAAGCCCCAGACGATGGCGGGCAGAATGCTCAGCAACGGCACCTTGGAGGCCTGAACCATCAGGGCACTGCCAGCCCCCACCAGCACGGCGATGATGATGGGCGCTTCACTGACAGTGGCGATCCCCAGTAACACCAGGGAACTGATCACCAGCCCTGTCAGGTTCGACGCGACACTGCGCACGAATCCGGCACTGCCACCGCCGACCACGAAAAACGAGGCCCAGGCGATGAAGGTGACCCAGACTGGGACCGGCAAGACGGTGGCCGTGACGTAGGTGTCCAGTACGGCGAGCAGGCCGATGCTGACGGTGTAGGCTTCTTTCTGTTTCATGAGGTCATTTCCTGTCGTGGGTGGGGTGTGGTGTTGGGCAGGGTGAAGCTCAAGGTTGAAAGTCCGCGTCGTGCTCAGGCCGCCTGCAGGCAGTCGAGAAAGCCCTGACGCAGCTGTTCGCTGTCCAGATCGCGGCCAATGAACACGAAACGGTTGTCGCGGGATTCTTCGTCGGCCCAGCGGCGGCCGGGCATGGCCTCCAGCAGCATGTGCACGCTGTGGAAATGAAAGCGCCGGGCTTCGCTCGTGAAATTCAACAGGCCCTTCATGCGCATCAGCCGTTGGCCCTGATCGTTGACCAGCTGGTTGATCCAGCGGTTGAACCGGTCCGGGTCCAGTGTCCCGGATGTGACCACCGAGCAGGACGAGATCGACGCGTCGTGCTCGTGGTCATGGCCTTCTTCTTCAAGAATGTCCGGCTCGATCATCAGCAGGTTTGGCAGCGAGAACCGTTTTGTGCCGAGCAACGTTTCCACTGCGACCCGGGAATGGTTGGTCGGCAGCAGGCTGGCGGTCTGGTTGAGCTGGCGCACCTGACGGGCGATGTCGGCCAGTGCGGTGTGGCTGACCAGCGCGGTCTTGTTGAGGATCAGCGTGTCGGCGAAGGCAATCTGTTCCCGCACGATTTCGGCGTTCAGTTGATCCTGGAGATGCACCGCGTCGACCACGGTGATCACCGATTCAAGCTCGACCTGAGTGCGCAGGCCGGGGTCGGCGAGGAAGGTTTGCAGCACCGGGGCCGGGTCGGCCAGGCCTGAGGTTTCGACGATCAGCCGGTCAAGACGGTGGCCGGCCAGGTTGAGCATTTCCTTGACGCTGGCCACCAGGTCCGCTCGCACAGTGCAGCATACGCAGCCGTTGTTGATCTCGATCAGGGCTTCCTGTTCGGCGACGATCAACTGGCCGTCGATGCCGACTTCGCCGAACTCATTGACCACGACGCCGATACGCTCATGCCGGTTCTCACTCAACAGGTGATTGACCAGCGTGGTCTTGCCCGCACCGAGAAAACCGGAAATGACCGTGACTGGGATTTTGCCGTTTGCCATGAGTACGCACCCTTGTCGCTGTGATGGGGCGCTGCCGAAGTGGGCAGCTTTCCTCATGACAGGTGCGATTATCAGTCCGCTTTGCGTCGGCTGTCCGGGGTGGACAGGCTGTTGTCACGTTTGGTCAGGTTCCGTGGCGTGATCGGTCTGCAAGGTCAAAAAAGGACAGGGGCGGGTTGGGGTGGCAGGTTTTCCGAGAGGGGGATTGAACAGAAAGGATGCACTGTCGTGGAGCGTGATGCACAGGTTCTGGACTGTAGGCGCGAATGAATTCGCGCCTACAGGTGATTCCGCGTCTGGCTTTCGTTTCGTGACGCCGCTGACCCCTCTGTGGGAGCGAATTTATTCGCGAAGATCGTTCAGGTGATAAAGATGTGCCGTCCGCACCGGCCTCTCGCGAATGAATTCGCTCCTACAGGTGATTCCGCGTCTGGCGCTCTTTTCGTGACGCCGATGAACCCTCTGTGGGAGCGAATTTATTCGCGAAGATCGTTCAGGTGATGAAGATGCATCGCCTGCACTGGCCTCTCGCGCATGAATTGACTGCCACAGGGGCTTGGTATCAACCCTCGACCTTTACTGCCCGCCCGGTCTTGATCGATTCCAGCGCGCAATTCGCCAAATGCAGTGCCTTCAACCCGTCCCGTGCGTGGGTCGGCAGCGGTTCGTTGGCGCGGACGGCGGCGATGAACTGGTTCAGTTCGATGCGGTAGGAATCGGCGTAGCGTTCGAGGAAGAAGTTTTCCAGCGGTTCGCGCACTTCGGTCTGGCTGGCGCTGTAGGTGCGCACGGTGGTGGGGCGGTGGTTGTCGTTGAGGACCATGCCTTTCGAGCCAAACACTTCCAGCCGTTGATCGTACCCGTAGACCGCTTCGCGGCAGCAGTTGATGTGGCATTGTTTGCCAGAGGCGGTACGCAGCAGGACCATCACGCTGTCGTAGTCGTCCAGTTGGGCGAGGGCAGGCTCGACCAGGCGGCTGGCGATGGCAAACACCTCGACCGGTTCTTCACCGAGCAACGTGCGCGCGGTGTCGAAGTCGTGAATGGTCATGTCGCGGAAAATGCCGCCGGAGTGCTTGAGGTTGTCCAGCGACGCGAGGCCGGGGTCGCGGCTGGTGATCACCACCTGGCGCACCTCACCGATGTCGCCCTGGGCAATGGCTTTGCGCATCTGCAGGGTGTCGGGGTCGAAGCGGCGGTTGAAGCCGAGCATGACCTTGCCGTTCTGGCGCTCGACGTCTTCTACGGCTTTGGCGGCCTTGGCGTAGTCCAGGTCGATGGGTTTTTCGCAGAGCACCGGTTTGCCTGCTTTCACCGCCCGCAGCATGTAGTCAATGTGGGTGTCAGTGTGGGTGCCGATCACCACGGCATCAACGTCGTCCCGCTCGATGGCCTCGGCGCAATCGTAGGCCGCCGCGCAGCCCAGTTTGGCCGCCAGCTTGTCGACGCCTTCGCGCCAGGGGTCGGCGATCACCGACAGTTGCACATCGGGGTTGGCCGCGACGTTGGCGGCGTGGATGTTGGCGATGCGGCCTGCGCCGAGGACTGCGATGCGTAGCATGGGGTGGATCTCCTTGGATTGTTGTTGTCGGGACGATCGGGTGGATTCAGTGGGTCAGGTTGAACGGCGTGACGATCTGCACCGGCGAGGCGGGGATCGGGTCGACCTTCCACAACCGGTGAAATTGCAGGATGTGCTGGAACGCGTGGCGGGCGTCGATTTGCAGGTTGTGGTCGATGATCGCGGCGATTTTTTCTTCGGCCAGCAACTGTCGGTTTTCCTGATCGAGGTCGTGGCCGATGAACACCGTCAAGGGCCGGTTCTGAGCCGCGAACGCATCGACAATGGCGCGGTTGCCGCCGCCGACGCTGTACACGGCCTTGATCGACGGATTCGCCTGCAACGCCTGGCTGACCCGAGCCAGTGTGGGTTCGTAGACCCCGAAACCGCCGGTGATGTCGACCACCCGCAAATGCGGCGCGCGGCTGCGCAGCCAGGTGCGGAAGCCCATCTCACGCTCTTCTTCTCCTCGGAACAGCTCGCTGCTGATGACCACCGCGACGTCCTGCGCCGCATCGTCCAGCCAGCGCGACATCAGGTACGCCGCCGTTTGCCCGGCGGTGCGGTTGTCCATGCCGATGTAGCCGATGCGCTCGCTTTGCGGCAGGTCCGAGACCAGCGTCACCACGGGAATGCCAGCGGCCGTCACCTGGTTCACGGCGTCGTTGATCTGGGGTTCGTCGGCGGCCTTGAGGATCACGCCCTGACTGCCTTTGCTGATGCAGCGCAGGATCACGTCGGTCATCAACGCCGTGTCGATCTCTTGATACAGATGAAAACGGGGAAAGATGCGAAAGGGCGCGAGGTTGCCCAATTGCGCATGAATGGCCTCCTGCACCGCGTCACTGAAGCGCTTGGGGGTGTGCAAGATGATGTCGATGTGAAAGGTGCGGCCGACTGCGGGACCGGACTTTTCCTGGGCTTCGAGTTCTTCGAGGGCCTGCTGGATGCGACGGTTGGTCTGGTAATGCACGCTGCCGCGCTCATGCAACACGCGGTCGACCGTGGCTTTGCTGACCCCCGCCTGGGCGGCGATCTGCTTGATGGAGAAACGTCTGGCGCGGTCGAGCATGGAATCTCCTGAGCCTCTGTTGAGGTCTTGTTGAGGTCGATTCGGGCCTGTATGAGGTGAACGCAATGCTAGTCTCAGTTCCATTCGTTGTACAGATGGAATTTAAATTCTATTGGCAACGATTCATCCGCAGCCAAAAACAACAAATGCAGGAGAGAAGCGCATGTCAGCATTGGATCTGTCCACGTCGTTCGCGGGCCGCTATTTCGTCGTCACCGGCAGCACGCAAGGCCTGGGCGCCGCCGTGGCCCGCACCTTGGCGGAACGGGGCGCCGCCGGTTTGATCATCTGTGGGCGCAGCCGGGATAAGGGCGAGCAGCAGGTTCGCCAATTGGCCGAGCTGGATTGCCAGGCGTTCTTCGTCGAAGCCGACATGGAGGACGTCGAGGATTGCCGCCGGGTGGTGGGTGCCGCCAAGGAACACTTCGGCACCGTGCACGGGCTGGTCAATTGCGCGGGCATGTCGGACCGGGGCAGCATCCTCGACACCTCGCCCGAGCTGTTCGACCGGATCTTCGCGGTCAACGTCAAAGCGCCGTTTTTTCTCATGCAGGAATGCATCAAGCTGATGATCGCCAATCAGGTTGAAGGCTCGATTGTCAGCATTCTCAGCGTCTCCGGCCACGGCGGGCAGTCGTTCCTCACCGCGTATGCCGCGTCCAAAGGCGCCTTGGCGATCCTCACCAAGAACGTCGCGTTCAGCACCTTGCGCAACCGCATTCGGGTCAACGGTCTGAACATCGGCTGGATGGACACCCCTCACGAAGACCAGATTCAGCGGCAGTACCACGGCGCCGAAGACGGCTGGCTGGAGCGCGCTGAAGCGCAGTCGCCGTTTGGCCGCCTGCTGAAACCCCAGGAAGTCGCGAACAGCGTTGCCTACCTGCTTTCCGATCAGTCGGGCATGACCACCGGCTCGGTGATTGACATGGAGCAGGGCATCATCGGCTGTGGCGACGGCTCGACCCCGCGCCCCGATGCACCGCTGACGCTGGACGGGGTCAATGGAGCCGCGCAATGAACCTGTTCGCCCAACCGGCTGACATCGACGTTCGCGCGTTTGCCGTGCTGTGCGAGCAGTCGGTGCGTGTCGCCGATTACCCCCATGCCCAAGAGGTCGTGAGCCGAGTGGTGATCTACCGGGCCGACACCCTGCGCGACGCCGAGCAGCGGGACCGTCGGGCCTTGATGAGCGAGTTGCATCACCTGTTCCGCGACGGGCCGGGGGTGATGGTGGTGCGAGGGGCCTACATGGATCCGGCCGTTGTCGACCGGCACAGCGATGTGTTCCGGCAGATCATTGCCGACGAGTCCGCCCGCGTGGTGCGCGCTGATCACTTCGCCAAGGCCGGGGCCAATCAGCGGATCTGGAATTCCCTGCAAAAGGCGGCCGAGCATTCGCCGGAGTCGTTCATCGAGTATTACGCCAACCCGGTGCTGGGGCTGATCTCGGAGGCGTGGCTGGGGCCGTATTTTCAAGCCACGGCGCAGGTCAATGTGGTGACGCCGGGCGGTCAGGCGCAACAACCCCATCGCGATTACCACCTGGGTTTCCAGAGCGACGAGGTGGTGTCGCGGTTCCCGCTGCCGCTGCACTGGTTGTCGCAGAACCTCACGCTGCAAGGGGCCGTGGCCCACACCGACATGCCGCTGGAAACCGGGCCGACGCTGTTGCTGCCGTTCTCGCAGCAGTACGAATTGGGTTATCTGGCGTGGCGCGATCAGGGCTTCATCGATTACTTCGCGCAACACGCCATTCAGTTGCCGTTGAACAAGGGCGACCTGCTGTTCTTCAACCCGGCGCTGTTCCACGCGGCGGGGACCAATCGCACGACGGACCAGTACCGCATGGCGAACCTGCTGCAAATATCGTCGGCGTTTGGCAAGCCGATGGAAACCGTCAACCGCGAGAAGATGCTCCTGGCCCTCTACCCGTCGCTGTTGAAGCGGGTGGAGCAGGGGGAACTGGACGAGACGGGCATGCAGGCGGTGATCGCGATGAGCGCGGACGGGTACGCATTCCCCACCAACCTCGACACCGACCCACCGCTGCACGGCATGGCACCGCAGACCGGGCAGCAGTTGCTGGAACTGGCGTTGCGGGAGCGGTGGGCGGTGGAGCGGTTTGTGGACGCGGTGGGCGTGATGCGGGAGAAGCGGTTGGCGTGAGGAACGGTGGAGTCAGACCCGGACTCAGACTGTGGGAGCGAATTCATTCGCGAAGGTGGGTCAGGCAACACAACTCTATCGACCGAACGGGCCTCTCGCGAATAAATTCGCTCCCACAGTAGAGATCGAGTCAGGCCAAGTTTCTGCGGCGCCAATGGACCTCTGTGGGAGCGAATTCATTCGCGAAAGATCGAGCAGGCGATGCAACGGTGTCGCCTGAAATGCCATCGCGAATCCATCGCTCCTACAGGTTTGAATCTGTGCAAGGCGTCAGATGTTTTCCGGCGTCACAATCTGCAACGGCACCAGCACCCGGTGGCGTTGCGGGTCGATGGTGTCGGCCTTGGGCAATTGCACCATCACCTCGATCAGCGCTTGGGCGATGAGCCTGGGTTGGGAGTCGATCACCAGCGTCACCAGTCCCTTGCGCATCGCCGGGCGGGATTCGACTGTGGGTTCTTGCAGAATCACGCACAGCTCGGGCCGATGAGGCGTTGCGGCCAAGGCACTGATCACGCCCTCAACGCCACCGCCCGCCACGTACAGTCCTCGCAAATCCGGGTGTCGCGCCAGCAGTTCCAGCGTGGCCTCTTCCGTGATCGCGCCGTTGTCGAGGGTGATGATCGAGGGCAGCACCCGAAATTGCGGAGCCCTTTCCTCGAAAAAACTACGCACCCCGGCTTCCCGCTGTTCATGCCCAAGAAATCGATGCCCGCCGAGCATCACCGCCACTGAACCGCCTTCTTTTGGCGAGCCATGGGCAATCAACCAGCCCGCTGTACGGCCCACTTCAAGGTTGTCGGTGCCGACGTAGGCGCCGGGTGTGATCGTCGGTAAATCGGTCAGCAGCGACACCACGTGCACGCCTTGCTGACGCACCTGTTCGATGGCCTCGATGATCAGCGGGTGGTCGAAACTGACCAGCGCCAGGCAGTCACACAACGCCGCCAGCCGATGAATCTGCCCGACGATGGACGACGGCGTGCGGTCATGGATCAGCTCGATGTGGCAGACGATATTGGCGACTTGAGAGTCCCGCGCCTGTTCGACGATGGCATCGCTCAAGGTCTTGTAGAAGGTCTGCGAGGTGCCCAACAACAGAATGCCGAAGTGATACGCCGGCTTCTTTTCGTTGATCCGCTGGCCGATCAATCGCGCTGCAAAATAGCCCACGGCTTCGGCGGCCTCCTGCACTTTTTGCGCGGTCTCCGGGCTCACCGGCGCGCGGGCATTCAATACGCGGTCAACCGTCGCGACGCTCAAGTTGGCGTAATGGGCAACAGTGGCAATGGTCGGGCGTTTTTTATGATTCATACAGCCTCAAAAAGACGGCTTGATAGAAAACTATCAAGCGCTAACAGGGCTGGATGATAGCTTGAGAGAGAATACTTTCAAGCGCTTGTCGCGCCCTTTTGGATCTCTATAGTTTGAATCAGCCACGTCATTGAACGGCACGCTATTTCACACTTCGGAGAACAATAACAATGTCGCAGATTCCCTACGATCCTGAACGCGGGAAGGATTACAGCATCACCGGCGAACAGGCGCGGCGGGCGGAAGAAGCCGGTCTGGTTTCGGCCGTCTGGTATCAATGCCCGGTGCCGCGCAAACGTATGAAAGAGCTGATGCAACGCCATGACCACCGCGCCCTTCGCGACACGGCGATCTGGCTCGGCGCGATGGTCCTCAGCGGCTGGGGCGGGTATGTGTTCTGGGGCAGCGCGGCCTGCGTGCCGTTCTTCCTGGTCTACGGCCTGCTGTACGGCACCGCCGCCAACTCCCGCTGGCATGAGGCTGGCCATGGCACAGCGTTCAAGACCCGCTGGATGAACGACGTGGTCTATCAGATCGCCTGCTTCATGGTCATGTACGAACCGCAGGTCTGGCGCTGGAGCCACGCCCGCCACCACACCGACACCATCATCGTCGGTCGCGACCCCGAGATCGTCGAGCCCCGTCCGCCGCGCCTGAACATGATCGTGCTCAAGCTGTTCTCGCTGCCCCACGTCTACAACGCGTTCAAGTCGCTGTTCCTCCACGCGAGCGGGCAGATGAGCGCGGAAGAAAAAGTGTTCGTGCCCGAGTCGGAATTCCCCAAGGTTTATCGCACGGCGCGCGTCTGGCTGGTGTTGCACGGGATCGTCATCGCCTCGGCGCTGTACCTCAATTCCTGGCTGCCGCTGATGTTCGTGCTGTTGCCAACGATGTACGGCGGCTGGCTGAGTTATGTGTTTGGCCTGACCCAGCACGTGGGCCTGGCGGAAGATGAACTCGACCACCGCAAGAATTGCCGCACCATTTATATGAACCCCGTGTTCCGGTTCTTTTATTCGGACATGAATTACCACCTGGAACATCACATGTTTCCCATGGTGCCTTATCACGCCCTGGCGCAACTTCATGAAGAAATAAAAGACGATTGCCCGCCGCCGTACAACAGCCTGTTCGAGGCGTACCAGGAAATCATTCCGACGTTGCTGAAACAGCGCAAAGACCCTTCTTTCTACATCAAACGCCCGGTTCGCGAGCCTGCGCCTGAAGCGGCAACAGCGTCCGAAAATCCGGAATCGGCGTTCAGCTGAACATCACCATTCTTTTCACAAGAACAAGAGAGCATTGCCATGAGCAATCAATGGGTAGAGGTTTGTCACGTCGATGACATCGATGAAGAAGATGTCATTCGCTTCGATCATCAACGGAAAACCTACGCGGTGTACCGCTCCCACAACAGCCAATACTTCGCCACCGACGGCCTGTGCACCCACGAGAAAATTCATCTGGCGGACGGACTGGTCATGGACTTCGTCATCGAATGCCCCAAGCACAACGGGCGTTTCGATTACCGCAGCGGCAAGGCACTGAACGCCCCGGCCTGCATCAACCTCAAGACCTACCCGGTCAAGGTCGAGGCCGGAAAAGTCTTGCTCGATCTCTTGGGGCAGGGCGAAGCATGAACGCGTCCGAGACGATGGTGATCGTCGGCGCCGGTCACGCGGGTGGGCGGGCGGCGCTGACCCTTCGCGAAGCCGGTTTCACTGGGCGCATCGTGCTGATCGGCGATGAGCCGCACTTGCCCTACGAGCGGCCGCCGCTGTCGAAAGCGCTGCTCAAGGGCGAGTCGGACCTGGCCGCGTGCAGCCTGTTCAGTGAGGCGAATTTCATCGCGTCGGGGATCGAGCATCTGAGTGGGGTGAAAGCGACGCACATCGACCCGGCTCGGCATGAGGCGGTGTTGGACAGCGGTGCCTCCGTGGGTTACAGCAAACTGCTGCTGGCCGTTGGCGGCACGTCCCGTAGCCTTGATCTGGGCGGTCGCTCGTTTGACAACCTGCATTACCTGCGCACGTACGACGAAGCGGTCGAACTGGAAAAACACCTGACGCCCGGCACCCGGCTGGTCGTGGTGGGCGGCGGGTTCATCGGCCTTGAAGTGGCGGCCAGCGCTTGCGAGCGCGGCTGTGACGTAACGGTGCTAGAGGCCGGGACACGGCTGGCGGCTCGCGCACTCCCGGAGCGGACCTCCGAGGCGTTGTTGGCGTTGCACCGACGTGAGGGCGTGACCATACACCTCGGCGCGCGAATCGAACGTTTCATCGGGGAAACCCACGTGGAAGCAGTGCAGCTGGCCGATGGGACGTGTGTCCCGTGCGACCTATTGTTGGTGGGCATCGGGCTGCAACCGAATCTTGAGCTGGCGCGTCAGTCCGGTCTGGAAACAGGCAGCGGCATTCGGGTGGATCGCTATCTGCGCACCAGCGCGCCGGACGTGTACGCGGCGGGGGATGCCTGCGAATTTCCCGGCATCAACGGCGGGTTTCAGCGTCAGGAAACCTGGCGCAATGCCGAGGCTCAGGGCCGCATCGCCGCGTTGAACATGCTGGGTCAGGAGCAGCCGTTCACTGGCGTGCCGGGGTTCTGGTCCGATCATTACGCGTTTGGCTTGCAGACCGTGGGCGTGCTGGCGGCGGACGCGCGGATCGTCCAACGAGAGGGAGGCGATGGCGGGTTTTTGCTGCTGTATCTGGATTCCCAATCCAGGCTGACGGGCGCCAGTGGTTGGGGGCTGGGCAACAGCATCGCCAAAGACATCAAGCTGTGCGAGCGGCTGATCGAAAGCAGCGCGGTGTTACCCGTCGACGCACTGGCCGATGCCGGGGTGTCACTGAAAGGATTGTTGCGGGGTGCCCATGCCTGATGTGTCCTCTGCGCGTGAGTTCGTGGTCTTCCAGTCAATGTGGGCCATGCAGAACGAACAGGGCGTGCTGCCGTTGCCCCTTGAGCAGCAACTGACGAAGATTGCCGAAGCGGGTTTCGATGGCATCACTGATCACTTCTACGAGCCCGCCGCTGCACGGGAATTATCGCGGTTGGCGCGTACCCTCGGGCTGCAGATCGAAGGCCAGTTGTTTCCGCAAACCGTCGACGGGTTGCAGCCTGCGTTGGACATCGCCAGCCAGTACGGTTGTCATCACCTGACGATTCAGGCCGACATTCGCCCGCGCACGCTGAAGGAGGCGGTCACGCTGATCGAAGGCTGGCAGCGTCTGGCGGAGCAGGTGGATTTCCCCGTGCTGATCGAAACCCACCGCTACCGCGTGACCAACGACCTGCATTTCACCCTCGACCTGCTTCGGGAATTGCCGGAGATGAAGCTGTTGGCCGACCTGTCCCATTACGTGGTGGGGCGCGAGATTCCGCTGCCACCGAGTGATGAGGATCAGCGTCAGATCGAAACCATCCTGCGGCGCAGTTGGGGCTTTCATGGCCGGGTCGCCAGTTGTGAGCAGGTGCAGGTGCCGATCAGTTTTCCCCAGCATCAGCCTTGGCTGGCGCTGTTCAGCGAGTGGTGGCGATTCGGGATTCACGACTGGCTTGCACGGCCGGAAGCGCAGGGGAGCCTGTCGTTTACCTGCGAATTGGGCCCGCCGCCGTATGGGATCACCGACCGGTTTGGGCGGGATATCACGGACCGGTGGGAAGAGTCGTTGCAGATGAAGGGTCTGGCTCGCCGCCTCTGGCAAGACTGCGCGCCAATCTGACGTTCTGGCACGCCCTGTGCTGTCCTGATCGATACCGGGTTGTTGAACAATCCCGCTCGCTCAGGAATGCACGCTGTGTCCATCGCCAAAGAAAACGGGTTGTCCCTCGCCGATCAGGTCGCGCACGAACTGCGTGAAGACATCATCAACGGTCGTTTGCTGTCCGGCATGCCGCTGGTGGAAACAGAACTGGTCCGCCATTACAGCGCGTCCCGCAACACTGTGCGCGAAGCCTTGCACCTGCTGGGGCGGGAAGGGTTGACCACCTACATACGGCACAAGGGCGTGATCGTCCGTCGCCTGACCGTGGACGACGTGCGTGACCTCTTCAGCGTGCGCCGCACCCTGGAATCCCGCGCCATTCTGGCCGGCCGCCTGCTGGCTCATCCCCAGGCCGATCACATGGCCAACGCCATCGACGCCGCCGAGCTGGCCTGCGGGCGCGAAGACTGGCGGGCGTTCGGCACCCACAGCCTGCGCTTTCATCAGCAGGTCGTCGGCCTCCTGGGCAGCCCGTCGTTCAACGAATTCTTCACCAACATCGTCGCCCAGATGCGCCTGGTGTTTTCCGCCGCCCTCGACGAAGCGAGCTTTCAGGCGCCGTGGCTGGCGCGCGACCGCCACCTCTATCAGCTGCTGCTCGACGACCGACGTCTTGAAGCCAACGAGGCCATGGACAGCTACCTCAACGATTCCGAACGCCAGGCGCTGACGCTGCTGGCCAGCGCTGCACACCCTTGAATCAAGCCACCTTTAACCAGGAGAGCCTCATGTACAAAGACTACCCAGCCGCGTATCAGGTCAGCAAAGGCTCGACCTTGCAGGTCGACACGGCGTTCTACGAGCGCATTCGACAGGCGCAGGACCAGCGCACCCTGGTCGAGCAGTTTGAGGTGCCCATCCGCACCGGGCGGGCGTGGAAAGTGAAGGCGGGGCAGGTGTTCCGCGTCACCGCACCGGTCGGCCCGCAGGTGGGCGATTTCAACGTCTGGAACGCCAACGACCCTCGCGAACGCCTTTGGGCCGCCCGCACCCGCCAACTGCAAGGCGCCCACGTCACCACCCATGATCGCCTGTGGTCGAACCTGCCATTCCTGCGTCCGCTGGTGACCATCACCGACGACAGCCTCGCGGCTTACGGCATCGACGAACACGGCGGCCGTCTGCACGATTTGCTCGGCACCCGCTGCGACCCCTACGTCAACAAAATGCTCACCGGCGAAGATTTTCACCACCACTGCCATTCCAACCTGACCCGCGCAGTGTTGCCTCACGGCCTGACCGAATTTGACGTCCACGATGTGCTGAACATCTTCCAATGCACGGGCCTGAACCAAGACGACATGTACTTCATGAAGGCCTGCCCGGCGCAGAAGGGGGACTACCTGGAATTCTTCGCCGAAATCGACCTGCTCTGCGCCTTGTCCACTTGCCCCGGCGGCGACCTGTCCCTGCCGATGTGGGGGCCTGAAGCACAAGACCCGCTCAGCGTCTGTCGACCGCTGGGGGTGGAAATCTACGACCTGACGCCTGAGCTGCTGCACGGTTGGGAGCAACCCAAACGCGCCGAGTACAACGGGCTGCATGGGTTGGGGATTGCCAAGGCGGCGTGGGAAAAGTAGCTACGCCTGAGTGTCCTGGATGGGCCTGGAAAATTTTACAGCCCGCCGGGGCGGATCGAACGGGATGACCTCAAGCATCCCGCAACAAGTCATGGGCGTTGAGCAGGCTCCAGGCGATTTCAGGGCGTTTTTCCAGGCCGCGGCGGATGGCGGCGGGGATGGCGGCTCGGGTCTTGCGACAGAGGCCGGGGAGGTCGGCGATGTCGATGACGATGCCACGCATGCTGCGCACTTCGTTGAAACCGGGGGCGACGTCGAGGCGGATGCCGAGTTGCTCGTACAGGCGCCGCTGCATGTGCTCCAGGTCGGTGAGGCTGGCGATGTTTTCCAGCCGTTCGAGCAGGCGCTTTTCCTCGGGCTTGGTCAGGCGGAGGATGCGTTGGTCTGCCCCGGCTGTCTCCAGCAGGCGTTCACGGTCGCAGATGCAGGCGCCAGGCGGGCAGGGTGAGCGGATCGGCAGTGTGGGGGTCATGGTTGCCGATCATAGCGAGGGGGATCGGGGATTTATAGGGCTTCGATGGACGGCCTCGTGATCGAGTCGCCGTACGGTCTTGCTGTGTGATCAGCGTCTCGTTGCGCAGCCGTTGGTGCAGAAAAAACGAACGCTGGCGTGTCTCGGTCCTCGAACGTTCATACCCCTCGCGGTCATTCTGGAGAGACGACGATGATCAGTTCGCGCAAGACCTTGATGCCTTTGTTGTTTGTCGCGGCCGCCGTTGCATCGGGCGGTGTGGTGGCGCAATCCGCCGTTTCATCGCCCTTGATGCTCGCAGCGTCAGGCATTGGCGGTGGCGGGGCGGGTGGTGGTTC
Source organism: Pseudomonas salicis (assembly GCF_057128705.1). Classification (NCBI taxonomy): domain Bacteria; kingdom Pseudomonadati; phylum Pseudomonadota; class Gammaproteobacteria; order Pseudomonadales; family Pseudomonadaceae; genus Pseudomonas; species Pseudomonas salicis. Next base: position 555,073 of record NZ_JBSKHU010000001.1, read on the forward strand.
GGCAGGAGGCGGGGCTGCTGGAGGTGGCGCGGCAGGTGCAGCTGGTGCGGCAGGTACAGGGGCCGCCGGAACCAACGCTGCCGGGACCAATGGCACTAACAGCGGCAATACCAACGCGACCGGGACCAATGGCATGAATAGCGGCAACACGAATGCCACGGGGACCAACGGCACGAACGTCAACGGCACCGACGCCGCCCACACCAATGGCAGCAACAGCAGCAATACCAACGCCACCGGCACCAATGGCACGAATGCCAACAACACCGACGCTGCCCACACCAACGGCAGCAACAGCACTAACACCACCGCGCCGAACACCTCGACCACCAACGGAGTCAATAACGGGACCGGGCAAAATGGCGTGAACAACGGTGGCGTCAACAACGGCAACGTGGGGACGACCAATCCGGCATTGAGACCGGGTAACGGCGTGGGTGGCTCGTCATCGGCGCCGTCCTCCAGCGGCAACAGTGATTCCCTGCAGCAGGAACGTCAGCGGAGCGGGGAGCGAATGATCATGGAACGCAAGGGGCAGATTCAGGAAGCCAATTGAGGCGGTGTGTCATGCGATTCAGCGTTTCCTGATCCACTGTCTTCGCTGCCGTCGTAACCTTCGGCGACTCCCACAGGACTTGTTGCGAATCCGCGACCTGCGATCGATGCCTCTACTGTTGATCGTGCCCCCCGGGATCAAGGATGGCGCGAAATCCCGTGGGAGACGCCGGAGGTTACGACGGCAGCGATAGCGGTCTGCCTGATTTACCCACCCCTCTGCCACGCACAAACCGTCCATTCACAGCACGTCCGTTCAATACCCCCTCATCCCCCCCACGACACTATGGCTTCAAGACCTGCCACCCCTCATCGAGGACATGGCGGTATTCATGAATCCGTTGGTGTGAAATGAGCTATTCGACTTTCAACGACCGCGCGCTGGACCTGGGGCTGTTGTGCCTGCGGGGCAGCGGTGCGCTGTTTCTGCTGTTCGTCCACGGTCTGCCCAAGTTGCTGGATTACAAGGCGCAACTCACGCTGATCGAAGACCCTTTCCATTTGGGCGGCGTCTTGACCCTGAGCCTGGCGATTTTCGCCGAAGTGCTGTGCCCACTGCTGATCCTTGCCGGTGTGCTGACCCGGCTTGCCTGCCTGCCGATTCTGTTTCTGCTGCTGGTGGCGCTGGTCGTGGTGCACAGCGACTGGAGCGTCGAGCAAGGCCAGTTCGGCTGGCTGCTGATCATCATTTTCACCAGCGTATTGATTGCCGGTCCCGGTCGTCTGGCGCTCAATCTTCGCCTGCCGGGAGCGCTTCGCTATGCCTGAAACCGTTCTGTCCGCCGATATCCCCGAGCCGTCGACGTTGTCACCCGACGAAATCGTGACGCTGGTGGTCAAGCACCGCGTCAAGCACGGGATGGAAACGCAATACGAAGCCTGGCTGCGCCGCACGGTCACCATTGCCAGCACCTACCCGGGGCACCTCGGGGTGGACGTCGTTCGCGGCAAGTCCGACGGTTTGCACACCTTCACCTGTGTGCTGCGCTTCTCCTGCACCGAGGTCATGCAGAGCTGGCTCAGCTCCACCCAGCGCCGCGACCTGGTCGCTGAAGTGGCGCACATGCTCGCCGACGGCGACACCACCGAGGTCAATCGCCACAGCGAATTCTGGTTCGTTCCGGCCAGCGAGCTGCCACCGCCGCCACGCTGGAAACAGGCCGTGGTGACCTTTTGCGTGATCTGCCCGCTGACCCTGCTGATCCCACTGCTGTGGGGCCCGGTCTTCCGCGCATTTCCGTTGCTCGCTAATTACGTGATCAGCACGGCGCTGGTGACGATCACCATCGTGTTGCTGGTGGTGTACCTGCTGATGCCCCAAGCGACAAAGCTGGCCGCGCCATGGCTGAACGCCAAACCCGAGCCATTGCCCGGTGCCGACCATGAAGGATGAACCCACCAACAGCGACCGCCGCCGCTTCGTCGCCACCGGCTCGCTGCTCAGCGCGGCGGCGGCCGTTTTCTCCTCATTTCCCGTCACTGGCCTTGCGGTCGGTGCATCCCACTCTTCTGCCCCCGGAGGCGCGATGAACGTCGATCTGATTCTCTATAACGGCAACTTTCACACGGTCGATCAGGAAAAACCCAAAGCCAGCGCCGTGGCCATTGGCGGCGGCAAATTCGTCGCTGTGGGCACCGATGCCGAGATCATGTCCCTGCGCGACAGCGCCACACAGGTCATCGACATGCACCAGCGCACGGTGATTCCGGGCCTCAACGACTCGCACTTGCACCTGATCCGTGGCGGCCTGAACTACAACCTCGAACTGCGCTGGGAGGGCGTGCCTTCGCTGGCCGACGCGCTGCGTATGCTGAAGGATCAGGCCGACCGTACGCCAACCCCGCAATGGGTGCGCGTGGTGGGCGGCTGGAACGAATTCCAGTTCGCCGAGAAACGCATGCCGACGCTCGAAGAGCTCAATCAGGCGGCGCCGGACACCCCGGTGTTCGTCCTGCACCTCTACGACCGTGCGCTGCTCAACCGCGCCGCACTGCGCGTGGCCGGGTACACCCGCGACACGCCGAACCCGCCGGGCGGCGAAATCGTGCGGGACAGCAAGGGCGACCCGACCGGCATGCTGGTGGCCAGGCCCAACGCGATGATTCTGTATTCCACGCTGGCGAAGGGGCCGAAACTGCCATTGGAATACCAGGTCAACTCGACCCGTCAGTTCATGCGTGAGCTGAACCGTCTGGGCCTGACCAGCGCCATCGACGCCGGAGGCGGTTTCCAGAACTACCCGGACGATTACGCCGTCATCACCCAGCTCGCCGAAGCGAAACAGCTGACCGTGCGCATCGCCTACAACCTGTTCACCCAGAAGCCGAGAGAAGAGCTCAACGACTTCAAGCACTGGACCAGCACCGTCACCCTGCACCAGGGTGATGACTTCCTGCGCCACAACGGCGCCGGGGAAATGCTGACGTTCTCCGCCGCCGACTTCGAAGACTTCCTCGAACCACGCCCGGACCTGCCACCTGGCATGGAACAGGACCTTGAGCCGGTGGTGCGCCATCTGGTCGAGCACCGCTGGCCGTTCCGCCTGCACGCCACTTATAACGAATCGATCTCGCGGATGCTCGACGTGTTCGAGAAGGTCAACCGCGAGATCCCGTTCAACGGCATTCCGTGGTTCTTCGACCATTGCGAAACCATCACGCCGCAGAACATCGAGCGGATGAAGGCGCTGGGCGGTGGCATCGCGATTCAGGACCGCATGGCGTTCCAGGGCGAATATTTCGTTGACCGTTACGGCAAGCAGGCCGCCGAGGCGACGCCGCCGATCAAACGCATGCTGGCCGAAGGCGTGCCAGTGGGGGCGGGCACCGACGCCACCCGCGTGTCGAGCTACAACCCCTGGACCTCGCTGTACTGGATGGTCAGCGGGCGCACCGTTGGCGGTCTGGAACTGTACCCGGAAGGCCTGTCCCGGGAGACCGCGCTGGAGCTGTTCACCCGTGGCAGCGCCTGGTTCTCGTCCGAGCAAGGCAAGAAGGGCCAGATCAAGGTGGGCCAGCTCGCGGACGTGGTGGCCTTGTCGCAGAACTTCTTCAGCGTGCCGGAAGAGTCGATCAAGTGGATCGAATCGGTGCTGACCATCGTTGACGGCAAGGTGGTGTACGCCACCGAAGAATTCGACGACCTGGCCCCGCCGAGCGTGCCGGTGCTGCCGGACTGGTCTCCCGTGGCCAAGGTGCCAGGCCACTGGCGTCAGGGCGCGCCGATGGCCGCTGCTGTTCACCAGTGCAGCGGACCGTGCGGGGTGCATGCCCACAGCCACGACAAGGCGCGAATGTCGAAAGTCCCGGTCAGTGACTTCCAGGGCTTCTGGGGCGCGTTCGGCTGTTCGTGCTTCGCGTTCTGACCGGCGATTGAAAAGAGCCTGAAATCCCTCGCCGGGCTGAATGGGCGAGGGCAGGGGTCAGCGCCGTTCGCTGACCCCAATAAACGAAACGCCACACCTCAGTCACTCACTCAATGGAGTCAATCATGACCGCTCCCTACAAACGTCTGGACATCAACGATGCCGTGGTCCTGCTGGTCGATCACCAAACCGGCCTGATCTCGCTGGTGCAGGACTTCTCGCCGAACGAGTTCAAGAACAACGTGCTGGCCCTGGCCGACTGCGCCAAGTTCTTCAAACTGCCGACCATCCTGACCACCAGCTTCGAATCCGGCCCGAACGGTCCGTTGGTGCCCGAGCTGAAGGAAATGTTCCCGGACGCGCCGTACATCGCCCGTCCTGGCCAGATCAACGCCTGGGACAACGAAGACTTCGTCAAAGCGATCAAGGCGACCGGCCGCAAGCAATTGATCATCGCCGGTGTCGTGACCGACGTCTGCGTGGCGTTCCCGACGCTGTGCGCGCTGGAAGAAGGTTTTGACGTGTTCGTGGTGACCGACGCTTCCGGCACGTTCAACGAAGTGGTTCAGCAAGCCGCCTGGGCGCGTATGTCCGCTGCCGGTGCGCAACTGGTCAACTGGTTCGCCGTGGCCTGCGAGCTGCAACGCGACTGGCGCAACGACATGGAAGGCCTCGCCAACCTGCTGTCCCAGCGCATCCCGAACTACCGCAACCTGATCAACAGCTACACGACGTTCAACAAGTAAGAGGGTTGATGTCAGACAGGGCGCCATTGTTGCGGCCTGTCTGACAAACGCCGCAGTCCCTGTCGGAGCGAATTTATTCGCGAGACGGCGGCACATCCGCAGAGGTTTATCGGATGTATCGGCCTCTCGCGAATGAATTCGCTCCCGCAGAACCCCACCACCCCCTTCCCGTTCCCGAACGCACGATCATCGTGCGTTATCTACCCATTCCTGGTGCGTGAAGTAGCAGTCCGATACGCCCCCCGAAACCTATCCCTGCACATTTTCCATTCCGGTCAGACAGTTGGCGGGGTGCCGCTGACCTTGGCACCGCTTTTGCTTTTATGCATCCGTGGATGATTGGATACAAAAATTCAAAGAGGTCACTTCATGCGCCCCGTGCCGCGTTACACCGAACGTCAACCCGTGACCGCCGAAGAGGAGGCGTACGCCTTTCTGCTCGACGCCATCTGCAAGGGCACTTACCGCATGGGTGAACGGCTGATCGCCGAAGACATCGCGGGGGAGATCGGCATGAGCCGGATGCCGGTGCGCGAAGCGTTCAGGCGCCTGGCGGCCGACGGACTGGTCACGTTGCGGCCCAACCGCGGCGCCGTCGTCAGTGGCCTGAACATCGACGAAATGCGCGAAGTCTTCGAAATGCGCAGCGCGCTGGAAGGCCTGGCGATCCGCGTGGCGGTGCCCAAAATCACCGAACGCCACCTCACCCATCTGGAGCGCCTGCTCGACGACATGGACGACTACCGCGACGACAGTTCGGAGTGGGTCAGCCGTCACCGCGCGTTTCACGAATACCTCTGCAGCCTCAGCGAGCGCTCGCGGCTGATGCGGCAGATTTCCGCGCTGTACACGGTCATCGAGCCGCACATGCGGGTCTGGCTGGAGCACGGCGAAAAGCCCCTCAGCGCCCGCGATGAACACGCGGTGATTCTCGATGCCGTGCGCGCTGGCGACGCCAATCACGCCGAGCGGGTCCTGCGCGACCACATCGAAGGCACGGTGCCTAGCCTGATCGCCTTTCTGGAGCAACAAAAACACCCCTAGCTTGCCCCAAAGAACCAGAGCGGGCCGTCAGCCTGCCGCTGTAACGCCGTACCGCTGTGACGTTCAGAACTGCCCTTACTTTCTTACTGAAACCGGAGCTTCCGTCATGCACACACCCGCCACATTGGCCGCCGCCATTTCCCTGAGTCTCTGCGCATCGCAGGTGTTCGCCGCGCCGACCGTGCCCGACCGTCTGCAGAAGGTCGACAAGGTCACCTATTGCTCGGGCATGGATTCACCGCCGCTGGTGTCGTTCGACGCCGCGCAGAAGCCGGTGGGCCTGACCATCGACCTCGGTGTCGAGATCGCCAAGCGGCTGGGGGGCAAGAAGGTGGAGTGGCGGGTGATTCCGTTCTCCGGGCTGGTGCCCGCGTTACTGGCGCAGCAGTGCGACATGATCGTCGATCAGTTGTTCGACAAACCCGAACGTCGCGAAGTGATCAACATCGTCAACTACATGTATTCCAGCCAGTCGGTGGTGGTGCCCAAGGGCAACCCCAAGGGCATCAAATCGCTGGATGACCTGTCCGGGCACAAGGTCGCGGTGCTCAACGGGTCGACGATCAAGACCCTGCTCGACGCGCAGAACGAAACCCTGACCAAAGCCGGTAAGCCGCCGCTGAAGCTGGTGGTCTACAACACCGACACCGACGCCTTCCAGGCGCTGCGCATCAGCCAGGTCGACGCGTACGGCACCACCGTGGAAACCGCCGGTTACTACGCCAACATGGCCCCGGACCTGTTCCAGGAAGGCGTGCCCGCGTTCAGCCGCATCCTCACCGGATTGGGCATTCGCAAGGACGACGCGCAACTGACCACCGCTGTGCAGCAGGTGATCAGCGACATGCGCAGCGACGGCAGCTACACGCAGTTGCTCGCCAAATGGCATGTCGAAAGCGACAAGCTCGACTGAGTCAGCGCCGAACGGGATAGACCGATGAATTTCAATTGGGATGTGTTCTGGCAATACCTCCTGCAACCCAGTGGCGTCTACGTCACCGGGCTGTGGCTGACGTGCCTGATCAGTGTGCTAGCGATGCTGCTGGGTTGCACGCTGGGCCTGATCGCAGCGTTGATGCGCCTGTCGAAGAACCCGCTGTTGAACCTGCCGGTGCGTTTTTACGTATGGCTGATGCGCGGCACGCCGCTGTTGGTGCAAATCGTCTTTCTCTACACCGCGCTGGCGGCGGGCGGGATTTTCCGCTTCGAAGACATCGACCTTGGCTGGTTCATCGTGCCGGGCAACATTCAGGCGGCGATCATCGCGCTGGGGCTGAACGAAGGCGCGTATATGGCCGAGATCATTCGTGCCGGGATCGGCGCGGTGGACAAAGGTCAGTACGAGGCCGGGCGTTCGCTGGGCATGACCTTCGGCAAGCTGATGCGCCGTATCGTGTTGCCTCAGGCGTTTCGGGTCATCGTTCCGCCGCTGGGCAACGAATTCAACGTGATGCTGAAAAACACCACGCTGGTCAGCGTCATCGGCGTTCAGGAACTGCTGCTTAGCACGCAAATGGTGACCTCCGCGACGTTCCGCGTTTTCGAGCTGTACCTGGTGGTGGCGATTTACTTCCTGATGCTGACCACGCTGTGGGGCTTCTTCCAGCGCTGGCTGGAACAGCGCTTCGGCCAGTCGGACCGACAGCCACCGGCGGCGAAACGCATGTTCGGTCGCAGCGCAATGAAACTGCTGAGGGGGCGTTGAGATGGCGCATCAAAGTGACGAACTGATCATCGAGGCGCTGAACATTCACAAGTCCTTCGGCGACCTGGAAATTCTCAAGGGCATCTCGCTGCAAGTGCGGCGAGGCGAAGTGGTGGTGCTGATTGGCGCTTCGGGGTCGGGCAAGACCACCTTCATTCGCTGCATCAATTTGCTGGAAGACATTCACTCCGGACGTATCCGGGTCAACGGCCAGGCCATGGGCTATCGCGAGCGGGCCGACGGCACTCTAGTGCGTGAGTCCGAGCGGCACATCGCCCGCCAGCGTCGCGACATCGGCATGGTGTTCCAGCGCTTCAATCTGTTCGCCCACATGACCGCGTTGGAGAACATCATCGAGGCGCCGATCCATGTGCTCGGCGTCCCAAAAGCGGCTGCGTTGAATCAGGGCCGTGAGTTGTTGGCGCGGGTCGGTCTGGCGGACAAGGCCGCGCACTATCCCTCAATGCTGTCCGGCGGGCAGCAACAGCGAGTGGCGATCGCCCGCGCGCTGGCGATGAAACCCAAAGCCATGCTGTTCGACGAGCCCACCAGCGCCCTTGACCCGGAAACCGTCGGCGAGGTGCTTCAGGTGATGAAAGAACTCGCCGAAGACGGCATGCCCATGGTCGTGGTGACCCATGAAATGGGCTTTGCCCGAGAGGTCGCCGACCGCGTGGTGGTGCTGGACCAGGGCGAACTGATCGAGCAGGGGCCCCCGGAACAGATTTTCAGCCGTCCGAATCACCCCCGTACCCAGGCGTTTCTCAGCCGCGTTCTCTGAGGCCCAGCCGGTCTGGTCCACGAATCCCGCATTGATAGAGCCTTCGACATGTTGAATTTTTCTGCCCACGACTATCCGTATCCGTCCCAACGCCAGAGCGTTTTTGCCCGCCGAGGCATGATCGCCGCATCGCAACCGCTGGCCGCTCAGGCAGGGATGGAAATGCTACAAAAAGGCGGCAACGCCATCGACGCCGCGATTGCCACGGCTGCGGCCCTGACCGTCGTCGAACCCACCGGCTGCGGCATCGGCGGTGACGCGTTTGCGCTGGTCTGGACCCAAGGCCAACTGCACGGCCTGAACGCCAACGGCCATTCCCCAGCGGCGTTGAGCATCGAGGCCGTGAAAGCGGCCGGTCACACCGAAATGCCTTTGTACGGCTGGACGCCCGTCACCGTGCCCGGCTGCCCCTCGGCCTGGGCTGAACTGTCCCGACGGTTTGGCAAGTTACCGTTCGTTGATCTGCTGCAACCGGCAATCAGCCTGGCCCGGGATGGCTTTCCGCTGTCACCCGTGGTCGCCTATCAATGGCAAAAAGCGTTCGACGAATTCAGTCCCCATCGGGACGCGGTGCTGGACAGCTGGTTCGACACCTTTCTGATGGACGGCCGGGCCCCGAAAGCCGGAGAACTGTTTCGCAACCCGGCGCAGGCGCGCACCCTTGAAGAACTGGCCAACACCCAATGCGAGAGCCTGTATCGCGGCGCGCTGGCGCAGCGCATCGACGCTCATTCGCGAGCCACGGGCGGCTATTTGCGCGCTGAAGACCTTGCCGCGTTTCGCCCGCAGTGGGTCGATCCGATCAGCGTCAATTACCGGGGCTACGACGTCTGGGAAATCCCGCCCAGCGGCCAGGGCCTCGTGGCGCTGATGACGCTGAAGATCCTCGAAGGCTTCGATTTCGACCATCGCGACAGCCAGCAGACCTGGCACCGTCAGCTGGAAGCCATGAAGCTGGCCTACAGCGACGGCCTGCACCACATCACCGACCCATTGCACATGCGCGTCGCGGTCGAGGAGTTGCTCAGCGACCGTTACAGCGATGCACGCCGGGCGTTGATCGCCGAACACGCCCAGGCACCCAAGCCGGGCGATCCCCACGCCAGCGGCACGGTCTACCTGGCCACCGCCGATGCCGAGGGCAACATGGTCTCGTTCATCCAGAGCAACTACCACGGCTTCGGCTCCGGCGTGGTGCTGCCCGACAGCGGGCTGGCGTTGCAGAACCGGGGGCAAGAATTCAGCCTTGATCCCGCGCACGCCAATTGTCTGATCCCTGGCAAGAAAACCTTTCACACGATCATTCCGGGGTTTATCACCAAGGGCGGCCAGGCGGTGGGGCCGTTTGGCGTGATGGGCGGCTACATGCAACCTCAAGGGCATGTGCAGATGGTCATGAACCTGGTGGATTTCCGCCTCAACCCCCAAGCGGCCCTCGACGCACCGCGCTGGCAGTGGTTGGGCGGGATGAGAGTAGGCATCGAACAAGGCGCGTCAAAAGCGTTGGCAGCGGGACTGGCGCGACAGGGCCACGACATCAGCATCGCCTACGACTCCACGGAATTCGGTCGCGGGCAGATCATCGTGCGTGATCCGGACACAGGCGTGTTATGTGGCGGCACCGAGCCCAGGGCCGACTCCACCATCGTGGCGTGGTAAACCAGACGATCTGCTGATTTTAATTTTCCGAAAAGTCCTGTAATACAATACGATTGCTTTCGACGGGCCGGATCATGAGGATCGGCCCCGGATTCAATCGTGGTCTTCCCGCAAAAGGAAGGCCGCCACCGTGGCATTCACAGGTCTTCAGGAATACAGCATGAAAGTACTACGTCAGGCGTCGTCCTTGCGGCATCAAGTGCAGGATGCACTGCGCAATGAAATCATCTCGGGGCGCTTCAAGCCTGGGGATCGTCTGGTGGAACAACAGCTGTACACCGCGCTGGACGTCAGCCGCACCTCGCTGCGTGAAGCATTGCGGCAACTGGAAGCGGAAGGGCTGGTGGAACAAGTGCCCCATCGCGGCGCCTACGTGGCCTCGGTGGATGCCAAGGACGCCGTACAGATCTACGACGTACGCGGCGCGCTGGAAGTCCTCGCCGTGCGCAACTTCGTGCGCTACGCCACCGACGAAGACGTCGGCGAACTGAGCGAAGTCTTCGACGAATTCGCCGAACAGTCCCGCACCACCAGCGTCGACGGCACAGCGTTGCTGGACATCAAGCGCCGCTTCTACCACGTCCTGCTCGACATCGAACAAAGCCGCGTCGTCGGCGGAATGCTCGAACAACTCAACAACCGCGTCAGCCTCCTGCGCGCCCTGTCCCTGGGCCGCGAAGGCCGCATGCCCCACACCCTCGCCGAACTCAAGGAAATCGTCCGCAACATCCAACTGCGCGACGAAGAAGGCGCCTGCGCCGCCGCACTGCTCCACGTCGAAAACGCCTCCAAAAACGTGCTCGAACTGCTGGCGGCGACCGGGGTGCACGCGGTGCAATAACCTGCCAACACCCGGACCGCCGGGCTGTGCCTTCCCCTGTGGGAGAACTGCGGAGATTGGGTGTTCGCTGGGAATTTACTGTGGGAGCGAATTCATTCGCGAAAGCGGGTCTTCAGGCGGCGGAGATGTGTCGCCTGTACCGCCTTCGCGAATGAATTCGCTCCCACAGTTTGAGACCCGCGCACAGAATGAAGCCTTGCACATGACCTCATGCCGCGAAGAGCGTTAGCTCCAGCCAGAAAAGCTTTTCTCCCGCGACAGTCCAGACACCGCCGAAGGCGAAACCTTCTGCCCCCAGGCAGAACCGCCCTGGCGGCAAACCTACCGCAATGCGGAATACGCGGTAGGCGTCATAAACTGCACCTCAACCCGCTCCACGATAATCTTCTGCGCCTCTGTCGCATTGCGCTTCTCCACCCACTCCGGATCCGCCTGAAACGCATTCCACTTCGTCTCACGCTCCGCCAGGCTCTCCCACTGCAACAAATACGTCAGCGACTGATTCGTCGGCCCCGACAGATTCGTCCAGAACCCGACCTGCTTGATCCCATACTTATCGAAAAAACCCAACGTAATGCTGGTAAACCGGTCATGCAACGCAGGCAAACGGCCGGGAGCACAGTGATAAGTGCGCAATTCAACGATCATTCTTCTTCTCCTGTTAAGTGCTGCTGACAAAGATTGAAAGCAGGTGCCGCTGGTAAGAAACCGTAAATTAGCCTATTGACCGATTGTATGACAGTCCTATAGTTTTGTCTCACCTGCTGGCGAATGTCATGCAGAACATTGCAGACACCGCCGCGACCCGAATTGACAAGAACATAAAAATCAAAGGGCACGAACATGACGCAACCCCAACGTATCGGCTTTATCGGACTGGGCATGATGGGCACGCCCATGACCGCCTGCCTGGCCAAAGCCGGCTTTCAACTGTTCCTCGCCGATGCCGATGCCGGGCGCCTGCGAGACGTGCAGGCGACCCTCAACGCCAGCGCGCTGACCCCTGAAAACGCCCAGTCCCTCGACATCCTCATCACCATGCTGCCGAACTCGACCATTGTCGAGAACGTGTTGCTCGGCGAAGGCGGGTGGGCGGCGTCGCTGGCGCCACAGGCCGTGGTGATCGACATGAGCTCTTCGGAGCCTGCCCGCTCCCGTGATCTTGGCCAGACACTCAAGACCCTCAACCTTCAATACCTCGACGCCCCCGTTTCGGGCGGCGTGAAACGTGCCGTGGACGGCAGCCTGGCGATTCTGGTTGGCGGTGATGCCGAGGTGATGCAGCAATGCCGCCCGGTGCTTGACGCCATGGGCAAGAACATTCTGCACATCGGCGACGCCGGATCGGGACACGCTGCCAAGGCACTCAACAATTTCGTCTCGGCTGCGGGCCTGATGGCAACGGTCGAGGCGCTGCACGTTGCCAAACGCTTCGGCATCGACCCCGGCGTCATGGTCGATGTGCTCAATGCGTCCAGCGGCGGCAGCAACACCTCGCTGAACAAGGCCAAGCAATTCATGCTCAGCGGCACCTTCGGTTCGGGCTTCTCCATGCAGTTGATGAACAAGGACCTGAAGATCGCCAAGGGCCTGTCGGATGCGCTGGAGTATCCGATGATTTTCGGCCAGAGCGCGATCAAGGTCTGGAACGACGTGGCGCAGGATGCCACGCCGACCACTGACCACACCGAGATGTACCGCATGCTGGCCAAAGAAGGCGAGTGAAGGAGTCCGATCCCATGTCACATGCCGCCAAGTTTTACATTGATGGGCAATGGGTCGAACCCGCGTCGCCCTCATGGTTCGACGTCATCGACCCGGCCACCGAAACCGTGGTCGAGCGCTTGGCGCTGGGCGATGCCTCCGACGTTAACCGGGCCGTGGCTGCTGCTCGCAAGGCATTGCCTTCCTACGCCCAGACCTCCGTTGCCGAGCGCATCGCGTTGCTGAAACGCATCGTCTCGATCTACGAGCGTCGCCAGGAAGAATTCGCCCAGGCCATGCGCATCGAGATGGGTTCGCCCATCACCTTTTCGCGCAAGTTCCAGGTGCCACGCGGTTGGCTGCACTTGAACCAACTGATCGAGGTGCTGCAACGCTTTCAGTTCGAAGAGGCTCAGGGCAGCACGCTGATCCGTCACGAACCGGTGGGCGTGTGTGGTCTGATCACGCCGTGGAACTGGCCGATCAACCAGATCGTGGTCAAGGTCGGTCCGGCCCTCGCGGCAGGCTGCACCATGGTGCTCAAGCCCAGTGAATACTCGCCGTTGAGCAGCCTGCTGTTCGCCGAAGTGCTGGACGAGGCGGGCGTGCCACCGGGGGTGTTCAACCTGGTCAACGGTGACGGGCCGGGTGTCGGCGCGGCGCTGTCGGCCCACCCGGACATCGACATGCTGTCGTTTACCGGTTCGACCCGCGCCGGTGTGCTAGTGGCCAAATCCGCTGCCGACACCGTGAAGCGTGTTGCGCAGGAATTGGGCGGTAAATCGGCCAATATTCTGCTCGACGACGTCAATCTGCAGGATGCCGTGACTCGCGGTGTCGCCGCGTGTTTCACCAACAGCGGCCAGTCCTGTTCGATCCCGACGCGCATGCTGATCCCGCGCAGCCTGATGGACGACGCGATCCAGATGGCCAAAACCGCCGCTGAAAGCTACAGCGTCGGCGTGACGACGGACGAAAGCACGCAACTCGGCCCGCTGGTCAATCGCGCGCAATTCCGTCGGGTGCAGACGTTGATTCAAAGTGGCATCGACGAAGGCGCGCAATTGGTCACCGGCGGCGTTGGCCTGCCGAGCGGTATCGAAAAGGGCTACTACGCCAGGCCGACGGTATTCGCCCACGTGGCCTCGGACATGACCATCGCCCAGGAGGAAATCTTCGGGCCGGTGCTGTCGATGATCCCTTACGACAGCGAGGCCGAGGCGATTGCCATCGCCAACGGCACGCACTATGGGCTGGCGGCGTACGTGCAATCCGGCGATCAGGAGCGTGCCCGCCGTGTCGCTCGCCAATTGCAGGCCGGCAGCGTGCACCTGAATTACCCGCCTGCCGATTTCGCCGCGCCGTTTGGCGGGGTGAAGCGTTCCGGCAATGGCCGCGAATGGGGTGAATACGGCTTGCGCGAATACTTGGAAGTCAAATCATTGGTGGGCTACGGCAGCTGAGTCGCTGCGGCGATTCAGGGCCCAACGTTCAAAAAAATTTGCCCGTTTAAACTGTATGACAATCGGTCGATCGTACGAATAAGGTGAAAACAACATGAGTGACAACGAACGCTTCAACCAAGGCTTCAACAATCGCAAGGAAGTGCTGGGTGACCGCCACGTCGAGAAGTCCTGGGCCGCCGCCGACGACTTCAACCGGCCGATGCAGAAGATGGTCACGGAAGTCTGCTGGGGCGAGATCTGGGGCGACCCGACGCTCTCGTTCAAGACCCGCAGCATCATCAACATCGCCATGCTCACCGCCATGAGCCAGCACCATGAACTGGGCATTCACGTGCGCGGCGCGCTGCGCAATGGCGTGACCCAGGACGAGATTCGCGCCGTGCTGATGCAGGCGGCGGTGTACTGCGGCGCGCCGTTGGGCCTGGCGGCCTTCCGTGTGGCGTCCGAAGCGATCAAGGCCTACGAGGCTGAAACCGCTGCCAGCTGAACGCTTCACCGACATCCATGCGTCTCACAATAACTATAAGGAAACGCCATGAGCACTTACGCCCCAGCCAGCTCGGCGGCTGAAACCGAGCAGTCGATCGAGAAGAAGAGAAGGAACGCCATCAAGGGCGCGTTTTTCTCCGAATACATCGACATGTTCGACATCTACTTGCCGGTGGTGGTGTTGTCCCCGGTGCTGTTCTTCTTCCAACCCGCGCAACTGTCGCCCGGCATGGCCGCGATTCTGGCCTCGCTGGTGTTCATCACCACGTTGCTGGGCCGTCCGATTGGCGCCTTGCTGTTCGGCATGATCGCCGACAAGACCGGTCGCCGCATGGCCTCGATCTACTCGGTGTCCGGCTTCGGCGTGGTCACGTTGCTGATCGCCTTGCTGCCCGGCTACGAGACCATCGGCATCGCCTCGTATTGGTTACTCGTGCTGTTGCGCTTCGTCGACGGGATTTTCCTCGGCGGCGGCTACACCGGCGCCATGCCCCTGGCCATCGAATATTCGAAGAAGCACCAGCGCGGCTTCGTCGGCGGCTTGATCATCGCCGGGTTCCCCCTGGCCTACGTCTCCATCAATCTGGTGGCGATGCTGATGTTCATGCTGTTCCCCCTCGACGGCCCCGGTTCGCCGTACGTGGTATGGGGCTGGCGCATTCCGTTCGTGATCGGCGCGGTACTGGCCGGTGTGCTGGCGCTGTACTACGTGTACGCCGTGTCGGAATCGGAAATCTGGGAAAGCGAAACCGGCAACAAACCCCGCGAAAAACTGCCGCTCACCGACCTGATCCGAGGCAAAAGCGGCCGCAACCTGCTGCAAGTGCTGCTGATGATGACCGGCTTCTGGCTGACCCAAAACATCATCACCATCTTCCTGCCCACCGGGTTGCTGAGGAACACCTTGCACCTTTCGGGGCTTGAGGTGACCGGTACGCTGCTGATCGCCTATTCGATCCTGTTTTTCAGCTACATCGCCTCGGGGATGATCGGTCAGAAAATCGGCCGTCGGCGCTTCTTCGTCGTGCTGGGCCCGATCATCGCCACCGTGGGCGCCGCGATCATGTACGTGCTCGCCAACGTTCAGGGCCTCAGCCTGCCGGTGATCATTACCCTGGTCTGCGTGCTGTCGGTGCTGGTGACTGCACCGTGGGGCGTGATCGTGACCTACATCAACGAGCGTTTCGTGACCGATGTGCGCGCCACCGGCTTCGGTGTCGGTTTCAGCCTGTCGGTGATCATCCCGTCGTTCTACGCCTTTTACATGGCCTGGCTCGGCGAATTCATGCCGTTCACCGTGACCCCGGCCGTGTTGCTGGTGATCGGCGGCGTGATCGCCACCATCGGCGCCTACATGGGGCCGGAAACCAAAGACGTGGATTTCTAGGATTCACAGCCCTGTGGCTGAGGAGAGCAGTCGTGAATAGCAAAACTGTGGGCTTCATTGGCTTGGGCAACATGGGCGGGCGCATGACGCGCTGCCTGGTGAACGCCGGGTTGAACGTGCTCGGTTATGACACCGACGCCGAGCGGGTCAAGGCCGCTGGAGCGCAGGCGGCGAAATCCATCGCCGACGTGGCGTCCGAAGCAGGTGTGGTGCTGCTGTCGTTGCCCGACAGCAAGGTGGTCGAGGCGGTCGTCGAAGGCCCGAACGGTCTGTTGGCGCACTGCCGTAAAGGGCAGGTCGTCGTTGATCTGAGCACGGCGGCGGCGAGTTCGACCATTCGCCTGCATGGCCTGTTTGCCGAGCGCGGTGTGCAGTACGTCGACGCCGGGATTTCCGGCGGCGCGGCGGCGGCGGAGAAGGGCGCGCTGACCCTGATGGTCGGGGGCGATGCCGCGACGGTGGACGCCTTGGCCTGGGTGTTCGAACCCATCGCCAGCAAGGTGTTTCTGATGGGCGAGAGCGGTGCCGGGCACACCACCAAACTGCTGAATAATTTCCTCAACGCGGTGAGCCTCGCGGCCACCGCCGAGGTGATGGTGGCGGGCAAGAAAGCGGGTCTCGATCTGCATCGTTTGCTTGATGTGCTGAACAGCAGCAGCGGGGTGAACTTCGCCACGCAGAACCGTTTCCCGCATATCGTCGACGGCAATTACCTGGAAGGCGGCCTGACCGGCAAGTTGATGAGCAAGGACGTGGTGCTGTACCTCGACCGAGTGCGTGAACTGGGCGTCGCGTCCCTCAATGCGTCGGGGCCGCTGGCCAGTTTCGGCCTGCAAACGGCGCTGGGTTACGGCGACCTGATCAGCAACCGAGTGGTGGACGCCATCGGTGACATGTCCGGTGGAGTGCGTCTGCACGATTCGGCCAAAGACAAGACAGGAGAGAAGGCATGAAGGTTTTTCACGGCGCCGTCGAAGGCGCGATTTCAGAGCAACGTGGCGCGACGTTCACTGGCGTGGTCTGGGCCGACCCGGTGATGCCGACCACGGACGGCGTGACCATCAACAACGTGTCGTTCAACCCCGGCGCCCGCACGTTCTGGCATCACCATGAGGTCGGGCAGGTGCTGTACGTGACGGCGGGCAGCGGCTGGATTTGCCTGGAAGGCAGCGACCCACAGCCGATCCGTCAGGGCGACACGGTGTGGATCGGCCCGAACGAACGGCATTGGCACGGCGCCAACACCAAGAACTTCATGGTCCACACCGCGACCTCCATCGGCAAGACCGTGTGGCAGGAAGCCGTGGCGGATGAGGATTATTTGCGCACAGCGGGCTGATTCGTACGGGCTGTTCACTGTAGGCGCGTGGCTTGTCCCGCGATCTGCCGGGGACCGGCAGCCAATCCTGGGCACGCGATCTGACTGATACGACCGGGTCGCATGGTTTCACGACCGCTTCGCGGCCGATCGCGGGACAAGCCACGCTCCTACGCATCTCCGCGTTTCGATAGGCGACCGCACCGCCCGATCGCCTCTTTCATCGCACTCTGGATTTATGAGGAAAACCATGAGCCTCACCGAAAAACAACAACAGGCCAAAACCGCGTTCACGCGCCATGGCACGTGGAATGAAGGCTGGGACAGCCTGTTGCGTCTGGACCCCGGTTTTGTCGAGGCGTATGCGAATTTTGCGTCGGTGCCCTGGCAGAACAATCACCTGCCGAACAAGGTCAAGTGCTTCATCGCGCTGGTCGCCAGCGCCAATGCCACGCACCTGTTTCAGCCCGGTATTCAGGAGCACATACAGGCTGCACTCCAGCACGGCGCCACCCGCGAGGAACTGACCGAAGTGCTGGAGCTGATCAGCACGGTCGGCATTCACGCGTCCAACGTCGGCGTTCCGGTGTTGCTGGAAGTGCTGGAAGAAGAGGGCATGCGCAACGGTCCTGAACCCCTCGACGCCCGGCGCGAGGCGCTCAAGGCCAGCTTCATGGAGAACCGTGGCTACTGGCACCCGTCTTGGGAAGGGCTGCTGGAGCTGGACCCCGAGATGTTCGAGACCTACGTCGAATTTTCGTCGGTGCCGTGGCGCACCGGGGTGCTGGAACCCAAGGTCAAGGAATTGATGTATTGCGCGTTCGACGCTGCTGCCACGCACCTCTACGTGCCGGGCCTCAAGCTGCACATGCGCAATGCCCTGCGTTACGGCGCGACCAAGGAAGAGATCATGGAAATGCTGGAGATCGTCAGCGTGATCGGCATCCACGGTGCGCAAATGGCCGCGCCGATCCTGGAACAGGCACTCAACGCGAGGGCTCGCGACGCCCGATGACGCCGCTGCTCCCAAGATTCCTATAACAATAACGATGAGGAACGCACATGAACGCAGCAGCCAGCATTGGCGCGCGCCTGGACCGGTTATCGCTGTCGGGCTTTCACTACCGTCTGCTCGGCCTGATCGCCGCCGGGATGTTTTTCGACTCCTTCGACATTTACATCGCCGGGTCGGTACTCGCCGCGTTGATCAACAGCCATGAATCCACACTGGCACTGAACGCGACATTCGTCTCGGTGACCTTCATCGGCATGATGTCCGGTGCATGGCTGTCCGGCGTGTTGGGCGACCGCTACGGACGACGCTTCACCTACCAGTTCAACCTCGGGATTTACGGCTTCGCGTCGATTGCCGCCGCGCTGGCACCCAACATGTACTGGCTGATCTTCTTCCGCTTGGTGATGGGCGTCGGTATGGGCGCCGAGATCGTCGTCGGCTACGGCACGTTGAGCGAATTCATCCCCGCCGCCTGGCGCGGTCGCTTTGGCACTATCCTCAACCTGATCATCAACACCTCGCTGTTTCTGGCGGCCTTCCTCGGCTGGCTGATCATCCCGCGCTTCGGTTGGCGCTGGATGTTCGCCATCGCGGGCGTGGGGGCACTGATCGTCTGGTTCCTGCGCAAAAACATGCCGGAATCGCCGCGCTGGCTGGCGTCCCAAGGGCGTCAGGAAGAGGCCGAGAAGATCGTGGCGAACATCGAAAGCCGCTGCGGCGTCGAGCCTGGCACGGCGGCGCCGGTGCCGATCACGTCGCGCGACGACACACCGCCTGCCCGGATTCGCGACCTGTTTTCCCGCCGCCTGCTGACCCGCACCATCACCGGGATCACCGTGCTGGTCGCGTTGTTCACCGTTAACTACGCTTTCGTCAGCTGGATTCCGACCTTCCTGGTGCAGCAGGGCCATAGCGTCTCCAATTCATTGGGGCTGACCACCCTGATGTTCGCCGGAGGACCGCTGGGGTCGTTGATTGCCTTCGCCTTGGCAGAACGGCTGGGACGCAAATGGGGCATCGTGCTGTTCTCGCTGGTGGGCATCGGTTTTGGCGTGAGCTATCCCTTTGCCGAGACCGAAACCGCGATCATCGCCGCCGGCTTCGCGATCACCGCGTGCATCTACGTGCTGTCGTCGTTGAGCGTGGCGAGTTACGTGCCTGAGTTGTTCCCGACCGAACTGCGCTTGCGCGGTGCCGGGTTGTGCAACGCCATCGGGCGCGGCGTGAATATCCTCGTGCCTTATGCCATCGCGTCGGTGTTCGCCGGTTTCGGCATCGTCGGCGTGATCTCGCTGATCGTCGGCACGCTGCTGTTGCAAGCCATCATCGTCGGCTCGATCGGCCCGGAAACCAAGAACCGATCACTGGAAGACATCGCCGTGGCGCCGCTGCCGGTGGTGGCAGCGGGGCAAGAAAAGCCTCACGAAATCAAGACCTGAAGACCGACCCTATCTGGAGTTTTCCCATGGACACACCCTCGACCGTCAGACCGAACTGGACCGACCCCGAAGTGATCGTGGTGCGTTATGGCACCCGGCAGACCACCAAAAGCGAGTGCTATTACAACTTCCGCGCCTACCGGGAACCGGACGCGGAAATCACCATGGATTATTTTTTCTGGATCTTCCGCAACGCCGAGCAAACCATCGTCATCGACACCGGTTTCAGCCCGGAGGCCGCGACCGCACGCAAACGCCAACCGGTGGTGGCGCCTGCGGATGCCTTGGCCCGCCTGGGCATCGACCCCAAAGAGGTCAAGTTGCTGGTGTTGACCCACGCCCACTACGACCACGCCGGGAACCTGGGCCTGTACCCGAACGCGAAGATCGTCATGTCGCGCAAGGAGTTCGACTTCTGGGGCACCGACATGGGCAAGCGCCCGCAATACGGTCACCACATCGACCCGCTGGACATCGAACGCATTCAGGCGCTGCACCGTGCAGGCCGCATTACCTTGCTCGACGAAAAACAGAACACGCTGATCCCCGGCATCGAGCTGTACGAACTCGGCGGCCACACGCCGGGCCAGATGGCGGTGGTGGTGGAAATGCCCGAAGGCCCGGTGATCCTCGCGTCGGACGCCATTCACTATTACGACGAACTGGAGCAGGACCGGCCCTTCGCCGTGCTCGACAGCCTGGCCGACATGTACCAGGGCTACGAGCGCATTCGCGAATGGCTGCAACGCCCCGGCGCGGTGGTGATTCCCGGCCATGACCCGGACGTGATGAACCGATTCGCGCCGGTCGATCCGAACGATCCGTCGTTCGCGGTGCGCATCGATGCCAACGGAGCCGGAGTATGAAAGGGCGCACGGCACTGGTGACCGGGTCGTCTGACGGCCTGGGGCTGGCGATGGGCACAGGGCTGGCCGCAGCGGGTTACAACGTGGTGCTGCACGGTTTGGCCACACCCGATGAGGTGCGCGGCACCTGCGAAGAACTGACGCGCACTCACGATGTGCAGGTGCGTTACGTGCGCGCTGACCTGTCCACGCCTGAGGGTGTGGAGGCGCTGATCGCGTCGGCGGGGCCGGTCGATGTGCTGGTGAACAACGCGGTGATCCGGCATTTCGCGCCGCTGGAAGACTTCCCGCTGGCGCGCTGGGATCAGGCGTTGGCAGTGAACGTCACGGCCGCCTTTCTGGCGATTCAGCGGGTGCTGCCGGGCATGCGTGAACGGCAGTGGGGACGCATCTTTAACCTGTCGTCCGCCTATGGCTCGCGGGCCATCGCCAACCGCATCGATTACGTGACCACCAAGACCGCGCTGCTGGGCCTGACCCGCGCCGTGGCGGTGGAAACCCTGGGGCAGGGCATCACGTGCAACGCCGTGTGCCCCGGCTCGGTGATGACGCCGAACATCGACAGCCGCCTGACTGCGCTGATGGCCGAAAAACAGCTGGACCGCCAGACCGCTACCGTGGAGTTTCTGCACGGCAAACAGGCCACCGGGCGCTTTGTCGAGGCCAGCCACGTGGCGGATTTGATCGTCTACCTGTGCAGCGAATCGGCAGGGTCGATCACCGGCGCGACATTGCCGGTGGATGACGGGTGGATGGCGGGGTGAGCGATGCTGAACATGACCCTTGGAAAACGGAACTGCCCATGACTCAAAGCCTCAGCCTACAACTGGCGCATTTCATCGAACGCACCACCTGGTCGGACATTCCCGCCCACGTGCGTCACGAAGCCCATCGCGCATTGGTGAATTATTTCGCGGTGTCGCTGGCCGGTTGCAGCGACCCGGACGTGGCGAAAGCGGCGACGCTGTTCACGCGCTTCAACGCAGGCGGCGCGGCCCACATCATCGGTCGCGCGGAAGTCATGGACATGCTCAACGCGGCGTCGCTGAACGCCATGAGCGCCAATGTCTTCGATTACGACGACACGCACATTCCGACGATCCTGCACCCGACGGCACCGGTGGCCGCCGCGTTGTTCGCGCTGGCGGAAACACAGCCTGTCAGCGGTGAGCAGCTGTTGCTAGCGTTTGTGTTGGGCGTGGAAGTCGAGTGCCGGATCGCGATGGCCATTTCCCCCGAACATTATCGGCGCGGGTGGCACATCACCTCGACCTGCGGGGTGTTCGGTGCGGCGGCGGCCATCGGCAAGGTGCTGGGCCTCGATGCGCGGCAACTGGTCGGGGCGTTTGGTAATGCCAGCGCTCAGGCCTGTGGCCTGGTGGAAACCCTCGGCAGCGCGGCCAAAAGCATCAGCGTCGGCAACGCGGCGCGCAATGGCCTGCTCTCGGCATTGCTGGCACAGGACGGGTTCGTCGGGCCAGACCAGCCACTGGAAGGTGAGCGCGGTTTCTTGAAGGTGTTCGGTGAACAGCCGCGTTTCGACGAAATCAGCGTTGGGCTGGGCGAGCGCTGGGCCTTGATGGCGAACACTTACAAACCCTATCCCTGCGGGGTGGTGCTTAACCCGGTGATTCAGGCGTGCCTCGAATTGGCGCGGGATCGCACGTGGGGGCTGGACGACATTCAGCGCATCGAACTCACCGGGCATCCGTTATTGCGTCAACGCACCGATCGGCCTGACATTCGCTTCGGCAGACAATCCCAAGTCAGCGCGCAACACGCCGTGGCGGTCAGCCTGGGGACGGGCAAGGCCGGTCTGGCGGAATTCAGTGACGCAGCGGTGAGTGATCAACGGCTGCGGACGTTGTATGAACGTGTGCATTTCGTCGATGACGCTGACTACTCGGTGGAGTCTGCGCAGGTGCGGATCACGTTCAATTCCGGTTCGGTCCTCACGCGAACCGTCGACGTTTCCCTCGGCAGCCTCGACGCGCCCCTCAGCGATCATTTTCTCGAAGACAAACTCCGCGACCTCGCCGCTTACGGCCGGTCCGGATGCGAACCGCAACCGCTGATCGATGCGCTCTGGGCGCTGGAACAGGCAACCGACGCTGGCGCGCTGATGCGCTTGGCCAGTCTCTGACAGACAGGAAAACACTTATGAGCAATCAATTGCTGGGCTTCATCGGCGTAGGCGTCATGGGACGGCCCATGGCGCGGCGTCTGCTGGAACAAGGTCACTCGTTAGTGATTTACGACAAAGATCAAGGCGCACTGGACGAGCTGGGTGCCTTGGGCGCGAAGGTCGCGGGCAGCGTGCGGGAGGTAGCGGACAGCGCTGAAATCATTTTCACCAGCCTGCCAAGTCCAGCGATTTTCAAGGCCGTGGCCTTGGGCGCTGACGGGATTATCGAAGGCAATGCGGTGCGCATTCTGGTGGACCTGTCCACGGTCGGTTCCCGTGCGGAACAGGAAGTGGCGGACGGGCTGGCCGCGAAAGGCATCGATACCGTAGATGCGCCGGTGAGCGGTGGCGCTGCCGGGGCGAAGAAAGGCACGCTGGCGTTGATGGTCGCGGGCAAACCGGCGGCAGTGGAACGCGTGCGCCCGCTGTTCGATGCCTTCGGCAAAGTATTCATCGTCGGCGAGCAGCCGGGGCAGGGGCAGCTGCTCAAACTGCTCAATAACATGCTCTCGACCACCGCGTTCGCGATCACCAGCGAGGCCTTCGTCGCGGGCGTGAAAGGCGGCCTGGACCCGGAGGTCATGATGGCGGTGATCAACGCGGGCAGCGGCAAGAACGGCGCGACGATGGACAAATTTCCCAAGCACGTCTTGCCGGGCACCTTCGATTTTGGCTTCCCGATTTCCAGTGTCTGCAAGGACGTCGGGTTGGCTGTCGAAGAATGCCAGGCGCTGGGCGTGCCGATGTGGCTGGGGAACGCGGCGCGGCAACTGTGGAACGTCGCCGCGCAACAGGACGGCGGGCACCGAGACCTGACCGATCTGGTGCGCACCGTGGAAGGCTGGTCGAACCGCTAGTCCAGCGTTCGTCCCTTGGTTTCCGGCAACAGCAGCGCGCTGATCAGCACCACGCAGTAGGCGCCGCCGGCGAACATGCCGATGGCCAGCCCCAACGAGGTCTTGGCGCTGAGGTAGCCCACCAGGGTCGGAAACAGCGCGCCGATGCCACGGCCGAAGTTATAGGTGAAGGCCTGGCCATTGGCGCGCAAGGCGGACGGGAACAATTCGGTGAGCATGGCCCCCAGCCCGCCGAAAATGCCGGAAGCCGCCAGACCGAGGGGAAAACCCAGAAACAGGATCTGATTGTTGGTCAGTTGCATCTGCGTGTAGGCGTAAATGGTGATCCCGGAGAGGATCGAGAACAGGATCAGGTTGCCGCGCCGACCCAGCCGGTCGCCGAGGTACGCCCCACACAGATAGCCACAAAACGAACCGCTGATGATCACCAGCAAATAGCCGCCGGTCCCGATCACGGACAGGCCGCGCTCGACTTTCAGGAACGTCGGCAGCCAGGTGGTGATCGCGTAATACCCGCCCTGAATCCCGGTGCACAGCAAGGCCGCGAGCAACGTCGTGCCCACCAGCCCCGGCGAGAAAATGGCCCAGAACGAACGCCGTTCCTCGCCTTCGGCCTGACGTTTGCGGGTATCGAGGAACACTTGCGGTTCCTTGACGTTTTTACGGATGAACAACACCAGCAACGCGGGCAGCACCCCCACCCAGAACAGGCTGCGCCACGCCCATTCTTCGGGCAGCAGCGAGAACGCCAGCGTGTAGGCCAGCGCCGCGATGCCCCAGCCCACTGCCCAACCGCTCTGCACGGTGCCCACCGCTTTGGCGCGGATGTCGGAGCGAACGATTTCACCCATCAACACCGACCCCACCGCCCATTCGCCACCAAAACCGAGGCCTTGAAGCGCTCGCAGCACGAACAGTTGCTCGAAGTTCTGGCTAAACCCGATGGCCACGGTACACAGCGAAAACCACAGGATCGTCACCTGCAAAATACGCACGCGGCCATACCGGTCGGCGAGGATACCGGCAAGCCAGCCACCGACCGCCGACGACAACAGGGTCACGGTGCCGAGCATGCCGGCCTGGCCTTTGTCGATGTCCCACAGGTGCATCAACGTCGAAATGACGAAGGTGAACACCATGAAATCCAGCGCATCCAGGGTCCAGCCGCCAAATGCAGCGAGGAACGTGCGGCGTCCATTCGTGTCGAGCTCTCGGTACCATTTCATTGTTGTTTTTATCCTGAAATCGGTGATTGTCATGCCAGGCCGTTGCGCCAACAGTGTGCGCGGCCACAGGGCTCATTCAGTGGAAGTCGTAGAGTCGCGCCGGGTTGTCGACCAGAACCCGAAGGCGTTGCGCGTCGTCCGGCAGCCACTCGGCGAGCAAATTGCGCATCAGCCCGGTGTCGACCATGGGATCAATCGCGACATGGGGCCAGTCGCTGCCCCAGAGCATGCGCTCCGGCGCCGTCTTGAACAGCTCGCGGGCCCACGGGGTGACGTCGGGATAACCGTCGGATCGGTCGCTGATGCGATAGGCACCGGACAGTTTGGTCCACCAGCCCTGGTCGCCGATCATTTGCTGCAACGCTTTGAAACCGGGTGCCGAAAGGCCGTCGGCCACGGGCATATGACCCATGTGATCGATCACCACCGGGCAGGGAAGTGTTTTCATGCGGGGCATCAGGTCAGGCAGATCACGCACGTCCATCAGAAACTGCATGTGCCAGCCCAGTGGCGCAATCCTCGCGGCCAGCCGCTCCATGCTGTCGAAGCCGACGCCGCCCCCAAACAGCACGTTCAGGCGTACACCGCGCACACCCAGGCGATGCATGCGCTCCAGCTCGGCGTCATCGATATCCGCATCGACGACCGCCACGCCTCGCAAGCGCTCGGGATGGCGCTCAAGCACGTCGAGCATGTAGCGGTTGTCGGTGCCGTAGACGCTGATTTGAACCAGCACGCCGCGACTCATGCCCATGCGGTCGAGCATGGCCAGGTACTCCGCTTCCGGCGCGGGGGGCGGGGTGTAGCTGCGATTGGCCGCGAACGGGAACTCGCTGGAGGCGCTGACCACATGGGCATGGGTGTCGCAGGCGCCGGGAGGCACCCTGAAGGTGCTGGCTTGCGAGGTTTCAAACGGCGCAAGGCAGAGCGCCGTGGATGGGGCAGGCGCGCGATGATCAGGCATGGGACGGGTCCTCGGACTGTTTATCGACTGCATCATTGATAATCTGCAATGGGTTTCCCCATGATGGGCGTGCGCATTCTGACCCACACCTCTTTCGGAGTTTCAGATGATTCAACTGCTGGCGCTGCACGGTATTCAGGGTTCGCGACAAGGCTGGCTGGGGGTGGCGCGCAGCCTCGACGGCGTCTGCGAAGTCGTCGCGCCCAACTTGCGTGGACGTGGCGAAGCGTTTCGCGGTACCCATGCCGACGACTACCGGTTGCAGGGTTTCGTCGACGATGCGCGTGCGGCTGCCGATCACCTGATCGACGCCGGCCCTTTCGTCCTCGCGGGCTGGAGCATGGGCGCCTCGGTGGCGCTGGAGTACTTGAGCGACCCCCGTGCACGACGCCCCCACGCGCTGATTCTGATTTCCGCCACCCCCTGCCTGGCACGGGTCAACTGGTTTCGCAGCGACGGCCCGGCGCTGCTCGATGAGATTGCCGAGCGCGAGCGTCGGCTGTCCGTCAAAGGGGGCGCCGACCACGATGCGGTGGCCTGGACCTGGCAATCGATCCGGCACACCGACCAACGCTCGATACTGCCCGGCATCGACCTGCCGACCCTGATCATTCACGGCAGTGACGACCAGGATTGCCCGCTGCACCATGCCCATGAGCTGGCACATGGCATGCCCGGCGCCCGGCTGACGGTGATCGAGGGCGGCGGTCATAGCCTGTTGACGCAACACACTGAACAGGTGAGCGAGCATATCCAGTCCTTTCTCCGTGTCTTGGGGTAGGCGCCGTCAACGCGCTCACGGCGTGCGCTGCGCCGCCGATGTCGATTGCATGGCGATGACGTCAGGCTCGTCCTTGAGCGGCATGCGTTCGATTTTGCCGACGATCACCAGGTAACAGAACATCGCCAGCACGGCGTTCGCCGCCACGAAAATCAACGCCCATTCGAACGATCCGGTGGCCTGCAAAATGAAACCGATCACGATCGGCGTGGTGATGCCGGCGGTGTTGCCGAAGCCGTTGAACATCCCGCCACACAACCCGGCGATCTGCTTGGGCGCGGTGTCGGCGACCACGGCCCAGCCCACGGCACCGAAACCCTTGCCGAAATACGCGATGGCCATCACCGCCACCACCAGCCATTCGGCGTCGATGTAGTTACAGGCGATCATGCTGGTGGACATCAACATGCCCAGCACCAGTGGCGCTTTGCGCGAGACCGTGAGGGAATAATTCCGGCGCAGCATGGCGTCGGAAATGATCCCGCCCAGCACGCCCCCGAGAAACCCGCAGACGGCGGGAATCGAGGCGATCAGCCCGGCCTTGAGAATCGACATCCCGCGCTCCTGCACCAGGTACACCGGGAACCAGGTCAGGAAGAAATACGAGAGGGTGTTGATGCAGTACTGGCCGATGAACACGCCCAGCATCATGCGGTTGGTCAGCAGTTGCTTGAAGTGTGTCCAGCGTGGGCGGGTGAACTCGTTCTTGACGCCGATCTGGTCCATCTCGATCAGGCCGCCGCCGCTGGCAATGTGTTGCAGTTCGGCTTCGTTGACCTTGGGGTGCTGGCGAGGCGCATGAATGGTCTTCAACCAGATCGCCGCCATCAGCATGCCCAGGCCGCCCATCACCACGAACACGTAATGCCAGCCGTAGTGGAAGGTGATCCAGCCCATCAGCGGTGCGAACAGCACGGTCGCAAAATACTGCGCGGAGGTGAAGATCCCGGCCGCCGTGCCGCGCTCTGCGGTGGGAAACCACGCCGCCGCGATTCGGCTGTTGCCGGGGAACGACGGCGACTCCGCGAGACCGACAATGAAGCGCAGGATAAACAACGCCACGACGATGGCGCCCACGCTGAGAAAGCCGACGAAGCCTTGCATCAAGGTGAACACCGACCAGAGAAAAATGCTCCAGGCGTACACGCGTTTGGAGCCGAAGCGATCCAGCAGCCAGCCACCGGGAATCTGCCCGATGACGTAAGCCCAGGCGAATGCCGAGAAGATAAAGCCCATCTGCACCGGGGTCAGCCCCAGGTCCTTTTGCAACGTGGACCCGACAATCGACAGCGTGGCGCGGTCGGCGTAGTTCAGCGTGGTGACGATAAACAGCATCAACAGAATCAGATACCTGATTCGGGTAGGGCGAGCGGTCATGACGACGGTCCTTTTTTATTGTTAGAGCCCGTGCGTCGCTGCCTCTGACCGAGACAGCGGCGTACATCCGTGGAAAACCGTGGCGATCAGTCGCTGGCAGGCACTCGCGCGATCATCTGCGGCGGGCGCAGGAATTCGAAATCGCAGCCTTTGTCGGCCTGGGTGGTCTGCTCGAAAAACAGCTTGCGATAGCCGCGTTCGGCACCTTGCGGCACCGGGCGGACCCACTCGGCCTTGCGCCGTTCAAGCTCCTCCGCAGACACCTTCATTTCGATGCAGCGGTCGGCCACGCTCAGGCGAATCCGGTCGCCATTGCGCACCAGGGCCAACGGGCCACCGAGCGCCGCCTCGGGGGTGACGTGCAGGACGATGGTCCCGGCGGCGGTGCCGCTCATGCGGCCGTCCGAGATGCGCACCATGTCCTTGACCCCGGCGCGGGCGAGTTTTTTCGGAATCGGCAAATAGCCCGCTTCCGGCATGCCCGGCGCGCCAATCGGGCCAATGTTCTTGAGCACCAGAATGTCGTCCGCGTTGACGTCCAGATCGGGATCGTCGATGCGGGCCGCCATGTCTTCGGAATTCTCGAAGACCACGGCGCGGCCTTCGTGCTCCATCAGCACCGGGTCGGCGGCAGATTGTTTGATGATGGCGCCGTTGGGGGCCAGATTGCCCTTGAGAAAGGCGATGCCACCGGCCGGGTAAATCGGATTGGCGAACGTGCGCACCACGTCCTGCTTGAACGACGGCACGGCGTCGAGCTCTTCGCCCAACGTGCGCCCGGTCACGGTCAGCGTGTCCAGGTGCAGCTGCGAGCGCAGCTCACGCAGCACTGTCTGCAGGCCGCCCGCGCGGTGCAGGTCTTCCATGTAGTGCTGGCCCGAAGGCTTGAGGTCGACCAACACCGGGGTTTCGCGACTCATGCGGTCGAAGGCTTCAAGGTCAATCTCGAAGCCCATGCGCCCGGCGATGGCGGTGAGGTGAATGATGCCGTTGGTCGAGCCGCCGATGGCGAGCAGCACGCGCAGGGCGTTTTCAAAGGCTTTCTCAGTGAGGATTTTGTCCGGCGTCAGACCGGTCTGGGCCATGATCACCGCCTGGCGCCCGCTGAGTTCGGCGATGCGGATACGGTCGGACGTCACCGCCGGTGGCGAGGCGCCCCCCGGCATCACGATGCCCAGGGCTTCGCCGATGCAGGCCATGGTGCTGGCGGTGCCCATCACCGAACAGGTGCCCACACTCGCCACCAGTTTGTCGTTGACCTCGGTGATTTCCTGTTCGTCGATCTGATCGCCACGGTACTGACCCCAGAACCGGCGGCAGTCCGTGCAGGCGCCAACCCGTTCACCCCGGTGGCCGCCGGTGAGCATTGCGCCCGTCACCAGTTGCACCATCGGCACATTCGCCGAGGCCGCGCCCATCAGTTGCGCAGGCACTGTCTTGTCGCACCCGCCAATAAGCACCACGGCATCCATGGGCTGGGCACGGATCATTTCTTCGGTGTCCATGGACATCAGATTGCGCAGGTACATGCTGGTCGGTTGCGAGAAGCTTTCGGCGATGGAAATGGTCGGGAAGTCGATGGGCAGGCCGCCCGCCATCATCACCCCGCGCTTCACCGCCTCGATCAATTGCGGCGCATTGCCGTGGCAAGGGTTGTAGCCGCTGCCGGTGTTGGCGATGCCCACGATGGTGCGGTTCAGCGCGTCGTCGGTGTACCCGGCGCCCTTGATGAAGGCTTTGCGCAGGAACAGCGCGAACCCGGTGTCGCCGTAGTTGGTCAGGCCCTTGCGAATGCCCAGCGGTTTGATGACGGGGTTGTGATCAGGCATGGTCACCTCTGTCGATTTTATTATTGGGGATATTATTGATAATCCGTGAAGGCGATGAAATCATGAATGGGCCGGGCGATGCAAGCGCCGCGATGTTTGGACGTCATGCTCATTCGAAGCTGCGGCGGACGAGGGTTTGTGGCAGTCTGGCGCAGTCCATCCACCCAAACCGAGCGCAATCCCCCGTTATGCATTCCATGGAATTCGATGACCCACAAAGCGGCCTGGAACGGGCCGTCCAGACGCTTGAAGAAGAAATCGTGCTGGGTTTCCTGCACCCGCGTGAACGGCTGGTGGAGGACGAGTTGCTGGCGCGTTTCAATCTCAAGCGGCATGTGGTCCGGCAGGTGCTGGTCGAGCTTGAGCGCATGGGGCTCGTGGAGCGCAAACGCAATGTTGGCGCGCTGGTACGGGCTTACACCATCAAAGAGGTCGAAGACCTGTACGCCGTTCGCGAGCTGCTTGAATGCCAGTGTGTGCAGTTGATCCGCTTCCCGGTGCCGGAAGAGAAAATGCAGGCGCTGGAGGCGACCCAACGTGAACACGACGCTCAGGTCGCCGCTGGCAATTTACGGTTGGTGTTCCGCGCCAACATGAGCTTCCATCGGCAGTTGTTTGCGCTGTCCGATAATCCCGTATTGGTCGCTGCCATCCAGGACCATGCGCAACGGGCGCACTCCATTCGTTCATCCTCGCTGGTGCTGCCGGAGCAGCTTGAGCGAGCCCGTCGCGAGCATTGGCAGATCATCGAAGCCCTCAAGGCAGGCGACTCGCATCGCCTGGTCGAGTTGTGCCGGGCGCACCTGGCACCGTCGCGGGATGCGTACGTCGAGGCCTACCATCGACGTGCGGGGCTCGTCACGCAGACCGAACCCAAACACCTGAGCGCCTGATCGCCGGACTCGGTAAATGGAACGTCGTTGTTGAGTCACTGTTTATGGAACCGGGTGGGCGCGGGGGCCACCTAGGGTAATCGCTTCCCAGGACCCGCCCCCCATGCCACCTGCCTCGACCCCACTTTTGGGGCCCACTTTCGTTCGCCATGTCCGTTTCGGTTCGCTGGCCCTCGCCATGCTCTGCGCCGGTTGCCAGACCCTCGACCATGAGGTCCTCGGCTACCCATTGCCGACCTCGGTCGAACGCACCCCGCGACTGGTGGCCGGGCTCAATCGCTCGCCGGACGTCAGCGTCCGTCCGCGCCCTCGCGTCATGGCGGCGGCGTATGACGGCAGTGATATCTGGGGACGGCTGGGGCGGGGGTTCAGCCTGGTGGACGACACGGGGGAGAACCCGCGCATCGTCCGCCAGCGTGACTGGCTGTTGAGCAATCCCGGTTTCTTGCGCAACGCCAGCCTGCGCGCCAGCCCCTATCTGCACTTCATCGCCGAAAGCCTGGACCAGCGCGGCATGCCTGCGGAGTTGGCGCTGCTGCCCATCGTCGAAAGTGCCTACAACCCCAAAGCCAATTCGATCAAGGACGCGGCAGGGTTGTGGCAGTTCATGGCCGCCACCGGGCGCGACTTCAACCTGCGCCAGACTGCCTGGTATGACGGCCGCCGCGATGTCGTGGCGTCGAGCAAGGCGGCCATGGATTACCTCACACGCCTTCACGACCAGTTCAACGGTGACTGGTTGCTGGCGATGGCGGCGTACAACGCGGGCGAGGGCACCGTCAGCCGAGCCGTCGAAGCCAACCAACTGCGGGGGCTGCCCACCGATTACTGGCACCTGAACCTGCCGAAGGAAACCCAGGATTACGTGCCGCGCCTGCTGGCACTGTCGATGCTGGTGCGCGAACCGGAGGTGTACGGCGTCCAGCTCAGCCCCGTGGCCAATGCCCCGTATTTCACCGCCATCGAACTGACCCGCCCTGTAGACCTCAGCCAGTTGGCCGCCAGCGCCGGGGTGGACGAAGCGGTGCTGCTGGGCCTGAATCCGGCTTTCCTGCGTAAGAAAACCTTGGATGGCCCGACGCATTTGCTGGTGCCCAGGGATCAGGTGCAGCAACTTTCCGCCAGCCTTGCGAAAATGGGCCCGTACGGGTCACAGGCGTCAGGCGAAGCGCTTGCGGCGACCCTCTCGCCGGTATCGCCGTCCGTCCGGTTGTCGCCCTGAGGGCGGAACTCGCTCCACCGATCGCCGTGACCCGCTTCGGTGCACCGCTACAAAAAAGCGTGTTGGTAACCGTACGGATACAAACCTTCCTGAGGCAGGCATTCAGCGCTTCAAGCCTGCTGTGGTGTCGCCGGGCCATATATTCGTTCATCTAAATCGTGGCATACGCCGTGAACTTTTTCGCACCCCTGTACCCTTGCTGATACAGAGGGATTTATCGTGTTTCAGAAATATCTTGAAACATCGCATGAGTATTTGTTTCGCGAATGCCTCGCTATCACAGCTCCCCACTCGTCATCGCGTTGGGGACACTTAGTTGTGTCGCAGTCGACACGGACAAGAAACAAAGGTCGCGTTGCGGTCCTCAGGTGGCGGAAATCGGCCACGTCGCGTCCACGCAAACCCCCGGAATACAAGGGTGTTCAGCCGGAGTTGCTGAATGGATAAAGCACCGTTCGGAAATCCGAATGGCCTTAGTTGGATTTCCGAATGTTTAAACGGCGTAAATAAAGTGTGCGTAACTTCATTAAGTTGCCGCGACTGAGTGAATTAAAGTGCCGCGCTAACTCTTAAGCTAAGCAAGGGGGGTTGAGAGGGAGCAGTAGTCACTTTGTATTCAGAAAGTGAGTATCAACGAATCGATAAATGCGCGCTTCTTTAACTTCAACCACAACAATGTTACTTGGAGAACTAATAGCCGTTTGAACTTAGATCGCTCACGGCCGGTGATGGCTTTCAGGCGAGCACCAGGAAATCGGGGGCTGGGCGCACTGAAATGTAGCATAACCCGTTGATTGTTAATCTATTGTGATAGGCGATGAGAATTATTTTGCGCAATCGATGCCCTGTTAAAACATTGTCTTGCACGAGGCAAGTCTTAAATTTAAATACGCGTTTGAAAGGGGCTGTGCATGTATTAGTTGCGCGGAAGAGTGCAGTCATATTGATATCACTGGGGAACCTTGTGAACCTGTTCTCATCAAGCGCGGGAACTAAAATTAATTATTGCTGCCTTTGTAATGCGTGGTACTAATAACTCGCTTGCACCCAATTTGAGAGGTATCGATGAAGGACGAAATCGATGTAAGCGGCTGGGAATCTTTAGGGGCAAATACAACGCTGGATGTTCATCAGATAGCGTTGAATACAGCGAGTCTGAGCGTGGACCTGCTGCTGTGCGGCGAGACCGGAACCGGCAAGGACACGTTGGCCAAGGCCATTCATGAACTGTCGGGTCGGACCGGTGCCTTCGTCGGCATGAACTGCGCGGCAATCCCGGAATCGCTCGCCGAAAGCCAGTTGTTCGGTGTGGTCAACGGCGCGTACACCGGCGTCAGCCGATCACGTCAGGGGTACATCGAAGCGGCCTGCGGCGGCACGTTGTACCTGGACGAAATCGACAGCATGCCCCTGAGCCTTCAAGCCAAGTTACTGCGCATTCTCGAAACCCGCGGGATCGAACGCCTGGGCTCCACCGCGTTCATTCCCGTGGATTTGCGGGTCATCGCTTCGGCGCAACGGCCGCTGGATGAACTCGTGGAACAAGGGCTGTTTCGCCGCGACCTGTTCTTTCGCCTCAATGTGCTGACGATCCAGATGCCAGCCTTGCGCAACCGTCGCGAACAGATCCTGCCGTTGTTCGACCAGTTCACCCAGTCCATCGCCCGCGATTTCAACCGCTCGGTTCCTTCACCGGACACCGGTCTGGTGCAAGTGCTGTTGAGCCACGCGTGGCCCGGCAACATTCGCGAACTCAAGTCGGCGGCCAAGCGCTTCGTCCTCGGTTTCCCATTGCTGGGTGCCGACATCGAACCGGATCGTGATCCTGAAACCGGCCTCAAAACCCAGTTGCGGGTGATCGAAAAGATGCTCATCGAGGACGCGTTGAAGCGCCACAAACACAGCCTCGATGCCGTGATTCAGGAGCTGGAGATTCCCCGGCGCACCCTGTATCACCGCATGAAAGAACTGGGCCTGAGCTGCCTTGCCGTATCCGATCCGCTATTTTCGTAACACCTGACGCCTGTTGTCCCACGAATCGCTCGGCCCGCCCGCAGCGACGGGCGCTTGCAGGCGCGTGAACTGCCAGAGGTTGGGGATGAGTGTTTACGATTTTTTTGAAGATGAGCCCGCCGATGACCATCAGGTGCCGAACCTGACAGTCATCGCCCAGAGCATTTCGCAGCTGGGCATCGATGTGCTGCTGTCGGGGGAGACGGGCACCGGCAAGGACACCGTGGCGGAGCGCATCCACGGGTTGTCGGGGCGTAAGGGGCGTCTGGTGGCGATGAACTGCGCGGCCATTCCGGAGACGCTGGCCGAGAGCGAATTGTTCGGCGTGGTCAGCGGCGCTTACACCGGTGCGGACCGGTCCCGGGTCGGCTACATCGAAGCGGCGCAGGGCGGGACGTTGTACCTGGATGAAATCGACAGCATGCCGTTGAGCCTGCAAGCCAAGCTGTTGCGCGTGCTGGAGACGCGTGAGCTTGAACGGCTGGGGTCGACGACGCCGATTGCGCTGGATGTGTGCGTGATCGCCTCGGCGCAGCATGCGCTGGATGAGTTGGTGGAACAGGGGCGGTTTCGCCGGGACCTGTATTTTCGGCTCAACGTGCTGACGCTCAAACTGCCGCCGTTGCGGGCACAGCGTGAGCGGATCATTCCGCTGTTTCGGCGCTTCGCGCTGTCGTCCGCCCGTGAGTCGGGGCGGGTGATGCCGGAGGTGAGTTCGGTGTTGCGGCATGTGTTGTTGAACCATGACTGGCCGGGAAACATTCGTGAGCTGAAGTCGGCCGCCAAGCGGTTTGTGCTGGGGTTTCCGTTGTTGGGCGAGGAGCCTGGGGAAGAGGGTGAGTCGTCGTCAGGGTTGAAATCGCAGATGCGGGTGATCGAGAAGGTGTTGATCCAGGCGGCGTTGAAGCGGCACAACAACAGCATCGATGCGGTGAGCCAGGAGCTGAACATTCCCCGGCGGACGCTTTATCACCGGATGAAGGAGTTGGATGTCTGAGGGTGTTTTTTTGAGGTGTGTGAATATCCATTTCCTCGGGTGTTGCTGATATCGGTTCCGCCCTTACGGCGGGTCACTTTTGTCGCTTTTCAAAAGTAACTCGCCGAAGGCGAAACCTTCTGCCCCCAGGCAGAACCCGCTGTAAGAGCGGAACCGTAATCGGCAACACCACCGCGAATGGATATCCCCACGATCTAAAAGCCAACAAAAAAATTTCCAACCCGATGATGGAACCGATCCCACCCCCGTTACCACCTATCAGCACCAAGCACTTCCGCTGGTGATGACCCAGGAGTAATCGACATGGCCGTAGGTATGAACCCAATCTCGATGATCGGCAACCTCACCCAAGGCGCCGCTGGCGCGTTGTCCAGCATCAAGCAGGAAAGCAGCATCACCGACTCCGCCGCACCCTCCAAGGCTGAAGCCGCGCAAAACGCCGCGACCGAAAAATCCGACGCCAGCTCTGCACGACTGATCGCCATGCAGACCGACGCCGACATCAAGAAACAAACCAACGACGTCCTCAGCGCCATCCGTTCCGGCAAGGAAGACAGCTCGAACAAGGCGATCAGTGCCGAGGCGCAAAACGCCAAAGGTATCAGCTACTGATCATTCAGAGCGCCCCCTGAAAAAGGGGGCAACCCCCTGACATTGGAGGTTTCATGCTAAGTCTCAACGCCAGTATCAACCCGCTGCAGAACGCGCACATCGGCACCGTCGTGTCCACCGGCGGGATCGGTGGTCAACAAGGGCCGCAACAGTCGCTCAAGGACGTCATCGACAAGCTCGCCGGCGCGCTGACCAAAGACGGTCACCTGGACCAGGATTCGCCGCTCGGCAAAATGGTCGGCGACCAGATGAAAAAGATGAACCCTCTGGCCGCGATGGTCGGCGGCTCGCCCGACATGATCAAGGCAGCCTTGGGTGACGTGATCAAGGACAAGCTGGGCGACAACTTCGGCGCGGCGGCGGACTTCGGCCTGGGCGGCGGCGCCAGCAGTGGCGCGGGCAAGCCGGACCTGATGTCCCAAGTGCTGAACGGCCTGGGTAAAGCTTCGTTGGATGACCTTCTGAGCAAGCAGGGTGATGGAACGAAGTTTTCCTCCGACGACATGCCGATGCTGGACAAGGTCGCGCAGTTCATGGACCAGAACCCGAGCAAATTCCCCGCGCCGGATTCCGGGTCGTGGAAGAACGAGCTCAAGGAAGACAACTACCTCGACAAGAGCGAAACCAGCGCCTTCCGTGCCGCACTGGACATGCTCGGTGGCCAGTTGGATCAGCAGCAAAGCGGCGTTGCCGATGCCAGCAGCGGCGCGGGCAGTCCGACGGGCAGCACGCTGGCGGCGGACCCGACCGGTGGCCAAGGCGCATTGAGCGGCAATCCTGCCCAGGACCTGGGCCAGCTGCTCAGCGGTCTGCTGCAACAGGGCCTCAATGCCAGCACCGGCAACGGCGCAGGGAACAACGTCGGCAGCGGCCTCGGCTCTCCTGCGAACGATGCCGTGCAGCCGGGCAATTCGGGCAGCCAGGGCGTGGCCCAGGACCTCGGTCAGTTGCTGAGCGGCCTGATCGAAAAAGGCCTCGAAGCCAGTCAGGGCAGCAACGGCAATGGCGCCAGCGCCACCGGTAACGGTGCGCCGCAAAACGCGTTGTTCGCGCAACACGATCTGCAAAACAGTCTGGGCCAGGCCGCCAACGCCATCGTCCAGGCACTGCTCGGATCGGGCAACAACAGCGTTTCCTGATCGAGCCTTCGTATCGACCCGTCTGCCGGAGAGCACCCGTGACCGTTTCCAACGTCAATCAACTCAAATCGCCATCCCCCGATCTTGAGCAACACCTTGATCACGGACTGGTCAGCGGGCCTTCGCAGGCGGACGTCGATCTGTTCAATGCGGCCATGCGCCCCGACATGGCGCTGCAGCAGAGTCACCTTTCCGAACAGATTGCCAGTGCCTTGTCCGAGCGACTGGGCACCATGGACAAGTTTTCCCAGCAGGCGGCGCGCAAGATGAAGAAAGCCTCCACCACCGACGACCCGCTGGAGATCGCGCAGATGAGCCGATCCTTGTCGCAGTATTCGTTGCAAATGGCGTTGACCACCAAGGTCGTCAACAAGAGCGCTCAGGCGTTCGACAAGCTGACCAACCTGCAATAGAGGGTCTGGCGTGAAGTATCTGACTGCGGGTCTGATGTGCCTGATGTTGCTGCTCAGCGGATGCAGCGACGAGACCGACCTGTTCAGCGGTCTGTCCGAACAGGACTCCAACGATGTGGTGGCCAGCCTCGCCGATCAGCACATCGATGCGCGCAAACGCATGGAGAAAACCGGGGTGGTGATCACCGTCGCCACGGCCGACATCAACCGGGCTGTGCGCATTCTCGACGCCGCCGGATTGCCTCGGCATTCGCGCACCAGCCTGGGTGAAATCTTCAAGAAGGAAGGCGTGATTTCAACGCCGCTGGAAGAGCGCGCCCGCTACATCTACGCCTTGTCGCAGGAACTGGAGGCGACGCTGTCGCAGATCGACGGGGTGATCGTGGCCCGGGTTCACGTGGTGCTGCCTGAACGGGTCGCGCCGGGCGAGCCGGTCCAGCCCGCATCGGCGGCCGTGTTCATCAAACACACCTCGGCGCTCGACCCCGACAGCGTGCGCGGGCGCATTCAGCAGATGGTCGCCAGCAGCATTCCGGGGATGTCCGGCGAGCCGCTGGACTCGAAGAAATTCGCCATCGTGTTCGTGCCGGCCGCCGAGTTTCAGGACACCGAGCGGCTGGTCAATTTCGGGCCGTTTCTGGTGGACAGCGCGAACCTGGGCTTCTGGAAAAGCATGCTGTGGGCGGCGCCGTTTGCCGGGCTGGTGGTGATCCTGTTGCTGGTGCTGATCCTGCGCAGCGACTGGCGCAACGCGCTGTTGCAGCGGATTGGCCTGCGTCGCGGCGAGGGTTCGAACCTGCCGGTGCGGGCGTGATGCATAACGCGACGCACGCTGCGATGACGGACGCGGATGAGCGCTGGATTCAGTGGTGGTGCGCGCCTTGGCAGTGGGCGCACGGCGACTGGCTGGCCCGATTTGCCGAGGACAGCGGGCTGCCAACGTTGGAGCTGTCAGGAGTGTTGCGCACCCGGCATGGCGCGTTTTTGCACAGCGTCGGGATTGCGCCCAGTCAACCTCCCGCGCCGGTTGAGCCGGTGATGCAATGGTTGGCGCTCGATCCCGCTCAACAGCAGGCCGCGCTGCACCTCGCGCAGAGCATTTGCCTGGGCCGCGTGACCGATGAATCCCTTCATGAAAGCTGGTGCCGCGCCGTGGCCAAGGCGTTGCGTCCTGGCGTCTGGCTCGACGCTTCCGTGCACGATCCTCGTGAATTGTTGGCGGCCTGGGTGGGGGAGGATTGCTGGTCCCGGTTGCGCTTGAACTGGGCACCTGGCGCCGTGCGTGACGCGGTGATCGAGATGCCCGTCGGCAAATTGCACACGCTCTGGCAATCCGTCGTTTGGCGCGCCAGCACACCCTGACTCTTTCTCTCCGGGAATTCGACATGCTCGCCAAACGCCGCCTCGCCCTGGCTTCTTCCGATGTGCTGCTCGACACCATTCTGCGGCGTGACGACTTGGCCGATATCCAGCTCGCCGGGGACGTATTGCGCAGTGCGCGCGAGGAAGCCGAGCAGATCCTTGCGGACACCCGCGAACAGGCGCAACGGGAAAAAGACCAGGCGCTGATGCAGTTCTGGGAACAGGCCAACGGCTTTCTGGACGCGTTCGAGCTGCAGCGGCAGGCTTTGCAGCAAGAAGCGATGAGCGCTGTCGAAGACTTGCTCAACACCACGCTCGCCCGACTGCTGGACGAGACCACCCTGGCCGAGCGCACACGGGCGCTGATCCGCAACCTCGCCGACAGTCAACGCCACGAAGCCGTCGCCACCCTCAGCGCGCACCCCGATCAGCTCGACGAACTTCGGGACTGGCTCGCGCAAAGCCGGTTTTCGGAACACTGGCAACTCAAGGCCGACCCCCTTATGCCGCCTCTCACCCTGCGCCTGAGCGACGCCAACGGCGCGTTCGACATTGACTGGACAAGCCTGCAACGCGGGCTGTTGGGGCAAGACGCATAGGCGCATCGACGCTCTCCACTGTGGGAGCGATTTCATTCGTGAAGGGCTCGGACAGGCACTCGATCTGCGTCGCCCGTACTTATTTTCGCGAATAAATTCGCTCCCACAGGTTTTCGCGGCGCCCCATCATCCTGAACACCCCACCTTCCGTAGCAGCACAGCTTGCCGGTAGTGGAGACGGTTACAGCACGCGTCTGAAGCCTTTTTGTCACGTCACAGGGAACCGGACCGCCCGTCGCTTCCACTCAGGGGATGAACCTTCACGTTGGAGTCGTCCCATGATCAGTTTCAAATCCCTGCAAAACCACCTCGATCATTCCTACAGCCGCGCCCAGAGCGACATGGAAGACGCCGCTGAAACCGCGTCCGACAGCGGCACGATGGAAGACCTTCAGGCGTTCAATGACGCGTCGCAACAAACCAACGTGGCGAACATGATCCTCAACGAAGGGCTGCGCGCCAAACACGGCATCACCAAAGCAATCATCGATGGAATTCAGTGAGTTCACGGCGATCCTCGCCCAGTGGTGTGAGCAACGTCCGCTCACGCCGCTGGACTGCTGGATCGACGACGCCAACGCCCGGCTGGCGGTGCACGGAAACGGTATCCGCATCAGCCTCGACCTGCTCGATCCCTACGACGGCAGCGACCCTCAGCGTCTGGAGGCGTTACTGGGGCAGGGCGGTGCCAGCGTGGCCTGCGACTGCGTCGGTGCCTTGGCCATCGACCCCGAGACCCGCTGCGTCGTACTGCTCAGCTGGCTCCCCAACCCCTGCACGTCGGCGGATGCCCTCAATCGCCTCGAACAGCTGGCCAACCAGCGCGGCGCGATGCTCAGCCTGATGCAAACCTCCATGCGCCACGCCGGCCCTGTCGTCGCCTCGCGCAACCCTCAATACCTGGCAACCGGGAGTGTGAAATGCGCAAGGCCTTAATGTGGTTGCCCCTGCTGATAATTGGCGTCGCGATGCCCGCGCTGGCAGCGGTGCCCGATGCCTGGAAACACACGGCTTACGCCTACGATGCACGGCAAACCGACCTGGCCACCGCGCTCAAGGATTTCGCCAAGGAGTTTGGCATTGGCCTGGACATGGCGCCGATCCAGGGCACCCTCGACGGCCGCATCCGGGCGCAGAACCCGCAGGAATTCCTCGACCGTCTGGGCCAGGAACACCACTTCCAGTGGTTCGTCTACAACGAAACCCTGTACGTCAGCCCCACCAGCGAGCAGACCTCGGCGCGCATTGAAGTGTCTCCGGAGGCGGTGGACGACTTGCAGCAGGCGCTGTCCGACGTCGGGTTGCTGGACAAACGCTTCGGCTGGGGCGCATTGCCCGACGAAGGTGTGGTGTTGGTCCGTGGCCCGGCCAAGTACGTCGATTTCGTACGCACCTACAGCAAGAAGGTCGAGGCGCCGGAGAAAGCCGAGAAGCAGGACATCGTCGTGCTGCCGCTGAAATACGCCAACGCCGCCGACCGCACCATCCGCTACCGCGACCAGCAACTGACCGTGGCCGGGGTGGCGAGCATTCTTCAGGAATTGCTGGAAAGCCGCTCCCGGGGCGAGTCCATCAACGGCGTGAATCTGGTGCAAGGGCAGGGCAGTACCACCAGCGGCATGGCGGGCAACAATTCGGCCGGTCTGAACTACGGCGGCCTCGAAGGCGGCGGGTTCGACACCAATGCGCTGGAGCAAGGGCTGGACCGCGTGCTCGGTTCCGGTGGCAAACGCGGCAGTGGCTCCCGTGACAGCGCAAGCGGCCGCTCGAAAATCCGCGTCAGCGCCGATGTGCGCAACAACTCGGTGCTGATCTACGATCTGCCAAAACGCAAGGCGATGTACCAGAAGCTGGTGAAGGAATTGGACACCCCGCGCAACCTGATCGAGATCGACGCGGTGATCCTCGACATCGATCGCAACGAACTGGCCGAACTGTCCAGCCGCTGGAATTTCAATTCCGGCAGCGTCAGCGGCGGGGCGAATCTATTTTCCCAAGGCACCAGCTCGACGTTGTTCATTCAGGACGCCGGCAAGTTCGCCGCCGACCTGCACGCCCTCGAAGGCAACGGCGCGGCGTCGGTGATTGGCAACCCGTCGATCCTGACCCTGGAAAACCAGCCAGCGGTGATCGACTTCAGCCGCACCGAATTCCTCACGGCGACGTCCGAGCGGGTGGCGGACATTCAACCGATCACGGCAGGCACCAGCCTTCAGGTGATCCCTCGCTCGCTGGAAAAGGGCGGCAGTTCTCAGGTGCAGTTGATCGTGGACATTGAAGACGGCCAGATCGATACGTCCAACATCAACGAAGATCAGCCAGCGGTGCGCAAGGGCAACGTCAGCACGCAGGCGGTGATCGCCGAGCACGGTTCGCTGGTGATCGGCGGTTTTCACGGGCTGGAAACCAACGACAAGGTCAACAAGATCCCGTTGCTGGGAGACATCCCCGTGATCGGCAAGCTGCTGTTCCAGAACCGCACCCGGGAAACCAACCAGCGTGAACGCCTGTTCATTCTGACCCCGCGTCTGATTGGCGATCAGGTCAACCCCTCGCGTTACGTCGAGCTGAGCAATCCCCACGACGTTGACGATCAGATGAAGCGCATCAAGCAGCGCCGCGACGGCGGTGAAGAACCGACCCGTGGCGACGTGCAGAACGCGTTCACGCAGTTGCTCGATGGCGTGGCGCCGGTGGGCTTCAACAGTGGCGAGGCGCTGCCGTTCGAAGCCGACAGCCTGTGCGACCCCGGTGCGGGTCTGGAACTGGACCGTCAGCGTTCGCAGTGGTTTGCGAAGAAGGATTGGGGCATCGCCGTGGTGGTCGCCCACAACACCACCGCGAAACCGGTGCGCATCGACGAAAGCCGTTGCGGCGGCCGCTGGGTGATGGGCGTCAGTGCCTGGCCCCATGCCTGGCTGCAACCGGGCGCGGAGAGTGAAATCTACATTGCGGTCCGCCAGCCGCAGGTCTCGACCAAGTCCGGCAAAAACCGTCCATCATTGCTCAAGGGGGCCACACGATGAACCTGCGCGGTTACATCATCCTGCTCGTGCTGTTCGCCACCCTGGGCGGCTGCGCGAGCCATTCGGGCTGCTCGGGCTACGCCTGCAAGCGCCCGGATTCCAACGATCGTGAGCTGGTGATCTGGTGGCCGACGGACATGCGCCAGGGCATCGACGAGCGGGACCACGAGCAAGACTTCACCGTTGTGCCATTAAAGGACTGAGCATGATTCGGGTATCGGAAAAGGCAGCGTTCTACGCCCACGTCGCCGCAGAACGCGCGGCCATCTGGCCAGTGGCAACCGGCATCGCCTTCGTCAGCCGTCGAGAGCACCGGGATTGGGGCATCGCCCTGCACATCGAAGGCCGCGCCCTGCGCCCCGAGCAATTGCGCGATGCATTGGAGCGGCGGTTTTCGCAGGCTGAGGTGTTCAACGAGTATTTCCTGTTTCTCGATGTGCAGCGGGATTTCGTGGTCTGGCACGCCGTGCCCGACGCCTCGGAATCCCCCACCAGCCTGGACAGCATTCGCCAGCATGAATTGATGTTGGCGGGGTTGGAGCATTTGCGGGATTGAGGCCTGCGCCATTCAATGCAGCACCGCGATCCACTGCGAGAATCGAGGGGTGTCAGACACCCCTGTGATTCAGGCAATGTGGGTACGCAAGCGCAACACCCGCTGCCCGTCGAACGGGTCGGTCAACCAATGCCCCGATACGCCGAATGTGTCCCGCAATCGCTCCAGCGTCAGCACCTCGAACGGTGACCCCAACGCCACCAGTCGCCCCCGGTCCATCACGGCCAACCGGTCACAGGCCAGCGCCTGATTCAAATCGTGCAGGGCGATGACGGTGGTCACGGGCAGGCGCTGCACCAGGTGCAGAATCGACAGTTGCTGCTGAATGTCGAGGTGGTTGGTCGGCTCGTCCAGCAACAGGATCTGCGGCCGTTGCGCCAATGCTCTGGCAATGTGCGCCCGCTGCCGTTCGCCGCCCGACAGCGTGTGCCAGGCTCGATGACGAAGGGGCTCAAGACTCACATCGGCAATCGCCTCACTGACGATTCGCGCGTCTTCCGCGCTCCACGGCGCCAGCGCGGACAGCCACGGCGTGCGCCCCAACTCCACGGCTTCAAGCAAGCTGATCGAATCGCCGGTTTCAGCTTGTTGCTCGACCACCGCCATCCGCTGCGCCAGGTCGCGACGGCGGATGGCAGACAACCGTTCCCCGTGCAGGAATACTTCGCCTGAGGTGGGCGTCTGCAACCCGGCCAGCAACTTGATCAGGGTCGATTTGCCTGAACCGTTAGGGCCCACGACGCCGAGGTTTTCCCCCGCCCGAATCGACAATGACACGCCGCTGAGCAACGTCGCGCCCTTGACGCTGTAGCTCAGATTGACCGCGCTGAGCACGCTGGCGGCCTGTTCGACAGAAGCGTTCATCGGGCGCGATTTCCCCGCATCAGAATCAGTGCAAACACCGGCGCGCCGACCAGGGCCGTGATCACGCCAATGGGCAGCACCTGGCCCTTGATCAGCACCCGCGACAGCACATCGGCGGCGATCAAGAACAGCGCGCCGCTCAAGGCACTCAACGGCAACAGCCGCGCATGCCGCACCCCGACGACCATGCGCACGGCATGGGGAATCACCAGTCCGACGAAGCCAATCGAGCCGACCATCGATACCATCACTGCCGTCACCAACGCTGCGGTGGCGATCAGAAGGGTCTGCACCCGACGCACCGGAATCCCCAGCGAAGCCGCCGAGTCGGCACCAAAAGTGAATGCATCCAGTGAACGCCGATGCCACAGGCACACCACCAACCCCAGCAGCACCACCGGCACGGACAGCGCCACCGAGGTCCAGCGCACGCCACTGAGATTGCCCAATAGCCAAAACATGATGCCCCGGGCCTGTTCGGCGCTGGCGGATTTGGTGATCAGGAACGACGTCAGCGCATTGAACAGCTGCGACCCGGCGATCCCCGCGAGGATGATTTGCCCCGTCGCCGCCTGGCTGCCCGAGGCCCGAGACGACCGTGCCAACAACGCGACCAGGGCAAACGCGGCAATGGCCCCGGCGAACGCACCCATCGACAAGGAAATCGCCCCGGCGCCCAACCCGATGATCGCGACCAACACCGCGCCGGTCGAAGCCCCGGCGGAAATCCCCAGCAGATAAGGGTCCGCCAGCGCGTTACGCAGCAACGATTGCAGCACCACGCCGGACATCGCCAGGCCCGCGCCACAGGCCGCCGCGACGATGGCCCGGGTCAGCCGGTAATTCCAGACAATGCCCTCGTCGATGGGATCGACCGCATAACCGGCCGCCCACAGCTTGTTCGCCAGCACCTGAAAGATCACCGGGACGCTGATGGCCGTTTCGCCGATGGCCACGCCTGCGATCACCGCCAGTATCAGCAACGCGCTGACCCACAGGCCATGGCCCAGCGAGCGGACGACGTTCAGGATGTTCATGGCGCGTCAGTGGCCTTGGCCAGTTGCTCGATGCCGTCGAACAGGCGAACGCTGGACTCCATCGCACTGGCGTCCATGATCA
Source organism: Pseudomonas salicis (assembly GCF_057128705.1). NCBI lineage: Bacteria > Pseudomonadati > Pseudomonadota > Gammaproteobacteria > Pseudomonadales > Pseudomonadaceae > Pseudomonas > Pseudomonas salicis. Next base: position 599,487 of record NZ_JBSKHU010000001.1, read on the forward strand.
CGATGCGGTTGTTTTTCACGGCGTCCATGTTGCGGGTCACCGGGTCGGACTTGAGGAAGGCCAGTTTCTTTTCGTGATCGTCAGCGGGGAAGCGGCGACGGTCCATGCGCGCGATCACTAGAATCGTCGGGTTGGCCTTGGCGATGGTTTCCCAGCCCACGGTCGGCCATTCTTCGTCCGAATCGATGACGTTGCGCATGCCTAGTGTGTCGAGCATGAAGCCCGGAATGCCTTTGCGCCCGGCGACGTACGGATCGGTGTTGATGTCCGGGCTGGAGAACCAGAACACCGCCGAAACCCTGCTCGCGTCATGGGCCTTGGCGTGTTCGATGGCCTGAGCCAGACGGGCCTTGTAGCCATCGATCAGTTGCTGGCCGCGATCCTGAACGTCGAAGATTTCCGCCTGTTGCGCGATGCTTTTGTACAGCGCGTCGATGCGGAACGCTTCAAGCCGAGTCCCGTCAGCGCCGACCAGATTGTTCTTGCCTTCGCAGTCGGACGGCAGGATATACGTCGGGATCTTCAGGTCGTGAAACTGCTGGCGGGTGCCGACCGCACCTTGCGGACCGACCATCCATTCGAACTGCACCGGCACGAAGTCCGGGTGCTTGCCGATCACCGATTCGAAGCTCGGCGCGTTGTCGGCCAGGCGCTCGATCTTCGCGTTGGCGTCCTTGAATTGAGGCAGGGTGTCGTTGAACCACAGGGAAGTGCCAATGACCCGGTTGCTCAGGCCCAGCGCATAGAGCATTTCGGTGGCGGCCTGGCCGATGGTCACGGCTTTGTGAGGCGCCTGGGCAAAGGTCAGGGGCACGCCGCAGTTGTCGAGGGTCAACGGGTAGTGGGTCGGTGCAGCCAACGCGGAGGGGGACATGAACGCTGCGCTCGACAGCGTCAGACCGGTGAACAAGGGAGCAAAGCGGCGCAGCGACATCGGGGTTTCTCCAGTGAGCCTGTGATCGACGAAACAGGCACTGGAAAGCACACCCTGACGGCAGCCGAAGAAAAGAGGCAAGCACCGCGCACGGGAGTCCTTCCCGGACACCCCGCCGGTGAATGATTGACGCTTGCCGGCAGGTCTCCTGACTGGCGCTTCATCACCGTGCTTCGGCCTTCCCGGGCGGTAACCCAGTGGCAAACAGGAAGCACGGCTCGACGCCTACAGTTGCGGGGACAGTTCCGTTTGAGCGCGCCCGATGACACAGGGCACGGCTCGTGGATTCCCTATTAATTCCGAGTGGAAACCGGCGGCGGGGATGGTAAACGATTTGCCCGAAACAGGCGACCACTCGGCGTTCGCAAGCCACGCTCCTACAGGTCCGTTATTTCAACGGCCAGCCGATCACTTTCTTCGGCCTCGGATTCGCATACGTCCGCACTTTGGAGGTCTTCAACCCCAACCGCACCAACGACTCCGCCAGCGCCACGGCGGCCGTCACGCCATCGACCACAGGCACGCCCGCACGGTCACGAATCAGCTGGTCCAGCCCGGCCATGCCGCCGCAACCCAGGCAGATCACCTCAGCCTTGTCCTGCGTCACCGCGTCGACCGCCTGCCCGGCGATGGCCTCCAATGCGCGGTCCGGCCTGTCTTCCAGCTCCAGCACGCTCATGCCACTGGCTCGCACCGACGCGCAGCGTTCGAACACACCGGCGAGTTTCAGGCGGTCTTCGATCAGCGGCACGGTCCGGTCCAACGTGGTCACCACCGAATAGGTGTGTCCCAGCAACATCGCTAGACTCGCCGCCGCTTCGGTGATGTCCACCACCGGCACGTCCAGCAATTCCTGCAAGCCTTCGCGCCCGTGCTCGCCATACCCGGCCTGAATCACCGCGTCGTAGGGCTGATCGTAGGACAGCACGCGGTCCATCACGGCAATTGCCGCCAGGTAACTCTCGAAATTGCCTTCCACCGATTCCGCACCAAAACGTGGCGTCAGGCCGATGATTTCCGTGCCGGGTGACGCAACACTGCGCGCCTGCTCGGCAATGGTGTCGGTCATGGATTGAGTGGTGTTCACGTTGACGATCAAAATGCGCATGGGGGCGGGTCTCAAGCGGTGATCATGGGATACATGCCTACCGCTGAAGCGAAAACCGCGCCACCTTGGAATTCGGCGGGTGAGACGTCGAACCGTTCGCCGACGTCTCGGGTGGATCTTCAATCCTTCATCGGCACCGGAGCCTGCGGCGCAATGAAGCCTTGATCACGCATCGCTTGCCAGAAGCCGTCCGGCACCTGGGCATTCAGCGCCGCAACGTCTTCAATGATTCGCGAGGGCCGGCTCGCGCCAGGAATCACCGCCGCCACCAGCGGGTTGGCCAGTACGAATTGCAGCGCCGCCGATTTGATCTCGACCTGGTACTGGCGGGCGATTTCCTGAATGTGCGCGACCTTGTCGAGCATCGCTTGCGGCGCTTCCTGGTACTCGAAATGCTTGCCGCCCACCAACACGCCCGAGCTGTAGGGCCCGCCCACGACGAACTCGGCGTTGTGCTCACGGGCCTTGGCGAACAGGCGTTGCAGCGGCTGGTCGTGGTCCAGCAGCGAATAGCGGCCAGCCAGCAGAAAACCGTCCGGTTGTGCTTCACTCAGGTCCAGCGTCAGCTCGCACGGCTCGACGCGGTTCACGCCCAGGCCCCACGCCTTGATCACGCCTTCTTCGCGCAGGCGGGTGAGGGTGCGGAAAGCGCCTGTGCGGGCGATGTTGAAATGCTCGATCCACTCGTCGCCGTGGGCATCTTGCGCGATGTCGTGCACGAACACGATGTCCAGGCGATCAGTGTCCAAGCGCTTGAGGCTGGCCTCGATGGAACGCAGCGTGGCGTCGCCGGAATAATCGGTGAGGATTTTGTTTTTCAAACCGTCGCTGAACGGGCCGCTGCGGGTTTCGCTGTCCAGTTCGTCGGAAATCAACCGGCCCACTTTGGTGCTGAGGGTGTATTCGTCGCGCGGCACATGGGCCAGCGCCTTGCCCAGCCGTTGCTCGGACAGGCCCGAGCCGTAGAGCGGCGCCGTGTCGAAATAGCGGATGCCCTGATCCCACGCCGATTGCACCGTGGCGGCGGCTTCTTCCTCGCTGATGTCGCGGAACATATTGCCCAGAGGCGCTGCGCCAAAGCCGAGGCGGCCAATGATCTTGTCGTGCAGACTCATGAAAGTGTCCTGTCCGGGGTCATGGAGTGCCGGGAAAAAATGCCCGGCGTGTTGTACAGATCATGCCGTGCGGCAGGAGTTCTATGGTTCGTGTGGAGGGTGGGCACACGTGTCACACCACGCCGCAGATTTTCCCTGTGGGAGCGAATTCATTCGCGAAGGCAGTACATCCGACGCAGGTGTGTCGTCTGCCAAACCCTTTCGCGAATGAATTCGCTCCCACAGGTTTCTCAACTCGGCACGCTATTGTGAATGACCCAGCCGGGCTGCTGCAGAGGCGGCGTCGCGGCACCATGCAACTTTTGCGGTCTGCGCGCCTTCCAACCCATTACACCGCGTCGATAACCGGAAAGGGAGGGCCGTCGATGAGCGAACACATCGTCCATTTCCATTGTGGGGTCGATCAGACCACCACCGAGCATTTCCGCGACCGCTGTCTGGAAGCCCTCGACAAGGGCGCGACCGGCCTGCTGCTGAACCTCTCCACCGCAGGCGGCAGCACGGCCCTGGGCTTCACGATCTACAACTTTCTCAAGTCACTGAAGGTGCCGATCCGCGCACTGAACAGCGGCAACATCGAATCCATGGGCATCGTCATCTACCTCGCCGCCGAGGAGCGCATCGTCTGTCCTCACTCCCGGTTTCTCATCCACCCGATGAGCTGGTACTTCAACCAGAGTTCGGTGGATCACTCACGCATCCGCGAATACCTGCGCAGCCTGGACAACGACTTGCAGCGGTACGTGAACATCTATTTGAGTGAAACCGACGGGGCGATGACCCCGCTGGACATTGGCCGCTGCCTGTCATCGGAGGAAAAGGTGATTCGGGCCGAAGATTCACTGGCCTGTGGCATCGCCCATCGGGTCGAACAGCTGCAGTTTCCCGAAGGCGCCACGCACTGGACGGTCAGCGCCAGCTAAGCTCAACTCATCCACACACCGGGTCGCCAAAGAACCCGCCTGACACGAGGAACCTGCCATGCACACTCATTCGCACAAAACCCCGGACGCCGTGCCCCGTGGCGCTGTTCCGCTGGACGAAGAAGAGGTTGAAGTAGACGTCGATAACGACCCCGGTAATGAAGACCCGGGTTCGCAGTTCGACCGGGACGCCACGGTGCCGCTGATCGACCCGGACGCGTGACCGATCCAACCCACGGGCATAAAAAAAGCGAGGGCTCTCACCCTCGCTCGTTCCGCTGATCAGACGTTGATCAGGATTTACGGCCTGCGCCGCCTTGTGGCATTCCGCCTTTTTTGCTGGCGTCCGGACGTTTTTCGTCGGTTGCTTTCTGCCGGTCGTTGGCCATGTTGCTGCCACCTGAAGCCTGGCCGCCTTTTTTGCCTGCGTCGGAGGCTTTTTGGCGATCGTTCGAGAAGTTGCCAGGGTTCGATTTTCCGGTGTTAGCCATGATTGCGTACCTCTTGTTATGAGAAGGGCGAGTCATGTGGCTCGCATTAAATGGGATGAATCAAGCGGCAGTTGGTTTAAACAATCACGGCATTACCGGACAAACGGCGGGAGTGGCGAAACGATGCCAGCGCCTTGAATACGGGCGTTTACATGTGCACTTCGACCGCCAGCGGCAGGTGATCCGACAGGTGCGTCCACGGCCGCGTCCCGAGGATTTTCGGGTTGTGACTGGTGGCGTTGCGCAGGTAAACCCGGTCCAGCCGCAGCAGTGGGAAGCGGGCAGGGTAGGTCTTAGCCAATCGCCCGTGGCTTTGCTCGAAGGCCTCGTGCAAGTACGTGCAGCGCGCCAGGCGTTTGTTGCCCTGCAACTGCCAATCGTTGAAATCCCCGGCAATCACCACCGGCGCGTGTTCGGGCAGTGAGTCCAGCAGCGCGCACAGCAAATCCAGCTGCAACTGGCGGTGGCTTTCCAGCAGGCTCAAATGCACGCAGATAGCGTGCACCTCGTCGTGTCCCGGCACCTGCAACACGCAATGCAGCAGGCCCCGTCGCTCCGGGCCGGTGATCGACACGTCGAGATTGCGGTAATGCAGGATCGGGTATTTGGACAGAATCGCGTTGCCGTGGTGGCCTTCCGGGTAAACCGCATTGCGGCCGTAGGCAAAGTCGCTCCACATGCTGTCGGCGAGAAATTCGTATTGGGAGAGGGTCGGCCAGTCGTGATAGCGGGCGGCGTGGCGATCATGGCCGCCGAGCACTTCCTGCAAAAACACCAGATCGGCCCCCGTGCTGCGCACCGCTTCGCGCAGCTCCGGCAGGATGAAACGTCGGTTCAGGGCCGTGAAGCCCTTGTGAGTGTTGACCGTCAGTACGCGTAAACGATGAACGTCCCGTACGCCCGACATGTCCGAGGGGGGAAGGTGGACACCAGCAGGATCGGAAGTCACACGCACGCTCCTTTTGCGAGGGATGTGCTAGTTCCGACCGGCTCGGGTCCGGGCAGTTCAGCGTTTTGCGATGCCGTTTGGCCGGTGTCGTGCTAGAGCCGCGTGTCTACGGCGGGGCGTCGCGACAGCAGCACGGTCAGGCCCAACGCCAGAATCGACAGCACCGCCGCGAAGAAAAAGATCCAGTCGTAGCCCATGCCGAGGGCAATCGCGCCCATCAGCGGCCCGGCGATGGCCAGTGCCAGATCGAAGAACACCGCATAGGCCCCCAGCCCCGCGCCTCGGCTGCTGTTGGGCACCTGTTTGATGGCTTCGACGCCGATGGCCGGATAGACCAGCGACAAACCAAACCCCGCGAACCCCGCGCCGATCAACGCCACAGTGGTGTTGGGCGACAGCCACAACAGCACCAGTCCGACGGTCTCGACCGACATGCACACGATGGCCGAACGGTAGCCGCCGAAGCGGGTGATGGCGTTGATGAAAAACAGCCGCGCCACGATGAAGCAGACACCGAACACCGTCAGGCACCACGCCGCGCCTTCCCAGCCCCGGCTGACGTAATACAGCGTGATGAAGGTGGTGAGGGTGCCGTAGCCGATGGAGGACAGGGTGAGGCCCAGGCCATAAGGTGCGACGCGGCCGAACACCGACCAGAACGCCATGCGCTCGCCGCGCACCACAGGCACCGGCGGTTTGTTGCGAATCAGCAGCAGCGCGCCTGCGGCCAGCACGGTCAACACCAGGCCGAGGCTGACGAACCCCAGCGTGTTGACCATCACCACGCCCAGTGGCGCGCCGATGGCGATGGCGCCGTAGGACGCGATGCCGTTCCAGGAAATCGAACGTGCCGTGTGTTCCGCACCGACCTGGCCGATGCACCAACTGATGGTGCCCACGCCCACCAGACCTTGCGACCCGCCGAGGATCACCCGAGCAATCACCAGAATGGACAGGCTGATGCCCGCGAACGGTTCAAGCAGGACCGCCAAAACGGTCAGCACGCCACTGATCGCGATGCCTGCCAGCCCGTACACGATGGCCCGCTTGGTACCGATGGTGTCGCAGATCCGGCCCGCCACAGGGCGGCTGAACAGCGTGGCAAGGTACTGCGAACCAATCACCAGACCGGCCACCACCGCACTGAAACCCAGCTGGTTATGGACATAGCCGGGCATCACCGCGATGGGCAGCCCGATGCACAGGAAGGCGATGAAGGTGTAGAGGACGATGGAGACGATTTGCAGGGTGATCGCCGTTGAATTCGTGTGCTGAGGCGACGTTTCGGGTGGCAGGGCGGCAGACATGAGGGCTCTTCGCAGGCGCGGTGGGAGTGCGCCATCATCGCCCGAGGCCAACGGAAATGAAAGCAGGCTAACGATTTAATCCTGATGCGTCGCCAGTCTCTTTCATTCCATCTTCAGTCGCGGTGGGGGTTTACCGGCAGTGGCATTTCCCTTGGCTTGCCCGCACGCCCGAATCGTTCAGCGCTTCTGCAACCAGCCCAAAAAGTGATTCTTCTTGATCGCCACCGGCTTGCGCAGCAAAACATGCTGGCTGTTCTGTTGGCGCACCGCCTGCAACTTGTTGAGTGCCGTGGTGATTTCCGCCCGCTGCTCCATCGCCTTGCGCGTGGCGGCTTTTTCGATGCGGTACATCACACAGGACGTAAGGGCGATGAAGCGCGCCTCGGACGGCGAGTCGTCGAGCACGTTCTGCACGCCCATCACTTCCCCCGGCCCCATGCGCCCGGCCTCGATCATCTCCCTGCCGTCGGGAATCCTCACCGAGACAACGCCGGTCGCTATCACCCACAGCCCGTCCGGTTCGTCTCCCATGTCCATGATGGTCTGACCGGTGGCGAACTCCCGAGCGACCATCGTTTGCGCCAGTTCGTCTTTCTCTTCGGCGGTGCTGGCCCTGAACACCTTCACCTCGTCCAGCAACGCCCTGGGTCGCGACATGGCCTCGGCGGTGATCTCCGATTGCCAGGCGATACCCGCAGCTTCCAGGTGCCGATACGCCAGATCGAACAGCAGATTGCGCACGTCGCTCTTGTTATTGAGGTCACTGATGAAGCCTGTCATCGAATATTCGATGGTGGTCGGGCTGGTGTCCTTGACCACCGCCCGGGGTTGTGGCGTCTGTAACAACGCGCTGCACCCTTGCAACGCACGCTCCAGGGCATCCAGCACGCGGCGGGGCCGGATGTGCGGAGACATCATCACCGTGATCGACACCCCATGAATATTGACCGGTCGGCTCAAATTGACGATTTTTGCCTTGGCCGCCACTGAGTTGGGGATCACCACCATGGTCCCGACACCGGTCATCAGGTGCGTGGCGCGCCAGTCGATGTCCATGACCTTGCCTTCCATCCCGTCGATGGAGATCGCGTCGTCCACCTGATAGGGCTTGGTGGTGTTGAGGATGATTCCGGAAAACACGTCGCTCAGTGTGCTCTGCAGCGCGAGGCCGACGATGATCGCCATCGCCCCGGAGGTCGCCAGAAGCCCCTTCACGGGCAGCTGCAGCACGTAGCCGGCCGCCGCGACGATGGCGATCAGGAAGACCACTGCGCCAATGACCTCCTGCAACAGTCGCCCGCTGTGGCCGACGCGGCCGGTCAACACCAGACCCAGCAGAACGGTGAGGGTGCGCGCCGCGTACATCCACCAGACGATGGCCAGCGCGGTGGCGGCGAATTGCATGGCGCTGTTGTCGGGCCAGGCAGGCGCTTCCAGTGGGCTCACGCCTGCGCTGGCGATCACCAGGCTGTAGGCCACGAAACCCATGAGACGGATGCCGATCCGGGTCAACCGGTTGCGGTCGGCCAGCAGGTGCCAGGCCGCGACATCTGCCAAAAGCAGAAGCAGGCTCCAGGCCAGCGAATAATGAGGAACGGCTGAGGGCATGAAGGGAATTCCACGGGAGAGGGCACGTCGCCACGACACGCGGGGATGTTAGGGACAGTGATGGCGGCATGTCTATAACCGATCGCTCGCGGAGTCTACCGTCATCGGCCGTCGCCGCGTCGCTTCGAAACAAGCACAGCGCTTCAATCACTGGATCGGCAGGGATTGCACCATCGGCGCTTCTTCTAACCCTGCTTTGAGGCGTCCCATGCACTCATCCCTGTTTTCGCTCGCCCATGCCGCTGGCCTGGGCCTTGCGCTGTGCTCGACCCTGGCCAGTGCCCAACCGCCCGCCCAGCAGAAAACCCAGGTGCCGGGCTATTTCCGGCTGGCGGTGGGGGATTACGAAGTCACGGCGTTGTTCGACGGTTACAACGACCTGTCGCCAAAACTGCTCAAAGGCCTGTCCCCTGAGCGGATTCGCGCGCTGCTGGCTCGGCGTGCCATCGAAACACCGGGGGTGCAAACCGCCTTCAATGCCTTTCTGATCAACACGGGGAAGAACCTGATTCTGGTGGACACCGGGGCGGGCCAGTGCATCGGTGAAACCGCGGGCATGCTGACGCGCAACCTCAAGGCGGCGGGCTATGAACCGGAGCAGGTCGACACGATTTTTCTGACCCACCTGCACCTGGATCACGTCTGTGGCCTGGTCGACGGCAACAAACAGCCGATCTTCGCCAACGCCACGGTGTACGCCGCCAAGCCTGAGGCCGATTACTGGCTGGACCCGACGGCGCTGTCCCGCGTGCCGGAACAGGCCAGGGCATTCTTCAACATCGCGCAGGATTCCACCGCTCCCTACGTCGCTGCCGGTCGTTTCAAGACGTTCACCCCCGGCGAGTCGCCCATTGCGGAAGTGCACACCACCCTCGAAGCGGGGCACACCCCCGGCAGCACCACGTACCAGTTCACGTCTCGTGGCCAATCCATTGTCTTCATCGGTGACTTGGTGCATAACCTCGCCGTGCAGTTCGAACACCCGGAAGTCAGCATCAGTTTTGACGAGAACAGCCAGAACGCGATCGCCAGCCGCGACGCGGTGTTCAGCGAAGCCGCCAGCAAGAAGCGCTGGGTCGCCGCCGCGCATCTGCCGTTCCCCGGCACCGGGCACATCGAAGCCCTGGGCAAACGCTTCCAGTGGGTGCCGGTGGAATACGGCCCGTATCAGCGCGCTCCCCATGTGCCGCTGATCGACTAAGATGAGCGCAGTCGCCTGGGCACAGGGAGTGGGCGACTGCACTGGCACCCTTTACTGACACAGGACTGGCCCTTGAACACTCCCCGGATCATGCAACTGAGCGGTGATGCCTTCACCGCGGTGCGCATTCAGCAGGCGACCCCCGACCCTGAAAAGATCATCGACATCCCGTGTGTCGATGCCTTCTCGATCATCGTTCAGTTGCAGGATTTTGCCGCCCACCGCCTCTGGCGCGGGCGCCGGTTGAGCTACGCCGGTGGCCATCTCCGGGGCTCTGTCGCGTTGCCGTTCATGGGCGATGAACTGCGCTGTCAGCATCGTTCGTCTTACGACAATCTGCGCGTGACGCTGCCCCGGCAGGCGCTGGACGCGTTGCAGGCCGAGCAGGGCGCCCAAAAGATCGGCGTGTTCCGTTACGAGCAGGGCGGCGCCGAAGACCCCGTGCTGTATCACCTGGCCCACGCCATGCTCCCGGCGCTGCAACGTCCCGACATGGCCAATCGTTTGTTTCTCGATCATGTGCTGATGGCGATGAGCAGCCACGCCATCGCCCGCTATGGGCGTGTCGCCCCGGCGTCAGGCAAGCTTCACGCCTCCCTCACGCCTACCCAATTGGCGATCGCCAAGGAGCTGATCGCCAGCCACCTTGACGGCGATCTGTCGGTTGAGCGCATTGCCCAGGAATGCTCGCTGACGCGCAGCCATTTCTCCCGGGCATTCAAACAGGCCACTGGCGTCGCGCCCCACGCCTGGCTGTTGCAGATTCGGGTGGAGCGGGCGCGGGAATTGCTGCGCGCCCTGCCGCCCATGCCGTTGGTTCAGATTGCGCAGCACTGTGGCTTCGCCGATCAGCCGCATTTGACGCGGGTGTTCACCCGATTGACCGGGGAAACACCCAGTGCCTGGCGCAGTCGTCAGCGACAGGTGCTGTCAGTGCCGGTCACTGGCGAGCGACAGTGACCAACTAATCGTTATCTAACGATCATTAAGCTCACCGAAATTCAGCACGCGTTAGACGGATGGATTACAAGTTCCTACCCCTACGGATAATATCGGTTAATGTTTTTTACTGATTAGATGTTCACTGACTAAAAATGGATCGGCGACGTTGTTCGAGTGCGGGAGCCCAATGGCCTCGTACACGTTCGACGCATTCAGGGCGTGCGAATCCACTCTAAGGACTGCGTGAATAAGATGATAAGTCTCGGTCAGGCTACTGTGTCCCTGGACCTCAGGGACGTTTTCAAAGACGGCGTTGCCCTGCGCATTGGCACCCGCGCGTTCGATATTCTGGAAATGCTGATTCGCCGTCAGGGGCAACTGGTCAGCAAGGAACAGATACTTCAGCATGTGTGGCCCGACACCATCGTCGAGGAAAATAACTTGCAGGTGCACATTTCGGCACTGCGCAAGGCGCTGGGCGCTGACCGCGACCTGATTCGCACGATCCCCGGTCGTGGCTACCTGTTATTGGGCGGCGAGGGTGTCTGGCCTGACGCCATCTTGCAGGACCCGTTGCCCAAGGCGCGGGAAACAGCCTTGGGATGGGGACCATCAAGCGCCAGGCATCGACTGCCCGCGAGCGTCGATCTGGTGGGGCGTGAGGCGTTGCTGGACGAGGTGGAGGCCGTCTTGAGCGACGGCCACGCGTTGGTCACCCTGATCGGGCCGGGGGGCGTGGGCAAGACCAGTCTGGCGGTGGTGCTCGGCCAGCAGCGTATCGACCGCGAGGCAATGCCGGTGTGTTTCGTGCCGCTGGCCGAGTTGCAACGGGGCGATCGGCTGTGCGAAGTGCTGGCGGCCGCATTGGGCGTTGAGCCCGTCGAGGGTGAGCCGCTGGCGGCGAGCCTCTGCCAACACATCATTCGCCATCCGGGCCTGATTATCCTCGACAACTGTGAGCACCTCATCGACGAGGTCGCCGGGCTGGTCGAGGCCGTGTTACGGGGCGCGCCGTGTGCACGGCTGCTGGCCACCAGTCGTGAGCCCCTGCGGATTGCCGGCGAACGCAGCGTGCAAGTGCCGCCGCTGACGGCGCCCGCACCGGACGCCAGCCGCGAAAACGTGTTGCAAAGCACCTCCGCTCAGCTGTTTCTCCGGCATTGGCGGGCGCTGGACTGCCACATGGGCGGCAGCGGCGACACCGAACTGGACGATTACAGCGTCGAGCTGGTGGGTGAGGTCTGTCGGCGTCTGGACGGTATGCCATTGGCGCTGGAAATGGCGGCGGCACGGGCCACGGCACTGGGTCTTTATCAACTGGTCGCCAGTCTGGACGACAGCGTTCATCTGCTGACCGCGAGCCTGCGCACCGCGCCGCCACGGCAACAAACGCTGCATGCGTCGCTGGCCTGGAGCTATCGTCTGTTGAGCCGGGACGAACGTGCGGTGCTCAGGCTGCTCGCCGACCTGGACGGCCCGTTCACGCTGGAGCAGGCGTGCCATGCCTTGCAGTGCGCGACGCTCGCCCGGGCGTGCATCATGGACTGCATGGTGAGGCTGGCGACCAAGTCGTTATTGGTGGTGTCGGCCCAAGGACCGTTCCGTTTTTATTGCATGCTGGCGGCAACGCGGGCCTGCCTGCGCGTGGTTCAGACCCAGGAAATCGCCGGCGAAACCCTCAGGCTCGACCCGCGCTACCGTGTTCCCGTCGCTGCACAGGGCGATATCCAACCGCTCAGGGCTGTTCCGTTGGGTCCCGACGGGTATCATCCTCAGGCACACAGAGCACTGGCGTTGAGCCGCTGAAGACGGAAGAGTTTATGAACGCGACACCCCGGGTCTATGTGGTCGATGACGACGCGGCCATCCGTACCGCGCTGCAGCGCTTGTTGAATTCGGAGGACATCGCGTGCAGCGCCTTCGACAGCGCCGCCGCCTTTTTGGCGCACCCGCTCGATGAAGCCCCGACCTGCCTGTTGCTCGACGTCAATCTCGCCCACGGCACGGGTTTCGATTTGCAGGATGAATTGCAGGTGCGCGGCCTGCATTTTCCGATCATCTTCATGACCGGCTACGGCACCATCGCCATGTCGGTCAAGGCCATCAAAGCCGGGGCCCATGAGTTCCTGACCAAGCCATTCGAACCGGAGCACCTCCTGGACCTGGTGCGCGAAGCGCTGGCCGCCGACGCGCTCAACCTGTCGGAACGCCGCCTGACGTTTCACGTGCGCGACCGTTTCAATCACCTGACGCCCCGTGAACGACAAGTCATGGGTTTATTGATCACCGGCAAAATGAATAAACAGATCGCCGTCGAATTGGGCACCAGCGAAGTGACCGCCAAAGTTCACAAAAAACATGTCATGGCAAAAATGAACGCACGCAATGTCATCGAACTTTTGAAGATGCACGAGCGGCTCGGTGTCATGACGCAATGAATAACCGCACATTTATACATCTTCAGTAGTTTGAAGTTTATATGTCGTGTGACCTGCCAATCGCGTCAACTTTCCGCCCGACAAAGTTGTGCTTATGATTCGCAGGACCGATGACTTCCACGTTGTTGTTTACGCCTGTCGAACTCAGGCACGGTCCGCGGGGCACGATCCGGCCCCTGACGTTGAATCTCAACAAGGGCTTTCATGAGCAGCGTTTTTGATGCGCCATCAGGCAGGGCTCCCCACGACGCGCTCTTCGGGCCGGAGTGGTGGGGGCAGCTCGTCTGGGAATGGCTGCTCGCCGACGGCGAACTGAGTCATTTCCGGGTCAGGCTCACCGACGGCGGAGGTCAGCAGTGGCGCGTGATCAGTGCGGCCGCCAGCGCAAGTGACAATGCCACGCGGCGGCTGGAACATGAGTTTTCCCTCGCGGCCCGGTTGTCGCCCCGGTGGGCGCTGCAACCGCTGGCGCTGTTGTCCGACGCATTGCCCAGCGGCCATGGCCTGCTGCTGGTGTCGAGCGATCCGGGCGGGCAGCCGCTGCACGAACTGGCCGATCAACCCTTAACGATCGAACGCTTTCTACACTTGGCCATCGGTGCCTCGTCGGCCTTGGTGCACCTTCACGCAGAAGGGCTGCTGCACCGTGACATCAAGCCGTGCAATCTGGTGGAAGGGACCGATGGCAGTGTGCGGCTGAGCGGATTTGGACTGAGCGTCGAGGCCCACCCTTCGGGCGCTCTGCCAGTGTCGGATTCAATTTGCGGCACGCTGGCGTACATGTCCCCGGAGCAATCGCGCAGGGTCGAGCGTCACGCCGATCAGCGCAGCGACCTTTACTCCCTCGGCATGACGTTTTACGAGTGGTTGGCCGGCCACTTGCCGTTCGAGGCCCGCGACGCCGTCGAATGGGTGTACTGCCATGTGGCGCGACAGCCACCGGCGCTCAGCCTGTATCGCGGTGACATTCCTCCCGCGCTGTCGGAGCTGGTGCTCAAGTTGCTGGCCAAGAACCCGGACGACCGTTACCAAAGCGCGGCTGATCTGCTGGCGGACCTGCGTTCGTGCAACTGCCAGTGGCAACGGCTTCAGGACATTCCCGCATTGGGCCACGACCTGGCGCCGGCGCGCAGTGAAGCGTACCGGCACGCGCTGATCACGCAGGCGCGGCAGCGGGAGGCGATTCTGGCATCTCGCGTCAGTGTCACCATTGCCGGAGGACAGGACACGCTCGACCTCGCGTCGGTGATGAAAGCGGCGCAGGCATTGAGTGACGAGACCGAGCAGGATCGCCTGATCGAAATCCTCATGCGCACCACCATTCTGCATGCCGGTGCACAGCGGGCGCTGCTGATGCTGGTCAAGAACGAGGCGCCGCTGATCCACGCGATTGGCCGTGACGACGATGGCGGCCTGCAGATCGAATTGGTGAACCTGACCCCCAGCAAGGCGCACTTGCCCCTGTCGATCCTCTACCGGGTGATGCGTACCCAACAGCGTCTGGTGATCGAGGATGTCTCCGCCGACGGCTACTTCCGCGACGATGAATACCTCGACGAGCATCGTGTGCGGTCCGCGTTGTGCCTGCCGTTGCTCAAGCAGCGCCAGGTGATCGGTGTGCTGTACCTGGAAAACAATCTGGCGCCGGGGGTGTTCACGGCCAACAGAGCCGGGGTGTTGGAGCTCTTGGCCGGGCAGGCGGCCATCTCGCTGGAGACCGCTCGACTGCATCAGGAGCTGATGGCGGAAAACGCTCGCCGACACGACATTGAAACCGCGCTGCGCAACGCCAGGGCCAAACTGGCGAGGGTGTCGCAAGTCACGGTCATGGGTGAGCTGGCGGCGTCGATTGCCCACGAAATCAACCAACCGCTGGCGTCGATGGTGTCCAATGCCGCAGCAAGCCTGCGCTGGTTGAACCGGGAGACCCCGCGGGTCGATGAGGCGCTGTCCGGGCTGCGGGACATCGTGCAGGACGGTCGGCGTGCCGGAGAAATCGTCAATGCCCTGCAGTCTCTCGCGCGACAAGGTGCGCAGCAGCGACGGCGGCTGTTGATCAACGACGTGATCCGTCACGTCGTGGCGCTGACCGTGGTCGAGGTGGAGCAACACAAAGTCCTGATGACCAGCCACCTGACCCGCTCACCGTTGCAGGTCTACGGCTGCGAAGTGCAATTGCAGCAGGTGGTGCTGAACTTGATCCTCAACGCGCTGGACGCCCTGAGCGCGGGCGACCAGGTGCTCAGACGCCTGTCGATCACCAGCGAAGCGGTGCACGATGATTATCTGGTGGTGAGCGTGGAAGACACCGGCCCGGGCATCGCCCCTGAGGACATGGACAAGGTGTTCAACGCGTTCTACACCACCAAGGACAAAGGCATGGGCATGGGATTGGCGATCTGCCGCTCCATCGTCAACGCCCACGGCGGCCAGCTGTACGTCATGCCTGCGCGCTACGGCGGCGCCACGTTCGTCTTCACCCTCCCAGCGGTTTAAGTCGCGAGCGGCGAGCGCTGAACCTGAGACCTCCGCGCACAGCTTGAAGCTTGCCGCTCGAAACTCGTCGCTTAATAGGGCCAGGTCGACGCCAGCAACCGTTCGCAGAACCCGCCCGCATTCAGATGGTGGTCATGAAACTCCAGCACGTCGGCGTTGATCGTGCCGTAGGTGCTTTGCCGTCGGTGCAGTTGTCCCTCGGCCAGCGTATGCAGGAATTTGATCTTGAATCCGGCTTCGCGGGGGAATGCGTTGAGTACGCAGGCGAGGACACCGGGGCAGAGCGCCTGGCAATGGGTGCCAAGCAAGTCGGTGTCGACGGCCGCCGCCAGCAGCGCTGTCAACGCCGGTTTGTGCGAGGGAATGCCGGGGGTGGTGTGCAGGGCGATGGCGTCCCAGACGAGGGCGATGTCATCGCGGGAGCGGCCATAACCTCGCAGGAACTGGGCCGCTGCGTCGGCGCTGTCCACTTCGAAGCGCTGCTGGGAATGGCGATACAGCGTCGTCACGCCGATGCGCAGAAACAATGCGCCGATGTACAGCAGGTCAGGCTCATACCGCAATTCACGGCCTTGCCCGATCAGGCTGGCGAACACAAAGGTGCGTCGGGCGGCTTCGAACATCAGTCCGGACTGGGTCGCCCGCATCAACTCGGTCGCCGCACGGGCCATCGCGCTGTCGGGGATCGAGATTCCAGCAACATATCGGGTGGTCACGTGCGTCCCTCGCAACGAACCGGGCCTTGGCATGTTCAGACCTTAAACCGCTCGGGCGACAGCGTCTTTGTGCGGCGCCTTAAACGTCCTGAAAGGGTCTGGGTCGGGCTACCTGGCAGGCGCGGATTATTAACCATTCAGAACATTTAATACCCGGAGAAGGACTTTAAGGCCTCTGCGCACCAGACTCCAGAGACCGCCCCCTGCGACCTGGAGAGCCCGGAATGAATGCAATCAACTCGACTTTGTACAACGCGTTGCTGGCGTCTTTGCGTGCCTTGCCCGACGGCGAGCAACAACTGCTGGAACAGGTGGTGCGTGAGCTGTCGAATCGCGTGGCCTCGGAAGCGGAACGCCCTGAGACCGAGACCCCGGCCGAGCGCGTGGCGCTGTCTCCATGGCAGGAGCGGCGGGCCAAGGAGCTGATGGCCAGCCAGATGGACAAGGGCCTGTCGATTGCCCGTATCGCCAGCGAATGCTCGTTGTCGCGCAGCCATTTCTCACGGGCGTTCAAGAAAAACACCGGCCTGTCCCCCCGCGACTGGTTCCTGCAAATGCGACTGGACCGCGCCCGTGGGCTGTTGAGCGAATCGGCGTTGACCATTTCCCAGATCAGCCTTGATTGCGGGTTCGCCGATCAGTCGCACTTCACCCGCGTGTTCACCCGAGTGGTGGGCATTACGCCGTTCAACTGGCGACGGTCCAAGGCGCACGTGTTGGCGTGTGCGGGGTGATCACTGCAGCGCTACAAGACATTCAATGGGTATTGAACCACCACGTACCACCGATCAATGTCATCGCCGCCTTGCGCGTCGTTGCCGCGATGGGACACATGCGACAGGTTGAACAGCAGGTCTTTCGCCGGGCCTGACTGGACGACGTATTTGACGTCGATGTCGCGCTCCCAATGCCGTCCGCCCTTGCCCTGGACCGGCTGGAAACGTCCCGTCTCTTCGTCGAACGGCTGGTACACCGCGCCTTGAGGGGCGTGGGTGCCGTCGATCTGGCTGCCGCGCACGTAGCGGGTCATGAATTTCAGGCCTGGCACGCCGAGCACGCTGGCGTCGAGGTCGTAGCGCAGTTGCCAGGACTGCTCGTGGGCGCCGTTGAAGTCGGCGTATTTGATCGAGTTGGCGAGGTAAATCGAATCGCCCCCCACAAAGTCGAACGGCGTGTCGCCATCGATTTTTTGATAGGCGAGGGTGAGCGCCTGACCGCCCAGGCTGTATTTCGTCGACAGGCTCCAGGCGGTGTTATCGATGGCCCCGGCCCGGGCGCTGCCTTGATCCAGCGTGCGATAGACGTTGGCATCCGTCAGCAATGAGCTGTTGTCGGATGGCACGGCAAGGTAGTGCAGGTTGCCGTAATACTGCCGCCAGGTGTCAGTGAGTTGCGAGCCATAGACCGACCCGCCAAACGGTCCGTCGCCCGTGCTTTCCACGCCCGCCAGGGAGAACGCGCGACCCCGGGTGCTGGCGCCATAGCCATCGAAATCGCCGTGGGCGGTGGAGGCGTTTTCGTTCTTGAACGCGTTGAAGTGTCCAGCGACCAGTTTCAATCCGTCGACATCCCGGCTGTCGAGAAACAGGCCGGTGGCGTATTCCGGTTGCAGGCGTTTGTCCCCGGTGTCGAGGACCGGCGTCTCGACCTCCATCTCGCCGATCTTCAGCGTGGTGTTCGAGAGCCGCAGCTTCAGTGCACCGCCGGCGCTGGCGTAATCGTCTTCGGCACGGCCGTCGCTGTCCAGCGGCAGCAACCCGGTCCCGGCGTGACCTCGGCCGCTGTCGAGCTTCAGGCCATAGAAACCGTGGGCATCGACACCAACGCCCAACATGCCTTGGGTAAACCCGGATTGCAGGTTGGCGATAAAACCCTGGGCCCATTCCTGTCGATAACTCTGATCGGGATGCGCGGTGCGATAGTCGGTCTGCAGGAAGAAATTGCGCGCCAGAATGTTCAGTGAAGTGCCCGCGAGGAAGCCCTGATCATCGGGGGCAGTGGCGGCCATCAAGGTCGGGGAAGTGGTGAGTAGCGCCAGGGACAGCAGGGACAATCGGCTTGCCATGAAACGGCCTTCTGAAGAGTGAACACGCAAGCCGTCAATGTGGCAGGCACGGACGCGCGGGGATTGATGCCCTGTGCGCGTTTTAGTCCGGGAGTGCTGCGTGATAAATGAAGGCGTCAACGTCACGAAGAGCACATTCATGCAAGCCGTACGGCAACCGACTGTGTATATCTGCCCGAGCCGTTTACAGTGCCTCGCGTGTTGTGCATTGTTGACGGGCTCGAACCGTGCGCCGCCCAGCGCGGGCCTTTCCCTCATGCTTACACCGGAACCGATCCATGAATCGCAACGACCTGCGCCGCGTCGACATGAACCTGTTAGTGATCTTCGAAGCGTTGATGTTCGAACGTAACCTGACGCGCGTCGCTGAGAAGCTGTTCATGGGCCAGCCCGCGATCAGTGCCGCGCTGGCCCGTTTGCGCGATTTGTTCGACGACCCGTTGCTGCTGCGCAACGGCCGGGCGATGGAGCCGACGGCCCGTGCGCTGGACATTCTCAAGGAGCTGCAACCGGCGCTCGACACCATTTCTGGGGCCGTGAGCCGCGCCAAGGAGTTCGAACCGGCGACCAGTTGCGACGTGTTCCGGATCGGGCTCTCCGACGATGCCGAGTTTGGATTGTTTCCGCCGCTGCTGACGCGCCTGCGGGAAGAGGCCCCGGGGATCATCGTCGTGGTGCGCCGGGCCAATTACCTGCTGATGCCGTCGCTGCTGGCGTCCGGGGAAATTTCGGTGGGCATCAGTTACACCACCGAACTGCCGGCCAACGCCAAGCGCAAGAAACTGCGCGACATCGGCTGCAAAGTGCTGCGGGGCGACAAGCGTCCCGGCACGTTGACTTTGGACGACTACTGCGAGCGGCCGCACACCATGGTGTCGTTCTCGGGGGATCTGAGCGGCAACATCGACCTGGACCTGGCCAAGGTCGGGCGGGCGAGAAGGGTGGTGGTGGCGGTGCCTCAGTTCAGTGGTTTGCGCGCCTTGCTGGCCGGGACCGAGCTGATCGCGACCGTCCCGGATTACGCGGCCTGCGCGCTGGTGGAAGGCTGCGCCCTGCGGGCCGAAGACCCACCGTTTCCCATCGAGCCGGCCGAGTTGTCGATGGTCTGGAGCGGCGTCCACGACAACGACCCTGCCGAACGCTGGTTGCGGGGGCGGATCACCGAGTTCATGTCACAGGAAACGCGGCCGATGCCGTGAGGCGTGGTATTGAATGGCGCAGTTCAAGCTTTTGATGCTGGCCGAAGGATCACTCCTCCTCAATCCGAATCACCTCGTCCGTCACTTCCTCCAGCTGCCGCACGACCTGATAAATGTGCGCCACGGCCAGCAGGGTCGGGCGGGGGATGTGTTTGCCGGGTTTGACCTTGTACAGCGTGCGCGCCAGCCAGATGCTTTGCACCACCGGAATCCCGGCTTTCTTCGCTCGGGCGATGAGGGCCAGGGCGTCGTCGTCTTCGCCTTTGCAATGAATCAGCGGTAACGGCGTTTTTCCCGGCCGGTAATACAACGCGACGGCGTAGTGGGTCGGGTTGACCACGAGCATGTCGGCATCTTCCACGGGTTTCGGTGGCGCGGTCGGGGCCTGATTCAGCAGTTCGTGGGCCAGTTGCCGACGATGGCCTTTGACGTGGGGATCGCCCTCGGACTGTTTGTATTCCTTCTTGATGTCCTCATGGCTCATGCGCAGCTTTTTCGCGTGGAAATACTTCTGCAACGCGAAGTCCATGACGCCGATCACCACCAGCAGCCCCAAAGTGGCGCGGAGGATGTGGCGGAACAGCTGCAACAGCGAATGCCAGTAGGTCGTCAGGTCAGTGTTGGACAGCAAAATCAACGCCCCCAGCGACGGCTTGACCACCGCATACAACGTCGCGGCAATCGCCACCGCCTTGAGAATGCTGAGCAGCAGCGTCGTCAGGCTCTGGGCCGAGAACATCTGTTTGGCGTGGGCAAACGGGTTGAGCTTGTTGAGGTCAATCTTCAAGGCCTTGGGCGCGAACAGAAAGCCGATCTGCATCCAGCTCCCCACCAGCCGCATCAGCACCGCGATGCCGACGCTGCTGAGGATGAATCCGACCAGCACCGAGGCCCCTTCGCTGGCCACCTGTTCGAGGGTGTGCAGGTAGGGTTTTCCGATCCCCTGAAACGACAGCGACAGCAAATGCAGCAGCCGCGCCACGCTTTCATCGGCCAACCCCAACGTGACCTCGCTGACCACCAGCAGCACCAGCAGTTTGCTCAGGTCCTGACTTTGCCCGACCTGGCCTTTCTCCCGGGCGTCGCGCAGCTGTTTGGGCGTGGCTTTTTCGGTTTTTTCGCTCATCGACTGCCCCTGTTTATCGGCTGCGCGCTCACGGCACCGGCACCAATTGCGTCAGCAAATGCTTGAGATCGGCCAGTTGCAGAATCTGGCCGTTGCCCAGTTCCAACAGGGTCGGCAGGTAGATCAGCAGAAACGCGATGCCCGCCATGCTCTTCGCTGGCATCGCCAGAATCGACACGTTCAGCTGCTGCGCGTACAGGCCGATGATCGCCAGCGCCGCTTCGATCAGCAGCAACAGGCCAATGAACGGCGCGGCGTAGAGCATCATGTGTTGCAGCGTCTGGTTGAGCTGTTCGAGAAACACGTCCAGGCCTTCGACCGTCATGCCCGGCAGCCACGCGGTGGGCGGCCAGACCTGGTAGCTGTCCCAGATCACCTGGGTGATCAGCGACAGGCCGCCCGACAGGATCACCAGCATGATCAGGGTTTCCTGAAACAACTCGCCCAAGGGGGTTGCATCAGGCCCGAGGGCCGGGTTCAGCTGCCCGCCACTCAAAGCGCCGCGCTGGCTGTCGAGCAAGGCACCCACCGAGGCGAACATCCAGAAGGGCGCGTACAGCAGCAGGCCGAGCAAGGTGCCCAGCCCCGCTTCCTTGAGCAGCAGCGCGCCGATGGAAAACCAGTCGTTTTCAAAGGAAGACAGCGCGCGGCTGATGGCGGGCGCCGGGACCATCGACACCACGAGCACCACGGCATAGCGCAGCGGGCCCTTGAGGTATTTGAAGCAGAACGCCGGGACCAGAATCATGCACGGCAACAGGCGCGCCGCTGCCAGGCCCATGCCCAGCATCAATTCAAACAGCCCCTGTGCGTCGAAGGGCATCTAGTGCATGCCCCCGGAACGGGCGATCAGGTCGAATGACATATTGATGAACTGAATCAGTTCGACACCGATCCAGCGCCCGGTCATGGCCAGGGTCAGGCCGACCGCCGCCAGTTTGATGCCGAAGGGCAGGGTCTGGTCCTGAATCTGCATCAAAGCCTGAACCAGTGACGTCATCACCCCCACCAGTACAGCCACGCCCAGCGGCGGCGCGGTGAGGATCACCACCAGAAACATGCCCTGCTTGAACAACGCCAACGCTTCCATGGGCCGCCTCACATGTACGAATAAAAGAGACTGTCGAGCAGGCGTGTCCAGCCTTGCACCAGCACGAACAGCAACAGTTTCAGCGGCAGGGAAATGGTCATCGGCGAGACCATCTGCATGCCCAGCGCGAGCAGCAGGTTGGAAACGATCAGGTCGATGACGATGAACGGGATGTAGATCAGAAAGCCGATCTGAAACCCGGCCTGCAATTCCGACAGCACGAACGCCGGGACGGCCAGCAGCAGGTCGCTCTTGGTCGCCTGATCAGCCATTTCCTTGGGCCACATGCGTTGGGTGTTGTCCAGCAGGTGGGCGCTGACGTCGGGGTCGGTATTACGGGTCATGAACCGTTGCAGCGGCTCGATCACCGTGCTGGCGCTGGCCTGGAGTTTGTCGGTGCTGCCCATTTCCAGCGGGTGTTCGTGAATCCGCTGCTGAATCTCGTGGGCCACCGGGGCCATGACGAACATGGTCGCCGCCAAGGCGATGCCGTACATGGCCATGTTCGGTGGCACCTGCTGCACGCCGATGGCGTTGCGGGTGATCAGCAAGGTCATGGCAATTTTCAGAAAGGCCGTGCAGACGATCAGCAGAAACGGAATCAGCGACAGGGCGCCGAGAAACAGCGCCAGCATGACCGGGTTCATCCCGTCCATGATCATGCGGGCGACGCCATGCGGGTGATGTGCAGGCCGAGGCGGCCGTCGACGTCCACCAGTTCGCCTTCGGCCACCACGCGGTCGCCGTGGCACAACGTCGCGTAGCCGGGGGCGATGCCGCTGACTTCCAGCACCGTGCCCGCCGCGATCCGGCGCAGGTCGCCGAGTGTCAGGTCGAGGTGGCCGCAGCGCAGGGTCAAGGCCATGGGCAGGTGATCGAGCGGGTCAAGTGTGTGTTGCGGCTGGGACTCGGCAGTCGGGGTGTCGAGGGTGTCTTCGAACGGGGCGTCGGCGGGGTGTGCCCAATCCGTTTCAGCGGGGTCTTCGTGGAGGGGTTGCCCGTGGTCTTCGTAGCCGTCGTCAGCCACGGGGGAAACGTCCTGATCCTCGTCGGTCAGGGTGTCCAGCTCTTCGTCGTAGAGCGCTTCATTGGCCATGTTCCAGGGTTTCCTCGTGGCTGAGCCGTACATACAGCTGGCGTTCGTCGCTGTCGGTGTGCACTGCCCATTGCCGTCCGCCGAGGTTCAGGCGGCCTTGGCCGTCGCTGTCGAAATGGCTCAGCGTGGGCAGCAGCACGTCACCGGGTTGCAGTGACGCGAGCTGCGCCAGGCTCAGTGACAGCTCGCCCAATTCCAGCGGCTGTCGGACCGGCCATTGCTCGTCCAGCGCTTGCCGATGTCGGTGCCAGTCAGCGCCTTGCAGCACGCGGAGCAGGACGTCGGCAGTGGCGCGGATCACCCCGTGCAGGCATTGATCGCCCAATTGCAGCTGAATCCGACAGGTCACGGCGGCGGTTGGCAGTGCAGTGTCAGTGCTGAGTGGCACAAGGGGCGAAAGCAGTTCCGCGATGACCGGACTGAATCGCTGATTGAGCACCTGCCAGTACCACGGCTGAGGTTCGCCGGAGAGGGTGACGGGCAGCTCGCCGAGCAGGCTGAGCAGGGCGTCGGCGTCGCTCAGGCCCAGGATGCCAAGGGCGCTGTCGAACCAGGTCAGTGAGTGAGGCTCGGTGATTTCGGCGGTCATCGGGCGCAGGGTCAGTTCGCCCGGCAGGCCTTGCGCGCTGAAGGCCAGCGTGGCCCCGGCGCCCAGTTGGCGACTGAAGTGCGCGGCGTGAGGATCGATCTGGCGGAAAGTCAGGGCGTTCATGCAGGCAGTTCCTCGTGAAAAGACAGGTCGACGTCATGACCCAGTGCGTCGGCCAGTGCAGTTTCACAGGCCCGTTGGTGGCGCTGGACGCGCTTGAGCACGCCTTTTCGGGCAAAGCCCAGTTCGACGTTCCATTGGTTGTCGCGTTTGTTGGCGTTGACCTGGACCTTGCCCAGCGTCGGCATCAGCAGGGTCACGCTGAACGGGCCGTCGGGTTGGGCGGGCAGGCGCTCGGCGAGTGCGTGGATCAATTGGGTCGGCACGCCTTCGCTCGGAGGCAACAGGCTGAAACCGCTGCCACCGAAGCCTGAATGATCGGGCTCTTCGCTCACGGGCGGGACCAGCAGTTGCGAGAAAAACAGGCCGTCGGCGTTTAGCGCGTCGTTGGGGGTGGACTGAGGCCATGCCGTGGTGGGGCGACTGACATCGGATCGGCGGGCGCCACTCAGCGTGAGGCGGTCGGCCAGCGTGGACAGTTCAGGCGACGCCGGACGCTGCGCAGGGTGTGCAGCTGGGCGAGGGGGCGATTTGATCGGTGGGTTCATCGGGCTCAACCTTATCGTTGAAAATCAGCTCTGTTCGTTGACGGCTTCGGCGAGGCAGGCCAGTTTCTCCACGGCCCGTTGGGCGGCCTTCGCGGCGGTCATGGCCTCGGTGATCCGTTGGCGCTGGTCGTCGATGCCCAGCTTTTGCCGCTCCACGTCCTGACGGATATAGGCCAGGCGGTCGAGCATGCGGTGTTCCTTTTCGTGCCAGCGGTCGAGGTCATTCAAGGGCATGGTCTTGTTCAGGTTGACCTCGCTCAACACCTGACGCCGCTCCCGCTGATTGACCCGCTCCTGGCTCAACACCTCGCGCGTTTCCTGCAATTGCACCTGCATCGCCTCCAACGCCTGCTGCGCCAGACGCTGCGCCCGCTCGGCACTCGCCTGACGGTGCTGACGCAACGGCGTCAGCACACCGATCACCTGTTCCATCGCCAGGCGTTGCGGATCGGTTTCGAGTTCTTCTTCCATCAAACACCTCCAGCTGTCAGCCCCGAGCCGACAGGTTCAAACGCGATCCCCTGTAGGAGCGAATTCATTCTGGGCGGCATCCCGACGAGAGGCCGGTACAGCTCATATATCTCCGTCGCCTGACGCATTTTCGCGAATGAATTCGCTCCCACAGGTTTCGTGCGTTGCAGCCAGGCCCGGGCCGACGGGTTGAAACGCGATTCTCTGTAGGAGCGAATTCATTCGCGAAGCGGTCTTTCAGGCGATGAAGCTCTGTCGTCTGTGCCTGCCGATTCGCTCCCACAGGTGTCGTGTGCAGTCAGTTGCAACGGCACGTTCACCTCAGTCGGGCAACTGCGACGTCAGCTGCATCAACGCTTCAAGCGTCTCCTGCAACGGCACCGGCTCGCGCAAATCCTGGCGCAGGAAGGCGTTGATCGGTTCGTTAAGCTGCACCGCGCAATCGGTCACGGGGTCGCCGCCAGGCTGGTATTCGCCGAGGCGCAGGAGCATTTCCACCTGTTTGTACGCCGCCATGAGCCGCCGCAGCCGGTTGTTCGCCTGCTGGTGTTCGCGGCCAGTCACGTTGCTGAGAATCCGGCTGATGCTGGCTTGCACGTCAATCGCGGGGTAGTGGCCGCGTTCGGCGAGTTTGCGCGACAGCACGATGTGACCGTCCAACAGCGACCGCACTTCGTCGGCCACAGGATCGTTCATCGAATCCTGCTCGATCAGCACGGTGTACAGCGCGGTGATGGACCCCTTTTCGCTCATCCCGGCCCGTTCCACCAGACGCGGCAACAGTGTGTACACCGACGGCGGCAAGCCACCCCGGCCCAACGGTTCGCCCGCCGCGATGCCGATTTCCCGTTGGGCCCGGGCGAAACGCGTCAGAGAGTCCAACAGCAACAGCACCTTCATGCCGCGCTCGCGGTAGGCCTCGGCGATGGCGGTCGCGGTGAACGCCGCACGGGCCCGCTCCATGCTGGAACGGTCGGACGTGGCGCAGACCAGCACCGAGCGGCTGCGCAACGTGGCGTCCAGTTCGTGATCCAGAAATTCGCGCAATTCCCGACCCCGTTCACCGATAAGGCCGAAGACGATCACGTCGCAGTCCATGTTCCTCGCCAGTTCGGCCATCAGCGTGGTCTTGCCGCACCCGGCCCCGGCGAACAGCCCGACGCGCTGTCCTTCGCCCAGCAGAATCGCGCTGTCGATGGCCCGCACGCCGGTGGGCAACGCGTTGGTGATCCGTGGGCGCTGGGTGGGCGGCAGGGCGTCGGCGATCACCGGAAGCGTCACCCGACGATCACCGGGACCGGCAAACGCCCCCAGAGAATCCTCCAGCAACGGCCGGCCGAACCCGTCCAAAACGCTGCCGAGCAGGCTGTCATCGACGCCGATACGGTGGGCCATGCCGAGCGGGCGAATGTGCGCGCCGACCTGAATCCCGTCCGGCGTGCCCAAAGCGCTGAGCAACGTGCAGTCGCGGGTGAAACCGACGATTTCCGCCAGCATGGTGCTGCCGTCGGCCTTGCTGACTTCGCACAGGTCCCCGACCTTCGCCGCCGGAATCTGGCACTCCAGCAAAATCCCGCTCACCGCACTCACGCGGCCGCTGACCTGCACGGCGGAAAACCCGTTCAGACGCCGGGCGTGGCCGGTTTTCCAGTGATCGAGGGCGGCGTTCACCAGTTCACCTCGTAATGCCGTTCGCCGTCGAACTGAATGCGATTGTCGTCGATGCGGGTCAGGCGCAACCCGGCCAGTTCATCGCCGACGTACAGCCGATGCCCGTCCGCCGTGACCAGATGCGCGTGCGGCCCGGACATGATCTGCACGATGGTGAACGGCAGGCCTTTGCTGGACGTGGTGACGTTGTCGATCACGCCGACGGGGGCGTCATAACGGTCCTTGAAGCGTTGCAGCATGCGCTGATACACCACCTGCGACTCGGCTTTCAGGTTGCCGCTCAACACCAGACCTTCGGGCGTCTGCTGCACATCGACGCCACTGAGCAGGCGGTCGCTGAGCATGGTGGTGAGCTGGCGCCGGGTGTCGTCGACATTGGCCAGGTGAATACGTTTTGAAGCAGGTTCCGCGACGGGTTTCAAGGCGGGTTTCGTGGTTGCTGCGGAAGGCTTCGACGGTTGGACCATGGCGACGGCGGCCACCGTGTCCGGACTGCCGCTGCTGCGCGTCAGGCTCCAGGCGCTGCCAGCAACGCCCAACAACACGCCGACGATGACCCCGGTGGTGCGGTTCAACAGCCTTGAGCGCGACTCGACTTTTTCCAGCGGGGGTGCGCTGCTACGGGCGTCTGGTGCAGGGTCGGGCGGCTCGGTCACGGGCGTTTCCTGCGCGGCTTCGACCCTGGGTTGCGGGATGACAACCGGCACCGATGGCCACGCATCCTCGGCCGCCGACACGCACAGCCACACCGAACCCAGCACGAACGCGGTGTTGGGAATCAGCTCGGCGGTCGCGTGGCGATGGCCTTCCTGATCGCCGATCTGGCCCTCGGCCGCGTTCAGCACGAACCCTTCGCCCTGGCGCTGCAAGCGGCAATGCACCTGTTCGACACCCGGATCGTGCAGCGCCAGGTCCTGCTCCTCATCCGAGCCGATCACCCATTGCTCACCCACCAGCGGCAGGGCAGCGCCTTGATGCAGGCCGGTCAACACCCGTAATTCAAACATGCGACGCTCTCCAGCCACTCACGCGGCGTACTCGTTGTCCAGCGCTTCCAGGTCTTCTTCGAGGTCGAAGCGGCCCAGCACCTTGACCTGCGCAGCGTTGTTGATTTCGGCGAACGACAGCACCGGCACGTGATAGAACTCTTCCTGCAACAGCGTTCGCAGCGGGCTGCGCAGGTCCTGAGCCACGAGCAGCACCGCGCGTTCGGCGGTGCGAACCGGAAAGGCGATGTGCAGCTGCTGCACCAGCAACTGGCTGGTCTCGTTGTCCAGCGCGAAAAAGGTTTCGGTCTGGGTCTGACGCAGGCCGTCGCGCAAGATGCCTTCGCTTTCCGGGGTCAGGACCCACACCAACAGGCCTTCGGCGCCGCAGTATTGGTGGTAGATCTGCGACTTCAGGGCGATGCGCACGTAGTCGGCCAGCACCGTCACTTCCCGTTCGTGCTGGCCGTGTTCGATGAGGGTTTCGGCAATCACCCGGATGGCCCGCAACGGCACGCACTCCGACGCCAGACGTTGCAACACCGCCGAGAACCGCGCCAGCGGCAGCACCCGTTGCATTTCCTGAGCGAGTTCCGGCTGTTCGCTTTCCAGCCAGCCGAGAATCGCCTTGGTTTCCTGCAAGCCGATGAATTGCGGACCGCAGGACTGCAAGGCGCGCTCCATGCGCTCGATGATCAGGGTCATGGCGTCCACCCGCTCGACGTCATGGTTTTGCAGTTGCGGGTCGTCATAAGGCAGCCACAGCCATTGGCCTTCCTGCCGTTCGACGCTGCCGTAGACCCCGGCGTCCGGCGATTCTTCGACCATCCGCGCATCCACCGCCACGTGGCTTTGGGTGAACGTCGCCTTGAGCAGCGGCACCTCGTAGACCGAAAAACGGAATTCATCCGCAGGCAGGTGTTCGGCCTGTTCGATGATGAAGGAGGGCAGGGTCAGGCCGTATTGCACCACCAGCCGGTTGCGGCGCTGGCGGATCTCGCTGACCAGCGCCTCGACCTGCGCCGGGTTCTGGCTAGGGTGGAATTGCAGGACGAATTGACGACTCGGCGAAAAGGTCCGCAAGTCTTCACGGCCGTTCATCTCCGGCGCCACGGCCACCGCCTGCACCTGTTCCGCCTGGGGTTTGGCGCGGTGCAGTTGCAGCAGGCCGCCCGTGCCACAGACGATCGAAATGACGATGAACACCGCCGTCGGCATGCCCGGCAGCGCGGCGAACCCGAGCATGGCCACGGCGGCGATGATCCAGGCCTTGGGCTGGCTGGTGATCTGCTCGGCGATCTGCCGACCGATATTGGCCTCGGCGCGGTCCTCGTCCGGCACGCGGGTGATGATCATGCCGCAGGTCACGGAAATCAGCAGCGCCGGAATCTGCGCGATGAGGCCGTCGCCGATGGTCAGCACGGTGTAGACCTGCAAGGCATCGCCCGCTGTCATGTTGTGCTGCACCACGCCGATGGCGATGCCGCCGATCATGTTAATCGCGACGATGATCAGGCTGGCGATGGCGTCGCCGTTGACGAACTTCATCGCCCCGTCCATGGCGCCGAACAACTGGCTTTCCTTGCCCAGCTCAGAGCGACGACGGCGGGCTTCATGAACGCTGATCAGGTTGGCGCGCAAATCGCTGTCGATGGACATCTGCTTGCCGGGCATGGCGTCCAGCGTGAACCGCGCGCCGACTTCCGCCACCCGCTCGGAACCTTTGGTGATCACCAGAAAATTGACCACGGTGAGGATCAGGAAGATCACCATGCCCACCGCCAGGTTGCCGCCGACCACGAACTGGCCGAAGGCTTCGACGATGTGCCCGGCGTCCTGGTTGAGCAGAATCAGCCGGGTGGTGGAAATCGACAGCGCCAGACGGAACATCGTCGTCAGCAACAGCACGGCGGGGAAGGTCGAGAACGCCAGCGGCCGGGGCAGGTGCATCGCGAGCATGATCAGCAGGCAGGAAATACAGATGTTGATGGCGATCAGCACGTCCACCAGCCCCGTGGGCAGCGGCGTGATCATCATGAAGACGATGGCGATCACCACGAAGGCGCCGACGATTTCCGAGCGGCGCATGGCCGCCAGGGCGAGTTGGTTGAGCAGGTTGATGACACGATCCATCAGGCAAGGCCCCCTTGCTGCGGGTTCTGTTCCAGCCGAGTCAGCTCGGCCATGAGGATGAGCAGGTTGCCCAAGGCGTTCTGGCGGCTTTTCATGTCGCGCCACAGGAGAATCGGCAATTGCTGCAGCATCGGCCGCAGACCGTTGAGGAACGCGAGCTGATGCTTGAGCTGTTTGCCGCCAATGTGCTGGGTTAGTTGCAGGGTTTCATTGAGGCTCATGCCTTTGGCGGACAGTGCGAGCAGGTGTTTGAGGAACGCGGCGGAATCCACCTGGACGCCGGGGTTTTTGTTGCGCATCCGCCCCAGCAGGTGTTCGCAGCTTTGCAGCAGGGTCGCGACGTGGCGCGCGGTGTTGAGGCCGTGCATCAGCGTGCGCAATTGCTGGGGCGATGTGGAAGGGGTGAGGGCGGAGAGGTCATCGGCGAGGGCGCTGCGCATGTCCCGCAGGTTGAGTTCGAACTCGCCGGCTTGCTCCTGTTCGTTGAGCAGGGCATCGATCAGGCCGGTGATATTGGGCTGACCGGACACGGCCACGCCGTACAGGTTGCGCAGGGCGCCGCGACGTTTGTTGTCGATGCCCGAGCGGGCGAAGGCCTTGGCGGTGTTGATTCCCGCGCGCGTCCGCTGGCCGTATTGGCGGCGCAGCAGTTTCAATTGTTGGGTCAGGACCACGTGTTCGCCGGTGGCGCCGTCCGCTTGCGCCTGCTTTCTCGCGGCCTGAAGCACCACGTGCGCCTTCGCGGGATCGCCTTCGGAAAAATCGAGAATCTGCTCAAGGCTGACGGCCCGCTCCTTTTGCAACTGTTTGCGCATCTTGCGGGCCGCGTCGTCGAGCCCGGAATCCTGAGTGCCCATCAACAGTTGATACAACTCCCCCAGCTTCGCCGCCCGAGACTGCAAGGCATTGCCGCTCGCCACCAGTTCGCGCTGACCCAGGCTGCGGCTCTGTTGCACCAGCGCCGACGCGAAACGGGCCACCTGTTGCGGCGAGGTGCCGCCCAGGTTCGGCAGGTTGGTGCGCGGGGGCGTCGTGACCGTCGCCGCGTTCTTCGCGAGGGCGGGCTCAGGGGTGTGCAACGCTTGAGGAGCAGCGGGAGCGGAGATCTTCATAGGACGATTCTGAGCGTGGTCATGGGCTCTGAGTGGGACGTCCGGGGATTACGGTTCCATCGATTCCGCACAATCGGCATCTGTGCCAAAAACCGTTAGGGATTCAGTGCCTTCGCGCAAGTTTTTGCACGAATGGTTTTTGGATCGAATTTATTCCCGTTAAAAATCAGACAGATAGCGTATTTTTGAGGCTGGCACGGCTATCGCTATAGGGCTAACACACTTCAAACAAGGAAGCGCCCTGATGTTCCCAAGCCTCGCACTGCTCGACATCGAACCTAAAAACCGCCACCAGCCGATCTCCGGCATCCGCCAATTGACGAGCGATCAGATCAAGATGATTCGTGCATTCATTCAAAAGCGCGTGATGAACCCGGATGACGTTGACGACATCTTGCAATGCACCTTTCTGGAGGCGCTGCGCAGCGAACACAAGTTCCAGAATGCGAGCAAACCGCAGACGTGGTTGTGCGGGATCGCGCTGAACCTGATCCGCAATCACTTTCGCAAAATGTATCGTCAGCCCTATCAGGAGAGCTGGGAGGACCAGACCCACACCGAACTCGACAGCCAGGGGGACATCGGGCATCAGGTGGACGGCCACCGCCAACTGGTTCGCGTGGTCAAGGCCATCGGGACCTTGCCGTCGAACATGCAGCGGGTGATCGAGGTGTCACTGGAAATGGACGGCAACTATCAGGAAACCGCGAGTTCGCTGGGGGTGCCGATTGGCACGGTGCGTTCGCGCCTGTCCCGTGCCAGGGAGCAGTTGAAGCGTCAGATGGACCCGTTCAGTTGAGGCCGGTCTTCTTCAGCCAGGCTCAGCGTTGGCCGAGCGCAGCCGAAACGGCAAGACCGTTTCAGATGTGCTCGGAAACGGTGGCAGCGTTGACCAGGTCGTACAGGGCGAATGCGCGGTTAACCAGGAAAACGGTGACGGAGGTGAGGGCAACGGCATTGATCAAGTGGATAGTCATGGTCGTGAATCCTGTAGGGAAGATCGTAAGGGAGGTAAGCGATGGAGGCGATGTTACGCGAGGCCCGAAAAACCTGAAGACAATCGCTTTCATGGTGGACATCAACGGGATTAATAAGGGCGGCGGGAGGCTCTGGGCCTTGTGTTTCAAGGCGTGCGCCAGCACCGCTCCTGCTTCTGGTCGAAGGCGATATTGGGCCTGATGCATTGCTTGCGCTTGATTCTGCCCGTAGGGCGTAGGAGTTGGCTTGCCTACGATCGGCTGCGCAGCAGTCGTAAATCCGATGCACGCGGGCTGCCTGACACAACCGAGGTGATCGGTTTTACTGCCGCTGCGCGGCAGATCGTAGGCAAGCCAACTCCCACGGCCTTCGGCCAGAATCAAGCGCGAAAATGAAACAACCTGAAACATTTCCCGGAACCGACCTGCATGCGGGACCACACAGTTGCCATCCTTCATTCCCGGATGGCGACTCCCATGCGTATTTCGAACAGCCCCTACAGCGGTATCGCACCTCAGTCCGACAGCGGCGAGTCGGCTCAATCCCTGCCACTGGCAAAATCAGCCAGCACGTTGCTGAGTCAGGGCGCGAACCCCAATGTCCAGTTCGGCGCGGCGACGGCTCAGCCTGCCGGGGACATCGCAGCCACTGAAAAGCAATTGCTGTCCCTGCTGTTGCAGCTGTTCAAGGGCAACGCCCAACACCCGCAGACACCGCAAACCCCGCCCCAAGGCACGCCGGCCAACACGTCATCTTCAGCCACATCGTCGGCCACATCCTCGGCCAATACGCCCACGCAAGCCCCGGCCAGCGCCAGCAAACCCAACGCCGTCAGCGACGTCAGTGCCTCGACACCCACCGATGCCAGCCAACCCACCGACCAACCCAAATCCACCGAAGCCAGCTTCCTCGACGACTCGAAATACTCGTCGCCCAAGGAGCTGGAACGCTGGGCGCCGATGGTCGCCAACTTGCCGCCGGACCAGCGCGAGCAGGCCGCCAAGGAGTTGAACCGGCCCATCGCCGCCGCGCGCATGGCGGCTGAAAAAGGCCCGGACGCCGCCAAGGCCATGGACTTCATCAACGCCAACCCGGCGCTGAAAACCGCCGTGGACACCGGCAAGCACGGCGGCAAGGCGGACGGCAAGATCACCGACGGCGATCTCAACGCCTTCGCCAAGAACATGCAAAAGGCCGCCGACAGCGCTGACAAAGACATTTCGAATTATCAGAAAGACCACCCGGACGCCGATCCGCAGTCGATGGAACTGGTGCGCAGCGCCGCCTTGATGCGCGCCAACGAACCGCTGACCAAGGCCGCCGACCCCAAGCACGCGGCGGGCACAGACGGCGAAACCAAAGTCGACGGGCTGACCAGCGCCGATGGCCTGAAAGCCCTCCAAAGCGACAACCCCGGGCTGGCCGGACCGCTCAAACAGGCGGCCAAGACCTGGTCGCAGCCGGGCTTCCTGACCCAGATCGACCAGGGCGGTCTGGAAGGACGGTCACTGGCGGCCCACAGCCCCGACAAACTGTTCAGCGCCAGCAACATCAGCGACTGGATCAAGAAACAGGCGCCCACCAACGGCGGTGAATTCGCCAGCGTGTTGAGCGACGCCGCGACCCTCAATTCGGTCGCCAACACCGACATCAGCAAGCTGGGCAAGGACGTTTTCGACAACCCTTCGGCCTACACCGGCGAGCAAAAGGCTGCGGTGATGGTCAAGTTGCAACAGACCCAGCAAAGCGTCGTGGCCGGGGAAGACCTGCGCAAGACCGGTAAGACCGAAGACGCGCTCAACGAAAAAATTGGCCAATTGCAGGCCGACCCCGACGTGCAAGCCTTCCTTGATCAACAGATCCCGCAGCAGTCGCGCAACTTGGTCAACAACACGCCGAGCTTGCAAAAGGCCGTCAACGAACAGATGCAGAAGGTCAACAGCGGTGAGGCCTTGCAGACTGATTTGAACACCGCCGACAAGGCCACCAGCAAGGACAAACCCAACGCCGATTACAGCAGTGCCCTCGGCGGATTGTCCGCGCAACTGCAAATGCAACAGGACCTGCTGGGGCCGAACGCCAACGTGCCCACCGCGCAACAGGTGCTGGGCCAACGCCCGGACCTGCAAGGCAAGGTTCAGGACTCGTACGTCAGTAATTTCAGCGAAGGCGGCGCGGTCAAGCAGCTGCTGAACCAGAAGAAAGCCGACGGCGAGCAAGCCTTGAATAGCGCCGACGCGCAAAAGGCGGCCTACGACAGCGTGTTGCCGCAGGATTTCGTGCAGGGCCAACAACAGAACTACGTGCAGTCCACCTTCGCACAGCTTCAGGACTCCAAACCCGGCCGCAAGATGCTCGACGAAGCGAGCAAGGGTGACAAGGACCACGCGCCGTCCCAGGTCGCGAAAATGGCCTCCCACATGGGCCCGGCAGCGTTCCAGTCCATCGCAGGATTCGCCTCCGTCTCCGACATGCTGGCCCGCGGCGACAAGACCGACGCCGCCAAGACGATTTACGACAGCACCAAATCAGGCCTGTCGGCCGCCAAGCAAGGCTACGACGCGGTGGCGAAATCCGCCGGGCGCGCGGGGTTGGGTGAAGTGGCGGCGAAAGTCGGCGGGCGCGTCGCGGGCATGGTCGTCGGTGAAGCCGCCGGGATGGCCGCCGGGGCCGCCATCGGCGCCTCGATTCCGGTGGTCGGCTGGATCGCCGACGCCGCCATGAGCCTGGGTTTCGGGATCTCCGCGATCATCGAAGCCGTGAAGAAGCATAAGGCGCAGAAAGCCTTCGACCACAATGTCGACCCGGTCCTGGACCAGTTCGGCATTCCGAAGGCCCATTGATTCTTCCCTGACCTGAAACGAGGTAAACGATCATGAACATGAGTGTTTCGTCGCATCGCCCCCCGCAGGACCTGAACACACCCACGGATTTTTCCTCACTGAGCGGCAAATCCGGCCAGCACAACGGCCTCGGCAGCAGTGGCAGCGGCAACCAGGCCATCGACCCCAGCGCGTTGCTGTTCGCCAGCCCGACGCAGTCCCAAGTCAACTTCGCGCCACCCAACAGCCAGGACCCGCAGGTGGACGCCAGCAACCCGGCCTCCAGCACTGATCAACAGGCCGGGGTGGTTCAGCAGATCATGAGCCTGCTGATGCAGTTGATGCAGATGCTCATGCAGAACAACCCCAACAGCCCGTCCAACGCGCAAAACCTCGCGGCGCAGAACCCGGCCAGTGGTAGCGGAAGCGGTGCCGGGAGCGGCGCAGTGGACGGGGCGGGTTCCGGCGCAGGTTCGGGCGAGGGCGCGTCGGGTGCAGAGGGCGCTGGGGCGCCGGCCAGCAACGCCGCCAGCGCGGTGCCGGGCGATACGTCGCTCACCGGTTCCGGCGATCTGCACCTGCCCAAGCAGCTCGAACCGTACCGCAACGACATCATGGACGCCTCGAAGGCCACGGGCGTTCCGCCGAGCGTGCTGGCCGGGCAGATCTGGGCCGAGTCCCGTGGCCAGTTGGGCCAGGACACCACCAACGTCAACGGCAAGACCGATGCGGGCCTGATGCAGGTCAACGCCGATACCTTCGCCGGTCTGAAAAAGGAAAACCCCGATCTGCTGGGCAACGCCGACGTGAACAACGCCCACGACAACATCATGGCGGGCGCGCTGTACATGCGCGATCAGAAAGAGGCGTTCGGCGACTGGGGTTCCGCGCTGCGGGCCTACAACTCTGGCCCGGACAAGGTCAGCAAGGGTGACCTGGCCAACGCAGGCGGCGTGGGCGATCCCGACTACGTCAACAACGTCATGAACTTCGCGAAGATCATCGAAAGCGGTCAGGGGCAATTGCCCGGCTGATCGGTGACTCGCTCAAGGGCCGGGTGACGGGCGGGTGTGTGCCCGTCGCGCGGTCTGGCTCGTACATCAACAAGAGGTGTTAACCATGAATGGAATCCAGAGAACCCCCCAAGGCGCTCAGCCGGTCGCCAGCACGTCGGCGAACACCGTCAATGACACCGACGCAGGGCATGGCGCGGGGCGGGTTGCCGCGTTGTCTCCGGCGCTGGTGCAAGCGGAAGTCACGCTGATCGCCGATTACCTGAAACAGCGCGTTTTTTCTGCCCATTACCAGAATTTGAAAACGGCTCCTCCCGGCGCCAGCCAAGAGGCGCTGGATGACATCAACCAACATAACGAAGGCGTGACCCGGCATAACGCGCAGCTCAACGACATCGCCACCAGCCGTGCCCGCGTGTTGCAGCGGGAGGGCGAAACCCTGAGCGACATCGCCGACACCCTGGCCAAGGGCGAGAAGTTCGACCGGCTGGCGACCCACACGTCCAGCGCGTTCCGTGCGATTCCCTTCGCCGCCGCCACGGCGTTGCAATACGCCCGCCCCGAGATCAACAAGGGCGACTGGCTGCCGACGCCACTCAAACCCCTGACGCCGCTGATTTCCGGAGCGCTGTCGGGTGTCATGGATCAGGTGGGCACCGGGGTGATGAACCGGGTCACCGGCGACAATCAATTCCTCAAGACCACGCCGGACAAACTGCATGATGCGATGGCGGTCTCCCAGCGGCTGCACGCACCGGGGTTGGTCCGGCAGAGCGTCGACATGGGCGTGGCGATTCAGGGCTACACCGCCCGTAACGCAGCGCGTACGGTCATGGCCACCGCGCTGGCGGGGCATCCCAAGGCACAGGGCGCGATGGACACCGCGATCTCCACGGTCGGTGGACTCGGGGCGAATGCTGTATTCGGCAACCGGTTGCAAGCCACGGAACACCGTGACCATCAGCGCGGTGGGGCCTATGTGTTCGGCCGTAAAGACGCCGAGACCAAGCCGTTGGACGAAGAAACGGAATGGCTCGACGCCTATAAGGGCATCAAGAACGCCAGCTATTCGGGAGCGGCGGTCAATGCCGGCAAACGCCTCGCGGGCATGCCTATCGACATCCTGACCGACAGCAGCAAAGCCGTGCGCAGCCTGGTTTCGGCCACCAGCCTGACCCAGAACGGGCTGGCGTTGGCGGGTGGGTTCGCGGGCGCGGGCAAGTTGCAGGAATTGGCGACCAGAAACCTCAGTAATCCTTATGCCAAGACCGTTGTCAGCCAGTTGACCAACACGGCTGCATCGGCCGCCGTGTTTGCTGGCTGGACCACCGCAGGCGTGATGACCGACCCAGCCACCAAGGGCGCGGAAGCCTTCCTGCAAAACACCGTCAAGGGTGCGGCGTCCACGTCAGCTTCTTTCGTTGGCGACAAGACCATGGCGGGCGCCAAAGCCGTGGGCCGTGGTGCTTCCGAAACTGTGTCCACAACCGGCGCGGCCTTGCGGGCGCAGTACGAGAATCATGTGCGCCGTCGTGAACGGGAGCGGGATGTCGAGGGGGAAGGGGGGATGGAGATGACCTGAGGTGGCTTGAAGTTTTGAGCCGCGAGTTTTGAGCTGCAAGCTGCAAGAAAGAGCAGAATTCGCGCGCTTCAGACGCTTTTGATTCTGCCCGGAGGGCGTAGGAGTTGGCTTGCCTACGATCGGCTGCGAAGCAGTCGCAAATTCAGAGCATGCGATCTGTCTGACAGGGTGGAGGTGTTTGGTTCTACTGCCGCTGCGCAGCAGATCGTAGGCAAGCCAACTCCCACGGCCCGTAATCAAAAGCGTTGTGCAGCGCTTGTTAGAGTACGCGACGCGTTCAGTGACTATGCAAACTGATGCGTTAGCGTATAGCGTTAGCCTTTATGGCCTTAGTTCTTTTCCGTCTGCACTTATTTGGCGCATACACATTAGATATCCATAACTCAAAAGTCTGTTAGTACCCCTCAAAACTTGCACAATCGTGCTTTTATTTAAGCCCACAGAACTAATAGCACACGGCCCACTCGAAGCGTTTAATGGCAGATAGTTTGCCATCGGGCGGATGAAGCTTCGCGATTGAGGCACACGCCCGAAATCAGGACTAACCTGAGCAGACGCGGGCGTTCGCCGTTGATACCGACTGTCCAGTCAAACGCCGCTCGCTGGCTGCACAGGCCATCCATGCAAGTCTGGAAATGTAGACCGTCCTTATTTGAGGGCACCGTTTTTATTGTCGAAGACATTCACTGGCCGGGCGATTCGCCCGCCTCGACAGACATGACACTTGGAGCAATCGGCGATGAATAAGCAATGGGTTTGGGGCCTGACGGTTTCCGTGCTGGCTTTGGGTGTGTCCACCGCGTATGCGGCGTCCGATGTGAACACTGGCAAGGCCGTGGCGGAATACGGCTCCGAGAAAGTCGGCCCGAACCGAACGGCCTCTGATGGCAGCGACCATGTCGGAGCGAATGCGACCGCGTCCGATGGCGCGGATCACGTGGGCGCCAATGCCACCGCTTCCGACGGTTCTGATCGCGTCGGTGCAAATCGCGTAGCCGCAGATGGTGCTGACCGCGTAGGTGCCAACCGCGTAGCGGCTGACGGCGCGGATCGTGTCGGTGCGAATCGTGTCGCTGCTGACGGCGCAGACCGAGTCGGTGCGAATCGTGTCGCTGCTGACGGCGCAGACCGAGTCGGTGCGAACCGCGTAGCGGCTGATGGTGCAGATCGCGTGGGTGCAAACCGCGTAGCTGCTGATGGCGCTGATCGCGTGGGTGCCAATCGCGTAGCGGCTGACGGTGCTGATCATGTGGGCGCGAATTCCGTAGCTGCTGATGGCGCTGATCGTGTGGGTGCAAACCGCGTAGCTGCTGATGGCGCTGATCGTGTAGGTGCCAATCGCGTAGCGGCTGACGGTGCTGATCATGTGGGCGCAAATTCCGTTGCTGCTGATGGCGCTGATCGTGTAGGTGCCAATCGCGTAGCGGCTGATGGCGCTGATCGTGTGGGAGCCAACCGAGTAGCAGCTGACGGTGCGGATCGTGTAGGTGCCAATCGCGTAGCGGCCGACGGTGCGGATCATGTGGGTGCGAACTCCGTAGCCGCTGACGGCGCCGATCGTGTGGGAGCCAACCGAGTAGCCGCCGACGGCGCGGATCGCGTCGGTGCCAATCGTGTTGCTGCTGACGGAGCAGATCACGTCGGCGCCAACGCTGTCGCTGCGAACGGCCAGCCTGAACGCGGCCTCGCATCCGATGGCGCGGACAAGGTCGGCGCGTCCCGCGTGGCGGCTCAGGACGAGAAAAAACTCGACCACATGAACTTCCGCGAAGTGGCCGGTGAGATGGATTACGACAAACTTACCCGATGATCCTGACGTAACGTGAAAGCCCGCCCTCAATGCATCGAGGGCGGGCTTTTTTTGCTTCCGCTACTCGCGTGCCCTCCCTCGACGGCATAATCGCGCCTTCTTTCAACAGGAGACCGCCCGATGACTGACCGTACGCTGATTGTTCCCGACACCATGACATCCCTCGTTGAACGCGCCGGTTACGCCCCTGCTGTGAGCGTCGGCGACACGTTGTACTGCGCCGGACAAGTCGGCAGAACCGCCGACCTCAAGGTGATCGACGACCCGGAACAACAGTTCATCGCTGCCTGGGACAACCTGCGTCAGGTGCTCGAAGCGGGAGGCTGCACGTTCGAAGACATCGTCGACATGACCACCTACCACGTGAACATGTCGCAGCACATGCCGATGTTTCGTGATGTGAAAAACCGGCTGTTCCCCCGAGGCCTGTGCGCCTGGACCTGCATCGGCGTGAGCGAACTGGCGCACCCCGGCATCCTGGTGGAAATCAAATGCGTGGCGGTGCGGCGTCGGGCGTGATCATTGGGCGGTATGACAGCCGGCCGCTCGTGGAGGATGGGCTGAACTAACGCTGCGCCATCCGGGTCGGTTTTACATCGCTCATCCATTGCTGGAGTCTGCCATGCAGCCTTATGTCATTTGCCACATGATGTCGTCCCTCGACGGCCACGCGCTCACCGACGGCTGGGACCGCGCCTTCAAGAAATCCGCGGGCGACCTCTACGAAACGCTGGCCCAGACCTTCGAATTCGATGCCTGGATCTGCGGTCGCGTGACCATGCAGGAAATCGCCCACGACGACGGCTATCCGAAAGGCTTGGCGAAGGGTGCGATTCCGCGCACGGATCACTTCGTCGAGCGGAAAGCCGACACCTATGCCATTTCCATCGACCCCCACGGCAAGGTGGGCTGGAAGAAAAATGAGGCGCTGGGTTCCCACGTGGTTGAAGTGCTCACCGAGGGCGTTTCGGACGACTACCTCGCGCACCTGCAATCCGTGGGTGTTTCGTACCTGTTTGCGGGAAAAACCGAAATCGATCTCCAGCACGTGGTGGACGTGTTAAGCAGAGAACTGGGCTGCAAACGGCTGATCGTCGAAGGTGGGCCCCATGTCAGCGGCTCGTTCGTCAACGCCGGTCTGGTGGACGAAGTGAGCGTGCTGGTTCTGCCGCTGGTGGACGGTCGTGGCGAACACCCCGCTTCATTTGAAGTGTCGCCGGGCGCCTGGAAACAGCCCGCGCACCTCAAGCTGTCGTCTGCCGAGGTTCAAGAAGGCGGCGCTGTGTGGCTGCGTTACACCAAGGCCTGATGGAGTCATCCGGCGAGGCGCGGC
Source organism: Pseudomonas salicis (assembly GCF_057128705.1). Classification (NCBI taxonomy): domain Bacteria; kingdom Pseudomonadati; phylum Pseudomonadota; class Gammaproteobacteria; order Pseudomonadales; family Pseudomonadaceae; genus Pseudomonas; species Pseudomonas salicis. Next base: position 639,459 of record NZ_JBSKHU010000001.1, read on the forward strand.
TCGTTGGCATGCTCGACGGCGCTCTGCACCAGGTCGATGAAAGCGTTGAGCGCAGGCGAGCGCACGCCCCGTCGCCAGATCAGCCAGATGTTCAAGTAGCGGAAGTCTTCGCTCAGCGGATAAGCCCGGACGTTGGGGCTGCCTGGCATGCTTTCGAGCATGCTGCGCGGCACCATCGCCACGCCCGCGCCCGCGGTCACACAGGCCAGCATGCCGTGATAGGACTCCATTTCGAGGATCTTGCCGGGGGTGGCCATGTCGGCCTTGAACCAGGCTTCGAAGTGGCGGCGGTAGGAGCAGTTCTGACGAAAGCCATAGACCGTCTTGCCGTTCACATCGAGCGCACGGGTCACGGGATCATGGCTGGCAGCGGTGATCAGCAGCATTTCCTCTTCGAACAACTCGACGCCTTCCAGCTCGGGGTGACGCAGTGGCCCATCGACGAACGCAGCACTCAGCCGGCCTGACAACACACCGTCGATCATGTCTCCGGAAGGCCCGGTTGAGAGGTCCAGCTCGACCTTGGGGTAGCGCTGGTGAAACGCCGCCAGCAGGGACGGGATGCGCACGGCCGCCGTACTTTCCATGGAACCCAGTGAAAACGCGCCCTGAGGCTCGGACCCCGAGGTGGCCTGACGCGCCTCCTCAACCAGATCGAGAATGCGCCGGGTGTAGTCGAGAAACGTCCAGCCGGTGGGGGACAGACGCAGGCGCAGTTTTTCGCGAATGAACAGATCGACGCCCAGTTCCTGTTCCAGTTGCTTGATGCGAGTGGTCAGGTTGGACGGCACACGGTGCAGGCGCTGGGCCGCCGCGGTGATGCTGCCTTCTTCGGCAATGGCCTTGAACAGTTCGAGTTGGGTCAGGTCCATGTGGGCGGTCAACCTTTCACGTTTTGAGAATGTGTTTTTGATAATTATTCATTATCGGAAATGGTTTGGAGAGCCTATCGTGGTCCCAAGACTTCAGCAATGGGTGGCCGTCGGACGGCATTCAGTGTGAAGGTCACACCACCACAGGAGGCATTTACTCATGTCGCAACACGCATCTTCGTCTCACGCCATTTCGTTGAACCCTGCCACTGGCAAGGTGTTTGCCGAGTATCCGTTCGAACAGGCTGCCGAGCTTGAGCAGTCCCTGAGCCGCGCTGCCGCTGGCTTCAAAGCCTGGCGCAAGGAGCCGATCAGCGTGCGCGCCGAGCAGTTGCGCAAAATCGCCAAGGTCTTGCGCAAGAACGCCGAGGCACTGGCGCAGATGATGACCGCCGAAATGGGCAAGCCCATCGCCCAGTCCCGTGGCGAGGTGGAAAAAACCGCTGCCACCTGCGAGTGGTACGCCGAAAACGGCCCGGCCATGCTGGCCCCGGAAAAGACCCCGGTCGAGAACGACAAGGCGTACATCGATTACCTGCCGCTGGGCCCGATCCTGGCCGTAATGCCGTGGAACTTCCCGATCTGGCAGGTGATGCGCGGCGCGATCCCGATGATTCTTTCGGGCAATACCTACGTCCTCAAACACGCCCCCAACGTCATGGGTAGCGCGTACCTGTTGCGTGATGCCTGGGCCGAAGCCGGTCTGCCGGAAGGTGTGTTCGAAGTGATCAACGTCGGCAACGAAGGCGTTTCGAAAGCCATTGCCGATCCACGCATTGCCGCGGTTGCCGTCACTGGCAGCGTGCGCGCCGGTGCTGCCATCGCCGCTCAGGCCGGTGCAGCGTTGAAGAAGTGCGTGCTGGAGCTGGGCGGTTCGGACCCGTTCATCGTGCTGGCGGACGCGGATCTGGACGAGGCCGTGAAGGCCGCGACGATCGGCCGTTATCAGAACAGTGGCCAGATTTGCGTGGCGGCCAAGCGCATCATCGTCGAAGAAAGCGTGCTGCCCGCGTTCACCGAGAAGTTTGTGACGGCGGTCAAGGCGCTGAAAGTCGGTGATCCGCTGGATGAGGCGAATTACGTCGGTCCAATGGCCCGTTACGACCTGCGCGACGAGCTGCATGCCCAAGTGCAGAAAACCCTGAGCGAAGGCGCGACGCTGTTGTTCGGCGGTGAAAAGGTCGCGGGCGAGGGCAATTACTATGCGCCGACGATCCTGTCGGATGTGCGGCCAGGCATGACGTCGTTTACGGAAGAGCTGTTTGGCCCCGTAGCGTCCTTGATCGTCGCCCGTGATGCTGAGCATGCCGTCGAACTTGCCAACGACAGCGAGTTCGGTCTGGCAGGCAGCGTCTGGACGGCGGACGTCGAAAAGGCCCGCGACATCGCGGCGCGACTGGAAACCGGCGGCGTGTTCATCAATGGCTACACCGCCTCTGACGCCCGGGTGCCCATTGGCGGCGTGAAGAAAAGCGGATTCGGCCGGGAGCTGTCGCACTTCGGCATCCGCGAATTCTGCAACGCGCAGACCGTCTGGCTGGATCGTCGTTAATCGGCGTCAGCCGGTAGCACCGAACCCCGCGCAATCAATGACTGCGCGGGGTTTTTCTTTTGTGTTCTGTGATGGGCACGCCGTGCTGCTACAAAGAGCCATGTGATCCGCAACCTCCCTGCACGCCGCACACTGTGGGAGACGCCGGAGGTTACGACGGCAGCGAAGCGACTGGCGCAGTTTCAACTGTGGGAGCGTGTCGTGTTCCGGTAATTTGCGCTGCCGCAATCGCCGACCTAAACCGACTTCTTCTGCCGTTCCCGATGCGCCGCTGCTTTGGCGCGGTTGCCGCAGGCGGCCATGCTGCACCAGCGGCGTTTCTTGCCTCGGGTGTGGTCAACGAACATCAGGGTGCAGGTCGGTCCTTCGCAGCTTTTGACGTCTGAAAAATCCTCGGTGCACAGGAACTCGGCAATCGCCTCTCCTACGGGCAACAACAAAGATTCCGGCGTACGCCAGCGCCGTTTCAGGCCAAGGGACAGTTTTCCGTCGAGACCTTCGCCGGCCGTGATTTCCGCGTACTTCTCATCCCGTTCCAGCAAACGATTCAGCGATCCGAGTTCCGAAGCGGCCGACGGATCAAGGGGCTGCCCTCGGTGTTTGAGCACGAACGCCCGAAACCACTCGCGGAGCGATCTTGCTTGCGCGGCGGCGTTGTCCAGCTCGCCCGGCAGCGCGCTTTCACGCAGGGTGTTAAGAACGGATTCGTCGACCCAGCCCGATTGGCGCAACCAGTCCAGCCAGCCGTCACCGTCATTGATCCAGTCGACAGGTTCGGTCATCGGCGTGGCGATGGAATTCAGAAAGTCCAGTGCAGGGGCGTCTGCGACGAAAATGGCGGGGCCGCGAAGCTTGGAGGTCATGAAGGTTCCCCAACGAAGAATCGGCCAATGGTAACCCCTGAAATGCACTTGGCCAAGTTACGGTTTCGTGAGTGACACTGCGCACTGACGAATGACCGAAGCCGCTCATGGTGAAGACAGGGGCGCCAGCGCATCGCGCAGGCGCGGACTGGCAAAGTCCAGAAATCGACGGATTTTCAACGGCATGTGACGGTGAGGCGCGTGCAGGATATGAATGGGGAAGGGCGGCAATTCGTATTCTTCGAGGACGATGCGCAAGGTTCCGGCCTGGATGGCTTCATGGGCCTGGTAATGAAGCAGTCGGGCGAACCCCACACCTTGCACGGCGGCGTCCACCAGCGCGTTGGCCCCCGTGAGGAGGCGCGGAGCAAAGGCCACCTCAATGGACGCGCCGGTGTCCGGAGCCTGAAAGCGCCAGCCAGCGGTCAACGTCGGACCGTCTGTGGCGATACACGGCATGTGCTTCAAGTCGAGGGGCGTCTGCGGCACGCCATGTTCGGCGAGCAACTTGGGACTGGCGCAGATCACTCCGCGCACCGCACCGACGCGGGTGGCAATCATGCCGCTGTCGGGTAGATGGCCGATGCGCACGGCCATATCGATCTGGTCGTCGAGCAAATCGACATTCCGGTCTCGCAGGTCGAGTCTGACGTTGATTTCGGGAAACAGTCCGAGGAAATCCGCCACCACCGGCAGCACGTGAAGGCGGCCAAACAGCAGCGGGGCGGAGATGACCAGTTCCCCCCGAGGCGCAACGAATTCCCCCGCAGCCGTACGTTCCGCTTCGGCGACCTGTTCGAGGATTTTCTTCGCGGCGGCGGCATAAATCACCCCCGCATCGGTCAGGCCGAGTTTGCGCGTCGTGCGCGTTAGTAACTGCGTTCCCAAATGCTTTTCGAGGTCCCCGATGTTGCGGCTGACCGTCTGGACCGGAATCCGCAAGGCACGAGCGGCAGCGGAAAAACTCCCGGTTTCGATGGTGCTCAGCAACAGGTTCATCGCTTCGATACGGTCCACTTCATCTTCCCGAAAACAGTGAAGGTCTTTCCCGAAAACGTTGGATTATCAAGGTTCCGCGGAGGGTTCATAGTCTGGTCCAGCCCTTTGGGCAGCGCAAGAACCGTCTGTGTGGCGCCACGCAGCGGAGTTTTGTCGCGCGCGAAACCGGCGCCGACGCCGAGGCTGGGCTATGACTGTACACGCGACCCCGGGTGATGCCGCAGCCTGGGTCTGTCCCTTCAAAATCAACACGGCATCCAAGAGAATTTGTCATGAGTGACGCACTGACCCAAGGTGTTCACCACGTAGGGCTGGCCGTGGAAGACCTCGACCAGACCGTCGATTTTTTCTGCACATGCCTGGGCTGGAAAGAAGTCGGGCGCAACCCGGCCTATCCTTCGGCATTCGTCAACGACGGCACCGTGACCGTCACGCTCTGGCAGGTGGCGGACCCGCAGACAGCCACACGCTTCGACCGCCGAAAAAACATTGGCCTGCACCACCTTGCCCTGGCCGTGACCGACTTGCCGGACGTGTTCGAGAAAGTCAGTGCCTACCCCGGCGTGGTCGTGGAATTCGCGCCGCAGCCGACAGGGCCCGACTCTCTACGCTCCCATTTCATTTGCGCAATCCCAGGCGGGATTCGTGTTGAATTCGCCACTCGCGCCCCGGCCGCCACGGCCAAGTGACTCCCAACACCAGGAGATGAATCGATGCCTTACGTCAACATCAAAGTCACCCGGGAAGGCACCTCGCCCGGTGCCAGTGCCACCACGCCGGAACAGAAAAAAGCCTTGATTCAAGGCGTCAGCCAGTTGTTGCTCGACGTATTGGGCAAGCCGCTCGATTCCACGTTCGTCGTCATTGACGAGGTCGACCTCGACAGTTGGGGTGTCGGCGGTGTCACGGTTTCAGAATACCGGGACAGCCTCAAACGCACGTCCTGACGCTACGGCGTGCCCGCAAGACAGGGACGTCTTGTTTCATTCCTCTTTCCACGTTCATGGTGCGCACGGCTGCCCGTGTGTAGCTCCCTCCTGCGCCTGCATTTTCCTGTTCGTTTATAGAAAATAACCTGCATTAACATGTTTGACAGGTTACTTATTCGTATGCAAGGATGAACCCACTTCAACGCAGGCCTGCAGGGGGAACGCCCCATGCTGACCTCCTGTTTACCTATCAAGGATCACAACGTATGACGTTCAATAAATTGCTGGCGGCCATGTGCGCCAGTGCGGCGATCGCTGTCGGTTCAGGCATCACAACCGCTCAGGCGGCCACGGAGAAAACCATGACGTCCAGTGTTCAAACTTTCCAGCAAGTGCATTACCGCTACGCGCAAGTCAATGACGTCAAAGTGTTCTACCGTGAGGCAGGCAACCCGGCCAACCCCACTGTTTTGCTGCTGCACGGTTTCCCGACTTCATCGTTCATGTACCGTAACCTGATCCCGATCCTGTCCAAGCGCTATCACGTGGTTGCGCCGGATTTCCCAGGCTTCGGTCTGACCGAAAGTCCGGCCCGGGATCACTATGTGTATTCGTTCGAGAACATCGCGAACACGATCAATCAGTTCACGGAACAGCTCGGCCTGAAGCACTACGCAATGGAAGTGTTCGACTACGGTGCACCGGTGGGCTGGCGTCTGGCGAAAGCCCACCCTGAGCGCATCACTGCGATCATCACCCAGAACGGCAACGCCTACGTCGAGGGTTTGAGCGATGGCTGGGCGCCGATTCAGAAATACTGGAAAGACCCGTCGCAGCAGAACCGCGATGCATTGCGTCCGTTCTTTGAGACAGATGCCATCCGGGACCAATACACGCACGGCACGCAAGATCCGAGTGTGGTCGCACCGGAAACGTACTTGATGGATGCCGCGCATGTCGCTCGCGGTGATAACGCTGAAATTCAACTGGATTTGTTTCGCGATTACCGTAACAACGTCGCGATGTATCCCGAGTTTCAGAAGTACTTCCGCGAACACCAGCCGCCGCTCCTGGCCGTATGGGGCAAGAATGATCCGTTCTTTCTGCCATCCGGTGCAGAAGCCTTCAAGCGGGATTTGAAACATGCCGATGTTCGTTTCTACGATACCGGTCACTTCGCACTCGAAACTCACGTCGATGAAATAGGCGCGGCGATCGTTCAGTTCCTCGACCATAACGTCAAGCGCAAGTAAGGCGGCCGCTTCGAGGGTCAAGTGACACACTTGAAGCTAAAGCAGAACGTGAAAATGGCGGCCATTGTGGTCGCCATTTTTTATGGGCGTCGGTTGGGTTTCTTCAAATAAACCCTAACTTGCCCAAAGGTTTTAATGAGGTTATTCAGGCCGCTTCCGCAGTCCTGTGTCAGGCCCGAGCCTTCATGGCGACGCGGCCATACGCGGCAAGAAGCCGCCGTGCCTAATCCAGAAACAACCCCTGTTCCTGCTCGAAGGTCTCCATCAGGTAATCCGCGACCGCCCGAATGGGCAAGTCTTTCCGATCCTGCGGGCGTATCAACAGCCATGCCTCCCTGGGCGGCGGGGCACTCTTCAACTGGCAAAGCCGCAGCGTCGGTTCCTGTCGCCCCACGTAATGAGGCACAAGCGCCAGCCCCGATCCGAACCGGGCCGCCGTGGCCTGGGCAATGTGGTTGTTGGCGCGAAACGGCACCCGTGCGGACGGGAAGTGGCGGGCGAGCCACAACGCTTCTGGCATGTCCGAATTTTCTTCATCGAAGCTGATGAATTTCGGATCGCCACCGGCTTCGACGGCGCGGCAGACGTCGTCCGTGCCGTAATACCCGAAGGCCAGTCGACCCAGTGGTTTGGCGATGAAATTGCCATCCAGTGGCTTGCCGATGCGCACGGCGATGTCCGCCTGATGCCGTTCCAGGCTGACCGAGCGCAGGTCGGTGGCCAGATCAATGTCGAGGCCCGGGTACATCACCGGCATCCTGGCCAGCCGCTCGATGGGTTGAATCCCCGCGCCCTTGATCCACCGCTTAGGCTCCGGAAAGGTTCAACACCACGCCGCCCAAGTGACGGGTCAGCTCAGCAGTGGTCATCTGTGGCGAGAGCCTGAAGGACTGGCCCGCCCACATGTTGGTGAAGTCTGAGACCCCGGCCTTGTCGGTCACTGCACGCAACGGCATCAGCGCGCCGCCTGCGGTGGGAAAGGCCGGGGCGTGTTCGGACAGCGGGCCGATTTCGCGCATCAGGCGGTTGAGAATGCCCCGCGCCGGACGGCCCGTGAACAGGTTGGTCAGTACTGTGCTGTCGTCGTCGGCATTCAGCAGTGCCTGACGGTGGAAATCGCTGATCTTCGCTTCCGGCGTCAACAGGTACGCGGTGCCCACCTGAATGGCTTCGGCCCCCAACGCGAAGGCCGCCCGCGCACCCCGCGCCTCGGCAATGCCCCCCGCTGCGATCACCGGGATCGACACAGCATCAACGATCTGCGGCACCAACGAGAACAGCCCGACCTGCGCGGCCATATCGTGGGTCAGGAAGTTGCCCCGATGACCGCCCGCTTCGTAGCCCATGGCAATCACCGCGTCGACACCACGCTCGGCCAGCCATTGCGCTTCTTTGACCGTGGTGGCCGACGCGATGATTTTCGCCCCGGTGGCGCGCACGCGCTTCAACAGCGCTTCATCCGGCAGGCCAAAATGGAAACTGACGACCTCGGGCCGGTACTGCTCGACGACACGGCAATAGGCGTCATCGAAGGGTGCCCGCGCCGAGGAGGGAATCGGCTCGGCAGGGTCCAACCCCAGCTCGACATAATAGGGCGCCAGTTTCGATCGCCAGGCCATCTGCTTCACCGGGTCAGCGGCGGGCGCGATGTGGGAGAAAAAATTCAGGTTGATCGGCTTGCGGGTCTGCCCACGAATCTCGTCCAGCGCGGCGGTCATTTGCTCAATGGAGAGCATCGCCCCCGGCAGGGAACCCAGGCCGCCCGCATTGCTGGCTTCGATGACCATTTTCGCGGTGGTCGCGCCCGCCATGGGGGCCTGGATGATGGGCAGATCAATACCGAAAAGGTCGAGGATGCGGTGGCTCATGGGTGACTCCTGGTGGTTCGAATCAAGGGTTCAGACGTCCAGGCCTGATCGGAACAGAATGCCCGGACTCGTGTCGTCGGTGCGCAACGGGTGTGCAGAAAAGCACGGCGGGTCGCGCGTTGCAGGGGTCTTCTCGCCCGCTATTTCAGCTCCCTCGTGACCTGGGAGATGAAGCTGCGAATCCACTCATGCTGGGGTTTGTCCTGCTTGGCGATGTCCCAGACCATGAAGCAGCGAAACGACGGCACGGCCAGCGGCACCGGGCAGGTCGTCAGCGGCATGTATTGGGCGAAACTGCGCGCCGCAAAGGTCGGAATCGTCGCCACCACGTCGGTGCTCAACAGCGTCGTCAGCGCCCCGGCGAAGTGGGTGAACGACGCCGTCACCTTGCGCGTGTGGCCCGCCGCCTCGAACAGGTCATCGATGAACCCCCGTCGTCCGTCGAAGCAGATTCGCACGTGTTCCGCGGCAAAATAATCGTCCAGTTCCAGCGGCTCCGATTCGCCTGCTCCTGGCCGGTACAGGCAGGAATAGGACGACGAAAACAGCACCTGTGACGAGTATTGCGTACTGAAATCCTTCGGCTCGCTGCAGATCACCAGGTCCATCGCCGGATCATGCAGCGCGTTCTTCCACAGCGAACTGTTGGTCTGGTGAAAGGCGAAGCGAATGCCGAGCCGTTCCTGAGACACGGCACCGACGAGCCGGGGTGCGAGAAACGCTTCGAGGTCGTCCGACATCGCGAGGTTGAAGACGTAATGGGATTCCTCGGGTGAAAACGAGGTGTCCGACCCCAGCAGCGCAGACACGGTGGACAGCGCCTCGGTGATCATCGGCGCGATCTCCAGTGCCTTGCGTGTGGGCTGCATCCCGGCACTGGTGCGCACGAACAGCTCATCGCCGAAGTGTTCGCGCAGACGCCGAAGCGCCGAACTCACTGCGCCCTGAGTCACGTGCAAGACGGCGGACGCCCGCGTGGCGCTGCGTTCCGTCATCAGACAGTGAAACGTCAGCAGCAGGTTCAGGTCCATGCGCGCGATATTACGTACGTTAATCCGGCTCATATTTCCTAATCGTTTGTCACCGCTCCCTGGCCATTTCACGATGCCCCCGCACGACACACATAACCAGAAATGACCAACCAAAGGGGCAGTCCAATGAGCGTGGCACAACATTCGGCACAAAGGGAAGCGTCGGCTTCCGACACGGAACGGGTCGACATCAACAAGCGGGCGATCGCCGTTGGTATCGGCAATTTCATGGAATGGTTCGACTTCGCGATCTACGGGTACTTCGCCGGGATCATCGGCACGCTGTTCTTTCCCTCCACCGCAGCGGGGGTTTCGCTGCTCTCGTCCCTGGCCGTGTTCGCTGTCGGCTTTCTGTCCCGCCCGTTGGGCGCTCTGGTGCTGGGGCCGTTGGGTGACCGGCTGGGTCGTCGCGCCGTGTTGATTGTGACGGTGTTCGGCATGGGCATTTGCACCACGATCATCGGCCTGTTGCCCTCGTACGAGGCCATTGGCATCGCGGCGCCAATCCTGTTGATCGCGTTGCGCTTCATTCAGGGGATGATGGTCGGCGGCGAGTGGTCGAGCGCCGGGATTTACATTGTGGAAAGCGCGCCGAGCCACCGCCGGGCCACAGCTGCCAGTGTGATCACCGGCACCGCCGGGCTGGCGTTTCTGGTCGGCACGTTTACGGCGGCGATGCTGTCCTCGAACCTGACGGACGCGCAACTGATGGCCTGGGGGTGGCGTGTGCCGTTCGTGGTCTCGATCGTCATGACCGGCATCGCCGTGTTCATCCGCCGCAAGTTGGGCGACACCCCGGTCTACGAAGAACTGGTCAAACAACGTCAGTCTGCCCATGTGTCGCTGCCGTCCCGCGCGGCCAAGCGCAAGGCGTTCATCACCACGTACGCGTTTTCGGCGCTGTTCGGGGTGTCGCTGTATTACTTCATCACCTACGCCAACAACCATCTGGTCACCGCCGTCGGCCTGCCGAAAAGCACCGCGTTGTGGCTGTGCAGCGCCGCGCTGGTGGTGTACTGCATCGTCAACCCGGTCATTGGGCGCATCAGCGACGCCATTGGCCGCCGCACATTGGTGCTGTTTTCCGCTGCGGGCCTGACGGTCATGGCCTACCCGATCTTCTGGATGCTCAACAGTGGCAGCACCGCGCTGATCATCACAGCCTTGCTGGTGTTCGCGATTCTGGTGGCGATCACGGCGGTCATGGACGTGGTGCTGCTGGTGGAAGTCTTCCCGGCCTCCATTCGTTCCACCGGTGCCGCCCTGGGCCATAACCTGGCGTTGGCGACGCTGGCAGGCCCCGGACCGTTCATTGCCGCCGCGCTGATCAAGGCCACCGGCGACGTCAACATGCCCGCGCTTTACCTCACCGCAGTGTCGGCCCTGTGTTTTGCCGTGCTGTTGATGACCCTTCCAGAAACCAAAGACAACAACATTTCTGCGTACTAGGAGAACAGCATGACCCGTATCGCCGTTGTACAAGCCTCTTCCGTTCCGTTCGCCCCCGTGGCCAGCGCCGAAAAGGCCTGTGAGATTTTGCACCGCGTCGCCAGCCAGGGCGCGCGGCTGGCGGTCTTCCCGGAAGCCTTTATCGGCGGATATCCCAAGGGCCAGAGTTTCGGCAGCGTCGTCGGTAACCGGACCATCGATGGCCGGGACCTCTACAACGAATATTTCGAAGGCGCCGTTGCGCTGGACGGGCCCGAGCTGGCCATCATCGCCGAGTGCGCGACTGAGGTGAACGTGATCGCAGTCATGGGCATCATCGAACGTTTCGGGCGGACCCTGTACTGCACCGCCGTGACGTTCGTGCCCGGCAAAGGCATTGCAAGCTATCACCGCAAATTGATGCCCACTGGCCAGGAACGCATCATCTGGGGGTTTGGTGACGGCTCGACCATCGAGGCGGTGCCCACCGAGATTGGCATCATTGGCAACGTGATTTGCTGGGAAAACTACATGCCGGCGCTGCGGCAGGCGATGTACGCCCAAGGCACTCAGTTCTATTGCGCACCGACCGCCGATGACCGCAAGGGCTGGAGCAGTTCGATGGTGCACATCGCGCTGGAAGGACGAGCGTTCGTGCTGTCGGCCTGCCAGGCGATCAAGCTGAACGAGTACCCGCACAGCTATCAGGAGGCGTTCGGTCTGGAATTCAACGCCGACGAATACATCATGCGCGGTGGCAGCATGATCGTCAGCCCCATGGGTGAAGTGCTCGCGGGGCCGGTGTTCGACACCGAAACCGAGCTGTACGCCGACGTCGACCTGGCGATGCTGAACAAATCCAACCTGGACTTCGATGTCTGCGGCCATTACTCGCGGCCCGACGTGTTCGAGTTGCAGGTCAACACCAAGGCGATGCGTCCGGTGAGCTTTAAATAAGCCGTCATGACGCGACAGGGGAAGGCGCTTGAGATGAGGATTGCGCATCGTTTTTAGGCGTCTTCTGAGGGCAAAGGGACTTGGTCAGGCTAAGCGATACGGGCGTGGAGGCCGTAACGAAATTACGCGATGGTGGTTATCTCCTGAGCAGATGGCTCAGCGGGTGACAGGCTTTTTATCGTTAACGGTGATAGTCAGCATCAAGGATTACAAGTTCAGTTATGCCGCCCGATCTGGACAATGGCCTGCATTAGAAAAGCTGCCCGCTGGGGCAGCACGAATGACAGGAATCCCCCATGCGTCTGACCCTTGCTTCGATGGCCCTGACGGCTTTCGCCGTGTTGACCGGTTGTGCTTCTGCGCCCAACGAACCCACTTTGACCCTGCAAACCAGCAAGTCGCCGGAGCAGTTCGCGGCCTGTGTGGTGCCCAAGCTGCAAAGTCATTCGCTGAGCCCGTTGCTGTCCCAGACCCAGCGCCACTACCGGATCACCATGTCCAGCTCACTGGCGGCCGACAACGTGATCGAAGCCTATAAGGCGGGCAGCGGTGGCAAGGTGTTCATCTATGAACGCAGCCTGCTGTCGTCGGGCGTGGGCCAGGCCGCCAAAGACTGCGTGTGATTCAGCCCGCTACGGTCTATAGCACCCAACCGAGTCCCAGCGATTTGTGCAGCGCGGCGAAATCTTTGAGCAGCGCTGCATCACCGGAAATGCGGCTTTCCTGCGCCTGGTAGCGGGTGCGTTCGGCGTCAAGCCAGTCCAGCGTGCTGGCGGTGCCAGCGCGATAGCGTTGCTGGGTGAGGTCGGCGGCGCGTACGGCGGAGGCCTCGACGTTGCGCAACAGCACGACGTTTTCCCGCTGATGGCCGTAGCGCGCCAGTGACACGTCCGCATCCCGCAAGGCACTCAACACCACACTTTTATACTGCGCGAGCGCTTCGTCGTGCCCGGCTTCGGCGCCTTCGACGCTGGCGGCCACGCGCCCGAAATCCAGAATGTTCCAGGTCAGGCGCGGCAACAACAGCCACGTGCCGTTTTCCTTGCGCGCAAGGTGGCCGGGGTCGGCCGCGGAGAACGACAGGTCTCCGGTCAGGCTGAGCTTCGGGAACCAGTCGGCTTTCTTTTCGCCGATCTGTGCGTTGCTGGAAGCGAGGGCGCGTTCGGCCACGCGGATGTCAGGGCGCGCCTTGAGAATCGCCGCTGGGTCGGCGAAGGGCACCTGGCTGGGGATCGACGGCATGGGTTGCGCGGTGTTCAGTTTGTCGTCGAGTTCGCCGGGCTCCAGCCCGCACAGCAGACTCAGATGGTCCACCGATTCGACAATCGAGGCTTGCAGCGGCAGACGCTGGGCGCGGGTGTTGTCGGCCTGGGTCAGCACTTGCTCCAGTTGCAATTGTGACGCCACGCCCCGGCTGCGGCGTTGCCGCGTGAGGTCCAGTGCCTGATCTTCGATGGCCACGCTGGCCTCGACCAGCGCCAGACGCGCCTGTTGGTCGCGAAGGTCGGCGTAGGTCTGGACGATCTCTGCCGCCAGTTGCACCTGCGCGTCCGCCAGCCGGGCCTGTGACGATTCGGCTTCGGCCTGGGCGGCTTCGATGGCGCGACGCGAGCCGCCGAACAGGTCGGCCTCCCAACTGGCGTCGAACCCGGCGAGGTACAGTGTCAGCGGCCCACGACCACCGCCGCCACTGTCACCCCCCAATACAGAGGTGTCAGGAGAGCGCAGTTTCAGCATTGCGGCATCGCCGCTGATTTTGGGCAGCAACTCGGCGTCGGCGCCTTTGAGACTGGCGCGAGATTGCCGCAGCCGTGCCTGAGCCGTGGCGATGTCGGGGCTGTTTTGCATCGCCTGACTGATCAGCGCATTGAGCTGCGTATCCCCAAGCGACTGCCACCACTGGGCGACAGCGGGTTCCGGGGCGGCGTGGGCGTCCGCGTGGGGGAGTTGACCGGCCGCCAGGGTTTTCGGCGCCACGTTCGGTGCGCCGTGGTAATCCGGGCCGACGGTGCAGGCCGACAACAGCGCAGCGGACAGCAGCAGGAGGGGGAATGAACGGGGAATCATTATCGTGGACCTGCCTGCGCGGCGCGCTTTTTCAGGATGAAGATCAGGGGGAAGCACGCCAGCATGGCCATCCCCAGCACATAAAAAGCATCGTTGTAGGCCAGCACCGACGCCTGCTGCGCAATGTCGCTGCCCAGTTGCGCGAAGGCCTGGAGTTGGGCGGTGGACGGGTCGCCGGTCTGGGCCAGAAATCGGGCGGTGTCACTGGCCATGTGGTCCTGCGCCAGTTGGCTGTTGGCAAGAATGCCTTCGCGCAGCACGTCGTCGTGGTAGTGACTGCGTCGGTCCATCAACACACCGAGCAGCGCCAGGCCGAGGGTGCCCCCCAGGTTGCGCGACATGTTGTACAGCCCGGCGGCGTCGCCCGCGTCTTTGGCCTCGACCGAACGCATCGACAGTTGGCTCAACGGCAGCATGACCAGAATCTGGCCGAACCCTCGGAGTAACTGCGACAGGGTGAAGTCGTGGCCCACGCTCTGAACCGTCAGTTCGGTGTCGAGAAAACAGCTGGCCCAATACAGCAGCAGCCCCGCGCCGACCATCAGCCGCAGGTCGTAACGCCCCAGCATCTTCGGCAGGATCGGCATCAGGAAGAACGCCGGAATGCCTGACAGCAGCATGATCGAACCCGACTGCTCGGCGTTGTAGCCCGAGAGGATGCCGAGGAATTGCGGCACCAGATACGCCGTGCCGTACAGCCCGGCGCCCACCGCCGTGGCGATCAGCAAGACACTGCCGAAGCTGCTGTTGAGCACCAGTTGCAGACGCAGGATCGGCGTACTGGAGCGGACCTGGCCCACCGCGATCAAAAAGAAACCCAGCAGCGTGGCAAGGCTCAGCCAGACGATCAGCAGCGAGTCGAACCAGTGCTCACGCTGGCCTTCCTCCAGCACCACGGTCAGCGAACTCAGCCCCATCGCCAGGCCGATGATGCCCAGCCAGTCGGCCTTGATGAAGCGTTCCAGGTTCATGCGCTCGCTGGGCAGACCGGTCAGCAGCAGGGTGATCAGTGCGATGCTGATGGGCAGGTTGAGAAAAAAGCACCAGCGCCAGTTGATGTTTTCCGTGAGCCAGCCTCCCACCACCGGCCCCATCAACGGACCGAGAATCGCGGTCATGCCGAAAAGCGTGGTGCCGATCGCCAATTGATGCGGCGGCAGGCGCGTGCGGACGATGGTCTGCGCCGTGGGAATCATCGCGCCCCCCGCGAAACCCTGACCGATGCGCCCGGCGATCATCGCGCCGAGGCTCGATGACAGGCCGCAGAACAGCGAGAAGAAGGTGAACATCAGCGCCGTGCCGATCAGAAAACGCCGCAGGCCGAACACGCGGGTCAGCCAGGCGGCGAGGGGGATCATGACGATTTCCGACATCAGGTAACCGGTGGCGATCCAGGTGCCTTCCGTGCCGGTGGCGCCGATCTGCCCCTGAATCTGCGGCAGCGCCGAGTTGGTGATCGAGATGTCCAGCGTTGCCAGCAACGCCCCCAACGAACCCGCCGCGACGGCGATCCAGTCGGTCAACGAGGCGTTGCGGGGTGTCTCGGCGATGGCCGGAAGGGCAGCGGCATCAGCCATGATGGGCGTCTGCCTTGGCGGTGCGAATGTCCACGTCCACCGTCGCGGACAGGCCGGGCACGAGGGCAGGGCGCACGTCATCGGTCACGTCCAGCGCGATGCGCACCGGCACCCGCTGCACGATCTTGGTGAAATTGCCGGTGGCGTTGGACGGCGGCAACAGCGCGAACTGGGCGCCGGTGCCCGGGGCGAGGCTGTCGATGTGGCCTTGCAGGTCGCGACCCGGCAGGGCATCGACGTGCACGACCACGTTCTGACCGGCGCGCATCTCGCCAATCTGGGTTTCCTTGTAATTGGCGGTCAGGTACACCGCGTTCACCGGCACCACGGTCAGCAACCGCGTGCCGGGCTGGACGTACTGACCGACCCGCACGCCCCGATCGGCGACGCGGCCGTCCAGCGGGCTGCGGATCACTGCATCGTCAACGTCCAGCTGACTCTGCGCCTCGCTGGCCTTGGCCACGCCCAGTTGCGCCTGAGCCTGTTTGAGTTGCGCTTGCAGCGTGCCGTAGCGGGTCTGGCTTGACCGCAATGCGGCCTGCTTGGCGGCGACGTTGCTGCGGGCTTGGGCCAGTTCATTGTTCAGTTGTGCGAGGCGTTCTTCCGGCTCGGCCCCGGATCGGGCGAGCGGCGCATAACGGGCGGCCTCGGTTTGCGCGTGCCTGGCGTCGGCTTGCGCGCCTTGTAATTGGGCCTGGGCCTCGGCGATGGTCGAGTCCTGTTGCACCAGGTCGGCTTCGGCCTTGGCCAGGTCCGCTGTGCGCGCCGCGATGGTGGCTGACGCTTCATCGCTCACCGCCTGGTATTTGCGGGCGTCGAGCCGAACCAGGATGTCGCCGCGCTTGACAGGCTGGTTGTCGGCCACCAGCACTTCACCGACGTAGCCGCTGATCTTCGGCGCGACGCTGATGCTGTCGGCCTGCAAATAGGCGTCGTCGGTGGTTTCGATGAAGCGGCCATGCAGCCACCACCACACGCCCCAGCCCACGGCGAGCAGCAGGGCGACGGAGCCCAGGGTCAGCAGAATGCGTCGGGCTTTGCCACGTTGGCCGGTGGCGGTTTCTTCAGGGGCGACCTGAGGGGTAGGTTGTGCAACGGACATCAGGTCAACTCCGAATTTGTATCAGGTGATATAAATTCGTTTCTTCGCCATTTTTTGTCAATCGGTATATTTTGGCGGTCACTGAAAAGGAGCAGCACATGGCACGACACAAACCTGCCGCCGAAGGGGGTTACCAACGGGGTGAAGAGACCCGCGCCCGCCTGATCGAAGCCGCCGTCGCGGTGTTTGGCGAGCGTGGTTACGACGGCGCCTCGACCCGTGACATCGCCACCGCAGCAGGCCTGAATTCCCCGGCCTTGCAGTATTACTTCGATGGCAAGGAGGGCGTTTATCTCGCCTGCGTCGAGCATTTGATCATGCTGCTGTGGGGCAAGATGGGCGCTCCGGTCGAGGCAGCCGAAACGGCGCTGGCCGACGAAACGTCGGGTGACCCGGCACTGATCGAGGTGTCGCTGGGGATTTTGAGCGCGGTGGTTTCGACCATCCAGGACAGCCCGCAAACCACGGCGTGGCGGGCGTTTCTCGACCGGCATCAGGCCGGACTGTGCCCCGAGGTTGCGACGAACGCGTTCGAGGACCGCTTCAAGAAACGCATCGGCGTGGTCATCCGGCAACTGATCGCCCGCCTGTCCGGGCTGGCCGTTGACGATGAGCGCACGATCATTCACTCCATGGCGCTGTTCACCCAGGGGCTGGCGTTCCGGGTGCAGAAACCCAAGCTGCTGGAAGCGCTGAACTGGACCGCCATCGATCAGCAAGAAATGGAGTTGGTGCGAGACGTGGTGCTGACTCAGGCCCGTTTTACTCTTGAAGGACTCGTCAGGCAGCGGGGCGCGTAGCGGCCTTGAAACCTCGAACGCTCGTCGGACAGTTTTGCCAGAATTTGCATCTGTAGACGCAATGGGTATAAATTAGGGTCTACAGATCAAGAGGGCACTGTGATGACTGTGGCGTTGCAACAACCGCAACTTTCCCGATCCCAAGGCGTGGTGGGCTTGCGCACGGCCTTGCGGATTCTCGACAAATGGAAGGCCTCCGGCGATCAGGCCTGTCGCATGCTGCGCATTTCCCGCAGCACCTACACCCGGGCTCGGCAGGACGACGCTGAGTGGTCCGTGGCGCTGGACCTCGATCAGATGCAGCGCATCAGTTTCGTGCTGAACATTCACGCCGCGCTGCGCACCTTGTTCGACAACCCGGACAACGTCTACGGCTTTCCGTCCATGGACAACCACAACGCGTTCTTCAACGGCCGCAAGCCGCTGGACGTGATGGCCCAGGGCGACATGATTTCCCTCTACGAAACCTTCCGCCGGATCGACGCCCTGCGGGGCGCCCAATGGTGAATCCGGACGACTTGCCTGTTCTGCCGGATGAAAAACGGCTCGCCCACCGACTGGTCAACTCTAAATACCCGCCCATCGACCTGTTCAACGACGTGGCCGATGCGGAGGAGTTCGATACCCTGTTTCAGTTCCAGGCCATGACTAACCCACGCCTGTTGAATGAGGTCGGCAGGCTGGAGCTGATTCCTCGTCAGGACATCCCCTTCGGCATTCCCGGCTGCTCCTACGCCACCGCGCCGTTCACTCATGTCAATGCCGACGGTTCGCGTTTCAGCGCGGGTGAGTTCGGGGTGTTGTACCTGGCGGATACCGTGGAAACGGCCGTCGCCGAGGTGCGTCATCACCAGCAGCAGTATTGGTCCCGTGTTGCCGACCTCAACTACGAACGTTTCGTGTTCCGCAGCCTGTCCTGCCGTTTTCGCGAAGTCGGCAGCGTCGATGCCACCGTGCTCCCGTCCTCCCACCCAATTTACGCCCCTGACGACTACAGCGCGTCCCGTGCCTTGGGTGCGGCCCTCAAACACAAGAGCGTGACGGGGCTGCGTTATCACTCGGTTCGCTCGCCGGGCAATGTGTGTTGGGGGCTGCTCACGCCTCGGCACGTCGCCTCGATCCACCAGAGCGCGCATTACGAAATGATCTGGAACGGGCGGATTACTAGCGTGAGTCGCTTGTCCGGGGCGTGAACCAGCCACTGGCATGATCGCTGCTAGGAATTAAAGAGCTAATCAATTAATTTGTGGGCTCCGGTTTTCAGAGGCCCCAATGGGCCTCTCCCGACATCGAATTTGGCCGCTCAAGGTAACCCGTACCCATGCAGACAATCATTGGCCGTCGTGGCAAGGCCGCTTCTCCTGAAGGGAAGGCCAAGACCAACAGAAAAGGCCCGGGACGCCCCGAAGGCGCCAGCAACTTGCGCGACGTGATTCTGGACGCCGCCGAGGAGCTGTTCGCCAACTTGGGCTACGCCGGCACCACCATGCGCGAAGTGTCCCAACACGCCAACGTGACACAGGCGCTGATCAGCTATTACTTCGGTTCCAAATACGGTCTGTTCGAAGAGGTGTTCCTGCGACGCGGCAGCGCGATCTCCGATGAGCGCCTGAAAAACCTCGACACGCTACAAGCCCAGGGCCAGGTACCGGGGGCGCGGGCGATTGTCGAGGCGTTCCTGTTGCCGACCGTAGTGCTGAGGACGTCCGTGCAGGGGCGACATTTCCTTCGTTTACAGGCGCGACTTCACACTGAGCCGCCTAATATTTCCTACGCGTTGCGGGACAAAGCCTATGGCACGTCCACGCAACGTTACGTCGATGCCTTGAAAGATGCCGTGCCGGGGTTGAGCGATCTGGACGCCAACTGGCGCATAACCTTGATGGTGGGCACGTACTTATATGCGTTCTCGGACAGCCATCGCATGGAAGAGCGCCTGCCGGACGGGCAATACAACCCCGAAGACTGGCAATCGCTGATTCAGCAGGTCACCAGTTTCGTGGTGGGCGGGATGTCGGCGTAACGGGTTACAGGTGGGTAAAACGGCACCAGATTGGGGAGCGGCTCCCCAAACAAGTGCGAGACGTAACGGCGACGAATCGACGGCTTAAATAGAAAATCCATAAGAATCAGGTAGTTGTCACATTTTTTTGCATTTGGCACAGCTTCTGCTATCTATTAATTAAAAGGTTGATTAATTAATTACAGCTTTTGAGTGGTTACACCCAGAAAAGCAAAGGAGTCGTGATGAACCTGATTGCCGTTTCCTCTCATCAACCGGTCACCGCCGCAGACGGATGCCAAGACCCGGTGCTGCTCAATGACTGGCACGTCGTGGGCTACAGCACTGATTTCGTCGAAGGTACGATCTATCCCGTGCGCCTGCTGGAGCGCGAGCTGATCGTCTGGCGCAGCGCCGACAACCAGATTCACGTCTGGGAAGACCTGTGCATTCACCGTGGCGCGCGTCTGTCCAAAGGCTGGATCAAGAACGACTCCGTGGTATGCCCGTACCACGGCTGGGAATACAACGGCAGCGGCGCCTGCACCTTGATGCCTGCCGCGCCGGACGAAAAACCGATGAAGAAAGCCCGCGCCTTTCCGTACCCGGCGGTGGAGCGTTATGGCTTCGTCTGGACTTGTCTGGGCGAACCCGCTTCGGACATTCCGGTGTTCCCAGAGTGGGACAACGACGTGTTCATGAAGGTGCACAGCGGCCCGTACCCATACGCCGCCAACGGTTTCCGTGCGGTGGAAAACTTCATTGATGCGTCGCACTTTCCGTTCGTGCACGCCGGCCTCAACGGCGTGATGGACAAACCCGATCGTCTGGAGCCGTACACCGTGGAGGAGGTCGACACCGGCCTGCGTTCTTCCGAAGTGCGTGTGTTCCAGCCGTGGGGCGATGCGCGGGGCAAGCCGCTGGTGGCGTTCTATACCTACCACGCGTTCCGTCCGCTGGTGGGTTACTTCTCCAAACGCACCCAGGACTCCGACGCCGAAGGCAATGTCATCAGCGACAAATCCGACACCTTCGCGACACTGTTCACCGTGCAGCCGCTGGATGCGGTGAATTGCATCGTGCGGGTGTGCGCCGCCATGGACGTCAACCCGCGACCGGATGCCGACGCCGTGCGCGCCCGCGCCGACGTGGTGTTCGGCCAGGACCGCGACATCGTCGAAACACAGCGTCCAGAGCGCATCCCCACCGAACTGCGTTACGAGCTGCACCACCGCACCGACCTCATGGGCCAGCGCTACCGCACCTGGTTGCGCAACAAGGGCATCCAATATGGCGTTATCTGACGGCTTGTTGAGCGTGCGTCTGCGCGCCATCGAATACGGCGCGCCGGGCATCAACCTTTACACCTTCGAATCCCTCGACGGGCAACCGCTACCGCCCTACGAGCCGGGTGCTCACGTGGACGTGGCGATGGCCCCGAACCTGCTGCGCCAGTATTCGTTGCTGTGGCCAGCAACCGAGCCAAGCCAGTACCGGATTGCGGTGCAACTGGCTGAGGTGGGGAAGGGTGGCTCGCGCAAGCTGCATTTCGAATCGGTGGTGGGCGCGACGTACGAGGTGTCGGCGCCGCGCAATCACTTCCCGCTGATGCCCAGCGACGAGGCGTTTCACCTGTTTGCGGGCGGCATCGGCATCACGCCGATCATCTCGATGTACCGGCAGTTGAAGGCCAGCGGGCGCACGGTGTTTCTGTACTACTGGGCGGCGAGCGCGCAACACATGCTGTTCCATGAAGCGTTGTGTCACGAGAGGGACGGCGTGCAACTGTTTCACACCCGTTGCGGCGGGGCTGCGCCGCCGCGTTTGAAGGACGTGATCGCGACCTTGCCCAACAGCGCTCAGCTGTATTGCTGCGGCCCGCAAGGCATGGTCGATGAGTTTGACCGACTGACGCTGGACCGACCGGAAGCCAACACCCATCGCGAGCGTTTCAGCGCGACGACGGATGCGCTGCAACCCGGCGACAGCTTCCAGGTACGCCTGCAACGCTCGGGGCTGACGCTGACCGTGCCGGCCGAACTGAGCCTGTTGCAGGTCTGTGAATCGGCGGGTGTCGACGTGGCGTATTCCTGCGAAGAAGGGGTGTGCGGCGCCTGTGAAGTCAAGGTGCTTGGCGGACATGTCGATCACCGCGACACGGTGCTGACCCCCAAGCAGCGGGAGCGCAGCGAAAGCATGATGATCTGCTGCTCGCGCGGCGTTGGCGACAGCCTGGTACTCGACCTGTAGCGCTGGAATGCCCGGCGTTTTTTTCGCCGGTTAATTAATTGGTTGATCAATTATTACAAGAGGCCAGCGCGAAACTTTCTTGCGCGGCAGGAGGAACACCCGTGGACAGAGCATTGCGAGTCGGCATCATCGGCGCCGGTATCGGCGGCGTCACCTTGGCCCGAGCCCTCGAACAGCGCGGCATCGAAGCGCGGATTTTCGAGCGTGCGCCAATGTTCGGCGAAGTAGGCGCGGGCGTGCAGATGACCCCTAACGCGGTCAAGGTGCTGAGTGAGCTGGGGCTGGACGATCAGCTGAAAAAGATCGGCTTTCTGCCCGACGCCATGGTGGGGCGCAACTGGAAAACCGCCCGTGAGTTGTTTCGCACGCCCCTGAAAGAGTCCTGCCCGGCCCTGTACGGCGCACCGTTCTATCACGTGCACCGGGCCGACCTGCATGCCGCGCTGGCGAGCGACATCAAGCCGGGGCAAGCCACCTTTGGCGCTCACTGTGTGGGTTTGCAGCAACTGGGCAACACCGCCGTGGCGAAATTCGCCGACGGCTCGGAATTCGAGGCGGACTTGATCGTCGGCGCCGATGGCGTGCGTTCGGTGATTCGCGAGCAATTGTGGGGCGAAGAGGCGGCGAACTATACCGGCCACATGTGCTGGCGTGCGCTGGTCAACGTCGATAAACACCCGCTGCCGTTTGTCAGCCCGGATTCGAGCTTCTGGATGGGGCCCAAAGGCCACGTCGTGACGTACTACGTGAAAGGCGGGTCGATGGTGAACATCGTCGCCGTGAACGAAAACCCGTCGTGGGTCGAGGAGTCGTGGAACGCCAAGAGCACGCAGCAGGAATTGCTGGCGGGGTTCGAAGGCTGGCACCCGAACTTGATCGAACTGTTCAAGCGCACCGACCCCGACGCGATCTTCAAATGGGGCCTGTTCGACCGAGACCCGATGAAGACCTGGTCCAAGGGTAACGCCACGCTGTTGGGCGACGCCGCGCACCCGATGCTGCCGTTCCTGTCCCAAGGCGCGGCGATGGCCATCGAAGACGGGTACGTGCTGGCCCAGTCCCTGGCGTATCACGGGCCGCGCCAATTGCAGCAGGCCCTACGCGCCTACGAACTGGAACGCCTGCCGCGCACCAGCCGGGTTCAACTGGAAGCACGGGAGCGCGGGCGCACCTATCACCTGCCGTCGGCGTGGTCGCAGCTCAAGCGCGACATGGCCTACCGCTGGCGTCAATTGCTCAACCCGAATGCTGTGGGGATTCAGGCCAACTGGGTCTACGAATACGACGCCCGGGACTGCGAAACCCGTTTCCCGCTGGCGCAGAAAATCCCTGCCTGATCGTCGTTGCACAGCCAACGATTGCAGATCGGACAGAACGATAACGGGAGAGGTCATGCCATGAGTCATCTTCGCTACGGTGGGCAGGTGCACGCCAACGGGATTCGCCAGCATTATTTGCGTTACGGGCCACCGGAGGGTGCAGCCGAGGGGCTCGACCCGGTGATCATCGTGCCGGGCATCACCAGCCCGGCGGTCACCTGGGGCTTTGTCGCCGAGCGCTTTGCCAGCCACTTCGACACCTACGTGCTGGACGTGCGCGGGCGCGGGCTTTCGGAATCCGGTGACGCGCTGGATTACAGCCTCGACGCCCAAGCGGCGGATCTGGTCGCGTTCGCCGACGCACTGGGCATCAAGCGTTACAGCGTGGTCGGTCACTCGATGGGTGCGCGAATCGCCTTGAGGGCCAAGGCGTCCGGCGCCGATGGCATGACCCGGATGGTGCTGGTGGACCCGCCTGTTTCCGGGCCGGGGCGTCGGCCTTATCCGGCACACCTGCCGTGGTACATCGATTCGATTCGCCAGGCCAAGGTCGGCATGAGCGCCGCCGACATGCGCGCCTTTTGCCCCACCTGGACCGAGGCTCAATTGGCCTTGCGTGCCCAGTGGCTGCACACCTGTGACGAGCGGGCGATCCTCGCGAGTTTCAATGGCTTTCACGACGACGCGGTGGTGGAAAACGTCGCCGCCATTGATTGCCCGGCGTTGCTGGTCACGGCCGCCAGGGGCGAGGTGGTCAAGGACGATGACGTCGCCGAATGCCAGGCGCTGTTGCCAACGCTGGCCCATGTGCGCGTCGCCGATGCCGGTCACATGATTCCCTGGGACAACGAGGAAGGTTTCTACACCGCGCTGGGGGATTTTCTTGGCGCGTCATTGAGCGAGGAGGGTGCACGTCATGGCCGTCAGTGATTTCACGATGATCGAGGCCTGGACCCAGGTGTTGCGCCTCTCGAAGTTGCAAGCGGGGCAAGCCGTGACGATCCTCACGGGCGCCGACACCCATCCGCAAACCTTGCGCACCGCGCAGATTGCGTGCCAATCGCTGGGCGCGGTGATCAGCCGTCTCGACCTGGCCCCGGTCAATGGCGAACGCTCCCTCAGCCGCGACCCGCTGGCCTATCTCGGCACCACGCCGTTGACCGGCAACAAGCCAGCGATGGCCGCCCTGAAAGCCAGCGACCTGGTGCTGGACCTGATGACGTTGCTGTTCTCTCCCGAGCAGCACGACATTCTCGCTGGCGGCACGAAGATCCTGCTGGCGGTCGAGCCGCCGGAAATTCTTGCGCGCATGGTGCCGACCGAAGCGGATCGCACGCGGGTCATGGCCGCTGCGGCGAAGATCGAGCAGGCCAGCCGGATGACCGTCACGTCGCCTGCCGGAACGTCACTGTCCTGTCCGCTGGGCGAGTTTCCGGCAATCAGTGAATACGGCTTCGTCGATGCACCGGGGCGCTGGGATCACTGGCCGAGCGGCTTCGTGCTGACGTGGCCCAATGAATTGCAGGCCAGCGGCACCATCGTCATCGACCGGGGCGACATCCTCTTGCCGCACAAAAGTTATGTGCAGGACCCCATCGTGCTGACCGTCGAGGCTGGCTACGCCACGGTCATCGAAGGCGGCGTCGACGCGGCATTGCTGCGCGATTACATGGAAAGCTTCGCCGACCCGGAGGCCTACGCCATTTCTCACATCGGCTGGGGGCTGCAACCCCGGGCGCGCTGGTCAACGCTGGGGCTGCTGGATCGCGAAGCACACATCGGCATGGATGCGCGGGCGTACGAGGGCAATTTCCTGTTTTCACTGGGGCCGAACAATGAGGCGGGCGGGTCGCGCACGACGGCGTGTCACATCGACATTCCCCTGCGCGGCTGCACGGTTTCACTGGACGACCGGATGGTGGTCGAGGCAGGCAAGGTGATCAACGAGGAGCCGCTGTGATGAGCAACGATCTTGAAAGCTACCAACGTCAGGGCTTCGGTGCCGACATGGCATTGCCCGCGCCTTACGCGTTGCTGATCGTCGATCTGGTGGAAGGCTTCGCGGACCCCGAGATTTTTGGAGGCGGCAACATTCCCCAGGCCATCGCGCAGACCGAACACCTGCTGGCCCACGCACGGGCACAGGGCTGGCCGGTTGCCCATTCGCGGATCGTTTTTGCCGACGACGGGGCGGACGCCAACGTGTTCTCGCTCAAGGTGCCGTCGATGCTGACGCTGACCGAACACGCACCCCGTAGCGCCATTGTGGCGCAGCTGTCCCCCGTGTCAGGCGAGCTGGTGGTGCGCAAAACCCTGCCGTCGGCATTCTTCGGCACCGATCTCGCCGCATGGCTGACGTTCAGAGGCGTGCGCACGTTGCTGGTGGCCGGCGCGGTTACCAGTGGGTGTGTGCGGGCGAGTGTGCTCGACGCGCTGAACCATGGATTCCGGCCCCTGGTGGTCAGTGACTGCGTGGGCGATCGAGCCATCGGCCCCCATGACGCCAACCTGTTCGACCTGGCGCAGAAGTACGCCGTGGTCAAGCCGATGACCGAAGCGCTGGCGCTGCTGGACAACGCCTGACCCTACAACAAGCCAATCTGGCACACGCGTTGCTATTTAATTAACTGCCCGTTTAATAACGGTGGTCCGAGCCTGGAACGCCCTAATGCTGTGCAAGCCTTTCACCTGATCAGCTTGGAGAACACCATGAACATGCGTGCACGTTTCACGAAATCGAACCTGTTGGCGGGCGTGATCGCCTTGATCGTCAGCGGCGCTGCCTGGTCGGCGGACACCATCAAGATTGGCGACATCAACAGCTACAAATCCCAGCCGGTGTTCACCGACGGCTACAAGAAGGGCATGGAACTGGCCGTTGAACAGATCAACGCGGCAGGGGGTGTCAACGGCAAGAAACTGGAGCTGATCACCCGCGACGACAATGCCAACCCTGGCGACGCGATCCGTCAGGCCGAAGACCTGATCAACCGCGAGCACGTCGATGTGCTGGCCGGTGCGTTTTACGCCCACATCGGCACCGCGCTGTCAGACTACGCCAAGCAGAAAAAACGCTTCGTGCTGATCACCGAAGCCCTCAGCGACAACATCGTCTGGAGCGCGGGCAACCGCTACACGTACCGCCTCGACGCCTCGACCTACATGCTGACTTCGGCGCTGGTGGACGAAGCCGTCAAGCTGCACAAGAAACGCTGGGCGCTGGTGTACCCCAACTACGAGTTCGGCACCGCGGCCGCCAGCGCGTTCAAGACCTTGCTCAAGGCCCGTCAACCCGATGTGGAGTTCGTGACCGAGCAGGCGCCGCCGTTCGGCAAGGTCGATGCGGGCAGCGTGGTGCAGGCCCTGGTGGACTCGAAACCGGATGCGCTGTTCAACGCATTGTTCGGGGCTGACCTGGCGAAGTTCATTCGCGAAGGCACCACCCGCAGCTTCTTTGGCGAGCAACTGCCGGTGCTGAGCATCATCACCGGTCAGCCGGAATACCTGGAACCGCTGAAGGACGAGATTCCGCCGAACTGGACCGTCACCGGCTACCCCTGGTACAGCATCGACACCCCGGCGCACAAAGCCTTCGTTGCGGCGTATCACGCCAAATACGGCACCGAGAACCTGCGCTTCGGCTCGGACATCGGCTATTCGGCGATCCAGTCCATCGCGGCCGGGATCAAGGCGGCGGGCGGCAAGACGGACTCCGAGTCTTTGGTCGATGCGTTCAGCGGCCTGAAGGTCAACACCCCGGACGGCCCGCTGGAGTACCGCAAGATCGACCACCAGGCGACCTGGGGTTTGTACGTCGGCAAGCTGGCGGTCAAGGACGGTGCGGGCGTGATGGTGGATTACACCTTCAAGCCGGGCGACACGCTCCTGCCTTCCGATGATGACGTGCGCAAACTGCGTCCGGCCGAGTGATTCGTGGTAGGTGATTCTGCCCGAAGGGCGTAGCGGCACGACTCGTCGGCGGTGGTGATCTCACGGACGCCATTGCCGACAAGCCGTGTTGCTACAGCGATCGACGCATCAGCAACACCGTTCCACCTCCAGATCGAGGGCGTCATGGACTTTTCAGCGTTATTTTCACAGTTACTCAACGGCCTGGCCGAAGCGTCGTCGCTGTTTCTGGTGGCGGCGGGGTTGTCGCTGATCTTCGGCGTGACCCGCATCGTCAACTTCGCCCATGGCTCGTTCTACATGCTCGGGCTGTACATCGCCTATTCCATCGTCGAACACCTCATGGGGTCGATGGGCGCGGCCGGGTTCTGGCTCGGTTTGGCGCTGGCGGCGATTTCCGTGGGCCTGATTGGCGCCGTGGTGGAAATCGTTCTGCTGCGCCGCATCTACAAGGCGCCGGAGCTGTTCCAGTTATTGGCCACATTCGCCTTGGTGCTGGTCATCAACGACGCGGTGCTCGGCTATTGGGGCGCGGAAGAGCTGCTCGGTCGTCGTGCACCGGGGTTGTCCGGCTCCATCGATATTCTGGGGCGTCAGTTCCCCACCTATAACTTTTTCCTGATCGCCATCGGGCCGGTTGTGCTCGGTCTCGTGTGGCTGTTGCTGGTGCGCACCCGCTGGGGCGTGCTGGTCCGCGCCGCCACCCAGGACCGGGAAATGCTCGGCGCCCTCGGCGTCAATCAGGCGTGGTTGTTCACCAGTGTCTTCGCGTTGGGCGCGATGCTAGCGGGGCTCGGCGGCGCGGTGCAGTTGCCCCGCGAACCGGCCAGCCTTTCCCTCGATTTGCGCACCATCGGCGAGGCCTTCGTCATCGTGGTGGTGGGCGGCATGGGTTCGTTGCCGGGGGCTTATGTCGCGGCCCTGCTGATCGCCGAAATCAAGGCGCTGTGCATCGGCCTGGGGTCGGTCACCCTGTTCGGCATCAGCGTGTCGTTTTCCAAGCTCACGTTGGTGATCGAGTTTCTGGTCATGGCCGTGGTGCTGGTGATCCGGCCGTGGGGCCTGATGGGCAAACCGCAAGCCACCAGCCGCAACTCGGCGCCGGTAGAAGCCCCGATGCGACCGGGTTCGGCCTCGTTCAAATGGCTGGTCGGTGGGGTGTTGCTGGTATTGGCCGTGCTGCCGCTGCTCTCGACCTGGCTGCCTTATGCCAGCGTGCTGACTCAAGACGTGCTGGTGACCGTGCTGTTCGCGGTGAGCCTGCACTTCATCATGGGCCCCGGTGGCATGCACTCGTTCGGCCATGCCGCGTACTTCGGGCTGGGAGCGTACGGCGCGGCGATTCTGTTCAAGGTGCTGACGATGCCCATGCCGATGGCCTTTGCTTTCGCGCCGCTGGTGGCGGGGTTGGGCGCGTTCGTCTTCGGCTGGTTCTGCGTGCGCTTGTCGGGGGTGTACCTGGCGATGCTGACGCTGGCGTTCTCGCAGATCGTCTGGTCGGTGGTGTTTCAGTGGGAGGACGTCACCGGCGGCTCCAACGGCATCACCGGCATTTGGCCGTCGGCCTGGCTCGACGGCACGCGCTATTACTACCTGACGCTTTTTCTGGTGGCAGTGAGTATTTTTCTGGTCAGACGCATCCTGTTCGCGCCGTTCGGCTACAGCCTGCGGGCGGCGCGGGATTCAGCCTTGCGCGCCGACGCCATCGGCATCGACGTCAAACGCGTGCAATGGCTGGCGTTCGTCATCGCCGGGGTGTTCGCCGGGCTGGCGGGCACGCTGTACATCTTCTCCAAAGGCAGCATCTCGCCGGACGCCATGGCGGTCGGCAAGTCCGTGGACGGGCTGGTGATGGTCCTGCTCGGCGGCATTCAGAACCTGCTGGGGCCGGTGGTCGGGGCCAGTGTTTTCAGTGTCTTGCAGGACTCGATCATGCGCGCCACCGACTACTGGCGTGCCGTGTTCGGCGGCGTAATCTTGTTGCTGGTCCTGGTCTTTCCGCAGGGCATCGCCGGGTTCTTTCAACAAGTGGGCGGGTGGTGGCACGCGTGGCGATCCCGGTCGCCTGCGCATGAGGCAAGCGTTACCACGGTGATGGAGAAACAGGCATGACCCTTCTGCAAGTACGTGATTTGAACAAGTCCTTCGGCGGCGTCCGTGCCGTTGACGGCATCAACTTCGACCTGCACGAAGGCGAGCTATTGGCCTTGATCGGCCCCAACGGCGCAGGCAAATCGACCACCTTCAACATGGTCGGCGGCCAGCTCAAGGCCTCGGGCGGTTCGATCCGTCTGCTGGGGCAGGAACTGGTGGGCAAACGCCCGCGCGACATCTGCCGCATGCAGGTGGGCCGCACCTTCCAGATCGCCGAAACCTTCGCCTCGCTGACCGTGGTGGAAAACGTGCAGATGGCGTTGCTTTCACATCACGGCAAAGGCTTTTCGTTGTTCACCTCGGCGCGCAGACAGTACCGCGAAGAGGCCATGGACCTGCTCGCTCAGGTCGGCATGCAGCGGCACGCCGAACGTCCGTGCAGCGAACTCGCGTACGGCGACGTCAAGCGGGTGGAACTGGCAATGGGGCTGGCCAACGACCCAAAACTGCTGCTGATGGACGAACCCACGGCGGGGATGGGGCCGGAAGAACGCAACGACCTGATGGCGCTGACCAAGCGGCTGGTGGTGGAGCGCAAGATGGCCGTGCTCTTCACCGAGCACAGCATGGACGTGGTCTTCGCCTACGCCGACCGGATGATCGTGCTGGCCCGTGGGCGTTTGATTGCCGAGGGTGACGCGCAGTACATCCGTAATCATCCGAAGGTGCAGGAAGTGTATTTCGGCACCGGCAAGACGTTCGAAAACGAAATCGCTCAGTCGCAGGTGCAGGTATGAACGCAGTGCTGTCCTCGCAACGTCCGGAGTCCGCTTCAGTCGGTGAATCCCTCCTGGAAGTCACCGGCCTCAACGCTTGGTATGGGGCCGCCCAGGTGCTGTACGACCTGAATCTCAACGTCAAACGCGGCGAAGTCGTGGCCCTGATGGGGCGCAATGGCGCAGGCAAGTCCACCACGTTCAAGGCATTGATGGGCATGCTGGCGCGGCGTCAGGGTGGCATTCACTTCATGGGCCAGGACATCTCGGCCCTGGCGCCGTTCGAGCGGGCGCGGCTGGGGCTGGGGTTCGTCCCTGAAGACCGGCGCGTGTTCACTCACCTGACCGTGACCGAGAACCTGGAAGTGGGGCGTCAGTCCAACCGGCATTGGCCGGACGGCACCGAGGCGCTGAACTGGACGCCTCAGCAACTGTTCGAGTTCTTTCCCAACCTCGGCGCCATGCAGGACCGGCCAGGCGGGCAAATGAGTGGCGGCGAACAGCAGATGCTGACCGTGGCGCGCACGCTGATGGGCAATCCGTTTCTGATCCTGCTGGATGAGCCGTCAGAAGGGGTCGCGCCGGTGATTGTCGAGCAGATGGCGCACATGATCCTGGCGTTGAAAGCCAAAGGCGCGAGCATTCTGTTGTCCGAGCAAAATTTGCACTTTGCCGGGCTGGTGTCGGACCGGGCCTACGTGCTGGAAAAGGGGCTGGTGCGCTACGAGGGCAGCATGGCGGAACTGGCGGCAAACGAGGCGGTACGCAAGGCGTACCTGACGATGTAGCCGGGGAGCGGGGCAGGCGACCGTGATATTCTCGCGGCTTGTCTGTCCTGTCTGTGGTTTCCCATGAAATACATCCATCAGCGCGAGCACCTCAATGAAGGTGACATCGTGGTCATCGAGTCGTCGGGCGTGTGCAACATCCGCCTCATGAGCGACGCGAACTTTCGCAGCTTCAAGAACGGCGGTCGGCACACCTACCACGGCGGCGCGTTCGACCGCTTCCCGGCGAAAATCGTGGTGCCGAGCAGCGGGTTCTGGAACATCACGCTGGACACCGTGACCAGACGGGCAATCAGCGTGACGCGCAAGCCCAACATCAAGCATTCGATCAAGATTGTCAGGCGGTCCTCGGGTGGAATGCCTCGATAACCTTGCGGGCGCCCTACAACAGAGCTGTGGGAGCGAATTCATTCGCGAAGGTGGGTCAGGCAATGCCGATCCGTCGACCAAACGGGCCTCTCGCGAATAAATTCGCTCCTCCAGGAATCACCGTCGCCGGCATTCCTCGATTGTGGAAGCGGTCACCTATTTGGCAATGAACTGCTCACTCACATACGCCGAATAATCCGGCAGTACGCTTTCAATCTTCCCCTGATCCTTCAAAAACTCCGCCGTCTTGGCAATCGCGGTCACGGTTCCGCCACCCAACAATTCAGGCGATTTCTGTTCCGCTGCTGTCGGGAAGTGCGAGCCGTCCAGCAGCTCAGGCACGTCCGCTGCATTGGCACCCGTGAACCGCGCGATGGTCTTGACCGGCACAGAATCAGCCGTCCACTCGCTACGATGGGCCGTGTAATCCGCAATGGCGGCCAGACTGACCTTGGCAAAACTGGCGACGACGTCCGGGTGTTTCTCGGCAAAATCCTTGCGGGCGACCCAGACTTCAAACGTCGGTGAACCCCACTGCGACACTTGCCCGGCGTCGGTCAGAATCTTGCCCGTCTTGCGGATTTCCCCCAGCGCGGGTGACCACGTGAACGCGCCATCAATGTCGCCACGTTTCCACGCCGCCGTGATCTGCAACGGGGTGAGGTTGAGGATCGTCACTTTCTTCGGATCGATGTTCCAGTGTTTCAGCGCACCCAACAGGCTGTAATGCGAGGTGGACACGAACGGCACGGCGATTTTCTTGCCGATCAGGTCTTCCGGCTTGTCGATGCCACTGCCATTACGCACCACCAGCGCTTCGGAACTTTGAATCTGCGAGGTGACGATGAACGCCACCAACGGCACTTTTCTCGACGCCGCCGCTGCCAGCGGACTCGACCCCAAATTGCCGATCTGCACGTCACCCGAGGCCATCGCCGCAATCACCGCAGGGCCTGCATCGAACTGGCGCCAGTCGATTTTCTGGCCGATGGCTTTTTCGTACTCACCGTCGGCGATGGCGCGCTTCACCGGGTCAATGCCGGTGATGTAGCCGAACGTGAGGTCAGCGGCCTGGGCGGCCATTGAGAACGCAAACACGCTCAATGCCAAAGAGAGAGGGGCCGTCCAATGTGTCTTGATCATGGGGGGTCGATGCCTTGGTTGAAAGTCGGCGCCGGTCACAGCGAACGGCGGTCAGGCATGGAGCATAAGGTTCTATGAATTTTGTTTTAAATATCATTTTGGCATTAGCTTAGGCGTATCTGCTGGTCGAATCATACGCTTTTCATGGCGCCATTGAGGCGGTCGGCTTGTGACGTGCAACGGCTATAGATGGCGCGAAGTTCGCATCATGCGATCGATCGACGTTTCAAACATGAAAGACGGCTCACCTGCTGTTGCGCCAGCAACACCGACCGAACAAAAATGCTTTAAAACAAACAGTTACGTCCGTCATTCGGCGGCTGCAAGCCTTGAAAACGGCGCTGATGACGCATGGCACAAAGCCTGCAATCCCCTGAATCCATCCCGCGATGCGCTGTCCGGCGCATTGTGTCCGATCGTTCAGGAGTGTCCGTTGTTGTCTTTCCCTGCGTCCTGGGGCTGCCTGCCCCCGCGTGAATCGCCATGAGTTTCGATGTTGATTTTGCGCTGTCCACCTTGCCCGCGTTTCTGGTCGCGGTGGGGGTCACCCTGCAAGTCGGGTTGATCGCCATCGCCACCTCGTTGTGCGTCGCCTTGATCAACGCTGCCATCGCCGTGTTTGAAGTGCCCGTGCTGCAACGCTTGGTGCGCTGGTACGTCGAACTGGCGCGGAACACGCCGCTGTTGATTCAGCTGTTTTTCATCTACTTCGCGCTGCCGAGCATCGGCATCCGCATCTCCGGGTTTGCTTCGGCAATCATCGCCATGACCTTTCTCGGCGGGGCGTACCTCACGGAAATCCTGCGGGCCGGTGTCGCGGCGGTGCCCAAGGCGCAGATCGAATCGGGCCTGTCGATTGGCCTGTCGCGCTGGCAGTTGCTGCGGCATGTGATCCTGCCGCAAGCGGGCATCCTCAGCCTGCCCGCATTGTTCGCCAACTTCGTGTTCCTGCTCAAGGAAACCACCGTGGTCTCGGCGGTCGCGGTGCCTGAGATTCTGTACACCACCAAGAATTACATCGCGCTCTACTACAAGACCTACGAAATGCTCGCGGTCATGACCGGTCTGTGTGTGCTGCTGTTTGTGCCACTTTCCCTGTTGCTGCGCGTGATTGAAAGGAGGCTCCAGCATGGCCAGTTCGGGTCTTGAGTTGCTCTGGGTGTCGGCGCCGCAACTGCTGACGGGGATCGGTCGCACGCTGGGGATTTCCGCCTTGGCCATCGTGTTCAGCAGTGTCGGCGGCCTGGGGTATGGCGTGCTGCGCAATCTCGGCATTCGCTGGCTGGACACGATGCTGCTGATTTATCTGGAAGCGTTTCGGGCGATTCCGGTGCTGGTGTGGCTGTACCTGTTCTTCTTCGGCCTGCCGATTTTTTTCGGCTGGAGCATTCCGGGCTTCTGGTGCGCGGTGCTGGTGCTGTCCCTCTGGGGCATCAGCGAAACCGGCGAGGTGGTGCGCGGCGCCTTGCGTTCGATCCCCCGTGGCCAGCGCGAGGCCGGTCTGGCCATCGGTCTGGGTCTGCCCGGTTTGTATGGCCGGGTCTTGTTGCCCCAAGCCTTGCAGCGCATGACGCCGCCGATGATCAACGTGTTCACCCGCATCATCAAAACCAGCTCGCTGGCGGTGCTGATCGGCGTGGTCGATGTGATCAAGATCGGCCAGCAGATCATCGAGCGCACCTACGAATCGGTGCTGATCTACGGCTTCCTGTTCCTGTTTTTCTTTCTCGTCTGCTACCCGTTGTCAGCCGCTTCCCGTGTGCTTGAGCGACGCTGGAGTCACTCATGAGTGCATTGATAGAGCTGTCCGGTTTCAGTAAACGTTTTGGCGATGTCCCGGTGTTGCAGGACGTCGATCTCCAGGTCAAAGAGGGCGAGGTGCTGGTCATTCTCGGCCCCAGCGGCTGTGGCAAAAGCACTTTGCTGCGTTGCCTGAACGGGCTCGAAGCGGGCCACGCCGGACACTACCGTTTCATCGGTCGTGAACTGGCGGCCAACACCGACTGGCGCCTCGTTCGCCAGCAGATCGGCATGGTGTTCCAGAGCTACCACCTGTTCCCGCACATGAGCGTGCTGGATAACATTTTGCTGGGCCCGGTCAACGTGCAGAAGCGCCCGAAGGCCGAGGCGCGGCAGCAAGCCGAAACGCTGTTGGCGCGGGTCGGCCTGCTGGACAAACGCGACGCCTTTCCCCGCGAGTTGTCCGGTGGCCAGCAGCAACGCATCGCCATCGTCCGTGCGTTGTGCATGAACCCCAAAGTCATGCTGTTTGACGAAGTGACCGCCGCCCTCGACCCAGAAATGGTCAAGGAAGTGCTGGAGGTGATTCTCGACCTCGCGCGCAGCGGCATGACTCTGTTAATCGTCACCCACGAAATGGCCTTTGCCCGTGCGGTGGCGGACCGGGTCCTGTTCATGGACGGTGGCCGCATCGTCGAACAGGCCGACCCCGAAACCTTCTTCAGCTCCCCGCAGACCGCACGCGCGCAGCAGTTTCTGGAGAAATTCTCCTACGTAGAAAATATGCCTAAAAGGAATGCATCGTGAACCTTAAAACTGCCCTCGTTTTCCCACTGCTGGCCCTCGGTTTGTGGGGCAGCGTCGCTGCCCATGCCGAGGGGTATCTGGACAAGATCAAGGCCCGCGACAAGCTGGTCGTGGGCGTGTTCAGCGACAAACCGCCGTTCGGCTTCGTCAACGAGAAGGGTGACTACGTCGGTTTCGACACCGATCTGGGCCGCCGTTTCGCCAAGGATTTGCTGGGTGACGAAAAGAAAATCGAATTCGTGGTGGTCGAGCCCGCCAGCCGTATTCCGTTCCTGCAAAGCGACAAGGTTGACCTGATCCTGGCCAACATGACCGTGACCCCGGAGCGTGCCCAAGTCGTGGACTTCACCCACCCGAACCTGCGCGTGGCGGTGCAGGCGCTGGTGCCGGAGAAGAGCGACGTGAAGAGCCTTGATGACCTGGCCAAGAAGACCACCATCGTCACCACCGGCACCACGGCGGACATCTGGCTGACCAAGAATCATCCGGACTGGAAACTGCTGAAGTTCGAGAAAAACTCCGAGTCGCTGCAAGCCCTGGCCAACGGTCGCGGTGATGCCTACGCGCAGGACAATCTGGTGCTGTTCAGCTGGGCCAAGCAAAACCCCGGCTACCGCGTGCTGACCCAGAAACTGGGCGACGAAGCACCGATTGCACCGGCGGTGAAGAAAGGCAACGTCGAGCTGCGTGATTGGGTGAACACCGAACTCGCCACTCTGGGCAAGGAAAAATACCTGCTCAAGCTCTACGATCAGTACGTGCGCAGCCAACTGGCCGATGGCACCGACCCTGCGGCGGTGATCGTCGAAGGTGGGGACTGGAAGCCATAAGGTCGTTTCCAGCGCGTGGGCGGTGAGTCAGTGCTGGATTAGGGGCTGACCTACCGCTTTCGCCACTGTCGTAACCTCCAGAAGCGCCTACAGGCTCAGCGTCGGGCATAGCGCTTCGATACGCCAAAGATTCCTGTGGGAGACGCCGGAGGTTACGACGGCAGCGAAGACGTCGTCACGGGTTCAACGCCGCTCCACCACATTCAAAAACCGCCGCGTCCGCTCGTTCTGCGGGTTGACGAGAATCTGATCGGGCGTGCCGTCCGCGACGATCTTCCCGGCTTCCATGAACAGCACCCGGTCGGCAATGTCCTGGGCGAATTTCATTTCGTGGGTCACCAGCAGCATGGTCATCTGCTGCTCATGGGCAATGGCGCGAATCACCGCCAACACCTCGCCGACCAATTCCGGGTCGAGGGCCGAGGTCACTTCATCGAACAGCATCACCTGCGGCCGCATCGCCAACGCACGGGCAATCGCCACGCGCTGTTGCTGCCCGCCCGACAACTGCGCCGGGTAGGCGTCGGCCTTGTGGCTCAACCCCACCAAACCCAGGTATTCATGGGCGCGGGTCAATGCCTCTTCGCGACTCAGTTTCAGCACCCGAAACGGCGCCTCCGTCACGTTCTCCTGAACGGTCAAATGCGGGAATAGATTGAACTGCTGGAACACCATCCCCACCCGATGCACCACCGGCGCCTTCTTCGATCCCGGCCAGCGCCAGCCAGAGGACCGTGCAGGCACGTCGGCGCCCGCCACTTCGATACGCCCTTGCTGGTAGGTTTCGAGCCCTTTGATCAGGCGCAAAACCGTGGATTTCCCCGAACCGCTGGGGCCGATCAGCGCGACTTTCTGGCCTTGGGGAATGCTCAAATCCAGATGGTCGATCACCCGGTTTTCACCAAATTGCTTTACCACGCCGTTGAGCACGATTTGCGGCGAGGCGAGGGGGAGGCCGTGGGTGAGATCAGACATGACTGCGCCTTTCTAAGTATTTGAACAGCAGGGAAGTGGGGATGCTGATGGCCAGGAACATCAGCGCCATCACTGTGTACGGCTCGTTGTAGCGGTAGCTCATGCCTGCGATCTGTTTGGCCGCCTGGAACAGCTCGGGAATGCTGATCACCGCCAACAGGGGTGTTTCCTTGAACATGCCGATCAGGTAGTTGCCGAGCACCGGCACCATCGGTTTCAGCGCCTGAGGCAAGACGATGCGGCGCCAAGTCGTCGTGGCGTCAAAGTCCAGTGCCCGGGCCGCTTCCCATTGACCGGCGGGAACGCCTTCGATGGCGCCGCGAAACCCTTCGGCGATGTACGAGCCGTAATACAGGCCCAGGCCGATCACTCCCGTGGACATCGCTGGCAGCGTGATGCCCGCCAGCGGCAGGGCGAAGAACAGCACATACAGCTGCACCATCAGTGGCGTGTTGCGGAAAAAGCTCAGGTAGGCACTGCTCAGGCGTCGAACCGAGGTGCTTCGGGAACGTTGGGCAATGGCCAGGAGCAGGCCGATCAGCGTCGCGAGGAGGAAGCCCAGCATCACCACCTGCACGGTCACCAGCAAACCGTCGAACAGGTCCGGGACGATGGACCAGGCGAATGCGGGGTCGAAGATCATCTCGCACCTCCGCGACGCCAGGACGTGATGTGGCGCTCGTAGCGTTTCACCAGCCAACTCAACGGCCAGGCCATGGCGAAATAGCACACCAGCACGATGCTCCAGATCAGCGTTTGTTGGCCGAGGGTGGTGATCAACTGGCCGCCGGAAAAGGTCAGGTCGCTCAGAGTGATCAACGACACCAGCGAGGTGGTTTTCAGCAGTTCGACCAGTTGATTGCCTATGGGTGGCAGCATGAAGGGCAGGGCTTGCGGCAACACGATGCGGCGGAAGGCGGTGATGGAGTCGAAGTCCAGTGCCCGCAAGGCATCACGCTGCCCGAGGCTGACGTTGTTCAGGGCTGAGCGCACGATCTCCGAACCGTAGGCGGAAAAGGTCAGGCCCAGCCCGAGAATGCCGGTGGTCATCGGCGACAGGCTGATGCCGAACAGCGGCAGGATGAAGAACAGGTAAAACAGCAACACGAGGGCCGAAATGCCCCGCAGGATTTCAACGTAGACCGTGGCGATCCAGCGCAGGATTCGCCAGGGCGAGAGCCGCATCAGGGCGATGACGAACGACATCACGATGACGATCAACTGAGCGAAGAACGTGAGCTGAAGCGTGACCCATGCGCCGTTGGCCAGCTGATGAGCGATGAAACGTGCCGTTTCCACGGCGGGAGAATCGAAGAACATGGCCGTACTCGTGTGGGTTGGGGCCGGAAAAGGCAGCGTCCTGTGCCAGACGTCGCTTTGTATGGCGACGCAGAGTCCCTGTGGGAGCGAATTCATTCGCGAAGAGGCCGGTATAACCGACGCATCTCTAGCGCCTGAAACACCGCTCGCGAATGAATTCGCTCCCACAGTTCAGTCCGCGTCAGACGAAACATTGCGTGGCGACGCGGAGTCCCTGTAGGAGCGAATTTATTCGCGAAAAGGCCGGTATAACCGACGCATCTCTAGCGCCTGACACACGGCTCGCGAATGAATTCGCTTCTACAGATTCAGTCCGCGTCAGACGAAACATTGCGTGGCGACGCGGAAACCCTGTGGGAGCGAATTCATTCGCGAAGAGGGCGGTACAGTCGACGCATCTCCAGCGTCTGTCACAGCGCTCGCGAATCAATTCGCTCCTACAGTTGAATCCACGCCAGACGAAGCACTAACGATTACACCGCTGCTCGGCCGTCACATCTGCCGGAGCCAATTCATTTTCGGTGTAGCCGTACTTCTGCAATATCTTCAGCAATTCACCCGAGGCACGCAGCTTCGCCAGTTCGCCGTTGAAGGCCTGGGTGAATGCCGGGTCGTTTTTCGGCAAACCGTAAGCGTGGTAATTCCAGGTGGGTTTGCCTTCCGGGTCGGGGATCTGGTCGAACGGCAGGGCGCGCTCGATGCCCGGGTCGTTGGCTTTCTTGACCAGGTTGATGATCTCCGCGTCCGGGAAATACACCACGTCCACGCGACCGGCTTGCAGCGCGGCGAGGGCGTCGGTGTCCTTGTCCAGCAGCACGACATTGCTGGTGGCGATACCGCTGTCCTTGGCTTCCTGCACCTGGTTGCTGCCCGGCTGTGTGGCCAGTCGCGCTTTTCCGTTGGCGGCCACATCCTTGAGGCTGTGGAGCTTCAGCGGGTTGCCGGCCTTGACGATGAACGCGCCGCCCGAGCGGGTCACCGGGTTGGAATAGCCGATCACCTTGCAGCGCGCCGGATTGATGAACAGGCCCGCGCCGATCAGATCAAAACGTCCTGCGGCCAGTCCCGGCACCAGCGAACCGAATTCTGTGATGGGGGTTTCGATTTTGCTGATGCCCAGTTGCCCGAGAATGGCTTGCAGAATCTCGACGTTGGCGCCGACGGTTTTGCCGGTGGTGTCGATGTAGGCGTAAGGTTGCTCGTTGGCGATCCCAGCGGTCAGGCCTTGGGTGCGGCCTTTTTCCAGCAGACCGGCAAATGCGGAGGAGGCGAACAGTGCGTTGAACAGCACGGCGGAGCCGATTGCAGCAGACAGCGATTTCAGGCCTTTCATGAACAGTGCTCGATAGGAAGTGAACGAAAATCGGTTGCGTGAGATTGAGCCAGTGGCGACGAATCAGGGCGTCCAGATGCCCACGTCCTTGGCATCCACGGCTTTGGGCAGCAAACCCGCTGCTAAAAAGGCGTCGGCAATTTTCTGCTGTTCGCCCAACTGATCAGCCTTCACCGGCTCGACCTGATAGCTGCGATGGGCGTTGGCAGATTCCACGGTGTCCACGTCCAGATTGCCCCACAGCGGACCCAGCACTTTCGCGGCATCTTTAGGGTTCTTCTTGATCCAGCTGCCCGCTTCCTGCAGCTGCTGATACACCAACTTCAGCACCTCCGGATGCGCGCCCGCGTACGCGGTGCTGGTCAGGTAATAGCGTTTGTAGCTCGCCAGGCCGGTGCCGTCAGTCAAGGTGCGGGTCGGCAACTGGCGCTGAACGCTGGTCAGGAAGGGTTCCCACGTGACCCACGCATCGACCTTGCCGTTCTCGAACGCCGCTCGACCGTCAGCCGGTGTGAGGTAGGCGGGCTGAATGTCGGAGAAGGTCAGGCCTGCCTTGTTCAGCGCCGCGATCAACAGGTAATGGGTGCCCGCCGCTTTGGTCACGGCGACTTTCTTACCTTTCAGGTCGGCCAGTTGCTGGATCGGCGAATCCTTGGAGACGACGATGGCCTGCGCACGGGGGGAGGCCGACTCTTCAGCGAAATAGGTGAGTTTGGCCTGAGCGGCCTGGGCGAAAATGGGCACGGTGTCGGCGACATCCGCGCTGATGTCGACGTTGCCGATGTTCAACGCTTCCAGCAGTGGCAACCCGCTCGGGAACTCGTGCCAGCTGACGTCGATATTGTCGTTGCCTAGCGCTTTTTCCAAAGTCCCCTGGGCCTTGAGCAAGGTGATCAGCGTCGACGATTTCTGATAACCGATGCGCACCGTCTCCCGTGCCTGAGCGCTTGACGGCAAAACGAACGCAAGGGCGAGGGCGAGACTCAGCGCCGCGAACAGCGGACGGCGAAACGGGGTACGGCGGGTGTCGGAAGGGCTGGGCATGATGGATTCGTGCTCGAAGTATGTGGGTCGACGTAAACGGTGGCGAACGCCAAGCCCCGAATCATAGGGTTCTAAGAAATAATCTTTAAATACCTTCTGGCTATTAGCTTATTCAGCAATTTCAGCGCGGCGACAGGGCATCGCTTATGCCTGATTCAAAGCGTCTTCGACCTAAATATTCTTTTAAGAGATAAAACGAATCATGGATTATTCGGAAGGTGACTGCGGCAGGTCAGACGCTCTGGAACGCCGTTGTCACCCTTAAGTGGACATGCAGGAGTGACACATGAGTAATGCCCAAACCGCCAATGCACTGGACGTGCTCTGGCGTCAGGCGCCGGGCGGCGAGCTGCTCGACCTGGGCCGGGTCTATCGAGGGCCGCTGGCGCTGTCGCGGCTGCACACCACGCCCCGGCGCATTCTGAGTCGGCGAGAGGCCGTGCTGCTCGGTGCGTTCGCGCTGGTCTTGCACGGCGCGGTGATCTACTGGGTCAACAGCACCCCGACGCCAGCCTTGCCGGTGGTGCCGCCAGAAATTCCGCCGATGACCATCGAGTTTTCCCAGCCCGCGCCGCCTGTGGTCGAAACACCGCCACCACCGCCCGAGCCGATTCCTCAACCCGTGGTCGAACCGCCGCCTCCGGTGGAAGACGAACTGGCCGTGAAACCGCCGCCGCCCAAGCCGATTCCCAAGCCAAAACCTGTGGTGAAGCCCGTGCCTAAACCGGTGGCCAAGCCCGTCGAGCAACCGCCCGCACCCCCCGCACCGCCACAACCGGTTGCGGCGCCTGCACCGCCGGCTCCACCCGCCCCGGCGCCCATCACCCCGGCCTCCGCGAGCGCCGGCTACCTGCATAACCCGGCCCCGGAATACCCGGCGCTGGCGATGCGGCGTAACTGGGAAGGCACCGTGTTGCTGCGTGTGCATGTGCTGGGCTCCGGTAAGCCGAGCGAAATCCAGGTCCAGAAAAGCAGTGGCCATGAGCAGCTCGACGACGCTGCGCAAGCGGCGGTGAAACGCTGGAGTTTCGTCCCGGCCAAACAGGGCAATGACCCGATTGACGGCTGGGTCAGCGTGCCCATCGATTTCAAGATCAAATAACGTTCAACCCCCATTCGTGACACCGCGGGCCACCTGACAAAAGGCGCATCGCTACAACGATCCCTTGCCTTGTTGGAGAGCCTCACATGAACCTCATCGCTTCCCCCTTCGATTCCATTGAACACGCGGTCATCTGGCTGCTGATTATCTTCTCCGTCGCCACGTGGGGCCTGGCCCTGCTGAAAGGTGTGCAGTTCGCTCGCCTCAAGGGGCAGGACAAGAAATTCCACAAGCAATTCTGGGCCGCGTCGAGCCTGGATTCCGCCGCTGAACTGGCCCAGACCCAACCCGGTGCTGCGGCCCGTGTCGCCTTGGCGGGCTATGCCGCGATTCAGGTGCTAGAAGGCGGGCAGGCCGCCGACTTGAGCCAGGCCATCAACCATCAGGATCGCCTTGAGCGCGCGCTGCGCCAGCAGATCGTCCGTGAGCGTCGTTCGCTGGAAACCGGTCTGGCCATCCTCG
Organism: Pseudomonas salicis; assembly: GCF_057128705.1. NCBI lineage: Bacteria > Pseudomonadati > Pseudomonadota > Gammaproteobacteria > Pseudomonadales > Pseudomonadaceae > Pseudomonas > Pseudomonas salicis. The sequence goes on from NZ_JBSKHU010000001.1 coordinate 681,020, forward strand.
CCAGCATCGGCAGCACGTCGCCCTTCATCGGCCTGTTCGGGACCGTCTGGGGGATCATGTCGGCGCTCAAGGGCATCAGCGCGGCGGGCTCGGCGAGCCTGGAAACCGTGGCTGGCCCGATTGGTGCGGCGTTGGTGGCGACCGGCGTCGGGATCGCTGTCGCGGTACCAGCGGTGCTGATTTACAACTATTACCTGCGTCGTCTGAAACTGACCGCTGCGGACCTTGATGACTTTGCCCACGACTTCTACAGCCTGGCGCAGAAAAATGCGTTCCGCGTGCTGCTGCACCCGGTACTGAAATCCGGCGCCACCGGTGCGGGCCAGAAAGTGAAGGAGGCGTCCTGAGATGGCTTTCTCCACACAAGACAGCGATGAAGTGCTGAGTGAAATCAACGTCACGCCGTTGGTGGACGTGATGCTGGTGCTGCTGGTGGTGTTCATCGTCACCGCGCCGCTGCTGACCAACTCCATCCCGATCAACCTGCCCAAGACCGAAGCCGTTGCCCCGGTGGAACAGAAAGACCCGCTGGTGGTGAGCATCGATGACAAGGGCAAATTGTTCATCAACAAGGACGAGATTCAGCCGGATCTGCTGGAGACCAACCTGCGTTCGGCCAAGGACAAAAATGCCGATGTGCGGGTGCAATTACAGGCGGACAACGGTGTGAATTATGGCGAGGTGGCTCGGGCGATGGCGTCGATTGAAAGGGCGGGGATTACCAAGTTGTCGGTGATCACGGCCAAGTGATCGCCAGCGCTGTTAGCGCATGAATGCTTCAAGCTTTTACAGGTTGCTTCTCAGGCGGAGGGCAACCTGTTTTTTTATGGATCGTTCCTACAGCTGAGTCCGCGCCAAACGCCGAACAGTGCGGCAGCGCGGCCCCCCTGTAGGAGCGAATTCATTCGCGAGAGGTCAGTACAGCCGCTGCATCTCTTTCGCCTGAAACACCTTCGTCGGAATGCCGCCCAGAATAAATTCGCTCCCCCAGTTCAGCCCGTGCCACACGAAACATGGCGTGGCGAGTCGAATTCCAGTGGGAGCGATTTCACTCAACCTTTGAGGTAAATCTGCGCCCCGTTCCCGCCCAACCCCTCGGCGCCGACGAAGAAATCAGTCACGCGCTTGTCGTAGACCACCGGGTTGGCCAAGGTCATGACGCCCAGATCCGGCAAGTCTTCGACGACAACCTTCTGGAACTCCGCAAACAACCCGAAGCGCTTCTGCACGTCCGTCTCTATCGCGGCCGCTTCCAGCAACTGGTCGACCTTCGGGTTGCTGTAATGCGCGCCATTGGAAAACGGCACCCCTGGCTTGAAATTCTTCGACCAATACAACCGTTGCACGCCCACGGTCGGGTCGAACAGGTTGCTCATGCCGTTCAGCGTGAAATCGAAATCCCGATCCGTGTACACCCGCTTCACGTAGGTCGCGAAATCCTGGGAACGCAGGGTCACCTGGATGCCGACTTTCGCCAGCGCCTGTTTGATGTAGTCCGCCGTGCGCCGGTAGGTTTCAGGGCCCGGCAATGGGTCCAGCGTCAGCTTGAAGCGCACGCCGCTGCTGTCTTTCGGCAATCCGGCCTGGTCCAGCAATTCGTTGGCCTTGGCCACGTCGAAGGCGTAGCGGGGCAGGTCCGGGCTGTAGAAGTTTTCCATGTCCGGGCTGATCGGCCCGTACAGCGGTTTGCCGTAGCCGAGGAAGATGGTCTTGCGGATGAAGTCCAGGTTGATCGCGTGGGCGATGGCCGTGCGCACCTCGTGTTTCTGCAAGTACGGGTTGTCGAAGTTGAACTCGATCCGGGTGATGCTGTTGACGTAGGGCTCGCCGCGATCATCGACGCTCAGGCGCGGATTGGTCTTGATCCGCTCGATGTCGCTGAGGGGCACGCCACCCGTGGAGATGTCGATTTCCCCCGCTTCCAGCGCGGCCACCGTCGCCGCCGAGTCCGCGATGAAACGCACGATCACCCGGTCCAGATACGGCTTCGGCGCGTCCCAGTAATTCGGGTTGCGTTCGAGGATCACATGGCTACCGCGCACCCACTCCTTGAACACGAACGGCCCGGTGCCGATGGGCGCGGTGGCGTTGGCGTGGGTCTCCGGGCGGGCGTCGCCGTACACGTGTTTCGCCACGATGGGCGATTCACAGGCGGCCAGGGCCTTGAGCAAGTACGGCGCAGGTTGGCTGAGTTTGAGCTGCACCAGATGCGGGTTGACCGCCGTGACGCTGGCGACGTTGGCAAAGGTCGCCCGGCCTCGGGGGTTGGAGGCCTTGAGGGTTTGCAGGGAGAACACCACGTCATCGGCGGTGAAGTCCTGGCCGTCGTGCCATTTCACGCCCTGACGCAGGGTGAAGGTGTATTCGAGGCCGTCGTCGCTCGCCGTCCAGGCCGTGGCCAGCTGCGGTTTCGGGTTCAGGTCCAGGTCGTACGTTAATAAGCCTTCGGTGACCTTGCCCGCGATGTACACGGTGGCGCCTGCGGTGTGGGTCAGGTTGACCAGAATCGGCGGCTCGATGGCGATGTGCATTCTCAGGGTGCCGCCGCGCACGGGCGGTTCATCGGCGAAGGAGAAGCGGGGTGTGAGTTGTAGGAGGGTGGCGGTGGCACCGGCGTAAACCAGCAACTGGCGTCGAGTCAGGCTCATGGTGGGTTTCCGTAGAAGGGCACGAAGGACAGCGACGGACTCATTCGGACGCCCGGTCGCGGGAAGGGTTGAAGGCGTCGGTAAGGCCGTCGCCTATCAGGTTGAAAGCCAGGACGGTCAGGAAGATCGCCAGACCGGGAATCGCCGTGAGGTACCACGCGGTGCGGATCTGCTCCCGGCCACTGCCGATCATGCTGCCCCAACTCACCTGATTCGGATCGCCCAGGCCCATGAACGACAGCGCCGATTCCATCAGCACCGCCGAGGCGACCATGATCGACGTGGTGACGATCAGCGTGGGCAAGATATTGGGCAGCACTTCCAGCGCGATGATCCGCAGGTGGCTGTACCCCACGCTGCGGGCGGCGAGGATGTATTCGCGCTCCCGAATCGAGCGCACTTCGGCGCGCACCAATCGGGCGACGGTGGGCCAGGAAATGACCCCGATGGCGAAGATCAGCGTCGGCACTGAGGGCTGCGCGATGGCCACCAGCGCGACGAGCAGGACGAAACTGGGCATGGTCTGGAAAATCTCGATCAGCCGTTGCAGGCCGTAATCCAGCTTGCCGCCGAAGTACCCGGCCACCGCGCCAATGCTCAGGCCCAGCAGCACGCCGAACAGGCTGGCCAGGATGCCCACTTGTAACGACACCCGCCCGCCATGGACCACCCCGGCCATGACGTCGCGCCCCAGCGCATCGGTGCCCAACGGGTAATGCCAATCCTGCCCCGGCCAGAGCAAGGCGTCGGCTTCCATGCCCAGCGGGTCGCCGGGATAAATCAGCGGCGCGAACACCGCCAGCAGGGTGATCACCATCAGAAAGGCCAGACCGGCCAATGCGGTGGGATTGCGCAGAAAGCGGCGCAGCCCAAGGCTGCGGCGGGCGCTCATCGGTGACTCCGAATGCGTGGGTCAAGCCAGGTTTGCAGCAGGTCCACCAGCACGTTGGTGATGATCACCAGCAGCGAGGACATCAGCAGAATGCCCAGCAGCACGTTGTAATCCCGGGCCATCACCGCGTCATAGGCCAGGCGCCCCAGCCCCGGCAGGCTGAACACCGTTTCGATGACCACGGCACCGCCGAGCATGCCGCCGAAGTGCAGGCCGGCCATGGTGGTGATCGGCAGCAGGGCATTGCGCAGCACGTGTTTGAAGGTGATCACCCACGGCGACAGGCCTTTGGCTTGCGCCGTGCGCACGTAATCCTGGGCGCCGGCTTCGAGCATCGAGGCGCGGGTCAGCCGGGCGTAGATGGCGATGTAGATCAACGCCAGCGAACTGGCAGGCAACGCCATGAAACGCAGGGTGTCGCCGACAGCCGCCCAGCCGTGCAGGTCGGCGCCGATGGTGCCTGCGCCGCCCGTTGGCAGCCAGCCGAGCTTGACCGAGAACACCACGATCAGCATCAGGCCGATCCAGAATCCCGGCACCGAATAGAAGAATTGCGAGCACACCGACAGCACGCGATCCGGCCAGCGCCCTTGCCACCGGGCCATGAGCATGCCGAGGGCCACGCCCAGCAGCAGGGAAAAGAACAGCGCCAACAGCATCAACGTCAGCGTGGTGCCAAGGCGCTGAGTGATCAACGCCTGCACGGTTGCGCCGTAACGAGGCGAGTAGCCCAGGTTCAAGTGCGCCAGATTGCTCAGGTAATGCCAGAGCTGCACCGGGATCGACTGATCCAGACCGAACTGGCTGCGTAATGCCGCGAGACTTTCCTGTGTTGCCGAACCGGATTCGCCCGCCATCACATCGGCGGCGTCGCCGGGAGCCAGTTGCAACAATAGAAAGTTGATCAAAAGAATGCCCAACATCGTGGGCAAGGTATGCAGCAGCGCGCGCCAAAGTGCGCGGCTCAGGGTCAGCCATATCTTCATTAAAGGATTCCATTTCGTGCGGCGCTATTAACGGTTTGCTTATAACCTTTGTCAATGCACGAAAGGGGCATAACGTTATGCAAACAGACACTCTAAGCATAGATAAAAACGATATACGTACTTTCCATGTCGATGATTGACGCAGGAAAGAGGGAACATTACTGTCGGCCACCTGTCAGCGATGTCAGTTTGGATACATGCCCCATCGCGAACTACGTTATAGGGCTGCCCCTGCAGGCAGTGCACTTACTTTAAATTGTTTAGATGAGGCACGTGTGGCACTCAATCATTCCATTGAATCGGGTCAAGTCCGGCATGAACCTTCATCTGCTGATGCGCTGTCCCGGTTGCTGGGGCGGATTCCGGCGCTGGTGGAAGAAGTGGCCAAAGACGCTTCCCGTCGAGACCTGGAGCGTGAACTCCCATTCGCCGCCTTCGCGCTGATTCGTGAAGCCGGACTCGGCGCGCTGCGGGTGCCTCGCGACCTCGGCGGGCCGGGCGGCAGCGTGCAGGACTACATCGAATTCATCACCACCCTGGCCAGTGCCGACCCCAACGTCGCTCACGCGCTGCGCTCGCATTTCAATTTCAGCGAAGCAGTCATTCACAGCCCGGACACGGCTGAAAAGCGTGATTACATCGCCAAAATCCTCGACGGCAAGCTGTTCGCCGGGGCCCACACTGAGGTCGGCGCGCCGCTGGGCACCATCCTCACGCGGCTCACCCGGGTGGGCGATCACTACCGTCTCGACGGCAAGAAGTGGTACGCCACGGGCTCGGCCTACGCGGACCTCCTCTCGTTTTCCGCCACCGATGACAGCGGCAAACTGATTAGCGTGCTGTTGCCCGCCGACCGCGCCGGGATCAACGTACTGGACGACTGGGACGGCATGGGCCAGCGCCTGACCGCCAGCGGCGGCGTATTGCTGGACAACGTCGAAGTCTTCCCGAACGAAATCAAGACCCGCAGCCACAACGCCGACGTCGGCCGTCACTGTTCCAGCCTGCGCCAATTGCACTTGGCAGCCTGCGCAGCCGGGGTGGTGCGCAACATTCGCGAAGACGCCGTGGCGTACGTGCGCAAACAGGCCCGCGCCGCCATGCACAGCCCGGCAGACACCGCCCGTGACGATCAATTCGTGCAGCAAGTGGTGGGTGAGATCGCCGCCAATGCCTACGCTGTTGATGCACTGATCGCCAATACCGCCCGTGTACTTAACGACAGTTCACTGGGGTTGTTTGCAGTGGCCGACGTGCAACTTGCGTCGGCGGAAACAGCGGCTGTTGCTACAGCAACACTGGATCAGCAATTAATCAACGGATCGATCAGTAATGCACAGATGCAAGTCGTGGTCGCCAAACTAGCGTTGCGTTCCGCTGAAATCATCTTTGAAGTAGGCGGCGGGTCGGCCACGTCGCGCAAATATAACTTTGATCGTCACTGGCGCAATATACGCACCGTATTGAATCACAACCCGCTGCTGCACAAAGCCCGAGTCGTCGGTGATTATTATGTGAATGAAACGACCACTCACCTGCGGGAAGGTTTGGTCTTTTAGTGTCAGCAGGACAGGGATTCGTCCACCCCCTTACACAATCAGAGTTCATCAGAACCTCCACGCGCAAGACCCCACCAGGTACCGCTTTTTCACAATCCTTGTTAGATGGCCAGGAACGTCCACCACGCCAGCAATAAATTGATTTTTTGCAGGTAGTCCCATGAATGCTCGTATCAATACCCCACGCTCACCGCTCGCGTTGATGGTGTCCATTGGCGTGATGACGCTGTGTGGCAGCGCGGCCGTGTTCGCCGATGACACCGCTCCGAAAAACTCCGCGCAATCGGGTAAAGGTGAGGACGCACTGGAAACCGTGGTCGTGACCGGCTCGCGGGCCGAGAAACGCACGGTCGCTCAAAGCCTGGCGCCCATCGACGTGATCAGCGCCGATGACCTGGCGCGCTCCGGCAAGCAGAACCTGCGCGATGCCTTGGCCGCGCAGGTGCCGTCCTACACCAACGACGCGGGTTTCACCGGCGCGACCGGGATCGCCGTCAAATCGGCGACCCTGCGCGGCTTGGGCGGTAACGCCGTGTTGGTGCTGGTCAACGGCAAGCGCCGTCACAACACCGCACAAATCTTCCACCAGTCATCCGCCACCTCCAACGGTCAGTCGCCGGTGGACCTGGACCTGATCCCGATCAGCGCGGTGGACCATATCGAAGTCCTGCGTGACGGCGCGGCGGCCCAATACGGGTCGGACGCCATCGCCGGGGTGATCAACATCATCCTGAAGAGCAACAAATCCGGCGGCCAGGCCTCGGCGATTTACGGGCAGTACGGCCAGCGGGAAGGGCACAAGGGTTTCTACGGCGCCACCGGCCAGACCTCCGCCAACCAGGGTTTTGAATTGCCGAACGACGGCTTCTTCAACCTCAGCGCCGACATCAAGATTCAGGAAACCAGCAACGCCGCCGGCGCCGTGCCGGATCGCACCAAGATCTACGCCGGCAACGACCCCCGCGAATACGGCGAAAGCCGCTACCGGCAGACCATGGGTCAGCCTCGGGTGCAGACCTACAACACCTCGTACAACCTCGACCTGCCGCTGAACGACGACCTCGACTTCTACTCGTTCTCGACCTTCAGCCACCGCGACTCCACCGGCTTCGGCACCTTCCGTACGGCGGTGTCGGCGCAGAACGTACCGGAAATCTACCCGGACGGTTTCCAGCCCAAATTCCGCTCCGTCGAAGACGACGTGCAGAGCGTGTTCGGCCTCAAGGGCAAGGACGTGTTGGGCTGGGATTGGGACCTGTCCAGCAGCTGGGGTCGTAACGATCTGCACCTGCACAACGATGATTCCCTCAACGCTTCGTTCGGCCCGGCGAGCAAGACCGACTTCGACAACGGCGAAGCGATCTTCAGTCAGTGGACCAACAACCTCGACATCACCCGTGCCTTTGACACCGGGCTGTTCAAGGACCCGCTCAGGGTCGCGAGCGGTATCGAATACCGCGTCGACAGTTATCAGATTCGCAAAGGCGAGTTCCAGTCTTACGCCGACGGCGGCTACGTGTACCCGGTCGGCTCGCCGAACGCGGGCAAACGCCCGAATTCCGGCTCGGCGGGCTGGGGCGGTTTCAGTCCGGCGGCGGAGGGCAGCTGGGATCGCAGCAACACCGCGGGCTACGTGGACTTCACCCAGAAGGTCACCGACAAGTGGGAGCTGAGCCTGGCCGGTCGTTACGAGCATTACAGCGATGTGGGCGACACCACCAGCGGCAAGCTGTCCACCCGCTACCAACTGACGCCGACCTTCGCGGTGCGCGGCACGGTGAACAACGGCTTCCGTGCGCCTTCGTTGCAACAACAGCATTTCTCGTCCAGCACCTCGGCCTGGGGCGTCAGCCCGATCACCGGCCAGTTGCAACAGCAGGTCACCAACTACGCGGTGCCGGGGTCCGCGACAGCAGCGGCCCTGGGGTCGAAGAAACTCAAGCCTGAGAAGTCGCAGAACTACAGCATCGGTTTCGTCGCCACGCCGTCGAAAGACCTCGACCTGTCGGTGGACTTCTACCAGATCGACATCAAGGACCGCATCCTGCAGACCAGCTCCCTCAGTGGCCTGAACGATCCGAACGTCGCCGCCCTGTTGAACGCGGCCGGGTTGAGCACCAATCAGGCCGTTTCGTATTACGGCAACCTGGCCGACACCCGCACCCGAGGCATCGACCTGGTCGGCGACTACCGCGTCGACTACGGGCCGTGGGGCCGTGGCAAGTGGACGCTGACCAGCACCCAGCAATTGCAGCAGATTCGCGGCATCAACGAGCCGGACTCTCTGGCGGGCACCGGTGTGTCGGTCCTCGGGCGCGACAAGCAGGGCAACCTGGAAACCGCGTTTCCGAAGAACAAGACTGCGCTGCAACACACCTGGTACATCGATGATTTCGAGGTCTCGCTCAAGGAAACCCGCTACTCGGCGGTCACCGGCAAGAGCTACTACAACGAAAACCGCGACGAGAAGATCAAGCCCGCGTTCATCACCGATCTGGACGTCGGTTACAACATCAGCGACAGCTTCAAGGTGTCGGTGGGCGGCTTGAACATCTTCAACAAACGGCCCGAGCAACTCTCGCAGCAGGCCAAGCAGTTCTACCTGTTCCCGGTCGATAACCCGGCCTACAGCTGGTACTCCCCGTACGGAGTGGACGGCGGCTACTACTACGCCCGACTCGATTATTTCTGGTAACCCGACAGGGCCACGCGACCGCATTCGGTCCCATGGCCCGGCCTTTCAATCACCTGGAAAAAGGAAACCGAAATGGCTCAAGCACAGCTCAACCCGGCGTTCGAACGCTCGGCCTTTCCCGCGCCGACCGATTACCCCGACAGCCCGCTCAGCCAGGCCCTCAAACAGCCGTTGCTGCTAGGCGTGTTCCTCAACATGCAGGACATTCGCCTGACCAATCACCCGACGTCCAACACCTGGACGTTCGACTACAACACGCAAATCGTCCAGCAGGCCGAAGCGCTGGGCTTCGAACTGGCGTTCAGCCGGACCCAGTGGTTGCCGAAAGGCGGGTATGACGGCGAGGCGTCGCTGGACTCGTTCATTGCCCTCGGTGCGATGGCGGCGGTGACCAAAAGCATCCTGTTGGTCTCGACCATTCACGTGTTGTACGGCCCGTTGCACCCGCTGCACATCGCCAAATACGGCGCGACCCTGGACCACATCGCGAAGGGCCGCTGGGGCATCAACATCGTCACCGGGCATCGTCCGGTGGAGCATGAAATGTTCGGCCGCCCGCAGATCGAGCACGACCAGCGTTATCAACTGGCGGGTGAATTGTTCGACGTACTGAACACGCTGTGGAGCAGCACCGAGAATTTCAGCTACGAAGGCGCACACGGCTGGAAGATCAAGGACGGTTACATCACGCCGAAGCCGCTGTACGGGCGCCCGGTGCTGGTCACAGCCACGGGGTCGGAGGCGGGGATCGATTTTGCTACCAGCCAGTCGGACCTGATTTTCATCACCAATTCGTCGGGCTCGGGCATTCGCGAAACCCTGGAAGACATCCCGGCCCACGTGCAGAAGATCAAGGCCCGTGCGCGGCAGTTCGGGCGTGAGGTCAGGACCATCATCAACCCGATCATCGTCAGCCGCGACACCGAGGCAGAAACCCGCGACTACCTGGAAGGAATCGTCGGCAACAAAGTCCCCGGCGCGTTCGGCAACCACAAAGCTTACGCCAGCGACGCCCACGCCTGGCGCGGTCGCGCAGACGGCTCGCGCAACACTGGCCTGGGACTGGGCGGCAACATCGAAATCGTCGGCACACCGGAGCAGGTGGTCGAGCAATTGGTGGCGTTGAAAGCGGCGGGAATCGATGGCGTGCAGCTGAACTTCCACGACTTTGCCGTGGACCTCAAACATTTTGGCGAACGGATTTTGCCGTTGTTGAAAGAGGCGGGGTTGCGGGTGTAACGCGGGCTGCTTCGGGTTTTGGCGGCGCATTAATTGACGGGGCAAACCCCAATCCCTGTAGGAGCGAATTCATTCTCGAAAAATGGTTCGGCCACTGGAGGTGTGGTGCTTGTACTGGCCTCTTCGCGAATGAATTCGCTCCCACAGGTTTCGATAGCGTGCCGATTCAAGCGCCAAGACTCGATCCCATGGGTGCAGCGGCGCACCGGTTGATGCGTCAAACCTCGATCCCCCTGTGGGAGCGAATTTATTCGCGAAGAGGCCCGCATAGACGCCACATTTCTACTATCAGGAGCACACCATGAGCCTCGAATTCATCGGGCATACCAGCAGCCGCAGCGGTGCGGAGGTGATTGAGGCCAGTGGTCCGGTCATCGACAAGGCGTACATCAAACACATGGCCCACACCGCCGAGGCCAACGGCTTTGACCGGCTGCTGATCGGCAGTTTTGCCACCTGGCCGGACAACAACCAGATCGCGGCCTACGTGCTGCACAACACCGAACGGTTGGGCGTGATGCTCGCGCACCGCCCCGGTTTCGTCGCGCCCACGGTGGCAGCTCGGCAACTGGCGACGCTGGATCAGTTCAGCGAAGGCCGCCTTGCCGTGCACGTCATCAGCGGCGGCACGGACGTCGATCAACAGCGGGACGGTGATTTCTTCGCCCACGACGAACGCTACGCCCGCACCGCCGAGTACCTGAGCGTGGTGAAAAAGGTCTGGCACAGCGACCAGCCGTTCGACCACCACGGCGACTATTACCGGGTCAAGGGTGCGCTGTCGAACGTCAAACCCTGGCGCGACAGCGGGGTGCCGATCTTCTTCGGCGGCTCGTCCCAGGCCGCGTTCGACGTCGCTGGCCAGCACGCCGAGGTCTACGCGCTGTGGGGCGAATCCTTGGCCCAGACCGCCGAAACCATCGCCAACGTGCGCAAGGCTGCGGCCCGTTATGGCCGTGAGGATCATATCCAGTTTCTGCTGGCGTTCCGGCCGCTGGTCGCCGACACCGAAGATGCCGCGTGGGCCCGCAGTCGCGAGCTGCTGGCCGCCGCCAAAGCCAAATACCCGGCCGCTCCGGTCCTGCACCAGAACGTCGGTTCGCAACGTTTACGCGATGCAGCGGCGCAAGGCGCGGTACTGGATCAGCGGCTGTGGACCGAATTCGCCGCCGTGACCGGTGCCCATGGCAATTCCACGGCGCTGGTCGGGACGCCGCAGCAGGTCGCCGACGCGCTGTTGGAATACCACAAGATCGGCGTCAGCAAATTCCTGATTCGCGGTTTCGACCCGGTTCCGGACACCCTGACGTTTGGCCGCGATGTGATTCCGCTGGTTCGTGCTGCTGTCGCCCGTCATGCCTGAGCGCCGCTTGCTGGATCAGTTATTCGGCGAGACGGGTGCGACTTTCGACGGGAGTAGCTTTCCGTCCAGGGTGCGGGTTGATCATGGTGATCTCCAGCGCTTGCCCGATCTCTTCAGGCACCCCGTCCTCAGTGACCTCGAACAACTGGCCGACCGCTACCGGGGGCGCCTGTCATTCGGACGCGGCCTGCGCTCGCCCAAAACCTTCGACAGCCACGCCAACGCCGCCAGCCTGCTGCAACTGGGCCTGACGGTGTTTTTTCAAGACGTGGCGAGCAGCGTTCCAGGTTCGGCCGCGTTCCTGCGTCAACTTGAAAATGAACTGGGCGTCACCTCCGGCAGCGCTCGCCTCAGTGCCTTTGCTTCACCGGGCGACGATGGCGTGTCTTGCCATTACGACGCGGAGGAGGTGATCTCGATCCAGTTGCTCGGCCACAAGACCTTTCACGTCGCGCCCATGACCCAGATCGAACACCCCTATGGCGCGCAATTCGGGCCGGACATGGTGGCCGTGGAGAACCTCTACGAACAGGCGCGTGAAGGCTTTCCAGCCCCCGATGACGCTGCGTTCGTCACCCACGACATGGCCCCCGGCTCGGTGCTGTACCTGCCGCGAGGCACCTGGCACAGAACCGAAGCCCGGGAGCCGTCGCTGTCCCTGAGCATCGTCATTCGCCCGCCGGTCCTGGCCGACGCACTGCTAAGCTGGCTCAAACCGTGGCTGCTGGGCGACTCGCGCTGGCGTGCTCCGGTTTACGGTGAACGGGCCGCCCATGAAAAGGCGTTGAAGCCGCTGCTGGCCGAATTGGCCCAGCGTCTCAGCGAGGGCGCCGAAACCCCTATCCTCAGCTGGAACGCAGGCCCTTCAGTGGAAAACAGCGAGCTGTTGAACGTCCCGAGTTCGCGCATCTCATGGCAAACCACGGCATCGAACAGAGCGCGCATCGTAGTCCGGGCGCTGGATCAGGACTGGCGTGAACGCGTGACCCTCGACACGGAAATCCCCGTCGCGCTGCTCCCCGCATTGGCGTGGATCAATCAACGCCCAACTGCCTTCAATCTGCGCCAACTGAGCGAACAGTTGCCGAAGATCACACCGAGCGATCTGCGGCAATTGCTGGAACTGCTGGTCAAGGCCCATGCCCTGCGGTTACTGGTGCCGCGCTGAACCCACGCGCTAGCCCAGACGCACCCCGGACAGATTGCCAATGAACCCGCCACCTGTGGAATCGGTAAGGTTCTGCACGTTGCTGCGGGCGAGCAGGGCGTCCTCGGTGGAGATGATCGGAATCCTCGGCAGGTCTTCCAGCACCTTGTTCTGCACCTGGTGGTACAAGTCCCAGCGATGCGTGGGGTCGTTGTCCACTTGGGCCTGTTCCAGCAGGCCATCGACCTCGGCGTTCACGTAGTGGGTTGCGTTGGAATAGGCCACCCCGGACTGAATGTTCTTCGACCAGTAGAACCGTTGCAGGCCGATGGCCGGGTCCGGCGCCGTGGACGCGGGGGACAGGTTGGTATCGAAGTCGTAACGGCCATACACCCGGTCGATGAACTGGGCGTAATCCTGATTGCGAATTTCCAGCTTCACGCCGATTTTCGCGAAGGTGCTGCGCAGGAAGTTGGCCGTCTGCTGATACACGGCGGACGGGCTCGGGTCGTTCTTGATGCGCAGGCGCACGCCGTCTTTGTCTTTCTTCAAACCTGCGGCTTCGAGCAAGGCCTCGGCGCGCTTCAGGTCGAAGGGGTACTGCGGCACGTCGGCGCTGTAGAACTGCGGAAAGTTTTTCGGGATCGGTGAGTCGGCGGTGGTGCCCTGGCCCAGCAGGATGTTCTTGAGGATGAATTCCTTGTCGATGGCGTGGGCGAAGGCCTGACGCACCCGCAGGTCCTGGAATTCCGGTCGTTGCAGGTTGAACTCCAGGGCCATGATGCCGGTGCCGCCATACGTGTTCAGGCGATCAACGATGGTCAGGGCAGGGTTGGTTTTCAGGCGCTTGATTTCGCTGTTCGACAGGGTGTCGGCATAGGCCACGTGCACCGCGCCGGTTTCCAGCGCCGCCGACACCGAGGACGGGTCGGCCATGAAGCGATAGACCACCTGATCCAGCAGCGGCTTGCCGGACTGCCAGTACGCGGGGTTGCGTTCAAGGGTCAGGTAATTGCCGCGCACCCATTCCTTGACCTTGAACGGACCGGTGCCGATCGGCGCGGTGTTGGCCGGGTTGTTGAGGATGTCGGTGCCTTCATAAAGGTGACGGGGCAACACTTGCGAGTCGCGGGCGTTCAAGGCGCTCAGCAAATAAGGCGTGGGTTTCGACAGGTGCCAGACCGAGGTCAGCGGGTCGGGGCTGTCCACGCTTTGCACGTTGGGGAACGCCGAGCGGCCTCGGGAGCTGTATTTCTTCCAGACCTGGAGCACGGAAAACGCGACGTCTTCCGAGGTGAACGGTTTGCCGTCATGCCACACCACACCGGGGCGCAACTTGAACGTGACCTGCAAGCCATCCGGGCTGAATGTCCAGCTTTCGGCGAGTTGCGGTTGAGGGCCGTTGTCGGGGCTGAGGTACAGCAGGCCGTCGAAAATCTTCGGTGAAATAAGTTGGGTGGCCGGTGCGGTGGTCAGGCCGGTGGTGAGTAACGTCGGCTCAGGGTTTTGCGCAATGATCAGCGTGCCGCCGGGGCTGTTGCCGAAAGCAAAGCGCTGGCCGAGCAGGCCATAGGCGGCGGTGGAGGCCAGGGAATAGCCGAGGAAGGTGCGTCTTGAAACCATTCAGAAAAGCTCCTCTTAAATCGTTCGTGGGACCGGTTGTGAAGCGGATGTTTCGCCTGGCTGGGTTCCTGTGGCAGCGGATTCATTCAGGGCGGCATTCCGACGGATAGGGCGTACGGGCTAAATAACTGCGTTGGAGGCACCGGCCATTCGCGAATGAATTCGCTCCTACAGAGGTCGCTGCGTCTATCAGGACCGCTATGGATGCCTGAAAGCGTGCGGGTCAATTACCCTTCATCACTCACTCGTCATAGCTCACCAGTCATAGCTCACCCGCGCGTAGTAGAAACCGCCCCCGATCCCGTACGGCGTGTTGCGGTTGGCGTACGGGTCTTCGTGGTTGATGGTGGAGGCGAGGGTGTCGGCCTGGTTCGGGGGGCGTTTGTTGAACAGGTTGTTGGCGCCGAGCGTGGCCTTGATGTTGTCGGTCAGCAGGTAGCTGATGGCGGCATCGGTGATGAACGAATCACTGGTGGTCGAGTCTTGCGACCGGTTCAGGACGTTGTTCACGGCGCGGGTCTTTGAGTAGTAGTGCTCGGTCAACTGCACCTGAACCTTGCCCAGTTGCCAGTCCAGCGCCGCCCGCACGATGTTCTGCGGCAATGCTTCTTCGAGCAGGGTGATGCGCTCGCGGTCCAGCAGGCTCAGTCCGGCGTTGCTCAGCACGGCAGGGTCGTCGACGCTTTTCACCTCGTTCTTGTTGCGCGCATAGGACAACGCCCAATGGGCCCGGCCGTAACGCTCGTAGTCGGCGTCGTAGTCGAGCTTGAACTCGATGCCGCGGGTCTGGGTGTCGCCGAAGTTGGTGAAGTAACGCACCTGCTGCTGGCTGGTCAGCCCGGCATTGGTCAGCGCTTGTGCCACTGCGGCGTTGTTGAAACCGTTGAAGGCCCCCGTGAGGAAGATGCGGTCGCGGATGTCGATCTGGTACACGTCCACCGATGCCGACAGCCGATCGGTCGGGGTGAAGACCAGGCCGAAACTGACGTTGGTGGACTTCTCCGGCTTGAGCTTCTTCGCACCCAGTGCCTGAGCGGCCGGTGAGTCCGGGCGCAGGGTGTCGTAGTAGTACGAAATGTACGAGGTGTTGGTGATCGGGTCGTTGACCGGCTGCACCGTCGCACTCTGGTAGTTCTGCTCCGCGAGTGACGGCGCGCGGAAACCGTTGCTCAACGTGCCCCGCACCGCGACCTGGTCATTGAACTGGTAGCGGTTGGAAAACTTGCCCGCGACCGCCGAACCGAAGTCCGAGTAATCCTCGTAACGCACCGCCAGCCCGGTGTCCCATTTGTCCGTGAGCTTTTGCGCCAGGTCGACGTAATACGCGGTGTTGTGCCGCGCTTCATTGAAGGCGAATTGCGGACTGAAACCGGTGAGAAACGCCGAACCGGCGCCGGCCAGCTTGCCCCGCAGGTTCACCGCCAGGTAATCGTTGGGGTAGCGGTAACCGCCGCCCGCGTAGGAGTAGTATTCACCGGGGCCCAGTTCCAGCTGGTCGTAGCGGTATTCGGTGCCGATGGTCACGTTCAGCGGTGCCGCAAACAGCCCGGTGTCGAAAGCCCGTTGGCCGCTCAGCGACAAGATGCTCTCGCTGAATGTGAGGTCTCCGGCGTGCATGTTCTGCAAGGGCAGCAGCGCGCCGAACGACGGGTTGGTGGTGTTGAGAATGTTGATGTCGGCGCGGTTCTGGCCGTAGCTCACGCCCGCGTCCCATCGCCAGCCCAGGATGTCCTCGGCCTTGAGGCCCAGGTTGAGTTGCAGGTCTTCTTCCTTGGTTTGCAAACGCGAGCTGTAGCCGCCCGGCGTGGTGATGACGTTCGAGGTGGCGTTGGTTTCGGAGCGGAACGAGCCCTTGGCCTCGGAGGTGCGCGGGGCGTAGGTGGCGAAGGAATACAGCGCCAGGTTGTCGTTCAGCGGCAGGCCGATGTTGTAGGCGAAACTGGTGCTCTCCTGAATCGGCACCACCTCGTAGTTTTCCGGCACGTTGCGATTGGCCGTGGCTTCGCGAGGGTCGTTGGGCGAGGCGTAAATCTGCCAGATCGACTGGCTGGGCTGCTTCCACGGGCCGACGGTGTGGCTGTCACCGGTTTTCAGGTACGACAGGCTGAAGTTGGCGAAGCCGCCGTTTTCACCCAGTGCGAAACCGGAGTTCAGGCCGCCGGTGTAAGTGGCGCCGGCGTCGCCGAGGTTGCCGACTTTCGACACGTCGTGGTTGTACTCGCCATAGGAGACGTCCGCCGAACCGCCGGACGACGCGGATTTGAGGATGACGTTGATCACCCCGGCAATCGCGTCCGAACCGTATTGCGCCGCTGCGCCATCGGTCAGCACTTCGACCCGTTCCACGGCCGAAATCGGGATCAGGCCGAGGTCTGCGGCCGATGAACCCAAGGTCGCGCCGCCGCTGTTGTTGATCATGGACGTGCCGTGGCGCCGTTTGCCGTTGACCAGCACCAGTACCTGATTCCCGGACAGCCCGCGCAAAGAGGAGCCGCCCACGTTTTTCGACAGGGCGCCGCCGTTGCTGTTGATGTTGATGTAAGACGGCGCGACCTGAGACAACGCCCGCCGCAGGTCACTGGCCCCGGTGGCGCGCAACGCATCGCCCTTGATCAGCTGCACGGGAGCGAGGGCCTTGAGGGCCGTGGTCTCGACCCTGGAGCCGGTCACGACCACGGTTTCAAGGCGTTCCTTTTCGTATTCGGTTTCAGCGTTGGCGGTGTCGTACGGCGCGAGACTGGCGGCGCCGACGGAAAGAACCACGCCAAGGGTATGGCGTCTGGACGGGAGTGAAGACATGGGTATGTGCCTGGTGTTGCTTCTGCATTCTTCGCTGTGTGTGCAGGAGTGAGTCGACGCTGGCCGGTTGGGCCTGGCAGGGGTTTGGGTGAAGCGGTGTTCGGCCAGAATCAAAAACTGATGGGTGTTTCATCAACCTACGGATCAGGATCAAAATGTTTGCTGATGCCGCCATCCTGCATCTGCCGAAGGCGTGGGAGCTGGCTTGCCTGCGATCTGCCGGGCACCGGCAGCAAAACCTAGGTCTTCGATGTGCCTGACACACCGAGGTCGAAGGTCTTGCTGCCGGTGCCCGGCAGATCGCGAGCAAGCAACGCTCCCACGGCCTGCGGCCAGAATCAAAAGCACAACCGAGTTGTACTCAAACCTCCGGCCAGAATGAAATCCCTGTTCACCGCCCCAACAACTGAAACTTCCCGATCAAATTGAATTTCCACGCCACCGGGTCGTGGACGGTGTGGGTGCGTGCATTGCGCCAGTGGCGGTCGTAGCCATATTCGAGGCGGGTGGAGCTGGCGCCGCCGAGCTGGAACAGTTTGTTGCTGGCCAGCAAGGCCGCTTCGGTGGTGAGGATTTTCGCGGTGGCCAGCGCCGACGACACCTGAATCGACGGCCCCGGCCCATGTTCCGCCGTCACCTGGTCGAACAACGCCGCCGCTTTTTCCAGCACCGCTTCTCCGGCGTGAATCCGCGTGTGCAGGTCGCCGATGATTTCCAGCACATACGGATCTTCGGCTACTGCTGTCACCCCAGTACGCGCATAAGGCCGGGCGTGTTCACGCACGTAATCCAGCGTGTCGCGAAACGCTGCCCTCGCGATGCCCAGGTCCAGCGCGCTGTGAAACAGATCAGGAATGCCGTAGGTGTTGGCGCTGACTTTGCCCTGTTCGGTGTCGAGCACGTGGCTGTGTTCGACGCGCACGTTATCCAGCAGCAGGGTGCCGCTGGCGGTGGTGCGCTGGCCGAAGCCGTCCCAGTCGTCAATGATGGTCAGGCCCGGTGCGTAGCGGTCCAGCACGGCGGTTTTCGACTGGCCGTTCTCGTCCACGCAGCCCACGGAAATCAGCTGGGAAAACAGCGCCCCGGTGGAATACGCCTTGGACCCGTTGACCCGATAGTGATCGCCTTCACGGGTGATCTGCGTGCGCGTGGTGCCCGCGGGCAAGCTGCCGCCCTCGGCATGGCCGTTGCCCCAGCGATAGCCCTCCAGAATCTTGCCGAAGAACAATGCCTGCTGCTCCGGACGGCCTACCGCCTCGATCACGCTGCACGCCAGGAGAATGCTCAGCATCAACTGGCCAATGGAGGCGTCGGCCTCGCCGATGATCGCCACCACCTCGGTCAGCGTCCGGTACGACACCTCCGCACCGCCAAACGCCTTGGGCACGCGAATGGCCAACAACCCGCTGTGGGCGAAGTCGTCCAGCTCCTGCCACGGCAGCTGGCGCTCTACGTCACGGCGTTGAGCGTTCAACCGGAACACGGCGGCCAGCCGTTCAGCCGTCTCCACCGCTTCGCGTTCACTGCGAATGACCTGGGCCGGGCGGGCAGGGGCGGTGACGTTGCGCTCTGAGGCTGAAGGGTTCGACGAGGCGTGCCGGGCAAACGATGTGTCGGTCATGAAAGAGGTGTCCTGTTCCTGAAGGGCGTCGGTGAATCTGGCGACTGCATCACGCCTGATAACGGGCGTCGGCGAAATTGCCGTACAGCGCTTCCGAAGAATTGAAGAAATCCTTGAGCTGTTTCTGGGTGACCACCACCACCGTCGGCGACACCAGCGGAATCTTCGGCAAATCCGTGAGCACGATCTGCTGAAACTCGGCGTACAGCGCTTTGCGCTTAACGGGATCGACCTCGCCCTGACCCTGTGCAAGCAGTTCATCGACCCGGGGATTCGCGTAACGCGCGCCGTTGGAGAAGGCGATGCCGGGCTTGAAGTTCGACGACTGATAAAAACGTTGAGTACCCATCACCGGATCGGGACCGGCGGTGGCGCTGATCAGCGTGGTGTCGAAGTCGCGGCGGGTGTACACGCGGTTCACGTATTCGGGGAAGTCTTGGGAGCGGATCACCAGCTTGACGCCGATCTTCGCCAGGTTACTGCGCAGGTAATGGGCGATCTGCAGGGTTTCATTGGCCGGGTTGGGGTCGTTGTAGACGGTCAGTCGCACGCCGTCGGCGCCTTTCTTCAAGCCCGCCTCCTCCAGCAGGGCTTCGGCTTTGGCCAGGTCGAAGGGGTAACGCGGCACGGTGTCGTCGTAAAAATCGCTCATGCTCGACGGAATCGCGCTGTACGCCGACTTGGCAAAACCGAAGTAGATGTTCTTGACGATGAAATCCCGGTCCACCGCATGGGCGAAGGCCTGACGCACGCGCACGTCCTGAAACACCGGCTTTTCCAGGTTGAACTCGAAGCCCACCAGCCCCGGCGAGTACGGCGCGCTGATCTCGCTGACTTGCAACTGCGGCACGTTGCGCAGGCGCTTGACGTTGCTCAGGGCCACCGACGCCAGTTGCACGGCCTGGGTTTCCAGCGCGGCGGAGGCTGCGGTGAGGTCGGGAATGATGCGGAAAATCAGGCTGTCCAGGTGCGGCTTGCCGGTGTCCCAATAGTGTTCGTTCTTTACCAGGTTGATCGACACGCCACGGTCCCAGCGCTCGAACTTGAACGGACCGGTGCCGATGGGCTTGATGTTGTACGGGTTGGTCAGCGGATTACCGTTGGCGTACAGGTGTTTGGGCAACACTTGCGCATCGGTGGATGACAGCGCGCTGAGCAGATACGGCGCAGGGGCGGAGAGGGTGATCACCACTTGCAACGGCGTCGGCGTTTCGACCTTGCTCACCGGCGCGAAGGTGGTGATACCGCGAGAATTGAATTTGCGCCAGATGTTCTGCAGGGAAAACGCCACGTCGTCGGCGCTGAACGGCTGGCCGTCATGCCAGGTGACCCCGTCCCGCAGGTTGAAGGTGTACACCAGCCCGTCGGCGCTGACGTGCCAGTCGGTGGCCAGTCGTGGGACCGGTTGGCGTTGGCTGTCGTAGGACAGCAGGCCATCGAACAGCTTGCTGGTCACCGTATAGATGGTGCCGTCGGTGGTCAGCGCGTTGGTCAGGACGGTGGGCTCGGGGAATTGCGAGACCACCAGCGTCTGCGTGCCGTCGGTGGCGGCGAACAGCCCCGAGGCGTGACTGGACAACCCGGCCGCGGCCGCCAGAATCGTGGAATGTTTGATGAACGTTCTTCTGCTCAACGACATGCTGCACCTTCAATGACGCGGACGAGAGAAACGCGCGCACTCATGGTCTGGCCTGCGCGGCGATCTTATTAAGAAGTAAGGGAGGCGATGTTCTGTTGGGCGTCAGAATCGAACCGCGAGACTAACGGACTTATTCCAGCGGACACAAGTGCCGGTCTTATAACTTTAAATTCAGACTTCATGCCGCCTGGCTTTATAAGTTTAGAACTTTTTAAGCGGTGTTCGCGCCGAAAAATTACTGTATTAGTGTTCGCCGTTGAAACAGTCCTCGCTCAATTCGATTGTTTATAGAGAACTCGATGTCGGTCCGAACTTTCTACCAGCGTTTAACTCAGCGGCTGCATTCAGGCTTTCGCAGTTCACTGTTTCGTGCCGTGCCGACCGCCCTTGGCGTGATCGTCCTCAACTTCATTCTGTTGCAGATGGTGCCCGGCGACGCCGTCGATGCCCTGACCGCCGAAGCAGGCTCCGCGACCGCGGAAACCAGCGCCTTGCTGCGGCAGCAATACGGCCTCGACAAATCTTCGCTGGCGCAATTTGGCGACTACGTGAATCAACTGGCCCACCTCAGCCTCGGCGACTCGCCCCGTTACGGCATTCCGGTGCTGGACGTGATCAGCCAACGCCTGCCCAACACCCTGTTGCTGATGGGGCTGGCGCTGGCGATTTCGTTGGTGGTCGGCGTCACCCTCGGGGTGATCATGGCGCTGTGGCAGGGCAAATGGCCGGATCGCGTGCTGTCGTCGCTGGCGTTCGTGCTGTATTCGACGCCCGGTTTCTGGATCGGCCTGATGGCCATCGTGCTGTTCGCGGTCAAGCTGGAATGGCTGCCCAGTGGCGGCGACGGGACCATCGGCGCCGGGCTGACCGGCGTCGATAAATTCGTCGACAAATTGCAGTACGCGATCCTGCCCGCACTGACGCTGTCCAGCTTCTTCATCGCGATTTATGCCCGGCTGACCCGCGCCTCGGTGTTGGAAGTCCTGACTCACGATTACGTGCGCACCGCCCACGCCAAGGGCCTGACGGCGTGGCACATCACCTGGCGCCATGTACTGCGCAACGCCTTGCTGCCCTTGACCACCGTGGCCGGGACGCATTTGGGCGGCTTGCTCGGCGGGGCCGCCGTGGCAGAGACCGTGTTCGGCTGGCCGGGCATCGGGCGCCTCACCCTCGAAGCGGTGCAGGCCCGTGAATACAAGGTGTTGCTCGGCATTCTGTTGCTGTCGTCGTTCATCGTCATCGTCGCCAACCTGCTGGTGGACCTGCTGCACAAACGGCTCGATCCCCGGATATCTCCGCGAAAAGGGGGGCGTTGAGCATGACCCTGGAAACCTCTGCACCCATCAGCCGTCCACGCCCCGCGCCGGTCAACCTGCCGGACAGTTCCTGGCGGCAGCAACTGGGCAGTTCGCTGCTCGGGCGTTTCGCGGGCAACGGGAAAACCCTGGCGGATCAGCCGGACGACCCTTCCTCTGAGTTTCACGCCCACGACCGCTGGCCCGTGCTGCGTGCCTTATTGCGCTCACCGGGCGCCGTCGTCGGCATCGGCGTGTTGCTGCTGATCGTGCTCGTGGCGTTGGCGGCGGGGCACCTGTACCCCGGCGACCCGCTGGACATGGCGGGTCAGCCGCTGTTGGCGCCGGGCGAAGACTGGGCATTCCCACTGGGCACCGACGCCCTCGGACGCGATATCGCCGCTGGCCTTGCCCACGGGGCACGGGTCTCACTGTTGGTCGGCATCACGGCGGCGCTGGTCAGCGTGGTGATCGGCACCCTGATCGGCGCGCTGGCCGGGTACTTCGGCGGGCGTATTGACCGTGCCCTGACCTGGCTGATCGAGCTGTTCCAGACCACGCCGTCGTTCCTGCTGGTCGTGGTGGTGGTCTCGATCACCCAATCCACGGTGGGCGTGATCGCCGTGGTGATTGGTCTGACGTCCTGGGACACCGTCGCCCGACTGGTACGTGCGGAATTTCGTGCACTGCTCAACGCCGATTTCGTGCTGGCGGCACGGACCGTGGGCTACAGCACCCGGTGGATCATCTTTCGTGAAGTCCTGCCCAACGCCTTGCCGCCGATCATCATCACGGCGTCGGTGATTGTGGCGTCGGCGATTCTCACTGAGTCGTCGCTGTCGTTCCTCGGCGTCGGTGATCCCAACCTCATCAGCTGGGGCAGCATGATCGGCAGTGGCCGGGACATGCTGCGCAGCGCGCTTTACCTGACCGCGATCCCCGGCGCCGTGCTGGTGGTCACCGTGTTTAGCCTGAATCTGGTGGGTGACGCCCTGATCAGCGCATTGAA
This sequence comes from Pseudomonas salicis, assembly GCF_057128705.1. Lineage (NCBI taxonomy): Bacteria > Pseudomonadati > Pseudomonadota > Gammaproteobacteria > Pseudomonadales > Pseudomonadaceae > Pseudomonas > Pseudomonas salicis. The sequence goes on from NZ_JBSKHU010000001.1 coordinate 703,538, forward strand.
TCCAAGACTGCGTGGGAGAACGGCATGAACGCTGTAGCCAATATCGACGACTCGGGTCAGCCGTTGCTCAGCGTGAGCGATCTGCGGGTCAATTACGGCGAGTACCAGGCGGTCAAAGGCGTGAGCTTCACGGTGGCGCGGGGCGAAACCCTGGCGCTGGTGGGCGAATCCGGGTGCGGCAAGTCCACCACGGCCATGGCGATCATGCGCCTGCTGGGCGGGCGTGCCGGGATCACCGGCAACGTCGATTTCGACGGCCAGAACCTGTCCACCGTCAGCGACCCGGTGATGCGCAGCCTGCGGGGCAACGACATTTCGATGGTGTTTCAGGACCCCATGACCTCGCTGAACCCGGTGCTGAGCATCGGCGAGCAGATCGGCGAGGTGCTGCGGCGCCATCGTGGCCTGTCGCGCAAGGACGCCCGCGACGAAGCCCTGAAGCTGCTGAAAAAAGTGCGCATCCCCAACGCCGCAGCGCGGCTCGACGATTTTCCGCACAACCTGTCCGGCGGTCAGCGGCAGCGGGTGATGATCGCCATCGCCGTGGCCTGCAACCCGCGTTTGTTGATCGCGGACGAGCCGACCACCGCGCTGGACGTCACGGTGCAGGCGCACATCCTGCAACTGCTCAAGGAGTTGAGCGAGGAATACGCCATGGGCCTGCTGTTGATCACCCACGACCTGGGCGTGGTCGGGCAATGGGCGGACCGGGTGGCGGTGATGTACGACGGACTGATCGTCGAGTCCGGGACCACCGAGGCCATCTTCACCGCGCCGCAACACGCTTACACCAAAGGGCTGCTGGGCGCTTCGCTGCGGCTGGACACGGATGCCCATTACGCCATCGCGTCGTTGCCGGAAATCAACGTGCGCAAGCACAACAGCGGGGTCATCGAGTTCGATTTGCACAGCCATTCCCGCTATTTCACGGCCCGGGATGCCAGCACGGGGGCCTTGGAACAGCCGATCCTTGACGTTCGTCATTTGCGCACCGAGTACAAGACCAGTCAGGGCACGGTCACCGCGGTGGACGACGTGAGCTTCCAGATCCGGCCCGGCGAAACCTTGGGGCTGGTGGGGGAATCCGGCTGTGGGAAGTCCACGTTGAGCAAGACAATTCTCGGGCTGATCAAGGCCCGTTCGGGGGAGATCCTGCTGAACGGGACCGATATCGCCGGTTTTGACGAAAAACAGCTGCGTGGCCATCGCCCGTTCGTGCAAATGGTGTTTCAGGACCCCTATGGCTCGCTGAACCCCAAGCACAGCGTCTATCGCATCCTCGACGGCGTGCTGAAAAACCACGGGGTGAAGAGCGCGCAAAGTCGCAGCCAGCAGATCTTCGAGATCATCCACCGTGTCGGCCTGCCGCAATCGGCGGTGTGGAAATACCCCCATGAATTTTCCGGCGGCCAGCGCCAGCGCATCGGCGTGGCGCGGGCCCTGATCCTGCGGCCGTCGCTGGTGATCCTCGACGAAGCGGTGTCGTCGCTGGACGTCTCGGTGCGGGCGCAGATCCTCAACCTGCTGGCGGACCTGAAGCAGGAATTCGGGCTTTCCTACCTGTTCATTTCCCACGATCTGTCGGTGGTCAAGTACATGGCCGACCGGGTGCTGGTGATGCACGACGGCAAGATCGTCGAAGAGGGCGCCCACGACGGCATCTGGAAAAACGCCCGCCACGATTACACCCGCAAACTCATTGGCTCCGTTCCCGTGCCGCGTTATGCGCTGGCGGACGATGAGTCGGTGCCCTACGCGGATTCGGCCTGGCAGGAACTGCCGGTGGCCATGCTGCTGTCGCGCTTCGCGGTCTAGCGGCGACGTTTCCACACATTTGCTACACACACGATGAAAGACCATTGAGGGAGAAAACATGAGCGCTATCGAATACCGCAATCTGGGTCGCAACGGCATCAAGGTGTCGCCTATCACCCTGGGCACCATGATGTTCGGCGGCCAGACCGACGACAGCGTGGCCAAGCGGATCGTCGACAAGGCCTATGAGCAGGGCATCAACTTCATCGACACGGCCAACGGCTACAACGGCGGCGCATCCGAGGAAGTGGTCGGGCGCCTGATCGCCGACCGTCGCTCGCAGTGGGTGCTGTCGACCAAGTTCGTCAACCCGAACCCCGGCGCCATTGGCCCGAACGACCGTGGCGCGTCCCGTCACAACGTCATTCAGTCGGTGGACGCCAGCCTCAAACGCCTGAACACCGATTACATCGACCTGTTCTACCTGCACCGCGAAGACCACACGACGCCGGTGGAAGAGACCGTTCGCGCGCTGTCCGACCTGATTCGTGCGGGCAAGATTCGTTCTTACGGGCTGTCCAACCACCGGGGCTGGAAACTCGCCGAGTTCAGCCGTGCGGCGGATGTGCTGGGGGTTGAGCGTCCGGCGGCGAGCCAGCCGTTGTACAACCTGGCCAACCGTCAGATTGAAAACGAGCATTTGCCTGCGGCCGAGTATTACGGGGTTGGCGTGGTGTCCTACAGCCCGCTGGCCCGTGGCGTACTGACCGCGAAGTACGATCCGACGCAGCCGCCGTCCGAAGGCACCCGCGCAGGCCGCAACGACAAGCGCCTGCAACAGACCGAATGGCGCCCGGAGTCGCTGAACCTGGCGCAACGGGTCAAGGACCACGCTCAGTCGCGGGGCATCACGCCGGGCCAGTTCGCCTTGGCCTGGGTGCTGAACAACCAGCTCATCACGTCCGCCATCGCGGGTCCGCGCACCGAAGAGCAATGGAATGACTATGTGCCCGCGCTGAACTACGCGTTCACGGCGGAAGACGAAGCGTTCATCGACGACCTGGTCATCACCGGCCATTCCTCGACACCGGGCTATAACGACCCGAGCCACCCGTTTGCGGGGCGTAAGTCGCGGGTTTGATCAGGATGTTGATTCGCTGATTGCTGACTGATCGTTCCCACGCTCCGCGTGGTCACGCGCGCTCGACGCTCTGCGTCCTTTGTTGAGGCTGACGCGGAGCGTCGCGAGGTGCATTCCCACGCGGAGCGTGGGAACGATCACGCCCGCTTTGACCCTACGACTGCGCCGTCAAATCCCACCCACGCCACCGCCTCTGCACCAACAACCCACCCGCCAGCGTCACGGCCACCAGTCCCCAGGCGGCGATGGTGGTGGTCACGCCCCATCGATCCGCGAGAAACCCGCCAATCAGCGTCGCTACGGGCTGCAGGCCGAAGCCGATGATGCTGAACAACCCCATCAGACGCCCGCGCATGGCCGCAGGGGAAAGGATCTGGACCATGCTGGTGCAGGTCACCATGGCCTGCGACGTTGCCAGCCCGAACATGAACAACGCGATCAACTGCAACGCCAGCCATTGACTCAGTGCGCTGACGATCAGCCAGCCGCCCATCCACACCAGCGTGAGCGAAAGCGTCAGCCCCATGCGTTTGATATGGCTGATGACTGGCGACAGAAAGAACGCATACACCAGCGACCCGGACGCCGCCGCTGCCAGCAACAGGCCCGTGCGCCGGGGATCGCCGTGGGCCACGGCGGGCAACAGGGCCAGGGTGCCCAGGCCGAACATCGTCAGCGTCGCGCAGCAGATGTAAAGGTTGCGCAGGGTCAGGGTGTCGCGGATGTGCGCCAGTACCTCGGTCAGCGAAGCGGACACCTGTCCGTGACGCCGCTCCTGATTCACGCCGCGCAACGAGATCAGTGAGAAAATCACCACCCAGTACGACAAACCGTTGGCCCAGAACGCTGCCGACATCCCCACCTGCGCCACCAGATACCCCGCCAGCGTGGGCCCCACCGTCCGGCACCCATTGAGAATCATCGAGTTGATGCTGATCAGCTTGCGGATGTTGTCCATCCCCGCCAAGTCAAACAGAAACGCCTGCTGGGTCGGGAAATACACGGAGTTCACACAGCCCATGAGAAAGGCGAACACATAGATATGCGCCAATTGCACGTGCTCGGCCTGAATCATCGCGGCGATGGCGAACGTCAGCGCGATCTCCAGCAGATGGCAACCGATGAGCAGTTTGCGCCGGTCGTAGCGGTCGGCGAGGCCGCCGGTGAACAGGCTGAACGCCAGAATCGGCACGCTTGAACACAACGCGCTGACGCCAAGGGCAAACGCCTGTCCGCCGGACAACTGATAGACCAACAGCGCCATCGCCGTCTGTTGCAGCCAGATGCCGATCATTGAGACAGACTGGCCCGACAGATAAACCCGTGTATGCGCCGTGCGCAAAGGCGTGAAGTTATTCAACCACAACGAAAGGGCAGACATCGGCGTTATCGATCCGGTCAATAATAAGGAGATGGATTGTTTAATGACTGTTGTTGATTCAACAGTGCTGTTGCTCAGGCAACACTGAACTAACCTGAGCAACTTAAAACGCTCGACAGACTGATGAGTGTGTCAATGACTGTCAATCAATCCCCGGTCATAAACTCAGAACGTAACGGTCTATCTGCTGTTAATTAGTTTGCATTACACTCGCTGCACCTCGCACGAGGCCTCTATAGACAACCGCGTTGTTTCTATTAAATGTCGTGCGACCACGTCCGCCATTGATGAAGTTTCCCGTTGCAGCCGTTGGATTGCGAACAACGCCTGCGAATGCCCAAACCCATTCCGTTAATGGCCGATTTCATGACCGATCTGAACCTGTGGTACACCCGTTGCCCCACCCCGACGCCCCTCGGCCTTGCCGTGAAACTGGGCTATCTGGAATCTGCGCTGGCGCAGCATTCGGTGGGCATCCAGTCGCTGCAAAGCTCGACGGATGAAAAAGTCCGCGCCAGCCATTTCGATCACTCCCAGCCATGGTCCTTCCGCCAGGGCGGCAACATTCCTCCGATTCACGCCCGCGCCAGTGGCCGAGACACCCGGTTGGTCGGCATCACCTGGATCGACGAATTTCAGGCGGTCATCACGCTGCCGTCATCAGGCATCACCGACGCTTCGCAACTGGTGGGCAAACGCCTCGGTCTGCCACGCCAGCCGCCGGGGATCATCGACTTTCAGCGGGCGACTGCGCTCAAGGGCGTGCTCTCGACCCTCGAAGTCGCAGGCATCCCGCGCAAGGACGTGCATTTTGTCGACGTCGTGACGCAGACCCCGCAATTCGGCCAGGCCACCGTGGGCTATCCGCCCGAGCTGAAACGCCGCCTGCCGTACGCGGCGGAATTCACGCAACTGATCAAAGGCACCATCGACGCGTTTTTCATCAAAGGCGCGGAAGGCCTGAGCGTGGCCCATCAGTTCGGCGCAGTGATCCTCAGTGAAACCGGCAGCCACAACGATGCGGCGATTCGCATCAACAACGGCACGCCACGGCTGTTGACGGTGGACGGAACCCTCGCTCAAGAGCGGCCCGATCTGGTTCAGGCCTTGCTGGAGTCCGTGCGGCGTGCGGGTGAATGGGCAGCGCAGAACCCCGATTTGACCCAGCGCTTCGTGGCCCAGGAAATCGGCGTGTCCGAGGAAGCGGTTCAAGGGGCCTTCGGCCCGGACCTGCACCTTAAATTCACCACCCACCTCGCCCCGGCGGGTGTGGAAGCGATTCAGTCGTTCAAGCATTTCCTCTTGCGCGAAGGCTTCATCGAACAGGACTTCTCGGTTGAGGACTGGCTGCATGTCTGAGTCGCCCTCAGTCTGGGACGTCATCGTGTTGGGTGGTGGGGCAGCCGGTCTGGTCGCGGCGTTTCATGCGCGTCAGACCGGCGCCTCGGTGCTGGTGGTGAACAAGGGGCTGGTCGGGCGTAGCGGCGCGACGATCACCTCGGGCGGCGGCGTGTCCATTGCGGGGGAAAGCCTGCGCGCCCTGGGCCTCGACGCTGATGCCAGCGACACCGAAGAGCGCTTTCTGCACGACACCATCACGGCGGGGTCCTGGCTCAACGACCAGCAGTTGGTTGAAAGTATGGTGACTGGCGTGGGCGAAGAGGTCGGTCGGCTGGTGGAGTGGGGCATTAAATTCACCATCAACCGGCGTGCGCCGGGTCACAGCAGCGGTCGGGGCATTCACATCAGTGGCGTGGACATGCAGCGCGCGTTGACGCGGATTGCGGTGCAGGCGGGGGTGAGTTTTCGCGAGGACTTTCAATCGACGCAACTGCTGCAACGTCAGGGCGAGGTGGTCGGCGTGCTGGGCCTGGATCGTCGCACCGGTTCGGTGGACAGCATTTCCGGCCACGCCACGGTGATCGCCACAGGTGGCGCCACCTCGAACTGGAGCTTGCGCACCGCACCGGAAGAGCTGTCTGGGGAGGGACAGCGCATGGCGGTGGAAGCGGGCGCGACCCTGATCGACATGGAAATGACCCAGTTCTTGCCCTGCTGCCTGGCCGCCCCGGCAATCTGGCGCGGTTTGCAGTTTCCATGGATTCTTGGCCCGCAAAGCGGCGTCCACGCCTGGTTGATGAACCGCTTCGGCGAACGCTTCATGGCCCGGTGGGACCCGGCCCGGATGGAGCTGGCGACCCGCGACATGGTGTCGGCCGCCTGCGCCACGGAAGTCTACGAAGGGCGCGGCAGTCCCAACGGTGGCGTGTACTTGTCATGGAAACACCTGCCCAACGACATCATCGACAACTTCCCGTTGAACTCCCGCAACATCAGCGCCGATTGGCAGTGGGAAGGCTTCGACATGACGCCGTTGGTGGCGCGGATCAAGCAGGGCTACGCGATCGAAGTCGCCCCCGCCGCGCACTTTTCCCTCGGCGGCGTGCGCGTCGACAGAGGCGCCAGCACTGGCGTGCCGGGGCTGTTCGCCTGCGGTGAAGCCACCGGCGCGATGCACGGCGCCAATCGCCTGTCTGGCAACGCGGGCGCGCACGTGTTGGTGCAGGGCAGGGTGGCCGGGGTCGCGGCGGCCCGTGATGCACGGGATCGCCGTGCCCGTGACCGCCACGCCGACAACGTCGGCAGCGCTTACGCAATCACCATCGCGCCGTTCGAGCGGGAAAGCGGTGTCACGCCGTTCGAACTCAAGGAACAACTGTCGCAGCTGGCCGAAACGGCGCTCGGGCCGGTGCGCACTGCCGAGTCGATCGTCAAGGCCCAGGCCACGTTGGCAGACCTGAAGGACAACGCCCTGCCGCAGTTGGCCTGCCGCACCCGGGATTCGATGTGGAACCGCGACTGGAGCGACGCGCTGGAATGTCAGGCGGCGTTTTCAGTGCTGGACGCCGCGTTGCTCGGTGCCGCCGGACGTACCCATTCCATCGGCGCACACCAGCGTCACGACCACAAAGGCGCTTACGCCGGGCCGCTGAGCCACTCGCTCATCCGTTACGACGGTCAGGCACTGGTGCGTGACACCACCCCCGTGGCCTTTCCGTTTTTAGCGCGGCCATGAACCTTTTCGTTATCGGGAGCCTTGCATGCTGATGCACCTGACGCTGTTTCGTGACGGCGAGCTTCGTCAGCTGGACATTCAACTGCCGCCACCTGCCGGTCTGGGGTTGGGCATTGATCGCTGGGAAGGCGCGTCGGTCAGCACTGCGCTGCAATACGCCCAGCGTGTGTTCGAACCCAACCTTGGTTATTCGCTGTCCTGCCGTCGCGGGCTGTGCAAGCTCTGCGCGATGCGCATCGACGGCGAGGTCAAGCTGGCGTGCACCGTGCCGTTGCACGACGGGATTCGCATCGAACCGGCCAAGCCGACACTGGCGCTGCACGACACCGTGGTCGAGCTGAGTCTGGTGCGGGAGAAGCCCCAGCGGATCAAGGCGGTGCAAGTGACCGCCGACGTCATGCCATGAATCGAAAGACCTCAACAACCACCTGACTGCCTGTCGGGATTGCACCAATCCAACGCCAAGCCAACCCGTTCAGGAGTCTGATCATGTCCGAAGCACTGCTAAAAGAACCGCAAGCCGTCGAGAGCGCCGCACCGACCACGATCTGGTACACCCGCTGCCCGGTGCCCACCACGTCTGGTATCGCCCAGCACAAACACTGGCTGCAACACGAATTCGCCCGTCACGGCATCACCCTGGATTCGATCCGCGCGTCGCAGGACCGCGCCGTGCGTGAATCGCACTTCCGCCACAGCCTGGCCGGCAGCTTCCGTGAAGGCGGCAACGTGCCGCCGATCTGGGCCAAGGCACAAGGACAGGACACCGTGGTGGTGGGCATCACGTGGGTCGATGAAGAACAGCTGGTGTTCGTGCGCGGCGACAGCGACATCAAGACCGTCGCCGACCTGCGTGGCCGTAAACTCGGCGTGGTGCGCAAGGCCGCCAGCGACCTGGTGGACGTGGGGCGGGCGGAGGGATTACGCGGGCTGTTGACCGCCTTGCAACTGGGCGGCGTGCCACGGGACAGCGTGGAGATCGTTGACATCGCGACACCGGAATGGGACCTCAAGGAAGTCTCGAAAACCCGCGAAGACCATCATGCGATTCCGACACTGGCGTTGCTCAACGGCACCGTGGACGCGATCTTCATCAAGGGCGCGGGCAGTGCCCGTGCGCTGGCTCAGGGGCTGCGGCCGATCCTCAACATCAACGAACAGGAAGACCCGTTGCTGCGGCTGAGCGCCGGTTCGCCGCGTCCCATCACCGTGGATCGCCAGACGCTTCAAGATTCGCCCGAGATCGTCACCCGTTACCTCGCCGTGCTGTTGAAGACCTACGAATGGGCCAAGGACCATCCGCAGGAAGTGGTGGACACCATTGCCGCCGAAACCGCGACCGATGCCGAGAGCGTGCGCTACGCGTTCGGCCCTGAGCTGCACCTGTCGTTCGAACCGAAACTGTCTGAGGTCTACATCGAAGGGCTGCGTCGGCAGAAGGATTTCCTGCTGGCCGAAGGTTTCATCGACAAGGACTTCGACTTCGAGCGCTGGATCGACCCCGCGCCGCTGGAAAAGGCCTGGGCATTGAAGGATGAGATTGTGTTGGGCTAACCCCAATTGACAGCGCTGCCATAGGCGGCGCCTGCACTTCTTTTCGCGAATAAATTCGCTCCCACAGGGAGTCGGCGGCGTTGCCAAATGCTGAGTCCGACGCGGTTTTTCTGTAGGAGCGAATTCATTCGCGAAGGGGCCGGTACATCCAACGCATACCTGCCAGCTTGTACCCCCGTCTCGCGAGTAAATTCGCTCCCACAGGGAGTCGGCGGCGTTGCCAAATACTGAGTCCGACACGGTTTTTCTGTAGGAGCGAATTCATTCGTGAAGGGGCCGGTACATCCAGCGAATCAGTGTCGGCTGTACACCCGTCTCGCGAATAGATTCGCTCCTACAGGGAGTCGGCGGCGTTGCCAAATACTGAGTCCGACGCGGTTCCAATTGTGGGAGCGAATTCATTCGCGAAGGGGCCGGTACATCCAACGCATACCTGCCAGCTTGTACCCCCGTCTCGCGAATAAATTCGCTCCTACAGGTAATCAGCGGCGCTGCCAAATGCTCAGCCAGATCACCGCCGATCATGCTGCTTGCGATACGCCCCCGGCTGCACACCCTCGGCCTTGGTAAACGCGCGGGTGAAGGCGGACACCGATTGGTAACCCACGGCGCTGGCGACGTGTTCGACGGTCTGATTGGCTTTGAGCAAGTGCGCGGCGTGGCGCATGCGCAGGGCGAGCAGGACGTTGCCTGGCGATTGCCCGGCGATTTCGTTGAAGCGTTTGAAGAAGGCCGACCGCGACAAGCCGGTGCACGCGGCCATGGTCTCCAGCGTCCAGGCGTGCTCGGGGCGTTCGATCATCTGTTGCAGCAGCGCCGCGAACAACGGCTGGCGGGCGAGGGCCACCAGCCCGCCCAGCGCCGGATTGCCGCCCACGTGTTGGCGCAGCACGTACAAAAACAGCAAATGGCTCAACCGCTCCAGGAGCGTCGATGAAGGGCCCGATGCGCGTTGACACTCCTGCAGGATCAACTCGAACACACTGCGCGCCGCCGTAGACGACGGGTCACCCGCTCGGAGAATGATGAAATCGGGCAACGCTTCCACGATCAGCGACGACAAACCGGCGTGAAAATGAAAGAAGCCGCACACCAGCCCTACGCCATCGGCAGCGGCACCGTCCAGGGCGAGCATTTCCATGCGCGGTTGACCCTGGGCGGCCTGAGCGTCGGCCTCATTCGACAGCCGATACGGCAAATCCCGCAGCAGAAACACCGCATCCCCCGTATCCAGGTGCTGAGGCTGATCATGGCCCTCGACGTGCAGCCAGCATTGCCCCTGCACCAACACATGAAAGCTCGACCGCGCCAGCCCTTGAGTGCTGGCGTGCCAGCCGCCGCAATAGCGGCCCACGTGGAAAATGCTGGCGTCCAGCTCAAGACTCTCTAATAACCAATCGATTAGCGGGGTGGCGAAATTCATCTAATGGAAACACTCAGGAGCAAGTAATCGCTACTTTAGAATATGGAGTGAAATTTTTATAACCAACACACTGGTCGGACCCTCTACCACAGGAGTCCAACATGTCCCGCGTCACCGTGCAAACCCTGCAAAGCGCGCCTGAAGCCGCCAAACCCTTTCTGGAAAACGCGCTCAAGGCCAACGGATATCTGCCCAATCTGCTCGGCGTGCTGGCCAATGCACCGGCCGCGCTCGAAACCTACCTGACCGTCTCGGCAATCAATGGCAAGGCTGAGCTAAGTCTGGCCGAAAGGGAAGTGGTGCAACTGATCGCAGCGACCCGTCATGGCTGCTCGTTCTGCGTCGCGGGCCACACCGCCGTGGGGTTGAACAAGGCACGTCTGGCCCCGGAGGTCGTCGAGGCTCTGCGCACAGGTTCCGCCCTGCCCGAGGCGAAGCTCGAAACACTGGCCGCTTTCGCCCGTGAAGTGATTGCCACCCGTGGCAACGTGTCCGACACCACTTATGCCGCGTTCAAAGGGGCAGGTTACAGCGAAGGCAATGCACTGGAAGTGATCCTCGGCGTCAGCCTGGCGACCCTGTGCAACTTCGCCAACGTGTTCGCCCAGACCGAGCTCAACCCGGAACTTGAGAAATACCAATGGCAACGTCCCGCGCAGTGAGTGCGGGCGTCGATGCATGAATGAAAGACAGATAAGGAGAGCTCTCATGGTGGATTCGGTACTTGGCCACTGGCTGGATGCGCACGCCCAGGCACTGGATCTCGGCCAGTGCGATCCGGAGTCCGTGCTGCCGCAACTGGCCGACGCCGGGGTGATGCGGGTCGGCATTGGCCGGAAAGACGGCGGTTCAGGCGGCACGCTGGCCGACGCGGTGGAGACCGTGGCGGCCATCGCGACCCATTCGGTGACGGCGGCGTTCGTGTTTTGGGGGCAACGGGCGTTCATCGAATACCTGCTGCACAGCCCCAATGCGCGATTGAGGGAAACCCTGCTGCCCGCGCTGCTCGACGGTTCGCTGGCGGGGGCCACAGGGCTCTCCAACGCAATGAAGTTTTTATCCGGCATCGAAACCCTGCAAGTACGCGGCACTGAAAACCCAGACGGCTGGTCACTGGAAGGCCGCCTGCACTGGGTGACCAACCTGCGCAAACAGAGTTTCGTGGTCGCGGCGGCCATTGAGGGCGAGGCGGGGAAAAAGCCCTTCGTCATGGCCATCCCTTCGACCGCGAGCGGCCTGCGTCGGTCAGAAGACTTGCAGCTCATGGGCTTGCAGTCGAGCAACACGGCAGCGCTGGAGTTCAGTGACATCGAACTGTCCCGCGACTGGCTGTTGCACCCCGATGCGAAGCAGTTTCTGCCAGCGGTGCGCCCCGGCTTTCTCGGCCTGCAATGCGGCTTGTCGATTGGCCTAGCACGGCGTTCACTGGACGAAGTCAAACGTCACCTCGACGGCACGCGTTCTGTGCTGAGCGCCGAACATCATGAACAGGTCGAGCGTCTGGAGTCCGTGATCAGCGGACTCAAGGCCGGGTTGCTCGATGGCCGTTTTCTGACCCAGGCCGCCGCGCTGTTCCGCTTGCGCATCGCCTTGGCGCAGTCCGTCGCAAGCGCCGTGCAACTGGAGCTGCAAGCCAGTGGCGGCAAGGCGTTTCTCGATGAGCACGGCAGCGCGTTTGCCCGACGCTGGCGCGAGTCGGCGTTCATCCCCATCGTCACGCCGAGCCTGGTGCAACTTCAAGGCGAGTTGCAGCGTCAGGCCCGAGAGTCGGCGGCATGAACGGGTCCGCGAATCCCGTGTTGAGCGCCCGGGGCATCAGCCTGGGGTACGCCCGCGAGCAAGGCTGGCAGCACGTGTTGGCGCAGTTCGACCTGGAAGCGCGCGCCGGGGATGTGGTCTCGATTCTCGGTCCCAGCGGCGTCGGCAAGTCGAGCCTTTTGCGCGTATTGGCGGGCCTGCAAACTGCGCACACCGGTGACGTCCACGTGGCGGGTGAGCCGCTGACCGGGCCGCATCCTCGGGTAGCCGTGGCGTTTCAGGACCCGAGCCTGTTGCCATGGCTGACCCTGGAAAAGAACGTGGCCTTCGGGCTGGATTTCGCCAGCCAGCCGTCCTTGAGCGCGGCTGAACGGCAAAACCGAGTCGATCAGGCCATCGCGGAAGTCGGCCTGAGCCATGCGCGCGGCTATCACCCGGCGCAGTTGTCGGGCGGCATGGCGCAGCGTACGGCGCTGGCCCGTTGTCTGGCGCGTCAGCCGCTGGTGTTGCTGCTGGACGAACCCTTCGGGGCGCTGGACGAGGTGACCCGCGCCGACATGCAACAGCTGCTGCTGGACGTGACGGCGCGGCATGACACCGCCGCGATCCTGATCACCCACGACATCGACGAAGCCTTGCTGCTCTCCAACCGCATCCTGCTACTGGGCGACACCCCGGCGCGGACGGTGGGCGAGTGGCACATCGATCTGCCACGGCCTCGGGCCGAGCTGGTCGAGGAAATGGGCGCGTTGCGTGTCGACATTCTGAAAACCCTTCGGCGGGCGAGCCGCAACCCACACCCTCGAACTGAATCGCTCGAACCGCCGGAGATTGGCCATGTGCCTGGACGACTTCACTCACACCCGTCGTGATTTTTTGAAACTGAGCGCGATGCTCACCGCCGCAGGCGCGATGCCGCTGCTCAACAGCCTGCAAGCCCGGGCCGCCGCCGAACCGGATGCCCCGGTGCGCATCGGCTACTTGCCGATCACTGACGCCACGCCGTTGCTGGTGGCCCATAACAATGGCCTGTTCGAAGCCGAAGGCATTCAGGCCGAGCGTCCGGTGCTGTTGCGCAGTTGGGCGCAGGTCATCGAGGCGTTCATTTCAGGGCAGGTCAACGTGATTCACCTGCTGTCGCCGATGACCGTCTGGGCGCGCTACGGCAGCAAGGTCCCGGCCAAGGTCGTGGCGTGGAACCACGTTGGCGGCTCGGGTTTGACCGTCGGCCCGGACATTACCGACGTCAAGCAATTGGGCGGGCAGTCCATCGCCATTCCCTTCTGGTATTCGGTGCACAACGTCGTGGTGCAACAGCTGCTGCGCGACAACGGCCTGACCCCGGTGAGCAAACCGGCCAGCACACAACTCGCGGCCAACGAGGTGAACCTGGTGGTGCTGCCGCCGTCGGACATGCCGCCCGCGCTCGCCAGCAAGCGTATTGCCGGTTACATCGTCGCCGAGCCGTTCAATGCATTGGCCGAAGATCTGAAAGTCGGTCGCGTGCAGCGCTTCACCGGCGACGTCTGGCGCAACCATGCGTGCTGCGTGGTGTTCATGCACGAGCACGATTTGAACAACCGGCCGGAGTGGTCGCAGAAGGTGGTCAACGCCATCGTCAAGGCGCAGGTCTGGACCCGTGACAACCGCGCCGAAGCCGCGAAGCTGCTGTCCAAGGACGGCGCCAACCGTTACACGCCTCACGCCCAGACCGTGCTGGATCGGGTGTTGTCGCCGGCCGCGAGTGAGCGGCAGGGCTACCTCGCCAGCGGCGCCATTCAGCACGCGCAATGGGACGAGCACCGCATCGATTTCCAGCCTTACCCGTTCCCGAGCTACACCGAGGAGCTGGTGCGCCGCTTGAAAGACACGCTGATCGAAGGTGACAAGGGTTTCCTCGCCAGCCTCGATCCGAGAACCGTCGCCGGGGATCTGGTCGATGACCGCTTCGTGCGCAACAGCATTGCGGCAGTGGGCGGGTTGAAAACCTTCGGCCTCGCCGAGAGCTTTCAACGGAACGAGGAGTACAGCGCTTGACGCCACGCAAGCACTCGTCGCTCGGGCCTTGGCTGCTGGGTATCGGCGGGCTGCTGTGCCTGCTGATCGTCTGGTGGCTGGGCATTCACCTGCTCGGCGATCCGAAGGGGCTGTCGGCCCGGTTTTCCCCGCAGGCAACCCTCGCCAGTCTCTGGACGCTGTTGGGCAGTGCCGAGTTGTACGGCCACGTGTGGGTGAGCCTGAAACGCATTCTGGTGGGGTTGCTGTTGGCCTTGCTGATCGGCGTGCCGCTGGGCCTGTTGATCGGCAGCTCGCGGAATCTGGAGGCGGCGACCACCCCGGCGTTTCAGTTCCTGCGCATGATCTCGCCGCTGTCGTGGATGCCCGTGGTGGTGATGCTGATGGGCGTGGGCGACCAGCCGATCTACTTTCTGCTGACCTTCGCGGCGGTGTGGCCGATCCTGTTGAACACCGTGGCGGGGGTGAAACAGCTCGACCCGCGCTGGCTGCAATTGAGCCGCAGCTTGAGCGCCAGTCGCTGGGAAACACTGACCAAGGTCATCGTGCCCGGCGTGCTGGGGCATGTGTTGACCGGTGTGCGGTTGTCGATCGGCATCCTCTGGATCGTATTGGTGCCGTGCGAAATGCTCGGCGTCAGCGCGGGCCTGGGCTACTTCATCCTCGACACCCGCGACCGCCTGGCGTACTCGGAATTGATGGCCATGGTGCTGCTGATCGGGGTGCTGGGCTTCATGCTCGACGCCTTGGCCCGTGGGCTGCATCGGCGGTGGGTGCATTGAGGTCACAGGCTCGCTCCCACAGGGGGCTGTGTCGCCACGAGTCTCGGGGTCTGGCTCCGGCGCAACGGTGGGAGCGAATTTATTCGCGAAAGCGGCGGTACAGCCCGTACATCTCTATCGCCTGGCCCATCTTTCGCGAATGAATTCGCTCCCACAGGGGGCTGTGTCGCCACGAGTCTCGGGGTCTGGCTCCGGCGCAACGGTGGGAGCGAATTCATTCGCGAAGGCGGCGGCACAGCCCGTACATCTCTATCGCCTGGCCCATCTTTCGCGAATGAATTCGCTCCCACAGAAGTCCAGTGTCGCCTCCGAATTTCAGGGCTGATCCGAATCAAACTGGGGGATCAATTTCACAAACGCCACCGCCGGCAAGCCGGACTGCTACAGGGTGTGCGATTCACTCCTCAAAAAACACCAACGCCCGCAATTCGATACTGCGGCGCGGCGGTGCGTTGGGTGGGGTGGTGGGGTCGTCGAAGGCGGTGTGGGCGCCGGCCCGGGCGCTGAGGTCGGTTCTGGAATCGTAGATCTTTAACAGCAACGCTTCCTCCGGGCGCAGTTGCGGGTAGTAATACCAGCGGTGGTTTGGATTGGCCCGGATGGAAAACGTCTCGCCCACCTTGTCGCGGTACACCAGATCGCTGGGGATGAAGTCCTCGGCGTCCATCGTGCTGGCGTCGCACAAGGCCAGCGGAGTGGTGAAGATAGGCCCGCCGATCGGGCGCCACAGGTTGATGATCGCGAAGCGTTTTCGCAGGCGCTGTTCGGCTTCGTCGGCGGGCAGATGATCACGCACGCGGCGGATGGCCGAGCGCTCGGTCTGGTCGTTGTGCACGTAGCGCACCGGTTCGCGCAGGCCCGCCGCTTCACGACCTGGCTGATCGACGCGGATCGTGTGGTCGAAAATCAGCGTTTTGACCGCACCGGTCTGTGCCCGCAACAGCTCATCCGCTTCGGCGTAATACTGCTGCACGACCTGCGCCTCGTCTTCCAGGTCCGCCACGGCACTGGCCTGTTCGACCCGCTGAAACCCTTGGGCGTCCAGCAAAGGCGCGGTCTTGAGCAAACGCGCGTTGTGAATATCCACGCGCGTCGGTTGCAGGGTGCCGGTGCGTTGCGGCTGGCCATCGGGCTGCGGCCAGGTGTAATTGACTGGCCGCACGCCGTCGTCCAGCAGGTAATTGAGTTCGCCGACGACAGACGCCGGGCCGAGGTTTGGCTGATGAATGCCCATGTGAACGTTCCTCCAGTGGAGACGAAGCGCTTCAGAAAGGTTCTTTGTAGGGCCGCAGGTCGAGCTCCTGAGTCCAGGCGCTGCGCGGTTGCGAATGCAGGTACCAATAGGCGTCGGCGATGTCGTCCAGCGCCAGCGTGCCGTCGTCGCCCAGTTGTTCAAAACGCTGCGGAGCGTTGCTGCGGATGCGTTCGCCATTGATCGCACCGTCGATCACCACATGCGCGACGTGCACGTTTTGCGGGCCGAATTCCCGGGCGAACGATTGGCTCAGCGAGCGCAACCCGGCCTTGGCGGCGGCAAAGGCGGCGAAGGGCGGTTTGCCGCGCAACGCGGAGGTCGCACCGGTGAACAGCAATGTGCCGCCGCCGTTTTCCAGCAGCAGCCGGGTCGTTTCCCGGGCGAAGATAAACCCGCCGAGGGTAGACGCACGCCAGGTCTGCTCAAACAGTTCGGTGCTCAGCTCCAGCGTCGGCGCGACCACGGAGTTGCCGACGTTGAAGATCGCGGCTTTCAACGGACCCCACTGACGGATGCGCTGGATGGCGGCAAGCGTGTCGGCTTCGCTGCCTGCATCGCCCGGCAACGCGAGGGCTTCGCCATCGACGGCTTCGATGCTGCGCACCACGGCGTTGAGTTTTTCAGGACTGCGGCCACTCACCGCCACCTTATAACCACCTTGGGCAAAACGCCTGGCAAGGGCGGCGCCCAAGCCTTCGACGGCGCCGACACCCGTGATCCAGACCACTTCTTTCGCGATGGATGAGGACATGGAATCCACTCTCGGAGATCGATAGAAATCCACTCTACCTGCCCCGATCCAAGACCCCATAGACTTTGGAGCGCTATCCATATAGCTAGGATTTAGCTTTAAGCGCTGATAACCCTGCGGTCACCGAAAAACGGCTGGGGTTTTCTGGAGCGCTGCTTCCGTGGGGGACGGCTCATTCACGACACTCGCCGGGTGGTCGCTGAGGTCCACGCCCGTGGCATTCGGCAGGCACATAGCAGCAATGAAGGCGATGAGGTACGAGCTTACCGCGAAGATTCCCATGGCCACGGGCAGGCTCATTTCTGTCGAGGCGAAGCCCACGGCGGCGGGCATGATCGAGCCGAAGCCGCGCCCGAAGCTGGTGCAGAAACCGGCGCCGTTGGCGCGAATCTGGGTGGGGTAGAGCTCGGAAAACGCCAGTGGCAAACCGGACGCGAGGCCACCCTGGAACGCGCCGAGCAATAAGCCCAACGCCAACACCACGGTCATGTTGACCGGCGCAAACATGTAGACCGAGACCACCAGCGTCTGGCAGATCAGGAACAGCATGAAGGCCCGGCCACGGCTGATGTAGTCACTGATCAGGCCATAGACGAACGGGCCGATCAGCGAGCCGATGATGTTCACCGCGAGGTAGCCGGACGTAGACGCAATGGGCAGGTTAAGCACCGTGCGCATGTAGGTCGGCAGCCAGGTGATCATGATGTACGCCGCGCCGAAGATTCCGCTGGCCAGGATTGTGCTGATCAACGTGATGCGCCGGTGTTCGCCACCGAAGATCACCCGCAGGTCGATCTTGCGCGACTGCTTGCTCACCTGCTGGAACGCCTCAGATTCCGGCACCAGGCGACGGATGAACCAGATCAACAGTGCAGGCAACACGCCGATGGCGAAAAAGGCGCGCCACGCGATGTCTTCCGGTAGAAACGCGAACACCACGGGCATCACGGTCAGGGAGATGGCGTAACCCACGGCGTAGCCGCTTTGCACCGAGGCGGCCACCCGGCCGCGCAAGGCGGGTTTGATGGCTTCGCTGATCAGCACCGCGCCCACGACGGCTTCGCCACCGTAGCCAATGCCTTGCAGGAAGCGTACGGGCAGAAACGACCAGAAGCCGTTGCAGAACCCCGCCATGCAGGTGAAGGTCGCGACCCACAGGACCGTGGCCTGCATGACTTTGATGCGGCCGTAACGGTCGGCCAGCATGCCGGCGCCCCAACCGCCGATGGCGCTGCCGATCAATGAGACTGAGCCGAGCAGACCCGCGTCGGATTTGCTCAACGCCAACACGGTCATCAGCACGGGCATCATCAACGCGTAAATCGTCGAATCCATCGAATCGAGGGTGAAGCCACCGAAGCAGGCCCAATAGGTCCGCTTCTCCTGTTTGTTCAAGTCCGAATACCAACCCAGTCGCATGGTGCTTTCCTTTATTTTTATAGGAGGACGTCAGCAGGCTAAATCGGAACGGGCAGGCAGGCCTCTGCGAAATGCTGATGGAGCCTGCGATTATGGTTATGGACCCTTTGCGCCAATGATTGCGGGGGCTTCTTAGGTGTCGGTCGATTGTCGAATAAAGAAAAGCGATAGCGCTAAAGTCAGCAGCGAATCGTGCTGATCAATGATCGGACATTTCTTTCACGACGTGTCGGATCGCCCCCATCGCTGCATTGGCCGCCGCCGAATGCAGGCTGGCATTGCGGTAGATCAGGCCGATGGGGCGCGCCGTGCCGGTCAGTTGCACGTCGATCTGACAGAGCTCACCGGAGGCCATCTCCTGCTCCAATTGATGGCGGGACACCGCCGCCAGCATGTCCGAGCGCAGCAACAAACCGCGAATGATGGCCATGTCAGCGGTTTCGACCACTGGCCATGGCGCCTGTACACCCGCTTCGGTGAAGCAGGCTTCCAGCAGACGGCGAGCGGGCGAACCGGCGCGGGGCAATACCCATCGGGCATTGGCCAACGCGTGCACGGCGACCGGCCCCGTACTCAGCGGGTGATCATGGCGCGCCAGAACCACCATTTCCTCGACGAGCAAGGCTTCTCCGGTCATGTCCGAGGCATAGTCCGCCGAGCGCAAGGCCCCAAAAATAAAATCGATGTCTCCTACACGCAGTTCCGTGGCCAGGAAATCAAAGGGGCTTTCGTTGGTGATGACCCGGATGCCGGGGTGCTCGGCAGTCAGGCGGACGATGGCTTCGGGCAGGATTCGCGTACGGCCCAAGGGCAGGGCGCCGATGTGCACGACGCCTTCCAGCGCGCCGCGCATGGCGGTGATGTCCGAACGCATATGCCGCAGCTCATTAAGGGCGCGGCGGATGGGGAACAGGATTTCGAGGCTGACGCGGGTGGGCTGCAACCCTTTGGGCGTGCGCTCGAACAATGATTGGCCGCAGCCGCCTTCCATGACCTTGAGCGCCGAACTGACCGCTGGCTGGCTCAGGCCGAAATGCCGGGCCACCGTCTGCATGTGCCGGGTTTCGCAGAGTTTGACGAACAGTTCCAGGCGTCTCGCTTGAAACAGGTACAGGGGCTCAATGAGTGGGGTCGCCGCGTTGAGCAGGAGGGGCACGGTCTGCAACTCGTCGAGGACGCGCAACGCCCGGGGCAGAATCCGTTCGCCGGATTCACTGAGGCGCATGCCGTTGACGTGGCGTTCGAACAGCGACACACCCAGTGCGATTTCCAGCTCGGAGATCGCCCGCGTGACCACCGACTGCGCCCGATACAGGGCTTCCGACGCCTTGGACACGCTGCCCAACTGCGCGACACGGACGAAGGCGCGGACCTGCATGAGGTTGACGAGGTCATCACTGAACATAGAGGGCGGGGCGCTCCGAAAGGCACGAATGGCGGGAATATGCGGGGCATCAGTGTGCCTTGCAATAAGTAAAACGCATATCAGCATGGGTTGAACGCATTATTCCGCGACCCCGACGGGTGACATGCTCTGGAAAAAAGCAGGAGGTTCATCCCACATGGTCACCCCACAGAAAACCGCACTGGTCGTCAGCGCTCATTCCGCCGATTTCGTCTGGCGCGCAGGCGGTTCAATCGCGCTGCACGTGAGTCAGGGCTACGCCGTGCACATCGTCTGTCTGTCATTCGGCGAACGGGGCGAGTCGGCCAAGCTGTGGCGCAAGGGCGAGATGACTGAGGACAAGGTCAAAGACGCCCGTCGCACCGAGGCGCTGGCTGCCGCCGAGATTCTGGGTGCCACCATCGAGTTCTTTGACATCGGCGATTACCCGATGCGCGCCGACCGGGAGACCTTGTTTCGTCTGGCAGACGTGTTTCGTCGCGTGCAGCCGTCCTTCGTGCTCAGCCATTCGCTGAAAGACCCCTACAACTACGATCACCCGCTGGCCATGAACCTGACGCAAGAGGCTCGCATCATTGCCCAGGCAGAAGGGTATCGTCCGGGGGAGAAAATCGTCGGCGCGCCACCGGTCTACAGCTTCGAGCCGCACCAGCCCGAACAATGCGAATGGCGGCCCGATGTGCTGCTGGACATCACCAGCGTCTGGGACCGTAAATACGCGGCCATCCAGTGCATGGCGGGTCAGGAACACCTGTGGGAGTACTACACACGGGTCGCGCTGCAACGGGGCGTTCAGGCCAAGCGCAACGTGGGCATCACCTCGGCGCGGGACATCGTCTATGGCGAGGGGTATCAAAGCATCTTCCCGCGCGTGACGGAGAATCTGGCATGAGTCACTTGATTGGAAAATCAGGCTTCGTAGTGCGTCAGATTCCCCGTGCCGACCCGTCGTCCATTGATGATCTGAGCCGTTTCGGTGTCGCCACCGTGCACGAAGCCCAAGGCCGCAAGGGTTTACTCAGCAGCCGGTTGCGGCCTATTCAGCAGGGCGTGTGCGTCAGCGGCACTGCCGTCACCGTGTCGGTGGCGCCGGGTGACAACTGGATGTTTCACGTGGCGGTGGAGCAGTGCCAGCAAGGCGACATTCTGGTCGTCGCGCCGACGTCGCCGTGCACCGATGGTTATTTCGGCGATCTGTTGGCCACGTCGCTGAAGGCCCGGGGTGTACGCGCGTTGGTGATCGATGCGGGTGTTCGCGACACACAGACCCTGCGCGAGATGGGATTTGCCGTGTGGTCCAGCGCGGTGCACGCGCAAGGCACTGTGAAAGAGGTGCTGGGCTCGGTCAATTTACCCATCATCTGTGCGGGACAGTTGATCAATGCCGGGGATGTCATCGTCGCCGACGACGACGGCGTGGTCGTGGTCCGACACGCTGAACTGGCGCCGGTGCTTGACGCGACGCGCAAGCGGGCAGACCTTGAGGAGCAGAAACGCGTGAGGCTGGCCAATGGCGAACTGGGCCTCGACATCTACGACATGCGCGGCCGTCTCGCGGAGAAAGGCCTGATGTATGTCGACCGACTGGAAGAGATCGAACACTGACGATGAGTCAAACCCGCATTCCCTGTCTGTTCATGCGTGGCGGCACCTCCAAGGGCGCGTATTTTCTCGCGAGTGATCTGCCGGCGCCGGGGGAGGTGCGTGATCGGGTGTTGCTGGCCGTAATGGGATCGCCGGATACCCGGCAGATCAATGGCCTGGGCGGCGGGGATTCACTGACCAGCAAGGTGGCGATCATCAGCCCTTCCGAACGGGAAGATGCCGACGTGGATTACCTGTTCGCCCAAGTGTTGGTGGACGAGCCTCGTGTGGATTACGGCCAGAATTGCGGCAACGTCCTGGCTGGTGTCGGACCGTTCGCCCTTGAGCGGGGGTTGATCGCAGCCTCTCCGGGTGTGACGCCGGTGCGGGTGTACATGGTCAATACCGGGCAGGTGGCGGTGATCCACGTCCCTACGGCCAATGGCGAGGTCGATTACGCGGGCGATCAACGGATTGACGGTGTGCCGGGAACAGGGGCTGCGCTGGCCGTCGAATTCAAGGACATCGCCGGGTCGAGTTGCGGCGCCTTGTTGCCCACTGGCCAGGTGCGGGATGTGATCGACGGCATTGAGGTCACGTGCATCGACTTCGGCATGCCTGTGGTACTGATCCGCGCAGGCGATCTGGGCAAGAGCGGTCACGAAACCCCGCACTGCCTCGATGCCGATGCGACGCTTAAAGCGCGACTGGAGTCGATCCGTCTCCAGGCCGGCCCTTTGATGAATCTCGGGGAGGTCGGTCAGCGCAACGTGCCAAAGATGGTCTTGGTTGCTGTGCCCCGTGAAGGTGGCGCGATCTGCACCCGATCGTTCATCCCGCACCGTTGCCACACGGCCATTGGTGTCTTCGGCGCGGTAAGTGTGGCGGCGGCCTGTCTGCTGCCTGGCTCTGTCGCCGATGACTTCGTGGAACGGGAGGACACCGACCCTCAGCGCCTGAAGATCGAACACCCCACGGGGCACTTCGTCGCTGAGATCCACCGGTCTGAAGGGCAGCTGCTTGGCGGAGGTATTGTCCGCACCGCTCGACTGTTGTTCGAAGGCCGCGTGTGCATTCCTGCCACCGTGTGGAAACCGGCTTGATCCTGATAGCACACGTCGACGCTATCATTCTCCCCCGAACTGCTGCCGATACTGATTCGGCGACAATCCGATCCGTTCGCTGAATACCTTGCGCATGTGCCGTGGGCTGCCGAAGCCGCAGCGGGTGGCGAGGGTCTTGAGGGGCAGGTTGCAGGCTTCCAGCAGTTTCCTGGCGTGGTCGATGCGGGCGTTCTGCACGTACTGCATGGGCGTCACGCCGACTTCTCGTTGAAAGGCGCGGGCAAAATTGCGGGCGCTCATGGCGGCAAGGTCGGCCATGCGCTGAATGGTGTAAGGCTCTTCGATGTGATCGACGACGTAGGCCTGGACCTTGGCAATGGCACCGCCGTCCCGGGGCACCGCTGCCAGCAGGGGGCCATAAGGGGTCTGGCCGCCCTGGCGCTTCATCACTACCAGCAGGATTTTCGCGACCTCCAAGGCCAACTCTTTGCCGTGGTCTTCGGCGACGACGGCCAGCGCCATGTCGATACCGGCGGTGATGCCGCCCGAGGTGATGAGATTGCGGTCCATGACGTAGATCTGTTCGGTTTCGACCCGCGTCTCCGGGTAGCGCTGGGCGAGGCGCTCGACGTAATTCCAGTGGGTGGTGCAGCGATAGCCGTCGATCAGCCCGGCCTCGGCCAACAGGAACACGCCGGTGCAAATCGCGCCGAAGCGCCGGGCGTTTTTGACGGCATCCGGCAGCCAGTCGTTCAGCGCGGGGTGGCTGACACCGTAGGCGCCCGGGCCGCCGGGAACCAGAAGCAGGTCAACGGAGGTGGGACAGTCCTCAAGGCGCAGGTCGGCATGGACCTTGAGGCCACACGAACTGCGAACCAGGCCCGCACGGTCGGACACAGTGAGCAAGTGATAATGCTTGTCCGTAGGGAGCAGGCGGTTCGCCAGGGTAAAGACGTCCATCGGGCCGGTCACGTCGAGCATCAGCACGTCGTTGAACAGCACCATCACTACGGTCTTGTGGGCACAAGGGTCTTGCATGCATCAACCGCCTTTTTTCAGGGCCGGACCGGCACAGGCCGGTGGCTCGGGTCTTTCATGGCGGGAGTGTAGGGCAAATCGAAGGGAATCCGGTACAGCGGAATCGGGAGAGTGCCAGCAAGATCGTGCGCAGAGAGTTTGCTACTGCTGCTATCTGCCGGGAACCCGCAGTAAAACCAGACACCTCGGTCGTGTCAGGTGGAAAGGGGCCTCAATGGTTCTTGCACCCTACCGGCAGTTGAAACCGGATCATCGCGCCGCCCAGTTCGGAGGTTTCGGCGTAGAGGTTGCCGTTGTGGGCTTCGACCACGGATCGGCAGATGGTCAGCCCCATGCCCAGTCCGCTGGGCTTGGTGGTGTAGAACGCGCCGAAAATCTGCTGTCGGTCTTGCACCGGGATGCCGGGGCCGTTGTCCTCTACGGACACCTGTACGCCGTCGCGCAAGGACACCGAAGACACTTTCACCACACCCGACGATATCGGGGCTTGGGCGACGGCTTCGAGGGCGTTGGCGATCAGGTTGTACACCAATTGCTGGACCTGAACCGGATCGGCGATCACGGACTGGTTGGCCATGAGTTCGGTGTTCAGCGCCACCCCGGCCCGCGTCAGCGCAGGCGCATGCAGGCGGGCGGCTTCGTGAATCAGATCGTTGACGTTGACCGGTTGCGGCGTACACGGCGACCGACGGGCCAGAGCCCGCAGGGCTGCCACGATGTTGGCGGCCCGTTCGCAGTCCTTGCGGATGTCGCTGAGGCCATCGATGGCTTCGTCCAGATTCGGGTTGTCCCGTTGCAGCCAGCGGACGCAGGCCGACGCATTGGAGGCGATGGCCAGCAGCGGTTGGCAGATTTCATGGGCGATGGACACCGTCAGCTCACCCATCACCTGTAAATGCGCGTTGCGTGAGAAGTCATCCTGCGGGCTGATCGCGGGTGCGGGTTTAAGAATGGCGTTGTGAGATGGGGTGGGGGCGTGTGGCGCCCAGAGTTCCAGCGTGCCCAGGTGCTGGGCCGGGTAGGGCGTCGGCAGCGGGGTGATGGCGATGCCGCTCTGCGGGTCGGGGATCAGCCGATACATCGACTCGGTCTGCTCCGGGGGCATTGACATGTCGTAGTAGTCGGACCAGGGCTGATCTGCACCGGCACTGGCGTTGGAAGCGCGTTGAGGTGAACGTTTTTCTGGCATCGAGCCCCCGGATTCAAAGCGCCTCGTGTCGTCGTCGCCGAGTATACGCAGCGATCCGGGGCCGAAACGAAAGTCGTTCCCGTTTGGCAGAATCGGGCACCTTGATGGCCGTTACAGTCCCCTTGGTGCCCCGGATTGGCAAGACCGTATCCAGAAACGCAGCGCTGAAGAATCACGCCACGCCGATTTTCCACTGCGCAGGTGGCGGCGTGCCGTTGACCGCGTAGTCGCCGACGATGCGGTCCTTGTAGATGCGCGGGTTGTGGGAGGTGAGGGTGCGGGCGTTGCGCCAGAAACGGTCAAGACCCAGCGGGCGCAGCGTGGCGGACGCGCTGAGGGCGTCGAACATCCGCGAGC
This sequence comes from Pseudomonas salicis, assembly GCF_057128705.1. Lineage (NCBI taxonomy): Bacteria > Pseudomonadati > Pseudomonadota > Gammaproteobacteria > Pseudomonadales > Pseudomonadaceae > Pseudomonas > Pseudomonas salicis. Next base: position 728,486 of record NZ_JBSKHU010000001.1, read on the forward strand.
TGGCGTCGAGGATCAAGTCGCTGACGATGGTTTGCGACTGGGCAATCTCCAGCTCGGCGATGTCCACGGCTTTCTTCAAGGCCTCGGCATCACCGGTGAGCCGCGCCTGATACGCCCGCTCCAAGGCCTCGGCGGTCTTCAGCACAATGGCCCCGGCGCTGTAGGCCGCCGCGCGCAGACTGCCCACCACCTGCAAGACCTGCGGGTCCTGGGCCACCCGCGACGCATTGCCATTGCTGAAACTGCGGGTGCGCTTGGCCACGGCAGCCGCCACTTCGCCACTGAGGGCACGACCGATCCCGGCAAGGTTGGCCAGGTGCACGATTTGATACAGCGCCGGGGAATACTGAAACTTGTCCTCGACGCTGACGATGTTCCGCGTGTCCACCGCTACGCCGCGCAGATGCGTGGTGCCGCTTGCGGTGAGGCGCTGGCCGAAGCCGTTCCAGTCGTCCACCACCTCCACGCCTTCCGCGTCACGGCGTACGGTCACGAACACGCGTTTGTCGTCGTGATCGCTGACCGCCACGTCGATCCATTCGCTGTACAGGCAGCCTGTGGTGTAGAACTTGTTGCCGTCGATGCGCCACTGCTCGCCGTCCAGATACAGCCGCGAATGCAGGTGCGATTGCGGCGTGTCGCCGACTTCGCCGGTGGCCGGGCCCACGGTTTCGCCGCGCACCAACCGCTCGAACCAGACTTTGCGCCGTTCTTCGTCACGGCTGTTCAGCAGGTTTTCCGTGAACCCCAAATGCCCGCGCAGGGCCTGCACCAGATTGGAATCGGCTTCGCCCAGCTCAATCAGCAGGTTGGCCAGCTCGGGCAAAGTGACGCCCAGCCCACCGTATTCTTTCGGCACCCGCACGGCGGTGAAACCCGAGGCCTTGAGCAGTTGCAGCTCCTGGACCGGCAACCGGCGCTCCAGCTCGCGGCTGATCGCGCCTTCGCGCAGGTTGGCAAACAGCGGACGAAACCGCTCGGCCAGTTGTTCGTAGCGGGCGGAAGGGCCTGCGCCCCAGGCTGCGTTGACTTGATGCGCCATGGTCAAACTCTCTGTACAAAAATGAATCAGGAGGCGTCCGCCTCATGGTTTTTTGGAAATCAAACGGCAATCGACGGCTCACGAAGCAAGGTCGCCGGGTGCGCGGGGAAGGGCAGGCCCAGACGCTCGCGCAGGGTGTTGCCGGTGGGGCCGTCTTGCGGCACCAGCCCGCGACGTTTCAGTTCCGGCAGGATTAGCGCGATGAAATCGTCGAGTCCCTCGGGGTAGGTCGGCGGCAGGATGTTGAAGCCGTCGGCCCCGTAGCCTTCGAACCACGCCTGCAACTGGTCCACGACTTCTTCCGGCGACCCCACCAGCGTCCAGTGCCCCCGCGCACCGGCCAGGCGCAGGTACAGCTCGCGGATGCTCAGGCCTTCGGCGGCCAGTTGCAGGATCAACTGCTGACGGCTCTTCGAGGCGTTGGTGGCGGGCAGGTCTTGAAGCAGCGGGCCATCCAGCGGCAAATGGGACAGATCGACCCCACCCAGCAGGCCGGACAGCAGGCTCAGGCCGACTTCCGGGTGTACCAGATTTTGCAGCCGCTGATGCTTGGCATGGGCTTCGGCGGAGGTCGGCGCGGTGAAGATGGTCACCCCCGGCAGAATCTTGATGTGCTCGGGTTTGCGGCCCAGCACGGCAGCGCGGGATTTGATGTCGCTGTAGAACGCCTGTGCATCGGCCAGACTTTGGTGCGCGGCGAAAATCGCCTCGGCGGTGGCCGCTGCCAGATCACGTCCGTCTTCAGACGCCCCCGCCTGCACCAACACCGGTTTGCCTTGGGGGGAACGCAGCACGTTCAACGGCCCGCGCACGTGGAAATGCTCGCCGTGGTGGTCGGCGCGGTGCAGCTTGGTGCGGTCCAGGAACACGCCTTTTTCCTTGTCCAGCAGCAGCGTGTCGTCTTCCCAGCTGTCCCAGAGTTTCTGCACCACTTCATGAAACTCCCGCGCCCGACTATAGCGGTCGGCGTGGGCAGGCTGCTGGCCCTGGGCGGTCTTGGCGAAGTTCTTCGCGGCGTCGGGGTCGCTGCTGGTGACCAGATTCCAGCCGACGCGACCGCCGCTGATCTGGTCCAGCGAGGCGAACTGGCGCGCCAGGTTGAACGGCTCGCTGTAGCTGGTGCTGGCCGTCGCCACCAGACCGATGCGCGAGGTGACGACTGCCAGCGCGGACAGCAGCGTCAGCGGTTCGAAACTCAAGCTCGGCGCGATCACCCGGTCGAAGGTCGGCGCGTCGATGCCGCGCACGGACACGCTGTCGGCGAGAAACAGTGTGTCGAACCCGGCTGTTTCGGCCTTGCGTGCAAGGTCGATGAAGTGGTCCAGGCGGACGCCTGCGTCGGCCTGAGAGCCGTTGTCACGCCAGGCCGCGATGTGGTGCCCGGTGGCACGCAGGAAGAGGCCGAGTTTCAGGGTGTCAGTGCGTGTGCTCATGGGATGACTCCGTGCAATCGTGAGTATTCAGCCAGCGTCCGTTAATGGCACGCGCCTGTTTATCATGCAGGGAATAAAACAGGCAGGTGTTCGTGGGGTCATTCATTAAGCGGTGCGCAGTAGAGGTCATGAAGTTGCAAGGGCTGTGCCGTAAAAGGGCCGTTATTTAAAAGGCGCAATACATCAGTATTTAACCAGGCTCGTTAAACGCAGCTTCGAATTGATGTGTGTCAAGAAGAGGGTATCTGTTGTTTGACTGTTGCTGGATCAACACTTGTCTTGCGCGGTGTTATTCGCGTGCGCGGTGGCGGAAAGCCGCATCCCTTAGCAGGCCGCCTTAACGGCGACAGGGATTGCACAGGCCTCACCGTTGACCGGTCATTTCATCGGAGTTGCGAACTAAGGCATTGCAGATAACAGCTGGCATAACTTTAGTTGAAAACGTTATAGCCAATATTCAAGTGGCAATTGACGCTGAATCCATCGCCTCATTATTGTCGCTCCGGCCATAGCCTCTTATTTAAACAGTGCCTGCCGTTCATGAATAACGCGTGCCTGTCTCGAAGATTTGAATAACCAAGGACGCTCGTCATGGAAACGCTTAACAGCCGCAGGGCTTTTATCAAACAGGTGGCGTTATTGGGCACGGCGGCGGCCGCCGGGATGATCCTCCCAGGCTGCGGCAAGCCGGAAAAAACCGCCAACGCTGCGCCTGCCGTGATCAAGAACCGCTCGGATCAGGTGGTCAGCTTCAAATACCCGGACAACCCGTCGTTCGACCTGGTGTACCTCGCCGACTCGTTGGGCTATTTCGAGGGCACCCGCACCCGGCCGAATTACATCGGCAAGATTGCCGCGCCGCAGATCATCCCGCTGGTCGGCACCGGTGAAATCGACTTCGGTTCGCGGATGGTGCCGTTGGTGATTTCGGCGATTGCCAGCGGCCTCGACCTCAAGGTGGTCGCGGCGGGCGGCAAGACCCTGCAGGAAGCGCCTCACATGAAGTATTTCGTGCGGGCCGATTCGGGGATTTTCACGCCCAAGGACATGGAAGGCAAAACCGTGGGCTTCAACAGCTTTGGGGCCTGCGCCGAGTTCGTGACCAAGAAATACCTGCGTGAGCATGATGTGGACGTGGACAAAATCAACTGGGTGGTCGTGCCCGATAACCAGGGCGAACAGACCGTGCTGACCCGCAACGTCGACATCGCGATCATTCACCCGCCAGCGTCCGGCGGCGCGGAACACAACCCCGAACTGCGCAAGTTGTGGAGCGACTACGACCTCGACAAAGGCCTGGGCGGCATGGCGCCGTACAGCGGCTATGGCAAGTTCATCCGGGAAAACCCTGAGGCCACGCAGGATTTCGTCACCGCGATTGCGAAGGCCGCCAACTGGGTCAATGCCAACCCTGACGAGGCGCGCAAGATCGTTTCCCAACGCATCGGCACGCCGCTGGAGCTGGTGGAGCGCTACGCCTACGTCGATGACCTGGTGGTGACCGAACCGCCCATTCAGTACTACATCGACATCCTCGAAAACGAGAAGAAGATCAAGCCCGGGGCAGTGGCCGTGAAGGACGTGTACACCAATGCGTTCAATGCGCTGGCGAAAGCTTGAGCGCAGGGCGTCGGCATGGATTCCCCCGGTCACGCAGCCGCTGCAAAACCTGTAGGAGCGAATTCATTCGCGAAAGGGCCGGTACAGCCAAGAAATCTTCATTGTCTGAACCCCCTTCGCGAATGAATTCGCTCCCACAGTGAAGAGGGCGTCGTGCTCAAGGTCTGCGACCGACACCGAACCTGTGGGAGCAGCCGGAGGTTACGACGGCCGCGAAGGCAGTGGGTCGGGCGATGCATGTGTGCCTGCCTTGACGCAAATTACCCGTAGGAGCGAATTCATTCGCGAAAGATTGTTCACGCGACGCCTCTTCATCGCCTGTCCTGGCTTTCGCGAATGAATTCGCTCCCACAAAGAACCGGTGTTCACCCAATGAAAGGGGGTGGTCATTACAAAGGACAGAAGAGGCATCAGTGCACAAAATCTCCACAGTTAATCTGCACATGGAATACCAGGCGCAGGACGAATCAGGCAAAACCGAGCGGGTCGAGGTGTTGAAGGACTTTGATCTTCAAGTGCGCGAAGGCGAGTTCCTGTCGATCCTCGGCCCGTCCGGCTGCGGCAAATCCACCTACCTGAATATCCTCGCCGGGCTCGCGCAGAAAACCGGCGGCACGCTGGAGATCGACGGAAAACCCTTGCAGGGCATCAACCGCAATCAGGGCGTGGTGTTTCAGGGCTATGCCTTGCTGCCGTGGCGTTCGGTGCTGGACAACATCGCCGTGGGGCTGGAGATCCGGGGCGTCGGCAAAACCGAGCGACGGGAACGGGCACGCGAATACCTCGACCTCGTTGGCCTGACGGGCTTCGCCTCCCGCTACCCGCACGAACTCTCAGGCGGCATGCGCCAACGCGTGGCCATCGCCCGCTCGCTGGTCTACGAACCTGACGTGCTGCTGATGGACGAGCCCTTCGCTGCCCTCGACGCACAAACCCGCGAAACGCTCCAGGACGAACTCCTGCGCATCTGGGACCTGCACAAAAAAACCATCGTGTTCATCACCCATAGCCTCGACGAAGCGATCTTCCTGTCTGATCGCGTGGCGGTCATGACCCCGCGCCCTGGCCGGATCAAGGAGATCATCGACATCGACCTGCCACGTCCCCGATTGCCGCAACTGCGCAACAGCCATGCCTTCGTTCATCTGCGTCAGCGGGCGTGGGCGTCGTTGCGCGAAGGCATGGGCAATGCAGTTCCGGATGCGGCGGAGGTCGAAGAAGCCGCCCGTCATGAAAGCTGGCAGCAGGTCGCCCGGCTCGGTGGCTATCGGGTGGGGGTCTGAGCATGAATGCGTGGTCTCGCTGGTCCCGACACTCACGCCGCGCGGTGGACAGTTCCATCGGCATTCTGGCCTTTCTGGCGCTGTGGGAAGCCTTGCCGCGACTGGGCATCGTCAACCCCGGCTACCTGAGCCCGCCGTCCGCTGTGCTGGGCGCCATCGTCGACATGGCGGGCAATGGCGCGCTGCTCAAACACCTTCAGGCCAGTCTGATCCGGTCTCTGGCAGGCCTCGCGTTGGCCATCGTCACGGGCATTTCGCTGGGCCTGCTGATGGGCTGGTTTGCGCGGCTGGAGCGGATTCTCGACCCCTTATTGCAGTTCTTCCGGCAAACCTCGGCACTGGCGCTGTTTCCCGTGTTCATCCTGTTTCTGGGCATCGGCGAACTGTCGAAAGTGGCGATCATCTTCTGGGCGTCGTTCTGGCCAATCCTGTTGAGCACCATCAGCGGGGTCAAACAGGTGGACAGCCTGCTGATCAACTCGGCGCTGTCGATGGGCGCCAACCGCCGTTTTCTGTTCCTGAAAATCGTCCTGCCCTCGGCGTCGCCGTCGATCTTTACCGGGGTGCGTTTGGCGGGCGCCTATTGCATCACTGCGCTGGTGGCGGCCGAGATGATCGGCGCCCATTCCGGGCTGGGGTTCCTGACGCTCAATTCGCAGGAGGTGTTCCAGATCCCGAGCATGTACGCGGGGATTCTGCTGCTGGCGGTGGTGGGGTTGTTGTTGAACTTCCTGCTGGCGCTGCTGGAGCGTCGCTTCACCCGTTGGCGCCGTGGGTTGAAACATGCGGGCTGACACCGCCGCAGCGTTCACCGGAGGCTGGATTCGCTGGAGCCTGGCCGGGTTGATCGGCGCGGGGGCGGTCTGCGCCATCTGGCTGTTGCCGATGATCGATGGCGCCGAACAGGGCCCGGGCCCGGTATTGCTGCAAGCGCAGGCCCGGCAGGTGTTGCGCATCGGCGTGCGCAGCTACCCGCGGCCGACCTACACCACTGACGCGCTCGTGTCTGAGCCGGATGAAATGGACAGCGAACTGGCCACCGCATTGGGCCGTTATCTGGGGGTGAAGGTTGAGCTGACAGCGATCCCGGCACAGGACGTCGCGGGTTTTTTGCGCAACGGCGCAGTGGACGCGGTGATCGCCGGAAGCCTCGATATTCCGGGGCTTGAGCGACAACGGGCAGCCCTGAGCGACGTGCCATCGGCGTATGAAAAGGGCGCGTTGCTCAGCCTGCGCAACGCGCCGCAAACCTCAATCAAAGGTCAGACCGTTTGCGTGGCCAATGGCAGCCCATGGGTCCACACGTTGCAAACGAAAGGCGCGCAGGTCCAAACCTACGTGTCCGGGATTCGGGCAGCCACAGCGTTCATGGCGGGCGACTGCCAGTTGCTGGCCGACGAACGCACAGTCCTCACCAGCCTCCTGCAAACCCCCGACTGGCGCTTCTACCGTATGCTGCCGCAAACCCTCGAAGCCAGCAGCGATGCGCGGGTCTACCTGTCCCAACCTGACCCGAAAAGCCTGCGCCTGCTACAAGCGGGACTGCGCGACTGGCAGACCGACGGCGGGCAGGCGAAGGCTTGGGATGTGCACAGCAATGCGTTTCTGGTCGATAGCATGAAGATCAGCGATGGGTTGGTGTGTCACTGATCCGTACGACCTTTATGCGCGCTTCGGCAACACCCAATCCTTGCGGATGAAATGGCAGGTGTAGCCATTCGGGATGCGTTCCAGGTAATCCTGGTGCTCCGGTTCCGCTTCCCAAAAATCCCCGGCCGGGCTGATTTGGGTCACGACTTTGCCAGGCCACAGGTCGGAGGCATCGACGTCTTTGACGGTGTCTTCGGCGATGTGTTTCTGCTCGTCGTTCAAGTAGAAAATCACCGACCGGTAGCTCAGGCCGATGTCGTTGCCCTGGCGATTGGCCGTGGACGGGTCGTGGATCTGGAAGAAGAATTCGAGGATTTTCCGATAGCTGATCAGCGCCGGGTCGAAGACGATTTCAATGGCTTCGGCGTGGGTGCCGTGGTTGCGGTAGGTGGCGTTCGGCACATCGCCACCGGAGTAGCCGACGCGGGTGGACACGACGCCGGGGTAGCGGCGCAGCAGGTCCTGCATGCCCCAGAAGCAGCCGCCGGCGAGGAGGGCGGTTTCGGTTTGAGTGGTCATGGTGCAATCCTTCCTGTGTGCGTTGAACGCACAGATGTCAAAGTGTGTCCCAGTGTGCTCGCCTGTCGTCGACCGGTGCAAGGGGGCGAAATAACCCGAACTCCCGACCCGTCCGTGACGTCTGCTGTGAGAGGCACCCCGTCAAAACCGTCATCAGGACCCTCTTCAGGACTTTCCGTGAACACACCCCGCATCGGCTTCGCCTGCATGTACCGCCACCCCGAGCGCGAACTGACGCTCAAGGAACTCAAAGCGCTGGAGGGCGGTTATAACCCGCGCACCACGACCTTGCGCTGGATGGACAGCGTCACCGTGCAAGAGGCGCAGGACAAGTTGCTGGACATCGTCGAGCACAACCTGGCGGCGCAGATTCGCCTGTTGGGTTACGTCGCGCAGTTGCCGGTGGGGCGTCGCATGTTGCGCTTGAGCAGCGATCTGTTGCCGTTCTACAGCCACCCCAAGGTCGCGGCGTTTTATCAAGCGCCCTCGGTCATGACACGGTTGGCCAGCCTGTTTGCGGCCATTGGCGACACGGCGCGGCAGGCGGACATCCGGCTGTCGTTCCACCCCGGTCAGTTCTGCGTGTTGGGGTCGGACCGTCCGGACGTGGTAGAGAACAGCCTTGCGGAGTTCGAATACCACGCCGACATGATCCGCATGATGGGTTTCGGTCGCCGTTTCCAGGATTTCAAATGCAACATTCACATCGCGGGGCGACTCGGTGCGGACGGGGTGCGCGCCGTGTGGCCACGTCTGTCTGAAGTGGCACGCCAGTGCATTACGTTCGAGAACGACGAGAAAACCTACGGCGTCGATGACTGCCTGCAACTGGCGGACCTGGCGCCGGTGGTGCTGGACATTCACCACTGCTGGATTCATGAGAGCCGTTACATCACCCCCGACGACCCCCGGGTCAACCGCATCATCGACAGTTGGCGTGGCGTGCGACCGGTCATGCATTACTCGCAGCCGCCCGAAAGCCTTCAGGCACTGGGCTTCACCGCCGAGCAGAAGCTGGAGATGGAGGCATTGCTTCAGGTGGTCAACAAACGTGACCTGTACCTGCACAGCGACCGCATGTGGAACGACTGGACCAACCGCTACGCCCTGCAATTCCTCGATCGGTTCGACATCATGTTCGAAGCCAAGGACAAGAACCTGGCCACGGAAGCGTTCTATCGGCAGTTCATGGACCCCTCACAACCCTGAATTCCAGAATGGGGAGGGCTGAATCCTGTGGAAGCGATTCATTCGCGAACGGTTTTTCGGGCGACGCATCACCATTGCCTGTCCCGGCTTTCGCGAACGAATTCGCTCCCACAACGAGAACAGCGCACATGGCGGAAATTGAGGGATGGCGGATCTCCGATGTCGCCACCGCCGCCTCTAAATGGCGCGTTCGGACGTTTTTTGGCTTGATCGGTCGGTAAAAGCATGAATTGTCGGCGCTTTCGGTGCGTCCGTGTTGTGTGCGGTCATGGCCCGGTGCCACAATCGCGCCTGTGACCGCAGGATGGGCAGGCCATTTCGATGTACCTCGTTGAGTTTCAGCATGAGCGCAAAGCCCTGATCGATGCTCAGGTGCGGACGGATCGATTGCAGCTGCTGTTCAGGCAAACGGTGTTCTCCGTGCTGGGCAGTTTTCTGGCTGCCGTGATGTTGAGTTGGCTGTGCTGGAGCCGGATCGATCACGCGCTGGTGTTTGGCTGGCTGATGCCATTGGGCGCGTCCACCGCGCTGAGGGTGGCGCTGCTGGTCACGTATTTCCGCAGCCCTGTCGTCACGCGCACCCCTGAATGCTGGGAGCTCAAATACTGGCTGACGCTGGTGCTGTCCGCGACGATCTGGGGGTTAGGCGCGCTGGCGTTGATGCGCTCGGATGACCTGCTGATCCAGGCCCTGGTGTTGCTGTTTACGGTGGGGATGTCGGTCAGCGCCGTGTCCTGTTATTCGGCGTATCGCTCGATGACCATCGTGTCCATCGGGCTGGTCTTGCTGCCGTGTTCGCTCTGGCTGCTCTTTCAACAGGGCACGATGCAGGTGGGCATGGCCGTGGCGTCGCTGGTGTTCGCGTCTTTCGTGATCACTGCCACCCGCAGACTGTCCGAGGCGATGGAGACGGCGTTTCGCCTGACCCGGGAAATGGAGCACGCTCGCGACATCGCCAATCAGGCGGCGCAAACCGATGAACTGACCGGGATGAAGAACCGTCGAGCGTTTTTCCATCATGCCGAGCAGACGTACGCGCACGGCAAACGCAACCGCCAGCCGATCAGTGCGCTGATGCTGGACATCGACCACTTCAAGCGGATCAACGATTCTTATGGGCATCAGGCCGGGGATCAGGTGTTGCGGCAGATCGGGGTCGTGATCAGCGAGTGCGCGAAAGAGGGCGACATTTGCGGCCGGCTGGGCGGCGAAGAGTTCGCGCTGCTGCTGGTCGACACGTCCCTCATTGCCGCCGAGGTACGGGCCGAGCAACTGCGCCAAACCATCTCGCGGCTGTGCTGTGATCACGGTGAAGTGATCACCGCCAGCATTGGCGTGGCGTCGATGGGGGCGGAAGGGCAGAGCGTTCATGCGTTGCTCAACGACGCGGACAAAGCGCTGTTCCGGGCCAAGGCGCAGGGGCGTAATCAAACCGCAGTGGCATGAGGGGCGGTTTGTCCAGACAGACGCGTGCGTGTCAGACAGACCGCCTTCGCTGCCGTCGTAACCTCCGGCGTCTCCCACGGGGTTCGTTGTTCGGCCATGAGATCGCGACCCTTTCTGTCACACCCCCGTGACATTCCCCCTGACTCTTTTCATTCTCTTCAAGCTGTGGCGTAGTGTCTGGCGCACATTGGCCGACTGGAAGAGGTAAAGAGCGATGACCCTGCAAAACCAACTGGACAACCTGTACCCGCGTGCCGAGGACATCCCCGAGCAGTTCCGCGCAGGCCCTGTCATCGAGCAGCGGGATTACCTGGTCAACGGCGCGCTGCATCAGTGGCAGGGGCCATTGGCGCCGGTGCTCAGTCCGGTGTCGCTGAAGACCGACGCAGGCCTTGAAGACGTGATCCTCGGCAGCACGCCGCTGATGGACGCCGACACCGCGATGACCGCCCTTGATGCGGCCGTCAAAGCCTATGACCGAGGGCAGGGTGCCTGGCCGACGATGCGCGTCGTGGACCGCATTCATCACGTCGAAACCTTCCTCAAGAAAATGCGCGAACAACGCGAGGCCGTCGTGACCCTGCTGATGTGGGAGATCGGCAAGAACCTCAAGGACTCGCAGAAAGAGTTTGACCGCACCTGCGATTACATCGTCGACACCATTAACGCCCTCAAGGAACTGGACCGCCGCTCCAGCCGCTTCGAGCTGGAACAGGACACCCTCGGCCAGATTCGGCGCGTGCCGCTGGGCGTGACCCTGTGCATGGGGCCCTACAACTACCCGCTGAACGAAACCTTCACCACGCTGATTCCGGCGCTGATCATGGGCAATACCGTGGTCTTCAAACCCGCCAAGTTCGGCGTGCTGCTGATCCGTCCGTTGCTCGAAGCCTTCCGCGACAGCTTCCCCGCCGGCGTGATCAACGTCATCTACGGCAGCGGCCGCGAGACCGTCAGTGCGCTGATGGCCAGCGGCAAGATTGACGTCTTCGCCTTCATCGGCACCAACAAGGCCGCCAGCGCCCTGAAAAAGCTGCACCCCAAGCCGCACCGCCTGCGTGCGGCACTGGGCCTGGACGCGAAGAACCCGGGCATCGTCCTGCCCGATGTCAACCTCGACAACGCCGTGACCGAAGCCATCACCGGGTCGCTGTCGTTCAACGGCCAACGCTGCACCGCGCTGAAGATCCTGTTCGTGCACGAAAACGTGGTGGGCAGTTTTCTGGAGAAATTCGAAGAAAAACTTGCCCAGCTGAAACCGGGCATGCCGTGGGAGCCGGGGGTTTCCCTGACGCCGCTGCCGGAACCGGGCAAGACCGACTACTTGCAAGGCCTGGTGGATGACGCCGTGAGCAAAGGCGCCAAGGTGGTCAACGAAGGCGGCGCCACGACCCATCGGCAGTTCTTCTACCCGGCGGTGCTGTACCCGGTGACACCGGACATGCGCGTCTACCACGAAGAACAGTTCGGGCCGGTGGTGCCGGTGGTGGCGTACCGCGATCTGGAAACCGTCATTGAGTACGTGCTGGACTCGGATTTCGGCCAGCAGTTGAGCATCTTCGGCAACGACTCCAAGCAGGTCGGGCGACTGGTCGATGCGTTCGCCAATCAGGTGGGCCGCATCAACATCAACGCCCAGTGCCAGCGCGGGCCGGACAGCTTCCCGTTCAACGGCCGCAAGAACTCGGCCGAAGGCACGCTTTCGGTGGACGATGCCCTGCGCGTGTTCTCGATCCGCACACTGGTCGCGACCAAGTTCCAGGAGAACAACAAAGCGCTGATCAGCGACATCATCCACAACCGCGAGTCGAGCTTCCTGACCACCGATTACATTTTTTGATCTCCCGGTTTATCGCTGGGTTTCCTGATGTGTCTCGCAGCGACTTGGGCTAAGATTCCGCAGCCCACGTCGCTGTAGTCATTGCACCTCAAGGAAGTCAGCATGAGCGTCTCCGCTATCGTTTTTCTGGTTGTCGTCGTCGGTTCGGTGGTCTACGTCATCGGCGTCTACAACCGACTTGTCCTGTTGCGTAACCGCTTCAAGAATGCCTTCGCCCAGATCGAAGTGCAGCTCAAGCGCCGTCACGACCTGATCCCCAATCTGGTCGAAACCGCCAAAGCCTACCTCGCCCATGAACGCGACACCCTGGAGTCGGTGATCAGTGCGCGCAATCAGGCCGTGGCCGGTCTCAAGGCGGCATCCGGTCAGCCCGGAGATGAACAACGCATGGCGCAACTGGGCAGTGCCGAAGGGGCGTTGACCAGCGCCATGGGTCGCCTGAACGTGACCATGGAGGCCTACCCGGACCTCAAGGCTTCGCAGAACATGCAGCAGCTCAGCGAAGAGCTGACCAGCACCGAAAACAAGGTGGCGTTTGCCCGTCAGGCGTATAACGACGCGGTGATGGAATACAACACCTACAAGCAGTCCTTCCCGCCGGTGTTTTTCGCCGCCAACTTCGGTCACAAGGCCGATGCCGGTGTGCTGGAGTTCGCCGACACCGCGCAGATCAGGCTGTGCCCAAGGTGGCGTTTTAATCGACCCACCGCAGGGACCGCGTGATGAACTTCTTCGAGCAGCAAGACCGCGCCCGACGCAACACCGGGCGGCTGGTGCTGTTGATGACCCTGGCGGTCACCAGTCTGGTGGCGCTGACCAGCCTGGCGGTGAGCGTCGGGCTGCAATTCATGGCCGACAGCGGCAGCAAACACCGAACCTTGCACGTGGCCTGGAACCTGGTGCCTGCGATTGCGCTGGTGACGGTGCTGGTGATCCTCTTGGCGTCGTTGTACAAAAGCCGCCAGCTTCAGGGCGGTGGCAAGGCGATTGCCGAGCGCCTGGGCGGGCGTCTGATCAACCTGACGCAGCACAACGACGACGAGCGCAAGGTGCTCAATGTGGTCGAGGAAATGGCCATTGCCTCGGGGAGTCCGGTGCCGCCGGTCTATCTGATCGACGACACCAGCATCAACGCCTTCGCCGCCGGATTGACCCCGCAAGACGCCGTGATCGGCATCACCCGGGGTGCGATCTGCCTGCTGTCGCGGGAAGAACTGCAAGGGGTGATTGCCCATGAGTTCAGCCACATTCACAACGGCGACATGCGCCTGAACACCCGGCTGGTCTCGGTGCTGCACGGGATTCTGGTAATCGGGCTGATCGGCGAGTTCGGCATGCGCAGCGCGAAAGACGGCGAAAAAGCCGCACTGCCCTTGTTTTTCGTCGGCGCGACGCTGTGGGTGCTGGGTTATACCGGCACGTTTTTCGGCAATTGGATCAAGGCTGCGGTCAGCCGGGAGCGGGAGTTTCTCGCCGATGCCTCCGCCGTGCAGTTCACCCGGGACCCGGCCACCATCGGCGGTGCGCTGAAAAAGATTGGCGGGTACGGGCAAGGCTCGAACTTGCAGGCGAGTCACGCACCGGAGTTCAGCCATCTTTATTTCGCAGCGGGGGTGGCGGCCTACGTTGAAGGCTTCATGGCCACGCACCCACCGCTGAAGAAACGCATTCGACGCATCGAGCCGCAGTGGGACGGCGTGTTTCCCGAGGTGGTGTGGCCGACGGCTTTTACGCACTTTCCTGCGACGCCGCCTGTGCGCGTACCGACCGAATACAACGGGTTGAACCTGACCCTTACCGGGATCGAAGAATCGTTGGCGTCGATTGGCGATCCGAAACCGGTGCACCGGGCCTTGGCTCAAGGCGCGTTGGCCCGACTGGACGGGCTGCTCTACGACGCCGCGCACCACGAGATCGGGGCGCAAGCGCTGGTATACGGCCTGTTGCTGTCGTCCGACGCCGCGATGAGGGAGCAGCAATTGCAGCTTCTGAAACCCCGGATCGAGGCGCGACTGGAGGATCGTTTGCGGCGTCTGGTCACGCCGTTGCAACGACTGGATCAAGACCTGCGCCTGCCGCTGATTGACCTCGCGATCCCGGCGCTCAAACAGATGAATACGCAGGCCATCGTCAGGTTCACGGACAGCATGACGCTATTGATCAAGGCAGATCAGCGGATCGAAATGTGGGAATGGACGCTGCTGCGGATCGTCGAGCGCAGCGTGAACCCACCGCGTCAACGCCAGGCGAAATACGATCTCGTGCAGTCGGGCCATGACGTGGGTGTTCTGTTAAGCGCATTGGCCAGGGCAGGCCATGACAACCCGGATCAGGCGCAGGCAGCGTTCGTGCATGCCCGCGCCAGTTTGCCCGTGCCTCTCGCCGGTCTGGAAATGGCCGCACCGGCAGGCCTGAAGTCCTTGTCCACGTCCGTCAGCCGCCTGAACCTTTTGTGGCCGTTGCAAAAGCCGCAACTGCTCAAGGCCATGGCCCGCTGCGTCGAACACGACGGACGGGTCACCGCGGCCGAAGCCGAATTGATGCGCGCCGTCGCCGACATCCTCGATTGCCCATTGCCGCCGATTGCCGGGTCCGGTCTGACGCACCCCTGAGGCTGTGGTAAACGCCGATGGGGCTTTGAGATTGCCGTTGCCATAAGGCAAGCCCTTGAGACGCATGTTTACACCCGGGCATGGTGTCCATTACCGTGCGAGACAGTCATTTGGCAGAACCTTGCGGATGTCTGCCTACGCCCCACTTTTTCATTGCTGACTGGACACCCCTTTGGTTGAAGCTACCCCCAAGTCGATTTCCCTTTCATCGTCATCGTCATCGTTGCCGTCCGTCAGCGTGTTGCAACAGCTGCGCACGGCCACTGCGGTGCAGCACAAGGCGCTGGAGGCACGACTGCCGTTGACGAGCCCCGACCTCGATCGTTCCACCTATGCGCGCATCATCAAGGCCTATTACGGTTTCCATGTGCCGTTGCAGCACAGCATCGAGTGTTTTCTGGATGCCGCCACTGACCCCGCACGGCACAAAATCCCCGCGCTGATCAAAGACCTTCACGCCTTGGGGCTGCATCGCGCACAGATCGACGCCTTGCCGCTTTGCACGGATTTACCCGTCATCGACAGTGAAGCGCGATTGCTGGGCGTGATGTACGTGATGGAAGGCGCGACGCTGGGCGGACAGATGCTGCGGCGGATCATCGCCGACCGGCTGGGCATCGACGCCGACACCGGCGGTGAGTTTCTTGACGTGTATGGCCGGGACACCGGGCGGTTATGGAAAGCATTTCTGGCCCGCCTGGCCGACTTCGATCATCCTGACGAAAACCCATGGGTGGTGGACGCGGCATGCGACACCTTCGCCCGCTTCGAGCACTGGCTGGATCGCGCAGGCGTTTTGAAATGAACCCCACTCCCGAACACACTTTGGAATCGTTGCTGCACAACTGCGCTGACGAGCCCATTCGCATCCCCGGCGCCATCCAGCCCCATGGCGTGCTGTTGACCCTCGAGGAAACCTCCTGGACCGTCCAGCAAGCGAGCGCCAATGCTTCCTTGCTGCTGGGCGGTGCCGATGACCTGCGTGCCGGCCAGCCGCTGTCGATCTGGCTCGGCGTGGATCAGGCCGACGCCCTGCGCGAGGCCGTGGCCACCGGCTCGCTGGACGACATCAATCCGCTGCGCCTGCACTGCGGTGGACAGTGGACAGACGGCTTGATCCATCGGCATGACGGCCTGCTGTTCCTCGAACTGGAACCCGTCGATGAGCACGCTGTGTTGCCTCCGCTGGACCATCACCTGAGTCGGACCCTGCGCCGTCTGCAATCGGCGAAAACCCTCGCTGAGCTGTACGACATCAGCGTCAACGAGATACGGACGCTGACCGGCTACGACCGGGTGTTGATCTACCGTTTCCAGGAACAGGGGCACGGTCAGGTCATCGCCGAGTCCGCCACCCCAGAACTCGATGCCTATCAGGGCCTGTTTTTTCCAGCCAGTGACATCCCCGAGCAAGCCCGCGAACTCTATCGCCTCAACTGGCTGCGGATCATTCCGGAGGCCGCGTATGTGCCGGTGCCAATGGTGCCTGCGCTGCGCCCGGACACCGGCCAGCCGCTGGACATGAGTTACGCGGTGTTGCGCAGCGTTTCGCCGATTCACTGCCAGTACATGCAAAACATGGGCGTGCGCTCGTCGATGAGCATTTCGTTGCTCAAGGACGAGCAACTGTGGGGCCTGATCAGCTGCGGTAACCGCGAACCGCTGCAAGTGCCTCATGCCTTGCGCGCTGCCTGCCAGACCATCGGCCAGGTGCTGTCGATGCAGATCAGCGCGCTGGAAGAGGTGCAGGCACAGCGTCAACGGCAGGCCAAGAACAGCTTGCTGGCAACACTGGCCCAAGCGATGGTCGACGCCGAGGGCGACGTTTATCACGGTCTGGTGGCGCAAGCGGACGACCTCTTGGCATTAGCCGATGCCACCGGGGCAGCGGTCATCATCGAGCAGGACGTTCACCTGTTCGGCCAATGCCCGACCCGCGAGCAGGTGCGGGCGTTGCTGGGTTGGGTGCAGCGGCAGCCGTCTCCTGTGGTCGACACCTCCAGCCTGAGCGCGGTGTTTCCCGACGCTGCGGAGTATCAGCACGTCGCCAGCGGCCTGCTGGCGTTCACGCTGCCCAAGCCCGTCGACAACGGTGTGCTGTGGTTCCGCCCGGAAATCAGGGACAGCGTGCAGTGGAGCGGCAACCCCGACGTGTCCAAGGTGCGGGTGGGCAACCGGTTGCAGCCCCGTGAATCCTTCGAAGTCTGGAAGCAACAGGTGGAAGGCACGTCCCGGCTGTGGAGCGTCGGCGATCTGTACGCCGTGACCGATTTGCGTCGCTCGGCGCTGGAGTCGGACCTGTCGCGGCAAGTGCTGCGGGAGAAAGACGCCGTGCGAGCGCGGGATGAGCTGGTGGCGGTGGTCTCCCACGATCTGCGCAGCCCGCTGACGGTGATCGTCATGCAGTGCGGGATGATGCAGCGGCTGATCGCGGCGGACGTCAGCCCCGCGTCGAAACGGCTAAATTCTGCCATCGACACCTTGCAACGGGCGACGGCGCGCATGACCAACTTGCTGGAAGATTTGCTCGATACGTCGAAGATCGAGGCCGGGCGGTATTCCATCGACCCGCAGCCGCTGGAATTGAGCCCGTTTTTCGAAGACGCGTGGTCACTGCTGCTGCCGCTGGCGCTGAACAAATTCATCGACCTGACCTTCACCGGCCAGCCGAACCTGAAAATCATGGCCGACCCTGAGCGGATGTTTCAGGTGTTGTCGAACCTGGTGGGCAACGCGATCAAGTTCACCCCGAAAGAAGGCCAGATCAGTGTCACCGCGACCGTCGAAGGGGATTTTGTCGCGATCACCGTCGTCGACTCCGGGCCGGGCATTGCGCCGGAGCAGCTGCCCCATGTGTTCGAGCGCTACTGGCGTATCCGCGAAGGCAACCCGAGCGGGACGGGATTGGGGCTGTACATCTCGCAAGGGATCGTCAAAGCCCATGGCGGCGAACTGACCGCCAGCAGCGAGCAGGGGGTGGGCAGCACGTTTCGGCTTACCGTGCCGTTGGTGGCGAGCGCGTGAGATGAGTGCCGGTCTGGCGGGCGCTGTCGCTGCCGTCGTCCCTCCGGCGTCTCCCACGGGATTGGGCTTGACCATGAAATGTGTGGACGGCACCCAACCTGTGGGAGCCGCCGGAGGGACGACGGCCGCGATGGCGGTGGGTCAGGCTGCTACAGGTCTGAAGGCTTCGTCATCGGAGCGAATCGCGTGACGCCCAACTGTTTTAGAAGGTTTTTCCGCCTGTGAACATCGACACCCGCATCAAATTCCGCCATCTGCTGTGTTTCCTGGAGGTCGCGAGGCAGGGCAGTCTGGCGAAGGCGGCGGACAAGCTAGCGATCAGTCAACCGGCGCTGTCGAAGACCCTCAAGGAGCTGGAAAGCCTGCTGTCGGCCACGCTGTTCGTGCGCAGCAAGCGCGGCGCGGCGTTGACCGAAGCGGGGGTGGCGTTCATGCGCTACGCCGGGCCCAGCGTTCAGGCGTTGCGCGAAGGGGTGAACAGCCTGCGGTCGGGCATTCATGAGCCGGTGACGGTGCGTTTGGGGGTGCTGTCGACAGTCGAAAGCCTGCTGGTGCCGGAAGTGATCTGTCGCCTGCACGCCCGGCACCCGTCACTGGTGGTCAGCGTCGCCACGGGCCCTAGCGCGTACCTGCTGTCTCAGCTGCGCCTGGGCGAGCTGGACCTGGTGGTCGGGCGCATGACCGACAGCCCACAAATTCTCGGCCTGAGCTTTGAGCACCTCTACAGCGAATCCATGACCCTGGTGGTGCGGGCAGGCCATCCGCTTCTCGCCAAGGGCGACCTTCGCGCCACACTGGAAGACTTTCCGCTGGTGTTGCCGCTGGCCGGGACCACCATTCGCCAGTTCGCCGACAGCCTGTTCGTGCAACACGGCATTCAGCCCCCTCGGCAGCGTCTGGAAACCCTGTCCCTGACCCTCAGTCGTCGTTATGTGGCAGCCAGCGACGCGGTGTGGATCGCACCCTTCGACGCGGTTCGCCAGGATTTGCAGAGCGGCGAATTGATGGAACTGGAGCTGGGCATGCGCGAACCGGGCGGCTCGGTGGGGCTGTGCAGCAACCCGGCGCTGCCTCTGACGCTGGCGGCGCAGTGGTGTGTGGACGTGCTGCGGGAGGTGGGCCACGCGTACCGCGAGGGCGATTATCCATAACCAGACGGTTATGGATGCGGGTGGTTTTTTCAATGTTGTCGAGGACGTCGCTGGGGGACACTGCGCCGATGCCTGTCGGTCATCCGGCAGGCGCGAACCTCCCATAACGACAACAAGGAGAATGGCATGTCCGACCTGCACGACAGCCGTTTCGCCACCCGCGACCGTCATTGGCACCCCAAGGCACTGACCCCGGATTACAAGACATCGATTCTGCGCTCGCCGCGTCAGGCACTGGTGAGCATTCCCCAGTCGATGTCGGAAACCAGGGGGCCCGATTTCACACGTTTGCAATTCGGGCGTCATGACGCGGACCTGCTGCTCAACTTCAACCACGGCGGCCTGCCCATCGGTGAGCGCATCATCGTTGCCGGTCGGGTCATCGATCAGTACGGCCAGCCCGTGCCGCACACGCTGGTGGAAATGTGGCAAGCCAATGCCGGTGGTCGTTATCGGCACAAAAAAGACGCCTATCTGGCGCCGCTGGACCCCAATTTCGGCGGCGTGGGTCGTTGCCTCACCGACCGCGACGGCCATTACTGCTTCCGCACCGTCAAGCCCGGCCCGTACCCTTGGCGCAATGGCCCCAACGACTGGCGTCCCGCGCACATTCACGTCTCTGTCAGCGGCCCGTCGATAGCCACCCGACTGATCACACAGCTGTATTTCGAAGGCGATCCGTTGATCCCCCTGTGCCCCATTGTCAAAGCCATCGCCAACCCGGAAGCGGTGCAAGGCCTCATCGCCAGGCTCGACATGAGCATGGCCAATCCGATGGATTGCCTGGCGTACCGCTTCGACATCGTGCTGCGCGGCCAGCGCAAGACCCACTTCGAAAACGTCTGAGGAGGCTGACATGCCCGTTCATATTCTGCCGGAAACCCCTTCGCAGACCGCTGGCCCCTACGTTCACATCGGCCTGGCGCTGGCCGCCGCAGGCAACCCGCCCCGGGAGCAGGAAATCTGGAACGAGATGGCCAGGCCGGACGCCCCTGGCGAGCACATCCTGCTGCTGGGCCACGTCTACGACGGCAACGGTCACCTGATTCGCGATTCGTTTCTGGAGCTGTGGCAAGCCAACGCCGACGGCGTGTACGAGACAGATTTCGACCTGAACAAGCCCTTCAACAGCTTTGGCCGCACGGCGACCAGCGACGAAGGCGAATGGCTGGCCATGACCGTTAAACCGGGCGTCGTACGTAACGCAGCGGGGCTGCCCATGGCACCCCATGTGAACCTGTCGCTGTTCGCTCGCGGCATCAACATTCACCTCCACACGCGGCTGTATTTCGATGACGAAGCGGCCAGCAACACGCTAGACCCGGTGCTCAACCTGATTGAGCACCCGGCCCGTCGTCAGACATTAGTTGCGAAACGCTGCACCGTGGACGGCAAAGTCGCCTATCGTTTCGACATCCGTGTGCAGGGCGAAGATGAGACCGTGTTCTTCGATTTCTGACCGCGTGACCGCATGAACTGTATGGACGAGCCGTCAGGAGCAGTACGTTGAACAGATCCGGCAATCAGCTTTTCGACCGTTATTTCACTCAACACACCATGCGCGAGGTCTTTTCCGATCAAGGGCGAGTGCAAGGCATGCTCGATTTCGAGGCCGCGCTGGCCAATGCCGAGGCCACGGTCGGCGCGATCCCGACCGACGTCGTGGCCGATATCGTCGCAGCGTGCGATGCATCGCTGTACGACTTCGATGCGCTGGCCGTGGCCATCGGCGACGCGGGCAACTCCGCCATTCCTTTGGTGAAGGCGCTGGGCAAGCAAGTCGCCACGCGCAACCCCACCGCCGAGCGTTACGTGCACATGGGCGCCACCAGTCAGGACGCGATGGACAGTGGGCTGGTGCTGCAACTGCGCAGCGCGATCGGTCTGTTGGAGCAGGCATTGGCCAACCTCGCGGAAGCGTTGGCGCAACAGGCCCAGCGGCATGCCAACGTCCCGATGGCAGGGCGCACCTGGCTGCAACAGGCGACTCCGGTCACCCTTGGCGCGAAAATCGCCGGATGGCTAGGGGCGGTGACCCGCCATCGTCAGCGTCTCAAAGAGCTGAAATCGCGGGTGCTGTGCGTGCAATTCGGGGGGGCGTCGGGGAGCCTGGCGGCGCTGGGCGACATGGCCTTTCCCATCGCCGAAGCCTTGGCCAGGGAACTGAAACTGAACCTGCCCGATCAGCCGTGGCACACCCAGCGCGACCGGCTGGTGGAGTTCGCCAGCCTGTTGGGACTGATGGCGGGGAGCCTGGGCAAGATCGGGCGGGACGTGAGCCTTTTGATGCAGACCGAAACCGGTGAGGTGTTCGAACCGGCAGCGGCGGGCAAGGGCGGTTCATCCACCATGCCCCACAAACGCAACCCGGTGGGGGCAGCGGTGATGATCGCCGCCGCCACCCGTGCGCCGGGGTTGGTGGCCACGTTGCTCAGCGCCATGCCACAGGAGCATGAGCGCAGCCTGGGTTTATGGCACGCCGAATGGGAAACACTGCCGGAGCTTTGCTGCCTCGTCTCCGGGTCGTTGCAACAGGCGCTGGCGGTCATTCCCGGCCTTGAGGTGGATGCCGAGCGGATGGCCCACAACCTGGCGCTGACCCAAGGGCTGGTGTTGGCGGAGGCGGTGAGCATTGCGCTGGCCGGACGCGTGGGGCGAGACAGGGCCCACCACCTGATCGAGCAATGCTGTCGCCGAGCCGTGGAGCAGGGGCAACCGTTGCGCGTCATAATGGGCGCCGATCCGGCGGTCAGCGAACAGCTGTCGCCGCAGGCGCTGGATAATCTGCTCGACCCCACCCGTTACCTGGGGCAGTCGCGGCGCTGGGTCAAGCGCGCGGTGGCCGATCACCAGGCTTTCAATCTTCGTTGAATCGACAGGATCGCAAATGGACGAGAAACACCGTTACGAAGCCGGCATGAGCGTGCGCCGTGAAGTCTTGGGCGACGCCCACGTCGACCGCAGTCTGGAGAAACTCACGCCGTTCAACGGCGAGTTTCAGGAAATGATCACCCGCCATGCCTGGGGCGACATTTGGACCCGCCCCGGCTTGCCACGCCATACCCGCAGCCTGATCACCATCGCCATGCTGATCGGCATGAACCGCGAGGGCGAACTGCGCCTGCATCTGCGTGCCGCAAAAAACAACGGCGTGACCCGCGACGAGATCAAGGAAGTGTTGATGCAAAGTGCGATCTATTGCGGCATACCGGCAGCCAACGCGAGTTTTCATCTGGCAGAAGCCGTGTGGGATGAACTGGGGGTTGAGTCGTTGCAGGAGTGAGCGTTGCGAGCGGTGCGAACGGGGTGAATGAGTGCGTTCGCTTCCGCACCCTGTGCTGCTTACAGCGTCCGACGTACGACGCCGGGCGCGACAAAAACGACGTCATCCTTGAGGTTTCTTTGGTTATCTGACGACAGCTTCTATATTCTCTGCGTGTCTAGCTCCAGACTCGCAGCGATGGTCGGTCGACTACGCGCTTCCGCAAGGCCAAAGGAACCCTGATGAGCACCACCCGTACGCCGCTCTCCGGCGTCAACCAGCCACTCAAGGGCATCGCACTGATTGTCCTGGCGACCTTCCTGTTTTCCAGTCACGACACCCTGTCCAAATACCTCTCCGGCATTTACCCGATCATGATGGTGGTCTGGGTGCGTTATGTCGTGCACACCGCGTTGATGGCCTGCATTTTCATGCCGTCCGCAGGGCTGCGCGTATTACGGACCAAGCGGCCGGGGCTTCAAGCGCTGCGGGCGGCATGCCTGTTGGGCACGAGTCTGTTATTCACCAGCGGACTGATGTTCATCCCGATTGCCGAAGCCACGGCCGTGAACTTCCTGGCGCCCTTGCTGGTGACGGCCTTGTCGGTGCCGCTGCTCAAGGAGCAGGTGTCGCGAGGTCAGTGGATAGCCGTGCTTGTAGGGTTTGGCGGGGTGATGGTGATCGTGCATCCGGGCGGCGAACTGTTCACCCCCGCCGTACTGCTGCCGCTGGGCTCCGCGTTGTGTTTTGCGTGTTATCAATTGCTCACTCGGCTGGTTGCCGCCCATGACAGCCCGACCACGAGCAATTTCTTTGCGGGGCTGTTCAATAGCTTGCTGATGAGCGCCATCGTGCCGTTTTTCTGGCAATCGCCGCAGTGGATACACATTCCATTCATGCTGGCACTGGGCACCTGCGGGATGGTCGCGCATTTGCTGCTGACCCAGGCTTTCCGGTTCGCGGCACCCGCGTTGCTGGCGCCGTTCGGCTACTGCCAGATCGTGTTCGCGGGGCTGTGGGGGTATCTGGTGTTCAACCACGCGCCGTCGCTGACGGCGCAAGCGGGGATTGCGATTATCTGCCTGAGCGGCCTGGCGGCCGCCTGGCAGCAGCGCAGGTCAGGCGGGTAGGGCGTTGACCACGGCGCGATGCGGGGGGGGGGCAGTCCAGAATGGCGCTTGACCCATCCGCATCGCTGACCATCAGGCAGCGCTTTCTTTAACGTCACGCGGCGCCATGAAGAACATCCACACCAGCGCCAGAAAATACATCGCCGGAATCAACGTAAACACCACGTTGTAATTGTTATGGGTCGCCGTCAGCACGGCCCCGACGATCTGGGTCATGAACATCCCGCCAATCGACGCGCACATCCCGCCAAACCCGAACACCGTGCTCACCCTGTGCGGCGGTGTGTAATCCATCACCAGGGTCCAGATGTTCGCTGTCCATGCCTGATGCGCCCCCACGGCCAGCGCGATCGCCGCCACCGCGATCCACAGCCCGCTCGCGTTGGCCGCAAACACCACGCAAATGATCGTCAGCGCGAAGATCAGCATCGACACCAGACGCGCCGTCATCGGACGCACCCCCCGGCCGATCAGCCACGACGACAGGACACCACCGCCGATGCTGCCGAAATCCGCCGTCAGCCAGATCAGCATCAATGGCAGACCCATTTCCGTCACGCTGATGCCCAGGTGGTATTGCTGGTTCAGAAACGGCGGCAGCCAATACAGGTAGAACCAGAACACCGGCGCGGTCATCGCGTACGCCAGTGCGAATGCCCAGGTGCCACGCATTTTCAGGATCGTCGAGAACGGGACTTTCTCCGTCACCCCCTCGGGCTCGTGACCCTGATGGATGTAGGCCCGCTCGCTTTCACGAACAGTGGGGTGGTCTTCGGGATTGAAGTATTTCAAGCGCCAGGTGATCACCCAGGTCAGGCCCAGGACGCTCATGCACATGAACACCGCCTGCCAGCCCCAGACGGACAGAATCAGCGGCAGCAGGGCCGGGGTGATCATCGCGCCAACGTTGGTGCCTGCGTTGAAAATGCCCGTTGCGACGGCCCGCTCTCCGGCCGGGAACCAGAGCCGTGTGGTTTTGACGCAGGCCGGGTAGTTGGCCGCCTCGGTCAGCCCGAGAATGAACCGGCAGACCATGAAGCCCGCCGCCGATGTCGCCAGGCCGTGCGCGCCGGTGGCGACACTCCAGAGCAGCACGGCGAGGAAAAATGCCCGTTTCACTCCGACGCGGTCGATGAACCGGCCTTGCAACAGGAAACCGATGGCGTAGCCCACCTGAAACCAGAAATTGATGTTGGCGTAATCCATGGCCGTCCAACGCATTTGCTCGGCCAGAATGGGCTGCATGACGCCCAGCGCGGCGCGGTCGATGTAGTTGAGGGTGGTGGCGAGGAACACCAGCGCGAGCATGCCCCAGCGGGTCTTGCCGACGGCGAGCGCGCCTCGGACTTTGTCGCCGATCCCGGCATGAGGGGTCACGTGAGTGTCCGGGGAGCTGGCTGCGACCGGCGCAGACGAAGCGGGGTAGGAGCGCATGAGCATTTAACCTGTCTTGGAATTGTTATGGTTTTGTCGGCGATGGCGGCGCCAATGCGGCGCAGCAAAGGGTCCACGTGCAGGCAGAGGCAGCCTTTGTCCGACAATGTGCAAACGATGGTGGAGATCATGGGCAGGAGCGTCAATTGAGGTAAATCATTTTTGGGCGATTATCGAACACAAAACTAACCGGTACGTACATTTAAATTGCACTGACAGGACGGGCGAAGAATAATCGGTTTTGACACCGAAGCATCAGCCAGGCGCTGTCTCTTGGGTGCGTTCATTCTGGAGTCAGTTTATGCAGCGTTCGATTGCCACCGTTTCCCTGAGCGGGACCCTGCCCGAAAAGCTGGAAGCCATTGCCGCCGCCGGGTTCGACGGCGTGGAAATCTTTGAAAATGACCTGCTGTACTACGACGGCAGCCCGCGCACCGTGCGGCAGATGTGCGCGGATCTGGGCATCGCGATCACCCTGTTTCAGCCGTTTCGCGACTTCGAAGGTTGCCGACGCGATCGCCTGCAACGCAACGTGGACCGGGCCGAGCGCAAGTTCGATCTGATGCAAGCGCTGGGCACTGACCTGGTGTTGGTGTGCAGTAACACCGCGAGCGATTCCCACGGAGACGAAAACCTCCTGCTGGACGACTTGGCGCTGTTGGCCGAAAGGGCCGGTGCGCGGCAGTTGCGCGTGGGCTACGAGGGACTTGCCTGGGGCCGACATGTCAACACGTGGCAGCAGGTGTGGAATCTGGTGCGTCAGGTCAATCACCCGGCACTGGGGGTGTTGCTGGACAGCTTTCACACGCTGTCGTTGAACGGTGATCCAGGCGCCATTGCCGATATTCCCGGTGACAAGATTTTCTTCGTGCAAATGGCCGACGCGCCTTTGCTGGCCATGGACGTACTGGAGTGGAGTCGGCATTTTCGCTGCTTTCCTGGCCAGGGTGAATTTGACCTGCCGGGTTTTCTCGCCCCGATCCTGCGCAGCGGTTACACCGGGCCGTTGTCACTGGAAATCTTCAACGATGGTTTTCGTGCTGCGCCCCCTCGGGCCAATGCGGCGGACGGTTTGCGTTCGTTGCTTTACCTGGAAGAAAAAACCCGCGAGCGGCTGGCCGAGGAGGCGCAGTCTGTTTCGCCCGGGTTGTTGTTCAACCCGCCGAAAGCCAGCGCGTACGACGGCGTTGAATTTCTTGAATTTGCTGTCGATGAGGCTCACGGCGCCCGTTTGGGCAGTTGGTTGCAGGGCCTCGGCTTCGCTCAGTTGGGTCAGCACCGCTCGAAGGCTGTCCGCCTGTTGGGGCAGGGCGATATCAAGATCGTGCTCAATGCCGAGCCTTATTCCTTCGCCCACAGTTTTTTCGAATCCCACGGCCCATCGCTGTGCGCCACGGCGTTGCGCGTTGAAAATGGCAGCGTGGCGCTGGAGCGCGCCCGACAGTTCAAGGGGCAGCCGTACCGAGGGCTGGTCGGGCCGAACGAGCGAGAGATTCCCGCCGTGCGCGCCCCGGATGGCAGCCTGATTTATCTGGTAGAGCCAGCCCCGCTCGGCGAGTCGATCTACGAAAGCGATTTCAATATTCTTACGGACACCCCCGCTGCCGGTGGTCTGCACCGCATCGACCACATGGCCATGGCGCTCCCGGCGGACAGCCTCGACACGTGGGTGCTGTTCTACAAGAGCCTGCTGGATTTCGAGGCCGACGACGAAGTGGTGCTGCCAGACCCTTACGGTCTGGTGAAAAGCCGTGCGTTGCGCAGCCGTTGCAGCACCGTGCGCCTGCCGCTGAACATCTCCGAGAACCGTAACACGGCGATTTCACATGCCCTGTCGAGTTACCGCGGCTCCGGTGTGCACCACATCGCCTTCGCCTGCGAGGACATTTTTACCCAGGTGGCGCGGGCGAAAGAGGCTGGGGTGCAATTGCTGGACATCCCCCTCAATTATTACGACGACCTGGCGGCCCGCTTCGATTTCGACGACGAATTTCTGAGTGAATTGGCCTATTACAATGTGCTGTATGACCGCGATGCCAAGGGGGGGGAGCTGTTTCATGTGTACACCGAGGCCTTCGACGATCGATTTTTCTTCGAGATACTGCAACGCAAAAATGGCTACGCCGGTTATGGCGCAGCCAACGTGGCGGTGCGTCTGGCAGCCATGGCCGCTTCACGGAAAGGCACGCCACGGCAAGCGAGGTTGTGACAGACCACACGCATGCTGGCATATGCCGCTTCCGTAACGCGGCGCTGCGGCTCATAATCGGCGGATTCCACCGTGGTCGTGAGCCAAGCATGAAAACTGTCGACGACACTCTTGTCGAAGCGTCCGTAGAGTCGCCACGCAAGGGCCGCAAGAACAATCCGGAAAAAACCCGCGACGGCATCCTCCAGGCTGCCGTCGCTGAATTCGTCGCCCAAGGCCTTTCAGGTGCACGGGTCGACGCCATTGCCGAACGTACGCAAACCTCGAAACGGATGATTTATTACTACTTCAACAGCAAGGAACAGCTGTACAGCGAAGTGCTGGAGAAGTTGTACGGCGACATCCGTCACACCGAAAGCAGCCTGAAACTCGACGTTCTGCCGCCCATGGAGGCGATTCAGCGTCTGGTGGAGTTCACTTTCGATCACCACGACCGCAACGTCGATTTCGTGCGCATCGTCTGCATCGAGAACATCCACAACGGCGAAAACGTCAAACAGTCTCCGACCATTCGGGCGCTGAGCCAGCATGTGCTGCAAGCGCTGGACGAGACGTTGCGACGTGGAGAAAAAGAAGGCGTGTTTCGCGAAGGTGTACAGGCGGTCGATCTGCACATGCTGCTGAGTTCGTTCTGTTTCTACCGCGTATCGAACCGCCACACTTTTTCGGAGATTTTCCAGATCGAGCTGGAAGACCCACACATCAAGGCCCGGCACAGGGCGATGGTGAGCGATTCGGTGATGCGGTATCTGAAACCATGACGCCGATTGCCGCCACTGAGGCGAATTCGCTCTGCGCGTGACGCCCTGAAACCGCTACGCTAGAGCACTGCCCATTCAAGGACCGGTGCCGATGTCGCAACGCCAATCCACCCTGATCGCGCTGTTGGTGGCGGTCACGTTTTTCATGGAAAACCTCGACGCGACAGTGATCGCCACGGCCTTGCCGCAAATGGCGAAAACTTTCGGTGTGGCGGCAGTCGACCTGAACATCGGCATGAGCGCCTACATGCTGGCCATCGCGGCCTTCATTCCCATCAGCGGCTGGCTGGCGGATCGGCTGGGCTCGCGGCTGGTGTTCGGCGGCGCCATCGTGCTGTTCACCCTGTCTTCGTTGCTCTGCGGGTTGAGCACAGGGCTGGAGGCGTTCGTCGCGGCGCGGGTACTGCAGGGCATCAGCGGCGCGATGATGGTCCCGGTCGGGCGCCTGGCCGTGATGCGTGCCACGGAAAAGAAGGACCTGGTCCGCGCCATTTCGCTGATCACGTGGCCAGGCCTCGTGGCGCCCATTCTCGGCCCGCCGTTGGGCGGATTCATTGTCACTCACGCCTCATGGCCGTGGATTTTCTACCTCAATCTGCCACTGGGCGCGCTGGCCTTGATCGCCACCTGGGTCTTGATCCCTCGACGCAATGACGTCAGCCAGCGGGCGTTCGATTTTCCCGGTTTCGTGCTGGTGGGGGTAGCGTGCATGGCGTCGCTGTACGGCATGGAGATGCTTGGACAGGCTCGTGGCAGCCATGGGCCCGGGCTGCTGGTGACGGCCATCGGCGTGGTCAGCGCCGTGCTGGCCTGGGCACACATGCGCAAGCGGGCCGAACCGCTGTTGAACGTCAATGTGGTCGGCATCCGCACGTTCAGCGTCAGCCTCTTCGGCGGCTCGCTGTTTCGCATTGCCATCAGCACCTTGCCGTTCCTGCTGCCGTTGATGTTTCAACTGGGCTTTGGCCTGTCAGCGTTCGATTCGGGGCTGTTGGTGCTGGGTGTGTTCGCGGGGAACCTGGCGATGAAGCCTTTCACCAGCCCCATCATGCAGCGCTGGGGCTTTCGCGCCGTGCTGATGGGCAACGGGGTGATCGGTGTGCTGGCCATCGCGGCCTGCGCGTTGCTCGACGAGCGCATGAGCTGGGGCTTGATCTTGTTCATCCTGTTTGTGGGCGGGCTGTCGCGGTCGATGCAGTTCACGGCCTTCAACACCCTGGGGTTCGCCGACGTGCCGAAGCCGCAGATGAGCGACGCGTCGACGATGTTCAGCATGTTTTTCCAGCTGAGCATGGGCATGGGGGTGGCCATTGGTGCGCTGCTGCTGCGCGGCTCGATGTATCTGCACGGCAACGACGGCCAGGCGCAGACGGCGGACTTTCAGCTGACGTTCATCGGGGTGGCGCTGATCGCATTGCTGGCGTTACTGGATAACCGGCGGCTGTCCTCCGAATCCGGTGAGGCGGTGCTGCAGCGCAAGGCCTGAGCGGCATCGTAACGTCACGCACTGTCCAAAACCGTCATCGCGGCTGCGCGCTTTGACTATTGCCCATTGCCGGGACAGAGCGGAGTATTTCGTCACTCGAACAATAAGAAGTGAAGGACGGCACAATCATGCAGATCGAAGGCAAGGTATTTCTGGTCAGCGGCGGCGCATCGGGTCTGGGCGCGGCGACCGCGCAGATGCTGATCCAGGCGGGCGCGAAGGTCATGCTGGTGGACGTCAATGCCCAGGCGCTGGACACCCAACTGCACGTGCTCGGCGTCAATGCCCGGGCCAGTGTCACCGACATCACGAATGAGGCCGCTGCGCAGGCGGCGGTGGACACGGCGCTGGCTGAGTTCGGTCAGATCAATGGCCTGATCAATTGCGCGGGCATCGTCGGGGCGGAAAAAATCCTCGGCAAGGAAGGCCCCCATGGCCTGGACAGTTTCAGCCGGGTGATCAACGTCAACCTGATCGGCAGCTTCAACCTCCTGCGTCTGACCGCTGCCGCCATCGCCGAGGGCGTGGCGGACGAGGGTGGCGAGCGCGGCGTGATCGTCAACACCGCGTCCGTGGCCGCGTTCGACGGCCAGATCGGTCAGGCCGCCTACGCGGCGTCCAAGGGGGCCATCGCCAGCCTGACGTTACCCGCCGCCCGTGAACTGGCGCGGTTCGGCATCCGGGTCATGACCATCGCCCCCGGCATTTTCGAAACCCCGATGATGGCCGGCATGACCCCGCAGGTGCGCGAGAGCCTGTCCGCAGGCGTCCCTTTCCCGCCACGGCTCGGCAAGCCCGACGAATACGCCGCCCTGGTGCGCCACATCATCGAAAACAGCATGCTCAACGGTGAGGTGATCCGTCTCGACGGTGCCTTGCGCATGGCTGCTCGCTAATCGAGGACATTCAACATGCCACACAACCAGCGTCAGCCACAGAACGAAGACCCCGTGGTGATCGTCAGCGCCGTGCGCACGCCCATGGGCGGCTTCCAGGGAGACCTCAAAAGCCTCACGGCGCCGCAACTCGGCGCGGCGGCCATCCGTGCAGCGGTTGAACGTGCGGGGCTTGAGGCCACGGATGTCGAGCAGGTGCTGTTCGGCTGCGTGCTGCCTGCCGGACTTGGCCAGGCCCCGGCACGACAGGCCGCTTTGGGGGCCGGCCTGAGCAACGGCACCTTGTGCACGACGCTGAACAAGATGTGCGGCTCCGGCATGCAAGCGGCGATCATGGGCCATGACCTGCTGCTGGCGGGCAGCGCCGGGGTGGTGGTCGCGGGCGGCATGGAAAGCATGTCCAACGCGCCGTACCTGCTGGACAAAGCGCGCAGCGGTTATCGCATGGGCCACGGGCAGATCGTCGATCACATGTTTCTCGACGGGCTGGAAGACGCCTACGACCGTGGGCGCCTCATGGGCACCTTCGCTGAGGATTGCGCGTCATTCCACAGTTTCAGTCGCGAGGCCCAGGACGCGTTCGCCATCGCCTCGCTGACCCGGGCCCAAGAGGCCATGAAACAGGGTTATTTCGACGGTGAAATCGTCCCGGTGCAGGTGACTGTCGGCAAAGAACAGAAAACCGTCTCCCAGGACGAGCAACCGCCGAAAGCCAGGCTGGACAAGATCGCGCAGCTCAAACCGGCTTTTCGCGAAGGGGGAACGGTCACGGCGGCCAACTCCAGTTCAATTTCCGACGGCGCGGCGGCGTTGACGTTGATGCGTCAATCAGAGGCCGAACGGCGCGGGCTGAAGCCTTTGGCGGTGATTCGCGGCCATGCGGCGTATGCCAACCAGCCCAACCTGTTTCCGACCGCACCGATTGGTGCCATCGAAAAACTGATGCGCAAAACCGGCTGGTCCCTTAGCGATGTGGACCTGTTCGAGATCAACGAGGCGTTTGCCGTGGTCGCGTTGGTGACCATGAGCAAGCTGGAACTGCCCCACGAAAAAGTGAACGTCAACGGCGGCGCCTGTGCCCTCGGCCATCCCATTGGTGCCTCGGGGGCGAGGATTCTGGTGACCCTGTTGTCGGCGCTGAAACAGCGGGGATTGCAACGCGGCGTGGCCGCTATTTGCATCGGTGGCGGCGAGGCGACGGCCATGGCGCTAGAGGTGCTTTAATCGTTTAAATTCAATGGTTTGAAGCTTTAACTTAAAGTCGGGTAATGCTGTTTCCAGTATTGACAATTTCTGATTAATGGGATCAAGAACAATGGCTTACGAAACAATCTTGAAGGAAATAAACGGTCGGGTTGCGCTGCTCACGCTTAACCGCCCGCAAGCACTGAATGCCCTCAATGCACAGCTGATCAGCGAGCTCAACCACGCGCTGGATGAACTCGAACGTAACCGTGACATTGGCTGCATCGTGCTGACGGGATCGGCCAAAGCGTTTGCCGCCGGTGCTGATATCAAGGAAATGGCTGAACTGACGTACCCGCAAATCTATCTGGATGACCTGTTCAGCGACAGCGACCGGGTGGCTAGTCGCCGCAAGCCGATTATCGCAGCGGTGTCCGGGTTTGCGTTGGGGGGCGGCTGTGAACTGGCCCTGATGTGCGATTTCATCTTGGCGGCGGACAACGCCAGGTTCGGTCAGCCGGAGATCAAGCTCGGCGTGCTTCCGGGCATGGGCGGCACGCAGCGCTTGACCCGCGCCGTTGGCAAGGCAAAGGCCATGGAAATGTGCCTGACCGGGCGCATGATCGACGCCGAGGAAGCGGAGCGTTCCGGACTGGTGGCGCGCATCGTGCCTCAAGCGCAATTGCTCGAGGAGGCGCTGAAGGTCGCTGAGAGCATCGCCGCCAAGTCGTTGCCGGTGGCGATGATGGTCAAGGAAAGTGTCAATCGCGCCTTCGAGGTCAGCTTGTCCGAGGGCATCCGCTTCGAACGTCGGGTGTTCCATTCGGCGTTTGCCAGCGCGGATCAGAAGGAAGGCATGGCGGCATTCATCGAGAAGCGTGAGCCAAGCTTCAAGCACCGCTGATCAGCGGCGGCTTACCTCACATGCCGTCGTCTCCCGTGGCGTGCGGCGTATACCGGATGCCCTGCGCGTTGATGTGCAAGGTGGCGCGGGCGCCGCGCAGGGTGAGGGGTACCTTGCTGTCGACGAGCACAGGCGCTGGCTCGGGCGGTTTCGTCGGTGGCGACGCACCGTCCCGTTCGGTGGCTTCAAGGACCGAAATCCGCTCAGGGCCCTCGGCCATGCCACAGACCAGCGGCTGGTCGGGGTCACCTTCGAAAAATTGAATATGCAACGCCATTCCAGCGCGCGGCTCGGTGAGGCTGGTGACGACGCGTGCCCAGCTGTCCCTGAATGGACTCGCCGGACCTTCGACCTGCCATCCATACCGAATCCTGACGCGACCGGCTTCGTCCGCTCGTCCGTCGATCAGGGTGGCGGTTTCCAGCGACGACACGACGGGTTTCGGATGCTCCACGGACGGCCTGAACGGCATCGTCCACGGCAGCACGCTAAAACTGTTTTCGTAGCCCGCCAGCGCTGGCCGGTCTGCGCCCGGCTGGACAAGCAGCCATTGTGCAATGCCCATGTCGGCGGCGCCCGCTGACGCCATCGCCTGCAAAATATGGATGACGTCGTTGGAGGTGCAGCCCCTTAACGGCGCCAGTTGCCAGGCGCTGTGGCACACCTCCGTCAACAGCGATTGATCATTGAGCAATGGGTCTGGCTGTCCGGCCACGCGCACGACCAGGCCCGCGCGAAACCAGGGCAAGCGGCTGCGGCCCCTGATTTCCCGCCGTTCACAGCGCAGCCGTTCCAGGAGGCGGACGCTGATCTGTTTCTGCTGCTGTTGTGCAAGGGGGCGATTGGCGTGCTGCACCGCGCAAAGGCGCTGATTGTCGGCATCGGAGGCGTGATGTTGAGGTGCAAAGGCCTGAGGCGTGTAATGCTCGCCCGCATGGCTGCTGTAGCTGGCCTGCACGGACAGTTGCTCGGCGAGGTGATCGATCGGGGCGGGCGCTGCCCCTTCCGGGAAACCCATCGGGTCGTCGGAAAACACCAGGGTATGCCGTTGTAGAGCGTGTTCATGGCGAAAGGCAATGCCTTCTTCTTCGCACAACCTCTGCAGGAAGTGCAGGTCGCTTTCGTCGTATTGCAGGCAGTGAGTTCGGCGGGGATACACGCCGATCAAGTGATCGAAGCGGAACGCGCCGTCAGTCAGCCCGTGGTCGTGCAGCAGCCGCGTGAGAATTTGCGGCACTGTCAGACCGTTGAATGCGCGACGCCGGGTCGGGCTGCACAGTTTCTGGAGGGCAGGGGTCAGGCGTAGCCGGTACACGCTGAGGTCAGCGCCGCGATACAGTTGTCGGGCGTCGCTGATCTGCCCATGCAAGCCATGCAAGCCATGCAGCGGGGCAGGCGTGCCGCCGATTTCCAATCCAGCGTTGCACTGCCGCAACGACGCCAGATCCAGCGCGGGATCAGGGCTCACAAGGTCGATGTCGAAGCAGAATGGCGCATTGAGTCGATCACGACCCTTGACGCCGACGACCAGCAGGTCGCTGGGGCGGCTGGCGATGGACAGGGTCATCGTCACTGGCGAGTCTTTGTGCATCGAGTGGGGCACCGTGAAATTTCGGGGTGCAAAGGGTACGAAAAGCGGCGCCACAAAGGGGCTAGTTCTGTATTTTCAGAAAGGGACTACAGGTCGCGTCGCCATATCCAGAGCCTTGTGTTGACGTTTTCCGGGAAACTTATCCGCGCTCGTTTGATCGACGGCAGCACGTCAGGGGTTTCATATGACGCCAGCGCGTATAAAATGCGGCGGGCGCCAGCGTTCTGTCCTGGCGCGTCATCATCGTTCACCTTTTCAGCATTCACCGTCTTCGGTCCGACGCGCCACGCCGGATCGGCCCCGACGGTGTACTGCCACCGGAACAAGAGAGTAATCATGGGCGCACAGTGGAAGGTCAAACACAAAGAAGCAGCAGCCAATGCCAAGGGCAAGATTTTCGGCAAGCTGTCCAAGGAAATCATGATTGCCGCGCGTTCCGGCGCTGATCCCGACATGAATTCGCGCCTGCGTTTGGTGGTCGAGCAGGCGAAGAAAGCCTCGATGCCCCGGGAGACGCTAGAGCGCGCGATCAAAAAGGGCGCTGGCCTGCTGGGCGAGCACGTGCACTTCGAGAAAGTGATCTATGAAGGGTTCGCGCCGCACAAGGTGCCGGTGATCGTCGAATGCCTGACCGATAACGTCAACCGCACGGTTGCCGAGATCCGTGTGCTGTTCCGCAAGGGGCAAATGGGCGCTGCGGGTTCGATCACGTGGGATTTCGATCATCTGGGCATGATCGAAGCGGCGGGCGACGGCAAGGCCGACCCGGAAGAAGCCGCCATCGAAGCCGGGGCGCAGGACGTCGAGCCGGGCGACGAGGGCGTGACCCTGTTCTACACCGAAGTCACTGACCTGGACGCCGTGTGCAAGGCGCTGCCAGAACAAGGCTTCACTGTGGAATCCGCCAAGATCGGCTACCGCCCGAAAAACCCGGTGTCGGGCTTGAGCGACGAGCAGATGGCCGAGGTTGAAGCGTTTCTGGAAGCGATTGACGGCCACGATGACGTGCAGGACGTGTACGTCGGTCTGGCCGGTTGATACCACGGTGGGTCAGTGACTGATTGGAGTGATTGACCCACCGCATCGCTGCGGTCGCGCCTCCGGCATCCCCCAAGAGCCCGAGGCCGCCGCAAGCCAGTGATGTTTGCCTAGCGATCCAGTAGCGCCAGCACCTCGGCAAACCCCGGTCGTTTCATGACCTGTGGCTGAATGCAGCGCGCCGCAAGCCCCCGCAGCACAGCCGTTTCTTCGTCAGACCCGTCGCAACACGTCAGCAACTCATCCAGCAATATCCCGAACGCCCGCACCTCGATGCGCTCCAGGGTCTGGCCCGTCGTTTCATCGGGATAAAACGCGGCAGCGCCGAAATCCCCCAGCAGACTCTCGCCCTGTTCCGCCCAGAGAACGTTATGGGCGTACAGGTCGCCGTGATTGATGCCTTTGCGATGCAAATGCCCGCAGGCGTCGGCAAGGCCGTGGGCCATGCGCCGCACCGTCGCAAGGCTCAGGCGCGTACTGCCGTAGACGTCACGCGTGCAGGATTCGAGGCTGGGCGGGCGGGCCAGGGTGATGAATCGCGGGGAAATCAGCTCCATCACCAACCCTCTCGCCTGCTGCGGGTGATCGAACACTTGCCCCAGGACGGGAATCAGGTTCGGGTGCTGACCGGCGGCGATGCACGCAGCCATTTCATTCAATGGGGAGCCATCGCTGGTCAGCTCGCCCTTATAGAGCTTGACGGCCACCTCGTCGGTCACTCCGTCGTCGTGCTGCCATTCCGCCTGCTGAATCACCCCGGAAGCGCCTTCTCCCAGCACCTGATGCAAGGTCAGCGCTGACCAGGGAATCTGCCGGATGGGCTCCTCAGTGTGAATGTCGTTCAGCGGGTTGCCGGAAAACGCCAGCCAGGCCAGCGCGGGCATCTGCAGCAGCCAATCCGGCAATCGGCGAATCTCGTTGGACGCTATGCGCACCAGCTCCAGCCGCTGACACGCCGCCAGTGACGGGGGCAGGGTGCGCAATCGGTTTCCGGCCAGCATCAGTTTTTGCAGGTGTTCGAACCGACCCAGCTCATCTGGCAGTGATTCCAGGCGGTTATCCGTCAATACGAGGGCGCGCAGACGGGGTGGCAGCGAGCGGGGCGATACGTCGGTGATCCGGCACGCCTTGAAGCCGACGAAAAACAACTGCTCGCACTGGCCCAACGCTTCGGGCAGGTGGGTGAACAGGTTGTTGGAACAGAACAGAATCTTGAGGTGTTTGAGCCGGTGCAGATCGGCCGGCAGCTCGCTGAGTTGATTGTCCGACAGGTTCAACACCTCCAGCGAATCGCTGAGGCTGAAAATCTCGTCGGGAAACGCCGTGAGGCCGCAGCTGAGGTCCAGCCGTTTGCTGCCCGCCAGTGTGCCGGCGCGCAGGTCTGCGAGAGTGTGCATGGGGAAAAGGCCCGTGGTTCAGGGCCAGTCATGATAGCGAGTTCGTGAGCGTCGCGCTCAACCGAGGCAGCGATCCAGCAGCTGATGCATGCGTTCGAGGGTAGGGGCCGACTCGGCGTAGAGAATCCGGTACACCATGGGCGCCACGACGGCATCGACCAGCTCATCGGCGGATGGGCTGCGCTCGCCGCGCAAGTGGGCGCGGTCGATGATGATCTGCAACTGATCGCGGACCATGTTCAGGCACTTGCCCGAGCACAGGGTTGCGCTGCTGGCGACCACGTCGCGCATCATTTCGCGGCCCGGTGCGGAATTGGTTTCTTCGAGGTAGACCTCGACCCAGGTACGCAGGTCTTCGCGCAGGCTGCCGCAATCCACCGGTTCATCGGGGCGCAACCGTTCCACTGCCGCATCGGCCAGCAGCGACGTCAAATCGCCCCAGCGACGGTAGATGGTCGAGGGCGTGACGCCCGCACGGGCAGCGATCATGGGCACGCTCAACGCGGAACGGTCCTGCTCTTCAAGCAAGTCGCGCACGGCGGCGTGGATCGATGTCTGCACCCGGGCGCTACGGCCGCCGGTACGAATGCCTTCTTTGATAGCCATGAATCGGACCTTAACACAAAGTATTTGCTTTAAGCGGTTTCTGCTCGCACACTCCCTAACGCAAATTAATAGCTTTTATGGTGTGCTTTTTCGGGAGAGTGTACGCGTGTCTGAATCGATGCAGAACCCGCAAGTCGATGGTCGGAGCCGAGGGCACCTCGGGTATTTCGCGTTTGTGATGCTGTGCTTCTTTGCCGCTTCCAGTGCACCGACGCCGCTCTACCATGTGTATCAGCAGGCGTGGGGCTTTTCTTCCGCGCTGCTGACGCTGATTTTTGCGGTGTACGCCTTGAGTTTGCTGGCGACGTTGTTGGTGTTCGGTTCGCTGTCAGACTATTTGGGGCGGCGTCCGGTGATCCTCGTCGCTCTGCTGCTGGAGGCCTTGTCGATGCTCTTGTTCATCGGCGCTAGCGACGTCAGTTGGCTGATAGCCGCCCGCGTCTTGCAGGGGGTGGCGACGGGGATCGCCAGCAGCGCATTGGGCGCGGCGATGCTCGACACCGATCAGAATCAGGGCCCGTTGATCAACAGCATTGCGCCGATGTTCGGCATGGCGTTGGGCGCGCTCGGCACCAGCGCGCTGGTGGAATACGCGCCGATGCCGTTGCTGCTGGCCTTCATTCTGCTGCTGGCGGCATTCGTGGCGCAGATCCTGTACCTCTGGCGCGTGCAGGAAACCGTCAGCCCGCAACCCGGTGTGTTGAAGACCCTGAAACCCAGGCTCTATGTGCCGCAGCGTGCGCGCAGTACCTTGCTGCTGGTGTTGCCAGCGGACATCGCCGCCTGGGCGCTGGGCGGGTTCTTCCTGTCGCTGGCACCTTCATTGCTCGCCGCCGCGACCGGCTCGAAATCCGTGCTTCACGGTGGTTTGGCGGTGGCGGCTCTGACGATCAGCGGGGCGATTTCCATCATGAACCTGCGCCTGCGCCCGCCGCAATTGGCGCTGTTGGTGGGGTGCAGCTTTTTGGCGTTGGGCGTGTCGGTGATTCTGCTGGCGGTCAACGTGGGCTGGCTGTGGCTGTTTTTCAGCGGCGCCGTGGTGGCGGGGATCGGGTTTGGCGCCAGCTTCCTGGGGGCGTTGCGGTTGCTGCTGCCGCTGGCTCACGCCCATGAACGGGCGGGGCTGATGTCGACGTTTCTGGCGTTGAGCTACCTGGCGTTCTGCGTCCCGGCGCTGCTTGCGGGGCTGGCGGTCAAAAGCGAGGGGCTGGTGGTCACGACCAACGTGTACGGGGCCGTAGTGGTCGTGTTGGCGTTGCTGGCCCTGGGCGGGTTGCTGATGCAGCGCATGACCAAGGCGCGCGCGGCCTGACTCCGGATAGCACTGGAAATGGGCGCGGCGCCGCCCATTCCCTAAAGTCAGGGGCCGCAGTGCCGATAAACCGGCTGGGACACACTCGACTCAATTGAGCATGGATCAGCTATGAC
Organism: Pseudomonas salicis; assembly: GCF_057128705.1. Classification (NCBI taxonomy): domain Bacteria; kingdom Pseudomonadati; phylum Pseudomonadota; class Gammaproteobacteria; order Pseudomonadales; family Pseudomonadaceae; genus Pseudomonas; species Pseudomonas salicis. Next base: position 766,642 of record NZ_JBSKHU010000001.1, read on the forward strand.
TTCGATTTCCTCTATCACCTCCACGCAGCCTCTGGTAGTCACCCCGACAGTGGCGACTCAGCCGGTGGCCACCTCAGCGGTGGGGACGACCCCGAGCACCGCATCGCCTTCGTCTGTCGTGATGCTGGGGCAGGACACCCTCGTCACTAACGCACAGACCTACACCGCCCGTGGTGTGATTGCCGACGCCGATGTGCCGCCCGCCTGGGAATACACGCGGCAGGATTCGGTGACCCTGGCGATGCAAGGCAACTTCAGCACGACGCATGGTGTGGGCCGTTTCCAGGGCCTTGGCGCCACGCTGCTTGCGCAACTGGCGCAGACCGGGAAGGGTGTTTCCCAGTCGGTGATCAGCTCGCCTTCCGGACGAACCCTTGAACCCTCCGAGCTGGCGGCCGCCCAGAACAAACTGCACAGCAGTGCCGCCGATAACAGCATCAGCCTGACCCTGAAGACCGCCAGCGGCAAGACCGTGCAATTGACCCTTTCCAGCAGCGAAAACGGGCTGGCGGTACAGGCACAGGTCAGCGGTGGCGACCTGAGCGACGACGAACTTGCCGCGCTGGGCAAGATGGCAGACGGTTTTCAATCGGCCATCGACGGGCTGACGGCGAAATCTCCTCAGCTCAAGCTGGACGCGTTGACGCAATATGACAGCAACGTGTTTTCGTCGGTGACGCTGAGCACCCGCATCAAACTGAATGACGGCAGCGTCCAGAGCCTGGATATGAATGCCGACGCCGACCAGCGTTCAGTGCGCATGAGCGGTGCGTCGGGCAATCTGGACATTTCCGTCGATCTGAAGAATGCCGCCATTATCGGCAACAGCGACCAGCAGGCGAAAGCCGTTAAAAACTACGTGAGTCAGATTGAAGCCGCCCGGACACGCGGTGACGGCGACGTACAATTGCTCTCCCTCTTCGAAGACGGGTTCAAGACGCTGCACAGCCAATACCCCGGAGCCCGGCCTTCCACCGCACCCCAGACCATCAACTCCATCGACTTGACCGATACCGATCACGGTTTGCTGACGGGCCTGGCCGATTTCAAGGCGTCGGTCACCGAGAAGACCGAGGCCAGCAACCCGGCACGCCCTGATGAGCTGGACGCGTTCTCGTACAACCTGTCGCAATCGACGCAATCCAAAGGCCGGGATCAGTTGAACCGGACCCTCGTTCAGAACCAGCAATCGAGCCTGATTGCCAGTTACCACAAGGCGCTCACCGCAGGCCAGAAGCTGGACCTGAGCCGCGATCCGACGTCGCAGAATTATCTGTATTACCAGATCAACGATCAGGCCAGCAGCAAGACCAACATCGGTTACGACAAAGGGGCATTGGTGCAGGCGTCGGTCAGCCAGTCCGCAAGCCAGTCGACGCGTATTTCCAAATACGTGATGGGGCACCTGGAGAGCGACACGCGGACGCCGTTGTCATCGTCAAAAACCCAGAATTTCCTGAGCGTGCTGCAACAGGCGCTGCAGCAGGACAAGGACGCGAAACAAGGCCGTGGCGTTTCGACGCTCAAGGACACCCTGGCAGGTATTCAGGACAAGGTATTGTTGCGAGCCAGTGCGAGAGACCGGGAGGGTTGAGCGGTGGATCTGTGACAGACCGGCTGTCTGACCCACCGCTCTCTGTTCAAATCGGCTGACGCAACGCCTGTCGCGCAGCCTTGACAGCAGGGTCATCGGCAGGGCTGACCACGGCGTAGTTGTAACCACCTCCTGACCAATAATCGGCTTCCAGCTCGCCGTCCCGTCGCGTGCCGGGGGCCAGCAAATGATTGTTCGGCCCTGGTGGACGGATGTAGAAACTCAGCGTCCGTCCTTCGTCATCCTTGTACACCACCATCGCGGCGGCACCTTGTTCGGTGCTGGTCAGGCGCCCACTCACGGGTTTGAACCCGGCTGACGCCAGATCGGGCAGGCGGTTGGCCTGGGCGAAATGCTTGTCCAGCCAGACCTGCGCGTTGTTCGGCTTGTCGGTGTTCCAGTCGCTGGCCATGCTGTCGTTGACCGCGAACATCCGATAGGCCTGCACGGCGTCGGCCATGGGCTGAACGCCGCTGACGAGGGTCATTTCCCGGGCCTGCCAGCCACTCATTCCGCCGACACCGACCGCGATCAACAGCACTGCCGCGGTGGCGAACTGGCGGCTGCGGCTGCGACGCACGCGCTGGCGGATGAACGCCGGGTCCAGGTCTGGGTTGGCCGGGCGATGCAGCTCGCCACTCAAGCTGGCGCGCAGGTTCTGGGCATCCCGTTGCCAGGCCAGCAGTTGCTGGGCCAGCTCGGGCTGCGTGGCCAGATACGTCTCCATCGTCTGCCGGTCGGCGTCGTTGAGCTGCCCATCGACGTAGGCGTGCAAGTCGCGTTCACTGGGATGCAATGTCATCATTTCAATATCCGCAGAGCAGGGGTGGTGATTTCGCCTTCGCTGAGCAGGCGCAAGGCCTGGCGCGCGCGAGACAAGCGGGACATGACGGTGCCCACGGGGACGCCGAGGATTTCCGCCACTTCGTTATAACTCAAGCCTTCGACAGACACCCAGAGCAACAGGGCACGTTGTTCGGTGTTCAGCCGTTCGAACGCCTGCAGCGTGGTTTGCGCAACCACGGTGCGCTCCACGGAAGGCTCATGGTGATCTTCCTTGCCGCCGGTAAACAGCTCCAGCATGCGACTGTATCGGCGCGAACGTCGATGGGCGTCGAGAAATTGCCTATAAAGAATGGAGAACAGCCAGGCGCGGAGGTCGCCTTCCGGCCGTTTGCTGCTCCAGGCAGACAAGGCTTTTTCAAGGCTCGACTGCACCAGATCATCGGCCGCGCTGTGGTCACGGGTGAGCGATGCGGCAAACCGACGCATTCGTGGCAGCAGCTCTCGTAATTGATCGTCGACATCATACATAAGGTGATTTCCTGATCGATCGGCGGGATCGCTCGGATCGTATGACCAGAAAGACGCACGCCCGTGCAAGTTATTCCACCGCACACAAAATAAATATCACGCCATGGAATAAAGGCGTTTATGCCGCGTCCTACCGCTACATGAATGCAGAGAGGCCCCAGGCCCGGAGTGTGACCGATGATTGACCGTGAGCCGCCGTACCCCCGCAAACCACCCTTGACCCCCTCGGAGAAATTCGTTCGCCTCGCCGGTATTGGCCTGGTGGTGGCCATCGCCGTCGGCGCATTCGCCTACGTGAATGGCAGCCTTGACCCACAACGCTTGACGCCTGCACGGGTTGTCGACGTGTTCGAACACAGCAACGGCGTGCACCCTGGCTACCGTCGCAACCACCCCAAAGGCATCTGCGTCGCCGGGTATTTCGAGAGCAATGGCGCGGCGGCGACGCTGTCCAAAGCCGAAGTGTTCGCCAGTGGCCGCACCCCGGTGGTCGGACGGCTCGCGCTGCCCACCGGCAATCCGTATTCACCTGACAGCGCGGCGCCCATCCGCAGCTTCGCGGTGCAGTTCACCCAACCCAACGGCCAGCAATGGCGCACCGGGATGAACAGCATGCCGGTGTTCCCGGTGGGCACGCCTGAAGCGTTCGTCGACCTGCAAAAAGCCACCGCGCCTGATCCCAAAACCGGCAAGCCTGATCCGTCCAGGCCTCCGGCGTTCTTTGCCGCGCACCCCGAGGCCCAGCCGTTTCTGGCCTGGGTCAAGACGGCCAAACCGTCCGCCAGCTTTGTGACCGAGACCTACAACAGCGTCAACGCGTTTGTGCTGGTAGATGCGCAGGGCAAGCGGCAACCGGTGCGCTGGAGTCTGGTCCCTGAAGCGAAAGGCGATGCACCGGCCCCGGACGCCAAGGATTACTTGCAGCAAGACTTGAGCGACAAACTGGCCAGCGGGCCACAGCGCTGGAATCTGGAGCTGACCCTTGCTAACCCGCAAGACCCGACCAACGATGCGTCCAAGGCGTGGTCCGGGGAGCACAAGACCGTGACAGCTGGAACATTGGTGGTTGAAAGCGACAGCGCCCAGCTGGACGGCGCGTGCCGGGACATCAACTACGACCCGCTGGTGTTGCCGAGCGGCATCGAAGGGTCAGACGATCCGCTGCTGGCGGCTCGGTCTGCTGCCTACGCGTCGTCATACCTGCGCCGCACAGGTGAAGTCGATCAACTGAAAGCCGCGCCTGCCCAGGAGAAAAAGCCATGAGTACGCCCACCTTGCATTTTTCGCCTCTGGCACGCGCGCTGCACTGGTTGATGGCCGTGATGGTGATCGCCATGTTGTTCATCGGCGCGGGCATGGTGGCCTCGGTGTCCGAACGCCATGAGTGGTTATTGAACATCCATAAACCGCTGGGGATTGCGATTCTGGCATTGGTCATCGTGCGTTTGATCGTGCGCTTCACCACGCAAACGCCGCCGTTGCCAGCGGATTTGCCTGCGGTGCAAGCGTTGGCGGCGAAGCTCTCTCACTACCTGCTCTATGCGTTGATGCTGGCGATGCCGCTGATTGGCTGGGCGATGATCTCGGCAGCGGGCGACCCGGTGATGCTCGGCAGCTCGATCCGTCTGCCCTCCATCGTTGCGGCTCATGCCGAGACGTTTGCGTTTCTGCGCAAAGCCCATCGCTATCTGGCGTATCTGTTTTTCCTGACCATCCTCGCGCACCTCGCGGCCGCGTTGTTTCATGGCTGGATTCGCCGCGATGAAGTGCTGGACAGCATGTTGCGAGGGAAAACGCGGGGGTCATGACGCTGCTCGTCCGGTCGCACTCTTGTCTGTCGCCGTGGTCCATTGATCACCGCATCCCAAGCAAGGAAGACCCTTCATGAACGGCTGGTGGCAGGAAGTCGTCGAGACGTTGCGTTCCGAGTTCTCAGACATCACTGATGCGTCCCAACTGACGCGGGTGAGTGTGCGGCTGGTGATCGCGGCCGTACTGGGCGGGATTCTTGGTTTCGAACGCGAGCACAAAGGCAAGGCGGCGGGGGTGCGCACCCACATGCTGGTCTGCATGGGCGCGGCGCTGTTTGTTCTGGTGCCGCGACTGGCGGGCGCGGATGACGCGGCGTTGAGCCGCGTGGTGCAAGGCATCGTCGCCGGGATCGGCTTTCTCGGCGCGGGCACCATCCTCAAGGGTGACAAACTCAACACCCATCAAGTGAAAGGCTTGACCACTGCAGCCGGGTTATGGATGACGGCGGCCATTGGCATCGCCGCTGGCATGGGCCGGGAAGCCACTGCCGTGCTGAGCACGCTCTTGGCGCTGGGGATATTCAGTCTGATGCCGCTGATCGTTGATCGCTTCGACCCGCCCGAGGAGCGGGACAAAGACCCGGCCCGCAACACCGGCGGGGATTCGCACCAACCCTGAGCGCGGCGGCGCGCGCTCAGGGCTTCTTCATTCAATCATTCTGGAAACCTTTCACCCAGTACCGCAGGAGGCTCCTGACTGGGCGGGTCGCCCTTGGGCGGTTCGATGACCGGTGGCATGGTCGGCGGAGGCGGTTCTTCCGGTTTCGGCACCGGCAGTTCCGGATCATCGATGTTCGGATCGGGCGTTTCAGCGGGAACGGGAATGGTCATTGCTTCACCTTCCTTAGGCGCAGGTCGCAAGAGGCAATCGTGCCGGTTTTTTTCTGCGCGCTCGCTGCGTTCGACAGTGCGTGGGATTGAATGATTCAGCGCAATTTCCCGGTGGTTTGCCAGCCCGCGACTAAGCTGCCAACGGATCGATTTTTGCCGCGCAAGCTCTTTGAACTTTTCCCCGAAACTGGCGTTCGGAACCTATGCGGCCAGATTCGGGCACACCTGCCCTGAGGTCGGACGCATGCAGCTCAAGGATGAAGTGTCGACGAAATGGACTATTACGGACTTGTACAAGGAGCGTCCCTGGGGCGTGAGGAGTGATGCTCGATGAATGTGACTGCTGATCAGCCATACGGCCCGGATTCCCTGGCCACCGATGTTCCACACCCAATCCAGCCTTTATCCCTGACCCAGGCCTTGCAACTGCCGCGGATCGTCATCGAAGACACGCAGCCGGTGATCGAGCATGGGCAGTTGGCGGCCAAAGCCATCACCGGGCAACCCGTAACCGTCACCAGCAAGGTGTTCGCCGATGGCCACGACAAAATGGCCGTGCGCATCCGTTACCGCGCTGCCGACGAGCAGGAATGGCATCAGGCGCCGATGCGCGAACTGGGCAATGACAGCTGGATCGGTGAGTTCACCCCAACCTCAGTCAGCCGCTACCTGTTTCGCCTGGAAGCCTGGATCGATCAATTCGCCAGCTATCGCTATGAGCTGGAGAAAAAATACGCCGCCGGTGTGCCGGTCGGTCTGGAGCTGGAAGAAGGGCGTTTGCACCTCGTGCACGCCAGCGAACGCAGCCAGAACGAACTCAAAGGGCAGATCGATAGCCTGCTGAAACGTCTCGGCGAGAACACTGAACACGAAGCGCAGGTCACCTTGCTGCTGCACAGTGAAACCGCCGCGATCATGGCGCAGGCCGACAATCACGCGTTCCTCAGCCGCAGCCTCGAATTCCCGCTGGATGTGGAACGTGAGCTGGCGCAGTTCGCCAGTTGGTACGAGCTGTTTCCTCGCTCGATCACCGACGATAAGCATCGCCACGGCACCTTCAACGACGTGCACAGCCGCTTGCCGATGATTCGTGACATGGGTTTTGACGTGCTGTATTTCCCGCCCATTCACCCGATTGGCCGCGCGCACCGAAAAGGCCCGAATAACTCGCTGAAAGCCGGTCCTGACGATCCGGGCAGCCCGTACGCCATCGGCAGTGCGGATGGCGGTCACGACGCGATCCACCCGCAATTGGGCACCCGTGAAGACTTCCGCAATCTGGTGGCTGCGGCTGCCGAGCACGGCCTGGAAATCGCCCTCGATTTTGCGATCCAGTGCTCCCAGGATCACCTGTGGCTCACGGAGCATCCGGGCTGGTTCTCGTGGCGGCCGGACGGCACGATCCGTTACGCGGAAAACCCACCGAAGAAATACCAGGACATCGTTAACGTCGATTTCTACGCGCCGGATGCGATCCCTAGCCTCTGGCTGGAACTGCGCGATGTGGTCCTAGGCTGGGTCGAGGAGGGCGTGAAGATTTTCCGCGTCGACAACCCGCACACCAAGCCGCTGCCGTTCTGGCAATGGATGATCGCCGACATTCGTGCGCAGCATCCGGACGTGATGTTCCTCGCCGAGGCCTTTACCAAACCGGCGATGATGGCGCGTCTGGGCAAGGTCGGTTACTCCCAGAGCTACACCTACTTTACCTGGCGCAACACCAAGGCCGAGCTGGCCGAGTATTTCACCCAGCTCAATGAGTCGCCGTGGCGCGAATGCTACCGGCCGAACTTCTTCGTCAACACGCCGGACATCAACCCGCACTTCCTGCACGACTCAGGGCGTCCGGGCTTCCTGATCCGCGCCGCGCTGGCGACCATGGGGTCGGGGCTGTGGGGCATGTATTCCGGGTTTGAACTCTGTGAGTCGGCACCGGTGCCGGGCAAAGAGGAATACCTGGATTCCGAGAAGTACGAGATTCGCCCTCGGGACTACACCGCACCCGGCAACATCATTGCCGAGATCGCACAGCTGAACCGCATCCGTCGTCAGAACCCGGCGCTGCAATCCCACTTGGGCCTGCGCATCTACAACGCCTGGAACGACAACATTCTGTATTTCGGCAAACGCAGCGCGGACGGCAGTAATTTCGTGCTCGTGGCCGTCAGCCTCGATCCGCGCAACGCGCAGGAAGCGTATTTCGAGCTGCCGTTGTGGGAAATGGGCTTGGCGGATGACGCGGCGACCTTGGGTGAAGACCTGATGACCGGCCACTCCTGGACCTGGTACGGCAAAACGCAGTTCATGCGCATCGACCCGAACTATCAGCCGTTTGGCATCTGGCGCATCAAGGCGCCAAACCAATAATTCAAGGGACGTGGTCATGGCAAAGAAACCCCGCAACGCTGCCTTTATCGAAGACCCGCTCTGGTACAAGGATGCGGTGATTTACCAGGTGCACGTGAAGTCATATTTCGATTCCAACGATGATGGAATCGGCGACTTTCCGGGCCTGATCGCCAAACTCGATTACATCGCCGAACTCGGCGTGAATACCATCTGGCTGCTGCCGTTTTACCCGTCGCCCCGGCGCGACGACGGCTACGACATCTCAGACTATCGCGGGATTCACAGCGATTACGGCAACATGTCGGACGCCAAGAAGTTCATTGCCGAGGCCCACAAGCGCGGGCTGCGGGTGATCACTGAGTTGGTCATCAACCACACGTCGGACCAGCACCCGTGGTTCCAGAAGGCACGGCACGCGAAGAAGGGCTCCAAAGCCCGAGATTTCTACGTCTGGTCCGACGACGATCAGAAATACGACGGCACCCGGATCATCTTTCTCGACACCGAAAAGTCCAACTGGACCTGGGACCCGGTCGCCGGTCAGTACTTCTGGCACCGCTTCTATTCCCACCAGCCGGACCTGAATTTCGACAACCCGCAGGTGATGAAAGCGGTGCTGGAAGTGATGCGCTACTGGCTGGACATGGGCATCGACGGCCTGCGTCTGGACGCGATTCCGTACCTCATCGAACGCGACGGCACCAACAACGAAAACCTGCAAGAGACCCACAACGTCCTCAAGCAGATTCGTGCGGAGATCGACGCCAACTACCCCGACCGCATGCTGCTGGCCGAGGCCAATCAATGGCCGGAAGACACGCAGCTGTATTTTGGGGATCGCAAAGGCAAGGACGGCGACGAATGCCACATGGCCTTTCACTTCCCGCTGATGCCGCGCATGTACATGGCCGTGGCGCAGGAAGACCGTTTCCCGATCACCGACATCCTGCGCCAGACCCCGGAAATCCCGGAAAACTGCCAGTGGGCGATTTTCCTGCGCAACCACGATGAGCTGACCCTGGAAATGGTCACCGACCGTGAGCGCGACTATCTGTGGAACTACTACGCCTCCGACCGCCGCGCGCGGATCAACCTGGGCATTCGCCGTCGTCTGGCCCCGCTGCTGGAGCGCGACCGTCGCCGCGTAGAGCTCCTTAACAGCATGTTGTTGTCCATGCCAGGAACGCCGACCCTGTATTACGGCGACGAAATCGGCATGGGTGACAACATTTACCTCGGCGACCGCGACGGTGTGCGCACGCCGATGCAGTGGTCCATCGACCGCAATGGCGGCTTCTCCCGGGCCAACCCGGCGAGTCTGGTGCTGCCGCCGATCATGGACCCGCTGTACGGCTATCAGTCGGTCAACGTCGAAGCTCAGGACCACGACCCGCATTCATTGCTCAACTGGACCCGGCGCATGCTCGCCGTGCGCAAACAGCAGAAAGCGTTCGGCCGGGGCACGCTGAAAATGCTTTCGCCGAGCAACCGCCGAATTCTGGCCTACACCCGGGAATACACCGGGCCGGACGGCAAGACTGAAATTATCCTGTGTGTTGCCAACGTCTCCGCCGCGTCCCAGGCGGCCGAACTGGAACTGTCCCATTACGCGGGCACCGTGCCGGTCGAGATGTTGGGCGGCAGCGCCTTTCCACCCATTGGCCAGCTCAATTACCTGCTGACGTTGCCGCCGTATGGCTTCTACTGGTTCGTGCTGGCCGCGGAGAATCAAATGCCCAGCTGGCACGTCGAACCGGCCGAAAGCATGCCGGATTTCCCCACCCTGGTGCTCAAGCAACGTCTGGAAGAACTGCTGGACGAACCGCTGCGCCAGACCATGGAACAGACCTCGCTGTCGGTCTACTTGCCCAAACGTCGCTGGTTCGCGGGCAAGGGCACGGCCATCGACAACGTGCACATCGCTTACGCCGTACGCTTCGGCACGGCCGAACGCCCGGTGCTGCTCAGCGAAATCGAAGTCACGTCGGGCAACGATGTGGCGCGGTATCAACTGCCGTTCGGCTTCCTCGCCGAAGATGATTTCAGCAGCGCGCTGCCGCAGCAATTGGCCCTGGCCCGTGTGCGCCGTGGCCGTCAGGTTGGCCTGATTACCGATGCGTTCACCCTGGAGCCGTTCATTCGTGCCGTGATCAAGGGCATGCAGGACAAGACTGCATTGCCCACTGGCGATGGCGAGCTGCGTTTTCAGCAGACCTCGAAACTGGCGGCCCTGGGCCTGAACGACGAATCTGAAGTGCGCTATCTGTCCGCCGAGCAATCCAACAGCTCGGTCGTGGTCGGCAACGCGCTGGTGCTGAAGATGATCCGTCGCGTGGCGGCCGGGACGCACCCTGAACTGGAAATGGGCGCGTACCTCACCGAAGCCGGCTACGAACACATCTCGCCGCTGTTGGGTGCGGTGGTGCGGGTCGACAAGGCGGGCGAGAGTAATCTGCTGATGATCGCTCAGGGGTATCTGAGCAATCAGGGCGACGCGTGGGAATGGACTCAGAACAACCTCGAACGCGCTGTGCGCGATCACATGGCCCATGGCTCGTCATCGGCTGAACAGCACGCCAATGCCTTGTTGGAACTCAAGGATTTCGCCGGTTTGCTAGGACAGCGGTTGGGTGAAATGCACGTGGTGCTGGGCGCGCCGACCGACAATCCCGACTTCAAGACCGAAGTCACCAGCGTCAAGGACAGTCAAGCGTCGGCGAAAAGTGTGGGGGCGCAAATCGAACGCGCGCTGGACTTGCTCGAACAGCATCGCAATACCCTTGAACCCGGCGATCAGCAATTGGTCAGTGAACTGCTGGGTAAACGCAAACCGCTGCTGGCACAGGTGCAGAGCCTGGCGAAACAGTCGGTGGGCGGCCTGCGCATGCGGGTTCACGGTGACTTGCACTTGGGCCAGATGCTGGTGGTGAAAGGCGATGCGTACCTGATCGACTTTGAGGGTGAACCGGCGCGTCCCCTGCAGGAACGTCGCGCGAAGTACAGCCCGTTCAAGGACGTCAGCGGCGTGTTGCGATCTTTCGACTACGCTGCCGCCATGGCGGTACGCAATGCCCAGAGTGCGGATAGCTCGCCTCAGGCAGAGGCCGCGCGCAAGCATGTGGCCGAAACGTATTTGACACAGGCGCGGGACGCGTTCCTCGGGGCTTACAAAACAGCTACCGTCGACGTTGCCCACGCCTGGAAAGACACCAAAGGGGAGGCGGCCGCACTGGCGCTGTTCACTTTGGAAAAAGCGGCTTATGAAGTGGCCTACGAGGCCGAGAATCGGCCGACCTGGTTGTCGGTACCGCTTCAAGGTCTACGTGGGCTGCTGGACTTGTCTGATGGAGAATGAAAATGAGTGCGTCTGACCCATTCGGTAAAGGCAACCAAAATGTGCTGCCCAACGCCGGCGACATGGACGCGTTGATCCGCGCCGAACACCGCGACCCGTTCTCCATGCTCGGCCCCCACAGCGACGGCAAGGAAGGCCAGGTGATTCGCGCCTACCTCCCCAATGCATTAGGCGTGCGCGTGCTGTCCCGTGACGGTGAACGCGATCTGGGCGAACTGAGCATGAGCGACAAACCCGGCTTTTTCGCCGGGCACTTTCCGGTGCGAGAGCCTTACCTGTTGAAGATCAACTGGGCCACCGGCGAGCAGATCACCGAAGACCCGTACAGCTTTGGCCAACTCCTCGGCGAGATGGACTTGTACCTGTTTGCTGAAGGTAATCACCGCGATCTGAGCAGCGCGCTGGGCGCACAGGTCACTTCCGTGGACGGCGTCAACGGCGTGCGTTTCTCGGTGTGGGCGCCGAATGCCCGTCGCGTTTCGGTAGTCGGCGATTTCAACAGCTGGGATGGCCGCCGTCACCCGATGCGTGTGCGTTACCCGTCCGGTGTGTGGGAAATTTTCATCCCGCGCCTTGGCCCCGGCGAAGCATACAAATATGAAATCCTCGGCCAGCACGGCGTCCTGCCACTCAAGGCCGACCCGATGGCGCTGGCCACCAAGCTGCCGCCGGACACCGCCTCGAAGGTCGCTGCGCCCCTGAGCTTCGACTGGCAGGACAACGACTGGATGCAGGCCCGTGGCGACAAGCAGGATGTGCATCAGCCGCTGTCGATCTATGAATTGCACGCCGGGTCCTGGAAATGGCACCACGGCGGCGATGACGAGCCGGATCGTCCGTTCAATTGGCAAGAGCTGGCGCGGGAGCTGATTCCGTACATCAAAGGTCTGGGCTTCACCCACATCGAATTGATGCCGATCATGGAACACCCGTTCGGCGGTTCCTGGGGGTATCAACTGCTCTCGCAATTCGCGCCGAGCGCCCGTTATGGCTCTCCAGAGGATTTCGCGGCCTTCGTCAACGCCTGTCACCAGAACGACATCGGCGTGATTCTCGACTGGGTGCCTGCGCATTTCCCGACCGACACTCACGGCCTGGCGCAATTCGACGGCACGGCGCTGTACGAATACGGCAACCCGCAGGAGGGTTTCCATCAGGACTGGGACACGCTGATCTACAACCTGGGCCGCACCGAAGTGCACGGCTTTATGATCGCCTCCGGCCTGCACTGGCTGAAGAAATTCCACATCGACGGCCTGCGGGTGGATGCCGTGGCGTCGATGCTGTATCGCGACTATTCACGTAAAGCCGGGGAGTGGGTGCCGAACCGCTACGGCGGTCGTGAAAATCTGGAAGCCATCGATTTTCTGCGTCACCTGAACGACGTGGTCGCGCTGGAAGCGCCGGGGGCGTTGGTCATCGCTGAGGAATCCACGGCGTGGCCGGGCGTCAGTCAACCGACTCAACAGGGCGGCCTGGGCTTCGCTTACAAATGGAACATGGGCTGGATGCACGACACGCTCAAGTACATTGAGCAGGACCCGATCCATCGTCAGCATCACCACGACCGCCTGAGTTTCGGCCTGGTGTATGCGTGGTCCGAGCGTTTTATCCTGCCGATTTCTCACGATGAAGTGGTCCACGGCAAGCATTCGCTGATTGACAAGATGCCGGGGGATCGCTGGCAGAAATTCGCCAACCTGCGGGCGTACTTGACCTTCATGTGGACCCATCCTGGCAAGAAGCTGCTGTTCATGGGCTGCGAATTCGGGCAGTGGCGCGAGTGGAACCACGATACCGAGCTGGACTGGCACTTCCTCAACTACGCGGACCACAAAGGCGTGCACACGCTGGTGGGCGATCTGAACCGGCTGTATCGGTCCGAGAAGGCGTTGTACGAGCAGGATTGCCAGCCGCAAGGTTTCCAATGGGTCATCGGTGACGATGCGGGCAACAGCGTGTACGCGTATTTGCGCTGGAGCAAGGACGGCGAGCCGCTGCTGGTGGTGGCGAACCTGACGCCCGTGCCCCGTGAGCATTACCGCGTAGGCGTGCCGTTTGGTGGCAAATGGGCCGAGTTGCTCAACACCGACGCCGAGGTGTATGCGGGGTCGAACATCGGCAATGGCGGGGGCGTGATGGCCGAGGAGATCAAAAACCACGGGCAGGCGTATTCGGTGGCTTTGAACCTGCCACCGTTGGCGGTGGTGGTCTTGAAACCGGTGAGCGACCAGTAAAGTCATCGGCTAAAGCAATCGGCGGTACGCCGCCCAACCGATGGGAGCCGTCGGGGGAACGACGGCAGCGAGTGCGGTTCATCAGTCACAGCAAGGTTGACTGATACGCCACCTTCGCTGCCGTCGCGCTCTCCGCGCCTCCCACGCTGTTTTTCAGGTATCTGGACGGCGTGATTCCCGCCGTGTCCCCAGCCAAACCTCTACGCCGCTTCGACGGATTCACCCCAGCGCTCGGACGAACGTCACCCCCACGCAGTGAACCTGACACGCTTTCAATGGTCTGTTGACCACGTCTCGTCTATCGCATGCGGCCTGTCCACCCGGCCATTCTTTTTATTTGTCGAAGATTCCCCATGTCACTATCTCGCCTCGTTTCCACCCCCAATTCCCTGATTTCCCCACTGCCGGGTGCTCGACGCCGTTTGCTCAGCGCCGGTTTGATGGGCACGCTGTTTGTCGTCGGACTCGCCGGTCAGGCTCACGCTGAAGGCAAAGACCGTTGGGTCAGCGACACCCTCAGCACCTATGTCCGCAGCGGCCCCACCGACGGTTATCGCATCGTTGGCACCCTCAAATCCGGGCAGAAAGTCGAGCTGATCAACACCCAGGGCGATTACAGCCAGGTGCGCGGCAATTCCGGGGATACCGTCTGGATTCCCTCCAGCGATCTTCAAGAAGTCCCCGGCCAGACCGAACGGCTGCCGCAACTGACCCAGCAGGTCACCGACCTCAGCGGCCAACTCAAAACCATCGATGATGACTGGAAAACCAAAGTCCAGGGCATGCAGGAGACCCTCGACTCCCGCAAGAAACTCGTCGACGAGCTCGAAGCCCGCACCAAAGACCTCAACGCCCAGTTGACCGACGCCCAGTCGGAACTGCGCTCTACCCAAGCCAAGCTGGGGGACGAGAACAACCAGGTGTTAATGCGTTACATGGTCTACGGCGGCAGCATCGCCGGGGCGGGCCTGTTACTGGGCCTGATCCTCCCAGCGCTGACCCGTGGCCGCAAACGCAACGATCGCTGGTTCTGACCTGATTGTCCTGTGGGAGCGAATTCATTCGCGAGAGGCGAGTGCATCCAGCACAGGTCTATCGACTGAACTGACGTCTCGCGAATGAATTCGCTCCTACAGGTCAGATTTTGCAAAGGTTCTACTGATTCTTTGAAATAACCTGTCATTGGCTCTAGGTTGATTCTTCTGGCTGCGCTATTTTGGTGCGGCTTCCCGGTACTGTCGTGGGCCGGGGTGGCTAGCAACAGCGCTCCAACAAATGTGCATCTGCAGTCGCAAGGATGCCGGGCGAGTCGTGAGAGGGCATGTCCCCATCCGGCTCGACCCGCCAATGCTGTTCCACATTCAAAAGAAGAAAGAGAGTCGACTCATGAAGTTTGAACCCTTGGCCAAGTCGCTCATTGCGACCTCGCTCACCCTCGCGTTTTCCTCCACTTACGCCGCCTCCGTCGCCCCCGTTGCCGCTGAAAACGGCATGGTCGTCACCGCTCAGCATCTGGCCACTCACGTCGGCGTCGATGTGCTGAAGTCCGGCGGTAACGCGGTGGACGCTGCCGTTGCCGTAGGTTATGCGCTGGCAGTGGTTTACCCGGCTGCGGGTAACCTCGGCGGCGGTGGTTTCATGACCATCCAGCTGGCGGACGGCCGCAAGACCTTCCTCGATTTCCGCGAAAAAGCCCCGCAGGCCGCCACCGCCAACATGTACCTGGACAAGGACGGCAACGTCGTTCCGGACCTCAGCTCCAAGGGCCATCTGGCCGTGGGCGTACCAGGCACGGTGTCCGGCATGGAAATGGCGCTGAGCAAATACGGCACCAAGAAGCGCGCCGAGGTCATTGCACCGGCGATCAAACTCGCCGAAAACGGCTTCCCGCTTGAGCAGGGCGACATCGATCTGCTGCACACCGCGACCGACGAGTTCAAGGCTGACAAGGACCTGACCCCGATCTTTCTGAACAAAGGCCAGCCGATGCAGGTTGGCGACAAGCTGGTGCAGAAGGACCTGGCGAAAACCCTCAAGGAAATCTCTGCCAAGGGCACCGACGGTTTCTACAAAGGCTGGGTCGCCAAGGCTATCGTCGATTCGAGCAAGGCGGGCAAGGGCATCATCGTTCAGGCCGACCTCGATAAGTACAAAACCCGCGAACTGGCGCCCATCGAGTGCGATTACCGGGGCTACCACGTGGTCTCCGCGCCGCCGCCAAGCTCGGGTGGTGTGGTGATCTGCGAGATCATGAACATCCTCGAAGGCTACCCGATGAAGGAGCTGGGCTATCACTCGGCTCAGGGCATGCACTACCAGATCGAAGCCATGCGTCACGCCTACGTGGACCGCAACAGCTACCTCGGCGACCCGGATTTCGTGAAGAACCCGATCGCGCACCTGCTGGACCGTGACTACGCCACCAAACTGCGCGCCGCCATCGAACCGCAAAAAGCCGGCGATTCCCAGGCCATCAAACCGGGCGTTTCGCCTCACGAAGGCAACAACACCACGCACTATTCCATCGTCGATAAGTGGGGCAACGCGGTGTCCGTGACCTACACCCTGAACGACTGGTTCGGCGCGGGCGTGATGGCGAGCAAGACCGGCGTGATCCTCAACGACGAAATGGATGACTTCACTTCCAAGGTCGGCGTGCCGAACATGTACGGTCTGGTGCAGGGCGAAGCCAACGCGATTGCCCCGGGCAAGACGCCGCTGTCGTCGATGAGCCCGACCATCGTCACCAAGGATGGCAAGGCGGTAATGGTCGTCGGTACGCCGGGCGGCAGCCGCATCATCACGGCGACTTTGCTGACCATGCTCAACGTCATCGACTACGGCATGAACATCCAGGAAGCGGTAGATGCGCCACGTTTCCACCAGCAATGGATGCCGGAAACCACCAACCTCGAAAACTTCGCCGTCAGCCCTGACACGCAGAAGATTCTCGAAAGCTGGGGCCACAAATTTGGCGCGCCACAGGACGCCAACCACCTGGCCGCCATTCTGGTCGGTGCACCTTCGCTGGGTGGCAAGCCGGTGGGCAACAACCGCTTCTACGGTGCCAACGACCCACGTCGCAATACCGGGCTTTCGCTGGGGTATTGAGGTGTAAGGGTCACACAGTAAATACGGGCGAGGCAGCGCAGTTGCCTCGCCCGTTTTTTTGATGCACAGATTTTGGTTGCCATCGGCCATGTCGCGGGTGTTATGTTATAACTCTTTGCGGCGAGCCTTCTCCGGTTCGCGTTGTCCTGATGCTGCGAGAACCTGCCTTACATGAACACTCCGCTTCCCGACGTTGCCTCCTCCGAATTCTCTCAATCGCTGCTGCCGCTGGACTGGGTCGGCATGCGAGGCATTGATATCCCTTTGATCCTCGATGAACCTGGCGTTGACGCGCCGATTCATGCCCGTGCGGATTTGCAGGTGGATTTGCCAATGCCACAGATCAAGGGCATTCACATGTCACGGCTGTACACGCTGCTCGACCGGTTTGCCGAGCACCACGCCGTCAGCCCGGCGAGCCTCGCCGCGCTTTTGCAGTTGATGGTGTCCAGTCATGCTGATTGCCATTCCTCGCAGGCGAGCGTGTGTCTGTCCTTCGAATTGCTGAGCAAACGGCCTGCCTTGATCACGCAGGGGTTGAGCGGCTGGAAGTCCTATCCGGTGGTGGTTGAGGCGCAGTGGAGGGAAGGGCGGCTCGCGCTGACGGTCAGTGTGGACGTCACCTATTCTTCGACCTGCCCGTGCTCGGCGGCGCTGTCGCGGCAATTGCTGGAGCAGGCGTTCACCGGGCATTTCGGTTCAGGATCAGTGGATGCCGACGCCGTGGCGACCTGGCTTCGCCGGAATGGCTCCCACGCAACACCGCACAGCCAGCGCAGCGTGGCGCGGGTTCGGGTGGATGTCGATGAGGACGCTGAGCGCTTGGAGCTGCTTGGGTTGATCGACGTCATCGAAGACGCCTTGGGCACGCCGGTGCAGACCGCCGTGAAGCGCGCCGACGAGCAAGCCTTCGCCCGTCTCAACGGGCAGAACCTGATGTACGTCGAAGATGCCGCGCGAAAGGTTCAGCAGGCGCTGACGGGGCACTTTGCCGCCAGCAGCGTCTCAGTGCGCCACTTCGAAAGCCTGCATCCTCACGATGCCGTCGCGTTCTCGTCCAGCCGATAGCCGTCGAAGGTCACGCGGGCGGCTGAAGACTGCGCTCCATGCGCGCCAACGCTTCTTCCAGCATCGGCCGAGGGCAGCCGAAGTTCAGGCGCACGAACTGGCCGCAGTCCTCGCCAAACTCCAGGCCGTCACTGAGCGCCACTTTCGCCTCGCGCAAAAAGAATGCCTGCGGGTGCTGGATGTCCAGCGCCGAGCAGTCGAGCCAGGCCAGATAGGTGCTCTGCGGCAGGTGCATGCGAACGCCGGGGAAGCGGTTTTTGATGGCGTGGGCCAGGTAATCGCGGTTGTCCTGCAAATACGCGTTGACCTGCTGGAGCCACGCTTCGCCCTGGCTGTAGGCCGCGTGCGTCGCTTCGAGCCCCAAGGCGTTGACGCTGTCCACTAGCCCCAGCCGACCGGCATTGAAGCGCTCGCGCAGATCGGCGTTCTGGATGATGGCGAAGGCGGTTTTCATCCCGGCGATGTTCCACGCCTTGCTGGCCGACATCAGCGTCACCGAGCGATCAGCGATTTCCGCGCTCAGGGACGCAATAGGCGTGTGGCGACGCCCGTCGAACAGGATATCGGCATGAATTTCATCGGAGACGATCAGTACGTCGTGCCGCACACAGGCGTCACCGATAGCTTGAAGTTCTTCGCGGTCGAAGACCTTGCCCATGGGGTTGTGCGGGTTGCTGAGCAAAAAAGTACGGGCACTGAGCAGGGCGTGGTGCAGTGCCCCGATGTCAGTCCGGTATTCGCCGTTGGCATCGGCCTGCAAAGGCAGGTCTACCCGTGGCAGTTTCCAGTTCGCCGGAGCACTGAGCAGCGGCGAATAATTGGGCGTCTGCACCAGTACGCCACTGCCCGGAGGCGCCAGTGTATTCAAGGCCATGTTCACGCCCGGCTCAACACCGGGCAAAAACACCAGATCCTGCGGCTGAACGTGCCAGCCGTACCGACGCGCCAAGTGCTCGACCAGCGTCTGACGCAAGGTGTCCTGCGCCACTGAATACCCCAACAGCGGGTGTTCCAGCCGGTTTTTCAGCGCCTGCATGATCGGCGGGGCCACTGGGAAATCCATGTCTGCCACCCACATCGGCAACACGTCTTCCGGGTACTGGCTCCACTTCTTGCTGCCGGTGTTCAGGCGCTGATAAACGCTGTTCAGGTCCATGCTCGTGACGGTCTCGACAAAAACGATGGGCGATTGTGCCAGAGACGAGGGCGCGACGGCATGGCCGTGGCGCAAAGTCTTACCAGAACGTCGTCGCCTGACTGTTGACCCGACCGGCAATGACCGCGATGGCTTTGTCGACGTCGGCTGCGTCGGTGTAGCGACCGAGGCTCAGGCGCAAGCTGCTGCTGGCGAGCGCAGGCGATAAGCCCATGGCCAGCAGGACGTGAGACGCGCCGCTGCTTGCCGAATTGCAGGCAGAGGTCGACGAGACTGCGAGGTCGCTCGACAGGCTCAGGGCGTTGAAGCCTGGTTTGTCGACGCACACGTTGAGGGTATGGGGAACGCGCTGAATCGGATCGCCATTCAGGCTGACGCCGGACAATTGCAGCAGGCCGTCGCGCAGGCGATCGGAGAGCGCAGTGATGCGTGCGACTTCTTCGTGCATTTCAGCGGCCGCCAACGCGTAGGCCGCGCCCATGCCGACGATTTGGTGGGTGGCCAGCGTCCCGGAGCGGAAACCCTGTTCGTGCCCGCCGCCGTGAATCTGCGCTTCGAGCAACGGACGGGCACGCTCGCCGACGTACAGCGCGCCAATGCCTTTTGGGCCGTAGATTTTGTGAGCGGAGAACGACATCAGGTCCACAGGCAGTGCGTTGAGATCAATGGCCACCTTGCCTGCGCCTTGTGCGGCGTCGACGTGGAAAAGCACGCCCTGAGCGCGGAGCATCTCGCCGATGGTGGCGATGTCGGTCAGCGTGCCGAGTTCGTTGTTCACCAGCATCAGCGACACCAGCAGCGTGTCGTCCCGCAGGGCATTGCGAACGGCGTCGGGGCGGATCAAACCGGCGCTGTCGGGTTCAAGCCATGTCACGGGAAACCCCGCCTGTTCCAGTTGGCGTACGGTATCGACCACGGCTTTATGCTCGATGCAGCTGGTGATCAGGTGACGGCGCTGACCCTGCGCACGTTGCGCAATCCCTTTGATCGCGAGGTTGTTGGATTCGGTGGCCCCGGACGTCCAGATGATTGAATCGGCCGAGCAGCCGACGAGCTCAGCGACCTGACGGCGAGCGAGTTCGACTGACTGGCGGGCGAGATTGCCATAGGCGTGGGAGTTGGAGGCGGGGTTGCCGAAGGTGCCTTCGCGACCGAGGCAGGTGACCATCGCCTGGATGACACGGTCATCGACAGGGGTGGTGGCGGCGTAATCGAAGTAACAAGGAAGTGTGCTCATGGGGAGAAATCCGCGCTGTCCGTAATGGGAAAAATATTACCTGCGCGGACCTGAAAAAAAATTGATTACTGAACGCCGATTGGGCGGCTGGTTAGAATATTTTTCGTATCTGCCCGTGCTTTAGAGAATAAAGTTTCGTGGACTGCGAGATTCGGCTTATCTTCATCGCCATCGGTCATAACCTTCAGACGAGTCGACACCTTACGATGGATAAATTCGATCAAGCCATTCTCGGGATTCTTCAGGCCGACTGTACCCGTCCCATTGCGGAAATCGCCGACGCCATTGGCTTGGGCAGCACCGCGTGTTGGCGGCGGGTTCAGAAGCTGGAAGAGCAGGGGATGATCAGGGGGCGCGTTGCATTGCTGGACCCCGGCCAATTGAACGTCAACGTCACCGTATTCGCTGCGATACGTACCAACCAGCACAACGCTGAGTGGCTAGGGCGCTTTCACGACTTGATATCTACGCTCCCTGAAGTGGTGGAATGCTATCGAATGGCAGGAGATACAGATTACATGTTACGTATCGTTGTCCCGGACATTGCCGGTTATGACGCCGTCTATAAGAAGCTGATCCAACTGTCCGGGATCACCGACATCAGCTCGAGCTTCGCCATGGAGCAGATCAAATCCACCACGCAACTGCCGTTGACCTACACCGGCTGACGGCACGCATATCCTTATAGCCAAACGGTATTTCTCGATCCGCGCTTAAGCTCATTATCCTTCCGCCATAACTCGTTATGACAAGTGATGCGAATATGCATCACCCGGAGGCTCAGTGATGACGCGCCAAGTGCTGGAACAGGAATACGACATCGTGGTGATCGGCGGCGGTACAGCCGGACCGATGGCGGCGATCAAAGCCAAGGAACGCAATCGCGACCTGCGCGTGCTGCTGATCGACAAGGCCAACGTCAAGCGCAGCGGCGCGATCAGCATGGGCATGGACGGCTTGAACAACGCCGTGATTCCCGGCCACGCCACGCCTGAGCAATACACGAAGGAAATTACCATCGCCAACGACGGCATCGTCAATCAGGCGGCGGTGCACGCTTATGCGACCCACAGCTACGAAACCATCGAGCAACTGGACTGCTGGGGCGTGAAGTTCGAGAAGGACGAGACCGGCGATTACGCCGTCAAAAAAGTCCACCACATGGGCGCCTACGTGTTGCCGATGCCTGAAGGCCACGACATCAAGAAAGTGCTGCACCGCCAGTTGAAACGGGCGAGGGTGACCATCACCAACCGCGTGGTCTGCACCCGTTTGCTCACCGATGACGAAGGCGCGGTGAACGGCGTCATGGGGTTCGACTGCCGCACCGCCGATTTCTACGTGATCAAAGCCAAGGCCGTGATCCTCTGTTGCGGCGCCGCCGGCCGTCTGGGCCTGCCGTCGTCGGGTTACCTGATGGGCACCTACGAAAACCCGACCAACGCAGGCGACGGTTACGCGATGGCCTATCACGCCGGTGCAGAACTGGCGAACCTGGAGTGTTTCCAGATCAACCCGCTGATCAAGGATTACAACGGCCCCGCTTGCGCGTACGTGACCGGCCCCTTGGGCGGCTACACCGCCAACAACAAGGGCGAACGCTTCATCGAGTGCGACTACTGGAGCGGCCAGATGATGTGGGAGTTCCACCAGGAACTGGAAAGCGGTAACGGTCCGGTGTTTCTCAAGCTCGATCACCTGGCTGAAGAAACCATCCAGAACATCGAGGAAATCCTGCACAGCAACGAGCGCCCGAGTCGTGGGCAGTTTCACGCCAATCGCGGCACCGATTACCGCAGCCAGATGGTGGAGATGCACATCTCGGAAATCGGCTTTTGCAGCGGGCATTCCGCCTCGGGGGTGTGGGTCAACGAGCGTGCGGAAACGTCGGTCAAGGGCCTGTATTCGGCGGGCGACATGGCAGCGGTGCCGCACAATTACATGCTCGGCGCGTTCACGTATGGCTGGTTCGCCGGCAACAACGCGGCGGATTACGTCGCGGAGCGGGACTTCAGCAGCGTGAATGCGCAACAGATCGAACGCGAAAAGGCGCGAGTCTATGCGCCTCTGGATCGCGAGCACGGCCTGCCACCGGCGCAGGTCGAATACAAGCTGCGGCGTTTTGTGAACGACTATCTGCAACCGCCAAAAGTGACCAAAAAGATGCAGATCGGCTTGCAGCGCTTTGATGACATCGAGCGCGATCTCGACCAACTGAAAGCCAACAACGCTCACGAACTGATGCGGGCCATGGAAGTCAGCGTGATCCGTGATTGCGCCGAGATGGCCGCCCGCGCTTCGCTGTATCGCACCGAAAGTCGTTGGGGTCTGTACCACCATCGCGTCGATCATCCACTGCGCAACGACCGCGACTGGTTCTGCCATGCGCACCTGAAGAAAGACGAAGACGGCCGCATGGTCAGTTTCAAGAAGCCGGTCGAGCCTTACATCGTGGCGTTGGACGCCGACGAAATGCTCGCCTATGACCGCCTGCGCGTGGGGGCTTACGCTGCCTGATCCGGCGTCGCCTGCACCTTTTAGACAGAGAGCGCGATACGCGCCAAGGACACCGTGAAATGGCTTACCAGCCCCAGGAAATTTTCTTCCGCTCCAACGCCCCGGTCACCGTGGACGAGGACAAGTGCATCGCCGACAAGGGCTGCACGGTGTGCGTCGACGTCTGCCCGATGGACCTGCTGGCGATCAATCCCGCGACCCAGAAAGCCTACATGGCGTTCGACGAGTGCTGGTATTGCATGCCCTGCGAGAAGGACTGCCCGACCGGGGCCGTGAAGGTCGAGATTCCGTACCTGCTGCGCTGATACGTAAACTTTGTAGGAGTGAG
The DNA here is from genome assembly GCF_057128705.1 of Pseudomonas salicis. Classification (NCBI taxonomy): domain Bacteria; kingdom Pseudomonadati; phylum Pseudomonadota; class Gammaproteobacteria; order Pseudomonadales; family Pseudomonadaceae; genus Pseudomonas; species Pseudomonas salicis. Next base: position 789,550 of record NZ_JBSKHU010000001.1, read on the forward strand.
CTTGCTCGCGATTGCGTCAGGTCAGACACCGTTATGCGTCTGATCCATCTCATCGCGAGCAGGCTCACTCCTACACGTGAACCTAAAGCCATCCGCCAACCCCGGACGCTGATTCACGCAGCACCCCTCGTTTCCCACCGCGCCCGATCGTGGCGGAGACGACACTTCCTATCAATGATGCGAGGGGATACATCCATGTTATTGCGCGCCACGCTGGCCGGTTTCGTACTGGCTTCGTTGAGTCTGTCGGTTCAGGCCGAGACCATCCGGATTGCCATCGGCACCCAAGACACCACCATCAATTGCGCGGCCGGCGGGCTGCTGATTCGCGAGCTCGGGCTGCTCGACAAATACCTGCCCCATGACGGCAAATACAAAGACGCGCAGTACCAGGTCGAGTGGAAAAACTTCACCAGTGGCGCGCCGCTGACCAATGAGATGGTCGCGGGCAAACTGGATTTTGGCGCGATGGCCGATTTCCCCGGCGCCTTCAACGGCGTCGCGTTCGAAACCGCAGGCAAGCACAGCCTGTTCATCAGCGTGCTGTCGGGCAACATCAAGGGCAGCGGCAACGGCATCGTCGTACCGACCGCGTCCACGGCGCAGTCGTTGGCCGACTTGAAGGGCAAAACGATCTCCGTGCCGTTCGCGTCCACTGCCCACGGTATGCTGCTGCGCGCCGTCGCGGCTCAGGGCTGGGACCCGCTGAAAGACGTCAACATCATCGCCCAAGCGCCGGAAGTCGCAGGTTCTGCGCTGCAAGCCGACAAGATAGACGCCCACGCCGACTTCGTGCCGTTTGGAGAACTGTTCCCGAACCGTGGCTTCGCCCGCAAAATCTATGACGGTTCCCAATCCAACACCCCGACATTCCACGGCGCGCTGGTGGACGAGAGCTACGCGAAGAAATACCCGGAAATCGTCGTCGCCTACCTGCGCGCCGGAATCGAGGCCAATCAGTTGCTGGCGGCCGAGCCCGAGAAATACAGCGAGCTGATCGAAAAAGTCACCGGCATCGAGGCCGAAGTCAATTACCTGTTCCACGGCCCTTTGGGCTTGCAGACCCGGGATCAGACCTGGAAACCCGAATACCGCCAAGCCGTCGGCACCGCCATCGACACGCTCAAACTGATGAAGAAAGCCGACCGTGGGCTGGACCTGAACACCTTCATCGACGACCAATACGTCCGTGCGGCGTACAAAGCATCGGGCGTGGACTACAACGCGCAATTGGCCAACTACGCCCAGTCGCCGCTCAAGGCCAACGACGCGCTGACGGGCAACCCGATCACCGATTTCAGCCACGTCGCCGAAATCTGGGTCAAGGGTGAGCCGAAAGTGCGCCATTACGCCTCGGCCGAATCGGCATTCACGGCCTTGCAGGCGCTGAACAAGGACGGCAAGCCGATCCGCGCTGTGTACGCCCAGGCCGAAGACAGCGGGATCAAGCTGTTGGCCAGTCAGGCGTGGTTTGCCAGTGACAGCAAAGGTCGGTTGAGTGCCTTCCTTCTCAAAGGCCAGGCGCAGCAATTCGCTCAGGCGTAGGGGGGCAAGGTGTTGAACTTCCAGGACGCCAGCACTCAAGTTGCTGTGGCCAGCCGCTGACCCTTTGTAGGAGTGAGCGTGCTCGCGATAAGGGTGGGCGGCATGAAACCGATTCCGCTGACCGGACGCTATCGCGAGCAAGCTCACTCCTACAGTGATAGCTGCGTCGTTTGAAAGACTTGCACACACATGGAGAACGCTGTGACTTCACCTTTGCTGCGATGGTTGCCGAGAAGCGCATCCATTCTGCTCTGCCTGCTGTTCTGGCAACTGGCAGCGAGCAACCACTGGAATCTAGGGCTGGTGACCTTCGCCAACGTCCCGACGCCGCTCTCGGTGATCGAGGCTGCGGCCGGACTGGTGGATTCGGGTCGGCTGACGCAGCACCTGACGGCCAGTCTCAGCCGAGTGTTCGCGGGGTATCTGGCCGCCTTGATCATCGGCGTTGGCCTGGGCGTCATCATTGGCCGTTCGCGCTGGGCGGAAGACGTGCTACTGCCGCCACTGGAAGTGCTGCGACCGATTCCGGCCGTGGCGTGGATTCCGCTGGCGATCCTGATGTTTCCGTCTTCCGAACTGTCGATGGTGTTCATCACCTTCACCGGCGCGCTGTTTCCGATCCTGCTCAACACCGTGCACGGTGTCGAAGGCGTCGATCCGCGACTGATCGCGTCGGCAAAAAGCCTGGGGGCAGGGCGGCGGGCGATTCTGTTGGAAGTCGTTCTGCCGGGCGCCGCGCCGAGCATCATTACCGGCCTGGCCATCGGCATGGGCACCTCGTGGTTTTGCCTGGTGACGGCCGAGATGATTTCCGGGCAGTTCGGCATTGGCTATTACACCTGGGAGTCGTACACCATCCAGAATTACGCCGACATCGTCGTCGGCATGCTGCTGATCGGCCTGCTGGGCATGGGCAGCAGCCTGTTGATCAAGCGTTTGGGGCAGTTGTTCACCCCTTGGCACCGACCACGAGGAAAAGCCTGATGACTGTCGCGACCCACCCCGCAGGCCGCGTGGACATCCACGGCCTCACGATATCCCTGGGCGAAGGGCAGAACGCTTTTCAAGCCGTGCAGGCGCTGGATTGCCAGATCGAGTCGGGGCAGTTCGTCTGCATTCTCGGGCCGTCCGGCTGTGGCAAGTCGACCCTGCTCGGCGCGCTGGCCGGGCACCTGCAGCCGGTCGCTGGCAACCTCAGTGTCGATGGCGCTTCGGTCAATGGGCCGTCGCCGCAACGGGGCATGGTCTTTCAGCAACACACGCTGTTTCCTTGGCGCACCGTTCGCGAGAACGTCGCCTTTGGTTTGAAGATGAGCGGGGTGGGCAAGGCCGAGCGCCTGTCGGCCGCAGATGAAATGCTCGCCCTGGTGGGCCTCGAAGGGTTTGCCGGGCACTGGCCGAATCAGTTGTCGGGCGGCATGCAGCAGCGGGTGGAAATCGCTCGTGTGCTGATCAATCGCCCGCGTCTGCTGCTGATGGACGAGCCCTTTGGTGCGCTGGACGCCTTGACCCGCATGAAGATGCAGGCGCTGTTGCTGGACATCTGGACGCGGATTCGCACCACCGTGGTGTTCGTGACCCATGACATCGACGAGGCGCTGTTCCTGGCTGACCGGATTCTGGTCATGAGTCCACGGCCAGGGCGTTTCATCGAAGACCTGCAACTGGATTTTCCGCGCCCGAGAAGCACTGAGCTGGTGACCCGCCCGGAATTTTCGCGCCTGAAACGGCATTGCCTCGAACTGCTGCACCACGAGGACGGTCGGCAGCTGCCACGGCTGAACCCCCTCGGGCTTCCTAACGAACACGACGGACTGCGACTGGCCTTATGACTGACCTGACGAGCTATTTTGAAGACATCGACCACCCGGAGATTCTCGCCCTGCGAAGCCGTCTCGAACATACGGACGCTGGCGTGCGGCGCATCGCGTTGATTGAGCTGGCGGACCTTGAAGAGCCGGAGGGATTGGACTGGTTGGCAAACCGGCTGGCGTCCGACCCGGCAACCGATGTGCGTGCGCAAGCTGCAGCACTGCTGGAAGCCTGGGAAGAGCCCGAAGTGGTGCAGGCCCTGTGTGAAGCCTTGACCGACGCCGAGCCTGCGGTGCGTGACGCGGCGGCTCAGAGCCTGAGCGTGTTGAAGACGGTGGAGGCGGGCCGGGTGATTCTGCCGTGGGCGGACCACGCTGACGTCAGTGTGCGGACCGCGGCGTTTCGGGCGCTGCGTGAATTGCGCCTTGAAGACGCCGCACCTGCCGCGCTTCATGCGTTGGCCGACGAGGACGCTGGCGTGCGTCGAGAGGCCGTTGGGGTGCTGGGCTGGCTGAAGAACACCGATGCGCTGGCTGCCTTGGCCACCCTGGCCAGCCAGGACCCTGACAGTGAAGTGCGTCGCGCAGCGACCGGGGCGCTGGGGCTGGCCAGCAACGCCGACGTGTTGCCTGCTTTGCGTAAAGCCTTGCAGGACGACGCCTGGCAAGTGCGCGAAGAGGCGGCCACGACGTTGGGCAAGGTGGGGCAACAGGACGCCGGACCGGCGCTGATCGACGCCTTGGCGGATGAGTACTGGCAAGTGCGGTTGCGTGCCACCCGCAGCCTGGGGCGTTTGCGTCACGTCGAGGCGCTGTGGCCGTTGGTGGAAGTCTTGACCCACGGCATCAGCAACCTGCGCAAAGAAGCGGCCTTGGCCCTTGGTGAACTGCGCGACGGCCGCGCGCGACCGGCGCTGTTGCAGCTGGAACACGACGGCGATCCCGAGGTGCGCAAGGCCGTGCGCATCGCCTTGGCGCAACTGCCATGATCCCGGCCCCGGTCTCCATCGGCAATTCCACGGAGCGGCAGCGCCTGAGGTTGAGCTGGCAGGATGGGCGTGAGCAGTACATTGACCATGTGCTGCTGCGACAGCAATGTCCGTGCTCGCAATGCCGGGCGTTTCGTTTGAAGGGGATGAAACCGGTGGTTGCGTCTTCGTTATGTCTGATTGAGATCAACCCACAGGGCTACGGGTTGCAACTGGTGTTCAGCGACAGGCATCAGCGCGGGATTTACCCGTGGGCGTATTTGGCGGGGTTGGGTCCGGAAAGCACCGCCTGAAGACTGAAATGCAATATCCCTGTAGGAGCGAATTCATTCGCGATTGGCCGGTACAGCCCATGTATCTCCACCGTCTGATACATCATTTCGCGAATGAATTCGCTCCCACAGAAAACCGTGCCAAGCGCCCACAAAAAAGCAGCCTCAGGAGGCTGCTTTTTTCATGACGCCAGCACCTGGATCAATACCGCGCTTTATCAATCCATTCCAGCGACGTGCGCCAGATACAAATCCCCAGGAAGTACGCCGACATCACCAGCCATACGCTCAGCACCCACGAGCCGTTGTAGGGATGGTTGATCACCATCAAAAAGCTGCACAAGAACCACACGCTGGTCACCGCGATGTTGAGCGGCATGAAGCGGCGCACGCGGAACGGGTGGAGGAACTTCATGCGGGTGACGGTCAGCAGCGCCAGGCAGATCACCGTGATGAACGTCAGCCACGGCGCGGGCGACAGGATGTACACACACAACGCAACCACGTTCCAGGCCGCCGGGAAGCCCACAAAATAATTGTCCTTGCTCTTCATCTCGGTGTTGCAGAAGCAGAACAGCGACGACACCAGAATGATCGAAATCGTCAGCAGCAGGGTGTAGTCGGGGAGGGGAATGTAGCGGTAGATAAACAGGGCAGGGATAAAGACGTAGGTCAGGTAATCGATGACCAGGTCCAGTACCGAACCGTCAAAATGCGGCAGGACCGACTGCACGTTGACCTTGCGCGCCAGCGAGCCGTCCAGGCCATCCACGATCAGCGCGATGCCCAGCCACAGCAGGCACGCCTTGGGCTGGTTATCGAACAGCGCGATGGTCGCGAGGAACGCGAGGACGACGCCGGTCGCCGTAAAACCATGGGCACCCCACGCTTTGAGCCAGGCGATACGTTGAATTGGAATCATGGACGGTCCTTCTGAAAATAAAGCTGGCCCGATCGATTCACCGTGGCGGTGACCGTAGACCTGGCCAGAGGTGCAACTATCGACCGGTTGTCGGTCCATAAGGTTCACCTGTCACCTCTACACGGTAGCAGGCGGCGCGGGGTTTCGTGACGCAATTGTCACATCCCGGCTCGGGATTTACACCCCTTACCGGTCATTGGTCGGCTGCGGGCCTAAAGAGGCACTATGCTGGCCCCTTTTGCAGAAAAGTCTCGGCAGAATCCGCGCCTGATCAGTGACTTAGCCAGGGATTTGCATGCGGATTATCAAGTGGTTTGTGACGTTCTGTGTTCTTTCAGCCGCTTCCAGCCACGTATTTGCACGGGATTTGAGCAAAAACGAACGTGATCTCTGCACGTGGGGCGCAGGCATCGCCAGCACGGCACAGCAATACAAACTGGCGGGGCTGACGTTGTACGGGGCCCGGAAAAAGTTTCAGGCCCGGCACTTTCCCCAGCAATGGATGCGCATGAGCGCGTTGGGCATCACCGAACAGACCTACAACAGCGATTCGCGCATGCGCCCCGAAGGCGTTCGGCAGGTGTACTACGAAGGGTGCACCCGGCACGAACTGGCGCGCCGGTAATTTGGACCGATCAGCTCAAACGCTGCATCAGATACGCTTCGCCGGTGACCCTGATCATCGGGTGAGGCGTGATCTGGCAGGTCTTCACCACACTGAAACCGTGACGTTCGTAAAAGCGTCGAGCGCCGGTGTTCTCGGCGTAATCGATCAGGCTCAATCCCTTCAGCCCCATGGCGGCGGCGCGGGCCTGGGCGCTTTCCAGAAACCGCAAACCGAGTCCCTTGCTGCGCCAGCCTTCGTGCAACGCCAGGCTCGAAATGTACAGCGTGTCAGGGATTTCCATGTCTGCGTAAGGCGCCAGCACCGGATCGGTCGCCGGTGTCGGGTTCGGGTCTTCGCGCATGGCATAGCTGTGCATCATGCCAATGACCTCGCCATGGGCCTCGGCGATCAGGCAGTTCTGAAAGGAAAAGTCCACGCCCTCCCTGGCATAACGCCGAGTCCCTACGTCCAGCAACGCCTCACCGGGCTCCGCCAACTGACTCCAGATGTAATCCGAAGCCCCCTCCGACGTGATCTGAAACAAACGGGCAATCTCACGGGCATCCGCCGCCGTGGCCGGACGAAACTCGACAGTCATTCACAAGGCTCCACAAGACATTGGGCGCCTGTTATAGCGTGGATATTGAAAGGCTCGCCAATGGCCGAGGTGGGCGCGTCGCAGGCAGGCTGACGACTGTCGCTATTGGTGAGCGAGAGGTGGGGGAGAAGCGGTCGGGCGCGCCGTTGCGGCGCGCCCGTGCTGACTCAGTGCGGTGCTCGAGGGATGGTTTTCATCAGGTCGGCGGGGCTGATGTGGCCCACGACCGGTGCGCTGCCGGGTTGTGGCAGGTTGAGGATGTGACCTTTCATCTTGCCGATGATGTGCATTTCGCACGGCTTGCAGTCGAATTTCAGGGTCAGGACTTCGTCGCCGTGGATCAGCTGCATCGGTGCCACTTTAGTCTTGACGCCCGTGACGCCCTTGGCCTGTTTCGGGCACAAGTTGAAGGAGAAACGCAGGCAATGTTTGGTGATCATCACCGGCACTTCGCCTGCTTCTTCGTGGGCTTCGTACGCAGCGTCGATCAGCTTGACGCCGTGGCGGTGGTAGAAGTCGCGCGCCTTCTGGTTGTAGACGTTGGCCAGGAACGACAGGTGCGCTTCCGGGTAGACCGGCGGCGGACTGGTTTCGGCCTTGCGACCGCCTCGTGGGTGGGCAGCGACGCGGGCGACGGTGAGGGCTTCGATGACTTCGCGGCGCAAGGCCTTGAGCTGCGAGTTCGGGATGAAGAACGCCTCGGGCGCGTCGAGTTTGACGTCGACGGCGTGGTACTGGGTGGTGCCGAGCTGGCAGAGCAGGTCGCGCAGTTGATCCAGTGCCTGTTCCGGTTTGTTGGCCACGCCGAATGGGCCGTCCAGCGAGACGCTGGCGCTGATGCCTTCCTCACTGGTGGCGGTGATGTCCAGACGCGATTCACGCAGCTGCGCCTGCCACGACACACCAATCCGGCGCTCGGCAGAGGTCTTCTGCAGGGCTTGTTGCCAGTTGTGGTCGAGGTTGCGATTCAGCGGATGATTCGGACGGGCTTTATGCAAGTCGGCTGGCATTTCGTTGGGTTCGACACGATAGCGGTAGCGCTTTTCGCCGTCTTCTTCGAATTCGCCTTTTGGCTCGGCGATGTTGGCGCGGAAGCCGACCACTTCGCGCTTGATCAGCACGTTGAGGCCGTCGCCGTTGGTCAACGGGTCATGGGTCACGACTTGGAGGTCGCGCTTGCCGACTTTTTCGACGATGCCCACAGGCAGGCCCGTGAAGGTCGGGGTGTCGAAGGCGCCGATGTCGATCTTGCGGTCGGTGACGAAATAGTCAGTGCTGCCGCGGTGGAAGGTTTTTTCCGGGTCGGGCAGGAAGAAATGCGCGGTGCGGCCGCTGGAGGCGCGGGCCAGGTCCGGGCGGTCTTCAAGCACGTCGTCCAGGCGCTGGCGGTAATAGGCCGTGATGTTCTTCACGTAGCCCATGTCCTTGTAGCGGCCTTCGATTTTGAACGAGCGCACGCCGGCTTCGACGAGGGCGCGGATGTTGGCGCTCTGATTGTTGTCCTTCATCGACAGCAGGTGTTTCTCAAAGGCCACGACGCGGCCCTGATCGTCTTTCAATGTGTAGGGCAGGCGGCAGGCCTGGGAGCAGTCGCCACGGTTGGCGCTGCGGCCGGTGTGGGCGTGGGAAATGTTGCACTGGCCGGAAAACGCCACGCACAGTGCGCCATGAATGAAGAACTCGATGGCGGCGTCGGTTTCGTCGGCGATGGCGCGAATCTCTTGAAGATTCAGCTCACGGGCCAGTACCAACTGCGAGAAACCGGCCTGGTCGAGGAACTTGGCTCGCTCCAGTGTACGAATGTCGGTCTGGGTGCTGGCGTGCAGCTCGATGGGCGGAATATCCAGCTCCATGACGCCCAGGTCCTGAACGATCAACGCGTCCACGCCTGCGTCGTACAACTGGTGGATCAGCTTGCGCGCTGGCTCCAGTTCGTTGTCATGCAGGATCGTGTTGATCGTGGTGAAAACCCGCGCGTGATAGCGACGGGCGAATTCGACCAGCTCGGCGATGTCGCTGACTTCGTTGGCAGCGTTATGGCGTGCGCCGAAGCTCGGGCCACCGATATAAATGGCGTCAGCGCCGTGCAGAATGGCCTCGCGGGCAATCGCCACATCGCGGGCCGGGCTGAGCAATTCCAGGTGATGCTTGGGTAGGGACATGTTTTTTTAGTCGGATCGTCACGGTCAAGGCGCGCATTGTAGCGGCGAAACGCCCGAGGGGCATCCATGGACTGCCCGATGGCGGAAAACAGAACGCCCCGGCGGACCCAATTTTCTGTAGGAGCGAATTCATTCGCGAAAAATGGGTCAGGCGACAGAAATGTATGGACTGTGCCGGCCCTTCGTCGGAATGCCGCCCAGAATGAATTCGCTCCTACAGGGATGCCGGTTCGCCCGGGAAGGATGAATCCTGCCTCGAAACGTTAGCCCTTGGCCGCCATCGCCGTCACTTCCACGCGCATGCCTTCCACGGCAAGCGCCGCAACGCCTACCGCTGCACGCACGGGCCAGGGCTTGGCGAAGAAGCGCTTGTACACCTCATTGAACGCAGCCCGGTCGGCCATGTCGGTCAAGTAGATGGTCAGGTGCATCACGCGGTCCATCGAACTGCCCGCACGTTCCAGCGCGACTTTCAGCGCCTGAAGGGTGCATTCGCTCTGAGCCGTGATCGTGCCCAGTTCCAGGCTGCCGTCAGCACGGGTCGGGATCTGCGTGGAGACCATGATGCCGCCGAACGTCGCAACGTCAGAAGAAATGGAATCCGCGTCTGGATCGGGCAGGAAGGTAACGTGTTGGCTGGACATGGGCGCTCTCTGATGAGGAAACGAAACGGCACGCCTGAGGTGCGAAGCCGTTGTGAAGGGGCCGATGATAAAGCAGTCGCGAAATGGTGTAACGTCGCCCGTTTCGATCAGCACTCAAACGCCCACCCCAGGGAGACAGCAATGAAAGAATTCGACGGCAAGATCGTTCTCGTCACCGGCGGCTCAAAAGGCATTGGCCTGGCCTGCGCGCAGCAGTTCGCGGCTCAGGGCGCCCGGGTCGTGATCAGTTCTCGCGCCCAGGCCAATATCGACGCGGCGCTGAAGACGTTGCCGGGGGCGGTGGGTTTCGCGGCCGATGTTTCCGACGAGGCTTTCGCGGCGGCCTTGGTCCAACGCGTGGTGCTGGAAGTGGGGCCTATTGACGTGCTGGTCAGTTCGGCCGGCGCGGCAAAACGCTCCCCGCCGCAAGAGCTCACACCGACGTTCTGGCGCGAGGCCATGAACGCCAAGTTCTTTTCCACGATCAATGTCGTCGATCCGGTGGTCAAGCTCATGGCCGAGCGAGGGCAGGGCGTGATCGTCAACATCATCGGCGTCGGCGGAAAAGTCGCCAAGCCGATTCACTTGGCAGGCGGCTCGGCGAATGCTGCGTTGATGCTGGCGACGTCTGGATTAGGCAATGCTTACGCCGGGACTGGCGTTCGGGTGGTGGGCATCAACCCGGGCCTCACCGAAACGGGCCGCGTGGCCGAAGGCATGGCAGCGGACGCCGCCCACGCCGGTATTTCCATGGACGCCGCCATCGCCCGCAGCGTGCAGAAAATTCCGATGGGGCGCATGGCCCAGCCGGAAGAAATCGCTGATCTGGCGCTGTTCCTGGCGTCGGACAAGGCGCGCTATATCACCGGCACCGTGATCGCCATGGACGGTGCGGAATTTCCGGTCATCTGAGCGGGGTATAGCCAAAGGCTTACACGCAGTTCAGCGAAAGTGCCGTATACGCCAATCAGGGAAAGCCGTACATTGGATCCATCGACTGAAGTACAGGAAGTACTTCAGAGGTCACGGATGATCTGCCATTTGCCCGGAACGCAACCGACAGGACGTTGGAATGGTCTTGATAGAAAAGAACCCGCCCAGGCGGGTTTTTTATTGCCTGCGATTTACTGCTGGCCGTGTCGAGTGAAGACGTCGATCACTCCTTGACGTCCATGAACTCCTCGGCCCAGGCCACGTAGCTTTCCGGCAGGGTATAGGTGTGAGTCAGTTCGGTGGCACTGAGGTTTTCGGTGCTGTGCGTGACCTTGCGCTGCGCACGCAAGCTGTCATAGGTCGCCTTGATCGACGCGAAGTACGCGGCATGCCCGGCTACGACGATACGCACGCCCAGCTTGGCCAGACGGTCACTGTCGCTGAGTTTCGGATTGCCGTAGGTCACCAGCATCAGCGGCACGGTGAGTTTTTCCGAAATCTGTTCGAGGTGGTCGAAGTCCTTGATGCCCACCATGCAGATGCCGTCCGCACCGGCTTTTTCATACGCCTGGGTTCGCTCGATGATGTCTTGCACAGGCAATACACCCGCATTGGTCCGGGCGATGATCGACAGTTCCGGATCAACCCGCGCTTCCAGTGCAGCTTTGACCTTACCAATGCCTTCCTCAATGGTGATCAGGTCGGTGGACTTGCGACCGAATTGCGCAGGCAGCAAGGTGTCTTCGATGGTCAATGCCGCAACGCCCGCGCGTTCCAGCTCTTCAACGGTGCGCATGACATTCAGCGCGTTGCCATAGCCGTGGTCGGCGTCGGCGATAAAAGGAAGTTGAGCGACACGGCCAATACGCGTGGCCTGTTCAACGAACTCGCTCAGGGTGATCAACGCAAAGTCCGGTGCCGCCAGGACCTGCAGCGAAGCGACCGAACCGCCGAGAATCCCGACTTCGAACCCCAGGTCAGCGGCAATACGGGCTGACATCGGGTCAAACACGGAAGCGGTTTCGAAGCTGGTGCTGGACGCCAGCAGTTCACGGAAATTACGGCGCAGCGCGGAGTGAGAGATTCTGGACATTGACGTTTCCTGGTGCTGGCCATCATCGATGAAACGATCTACGCCAATTTAAAATGAGCGGCGAGACTAACATGCCGAAAAACCGCAGGTTATGTCGTTTGAGCATGGGCCATGCCTAAGATACATATCTCCCACCGCGCCGAGAAGCGCGAGCTGGCGCTTTCCACCCCCGTAACCGAGAGGCCAGACGCTTCCTGATGGGCATAACAGGCGTTATTTGCTGCGTTGATTAAGGCAAAGTTAACGCAATAGTTAAATTAAACGTTAATAAGTCGATGAACTTACTTTAATGATGACTTCATGCGTAAAAGACCGTTGCAGGATATAAGATAATACACATCATCGATTTCAGTAATGTCGCCTATCGATGCTGAGTATTTATCTTCTCATCGTTATTCGGGAAGAATGATCCCAACAGCAAACGAAACCACCGCTTTGCTAATGACGACTTAATGATCCTTACCCACTTTTGGAGAATCACATGAAATACGTAGCCTTCGCCGCACTCTCGCTGTTCAGTGTCTTCGCCTCGGCCAATGAGCTGTCGAACACCCAGGCCAGCGCACAGCCAGTGTCTCAAACCGAACAGTACAACCGTCACAAAGGCCTCGACGTCGCCAAGGTCACCAGCGTTAAAACCGCTCAAGACCCTGAGAAGTTTGACGGCCTGGTAAAAACTGATCTGACGTATGTTGATAGCAACGGCGTCACCCATAACTTGGAATACACCACCATGGGTTATGGCCGTCAGAACGGCTGATCTCGCTGGGCGATGTTTATATGCTCATAGGCAATAAGAAAAACGCTGCGCTAATGACGCAGCGTTTTTGTGTGCGTTATATAAACTTCCTCTGTTATGGCTATCGTCTTGATCATCCCGGCTCGGCTGCCCGCCTGAGCGTGATGCGTGTCAGTTCCGAAGGCACGCCGAGTCGCAGGGCGAAGCCTGGCCAGAGCGCGGTGCCGTTGTTGACGTAAAGCTGCAGGCCGTCAACGTCATAGAACCCTGACACAAAACCTTCGTTGGCCCGAGCGATGATCAGATCAAGCGGACGAATCATGCCGCCGTGGGTATGCCCCGACAACTGCAACGCCACGCCTTGACTCGCGGCGAGCCGAGCGTTGCGCGGCTAGTGGTCCAGCAGAATGATCAGCGTGTGGTCGGGCGCGCCTGCCAGCGCCTGTTTCAGGTCCGGACCCGGCAAACCGGCCCGTGGAGCGCTCAGGTCGGTGACGCCAGCGAGGACTAAACGAGCGCCGTTGCGCTTGATGAGTGCATGGCTGTTGTTCAGACGGATCATGCCCAGAGACGCGAAGTACCGCATCCACGTTTCGTGATCGAAAAAATACTCATGATTGCCGGGAATCACATACACCCCGTCGGGAGCGTGCAGATTGCGCAGCGGTTCGACGTCTTGTCTTCGTGCGCTGAGCGGGCCGTCGATGAGGTCGCCGGTGACCACGATCAGATCAACCCCCAGCGCGTTGGAACGATCAACCACCGCGTGCGCCCACGGCTGATTAAAGAGGCGACTGATGTGCATATCGGTCAATTGCAGAACGGTATAGCCGTCGAATTGCGGCGGCAGGTCTTTAATGGCCACATCGATGTCCTTGACCGGCGGGACCCGTATCGCCTGGTGCACGCCGACAGCCGCCAGTAACAGCGCCGCAGTCCCTATCCCATAGCGCAGCGCGACGGGAATCTCCAGCCAGCGGCGACGAACCAGCAAGGTGAGCAGGGCGCCCAGATCAACGACGAGCTGCAACACCGCGATCAGCAGAATCGCGCCGAATGCCCAGTTGAAAAGAATAATCACCCCACGGGGAAACTCCGGCGAGAACACGCTGCCGGAGGAAAATTTCGCGTACAGGTGGTACTGCGACGCCAGCAACAGGACCAGCGCGGCCCCGACTCTGACGGGCAAGGGCCATGGCAGGGGCCAGACGAATCGAACGATCACATACAGGCAAGGCGTGCTGAACATAAGATGAAACATCAGGTGGCTCCTGTGTCCGTAATAGCCTGTGCGCGAACCTCGATAAATGCCGTGAAAGCGCCAGCCCAGAGAGGTTGAGATCAACGGCCAAGGCGATACGTTCAGAAGCCCCTGTTTTATTTCATGGCATGCGTTTCTTGCTGCAAGAGGAGGTACGCAACATCATGCGTGTCCTCGCAGTGCAGGATCAGGCCGCGGTCAGTGAGGCCATGTCGATCACGAACCGGTAGCGGACGTCGCCGCGCTCCATGCGTTCGAAGGCGTGATTGATGTCCTGGATCGCGATGGTTTCGCAGTCCGGAACGATGCCTTTACGCGCACAGAAATCGAGCATTTCCTGGGTTTGGGCAATGCCGCCGGAGGGCGACCCGGTGATGCGTCTGCGACCCATGATCAACGGCAAGGTGCTAAAGCCGTCCATGTCACCCAGATTGCCGACGATGACCAGCGCGCCGGCCACGTCCAGCAGCCCCAGATAAGGCGACAGGTCGTGGGCGACGGGAATCGTGTCGATGATCACATCAAAGGCTGACGCGGCGTTAGCCATGGCCTCGTCCGAGGTGGACAGCAGCACATTGTCAGCGCCCAATGCGTACGCCTCGTCGGCCTTCCCGGACGTGCGAGTGAGGACCGTTACGTTGGCGCCCATCGCTGCGGCGAAACGCACGGCCAGATGCCCCAGCCCGCCGATGCCGATGACGCCTACGCGGCTGCCGGGGCCGACGTTCCATGTGCGCAGCGGGGAGTAAACGGTGATCCCGGCACACAGCAGCGGGCCAGCGAGGGCTGGATCGAGCTTTTCGGGAAGCGCGAGCACGAAATGGTCTTTGACGACGATGTGTTTGGCGTAACCGCCCAAGGTGATGTCGTGGGTGATCCGGTCCTGCCCGTTATAGGTCACGGTCGGGTACTCGCGGCACATTTGCTCTTCGCCGAGTCGGCACTGATCGCAGTGCGAGCAGCTGTCGATGATGGTCCCGACCGCCACGTGCTGCCCAACGCTGAACCGGCTGACGTGGCGGCCCGTTTCGACCACTTTGCCAATGATCTCGTGGCCCGGCACGCAGGGGTAGTGCGTCTTTTGGAAGGCGCTCCAATCGCCGCGTGCCTGATGCAGGTCGCTATGGCACACCCCGCAGTAGAGGATTTCAATGGCAACGTCATCCGGCCGCAATTCGCGGCGTTCGAAGGAAAAATGAGTCAGGGGGCTGTTGGCATTGTGTGCCGCGTATCCATAAGTCTTCATCGGTCGAATGTCGTGGTAGGGAGGAGCAATGACCATACGGCTGAATGTCGGCCGCCGGTCAGCCCGATACTCCCGGGTCATTGCCCGATCCGCTTGGATGACGGGGCTGGAAGAGGGAGGTGACAGAGTGCGCTGGCGGGAAACAGGGAACGCGCCGTATCTCCTCGCAATGGCAAGCCAGAGAATCAGGCAATCCCTCGATAGAAATGGGCTAACTTGAAAACAGCGCATGCCTCTACAGTCGTCATGGCCGCAACGTCTCCCCATGAACACGGTGATTCAGGTCCCTCATCATGATTGAATTAAACGAGGCGGATGATATCCGGCGTGCCGAAACCGCCGGCATTCGCGAGGAACTGGCAAACCGCATTGAAAGGTTTCTGAAAAACGATGCCGAGCGCATGACCTCGTTGCCCGGTCTCAGCGTTGCCACGGTTCTGAGGCCGACCGTGCCCAGCTCATATATCTACGAGCCGAGCATTTCCCTGATCCTTCGGGGGCGCAAGCGCCTGCACCTCGGAAAAACCACCTACATCTATGACGAGTCCCGATTCCTGCTCACTGCTGTCAACCTGCCAACGGTGACTGAAGTGCTGGACGCGACCCCCGAAGCGCCTTACGTCTCGCTGTTGATGCGACTCGACTTGCAGACGGCGCGCCAGGTCATGGCCGATGTGGGAACCACAGGTTCAGGCGGCGCTGCCACCGGCATCGGCATGGCCCTCGGACCGGCGACGGTCGAGCTGTTCGATGCTGTGGGGCGGCTGATCAAGCTGATCGACAACCCCCAGGATTTGCTTCATGTCGGGCCGCTCATACAACGCGAGATCATTTATCGGATTCTGGTGAGTTCGGCGGGGCTTCGCTTTCGAGACACGATCATCGCCGGTACGCAGAGTCAGCGCATCGCCAAGGCCATCGCCTGGCTCCGGGATCACTATATGCAGCCTCTGCGGATCGAAGACCTCGCGACGCTGGCGGGAATGGGCGTGTCGACGTTGCATCACCATTTTCGGGTCATGACCGCCATGAGCCCGTTGCAGTACCAGAAACACCTTCGTCTTCACGAGGCTCGCCGGATTCTGTTGACCGAAGCCGTGGATGCCACGACCGCTGCCGTGCGTGTCGGCTACGAAAGCGCCACCCAGTTCAACCGGGAATACAAACGCAGTTTCGGCGCGCCACCTATGCGCGATATCCAATCGTGTCTGGCGGCGGGGAGCCGCGCCACGGAGTGAATCAGGCCCACCCGCGCGCCTCTGAAGTGCAATCCTCCTGAATACTTGCCTAATCCTCCGACCTTTCACGGTATGGATAGAAAACGTCAGAACCAAGGGCTAAAGTTGGGCCACCGGGAGCCTGTTTCAAAAAGCCTCCTCCCTGCCAGGCATCGCACCTGGCGCCGGCCTTCGACACGCGTCTACGCAGCCGGGAGACCCCGCCTGTCATCGCTGCCCGCAGCGCCGCCGTTTAAAAAATCAAAAAGCATAATCAACCGATGATGAGCGGGTGAGCCATGGAATTACGCATTAATCAGAAGACCTATCAAGTCGATGCCGACGCCGATACGCCCTTGCTGTGGGTGATTCGCGACGACCTGGGCATGACGGGCACCAAATACGGTTGCGGCCTCGCACAGTGCGGCGCGTGCTCGGTGCTGGTGGATGGCAACGTCGTGCGTTCCTGCGTGACTCCGGTGGCCGGTGTGGTGGGCCGTGAGGTGACGACCATCGAGGCGATTGAGTCCGATGAAGTCGGTAAGCGTGTGGTCGCCACGTGGGTCGAGCATCAAGTCGCTCAGTGCGGCTATTGCCAGTCCGGTCAAGTGATGGCCGCCACCGCGCTGCTCAAACACACGGCCAGACCCAGCGACGCGCAGATCGAAGCCGCGATGGTCAATCTGTGCCGCTGCGGGACCTATAACGCGATTCATGCCGCTGTCCATGACCTCGCCGGCCAAACCGTGAAGGGGGATGCCTGATGAACGTTCGTTTCGATGCCGTCGCCCATCTCATGGGGCAACCCCTGACCGACCCTGTAAACTTTTCTCGCCGACGCTTCCTGACCGGTACCGCCGTCGGCGCGTTGGTGTTGGGTTTTGGCTTGCCACTCGGGTCGTCTCGCGTACAGGCCGCGACCGCCGCCGCAGAACGCGGGACCCAAGTGCCTGCGTTTCTGGAAATTCGCCCGGACAACACCGTGCGGCTGCTGTCGCCGTTCATCGAAGGCGGGCAGGGCACGTTCACGGCCATGGCGCAGATCGTCGGCGAAGAGCTCGATGCCGACCCTGCCACCTTTATCGTCGAGTGCGCTCCGCCGGGTGAAGCGTATTACGTGATGGAAAACGGCATCCGCATCACGGGCGGCAGCATGTCGATCCGGATGAGCTACCCGACCATGCGCCGTATGGGCGCGTTGGCCCGCGCCATGCTGCTTCAGGCAGGGGCTGAGGCGCTCAACGCGCCCGTCAGCGAACTGACCACCGAGCCCGGTAAAGTGGTGCACGCGGCCTCGGGTCGGTCCATTCCTTATGGTGAACTGGCGGGCCGCGCACTGGACTTGCCGGTGCCGGACCCCGCCAGCGTCAAGCTTCGCGACCCGAGCCAGTTCCGCTGGATCGGCAAACCGGTGAAACGCCTCGATGCCTACGACAAATCCACCGGCAAGGCGCTCTACACCATCGATCTCAAAGTCGACGGCATGCTCCACGCTGCGGTGCAACACGCGCCGCGCCTGGGTATGACCGTGGGCACCCTGCGCAACGAAGACCAGGTCAAGGCCATGAAAGGCGTGCATTCGGTGCACCGTCTGCCCGGCGCCGTGGCGGTGGTCGCCGAGCGTTGGTGGCATGCCAAGCGTGCCGTGGAAGCGATTCAGGTGGACTGGCAGGAAGCACCGGCCGATTCGACGATGCGCGTGATGCCCGCCGATTTCTCGACCGACGCCTATTTCAAACGACTGGCCGCTGAGAAAGGCCCGGCTCGCGATGACGAAAACGAAGGCGATGTGGCCGGTACGCTGGCCAACGCCAAGAGCAAAATCGAAGCAACCTACAACAATCAGTACCTGCACCATGCCCAGTTGGAGCCGCCGTCGGCCCTGGCCCGGTTCAACCCGGACGGGTCGCTGGAAATCTGGCTGCCCAACCAGGCCCCTGAAATGTTCCAGGCCGACATTGCCAAGCGCTTCGGGCTGGACCCGTCGCGTATCACCCTGCATTCGCCGTTGCTGGGCGGCTTTTTCGGTCGGCATTTCCTGTACGACTCGGCCAGTCCGTACCCGCAGGCCATCGAACTGGCGAAAGCGGTCGGGCGTCCGGTGAAAATGATCTGGAGCCGTGAAGAAGAGTTTTTGCGTGACGTCTTGAGACCCGGCGCAGCAGTCAATTTCCGCGGCGCTCTGGACAATGACGGTTGGCCTGTTGCAATCGAAGCGATCAGCGCGACGGAAGGGCCGACCGAGGGACTGGCCGGCAAGCAGGGCGACAAGATCGACCCGACGGCCCTTGAAGGGTTGTCTGGCAAGTCCTACGCGATTCCCAACAAGCGCATTGCCCAGATCTACGTCAAAGGCTCGGTCACGTTGGGCTACTGGCGCTCGGTGGGTAATTCGCTCAACGACTTCTTCTATGAGTCCTTTCTCGACGAGCTGGCGGACAAAGGCGGCAAAGATCCGTTCGAACTGCGCCTGCACCTGTTGCGCGACAACAAACGCCTGACGACCTTGCTCAACGCTGTCGGCGAACTCTCGGGAGGCTGGAAGCGCGGCCCGTTCACTGCAGAGGACGGCAGCAAACGCGCTCGCGGCGTGGCCATGGCATCGCCGTTCGGCACGCAGACAGCCGTGATCGCCGAGGTGTCCATCGAGCATGGGCAGGTCAAGGTGCACGACATCTGGCAAGCCATCGACCCGGGCAGCATCGTCAACCCGGCGATTGTCGAGGCGCAGGTCAACGGCGCGGTGTCGTTGGGGTTGTCTCAGGTATTGGTGGAGGAGGCGGTGTACGTCGACGGTAAACCCCGTGCGCGCAACTACGACTTGTATCCGATTCTGCCGCCCTCGCGGATGGCACGGGTGCATGTGAAGGTGGTGGAAAGCGGGGAAAAAATGGGCGGCATCGGTGAACCGCCGCTGCCTGCGGTGGCGCCTGCCGTGGCCAACGCGGTCGCGGCATTGACGGGGCAACGGCCTCGCAGCATGCCCTTGAGCCGATACACCTTTACCTGACCTGCGCCGGAGCCTTTATGAATAACAGCCGATTCGCAAGAACCGCTGGCTGGCTGGCGCTGCCGTGCCTGGTCGCGGCGGGCCTGCTGGCCTGGTACGTTACCCGCGAGCCCGCCTCGCATGTGCAAGCTGATCAGACCGCTGACACGGCACCCGCGCTGGTGACCCGAGGTGAGTATGTCGCCCGGCTCAGTGATTGCGTGGCGTGTCACAGCGTGCCTGGGGGTGCGCCGTTTGCCGGAGGCCTGGAAATGGCCACGCCACTGGGCGCGATTCATACCACCAACATCACCCCGGACCGGGACACCGGCATTGGCGGCTACAGTCTGGCGGACTTTGACAGGGCCGTTCGACATGGCGTCGCCCCCGGCGGACGTCGTCTGTACCCGGCCATGCCGTATCCGTCTTACGCCAAGCTCACGGACGATGACGTCCGCGCGTTATATGCGTTTTTCATGAAAGGGATAGCGCCGGTCAAACAGGCCAACATCGCGAGCGCAATTCCGTGGCCGCTGAACATGCGTTGGCCCATCGCGTTGTGGAACGGCGTGTTCACCGACGCCGCGCCGTATGCGGCCAAGGCGGGTAAGGACGAGCTATGGAATCGCGGTGCCTACATCGTTCAAGGCCCGGGCCACTGCGGCAGTTGCCACACGCCGCGCGGACTGGCGTTCAATGAGAAGGCGCTCGACGATTCCGGCACACCGTTCCTGGCGGGTGCGTTGCTCGACGGCTGGTACGCGCCGAGTTTGCGCAACGATCACAACACCGGGCTGGGTCGCTGGGACGAGCCGGAAATCGTGCAGTTCCTCAAGACCGGCCGCAACAAACACGCTGTAGTCTTCGGTTCGATGACCGAGGCCTTCAACAACTCCACGCAGTTCATGAGCGACGGGGACCTGTCGGCGATTGCGCGTTATCTGAAGTCATTGCCCGGCGACGGCCAACGCGACGGCGCACCCTGGCAGTATCAAGCAGTGTCTGCCGCTGCCCGGCTGGACGTTCCCGGCGCCCACACGTATGTGACCCGCTGTGCGTCGTGTCATGGGGACGATGGAAAAGGGCAGTCGGAGTGGATGCCACCTTTGGCCGGGGCGACGTCGGCGCTGGCGAAAGAAAACGCTTCGGCCATCAACATCACCCTGAACGGTTCGCAACGGGTCGTCGCGGCTGGCGTCCCGGATGCCTATCGCATGCCGGCGTTCCGCGAACAGCTGTCGGATCAGCAAATCGCCGAAGTCCTGTCTTTCGTGCGCAGCACGTGGGGCAATCAGAGTGAACCCGTGGACGCGCAGGCAGTCAGCAAACTACGTGAACACACAGACCCGGCGAGTAGCAGCCCGATCATTCTGCAAATGCGGTAAGGAGACGCCTGATGGAAAGCATTGACCTTTTGGTGTTGCGCACCGCCCGTGACTGGCTCGCGGCAGGAGAACACGTGCTGTTGGCGACCGTGTCCCGGACCTGGGGCTCCTCGCCGAGGCCCGTCGGCTCGATGATGGCCCTGCGTAACGACGGTCGCGTGGTGGGCAGCGTGTCGGGGGGCTGTATCGAAGACGATCTCATCCACCGCTATACCACCGCCTACGGAGGTGAGGGTTTAAGGGGAGGGCACCCGGAAGTGGTGCGTTACGGCGTCACGGCCGACGAAGCCCATCGTTTCGGATTGCCGTGTGGCGGAACCCTGGAGCTGGTCTTCGAGTTCAACCCTTCCTGGCAATCGCTGGATGAAGTGTTGGGCCAGCTCGACTCGGGGCATTTGGTGCGTCGGCGCCTGGTGTTGGCGAGCAACGAAGTAAGCCTCGAACACAGCCCTGCACCGGAGCAGTTCAGCTTTGACGGCCTACAGATGCTCAACACCTTGGGCCCAGGGTACCGCCTGCTCATGATCGGCGCCGGTGCGCTGGCCGAGTACCTGGCCACGATGGCGTTGTTCAACGGCTTCAAAGTCACGGTCTGTGATCCGCGCTCCGAGTACGTCGAGACCTGGTCGGTCAACGGTGTCCAGCGCATCGTTGGCATGCCGGATGACGTCGTCCGGGATTTCTCGGTTGACCTCAGGACTTGCGTCGTCGCCTTGAGCCACGATCCCAAGCTCGACGACCTGGCCTTGCTGGAGGCCTTGCAGAGTCCGGCGTTTTACATCGGCGCCATCGGTTCGCGACGCAACAGCCAACAGCGCCGCGAGCGCTTGATCGAACATTTTGGCGAGACCGAAGCGTCACTTCAGCGACTGCGCGGCCCCATTGGCATTTATATCGGCAGCAAGACCCCGGCGGAAATCGCCGTCAGCGTCATGGCCGAAATCCTCGCCGCCAAAAACGGCGTCGTCCTGCCTCGGGACGTCAGCGTGACCGAGGCCAAGGCGCTGGAAGACCGGGTGACGCTGGAGTTGGAGAAAGAACTGGTGTGAGGGGCTTCACGCGCGAGCGACGACACCCGCCTCTCACGGTGTCTCGAAGCCTGTCCAGATTGCGTCGCTGAACAAGCGTATCTGTCGCGCCGGATCAATCTGCCGATGCAGTGTCAGGGTTGTCAGCCTCTCTGCTTTCTGCCTTGAGCCAGTCAAGCACGGCGCGAATCTCAGGCGAGCTCTGTTTGCCTGGGGCACAGAGAAAGTGATAACCCGTGTCACTTTCCATTTCCTCATCCAGCAGCTTGCGAAGCGTGCCGGTGCGCAGCTCATCAGAAATGTGCGATGTCCTGGCCATCGCGACGCCCAGCCCTCGAATCGCCGCCGAGACGGCCATGTTCGAGTGAGGCACGACCAGCACGCAATTGAGCGAGGAGGGTGCCAGTGCGTGTTTCTCAAGCCAGTAATCCCAGGAAGGCGTCGATATCTGCTCGCCATTGGCCATGTTCCGGGAACGCAGAATGACCGGGAACTTGATCACGTCTGCGGGGGTTGCGGGAGGGCCGATTCGGTCAATCAGGGCAGGGCTGCAAACCGGGAAAATCCGTTCGGGAAGCACGAACTCGGCGTAAAAGCCCGGCCATGTGGCGTCGCGGGTTTCCAGGCGTATGGCGGCTTGTCCGCTGGCATTATCGAATCGCGAGAAATCCTCGGTGTTGAGTTGAATACGGATGTCGGGATGCCTGGCGTAGAAGGCGGGCAGGCGAGGGATCAACCAGGTGTTGGCGAACGAGTCGTGAACGAACAGCTCGATCAGCGATGTGCCCTGAGCATTTCGCTCGAAGCGCGTGGCGAGGGCGGCAAAATCCTTCAGGAATTGGCGCACGACAGGAAGCAGTTCGATGCCAGCCTGCGTCACGACCATCGCACCTGCAGTGCGGTCAAACAGCTCGGCGCCCAGTATCTCCTCCAGTTGCCTGACCTGGTGGCTGATCGCGCTTTGCGTGACATGCAACTCCAACGCCGCCTGCGAAAAATTAAGGTGCCGAACGCAGGCCTCAAAACCTCTGAGCGCAGCCATCGAGGGGAATTTCCTAGCGGCCATTGCCGAGCCTCAACTGGACATTCATAGGGCATAAAATCCTTTCATTAACGACCGGTTCCCGCGTCGGGACAGAATAGCTTTTCCCTGCCGCGAACACTCACCATGACCTCATCAGCTCCCGCGCCTGACGTCCCGCATACTAAACGAACATCACGTAAAAATGCGCTCACCGCCGCCTGCGCGGCCCATGCCACGCACGATGGTTTGTGCGATCTGGTGTATGTGTTCCTCCCCGTCTGGCAGGACATGTTCATGCTCGGCTATGTGTGGCTCAGTGTGCTCAGAAGCGCTTATGCCTTGACGTTGGCTGCGTTGCAGATACCGGTCACCTCGTTGACATCGAACGTTCGTCCGGTCCATTTGCTCGTCGGGTCAACCGCTGTCACCGCGCTCGGCTGGTTACTGGCGGGCCTGGCCGGGAGCGCCGTCGGGTTGGGTGCCGCACTGGTGGTCGCCGGGATCGGCGCGAGCGTGCAACACCCCGTGGCGTCCGCCATGGTGTCTCGGGCCTACGGCAGCGGGGCCAAGCGGCCGCTGGGGATCTACAACTTCGCGGGGGATGTCGGCAAATCGGTGCTGCCCGCTTCAGCGGCGGTACTGCTCACCTATGGCTCGTATCGTAATGTGATCTTTGTCTACGCAGGCGTGGGCGTGCTCGCGGCGTTATTGATCGGAGCGCTCCTTAAAAGGACTGACACCGTTCACGCGTCGCCTGAGCGGAGTCGTCCGGCAAGGGATATCAACGGAGTGACCGAGACACCGGGCGCCTTTCGGGCACTGCTCGCCACAGCGATACTGGACAGTGCTGTGCGCATGGGATTTCTCACCTTTCTTCCGTTCATCATCAAGTCCAGCGGCGGCTCGTTGGCTCAAACGGGCGTTGGCCTGACGCTGGTCTTCATCGGCGGCGCAGTCGGCAAGTTTTGTTGCGGCTGGATGGCGGACTCACTCGGCAGCACCAGGGCAATCATGCTGACGGAGGTGGCGACCGCACTGCTTATCGTGCTGGTTCTGACGACACCGCTGACGATCGCCATGCTGACACTGCCGTTCCTGGGAGTGGTGTTGAACGGCACATCTTCCGTGTTGTACGGCGCGGTCACCGACGTGGTCGACACGCCCGGGCACGCCCGAGCTTTTTCAGTGTTTTACACCGGGACCATTGGCGCCGGCGCGCTGGCCCCGGTGCTGTACGGTTACGTGGGTGATCACGCAGGTATCGCAGCGGCGGTCATCGTCATAGCGGTCACGGCGGCCGTATCGTTTTTGCCGGTCACCATTGCGGCCCTCCGGCATCCTGAAGAGGTGGGTGATTCGCGATGAATATAAAGGCTCAATCACGCTCCCTCATGGGCAGCCGTTTTGCCGAATACGCGCGCTTTTCGTCCTCGGAATTGTAGTAGACGTTCTGGGTCGTGCTGAGGCTGTTGTGCCGCAAATCGACCTGAAGGTCTTTCATGTCCCGATGGGGCGCATCGAACGTCGCCGAGGTGTGCCTCAACCAATGCAAAGATGCCGCACGCAAGCGTCCAACGTCTTCATCTGCCCAGTTTTCCGCCTGCATCCGCTCCAGTGCCCGGTCGAATACCTCTTGGAGCAACACCCGGATATGTCGATCCGACAACCCGGCGCGCCCTCGTTGCGTCGCGATCAACGGGGTGGTTTCGCGGAAACCGGGCAACGGCGACAGGCCCTGATGCACCCGCCAACGCTTGAGGTAGTTCTCGACGTAGTCGTCCCGCACGCTGATTTTCCCGGCCTTGTTGCCTTTGCCAACCACGTGATACCACCAGTTGCCCGCGCCATCCTTGCGCATGTCGCCCATGCTCGGCGTCCAGTTCTCACGCCCGACCAGATCGGAAACCCGCAAATACATCGCAAAAATCGTCGCCACGATGAACAGCGTGCGTTCATATCTAGCATCCTGGGAGGCCAGCAACTCGGCTGTTTCCAGCACAAAGTCCCACTGCAATGAGGTCAGAATGCGCGTGTCGGCGTCGCCCGTGGTGCGCTGCTTGTACTTGCTCTTCTGTTTAACGGCCTTGAACGGGTTGTGCTCACAGAAACCCTCATCGATGGCATGCTGAAAAAAGCTGCCGCAGACCGCAAATATCTGCGCGATCGAGCCTTGCGCAGGTTTGTAATGGTCCTGAAGGAGAGGGCGGTTGTCCTCGCTGGCGCGCTTGCGATCCTCTTTCGAAGCTGACTGACTGAAAGGCCGCCAATCAGGGTTCAACACAGACGTATCACTCGCCAGCTTCTTGCGACCACCGACCCGCAAGAAGCGAGATTTCACGACAGGGCCGACCCAGGCGGGGTCGGGTGCGAGGCAGAACTCCAGAAACGATTCGGCATGAGTACGGCGCATGTCCAGAAGGGAAACGCGAGACTTGAGCAGGGTCCATAGCAACAGGCGCTCGACGTGCGTGCGGTAGGAATTGAACGTAGACTCGTTACCAGCATAGGACTTCAAAAAAACCCGCACGGCACGATAGCCCTCAAGGGCCTGCAATTCAGCGGGAAACTGCTCCAGATAGCCGGTGACGGCGGGCAGTTCCTCCTTGAGCGAACTGAAATTCAGCTCGACGAAACGGGCAAAGGTCTCGAATAACGGGTGCGGTGTCGAAGGCGTGGACATTTTTGAAAATCGCTTGCAGAAGGCTCTGGAATGGTCGTGATAATCCTATGTGGAGCAGTATTGTGCAATATCCGGGTCTGACAGTTATCGGATATTGCAAACGCGTCAATCCGGCTACCTGAATGCTGAATCCAGCGAATTCTCGCAATATCTGGCCCAGCCTATCGGCGTGCGCCGTCGCATCCGATAAGCAATCACTGTGTGCTCAAATCCCTTTCATGCATTTCCGGACATCGTCATCAATGACGTTCTCTGGCTTGATGCAGTCCTTAAGCGACTTGCGGTCTTGAAGCTCATCGAACTCGGTCCGTTGTCTGCTTCGGCATTGTCCATTGCCAGGCCGAACCGAGAATGATCACCCTTGAGGGAGTCGCACGGCGTTGCATTGGTGAATGTTGACGCCTGACTGGCGACGGTGTGTGCGATGGAAACCACAGAGCCCGCGTTGAAGCTTGCGCAGATGAGCAGCGCGGCGAGTACGCGATTCATTGTGCATCCTTGATCTGGGCGTGAGCGTTGGTGCTGAGTCGATGTTGCTCAGCTTGATGTGAGGTGTGGAGGCATTCGTGATGGGAAGATCGGGATGGAGAATGAGGGTGGTGACTAGATCGTCTTGAGGATAGACGCCGAGGTAGCGATTTGAGGACTGGACGCCCAAGGATGGAATTTGGGGGTTCTGAGCGTTGCAAAGCGTCCCCAGTGCTGACACAGTATGTTACGTATAATGTATATTATGTTAAATAGTGTAATTGGAATGGACCTTGCCGGTCCCTCACACAGGTTCCCTTGCGACTCTACAAATTTGAAACTATTCGCGCCGAACTGCGAGCCTACGCAGACTTTTTCCGCAAACTTGAAACTCAGCTCGTATATTTTCTGTAAATTTGAGACTTCGAGGGCGCTCGAAGACGTTTCTCCTGCTTGCCACGTGTGGTGCGCTCGCTTCCTACATCGACGTATGTTGTGTCAATCCCAGTGCGAACGACCCTGCGCGGTGCTCCCCCTCAACGCTATGATTTCTGGTTCAAGCTGGAGTTGTGGACTGCGCTGCAGTCTTCGAGCTGTTGGGTCAGAAGACGGATTTGGCCTTCTGCGCTCGCGGTGGCCACTTTTAGAGATATTTCTGATTCGCGGAGGCTATCCGACTTCGCTCGTTCTGTTTTGATCTCGTCCTCTAGCATTTGAATACGCTTACTCAATCCACCTACTTCACCTGTAAACCGTTCGACATCGCGACTCAGCGCGAGATTTTGAGTTGTGGCTTCCTGGAGCGAGAGCTTGCTGATGGAGACTTGGTTGTATGCTTCGCGTAATTCCGTCTTCAGAACTTCCAGCGCTGACTCAAACGCACTTGTGCTCTTTTCTCGGTCGTCGGCCACGTGCTGTTGATATGCCATTAGTGCATCCTGATTCTCAGCCAAACTTTCTTCGAGAGTAGTCGCACGAGATTGGAGCAAACTTCTCGCTTGCTCTGTAGATCGAAGCCTTACCGCCTGAGCAGCAAGCTCCTCGTTGGCTCTGTTTAGCAGACCGACACTCTTGGCGCATTCGGCAGATTGCGCGTTAATTTTCTTATGCGCGCTCGCCAGATCCTGCTGCAGGATGGCGAAATTCTGCTGAACGACCTTCAGGTCTTCTTTAGCTGCGACGGCTGCCTTTCGACTGTCCGCAGCGCCTTTCGCGACTGTGTCGTTAGCTTGTTGCTGCAATTCGGCGTGCAGCGCCATGACGAGTCTGGCCAGGCGTTCCAACGGGCTGACCCCATGGTCGTGCCTTTCCTCATCTAGCGCTTTCAAAGACTGATTTACCCGGGGCGATGTACGGACAGCCTCTTTGCTGGCGATTTCATGTGACATAGATTACTCCGATACAGGCTACCAGCGCTCTTAGCTCAACCTCATAGTCAGAAAGGCAATGCCATTGGTGACTACGCATTCTCGGGAGGCGGTGCTTGGTCGCCGAGGTCAGGAAGGTCAATTTGAACGCCAATATGTGCGCGGCTTTGAGCGTCGATGATATGTATTAGAACTGGACGCCGATGCGGTGATTCTCGCAAGTGAAGTGCTTTGAAGACTATATAAACGGGGGCATTATCGCTTTTGGCAGTATGGTTGACCATGGACGTCTCTCCACCGAGTTGGTCCTGAAGGTGATCTGCTGAGATTAGCTAGTGGTTATTGAGTGTCAACATTCAGCGGCAGGGGGGAGGCACGAAGCGTCGTTCGGCACGGTGGTGGTTAAGCAAGGTCTGTTCGCAGCTTCCTGTCATCCTGAAGGCTGACGACCACCCTCCTCCATTGTCACAATTTCCGCCTATGTGAATTGACGGAAACTCGGCGGCGGACACTCGGCCCGCTCCTGTGCCTGTGTCAGTTCTCTGTGTCCTTGGTAGATTTGAGCTCTCAGCGTAAGCATTCACCACTCGCCGTTAAACAGCTTGTTTGGTGTTTCGCTGATTCCTACACTGGCTGTCCCATCAGGTCCTGAATAAGGTGCCTTGGTTCTGACAAGGCAAGCTGTAGTGTTCGCCTCTTGCGACGAGGTCGCCATGAAGATTATCGGCAAAGCCGAGATAGAAACCGTCGTTGATGTGCTCTGTGACGCCTGTGCTAGCTCTACACGGATTAAAACGAGTGCGAACGAGTACGGCGTTGTTTATGCGCGCTGGGGTTACGGGTCGGCTCACGATGGTGAGCGGTACAAACTTCATCTGTGTGAAGACTGTTTCTTCCGGATGATCGCCTATATCAAGCAGGAACGGCGCGGTCATACGTTATTTGCAGAAGATGGCCCAGATATCAACGAAAATCTGGGCCTGATAACCAAGGATGACTACTTCGGCGATAGCGATCATTGATATGGCTTTAACCCCCTTTATCACTGAGGACCGCGCTCCAGGCGCCCTAAGGGAAGCCGCTCTGGAGCTCATGCACCTTGACGCCTCGTTGAATACAAATATCCCTGAACAGATGCGCTCTCCGATGATCCAGCTGCAACGCCTGGTGAACTCGTATTACAGCAACAAGCTCGAGGGAAGTCGGGCGTCACCCGCGGACTTGCTGTGTACTCAGAATGATGCAACAGACGCTGAGATCGCGCCGGACTTACTGGAAATTAAACACCACACTGAAGCTCAACTCTGTCTGGCTGTGGATCCGATCGATGCGGCCGTAATCTGCAATCGCGAATCGATTGCACGCATGCATCGCGAGCTATTTAGCGGGCTTCCCGAGAAGCATTTGCGCCTCAGGGCCGGCGTTGGTGGCGAACTCGCCTCACTGGCACCAGGTGAGTATCGAACTCGAGGCGTAAAAGTGGGCCACCACATTCCACCTCACGCTGATAAAATCGGAACCTATCTTACGTGGTTCGAAAACGCTTATCGGCTGGACCGGCTGCATGGGCTAGCGCCGCTTTTAGCGGCTGCGGGTGCTCATCATCGCCTCCTCTGGTTGCACCCATTTGTCGATGGGAATGGAAGGATGGGTCGCCTCTTTACTGATGAGTATCTCAGGCGCGGTTTGCAGGGTTACGGACTGTGGTCAATGAGTCGCGGATTTTGCCATTACGCGGACGCATACTATGCGGCCTTGGGAGCTGCCGACCATGCTCGTAAAGGCGATCTTGATGGTCGGGGTGAGCTCTCTGACAGCGGCCTGCTCAAATTTACCGAATACTTCATCACGACGGCGTTGGAGCAGGTGCGTTTCGTCAGCGCGCTTTTGGAACCTCGCATGCTGAACCGCCGTATCGATCAGTACTTCCAGATGCGTCAAAACTCTGCAGTTCCGAGGGCCAACGGTATAGCGCTGCCTATCCTACGCATCGAAGCCCTTCACATTTACCGCCGGCTTCTTGAGTCTGGGCCCATGCAACATTCAGAGATACAAACCAGGTTAGGTCTAAGTGAATCATCAACTCGCGATTTACTCGTGCAGATGGCAAGCGAGCGGTTAATCACTCTGGATGAGGGCAAACAAGTCTCGATGAGGCTGTCTGAACACTCTGTCATCACCATGTTTCCTAACCTTTTCTAACCTTTTCAAGCTCAAATAGGATTGCGGCGCTGGCTAAACGGGCCCCGTTCTCCAAGTCGAATTCTTCGTTGTCGTCAGTGCTGAGCTTTTCGATTCTTCATCAGCCTGATAACCTGAACGGCTCTGCATTCCAGGGCAAGCACGCAATGGCGCGCTTCCTCAGCCTTGGTCTCAGTATGAGCAGAAGCCGACGCAAGACCCCTGTCTGCGGCATCACCACCGCCGTCAGCGAGCATTCAGACAAGCAAGCCTGGCACCGGCGTTTCCGCAAGGCCGTTCGCCAGCGACTAGCCAAAGACCCTAATGAAGAACCTCCGCACGTTCGCGAATTCTTTGATCCCTGGTGTATGAGGAAGGACGGGAAACGTTATTATGGTGTGCACCGGCTTGCTGAGAGTTTCTTGAGAAAATGACCTCTTACGTCCCCCTCCCCCCGAAAAGCGGCTTGTGTTCGAAAAGCTGTTTGTTGCGCTCGATAGTCTGCAGGTTTGTGTCCCGCCACTAAGCTCGCTGAGCCCGCTTGGCACCGTCGGCCTTATCAGTCGAGCCGTCGCGATTATCATCAGTAGACACCAGCCGTCTTAAACGCGGAGTGCACGGTGCTCGTACGTTACTGTCCCTTTCCCAAGCTGGTTTAGAGCACTACGACTTCTTCGGCTGTCAACCAGCCAGCTTCAATGACTCTATCTTTCGCAATCTCTGGCTGAGAGCTGTAGACCACGATGGCCAAGCTCTCCTCTGCACGACTGCAGGTGACGTAGAGAAGTCTGCGGGTGCGTGACAGCGACGTGTCTTTACCCTCGCTCTCATTCTTCATATCTGTGGCAGAGGCAGGTGTAACACCGAGCAATTTCTCATAGCTGAACAGAAAACCACCGGCTTCTTCGTCGTTCAGGATGACCATCACGCGGGGAAACTCCAGGCCTTTGACGCCTTGGTGGGTACCGTAGGGCGAGAGGCCATTTGCGTAGCCTGCGAAGGCCGCCATCTCTGAGTAACGACGTCCCAGGACAACCCGATAAGCATGGATTTCAAGCGCCTCACGATCGGACGTTTTTGGTGCGGGGTCTGCAGTGGCCCCTTGAGCCATCGCAGCAATGAGTCGATCAGGCAGCGCAAGCAAACCCGAACTTTGGAGGAGTTGAGCAACCTCTTCAATCAAGGGATTGTTATCTTTGAGCATCTCGCACAGTGCATGGGTTGCCGCGCCAACAGACTCCAGCAGTTCGAATTGATTGTTGCCAGCCACCTCCAGGTGCTTAGGATCAAGCAAAGGAGAGCGCAGCCGCACCGCCTCCATGAGCGTGAAATCATCCGAACGGGCTGCGGCGACGATTGGAGTAACCCCATCGAAGAAAACCTTGAGGATGGGTAGCGTACCGTCCATCAGCGCGGTATTCAGATGTGCAACTGCATAGAGCGGAACGAACACGCCTTCAAACCCCATCCGACGGGCTGCCATCTTGTGCTCTAGGATCAGCGTCTTGCGGCCATCTTTGCCGGTGGCCCAATAAGCATCACCCGTGATCTCTGCCATTTGCTCAGCGATCTGGTCTTCCAAGCTGAAAGCCTGCCCGGGTGATTGCCGAGTGCAGAACATACGTACGGCACCTTGGGCAGCTCCCGGCTCTGGTATCTGCAGATGATCATCGGCGCCGGCGCGGATATCGTTGATCAATTTGATAACTCTAATCGGGCAACGACGATTGACACGTTTTTCAGGCTTGGCCCAATCTGGTGGTATCGCCTCATCAAGCCCTAGCTTCCCGTCGTTATATATACGCTGCATCGTGTCGCCGAGCAGTCCTAAGCAAAATCTCTCAGGAATCGCTGCCTGAGCTTTCAGAAATGCATCCATGAGCGCGCCATTCGTATCTTGGCTTTCATCGATGAGCAGCACCGGATGCCGATCCGCCATAACATCGAGTAGAGGCGGCTGGGGTAAAAACGCTGCTGCCATCTGGATGACTTCACTGTGGTTCAGCGATTGCCTACTTACGTTATTTCCCGTCGGACTGTAGGTAAACTCAGGAATTTCATCTAGCGCCGCCAAACGACGAGCTTTGCTATCCCGGCTCGCCTGATTAGCCTGGGACGTCTTGGTCACTGTTCTCGCCCGACCAAGCCTGTCGTCCAACTCAGCGATGTCGTCTGCAAGCTTGATACGTAACCATTCACGAATATCATCGTTGAAGCCCTTGATCATCTTCCAAGAGAAAGCATGAATGGTTGAAACCTCCACCAACGGATCGTGCTCAAGGCGACGTGCGATCTCCTCACAGGCTGCGTTGGTGTACGTGATGATCGCGATTTGACGGCCTTCAAACGTGAGGCGCTGACGTTCACGTTCCTTAAGTGATTTCACCGCTACGACGAGGGAGTGGGTCTTACCTGAGCCGGCGCCGGCATATAGGAAAAAACTGCGTGGCGTCTCAAGATCCAGGCATTGCTTGATAATGTCATCCGCAGTGGGCGTGACCTCATCGGCGGCATCCTTTAGGGCACTCATTCGGGCGTTACCTCGATACTGGCCGTCGGGATAATTAAGAGCTCCTTGCTCTTCTTCTTCAGCTTTTCCTCTAACCAGATGAGCCCTTCCCGGATGTACTCTGGAACAGCCACCTTGGCGAAGTCGGGATCCCCCAGCACCTGTAGCGCAAACTCCGCTTTGTCACCCGTCCTGAGCGCTTCAAACAAAGCCTTACCTAGGTCGTCTACCGCGGCAGACTCACGCAGCGCTTTGGCGAAGGCTTTGGTCAGACCACGGCCTTTCTTGGCTGCAAAGTGCTGCACATTGCTCAGCACCAGGCTGTCCTCAAACGTGTTGGGCAGCGCCTGGGCCTCAATTTCAGTCTTGGGCAGAACGACGCTGATGGGGGTCTGATACGCAATGCGGATCGCAAACAAGTCGTCTATCTGCTGTGATTTTTTCTCCGCATCGAGATCCAGCAAGGTGTCGACATCGTGCCCTATTCCCAAGGCGGTGACCCAGCCGCGCAGGGTAGGGTTATTGGTTTCTTGTTCGGCTTTACGCTTGACGGGTACCGCTGATTTCTTCAGTCCGGCGTCCAGATCCGTGATCACCAGCGTCACGATTCCCAATGCATCCACTAGTGGCCTGAGGCGATGCGCGTGACTGCCACCAATATCCAGAATGGTGATGTAGCAACGGTCAAGGAATGAAAATTGACTGCGTAGGAAATGCGGCAACATCATTCGCTCCGCAGCGCCTTCAACCAAAATCAACGCGTCAGCGAAGAAGAGATCGGCATGCTGCGCCCGCAGGTAACGAGTGACGAACTCCTTGGTTTGCCTGTGACGGTTTTTGTCGCCAAACACCGTGCTCAAGTTAGAGACAGTGGACACCGGGATAGGCACACCGGCCATTCCTGCGGGTAGCCTTCGGAAATACCGAAGGTTTGCATAGTCCGTCTCGTGAGCAACATGGCTGGAGTGGGAACTGACCACCAGTTGTGTCTTGAGCCTCGGGTATTTCTTGAGAAGGGGGTCATTGCATAGGACGTGATACGCGTGCTTGATAAAGGCCTGCTGCACTTGGACATGAAGATGAGCCTCTGGCTCCTCAACCAGCACGAGGTGGATCGGCTCGATGCCGGCGTCGGACTGCTCCTCGGTATTTTTGTACTTCCTCAGCCACTCATCCCGAAATGCCATCAACTGGAAAATCATCGAGATCAGGTTCTGGTAACCGAGGCCGTTGGATGTTTCGGGGAGGCGCATGGGAGGAGCCCCAGGTGCGCCCGCGACTGAATCCAACTCGAACAGCACCGCAGCTTCATGGTTCATGCCGTCCGTAGGGGAAAGCCGGGTTTCTACCCTGATTGCCGGGTCAGTGGTGTTCGGATAGCCCAGACCTGCGACCTCTACAAGGGCTGGAGCGAAACTAGAGGTTAGTCGGGAATCAAATGCCGACTGCGCAGCTTGAATGGCTGTCAGCGCCTCCAAATCCGAAATATCAGGGCTATCTCCGGGATCGAGATGCCGACTGTAGTAAGCACGCAGTTGCTCAGTTAGCTTTTTTCCTGAACCACCTCGTCCCTCAGTGATGGACTCATCGGCGCTACCACCGAAGCCGCGCTGCGCATTGATCTCGTGCACACGTATGAGATCGGTCAGCGGATTGCTCTCCAGCGGAAGTGCATTCGCAGACAGTACTTGCAGGCTTGCATGACGAGTCTCGGGATCTGGGTCGCAGAGCCGCGCCGGGTCGAGCCGGTACCAGCGTATGGTGAACATGTCTCCCAAGCGCCGGTTAAGGTAGTCATGCAGGCTTTGCGGCCAAAGTGACAGCGTGGGCGGAGTTTTTCCTTTCTCGGTCTTCTTCGATATTTCCTGCAAAAGCGTTTTGACCCGGTTACGCTCCTTCCGGTAATCGGTGACGAGCTTGGCCATCTCCATTGGCTCCAGTCGAAAACGCATCCCTACACAGCCACCTTTCCAGGCAAAATTGGGGATCAGATCCTTGATGTAGTGCAGCTCCCCTTTTGAGGCTTCGACCCATAGATCGAGAGTGGGTAACCAATCCTTCCACTCGTTTGCAGCTGGTATCTCGAAGGTTTCGTCTGCCTCTTCCCACTCGACACCGATGACATTGATGGTCGTGAGGTGAGCAAGTGTTAAATCCTGAAGGCGGAAAGCGCGCGATTTCGAGAGAAGAAATTTACGCAAGGCCAGCATCGCGGAGGACTTACCACTGTTGTTAGCCCCGACCAACAGGGTGGTGGTGCTTGCCAGGTCGATTCGAACGGACAGGAGCTTGCGGAAATTCGCGATCTCCAGATACTGGATCTGCATAGCCTCTTCCTTGTGACTGTTTAAACTAATACGCCGGGCTGACGCATTTTAAACTCTAGCCCAGCGCGTGCACCGCTCCAGTAGAGATTGTGAATTTTCGCCACCGCGTTGTGCTAAGAGGGCGGCGGCGTACACGAGCCAGATTCAATCAGCGCGCAGGAATTGCGCACTATCCGTATACGTTCCTGAAAAAGGTACTGATGTGGTCGCTGAGGTAAGATCACGAGTCCGTGCGGTTGCTCGGGATCATCGGCATTCTTTCCCACGCCGGCGGATCTACAGCGGGTCCTTAGTATCGAGGTCTTCCGATGGGCATGCGAGGATGGCTGCCGCCTCATCGTCATCGCCAGAGAAAAACGTCTCGCAGATCGGCCAGGTACTAAGGACAGGAGGTAACTCAACGCCGTTACCCAACAGCTCGTCGATGGCTCGCTGTCGAAGGTTTTCTAGGCGACCGGCCCGCAAGATGTCCTGTGCGCTGGGAAAATGACGATGCAGGCGCTTGGCTTCAAACCTCACAGGGCCAGGCAGCGAGCGGTCTTTTGAAAGTCTTTCAAGAAACTCTCCCGCATCCACGACGCCGCGTGTTCGCTCATGAATCGTCGTCATCAAGCATGCTTCTCGGTAAACAAGGGTGAGCACAGCCGTGGGAGGATTTCAGTCGCCTTGCCGATGAGCATGAGCTCTTTGGGCGCGCCAAAGCCGACGTCAGCTGTATTGACGTGGATAACCGTGGCTCCGGCAGACAGTGCAATCCCTGGAAGGTTGGCAGCGGGGGTGACCACTCCAGATGTTCCAACTGATAGCAAAACGTCACATTTTTTCACCAATGTTACGGCTGATTTCCAGGTGCCCGCAGGGAGATCCTCTCCATACCACACGTGCCCTGGACGCAGCTTCCCATTACAGCGAACGCACCGCGGTGGCTCGACCAGTAAGCCCTCCTCCTGAATGGGAGCTGGCATAACCAGCGCTGGACGATGACAGGCAAAACATTTCGAAGACGATAAACTGCCATGCAGATGCACGACCTCCAGTGATCCCGCTCTCTCATGCAGATCGTCTATGTTTTGCGTGATGATGGGGATTGCACGGTCCCGGCGCACTAGTTGTCCTAGCGCCAAGTGAGCAGAGTTGGGCTGCGCACGGGCCGCCTGCTGCCTTCGCCATAGATACCATCCCCAGATAAGTCGAGGGTTCTGTCGGAACGCCTTGGCTGTCTCCATCTGTTGAGGAGAGTGACCTGCCCATAGCCCAGTCGTCCCTTCACGGTATGTCGGGATACCACTCTCTGCCGAGATGCCCGCGCCGGAAAAACACACAATGCTTTTGGCGTCGTTTAGGGCTTTTGTAGCTTGCTCCAGAATTGCCACTGAGCCCCCCTCTGGCAACCAGTTAATCAACGAGATTTGAAAGGGTTCACACGCAGTAGCTTAGGCGCGATCCTTCAACATCGAGCCGTAGAACTGAGGCTCGCTTAGGTCAACAGTCTGGTTTGAAGCTCGTGGACTATGAGCGCGCAGGTGCCGCTCTGAGTACCACACGTGGCGCGTCTTCCTCCTGCGAAGGTCCAGATCTCCAAGCTTGTAGGTTCCCATGGATGTCTCGTAAACCACCGCTGAATCTTCGGTTTCAACACCTCTGAAACAGACAATCTGGACCAGCGTCTCTAAGCTCCAGGCCGGCCGGCCGGTTAAATCGGGAGGGCACAACATCTGCACTCCTTCAATGACCACACCCTTCGCAAAATTCAAATAGCTCTGGAGCTCGTAGGCGCAACGCACGATCGCAGCCCGGTCCCGTTTGCCTGTATGGATTGAAGTGATTGTCGCGAGAAAGCAGAGTCCCTCCACTTCGCAATGCGACCGGGTTTCAACTGAGCGGCGCGCGGGGTCGAGCACGTATATCACTGATACACCATCGTGGGTTTGGCTGGCTCCCTGCTACAGCACGAGTTGAGATCTGTTAACGCCCTCACTTCTGAACCAGCAAGCTGCTCTGTCTGATTGGCCATGATTTGGCTCAGAGACTGAGCGTGTAAAGACGCTTTGCACCTAGAAATACGGATTATAGTCCGTGGCCTAGCTGTCCGCAAACGCAAGATAGTGCCGCCTCAGGTAGAAGAGGCAGCTATGTGGGATCTGGCGAAGGAGCTGGGCAAGCAAATCAAAGGCGCTCGAAAGCTCAGAGGGATTTCTCAAGAAAGCCTTGCACTGATGTGCAGGGTGGATCGCAGCTACATGGGCCGCATTGAAAGAGGTGAGGTGAATCTGACGCTTGAGAAGCTTTACCAAATTGCCCAAAGTCTAGATTGTGAACCATCTGCTCTACTCCCCTCGCCCCCTAAATCTAAATAGCCATCCGCGGCAGTCGGGCTATTGGACTCGCTGGTCTGGAACCAAGGGGCATCACATCCCGCTCTCAGCCATGATTCAGTCAACCACCCTTGATGTTTCCTGCATATCTCCAGGCCTTCCCAGCACAGTGCCAGTCCCGACTGACGCGACATAGATTCGCGCTAGGGAAAAAGAGAAATTGCAGATTCAGTATCCGATGTTCACCAGACCCGGATATTGCAGACTTACGCTTATTCGCCACTATAGGCCTCAAAATAAGCCTCAAATTTCTTCCTCCCGATATCACTATGCCAGTCCCTTTAATACCGCACCCGTTCTTCGAAACCTATGCAAAATTTATTGAACTCAATTTCAGCTCGCTCGCCAAGGAGCTCCCGGCCGTCACCCGGTCTCAACAGCAGCTCTTTACGCGCAAGTGCGCAAACGAGGCTACTCATGCGTAACAGTGACGATCGCAGCACGACTGCGAAACAGACGTTGAATATCCGAATGGATGTCCAAACGCGCGAACTGATCGATGCAGCCGTGGACATACTTAGGACGAATCGGACCAGCTTCATCCTTGAAGCTGCGAGCAAACGCGCACTAGAGATAATTATCGAACAGCAGGTGTTCCATCTCAGTGACGAAGTATTCGACCGTTTCGAGGATGCGCTCAACGCCAAACCTCTGAGTGAAAACAAACGTCTGCAAATCCTGCTGAATCGGAAGACGACGTGGCGCTAACGTCTCAAAGACTGCTGAACAGCATGCAGTTCGTAAAACATGCAGTATTGATTGAACAGGACCGCGCGCTGTCTACGACTTGCAGGGGGCATCCACTGATTTCCATGTGAGGGTTGGTTTGGAGAAGATTATGATCCAGGCCGCCCCGCACGTCGTAACGTTCAAGAGTAGACTGCCCTAATCCATAATAGTCGTGGGTGAATTGCGACTTAGGCAAAATGCCTAAGCGGCGTCCTCTGATGCATGCCATCTACGAACTCCGATGCGTTTCCTTACCTACATCACGCTACAGGCTCGCTTGGGGTATCAATTTTTTCAAAGCAGCCTCCTGTTACAATGTCTTGAATACGTGGTTGATCGATTACCGTGAACGGATAAGTCCGCGGGAATGCGCTCACGCTTTCAAGACGTGCCATATGTTGCGAAGACAATGAAATTGTGGCTGCCCGGAGATTGGTTTCCAGTTGAGCTAATGTGCGAGGCCCGAGAATTGGAAGAGATCCTTTGGCCGCCACCCACGCGATGGCGATCTCCCCGGGAGTGACGCCAATTTCTTCAGAAATAGAGATAAGCGTGTCGATGATGGCTGTCCGTTGAGCGGAGTTCTCTGGTTGAAATCCCGCGCCGGCCCATGCTTCGTCTCGTCTGCTTTCATTCGAGTCTGAGCGGTATTTCCCGGTCAGCACGCCGCCCCCCATGGGAGAGTAAGCGACTACCGCAATTCCGAGCCCCTGACTTGCGGGGATAAGTTCCTGTTCCGGTGCGCGCTGGACGAGGCTATGTTCAATCTGGATCGCGGCGATCGGAAGGGAGCCTCGCAGCTCGGCAAACGTACTGGCACGGGCAACGCGCCATGCGGGAAAATTGGAAAGCCCTGCGTAGAGGATTTTGCCTGCTCTGGCAAGATCGTCGAAACCGCGTACGATTTCCTCCATGGGTGTCACGCCGTCATCGACATGCGCATAAAAAAGATCGATCCGGTCGGTCTTCAGACGTTTGAGGCTCGCTTCCACGGAGGCAACCATCGATTGGCGACTGTTCCCAGTCACGAGGATTCCCGAATTCATCGTAGTCTTGACTGTGAATTTGGACGCCAGCACAAACTCTTCGCGTCGGCCCTTCAGCAGGTTGCCCAAAACTTCCTCGGATTGTCCTTCCTGATACCCGTTTGCCGTATCAAGGAAGTTGCCTCCAGCGTCAGCGTAAGCATCAAGGATGCGACGCGATTCATCCTGGGATGCGCCGTGGCCCCACGCCTCACCAAAATTAGCCGTGCCGAGTGAGTATTGAGACACACGTAGACCAGTGTGTTTGCCGAGTATTTTATAGCGCATCGGTTCACCTCATTGTCGTCCTCATCGTAGCGGCGCTACAATAAAAGGATCAGTGATCCAAATATGTGGATCACTGATCCAATTGTCAATAGGGCCTGATGCAATGCGATCCGATGCTCAACAGAACTATCATCATATTCTTGCGGTTGCTCGCGTGATCATTGCGGAGAGAGGCGGAGACGTATCTATGCGCGATATTGCGCGTAAAGCCGAAGTCGGACTCGCAACCTTGTTTAGGCATTTCCCAACGCGCGAGGCTTTACTGGACACTCTCCTGCGTAAAAGTCTGGAAGAGTTGACTGATACGGCGGCAGCATTGGAAGCCTCCAGCGCGCCAGACGTCGCTCTGGTGACATGGCTTGGGGAAGCTGTGGCATTTGTTCGAGCCTACAGCGGCGTTGTAACCATGATGGCCGCCGCATTGGCAGATCCCGACTCGGCATTGCACCTCTCGTGTGAAAACCTGCGCTTGGCCGGAAACCGCTTGCTCAATCGTGCTCAGGCGACGGGGATGGCAGATAATGAAATGACGAGTGAGGATCTGTTCGCGTTAATTGCGGCGCTGGGTTGGCTAGGTGAGCAACCTGCGTTCGTACCTCGAAGCGATTACCTCTTTAAAGTCATTTCTCGCGCAGTTTTGACTGCGCGAAACTGATGGGATGCCCACTGTGGCTCCTGACTGAGATTGGCCCGATGCAGGCTGGTTTACACCCCGATATAGAAGCTATCGCTGGATAGCGCAGCCGTCAGCAACCGTCTGTAAGCAATTCACGAATTGCAGAAACAGGCGTCAAAGGGTCAGTCGAATCCAGGATGATTTCTTTCCTGCATATGACCCAACCTTGGCCAGTCACAGCAACACGTACATCAAGCCCTGATTCGATCCGATAGCAATCTCCGCTAAATATAGTGTCCCAACTGCTGACGGCTTCGAGGGTTTGACCGCACGACATCTGCCCTTTTGCAACCATCTGCGCGATCGCCGCCGTTGTCCCGGTTCCAGCTGGACAACGCGAAACCGAATGAGGGTAGACAACGGGAGAAATGCGACGAGTGAAGTCTGTTGTAGAGCCGATCTCCGGTGTCGCAGCGAACAAGACCAGTGCCACTCGGCCTTGATCACCCAATCTGGGGTGTACCGGGTTGTCAAAACGACCAAGGGCTTCCATCAGTTCGTAAGCGAATTGCCCTTGAGCGGCTTCTTCTTCACGATTCAGACCGAAGCCATAGGGCTCGGCCGCGACCACGGCGTACCAGCAACCCGCCCATACCAGGTCGTAGGTAATCTCGCCACGCCCTTCAACCCTCACTGAAAGATCGCATGCCACGAGGCTGGCTGTATCGTCGGGCCGGAACGTGACCGATTGAACCTGCGACTCTCGCACGTCAACTTCGACATTGACCAACCCCCCGGGCGATTCGAGCACGAGCGGATGATCATCCGTGTGCTCGAGGGTGAAAAATGTGCCGTCTTGTGGTGTCTTTTCTCCAGTATATATTGGTAACCCTTGGATGTTCACGAGGGTAATGTCATGTCAGGCACTAAACGTTCGATCTTGGTTTTCGGGGCAACGGGCCAGCAAGGGGGAGCAGTCGCATCAGCACTTCTCAAGGAAGGCTGGCAGGTTCGCGCACTTGTACGCGATCCTGCTTCCGCTAAGGCCAAGTCGCTTCGAACATCCGGCGTTGAGCTGATTCAAGGCGACTTCAATGATAATGAGTCGATCCGAATGGCCATGCAGGGGATGTACGGTGTCTTCAGCGTTCAGCCCAGTTCACCTGGCGGGACTGTGAGCGACGATGACGAGATCCGTTTTGGCAGTGTTGTAGCCGACCTCGCCGTTGAATACGGCATCGATCATTTTGTTTATAGCTCCGGGGGAGCCGTAAGCGAAAAGCCAACCGGCATGGGCCATTTCGACAGTAAGGCTGATATCGAAGCACATATCCGCACACTGCCGATCACCGCGACCATTATTCGCCCGGCGTGCTTCATGGAAATGTTAGTAATGCCTGGCTTCGGGCTGGATGAGGGTCGCTTCAACTTCTTCATGAGGCATGATCAGCCGATGCAACTTGTTGCAGTGGAAGATATCGGCAAGTTTGTGGCCGCTATCTTCGCGGACAAGCTGCAATTCAGTGGAAAAACGCTCGACATCGCGAGCGATACGGTCACGGGTAAAGACCTGGAGGCTACGTTTACGCAAATGGCGGGCATTCCGATCAGATATGCACGTTTTTCCGAGGAGGTCTTGGAGCAAAACCCCTTTCTGAGAAAACTGTCCGAGCTGGTGGACGATGGAACCCTTCGAGGCAAGGCTGACCTGGAGAGTTGCCGGATGATCGTCCCCGACCTGCAATTTTTTGACCACTGGCTGGCCAAAACTGGTCGCCATGCCCTCCAGACAGCACTAGGGACATCTGGCACTTGGGTCTATAACACTTGATTTGCTGACCAATGGCCGCATGAGTCATGCAAGATGAATTAAGCGGACGCTTACCTTCAATAGGCACTCAATGTAACTAATAAAAAATGAACGCCTTCAGGAGGATCGATTCAGATTTACAAGGCTTGATTTTCGAGCCACCTGGAGCACGTCATGAATGCCAAAGACAAAGATCTACCCGCAACGACCAGCCAAGAGCCCGTTCTGAAGAGCCCTCTACCTCAAGAGAACTCGGGTGAAGGCCTGACGGACGACGAGCGTGTAAGCCGTGAAGACCAGGCTGATGAAGGTGCAAGGGTAGATCTGGGCCCCGCAGATGAAAAGAGGCTTCAGAAAGGAGGAAAGTAGCGATGGCTACCTA
Source organism: Pseudomonas salicis (assembly GCF_057128705.1). Taxonomy (NCBI): domain Bacteria; kingdom Pseudomonadati; phylum Pseudomonadota; class Gammaproteobacteria; order Pseudomonadales; family Pseudomonadaceae; genus Pseudomonas; species Pseudomonas salicis. The sequence continues at coordinate 830,772 of NZ_JBSKHU010000001.1, forward strand.
GGGCTGTGCCCCTCGCATGAATTCGACCAGGCATTTGCCTACGATTGCCTGACTCTCCTCAACGCTTCGAAGCGAGTGACGAACCCGCCCTGCAGTAGCTTCTAAATCACCCGTGTCTGACCGCTCTAAACAGTCGATCAGGTCCGACAGTGCGGTGGCAATGGTTTGCTGGTTTTTTAGCAGCACATGAAGAAGCGTGGTCGTCGCTGAGTGGTTAGGCATGCTTCATCCTATGACCGCTAAAAGGCACAAGAACGGTAGCGTGAAGCTGAATTCACTCGTGGTCTTGCGGCGAAGGCAAAATGCCATTCAGTACATATGAGCGTCGTTTACAGCCTTCGTTCCAGCGTACTTGCGCCATTGGTCTGGAGGCCCAGTGGGATCAACCCACATGGAGTACTCAGGCGCGATCGGCTCAACTCATCTAGGAGATATCAGCAAAACAAGAGCCTCTTGTTGCTGAGGGTTGAGTCGGCGAAAACTGCAAAGCAGCGCAAGTTCATGTTTTAAAAGGTTAGGGCTTGGACACTCATCCATTGATTCGGCGTACGCACCGCCGTCCTGGCTCAAGCTCTCATGAAGACGCGTAACGATTTCTGTGTGCATGGTTCGTCGGTATTTATTTGCCAGGTCTGCAATCCTAGGCCGCATGCCAGGCGGAAATCGAACGATGAAGTTTGGCGGACGAGCAGGAGTAGGTATCGTCGTCTTGGGACTCATATGGGTTCCTAATTATTTCAAAAGACGGCTTACCGCCAACAGATCGCAGAGACGTTTAAAGTCGAGAACAGATTGCATCCAGTTCGTCCCAAGGGCAGGACACCCTCGTTGCGTGAATACATTCAGATGAGTGGCAAAAAGGACTGCCAGAGCGTTCAATCGGCTGGTTTCCGGCGCATGATCTGCATCTAATCACCCGTCCGGAAATCCGCCAACGGCTGTTCCAGGCAATCAATTCATCCAACGCTGTCACAGTTCTATCTCTTATTGTGGTCTCCCAATTTCTGATTGATAGGCGAGATACGCATTCATTCATTATGGGTGGCTCACTGACCAACGGCAGACATCACTTGTCCCGCTTGATCATAAAGGCGAAAGCGGGCCTCTCCTACTGACAAAGCCCGTGACTTGGCAGGCTGCTGGAATAGGCAGTTTTCCTAGGCAGGCCCGAAGTAGACGGCATCCGAGCTTCTATAGCGTTGAAGCAAAGCTCGCAAAAAGCCCGTCACTGCAGAAGTGTCATTCAGAAACACTCTGCCCTTATCGCGCTCGTCCTGTGTCAGATCAGCGGTGTCTTCATCGAACGTGCCTGACCAATCTGCAAGGATGTCCTGCCACTTCACATCATCTTCTTCCGTTATCCCAAAGTTCTCTTCCAACCATGTATAGGCTTCGCCTTCACCGTGAAATCCCTTCGATCCCCAAACACGATTCATCTCGTCTAGCACCGATTCGATTAGCCGTGATGTCGCTGGATTTTCCATAACCCGTCCCCTCCTTTCATATCACATCAATCTTAGGCCAATGTCCTTGTCAACGACGTTGCCTCGTCCGTTTCCTAGCTGTTCCAAACCTTCCATACAGGCTGCGATGTCTCGCATGCGGTGATCCAGTCACCGATCTCCTGAATCATTTCTTGGGCTCGCTCTTCGTCGATTTCGTTGCCATCCAACTGCTCCCGTACGAAGCTCAAGAAAGCACCGACGTCGTTAGGGAATTTAACGTGGTCTTGATGTAAGTTCGACTCAAGGAATGGTGCACCTGCTCGATCAGCATCGCCATTGATCGCGATGTGGGAAATGTGCCATCCAGCCTCGATCCTCTGGACCTTGAGCGTCGTGTTCGCTGACCACCGACGTGTCCAATAAGTAAGCTTGAAATCTATAAGTAGTCCTTAGCGTATGTTAGAAAGCGCCAAAGAGGCGATCCTCAACGGGATCGGCTCACAGTCGGCGGGGCTTGGGATGTATCTGGTGCGTTTTCCTATGCAGCTGGAGTGTCGAAACTGAGCAGTCGATCAAGCTGCAAACTCGCAGCGCTGAACCCACCTTGATCGTTTCGCGCAACTGCATTGAGTTCGATGATGTCTTCTGCCAGCAGATCTGCATTGCCCTGGTCTTGTTTGAGGCGCAACAGCAGTTTCTGTTTCAGCTGGGCAGTGACTGGCCCTCGTGCGTGTCGGTGACGTGTACTCATGATGGCTTTCCTACTTATTCCAGCTTAAAGATGAGGCCTACTTTCTCGGCGTCTCGCGGGCGGCTACGTACCCATTCCAGGGATATGCAAGCCATCCGGACGGTCCACAAAAACCCTGACGTCGCTCCTGGCATTTGAACTGCGAATGCCAGCCCCCGTAACCGTCGAAAACCCAACCAAATAGTCCAGTAGCTTCAAACTGGTCGTAGGTGATATCGATGATGAAATCACTTACCTCAAACCAGACGTGATTGGCACCGTTTTTCAGATTCGGGTGACGTGTACCGCAGACGTACTCCCCTTCACAGTGAAGCGTTTCCCAAACTACCCGCCCTAGGATGTCGGAAGCGACTCCGCATGCGCCTCAGGGAAATCCGTCGAAAGCGGAGTCCTTCGCATCAACGAGACTGATGAGCCCAACTCGGCATGCAAAGGCTACTTTCTCAAGCTCTGTCTTGATTCCGCTTATGGCGTTATCCTCGACTGCCGGGGCAGGTCGCCGGCTCTCTCCATCTGGATGCTCCGCATCAAATCAAGCCAATCAAAAAGGCCCTTCGGCGCCTCGTAATAAGCCGCCATTTGCGAGACCTTTGAAAGATCAATTATCTGTCCTGAATTCGTTGCAGCGATGCTAGCCAACTCGTAGATTGCAGCTTGGATTAGGGCGTTGTTACCGAGACTCACACCTGACCAGTCAGCAGATTGCAAAGCCATAATTAATGCAGATTTCTTCAGTTCAGTCATAAAGACTTTTCCTATGCTGATTCGTCATCTGCCGCCGGGTACATCTTTTCAGCAGCCAGGCATTTCGGGCATTGCTTCATGTGTGCGGGTACGGTTGCATAGTCCTTCCATACAAGCCACTTACCCCGGCGCTTCATGTACGGAACGCGATTGCTCATACGGTGCGTGAGCGAAAAGCCGCCACGTTCGCTTTGTTACCGCAAAGAGCGTACGAGTGCCATCGCTGAGTGCGGGCCCGGGTCGTGTCGAAGTAAGCAGCCTTGCAATCGGGGTTGGCACAGATCTTGAAACGATTCCATTTCCCCTCCCGGCGCAGCTGCGCAACATCCCGAAGGACCAATCCGACCAGGGTTTCACCCCCCTGCTCTTCCAGACAGGCGCCTGACGCTTCAGCAAAAAAATAGTGGAAAGACCGCTGCGTCGAGAGTTGATTCAGCCTCGCTAGTGCGTCGGGATCGTCGCCACCGTGGTAGACCATCGTCAACAGGCAGTCACGAAGCTGACGGGCCAGCGGAAGTGAATCCTCTCCAACCTTCTCGGCAGTCGCCATGATCAGCGGCAGGCGAAACGCGTCGAACCGGTCGGCGTTTTCCATCTGATCGATACCTTGTTCAAACCCGACTCCGCCTGAATTCAAAAGGGCTAACAAACGGTCGATGGCCGAAGCCTGCTGCTGGGTTGGCATAGTGTTTCCTCGCAATGCAAAAAGCCCATCCTACAAAAAAGCCTTGCCGCACCGAGATTGTAATGGTCATAATAATTTAAGGCAATTACATTGACGGGAGAGCGGTGATGAAGTCACTTCAAATTAACGCCCTCGGCGAGCCGGGCGAGGTCATCGCATTAGCGTCGCTTCCTTTCCCAACGCCGAACGAAGGTGAAGTGGTGGTGAGGCTTGAAGCGGCGCCGATCAACCCATCCGATTTCATGCTGGTGCGTGGGCGGTACGCGGTGAAGCCGACATTTCCTTTCACCCTCGGTGCAGAGGGCGTCGGCCGCGTGGTTGCGCTGGGGCCAAAGGTCAGCCAAACATGGGAAGGCGCAAGGGTCATCGTCTTGCCCACCAACGAAGCCGGAACGTGGGCCGAAGAAATAGTGGCCCCAGTGAGAAATCTGGTGGCGGTCGGTGAGAGTGACGAATCCGTTCAGATCTCCATGCTGGGCATCAATCCCCTGACGGCCTACCTGATCTTCAATCACTTCAAGGCACTGAAGGCCGGGGACACGATCGCTCAGACGGCCGCCAACTCTGCCGTTGGGCATTGCATCGCTCAACTGGCGCATCAGGCCGGTGTCCATGTCGTCCATATCATCAGGCGGCCAGAGGCTGTAAGCGAAGTGCTGAGCCATCCGGGCGATCTGATTGCCGTCGAAGGCGATAGGCTGATCGCGGATGTCGCACGGCGTTTGGCAGGAAGAAAGCTGTCACTGGTACTGGATTCGGTGGGCGGGAAAACCGCGGGAAGTCTGACGTCGCTAATGGATCAAGGCGGCGCCATGGTCTGTTATGCAGCCCAGAGCGGCGCTGCTCCGCTCGTGTCACCGATCGACCTGAATTTCAAAGGGCTGTCCATTCACGGGTTCTGGTTGATCAACTGGATCCGGTCAACGCCACGGGCGCAAATCGACGCCCTTTACCAACGGCTGGCAGATCTGATCATAGCGGGCACCATCAGGTCCCCTGTCGAGGCGGTTTATGGGATCGATGATTACCAGCAAGCGATTGCCCATGCCCTGCGACCTCACCGGATAGGCAAGATCCTGTTCAAGTTCTAAACACTAGCATTTTAGACGTTCGATTCGCCCGATTAGATGTCAATCATAATTCATAGGAGTTACCCCATGCTCTCCAGCCACATGAAATGGCGCTACGCAACCAAGAAATTCGACCCGGCCGCAAAGGTGTCAGAAGCAGAGCTGCAAGAGCTGCTGCTCAACGTCCAATTGGCGCCCACCTCCTACGGTTTGCAGCCTTTCAAAGTCATTGATGTCCGCACGCCGGCACTTCGCGCGCAAATTAGGGAAGCCGCCATCGGTCAACCGCAGATCACCGAGGGCAGCCATCTGCTCGTTTTCGCCGTGCGTACTGATCTCAATAGCGCCGATGTTGCCCAGTTCATCGACCTGGCCGCAAAGACGCGTGGATTAAGCCGCGAAACCCTCGCCCCTCGGGAGACGCATATTCAGGGCGCGGTCAATAAGCTAATCCCGCCCGAGCGAATCATTTGGGCACAGAAACAGGCGTACCTCGCCCTGGGTGTCCTGGTAAGCGCAGCCGCGCAGATGCAGATCGACATCTGCCCGATGGAAGGCTTCGACCGTTCGCAAGTGGACAAGATTCTAAGCCTGACAGAGCAAGGGCTGGCGTCAACGGTGTTCGCGGTGATCGGCCATCGCGCATCTGACGATCCAACGGCCGGCCTGGCAAAAGTGCGCAAAAGCGCAGACCAGCTGTTCTTGACCGTCTGATCGCTTGGGGGGGCCAGTCACGTGGCCTCCTGCTCTCCCCTGTTCGCACTCAAAAACCAGGTAACCCGCTATGCAGTCGGAAAAATTCATTCTTCTGGTCCAGGCCCATGTCAAACCCGAATGCCGCGACGAAGTCCTCAACGCGGCACGAGCCAACTTTCCCCAGACCCTTGCGGAGCCGGGCTGCGAGGCCTTCTTTCAAACCACCGCGACAGACAATCCGAATGAGCTGGTGTTCTTCGAAGTCTTCAGCTCGGTCGCGGCGCACGAAGTGCACCTGACACAGGACTACGCCGAAGCTTTTTTTGCCGCGCTTGAGGGCAAGTTGATCAGCCCGCCCAGCATTAAAAAACTTCAGCTGATTTGAGCGTGACGCCTACCGAGGAATCTCGATATGCCTGATGTCAAACACACGGTTCTCATTACCGGCGCCAGCGGGCGACTGGGTCAAGCGGTGGTTTCGCTGGCCGCTGCACGCGACGGCGTCAATGTCGTTGCGGCCAGTCGCTCGCCGGAAAAGCTAGCGGCGTTTAAATCACTGAACGTCACCCTGCGCAAGGCGGATTTCGATCGACCGGAGCGTCTGGTGGACGCGTTCACTGGCGTTGATCGGCTACTGCTGATTTCCACCGATGAACTCCACGCCCCGGGCAAGCGGATCGTGCAGCACCAGGCGGCAATCGATGCTGCGCGCGAGGCGGGTGTGAAACATATCGTCTACACCTCGATGCCGACCCCTGAGCGCGCGCGAGCCATCCCGTTCGCACCTGACCACACGGCCACCGAGCAGGCGTTGAAAGCCAGCGGCATCCATCACACGATTCTGCGCGTGGCATGGTACGCCGAGAATTTGATTGAGCTGGGCATTCTGCCGCTTGCCCTTTCGACAGGTACCTGGCTGACGTCGTCGGGCGAAGGCGCGATCCCGTACGTCATGCGCCAGGACGTAGCGCGGGCAGCCTGCGCTGCATTGCTCGATACCGGCACCAGCAGCCGGACGCTGGACATTACCGGTTCAGCGGCACTCACGGTAAATGAAATGGCGGCCACGCTCTCGCACGTCTCGCAAAAGGCGTTGCGCGTCGTTTCTCTCGGAGACGCTGAGCTGCTGGACAGACTGTTGGCTACCAAAGTCCCGCCTCAGGTTGCGCCCATGATCGTTGCGACTGATGCCACTGTCCGGGCGGGCCATTTCAACATTGTGTCGAATGCCGTGAAGGAATTGACCGGCCAGCCACCGACGGCTTTCGCCGATTTCGCGCGGCAGGCATTCAACGCCGCGTTGTGAGGGCGACCTTCAAGGTGAGCGGCTTTTCCAACCCATCAAAAGGATGTTTTCCATGACTGAAGTGGACAGTCTCGAACAGGCCGTCAAATACAAGATCGCTGTCGTTCTGCGCGAGGATTTGCAAGGCTGGCAAAAGCTCAATGTCACCGCGTTTCTGGCCAGCGGCATCACCGCTGGAGCCATGGTGCAGGGCCTGACCTATTACGACAAATCGGGCTACAAGTACCTGCCGATGTTTCAGGAACCGGTGATGACCTACAGCGCCTCGCTGGAGGGGCTGCGGTCCATCGCCGACCGCGCGCGGGTGCGTGACATTCCATTCGCCATCTTCACCGATGAGCTGTTTCTGACTTACGACGATGAGGCCAATAGGCAGGCCGTGTCGGCGTTTTACAGCGAAGATCTGAACCTCGCGGGCCTGGCATTTCGATGCCCGAGAAACGCCGCTGACAAGCTGCTCAAGGGATACAAGTTAATGAGCTGACTGAGCCGCTTGGCCCGCGGAATCCCCTGATTGAACCCTGGAGTGTTTACGGAGCAGTGATGGACATTGAAGAAGCAAGCCTGACCCGAAGCGCTGACACCCGAGCGCTTGCCTACCTGAAAACCGTGGCTACGCGCCGTGTTTTTCCCGACAACAATGCGCTTGCTGCGCTCTCAGCCTTCGATGAGCACCTGAGCGAACGGGGTGCCGACGCGGAGGAAACACTGGCGCTGCTGGACGACGTCGGATCCCCCGCAACAGTGGCTACCAACGGCCCTAGGTACTTCGGCTTTGTGGTCGGCGCAGCGTTGCCGGTCGCCGCCGCCGCCGAGAGGCTGATGTTGGCCTGGGACAATGGGGCACCGCTTCATCTCACCTCCCCTGCCTGCGCCAAGATCGAGGAAGTCGCAGCCGGCTGGTTGCTGGACATCCTCGACCTGCCGCGGCAAAGCGCGGTGGGCTTTGGAACATCGGCCTCCGCCAGCAGCCTCGTTTGTCTGACGGCGGCCCGTCAGAAACTGTTGATGAACGCCGGTTGGGATGCCGACAAACACGGCCTTTTTGGTGCACCAGAAATCAAGGTCGTGGTTTCTGAAAAAGTCCACATTACGGTCCTGAAAGCCTTACGGATACTTGGTTTCGGCACTGAGCGAATCATCTTCGCGGCGGTGAATGATCACGGCGCAATAGACCTGGCAAGACTGCCCCCGCTCGACGCTTGCACGATTGTCTGTCTTCAGGCCGGCGAGGTGAATACGGGCGAGTTCGACTCCGTTGAGGCGATCGCACTCAAGGCTCAAGAGGTCGGCGCATGGGTGCATGTCGATGGTGCATTTGGTTTGTGGGCGCGTGCGTCTGAAAAGCTCAGGTACCACGCCGTGGGCATGGAGCTGGCAGATAGTTGGGCCGTCGACGGCCATAAATGGCTAAACACCCCTTACGACTGCGCGATGGCCATCTGCAAAGACCCCGCAACGCTCGCAGCGGCGATGAACAGCGACGCGGTGTATGCCAATGGCGCGAGATCGGCTCAGAAAAATCTGACGATCGAGTTCTCTCGCCGAGCCCGGGGGGTGCCAGTCTGGGCAGCGCTTCGCACGCTGGGTCGCCAAGGTGTCGCTGCCATGATCGAGCGCCACTGCATCCAAGCCAGTGCCCTGGCGCACGCATTGCGCGACAGCGGATTCGACGTGGTTAACCGCGTGGTGCTCAATCAGGTACTGGTGCGCGGTCGAGACGATGCTGAAACCAAGGCCATCCAGGCCTATGTTCACGACTCGGGCGACGTCTGGTTCGGCACAACGATGTGGGACGGCCGAGCGGCATTTCGTTTGAGCGTTTCTTCCTGGCGCACCACCGACAGCGATATTACGTTGCTGACGAGGACGATCCGTGAAGCCCGCGACGCATTCGAAAAGTCCGCGAAATAGGCGACAGAATTGCATTCGCCGTCAACACATACATTCTGTTTTCCATTGTGTGTGTGACTATCGGCAACCGACTCATAGAGTGGCTTGGAGACCACTTCCTTATGCTCTAAGTGTTCAGGAGGTGTTTGCAAAACAGATGGGCTTTTAACCGATACGGCTCGCTCCCACATCTGCAGCTCTGAAACGACGTTGCTACTACGATTCCCGCTCGATTCTTCGGGCTAAAGCGGCATTGAGGCGGGCTTGTGGATGTAGCAACATTTACTATGGATTGGGAATGGGTTCTAACGCCAATGCAACAAAGATAGCTAGTACTAGCAACAGTAATTGAACAGCGTGTTGTGCGGGTCGCCTCGATGCCATAGGAGCTAAAAAGAAGATCACAGGATAGGAGGTAACCAGCGTGGCCATGGCTAGGAGCGACAAGATTTCAAGCGTCATAACAGTCATGGTCAATGAAGGTGAATGGAATGAACCTAGGCGGCGGCATCAGCGTAAATGCAACCTGTTTTCTCGGTAACCTGTGCATCAGCAGCTTTTCAGCCGTTGGCAAGAGATCGGTAAATGCCACTGCCATTATGGCCTGCACATTGCATCCGAAATCGCGGCCGGCCACGGCGACCACATTGATGTCGAGTGCACAGCATTTTTTGGTACTACCTTTCGTGTGTCATTACCTCTTCATTAACCGTCCACGCTGAGGTTACAAATCAGGGTGGGCAACGCCAGTTCGGCGCTACGCTAGGTGAACAGATAAATCATCATCAGAATCTCCCTTTGTCGGTGAGAACGGCGGAATGTTTCATTCACCGACGCTGCGTTTGTAGCGGTGCGATAATTGGATGTCTTCATTCGATAAGTATCATCAGTCTGTCCTGCAATTAGCGGCCCCCGGTGTCCTGCCGCTTGGTTAGAAGGCCTATTCCTTATAGTTGGCTGGACCTTCTCACCTTTTGGGATTGCCCGAACCTTGCCCGCAGAAGACTAGAGCGAGTCGCATTCCGCCCTCCCGGGACTCGTGATTCGGCATAAGACAAACCCGAGCATGACCATAACCTCTACGTGGGGCGAGGATGTGATGAGCAACGGGGGCCAAAATATGAGATTACCAGCCCTCCGTTTTGAGCCCTCTGGATGTCTGCTTTGGGTTGTGAGCGGTCAGTCCGCAAGCAGGTTAACAGGGCTAAAGTCAGATCAAAATGGCCTTCTCATCTCCAAAAACACGCCCTTGGAACTCGAAATCCTCATACAACCGTACGGCATGGGGGCCAGGGGCACGTCTTGTGCATAGCCACTGAGGCTGAGCGCCTCAGCATCCGGCCAGGGACCTTCGGCCTGCCGTCCCATTAGCCACTCTGGACAACGAGCTGCATCGCCCGATCGAGTCAGGGCACCGAATCGGTCCGCCTTGCCTGTTGACCAGATCACAACGGCTGATGCACTCGCGCTCCAGGGCCGGCCTGGAGAAAGCCTTGAACTTCACCGCCTTCCGCTATTTCAATGAAGTCGTGCAATCCAAAGCGATCCGCCGCGCTGCGGACCGCCTGCACGTCACCCCGTCCGCCGTCAGCCGACAAATCGCCTTACTTGAACATGAACTCGGCACTCCGCTGCTGGAACGCACCAATACGGGTGTGGAACTGACCGCCGCAGGCGTTATGTTGGAGCGTTACACCCGCACCCTGTTTCGCGACCTGGAGCGCGTACGGGAAGGCATCGCTGCGTTTCGCTCGCTGGATCAAGGCGAGGTGAAGATTCACGCCATGGAAGGTGTGCTGTCGAGCTTCCTGCCAGAGACGATTGCAGCCTTCCTGCAACTGCACCCGCGCATCGATTTTCAGGTCACTACCTGCTCCAGCGACCTGATCGTCGAGGCATTGATTCGCGACGAAACGGACATCGGCATCATCTACAACCCCGAACTGCGCTTCGAAATCAGCGTGGTCGCCGAACGCAAGGAGCCCGTGGTTTGCCTGGTCTCCAGGCACGACGAACTGGCCGGCGAAGCCGTGGTGACCATGCACCAACTATGCAAACGTCCCCTCGCCCTCCCTCGCCCCAGCTTTGGGTTGCGCCAGCTGTTCGACCGCACGCCAGAGGCGCGTCAACTCAAGCCGCGTATCATCGTCGAAGCCAACAATCTGGACATTCTGCGCGCCACGGCGGTACTTGGCGCCTGCGTCACGATCGGCCCGGAGATCTCGGCACGACGGGAGATCGACGCCGGATTGCTCAAGGCCATTCCCATCGACCTCGACTCGTTCAGAAACGTGCGCTCGGCGGTCTGCGTGCACCAGGAAAGGGTGCCCAGTTACGCCACTACCGCGTTTCTCAAATTTCTCAAGGGCCGCTTCCCGCTGGCCAGCGAAGCGTGAGGGTGTTCGAATTTGGGCAACATGGCATGCAGCATTCGCAGTTACGTGCCGCCCAAATCCCCGTGCAATAAATAGTCATCCGCGAACATCAGCCACTGACATTCGCAACCAAGCTGACCAGGGGAAGCCAGATGCCGAGCATGTTCACCAATGGAATCCAGACCCACTACCAGATTCAAGGCAGTGGACCCGCGCTGGTGTTCGTTTCCGGGCTGGGTGGCGCAGGTGGTTACTGGGCGCCGCAGGTTGAGCGCTTCGCAAAGACATTCACCGTCGTGACTTACGATCAGCGCGGCGCAGGCAAATCCGACCATCCGGATGAGACTTACAGCATCCAGACCCTTGCCGACGATCTGCAGGCGCTGATCGAGGGGCTTGAGCTGGATCGCCCGGTGCTCATCGGTCACTCGACCGGTGGCGCGATTGGCCAATTGCTCGCGGCGCGTGAACCGCAGTTGCTGGCGGGCATGGTGCTGTACGCCAGTTGGTCGAAATCCGACGCGCACTTCAACTGGTGCTTCCGCATGCGTCGGACGCTGCTGGAAGGCACGTCGCTGGAAGAGTACGTCCACGGCAGCGCGCTGTTCCTGTATCCGCCGGAGCACATTCGCGACAACGCCGAATCGCTGTCGCCTGGCCTCCTGGCATCGGTCGCCAACTTCCCGCCCCGGGAAATCGTGCTGCGCCGCATCGACGCGATCATGGCCCACGACGCCACGGCCCAGTTGTCGATGATCCGCATTCCCACGCTGGTGACCTGCGCCGACGACGACATCCTCACCCCGCCCTACCAATCACGTTTGTTGGCAGACGCCATCGACGGCGCTGATCTGCACATCGTGCCCAAGGGCGGACACAGTTTTTCGGAGACCGAAACCGTGACATTCAACGGTCTCGTCTCCGATTTTTTATCTCGCATCGGTTTCTTGCAAGCCGAAGCCTCAGTCCTCTGATTCAAGGAGTTCATCATGTCCGGCAACGACAGCAAAAGCGTGGAGTTCGGTGTTTTTCTGCCCGTCGGCAACGGCGGCTGGATCACCTCTACCACCAGCCCGCAGCTTCCCGCGACCTACGACTACAACAAGCAAGTCACGATTCTGGCCGAAACGCTGGGCTTTGATTTTGCGTTATCGATGGCCAAGTGGCGCGGCTACGGCGGCCCTTCGCAGCACTGGGACATTACGCTTGAAAGCATGACCACCATGGCAGGTCTCGCCGAAGCCACCAGTCGCATCGGCGTGTGGGGCACCGTGCACACCATGGTCTTTCACCCGGCGGTGGTGGCGAAGATGGCGGCCGTGCTCGATCAGATATCCAAGGGACGTTTTGGCCTGAACATTGTGTCCGGCTCCAACCCCACCGACCAGGGCCAAATGGGGCTCTGGAAGGACCTCGACCACTCCGAGCGCTATGAAATGGCCGAAGAGTGGCTGACCGTGCTCAAGCGTCTGTGGACCGAGGACCGTGTCGACCATAAAGGCAAGCACTATGAACTGACCGATTGCATGTCCAACCCGAAACCCGTCACACCGCCGCCGATCATCTGCGCGGGCGCATCGGATCGGGGCTTCCTGTTCACCATGCAGCACTGCACCGGCAGCTTCATGCTGGGCTCGGACCACGACGACTTCATCAAGACCGGCCTGCGCGCAAAAGAGCTGGCCGCCCAGCAAGGCAAGCGAGACTTCAAGACCTACGGCCTGTTCACCATCGTGCCCGGCACCACGGATGCCGAAGCCCGTGAACGCGTCGCGCTTTACGATTCCGGCGTAGACACCATCGCGCTGGACAATCAGACCCGCGAATACTCCGGCGACAAGAGCTTCAAGCAGAACACCATGGCCCAGCGCTTCGTCTCCCAGGGCGAACAACGCAACTCCATGACCCGTGCCGCCCTCGTCGGCTCGCCGGAAACCATCGGCAACAAGCTCGCTGAAATCATCAAGGGCGCGCAGCTCGACGGTGTAACGGTCATCGTTCCCGACTTCATCGACGACCTGAAGGTCGTGGGCACCGAAGTGCTGGAAGTGCTCGAACTCAACGGCGTGCAGACCAACGCACGCGCCCACCAAAAGGCGGCGCGCGGATGAAGACCGGTCCCTGCAACCCCAAAGGTCTCAAGCAGCAGACCTACTACAACCACGCGGTGGTTCGGCGCGGGCAACCGGTATTTCTGACCGGCCAGGTGGCCTGGGACGCCGACGGCAACGTGGTCGGCAAAGGCGACATCGATACCCAGGCGAAGAAGATCTGGGAAAACATCGGCCTGGCCCTTGCGGCATTCGGGGTCGGCCCGGAAGCGGTGGTCAAGCTCAACACCTATGCGTTGTCCCGGGAAACCATCCCGGCGTTGCATCGTGCCCGTTCGGCGTTCTTCGACGGTTACGACCTGCCCGCCAGCACCTTTGTGGTGGTGGCCGGGCTCGCCGATCCCGACCTGCTCGCCGAGATCGACGTGACCCTGATTCTGCCGCAGGACTGAACAGATTCTTCAAGCCAGCCCCTTTGCCAACCGTCGCGGTGCGACCAGGAGTTTCGACATGAACATGCATCACCTCTTAGCGATCGCGGCCACCACCACGCTGGGCTTCGGTTCATTTGCGAATGCAGCCGAAGCCCCGCGCGTGGCGGCGTTGTTCACTCAAACAGTCACACAAGGGACATGGGACAGCGCAGGTTATGCGGGTTTCAAGGCCATGGCCGACAAAGACGGCTTCAAGCCCAGCTACCTGGAAAACACCTCCTACGAGGCCGCCCCCGCCGCACTCCGGCAACTGGCGTCCGATGGCGTGAAACTCATCATCGCGCACTCGTCGGGCTACTCGGCGGCCATCAAGGAAGTGGCGCCTTCCTACCCGAACACCGAGTTCGTGCTCTATTCCTATGAAGGCTCCACCGCTAACCTGCCCAATTACTCCGCGTGGTCGGTGGACTGGGACGAATACGGTTTCGTGCTCGGCGCGCTGGCAGCGTCGGCCAGTAAATCGGGGCACATCGCGGTGATCTCTGGCGAGCCGATCCCCTCGGCTGAACGCACGATACAGTTCATCAAAAAAGGGGCGGCATACGTCAATCCCAAGGTGCAGGTGGACTCGGCTTACGTTGGCTCCTTCGTCGATGTCGCACGGGCCAAGGAGATCGCTACCGGCCTGATCGCTCGCGGTGCCGACTTCGTGATTCCATCCGCCGACACTGCCGACGCCGGGGTTCAACAGGCCGCCGACGAAGAAGGCGCGCTGACCATCGGCTCCTATGGCGACCAGTCGAAGGCGTATCCCAGCTCGGTCATGACCTCAACGGTGATGAACTTCGGAAAATCCTACGCCGACATCGGCAAGGACTACGCATCGGGCAAGCTCGGCAACCGCATCGTCACTGAAAATCTGGCGTCCAACGGCTGGGGCCTGGTCATGCCGTTCGCCCACGTCGATGCCAGTGTTCAAGCCAAGGTTACGAAAGTCATGGACGACTTGAAGGCCGGCAAGATCAAGATTGAAGAGTGACGATCATGCCAGTCCCGATCATTGCGCTCGATCACGTTTCCAAACGCTATCCCAATGGCTTTCTTGCCCTGGAGAACGTGTCGCTCGCCCTTCACACGGGTGAGATCCACGCCCTGCTGGGTGAAAACGGGGCTGGCAAATCAACGCTCATGAACATTCTCTACGGTGTTCATGAGCCCAGCGAAGGCGGTGTGCTGATGGAGGGCCGAGAGGTCGTCCACCGGCGCCCCGCCGACGCCATCGCCAACGGGATTGGCATGGTTCACCAGCACTTCAAGCTGGTCATGCCCTTCACCGTAACGGAGAACCTGGCCTTGGTCGCCAAGGGCGCCAAGCGCAGTGCGTTTCGTCGTCACGCCGATGCTCGCGCCTTTATGGAACGTTTCGGCGTCGATCTGGACCCTGCTGCGGTGGTCGGGCAATTACCGCTGGCCTTGCAGCAGCGGGTCGAGATCCTCAAGGCGCTGGTCAACGAGACCCGCGTGCTGCTGCTCGACGAACCGTCGACCATCCTGACGCCTGCGGAAATCGACAACCTGTACCTCACCTTGCGCCGTATTCGGGATCAAGGCACTGCCGTTGCCGTGGTGACCCATAACGTCGACGAAGTGCTGGCCAATACGGATCGCTATACCGTGCTCAAGCGTGGCCGTACCAACGGCACGGGCCTGATCGCTGAAACGAATGCGGCGCAACTGGTCGAACGCATCGTCGGCCATGCCGTTTCCAACGCGGCCCGAATCGGCGCCGCACGCACACCAGGTGTTGAATGCCTGGCACTGCGTGACGTGTCGCTGCGTCCTTCCAGTGGTTCGCCGGGCCTGCATCAGATCGACCTGACCCTGCGTGCAGGCGAAGTCGTCGGCGTGGCAGGTGTCGAAGGCAATGGCCAGACCGAACTGTTCGACCTGTTGGCCGGACAAAGTCAGCCGGACAGGGGTTTGCTGACACATAACGCTCAGGACATCAGCGTGGCGCTGGTGCCCCAGGACCGTCACCACGAAGGCCTGTCGCTCGACCTGTCGGTGGCTCAGAACCTGCTCTACCCTCGCATCATGGCGGGCGAATTCCGCCGCGGCGGGCTGCTTGATCATGGCGCCATTGGCGAACAGGCCAATGTGATGATCGAGGTCTCCGACATTCGCACGCACTCTCCCACCACCCCGGCCCGTTCGCTGTCCGGGGGCAACCAACAGAAGATCGTGTTGGCCCGCGCGCTGGATCAGGCGGCGTCCATCGTCGTGGTGTATCAGCCCACTCGGGGCCTCGATGTGGCGGCCGCCGATGCGGTCCTGACACGGCTCGCAAAGGCCGCTGACAGCGGCACCTGCGTGGTGGTCATTTCCTCGAACATCGAAGAGCTGATCCGCATTTCGGACCGCATTCTCGTGGTCAACGGCGGCCGAATCACCGGCGAAGTCACAGGTGACGGCATGTCCGTTAAGGCCATCGGCCCGTTGATGACCCTCGGTCGGCAACCTCATTCACGTGTTCTGGAGACGGCCGATGCCTGAACCCACCCCACCCATGGCGGCGCTGCGCCTGATCCTGGCGAGACTCAGCGTTCCCCTCTCACTGCGAGTCACACTCGGTGCGTTCGCCGGCTCACTGATTCTGGGTCTGGCCTTGATCACGATGCTCGGTTTTCCAGTCCTGTCGGCGATGGGCGTGGCCGCGGACGGCGCATTCGGCGATGCGCGAGCCATCGCCGACACGCTGGTATTCATGACACCAAGGCTGCTGGTTGCCCTTGGTGCACTGATCGCCATTCGTGGCGGCCTGTTCAACCTCGGCGGTGAAGGCCAACTGCAAATGGGGGCCATCGGCGCGATGCTGCCCTTCCTCGCATTCGGCAACATCGGCCCGTTGCTGTTGCCGCTGGCGATGCTCAGCGGCGCGCTGTGCGGCGCCCTGTGGGGGCTGATCCCGGCGGTACTGAAACTGTGGCGCGGCGCTGACGAAATCATCGTCACGCTGCTGATGAACTTCATCGCCATCTACTTCGTGAAATACCTGGTTCAAGGTCCGATGCGCCCGATCGGGTCGACCTTCAACATGTCGGCACAGTTGCCACGGGAAGGGATCTTCCTGCCGCTGATCGACGGCACTCGTCTGCACCTGGGCGTGATCCTGGCGCTGGTCATCGCCATCGCGATCTGGGTCCTGCTGCAACACACAGCCTTCGGCCTGAAGCTGCGTGCCAGCGGCCAGAGCCCCGGTTTCGTGCGCCTGCAAGGCCAGTCGGCGGGCCGGATGGTGCTATCGAGCATGGCGCTGTCCGGTGCAATCGGCGGGCTGGCGGGCGCGTTCGAAGTGCTGGGCGTGCAGTACCGTCTGATCGACGGGTTCTCTTCGGGGCTCGGCTTCGAAGGGCTGGCCGTGGCCTTTCTCGCCGGCCTGGAACCGTTCGGTGCAGTGGTCGTGTCGCTGTATTTCGGCGCGATCAACAGCGCCGCCCTGGCGTTGCAAAGCTCACTGTCGATCCCCGCAGCGCTGGCCGATGTGCTCAGCGGCCTGCCGATCCTTCTTCTGGCCGTGATCAGCGGCGTCATGCTCACCAAAGGGAAGCCTGTATGGACCTCAACTCGGTAACGATCGCGCTGTTCCTGGCCGCTGGTGTTCGCATGAGTGTGCCGGTCTTGCTCGCAGCGCTTGGCGAACTGGTGTCGGAACGCGCGGGTGTTTTCACCATCGGCCTTGAAGGTCTGATGCTGTTCGGCGCCGTGACTTCAGCGGTGGGCCTGGCGATGACCGGCTCCCCTGTCGCCGCGTTGGCCATTGGCATGCTCGGCGGGATGCTCGCTGCGATGGTGTTGGCATTGGGCACGGTGCTGGCCCGAGCCAACCAGATCGTGATGGGTATCGGCTTCAACCTGTTGGCCATGGGCGTCACGTCGCTGATCCGCCAACTGATGCTGGTCAATACGCCACCAGCAGGATCGCTGCGCTCGGTGACGATGATGAAACTGCCGTGGCTTTCGGATCTTCCGGTAGTGGGTCGTGCGTTGTTTTCCCAAAGCCCGGTGTTCTACGTCGTGGTCCTGCTGGCGGTGGCGCTGTGGCTGATGTTTCGTTTCACCCGTTTAGGTCTGTTGCTGAGGGCGGCGGGGGAAAACGCCTCGGCCCTCGACGCTGCCGGACAGCCTGTTCTGGGACTGCGTTTCGGCGCGGCTTTGTTCACCGGAATGCTGGCGGGCCTGGGTGGCGCCTACCTGTGCATCATCGCGTCGGGCGGCACGTTCATCGACGACATGACCGCCGGACGTGGCTATCTGGTCATCGCGATTGCGATCTTCGCCCGCTGGATGCCGCTGCGCACTCTACTTGTGGCCATTGCCCTGGGCCTGTTGGAAGCCCTGCAATTTCAGGGGCAGTACCTCGGCATTCAGATCGCCACCCCATTGTTAATGGCCACGCCCTTCGTGGTCGCCCTCGTCGCCTGGGTCGTCATGGGCCGCGCGGGCGCCGCACCGGGTGATCTGGGTAAACCGTTTTTACGCGGCGCCGCACATTGATCCACGGCCGTCGCCAACTCTATCAACCCACGTTTCGACACCTCAATCAGGAGTGACACATGAACCAGGCAATCAACCCGCAAGGCTGGATCATCGGCAAAACCGCTACCGGCCTCAATCACCTCAACTGGGGCATCAAGGCCGGTAACCATGTGTATGTCGCCGGCATGCTGTCCACCGATCCGGTGGATGGCAGCCTGGTCGGCGAAGGTGATATCGAGGTGCAAACCCGCCGCGTGCTCGACAGCATCAAAGTAGTGCTGGAGTCCGCGGGCAGCAGCATGGACCACGTCACCATGAACCAGATTTTCTTGCGAAATCTGGACGACTACCACGCCTTCAACGAGATCTATGTCACCTACTTCCCAACGCTCTTGCCTGCTCGTTTCTGCGTGAAGCTGGAAATGGTCAAGCCAGAGTTTCTGGTCGAGATCGCCAGCACGGCGGTCATCCCGTCCTGAGAAGCCCTGAGGGCCGCAGCTATGCTCGCCGGCCTATGAGCGACCTGCATCTGTGTTTGTGAGTGAGGATGTTTGACATGCAATACCGCTATTTGGGCCGCAGTGGCCTCAAGGTGTCTGAACTGTGTCTGGGCACCATGATGTTCGGCGGTGCTACCGACGAAGCGACCTCGCAACGGATCATCGCCAGCGCGGCTGATCACGGCGTTAACTTCATCGACACCGCCGACATGTATAACAAGGGCGAATCGGAGCGTACCGTCGGCCGAGCCATCGCCCATCAGCGCGATCGCTGGGTGTTGGCCAGCAAAGTCGGCAACCCCATGGGCCAGTTGCCGAATCAGAGCGGCATGTCACGCAAGTGGATTCGTGAGGCGACCCATGGCTCGCTCAAGCGCCTGGGCACCGATTTCATCGACATTCTGTACATGCACAAAGCCGATTTCGACGCACCGCTGGAAGAGATGGTGCTGGCCTTCGCCGACCTGATTCGTGAAGGCAAGATCGGCTATTTCGCAGTCTCCAACTTCAAGGCCTGGCGCCTGGCGGAAACCGTACGGCTGGCTCGCGAAGCCGGCATTTGCGGCCCGGTCGCTTCACAGCCGCTGTACAACCTGGTGAACCGCGAAGCCGAGGTCGAAATCCTGCCAGCAGCCACGCACTATGGTGTCGGCACCGTCTGCTACAGCCCGCTGGCACGAGGGATTCTCACGGGTAAATACCGCGAAGGGGCGCCCCCCGAGGCCGACAGCCGCATCGCCCGCGCCGACCCGCGCATGCTGGAAGCCGAGTGGCGACCAGAATCGCTGGCTGTCGCATCAAAGCTGGTGGCTTATGCCGAGCAGACCGGGCGCAAGCCTGCGCACTTGGCCCAGACCTGGGTCATGCGCAACGCTCATATCACCAGCACATTGGTAGGCCCCAGAACGTTTGAACAGTGGGACGACGCGCTCGCTGCGATGACCTGCCCGTGGACGCTGGAAGACGAGCTTTTCTGCGACGCGCTGGTGTCCCCCGGCAAGAGTTCGACGCTGGGTCCGATGGACCCCCACCACCCCATCGAAGGCCGCATCGCTCGCCTGTAACCGGCACATTGAAAACGGGCCGTGCCCCTCGGCCCGTCGACTCCCAGAGGAAAACCATGAAACCTGCTTTGACCGACGACGCCCTGCGCCTGCTGTTTACCGACGCGCGCACCTATAACGGCTGGACCGACGAAGCGGTACCGGATGGCGTTTTGCGTCGCCTGTACGACCTGCTGAAAATGGCCCCAACCTCGGCGAACTGCTCCCCCGGCCGCTTTGTGTTCCTGCGCACCACTGAAGCGAAAGAGCGCCTGGCGCCCGCGCTGTCGAAGGGCAATCTGGAGAAAACCATGACCGCCCCGGTCACGGTGATTGCCGCTTGGGACACTGCATTTTTCAACCACCTCCCAACACTGTTTCCCCATGCAGACGCCAAAAGCTGGTTCACACACAGCTCTCAGGCAGCTCATGAAACGGCCTTCCGTAATGCGTCGTTGCAGAGTGCCTATCTGATCCTGGCAGCCCGGGCGTTGGGACTCGATGCCGGCGCCTTGTCAGGCTTCGACGCCAAGCAGGTCAACGAGACGTTTTTCAGTGATTCCACCTGGACCGTGAACTTCATCATCAACCTGGGCCATGGCGACACAACTCGACTACACGACCGCTTGCCGCGCTTGGACTTCGATCAAGCCTGCACCCTGCTCTGACCCTGTTTTTTGGACCTGGTATCCGATCATGCACACCACACTTGTCGCCCCCCGCAACACCTCACCCATGGTTGATCACGTCATGCTGAGCAAAACCGATTTCCGTCATGCCATGTCGCGCCTGGGTGCGGCCGTGAACATCATCACCACCGACGGCCCGGCAGGCCGCGCGGGCTTTACCGCCTCCGCCGTATGTAGCGTGACCGATGAGCCGCCTACCCTGCTGGTCTGTCTCAACCGCAGCGCCTCCGTCTACCAGACGTTCAAGGGCAACGGTGTGCTGTGCGTGAATGTCCTCGGCGCGGGGCATCAGGACATCTCTAACCTGTTCGGCGGCAAGACGCCCATGGATGAACGCTTTGCCGCGGGGCAGTGGTCAGTTGGGCCTTCGGGAAGCCCTCTGCTGGACGATGCCAGCGTGTCGTTCGATTGCCGCTTGAGCCAGATCACCGAAGTGGGCACCCATGACATCCTGATCTGCGAAGTGAGGTCGATAACTGTCAGCGCAGAGGCGCGCAACCTGATCTACTTCAATCGCCAGTATCATGAGCTTTCAGTGGATTGAGGTGATTTGTGGCTGCGCCCCGATTTCACGAGCCGTGAGCGGGAATGAGCGACTGCTTCCGGCCATTAGCGGTCGCTCACTGCTACGGGAATTCAGTAATCAGCGCAGAGTGAGCAGCCAAAAAAGGTCAGCCCCTATCTAACCATTTCAACCATGAAATCGACGAAAGCTCGAACCTTCATAGGAAGGTTTTTACGCGATGGGTACGACACGTAAAGCGGGTAGGTTTCCTCCGCCCACTGAGGGAAAAGCTCGACGAGCACACCACGTTTGATCAGGTCGCGAACTACGATGGAGAAAACTTGCGCAACGCCAGTGCCTGCAATGCACTCGGACAACATGGTAGACGAATCACTGACACAGAGGCGGCTTTGCGTTTTGACCACAACCGCATCGGTCCTCCCATGAAACTCCCACGCAAACGGCCTGCCTGTGCGGGGATTCCTGAGATGAATGCAGTGGTGCGTATGCAAATCTTCAGGGTGTTCTGGGAAGTCATGCCTTTCTAGGTAGGCTGGAGATGCAACGGTTATAAGCCGCAGATCAGCGATTTTCCGAGCAATCAACGATGCGCCCTCAGGCTCACCAAACCGGACCGCGACGTCAATGCCCTCAGCTACCGGATCGCCAATCTGGTCACGCGATATCAGGTCAAGGCTCAGATGCGGGTGAGCATCGAGTATGTCGCCAATGCGGCCATTGACCAGTAATCGGGTGACAAAGGGGTCTATGTTGACACGCAAGCGACCTTGAACCACTGCGGCCGAAGCCGAAGCCATGGCAGCGGCTTCCTCAATACTGTCCATGCTGGGTCTGACACGTTCATAAAACCGCCTCCCTTCATCGGTGAGGCTGACGGAGCGGGTCGTGCGATCAAGCAGCCGAACCCCGACCCGTGACTCAAGTCGAGATATAGATCTACTCACACCCGACGTGGTGATACCGAGCAGTTCACCCGCACGCCCAAACCCGCCGGTTTCTACAATGGCGGCAAGTACACTCACACCGGTCAGTAGTCGACTGTCCATTCTACCGTTCCCGAGAAGGACGCCGCTCTGGCGGCAGGCTGTTTAACAGGTTCATGAATTCAGGGCCTCATACACAAACTCGACAAAGCAGCGCACCCGAGGAGAGGGGTCATGCTGTGAAGGATAAAGGGCGTACAACCCGAAGCGCTCATCGGACCAATCAGGGAATAGCTGCACCAGCTTTCCGGCTCGGATCAGATCCTGAGTTCCAATATCAATGGTCTGTATCACACCAGCCCCAGCGGCACATGCACGAATCATCGCCGTCACATCGCTGACCATCAGGCGCCCTGATGTCGACACCGTCAGGACCTCATCACCCCGGTGAAACTCCCATCCAAATGCACGATCTGTGACCGGATTGCGAAAGTGGATGCACTCATGACTGTTCAATTCTCGCGGGTGTACGGGATGTCCGTGCACTGCCAAGTAACTTGGCGCCGCCAATGTGAGCACGCGAGTATCAAGCAGTTTCTCTGAGGCTCCTGAAGAAGACGGGGGTTCGCCGAAACGCAGGGCAAGATCAATCCCGTCGACCACTAGATCGCCTACCGATTGCCGCGTCAGAAGGTCCAGTTGGATTTCCGGGAATGCACCGAGAAAGGCAGTCAATCGATCCGCCAGTATCGTGCGCAGAAAAAAAGGATCGACATCGACCCTGAGCCTCCCGCGTACCGCTGCGGGTGAGCTGACCAAATCTGCGGCCGCAGCTTCAATGTCGGCAAGCCCCGGAACAACTTGCTGGTAAAACCGACGACCCTCTTCTGTAAGCGCCAGTGATCGAGTCGTACGGTCAAGCAGGCGAATACCAACCCGCGTTTCCAGGCGCGCCACGGCACGCCCAACACCCGAATCTGACATTCCCAGCACAACAGCAGCCCGCGTAAAACTTCCGGTTTCCACAACCGCCGCCAGCACCGCAACGCCTGATAACAAACGCCCATCAAAGCTCATGGCCACCTCTGAATTTGAGTCAAGAGTGTAAGGACATAAGCGCACTTCAGTAAACAGCCCCTGAGCCTTAGGCTTTGTTTCACGCAGGGCTGCTCTTGCCAGCTCTGGACAATCAGCAGGACGCCTCTTAGTCCGCTGCCTCAGCTAACCAGCGTTATGGATGTATGCCCAAATGCAAACCACACCTTACAAGCGCACGCTATTTCAAGGCGGTACCGTCCTCACACTGGACGCCAGCGCCGGCGACTTCGCCAAAGCGGATATCTTGATCGAAGGCTCGCGCATCATCGCCGTGGGCCAAAACCTGAGCGCCGAAGGCGCACTGGTCATCGACGCCACCGGCCACATCGTAATGCCTGGCTTCGTGAACCCGCACCAGCATGCTTGGCTTGGTCTGCTGCGCGGTCTCATGCCGAACGTCGAAACACTCAACGAATACTTCGAAGCGATCCCGTTTGCAATCGGGCGCCATTACCGCCCTCGCGACGTGTACCTGGCAACCTTGTTGACGAGCCTGTCATGTCTGGACGCGGGTATCACCAGCATCCTGGATGCTGCGCACAACAGCCTTACCCCAGAGCACACCGATGCGGCACTCGAAGCTTTCGACGATGCGGGTATCCGCGCTATCCATATGGTGGGTCAGCCGGTGGGCCTGACGGTCAAGCACTGGCCAAACGAAGTTCAGCGCCTGAAAAGATCTGCTGACGCTCTGGTTAACGTGGGCTTGTTCGCCAATACATCCGACGTGGATCAATGGGCCGTTGCACGCGCATCTGGCTGCCGGATTCTGAGCGAATTTGGCAACTGGGACGGCAGCGTATCGCCGCTTCGTGATCTTCAAGACAAAGGATTGCTCGGCCCAGACAATGTCTTCAACCACTGCGTCCGATTGACCGACGATGATTGGAAAATCCTCCGCGAAGCCGGGGTACAGATCACTGTAAATCCGAGAACGGACTCATTGTTCGGCCTGGAAACTGATGGATTCCCCTATCAAACGGCGCTCGAACACGGCCTACGACCAGCGCTTGGTATCGATATCGACACCTCACAGGGAGGAGACATGTTTGGCGAGATGCACGCGGCGTTTTATCAGCAGCGCACATCCAGCCAAAAACGACGCGCCAATGGAGATACATCGGTGCCTGGTCCGGTACACGTAAGGCCGATTTTGGAAGCTGCGACGATTGACGGTGCCCGATGCATGGGACTGGAGAGCACTGTGGGGAGTCTCACACCGGGCAAACAGGCCGACCTGATCATGATTCGTACCGACGGCGTCAGTATTTTTCCTTCACACAACGCCATAGGCAACGTTGTTCACATGGCTAACCGCAGTGACGTGCGTACTGTCATGGTCGCCGGTCGCCTGCGTAAGCATGAAGGTCAACTTCTGGGCGTCGATCTAGCGCGTATTCAACAAGACACCGAGGCTGCCCGCAGCTATCTGTTCGAAGCAGCGGGTTATCAACCCGACGCCTTCGAAGAAGACTTCCCTCGCCTGCAACCTGCCACATGAACGCCATGACATGAACGAATTTGCCGCAGTCAGTGACTGCGGCAGATTTCGTGTTCTGCAAAACATGTTCAGAGGAACTGTTGTTCACAGGGAAAAAACATGCGCTCATATTCAAACTTGCCACCGGTATCACCGGCTGGCGCGCGGCACCCGAATCCTGTTCGAGCCATGGCGCCTATTGCCATGGCACTTTTCTTTGGCTTCGTCTCAGTGGGGTTACCACTTCCGATCGTACCTCTGTTCGTACATCAGGTACTCGGCTATGGCGACATCGTCGTTGGGACTACGGTGGGCTTGCAATTTTTGGCAACCGTGCTTACGCGCGGTCATGCAGGGAGTGTCGCTGACGCCCACGGCGGCAAACTGTCGATGATGCGTGGCGGTTTGACCTGCTCGGTAGCGGGTGCGTTGTATGTCATCGCTTCAATCCTGCCGTTTTCTCCCGCAGTCGCGCTATCCGTATTGCTCATCGGACGTGTGCTAGCAGGTGTCGGTGAAAGCCAGTTGGTGACAGGGTCCGTGACTTGGATGATCGCCACTGGCGGCTCGGCCTATGCCGGGACCGCGATGTCGCTGACCGGCATGGCCATGTATGCCTCGGTCGCCCTGAGTGCACCGTTAGGTATGGTCCTCTACGAGCACCTTGGTTTTTCCAGCGCAATGACAGTGATCGTTATAGCCCCTTTACTCGCCTGCGCAGTCGGCGCTCGGACGCCTTCCGCATTTGCCACGCCAGGGGTGCGCGTGCCGATGAGTCGCGTACTTGGAACAATCTGGCGCAGCGGCTTGGGTTTGCTGCTCCAAGGCGTCGGGTTCGCGGTCATTAGCGCGTTCGCTTCGCTTTTCTTCGCGTCACGCGGCTGGTCACATGCGGCGTTGGCGATGACGCTGTTCGGTGGAGCCTACGCGCTGATGCGCCTGTGTTTTGGACACCTGCCTGATCGCATGGGGGGTTACCTAATAGCGGTCATTTCGCTAGGCGTCGAATGTGTTGGCCAAGCCATGTTGTGGTTATCCGCGACCGAAACGGTAGCCCTTGCAGGGGCGTTCTTATCCGGTATGGGTTGCTCGCTGCTATTCCCCGCACTAGGCGTAGAAATCCTGAAACACATCCCTGCGCACAACAGAGGAACAGTCTTGGGAGGGTTCGTGGCGTTCCAAGACATCGCCTACGGAGTCACTGGCCCAATCACCGGCGTACTGGCTGCGCGAGCGGGGTATGCATCGGTTTTCCTCGTGGGCGCACTGGCCGCATTAGCAGGCATTGGATTCGTCCTATTCGAAAGATCCAGATCCCATTCGCACAATCGGCTGACGCCACCACTCACAGAAAGGAACCCTGCTCATGAGTAAGACTGACTTCGAAAACCTCATTGGGTCTTCATCCAGGAGACAGTTCGTCAACCGTCTTGGTGCCGGTGCAGCTGCGCTCGCACTGGGCTCAATCGTCACCTCGGCGAGCGCTACCTCAGCAGCATCGAACAGTGTCGCAAAACCGACACCTTCGCCTTCCCCAGGAACGCGCGTAGGAACAACCGCCGTCACGTCAAGCGGCCTGATCACCAAAGCGATTCCAAGCACTGGGGAAATGCTTCCCGCCATTGGTATGGGTACGTTCATGACCTTTGACGTACTGGCAGGGCAACCCATCGACAATTTGCGTGAGGTACTGAGGCGCTTTTACGAAGGTGGCGGACGGGTCGTCGATACGTCGCCCCTCTATGGAAATGCTGAAGTTAACGTAGGTGAATTGTCCAGCGGACTGGGGCTGACGGACCGTCTGTTTTTTACCGACAAAATGTGGGTGACCGGCGACTACCTGACCGACGACAGTCATGCCCGGCGCAGCCTTGATCAATCGGTGAAACGCTTGTCGCGCGACAAAATTGATGTCGTTCAGGTCCACAGCTTGACCAATGTCGAAATTATGGTCCCGTACCTCAATCGAATGAAAGCAGAAGGTCGGCTCCGCTACGTGGGTGTTACCCACCATGACAAGTTGTACTTCGAACCACTTGCCTGGTGGGCAGAGAACGGGCCTATCGATTTTATACAGGTGCACTACTCAATGCGTACCCGTGAGGCCGAACAGCGGATTTTGCCTGCTGCGCAAAGGCGCGGCTTGGGCGTGATGCTGAACATGCCGCTCGAAAAGGCGCGCCTGTTGAAAATCGTCGAAGGTCGTCCACTGCCCGATTTTGCTGCTGACATTGGAGTGACGACCTGGTCACAGTATTTTCTCAAATGGGCTATTTCCCACCCTGCCGTCACCTGTGCACTGCCCGCAACCACCAACCCCGATCATATGAGCGAAAACCTAGAAGCTATGCGCGGGCCGCTGCCTGATCAAGCGATGCGTGACCGGATGCTGCGCTACATGGAGGCAGTGCCCGGATTTGATCAGGTTGACCGGATGCCTTGGTATCCAGGTAAATCATTCAATGGGTTGGTGAAGCTACGGTCATGAGGTGGGCTTAGTCGGACATGCAGTCGAGTCTCGACTGCAAATCTGAATCGCGGCAAAGATCGTCTGTTCCGCGATTCAGATTGCTTACACGAAACCGGTGACGCATGGCGGCTTTGGGTCGACTGCCGCCCTTCGTGCAGAAGGGACATGCTAGACCTCCACCAACGGAGGTAACGACATGAGCGCAAAAACCACTTCCTCATATCAGCCTTGGAATAAAGGCAAACTGGTCGGTCAAAAAGCACCGCTCCGCTTGCGGGATATCTGGGGCATCAGGATCAGGCTTGAGCTAGCGCAAAACGTGAGGGATCTAGCACTTTTCGATTTGGCAATCGACAGCAAGCTTCGTGCATGCGACCTGACGAAGCTACGCGTTCGTGATGTCGCGCACGGAAATCACGTTGCAGCCAGGGCAATGGTGATGCAGCAAAAAACAAAACGGGCCGTACAGTTCGAGATCACTGCTCAAACGCGACTGGCCGTGGAGGACTGGGTGCAAGAGGCTCGACTCCGAAATGGGGACTTCCTGTTCCCAAGTCGGCTAAGAACCTCCGAACATCTATCCACACGCCAATACTCACGCATAGTAAAAGCTTGGGTAGCCTCCATCGGCCTCGACCCAGTCCCATATGGCACTCATACGATGCGTCGGACGAAGGCTTCATTGATCTATCGGAGGACGAAAAACATCAGAGCAGTACAGATACTTCTCGGTCACACCAAGCTGGAAAGCACTGTCAGATACCTTGGCATCGAAGTGGACGACGCGCTTGAAATGGCCGAGCAGACTGAAGTGTGAGCAGGCAATGGCGACGGGGTAGTCATCCCGTCGCTTTCGGCCAGGAGCGGACGCTCAGAGAACAAGTTTTCTAGATGGGCTGAATTGAATATCCTGAGCACCGTCTCTATCCATCGGCTTACTATGAGCCCGAACGAAGGTAAAACCGTCCAGACCATCGGCAGTGACAGCCTCCTTCGGCCCACCGTCAACGGATTTGAATAGCCTGCGCTCCTTGGTCGTCAAATACTGGGACAGCGATTCATCAATGATGCTTGCGCGGAAGGTAATCGTGTAATCCCCATCCTTGTCAGCGGGCGCCGTCAGCCCAGTCCCTTCCCCCGGGATACCGTCCAGAAAGCTCAACCGATCGAGATGTTCAACCAAGATGTCTCGATACAACTCTGGCAACGAGGCTAAAACGGAGCCGATCTTGAGGCGCTCTGCCTGTGTTATCTCGTGGTTTCGGACATGAACCATTCCAGCCTTCTCAAACTCTTGAATGACTTTTTGAGATGGAGGACCTATCCGGCCGAGCAATACCTTTGTCTTATCGTCAATCGGCAACGATATTTCGCTTGCGAAGACGGCGCTCACGGCCACCACAAACCAGATCGAGAACAATGAGAACCAGGACATAAGGACCCTCCTAAGACGACCCTTCAAAAACGAGCGTGATCCAACACATTTCGTTGGCAACATGGAAACGTACGCGTGCTGCATCCGTGACATGCAACACGCGTACGGGGATTTACACCTGAGAAGCACCGCCATCTGCAAACAGCTCAACTCCATTGATGTAGCTCGAGTCATTGCTAGCTAGGAAAGCAACTGCGTTGCCAATTTCATCCGCCTGCCCGATTCGACCCAGGGTGCTTTTGTCGTTCAGAAATTCAAGGATCGAGTCTGCGTCTGATCCGAGCATATTGCGTAATGAATCAGTATCGACGGGACCAGGACTCAGCAGGTTGATGCGCACACCCGAGCCCTTGATATCCAAAATCCAGCTTCTTACAAGGCTGCGGAGTGCCGCTTTGGTTGCACCATAAACGCTCAATCCGCCACCCGGGTTCATCGATGCAGTCGAACCGATGATGACAACGCTGCCGCCTTGCCCCATCAGTGGCAAGGCTCCTTGGACAGTGAACGTCACCCCCTTCACGTTGGTGTTAAACGCCAGATCGAAACCTGCCTCGGTGATCGAGCCTAAAGGTGATATCTGACCAACGCCTGCATTCGCTACCAAAACATCGATGCGGCCATGCAATGCCTTGATCTGTTCAAAGAGTCCGGCGAGCTCGTTCAAATCGGCCACATCGGCCTTGATAGCGGCGACGTTCGTACCAAGAATCGCCTTGGCTTCGTCCAAACGGTCCTGCTTGCGACCAGTGATGACCAGATGAGCGCCTTGATCCGAGAAAATCTTGGCTATTGCCAGCCCAATACCTGATGAACCTCCTGTTACCAGCACAACTTTGTTATCGAAACTCATGGGGAACGCCTTTTGGAGTGGGTTAGTGATGAACCTGCTTATAGCAAACACTACATAAGGCAGCGCACGCAAGCGTTTATTTAGCGATCGCTATAGGAAAAAAATTCATAACTAAAGTGATCCCACGATTGCGATCCTTAGCGCTGACACCAGTGCGGAAGGGGGGTCTGGGAAACTCTGAATAGCGAGATCTCACCGGGCGCCAGCGCTAGAGCTCATTCCGCCTGGGGGCGATGAGACGAAAACGGACGCTACCCATCATTCGAGGTTCGCTGATGCGAAATTTGAACCTCGACTCGTCGTGGCGGAGCCCAAGAGCATCATGGTAATGACCAGCGCAACTCGGCTTGAAAGGAAGCTAAGTGGCACCGATACAAGCGGATCAATCAGATCTGAGTCATGCCTCCATCCGCAACAAGATCGATACCAGTAATGAAGCTTGAGTCGCTTGATGCAAGGAACAGGGCCGCCTTCGCCATCTCCTCAGGACGGCCCATGCGGCCAAGCGGCACGTTCGCCACAATGTGCTGCATGAACGTCTCAACCTCGTCTGGAGTGAGCCCAGACGTGCCCATGATCGGCGTATCGATTGGTCCGGGACTTAAGGTGTTGACGCGGATGCCTCGATCCTTGAACTCGGCCGCCCAAGTGCGCGCGAAGGATCGGACCGCTGCCTTGGAGGCGGAATAAGGCGCGAAACCAGGAATGCCCAGGTAATGTGCATTCGAGGCGGTAAGGACGATGGACGCTCCATCGCTCAGGAGCTTCACCGCCTTCTGCACGGTAAAGAAGACACCGCGGGTGTTGACGTTAAATACTCGGTCGAAGTGTTCTGGTGACGCAGCGGCGCCCGGTGGCGCCAGCCCCCCAACGGCAGCATTGGCAACAATCACATCGATGCGGCCTTTTTCGCGCGCTACTACATCATAGAGCTTTTCAAGGTCGTCCAAACTGGATACGTCACCTTGAACTGGAGTGACGTTTCGCCCGATTTCATCAGCGGCCTTTTCGAGCTCCGCAGCGCGGCGGCCGGTGATGAACACATAAGCGCCTTCGGCGACAAATTCCTTGGCTATCGCCAGACCGATGCCACTAGAGCCGCCTGTAACAACAGCGATTTTTCCCGCCAGTTTGCCTGACATTAGCTTTTCCTCTCGTTTCTATGACGTGTGCAAGCAATTGCTATAACAAGTTTGAATGGTCACGAAAATCCCGCGACAGAGCCTTTCCAAGCATCTCTGGTCCCGAGAACAAGCGCCTTGGCGCAACTGATAAGAATCGGCTGACAGCATCTGTTTCACCTACTTTGATCGTAGGCGGGTGCGACATTGAGGGAAGGAGCCCGGTCCGTTAGCCAAGGCTCATCGACGTGAGATTTGAACCTCCAATCTCCATTACAGAGTTCGAAGGTATCGTGCCAGCGCCCAGCGGATACCGGCTCAAGAGACGACCCTTCAATCCTTTGGTGAACAATGTAATAGCTGAGACTGGAAGCACTATCTCCAAGCGGGTCAATCGTAACCGCCACATTGGTTATGAAATGCAAAGCGCGGGGAGTGCCGTCAGCATGCCGTCGCACAGTCATGTTGAAGAAATTCTCTACGGAGTCCCGCCCGACGGATTTGATACCTTTCACGTCGCATTCAGCATGTCGGAACAGCTCGGCGACTTCGTCAAAATGACCATCATCCATCTTTTGCGCGAAGGTTATGAGAAGGCGCTGAATTTTCCGCTCAATCAGCAGCACTTCTGTTTCCGTGACTAATGAGTATGTTTTAGTGGACATCCAGACCTTCCCTATCAGCAGACGATGATCCAAGCCAGATCGTCAGTTCAACGCCAAGGCAAACATCGCTTCGGCATCCGTTTACGGTGCCAGCCATTCGGCAGGCTTCTCCTAGATCACAAAACGTCCAACTACGGCGTTGAGGCCAACTGCCAGACGTGACAACTCATGGCTTGCAGCACTGCTTTGGTTAGCGCCTGCGGCCGACTGAGTGGAAAGGTCACGGATATTGATTAGGTTTCGGTCGACCTCTCGAGAAACCTGCGCTTGCTCTTCCGAAGCGCTGGCAATCACCAGATTTCTCTCGTTAATCAGGGCAATCGATTCGGTGATTTGGTCAAGCGCCTCGCCTGCCGCATTCGCTAGGACAAGCGTTGACTGGGTATTGGTGGTGCTCAATGTCATCGACTGAACAGCCTGGTGCGTGCCCGTTTGGATGCCGGCGACCATGCTTTCAATTTCCTCAGTGGACTGAGCGGTGCGATGTGCTAAAGCTCGGACTTCATCCGCCACCACAGCAAACCCTCTGCCTGCTTCTCCAGCACGCGCCGCCTCGATTGCGGCGTTTAATGCCAACAAGTTGGTCTGCTCCGCGATCGACCTGATGACGTCCAAAACACGTCCAATGTCTCGCCCCTGAGCGGCAAGAC
The DNA here is from genome assembly GCF_057128705.1 of Pseudomonas salicis. Classification (NCBI taxonomy): domain Bacteria; kingdom Pseudomonadati; phylum Pseudomonadota; class Gammaproteobacteria; order Pseudomonadales; family Pseudomonadaceae; genus Pseudomonas; species Pseudomonas salicis. The sequence continues at coordinate 862,211 of NZ_JBSKHU010000001.1, forward strand.
CCTCAATCAATGTGGAGGTTGCCTGGACGTCTCGGCTCATCGACTGGATAGCACCTACCGTTTCAACAACCTTGTCTCGGCCCCTGGAAGCGATCTCGCTCGAATGCTTGGAGGCCTCGGACGTGGAGACCGCATTTCGAGCGACCTCCTCCACTGCCACGGTCATTTCATTGACTGCGGTCGCAGCCTGCTCAATCTCACCGTTCTGTTTCTGAAGCCCTCGAGAAGACTCTTCTGTGACAGCGCTGAGCTCCTCGGCAGCGGAAGCTAGCTGCGTGGCAGAACCAGAGATCTGCTCAATGGTGCCTCTCAAACTTTGCTGCATGACAGCCAAAGCCCCCAGCAGTTTTCCAGGCTCATCCTTCCCATCGACTCGAATGGTTTTTGTGAGGTCTCCCCCTGATATTTCTCCCGCGGCCTCGACGGCCCGGGCGAGTGGGCTCACGATACTTCGGGTCAGCAACCAGGCTAGTAGGACGGTCAACAGGACGGCCACAACAGCTGTACCAATGATCGCTAAGTTCGCGTTCTGATACTGCTCCCCGGCCACTTTCGAGGAATCTCTGGCGCCATCCTGGTTGATGTCGATCAGTCGCTGAAGATGCGTAGCCATTGCTTCCGATGCATCAGCGAGATGAGTGTTCAGCAAGGCGCGTAACTCATCAGCGTTTCCCTGCCTCGAAAACTCCACCGCTTGACTCTGGATAGTCAGGTAGGTGTCCAGTGCCGAATTAAATTTTGCGTATACCCCCCTCTCCTCAGTTTCAGCCGGAGTAGCTGCATAGCCGGCTTTGGACTCCTGCATCTTGCTTACCAACTGAGGGAGGAGTTTGTAGGCTGCTTCAAGCTCACGCGCATCGCGATTGATCAAAAGTCCTGACACGATGACACGCAAGCGCAACAGGCTTTCATTTACGTCACCAAGCAACACAATGCTTGGGAGCATATTCGTTTCCATCTCAATGGTGGCTTGGCGTATCACCGTCATCCGGTTCAAAGCGAAAACCCCGAGCACAACTACTAGCGCCGCAATGAAGGCGAAGCCCAAGAAGGCGCGCGGTGCGATGCTCATATTTCGGATATTCATAAATCGCTCTCTTGAGTAATCCGCGGGGCATCCATGCATGTCAGAAGGCCAAACCCACCCTGGTGGACCGTCGTCGCAGTTGTGATGAAAAGCGTTGGAGCACTGAATCGCCTCGGCGGTAGGACAGAGCTTGCGAAGTGTTGTTGATCTGAGTCGACGGGGTTAAGCAGCCCCAGACATGACCTAGCGCACCGTGCATATATAGTGAACGCTATATCAGCTCAGACAATCAATCAAGGGCCGGTGAACAACAAATGCTGACTTTCTCGGCGAGAGTCTTCTGAGCCAACGATGTAGAGCGAGCAAACTGGACTGTTTCAGCTCATGGAGCTGTGCAGCAATGCGATAGGGTGCTGTAGCTACAGACGCTCGCCGTCTTGAGGCACGAGCGTCGTATTGGTTTTCTACTAAAGCAGGGTGAAGGCATAACTGATGATCAGACGGTTTTCATCCTGATCACGTTGGATGTCCCCCCTGTACATGATGTTCCTCCATCCCAGCCCAACCCCTTTGAGGGGGCCACTCTGTATGACGTAATCGACAAACAGGTCACGCTCCCACTCATCAGCATCGTGACCTGATGCAGTCTTGATTCCCTGACCGCCATAGTAAGAAATCGATGTGGTCAATCCTGGGACGCCGAGGGCGGAAAAGTCATACCCATATGCACCGTATTTGGTGTTTTCACCAGCACGGTTGAACTGCCCAACAAGTCGGTCGGTGTACAGGTAAATGGCCGCACCCACAGCCCCCTCACCTAATCCATTTTGGTTCGGCTGGACGAAGTTGCTGTCATCAGATACTCGCTGGTAGCCCGCAGTAAACGTATGGGAGCCATGGGAATACGTCATGTAGGCGGACCAAGTATCGTTATCGATTTCTCCGGTACCGTCCTTCGTGTACCCACCTACCCGATAGCCGTCAGCCCGGCCAGATGCAGAGCTATTCGCACCGTCCGAGCGGGTGCGAAAATAACGAAGATCGGTCTTCAACGATTGGTTGTCGCCAATCGGGAACAGATGAACCAAACCAAGAAAGTTCTGCGTGTAGTAGTCCTTGAGATTCGAGTAGTAGTACTGCCCTGTCAGCTGCTTGGTTATTTTGTAGTCCGCCCCTGCCAGAAACAAACCGTCACTCTCCTGGTTTCCCGCAGCCGGACCCAACACCGCAAGGCCTGTCCGGTTAGTGGAAGCGCGGCCCGTCGCTTTATCGATCCAGCCGCCAGTCAGCGTCAAATCATCGATTTCTTTGGAAGTCACTAACAGACCTTCAAACGTCTGCGGAAGCAAACGCGCATCGCTAGACACCAAAATTGGTAGCTTCGGCATTAGCGTTCCGTAGCGGAGTTCAGTCTTGGAAAAGCGGGCTTTGCCAGTTATGCCCATTCGGCTCCACTCGTCCACCCCAGAGCCGTCGGAGGCGTCTGGGATCATGGATCCGCCAGGATGGTGCCCCTTGCCGCCATCCAGCTTAACTGCCGCAAGACCTAACGCGTCGACGCCAAATCCAATCGGCCCGCTGGTGTATCCCGACTCGAACTTCAACATGAAGCCCTGCGCCCACTCTTCGCTTTTTGAGGGAGCAGCGCTGTCGTCTCGAAAATCACTATTGATGTAGTAATTCCGCAATCCCAAGGTTGCATGGCTATCGGATAAGAAATCCGCCATAGCACTGGAACTTACCGCGGTGCCTATGCACAACGTGCCGAGAAATCGTGAAGTTGGTGACGAAGTTATTCTCATTTTTATTTTACTCACTGTCGTGTTGGCTTTCTTTTGGGCAAAACGAACCCGCGCTACGGATAAAATCCGTTGCGGGTTTTACTTCTTGATCAACTTCGAATCAGGCGACTGAGGAGTTCTGCTCAGACCTCATACCATCTGTGAGGAATCGACTCGCTCCAACGCTAGCGCCACTCCCTGTCCAACACCGACGCACATCGTCGCCAGCCCCTTATGGCCTTCTGTGTTTTCCAATTGATGAAGGAGTGTCAGTACCAACCGGGCACCACTTGCCCCTAATGGATGCCCCAACGCGATAGCTCCGCCGTTGGGGTTCACGAATATGCTGTCATCCTCGAGTCCCAATTCGCGAAGCACGGCAAGGGCTTGGCTTGCGAATGCTTCATTGAGTTCAACGGCGTCAAAGTCATGCACGTTGAGACCTAATCTTGCGAGCAGCTTACGAACGGCTGGCACCGGCCCAATACCCATTAAGCGTGGTGCCACGCCGGCACTCGCCGTCCCTAGAATTCGGGCCCGAGGCTTCAAGCCATGAGCACGAACTGCATCTGCAGAGGCTAGGATCATCGCCACAGCGCCGTCGTTTACTCCCGAGGCGTTGCCGGCGGTGACGGTGTTACCAGGGCCATTGACAGGCTTCAGCTTCGCGAGCGCCTCCAGCGTTGTCTCAGGACGCAGATGCTCATCGCGATCAATGATCGTGTCGCCCTTTCGGCCTTTAATCAGCACTGGCACTATTTCATCGGCGAAGAAGTTCGTTTCCTGCGCGCGAGCTGCGCGCTGTTGACTGCGCAAGGCAAACGCATCCTGGTCCTCGCGGGAAACGCTATACGCAGATGCAACGTTGTCCGCAGTTTGCGGCATCGAATCAACACCGTGCGTACTTTGCATCGCGGGGTTTACGAACCGCCAGCCTATGGTCGTGTCTTCAATTTTCTGTGTCCGGCCGAACGCGCTATCGGCCTTGCCCATCACATAAGGAGCACGTGACATGGACTCGACTCCGCCAGCAATCGCCAGCTCCATCTCGCCTGAAGCGATCGCGCGAAACGCAGCTCCGACGGCGTCCAAGCCAGAAGCACACAGCCGGTTGAGGGTCACGCCGGGAATGTTTTCCTGAAAACCCGCGAGCAACAGCGCCATGCGAGCCACGTTGCGGTTATCTTCCCCCGCCTGGTTAGCACAGCCGAGAAACACCTCATCCAGCAAAGACCAGTTCACCGAAGGATTACGTTCGATCAGTGCTTTAAGTGGAACAGCTGCTAGGTCATCTGCACGAACACTCGAAAGCCCTCCACCGAACCGACCGACTGGCGTGCGAACGGCGTCGCAGATATAAACGTCACGACTCATAGAAACACCTTATTAATTACCCAAACCTGGAACTGCTGCTGAATGCGCCCAGCTTAATGAGCGCTAGGAGCCGCGACGCTCAAGCCCAACTCTGCATGCACCGACAAGTCTTCGAACGCATCCTGCTCAGCCCTGCCCTTCGCGCTGCTATCAAGCTTCGAAACCACGTAGATCACAACGAACGCCAATGGCATCGAGAACAGTGCCGGTTGGTCATACGGAAAGATTGCTTGCGGATTGCCAAGTACTTGAACCCAGACGCTAGGTGAAAGCAGTACCAGAACAAGAGCGCTGACGAGACCGGCGAGGCCACCAATCACTGCACCTAGCGAGGTCAGACCTTTCCAGTACATGGACAGGATCAGGACCGGGAAATTGGAAGATGCCGCGATGCCGAAAGCCAAACCGGTCAGGAATGTCAGGTTCTGGTTTTCGAAAGCAACGCCCAAGAAGATTGCAACGATCCCTATGCAGACAGTCGAAATCTTGGTGACCTTTAGCTCTGAACTCTCGCTCGCTTTACCCTTGCGAAAGAGCGTTGCGTACAGGTCATGGGAAATTGAAGATGCGCCCGCCAGCGCCAAGCCTGAAACCACAGCAAGGATCGTCGAGAAAGCGACGGCCGAGAAAAATCCGAGGAACAAGCTCCCGCCCAACGCTTGCGACAAATGCATCGCGACCATGTTGTTGCCGCCCAGCATCTTGCCGCCGAGGATTCCCCCTTCGTAATACTGTGGATCGGTGCCGACGATCGAGATTGCAGCCATCCCCAATACAGCGACCAAGACAAAGAAGTAACCGATGAAGCCGGTGGCGTAGAACACTGATTTACGTGCTTCCACCGCATTAGAAACGGTGAAGAAGCGCATGAGAATGTGGGGCAATCCCGCAGTGCCAAACATCAAGCCCAGAGACAACGAAACGGCGGAAACGGGATCTGAAAGCAGGTTGCCGGGGCTCATGATGTTGATACCACTTTTGTGGTTTTCAACGGCCTTGTTCATCAGCAAATCAAGGCTGTACCCAAAGTGCGCGAACACCAGAACAGTCAAGAAGGTACCAGCGAGGAGCAGGAGGACAGCTTTGATGATCTGCACCCATGTAGTGGCCAGCATGCCCCCAAAGGTCACGTAGAGCATCATCAAGACTCCGACCATGATGACGGCCACTTTGTAATCGAGACCGAACAGCAGCTTGATGAGCTGCCCGGCACCAACCATCTGTACGATCAGGTAGAAGCACACGACTGACAACGACCCAAACGCGGATAGCGAACGGGTGCGCATTTCATCGAGCCTGTAGGTCACGATGTCCGCGAAGGTATACCGCCCTAGATTGCGCAGTCGTTCGGCCATGAGAAACAGGATCAATGGCCATCCGACGAAAAAACCGATCGAATAGATAATGCCGTCAAAACCTCGGGCAAATATCAAACTGGAGAGACCAAGTAATGTCGCCGCAGACATGTAATCGCCAGCGATAGCGAGGCCATTCTGGAAACCCGTGATGCCACCTCCCGCGGTGTAAAAATCTGAAGTCGTATGTGTCTTACGCGATGCCCAATAGGTAATGCCCAGAGTGACCAGGACGAACACACAGAACATTCCAATAGCTTCAATGTTCAACGGCTGCTTGGCCGTGGCTCCGATATCAGCGGCGAAGGTTGAGCTCGCAACAGGCAAGAGAGCCAATAGACTGAGTTTGGAAAATAGCCCGCTCACTTGAGCACCTCCTGAATCACATCACGGCTCATTTGGTCGTACCTTGTGTTGGAGCGATGCACGTACCAGCCGGTGAGCAGCCAAAACAGCACGAACATCAGCACTGCAATCGGAAAGCCGATGGAAATCACCGAGGTGTCGCTCACCGGGGTCTTCAGCAATGCGGGCTTGAATGCCACGATCATCATGAAGGCGTAATAGATAACCAGGACAAATGCCGAAAGCTTCAGCGCAAAGCGTGAGCGCGTCCGCACCAATAACTGATACTTCTCATTGCGGACAATCTTGGCGATCGTCTCGAGTCGATTTGTGTTCATGGGATACCGCCAGCTCTTAAACTTATTGTTGTAGTGGCGGACGCGCTGGTTGCAGCACGCCGCTATGAAACATCATCAGTACTTTTGCGAGACGAACCTCATCTGCATGAAGGACTGAACCCCCTCAGTCCCGCCTTCATGCCCTTGGCCACTGTCCTTAACGCCTCCAAACGGAGTTTCTGGCGAAGACACACTCCACTGATTTACAGCCAGCGAGCCGGCTTCGATCTGGTTCGCTACAGCCCCAACCACTCGCGTGTCGTGGGTCCACAGGTAGGAGGCCAATCCAAACGGCAGGCGGTTAGCAATCGCGAGTGCTTCATCGAGATCTCTGAACGGCGTGATGCCTTTTACCGGTCCAAACGGCTCATGCTGGGCCGCCAGGCAATCGTCGGTCAGTCCGACCAAAACCGTGGGCTGGTAGAAGTTTCCGGGAGCGTCGATCCGCTCTCCACCGACAACCACATGCACTCCTCGAGCGCGCGCATCGTCGACCAACCGCTGCATCGAAGACACGGCCCTAGCGTTGGCCAATGGGCCCATTTGCGTTTCACGGACCAGGCCATTTCCTACCCGAAGCGCCGCGACGCCGCGACTGAACCGCTCGACAAAACGCGGGTAGATAGACTCATGCACCAGAAACCGAGTGGGTGATGTGCATACCTGTCCAGAGTTGCGGTATGCCGCGGTCACTGCACTGTCGGCGACCGCATCGACGTCGACGTCGGGAAAGATCATCGCGCAGGCGTACCCGCCCAGTTCTAGCGTCATGCGCTTGAGAGTTCTGGCCGCTCGCTCAGCCAATTGCTTGCCGATAGGCGTAGACCCGGTGAAGGTCAGCATCCTGATCAGGGGATCGTCGAGTAGACATTCCGAGACCATTGCGGCATCACCAAACACGATGTTGCAGGTTCCCGCAGGAAGCCCTGCTTCCTCGAGAGCATCCGCAATTAACAAGGCGCACCCTGGAGTGGCCTCGGAAGGTTTCATGACTATCGAACAACCTGCTGCCAATGCACCGGAGATCTTGCGCGCAGGCGTGATGGCTGGAGCATTCCACCCTGAAAAACCGGCAACCGGACCGATGGGCTCATAAACCGTGTACTGCCTGACATCCGATGACCGGCCAGGGATCGTCCGCCCATAAGCGCGACGAGCTTCCTCGGCTGCCCACTCAAACAACTCAGCCGCGGTTTGGGCTTCGCGCAGGGACTCTTCATAAGGCTTACCCAGCTCAACAGTAATGAGCCAGGCCAACTCATCCTTACGGGCGAGCAATAGCCGTGCAGTCCGATGCAGGACTTGGGCTCGATCCGCGGGTGAATAGTTGCGCCATACCTTGAATGCCTGGGCTGAGGATACAGCTGCAGCCTCTACACTCGCCCTATCCAAATAAGGTAACTGGCCGAGGATTTCACCGGTCGCCGGATTTTCTACAGCGATGAGAACGTCGCCGGTTTCGATCCGCTTGCCGCCGATGCGGCTACCAAGGCATGGGTATGACTGACTTTGCATCGAGAAAGCATCCATACGTCAGATTCCCAATACTGAAAGGTCGCCCAAGGCGACACCAGGGCCACTCACAACGCCGAGTGCCATCAACTCTTCACGCAACTGAGCAGGATCCTGCCCCTTGGCCCAGAACACTGGGCCGCCCTGCCAGCGCGCAAAGCCGTAACCATTGACGAACGCGAGATCGATATCGACTTCGCTGGTGGCTACACCCTCAGCCATGACCAATGCAGCTTCGTTGACGATCGCTAACAGAAGCCGCCGCTGAATTTGATCCGTCGTAAATTCTTTAGGGACGACTCGGTTATCCGCTCGGTAATCAATAATCAGATCGAGGACAAGAGGATCGGGCTCGCGCTTGCCTTCGGCGTACCGGTAGTACCCCGCGCCAGTCTTGCGACCTAGGTAGCCTCGCTCGCACAACAAATCAGGAATCGCGACATATCGCGCTTCAGGGTCACGCTGTGAGGCTTGCGCTTTACGCATCCGCCACGCGATATCGAGCCCCGAAAGATCTGCAACGGCAAACGGTCCCATGGCAAACCCGAATGCCTCCATCGCGGAATCGATGTCGTAAGGCGACGCGCCTTCCTCCATCAAAAACTCAGCCTGGCGTCGGTAAGCCGAATAGATGCGGTTGCCTATGAAGCCAAAGGAATTTCTCGCAACAACCGGTACTTTCTTAAGCCGCTTGGCGACTGATAAAGCAGTGGCCAGTGTCGTCGGTGAGGTGCGTTCGGCGTCGACGATTTCTAGCAGCTTCATCACGTTGGCTGGGCTGAAGAAATGCAAGCCACAAACGTTTTCCGGATAAGTGTGAGCTGCCGCGATGACATCAATATCCAGATACGAGGTGTTAGTGGCGACAATCGTCTGAGGCCCCGCGACGGACGCTAGTTTTTCCAGCACGTCGAGCTTCACCTGAAGCTCTTCGAAGACAGCCTCAACGATCATCTGACACGAACTGAGATCCTCGTAGTGCAGGGTCGCTTTGACTCTCGCAAGGCGCGCATCTCGCGCAAGCCGATCAAGACGTCCATTCTTAACCTGGCGCTCGTAGAGATCAGAAAGCAGTGCATAGCCCGCCGATAGCTTGGCGGCGGTCTGCTCTACGAGTGTCACTCGCATACCCGCATCAAGAAACGCGGCAGCAATAGCGCTACCCATGGTGCCGGCACCGATCACTCCAACGGTCTCAACCGTTCGTGCTTCAATCCCCTCCAACGCCTGCAACTTACCTGCGGAACGTTCGGCAAAAAATTGATAACGAAGGGCGGCAGCTTCGCGGCTTTCACGCAACCGCTGAAATACTGCACGCTCAAGATGCAGCGCTTCAGCTATAGGCAAACGTTGGGCATTTAAAATAGCTTCAATTGCTTCTGCGACCGCTGGCCTGTTTCGACCTTTAGAAAGCGCGTCATGTTTTGCAGTATTGACGGAATCGGGATCTGACTCAGGAACCTTCATTTCCGCGACACGGCGCTTACGAGCATGCCGCGCGTACGCTATCGCATCCACCAACAGATCGTCGGAAGTCAGGGCATCAATTGCGCCAAGAACAAACGCTTGAGCGGCGGGCACCCGAGTGCCCGCGCAGATGAGTTCGATGGTTTTAGGAATTCCGATCAGCCTAGGCAAGCGCTGAGTACCGCCAGCGCCTGGAATCATGCCGAGGGTCACCTCCGGTAACCCCACCACGCAATCTGGTGCGGCAATGCGTGCATCACATCCCAGCGCGAGCTCAAAGCCACCTCCCAACGCAGCGCCATGGAGTGCCGCGACGACCGGTTTGCTGGACTGCTCAATGGCTGCGATCAGTTCGGGCAACTGGGGAGCTTCTAACGGCTGCCCAAACTCTTTCAGATCCGAGCCTGCGATGAATGTGTTTCCTGCCCCAATCAACACCAGCGCGATGATGTCCGGACGATTCGAGTACGTCTGGACTGCCTCAAGCAGTTGACGTCGAACGGCGACGGAGCCAGCGTTGACTGGAGGGTTGAAAATCGTCAACACAGCCACGCCATCGAATATGCTGATTTGGACTCGACGATCAGCCATTACGGACCACCTGAGAGGCTTGGATTTGCTCGAGTACCGGGCGCAGGTAGCCGATGAAACGCTCTGGATCTTCGCTCATTGGAAAGTGGCCAATCCCTTCCATCAACGTCAACTTTGATCCAGGAATCAAGCGCTCAAGCTCGATGCTGTCCTCTGGCGTGCAGGAGTAGTCATACTCCCCAGTGAGGAGATAAAGCGGGCAACGCTTCGTATCAATCTGGCTGACCTTTTCGCGAAGATCGCCATCGATCTTGTAGAAGTGCAGGTCGCCCTTGAACACGCCTGGGCCGCCTTGCATGTAATGCCACAATGTTTCCCAGCGGTCGGCTTCCGGAGCGCTCGGCCCGATCAGCCCCGACACGATTCCCGCACAAGTTTCACCGCCCTGAACGTCAGGACGATGCAGCCATTGCAGGTCGTAATACGGATGCACGTGCGCACCGGACTGCAGTCCGATCAATGCGCTGAACCGCTCGGGGCATTCAAGCGCCAGATTCAGAACAATGCGGCCACCAATTGAGCATCCCATGACGATGGGCTTCTCAAGTGCCAAGGCGTCGGTTACTGCACAAACGATGTCCACGTAATCTCGTGACGTCAGCTTGTACTCAGATTTGTGCCATCCCGCCGCTGGGGAGCTTTTGCCATGGCGAGGCAGGTCGAATGCGATAACGCGGTACTTCGCAAGCAACTCTGGATCATTGAGCAACGCACGGTATTGGCGACTATCCGCACCGGCGGTGTGAAGACACAGAAGAGGAATACCCTCGCCAGCTTCTTCAACATAGATCCGGTGTGGCAGACCTTTTAACTCGAGGTGCAGATAGCGGCCAGTTACCGGTTCGAAATATGCTTGGTTACTAGAATTCATAGCGAAGTCTCCAACGGCCGCAGACAGGCAAAAACATCTTTGAGATACAAAAGATTGGCCATGAATGGGTGTTGATCACCTTCCAGGATAAGTGTCTTGAAACGGATCAATGCCATGAGGTCATGAAAGCGCGGAGCTGGGTGGGAGACGCAAAACTTCTCCCAAACCTGCGGTTCAGCCTTCATCGCAAAGGTCCAGCGCGCCATAACAAATGGGCCCTGCTCGATCGAGTCGATACGACCTTTATGGATTTCAATCACGTACTGGTCAGTGCCGGACGCGACGAGAAAACGTGTGCTCAGATAGCGACCACGGTGGACGAGCCATGCGTCACTGTTGACGCGTTCTACAAGCTGTTGGATGTCCATGCCTGTCTCTCTTGTTATTAAGCATTTAGAACTGACAGGCGAGGTCTCAGTGACCTCGCCAACGATCACTGCGTGAATACGGTTATTAGCCCGTCAACGGCCAAGACGCCTTCACCTTCGGGCATCACGATCAAGGGATTCACCTCCGCCTCATCAACCACGGCATTGCTCAGCGAAGCCAATCTTGAAAGGCTCACGAGCGCTTGGGCCACAGCCTCAAGATCCCCTTTGGGTTTGCCTCGGAAACCAGCCAGGGCTTTAAGCCCTTTGACCTCGGAGATCATCTCGCGGGCAGACTCAATCGTTACGGGCGCAAGCCTCATCGAACGATCCCGGTAGATCTCCGTCATCACTCCACCAGCAGCGAGCATGACCAGATAACCCACCTCTGGATCTCGGCGCAGCCCGATTAGGACTTCACCAACCCCACGTGTCTGAGCCTGTACCAGAACTTTCGTCAGTTCGATGTCGGGCAAACACTCCGTAACCGATTTCCCGATCGTGTTGATTGCTCGGTGCAGCTCGGCTTCATTGCGCACGTTTAACACCACACCACCCACTTCCGTTTTGTGAGCAATCTGGTCATGCAACACCTTCACAACAACAGGAAACTCGAAGGGCAGTTCAGGAATCGGCGCATCGATCTCCAGTGCAATCGAGGGCGCGCTGTCGATACCAAGTTTGGTGAGAAGGCCATACGCATCAAGCTCGTTGAGCGTGCGCGCTTTACCAACTGGAGCTCGCGCCGCCGCTCCCTGGGGAGATGGCGGTCTACGCCGGCCCAGAGCAGCAATAGCATCCGCACAGCTCTCCGGCGTACGGAAAGAAGGTACTCCGGCTTCACCGAGCAACATGATTGCCTGCGGCGCCTCTGGCACAACAAAACAGGCCAACGGTTTATTGCCGTGACGCGCGTCAATGATTGGCTTCACGGCGAGCTCAGGCTGCGTCCGCGCCGAAGAACCTACCACTGCCAATATCAAGTCAAACTCGGGGGCGTCCATCAAGACATCAAGGGCATCTCGCATCACCGAGTAACGTGTGCCGGCAAGTGTCAGATCGATAATTGATCCAGCGCTGACCGCGATGTTGCGCTCGCGAAGTCGACGTAAAGTCTCCGCACTGGGAGGGACCGCATTAACATCACGAATACCGAGTTGATCCACTGCCATCGCTGCTCCACCACCCGTAGTGGTGATAACACCCACTGCCAAAGGGCGTGTGCGGTGGACGCTCGGCATGCGCGCCAGCAAAGGTGCAATTTCCAGCAGTCCTTCAAACGTCTCCACGCGGGCGATACCGCAATCACGCAAGAAGGTATCCGCGATCAAATCCTCACCAGCGAGCGCACCGGTGTGAGAGACCGCCAATTCAGCAGCCACCTCCGAACGTCCAAGCTTATAAGCCGCCACTGGCTTGCCTCGGGCCGCAGCCGCGATCGCAAACTCACGAAGTCGATCAGCGTGACGCATCGACTCTAGGAACAGCAGATAACCTGTGATGGTTGGGTCGTCCAGCGTGGACGAACAGATCTCTCCGATTGAAAGGTCGACCTCGCCCCCCACGGACACCAAGCTGTGAAAATCCAAGGAACGTGTCGCCCCCCTGGAAATCATTGCCCCAATCAAGCTGCCGCTGTGCGACGCACAGAAAATGCCACCAGCTTTCAGACCAGGTTCTGCGAACGCAGCATTTGCAGTCAGCGTCAGATGGGATTTGACGTTCACCACGCCGATGCTCGATGGCCCCAAGATGCGCACTCCGTGCTGCGCACCAAGCGTCTTGAGTAGCTCCTCGCGCTCAACGCCGGCTTCCCCTGACTCGGAGAAACCGCCGGCGAGAATGGTCACGAGCTTGATACCCAGAAAGCCACATTCCTCAACAGCATTAATCGCCAGATCACTATTGGTGAGAATGAATACGTGCTCAGGTTTCTCCGGCAGATCACTCAACGACTTGTAAGCGACTTCACCCTGAATGGTCTCGCGGCTCGGATTGACGCAGTAAATCGTGCCCTGGTACCCAGAACGCCGCAAAAATGCCAGCGGCCTCGCAGCCGTTTTTGACAGGTCATCAGATACGCCGACCAACGCCACCACTCGTGGCCGGATCAATGCGTCTGCCAGTGCTCGCCCTGTCAACGTCATCACTTGGCCCTCTGGTCAAAGCGACGCTCGAAGATATCTTCGGCGATGCGATTCTTGAGAATTTCGATAGAGCCCCCGGCGATCATCCAGCCACGGGTACGCTTCACGCAGTACTCAACCAGAGATTCGCTGGAGTAGCCGTAACCACCCATGACCTGCAAGGCTTCGTTCGCCACTTCAAAACCTGCCAGATTGCAGCCCAGCTTGGCGATCGATGTTTCGTAAGCAGTGGGCAGACCGTTGTCGGCGTTCACTGCAGCCCGATACAGCAGCAATTGAGCACTGTCGAGCTTGAGGGCCATCTCAGCGAACTTCCACTGCAACCCCTGGAACTCGCACAGAAGGCGGCCAAACTGCGAGCGGTTCAAGCAATGCTCGCGAGCGATGTTGAATGCATGACGACCAAGCGCCACTGCGCGAGAAGCGTTGCCGATACGCTCCACGTTGAAGCCGGAAATTTGCTTCTTGAAGCCACCCGGCCCAAGCAAAACGTTCTCTTTCGGAATCCGGCAATTCTCGAAGTACAGCTGCGACCACTCCTCCCCACTCATAAAAGGGGAAGGCTGCCCTACGTCGAATCCGGGTGTACCGCGCTCGATGATGACCGAGCCAATGCCGTCCAGGCCTGGACCGAAACGAACGTAGATGAGAAACAGATCGGCATGAGGGCTGTGAGTCGAGAACACCTTCGTGCCTTTGATGACGTAATGGTCACCGTCTTCGCGCGCACTGGTCTTCAACTCTGTAACCGCAGAGCCCGCCTCAGGTTCGCTCATACCCAACGCCATCAGGCGTTTCCCCGCGAGCAGGTCAGGAAGATAACGCTGCTTCAGATCATCGCTGGCGTATTCTGCGAATGTGCGAATAGCGCCGAAGTTGCCGGCTTGAACCAAATCCGCTGACTTTGGACAGACCATCGCCAACTCTTGAATCGCGATGACCGCGTCCATGAGCTGGCCACCGATCCCTCCGTCGGCCTCGGGGATCGTAATGCCGAAGAGGCCTTGATCCACGAGTAACTGCACGATGTCAGCCGGGTAATCGGTGGAGTGGGCACGCTCAAGTGCTCCGTCGGCCAATTTGTCCTTGGCGAATCGGCGGATGGCATCCTGAAAAGCACGTTGATCGTCTGTCAGCTCAAAATTCATTTTTATTAATGCTCTTATGGGTTCAACTGACCACCATCATCTGGCTGCTAGCTCGGGAGGACAAATTCCGATACTGTAGTGATCCATGAGTTTTTGGTATGGCTCCCATGCGACGCATCCCTCCCCTAAACGCTCTCAAGGTATTTGAAACGGCCGCCCGGCTGGGCAACCTGACCAAAGCAGCAGAGGAGCTGAGCGTATCGCAGTCGGCTGTCAGCCGGCAGATCCAACTGATCGAGGATTACCTGGGAGTTCGCCTGTTTCAGCGCGAAGCCAGAGGCGTGTCCCTGACCAAGGTAGGCATGGAATACCAGCAGGAAATCGGCCCAGCGTTTGCCGGAATCGTGCGCGCGACCGAGCGAATACATCGGCAGGACAAGACATTGCGAATCCGAGCGTACACAACGTTCGCTGCGAAATGGCTGCTTCGCTACCTACCTGGATTCGAAGCGGCGTATCCCAATATCAAGGTACAGCTAAGCACAGGCGTTAAGCCTGCGAACTTTGATCGGGATGAACAGGACATATCGATTGAATTTGTAAGGGATGATCAGGCGGGGCCCTCAGCACTCAAATTGTTCTCTGACATCATCGAGCCTGTTTGCAGCCCCACCTTACTTCAAGGAAAGGCGCCGTTAGACGCTCCCGAGGATCTCCGTCATTTCAAACTACTCGACTCGCATTACCGCACCGCTGACTGGCCAGATTGGCTGACCTTTGTCGACGGCATGCATCTGAACAATAAGGACAATCGAGCGTCGCTCCCCAGCTCCCTGCTGGCTTACCAAGCAGCTGCCGAGGGGCTCGGAATAGCAATGGGGCAAACCCGACTCCTTAAACAAGAGTTGGAGTCGGGACGATTGATCACACCGTTCAATAGGCCAATGGAGCGCGCCGCGGGCTACTATTTGCTGACCTCAACCACTCAAGAACACAGCTACGGGGTAACCATTTTCTGTGAGTGGATACAGCGACAAATACGCGACGCGATCGCTTGATTTCTAAGCGCGCGGAGCACCATCCGCCCAGATGACCTCACCACTAAGCCAGCAGCCAGCAGCGCGTCCCTCTTCATCGTAGCGGGCTTTAACCTCAATCAAAGAAGGTGAGCCCATTGCCTCACCTTGGCTAATGGCGCAGACCGCCGTTGGATCTGCGGTGCCCGTCTTAGCGAGATATCCCCATAATGCTGCCGCAGCAATCCCAGTCGCTGCGTCCTCTGGATATCCTGAAGCCTTTGGAAACTGGCGCGCGCTGTACATGCCCGAAGAAGACTCCGCGAACGGATAAAGCCCTGTCGACCCGATGACTTCACAGACGGCTTTGATTGATTTGAAATCCGGCTTGAGCGTGTTGAGAATATGAGTGTCAGACAGCCGAATAAGTGTTTTCACTCGACTGGTGGCGGCATTCACCACTGTGAAGTTTTCTGAGCCTGCAGGCAGGCCCAAAACGCTCGCTATCAAATGAGCTTGGTCGTCGCTGAGGGTCTCAACGGTCACAGGCGGCTGGGAAATCCATACTCGTTTAGTAGGCTCATCCCAGACAACTTGCACCTGTCCGCTTAAAGTTTGCACCCAAGCCACGTCCTCTTGCCACAGTCCCCATTGACGCAAAGCCCACATGGTGCCCACCGTCGCATGCCCACACATTTCCATCTCATGCTCGGGCACAAAAAATCGAAGGTGATAGTCACATTCCGGGTCGCCGACAGGCATCACGAAACAAGATTCATGACCGTAGTGTAGCGCGACTTTTCGCATCTCATCCGCGCTCATATTAGAGGCGTTTGCAACCAGTGGCACAGGGTTCCCGCCACCAGAATCCTTGACAAATACTCTGATCAAATTGACGTCACTCAACGGTTTACTCCTTGGCGTTGGACGATAAAGAGGCACAGCCTATGGGGGCTTGCCTGCCCTATCCAAACCAATAGCCGCCAACGCCCAATCCGTTTTGCGGCAGTGGACGCCCGTCAGTGAACAGTTGCACGCGGCACTGATGATGTTGAGACTGGGGGCACATACCGATTCCGGCGGAGCCTTGGTTATGACGATTACCGCGTATATGTCATCAAAACTGCCAATGGCTTCTGAGACCGGTTTTGCGTTGCAGTTGAGTCAGCAACCGAAGTACGAATATCGATGGCATATGCATGACTGCGCCATGCTGCTGTGGCCACGACTAGGCGGACTCAAGACCACTTGGGCCGACGCAGAAGGCGAAGCCCCATCAGAAGCAGGCAGTATCACGCTGACTCGCGGCATCGCTCTTCTTTTGCCCGCTTCCGTTGCCCATCGAACGCGCTCCGAAACCGTTCGCCAACACCACGGAGAGCTGTACCTCGCTCCCGATCTGATCGACCTCACTAAACTGGTGGGGCCAGTTCACTTAGACGGATCAAGCCAGGCAATGCTCGAAGCGCTCATGTCCCCAGTGCTCAAGCCGAGCAGTGCTGAATGGCTGGTTAAAGCGCTGGTTGAGCAACTAGGCAGCAGCCGACGCATGCATCTGGCACCAGCATCGGAGGCCCTCAGCGCGCAGATGATGAGAGCATTTATGCGCGGGCTGGACGATGGCTGCGAGATGCCCTCAGTTGAAGCGGTCGCCTGCCTCCTCGGGGTTTCAACCCGCACCTTGCAGCGGGTCTGCCAAGATGAGCTAGGGGTTAGCCCGGTAGCTGCACGCCGCCGACTGCTGGCAACACGCGCAATGGAAATGCTGAACAGCGGCCATCGTCTGTCCGCCGTGAGTAGCGCGCTGGGCTTTGCCAACAGCGGTCACCTCACACGCTTGCTGGAAAGCTTAGGGTTGCGACCAAACATTCACGGCAGCTCAATCAAACCTTGATACCTGGTTCCTAGCTCGTACCTGACCGTTTGCCTTACCCACGCACTCAGACTCGAAATTGCTGTCGCAAATTGGATCAGCCCCAGTCGCGCTTTGGTTTTGTCTCACCCCCTCCCCGGTCCTAACATCAAACCGTCAGCGAGTGAAACAGCTGACCCATTCAGCACAATAAGACACCCACAATTCGAGATCCGACCCGCGCCATGGCGTGGATCAAGTTCCATTTCTAACTGCCGCATACTGATATTAAACTAATAAAGGATCAATCATGCGCCGTTTCCAGAAGCTCAAGCATTGGCTTATCGCTATTCCTCTTTCCTTAACCGCAGTATTCGCCAGCGCAGAGGAGGAATTAGTCGTAGGTTGCAACACATCTTTTCTTCCGTTCGAATTCAAGCAAGGCAATGAATATGTAGGCTTCGACATCGACCTGTGGCGTGAAATCGCAAAAGGCCTAGGTGTCAAATGGCGGCTCCAGCCTATGGATTTCGGTGGCTTGGTCCCTGCTCTGCAGACCCGCAACATTGATGTGGTCCTGGCCGGATTGTACATCAAGGAAGAACGCAGAAAAGTGATCGACTATTCAGATTCTTATTATAAGACCGGCGAGAGCGCCATCGTCAGCATCAATAACAACGACATTACTAACGCAGAGTCATTAAAAGGAAAAGTCGTCGCAGCCGAAACAGGAACAGCCACTGTTTCTTATCTGCAATCGTTGAAGACCGTCGATGTAAGGCAATATCCAAACATCGTGAATGCCCTGTTGGAACTACAAACCGGTCGTATTGACGCCGTAGTTCACGACACGCCTAACTTGGTGTACTACGCGAACACAGAAGGCAAAGGCAAGGTCAAGCTCATCACGCCTCCTATCGTGACCGGTCTGGACTACGGTATCGGCTTTCAAAAAGGTAGTCGCTGGGTTGAGCCGGTCAACAAAGAGCTGGCCAAGATCAAGGCAGATGGTCGCTACGAGCAGCTGCACCGCAAGTGGTTCGGCCAGGCTCCAGATCCGGCTTGATTTGCGAACGCAGGATCTAGACGTCACAGCCAACGGAGACTACCTCGCATGAACTTTGATTGGGCGGCCATCCCAGCCGCATTGCCGGATCTGCTAGCCGGTCTGCAGGTCACTATCTTTATCTCGGTGTCCGGTTTGATCGCGGGCTTGATCATCGGCGCATTGACAGGGACAGCATTGACCTACGGTCGAGTGCTGAATGCATTGGCCCGCGGATATGTTGGCCTCATTCGCGGGACGCCAATCGTCGTCCAGGTGATGTTCATCTACTTCGCGCTACCTATGCTGGCGGACCTGCGCATCAGCGGGGTCAACGCGGCAATCATCACTATCGCACTCAACTCAGGGGCATTCTTCGCTGAAATCGTGCGTGGTGCGCTTCAGGGGATCCCTAACGGCTTACGCGAAGCAGGTCTCGCAATGGGGTTGCCGTTCTGGCGTGTGCTGCTCTATGTGTTGGCGCCGTTGGCTGTGCGCCGTGCAATTCCGGCGCTGGGAAACCAGGTGATATCGAGCATTAAGGACACCGCCATATTCCTGGTTATCGGGGTCGCCGAGTTGACCCGAGAAGGACAGGCAATCATGTCGGCAAACTTCAAGACCGTCGAGATCTGGAGCACTGTTGCCGTCATCTACTTGCTGCTTATCAGCGCAGTGGCAGGACTGCTGCGACTGCTTGAACGAGGCACAGCTACGCCATGATTCAATTCGAAGGCACCATCAAGCGGTATGGCGACCACACGATCCTCAACGGAGTGGACCTGAAGATCACTCAAGGTGAGGTCGTCGTCATCATCGGGCCGTCTGGCTCCGGGAAATCCACTTTGCTTCGCTGCATAAACGGTCTTGAACACATCAGTGGCGGCGATCTCAAGGTAGACGGAATTAGCGTTCTGGGCGGCTCAGCCCAACTGCGTCAAATCCGTCTCGAAGCAGGCATGGTATTTCAACAATTCAACCTGTTTCCTCACCTGACGGCTTTGGAAAACGTGATGTTCGGGCCTATTCGGGCCCGGGGGCAATCCAAGGCTCAAGCACGAGAGATAGCTGCACAGTTGCTGGACAAGGTCGGCCTAAGCAATCGCCAGCATCATTACCCATCACAGCTCTCCGGTGGACAACAGCAGCGAGTGGCGATCGCTCGCGCCTTGGCCGTGCAGCCCAAACTCATCCTGTTTGACGAACCCACCTCAGCGCTCGACCCCGAGCTTCGACATGAGGTTCTCAAGGTGATGCAGGCGTTGGCCGCTGAAGGCATGACGATGGTCGTGGTGACCCACGAAATCGGCTTTGCCCGCACGGTAGGCTCGAGGCTCTTGTTTATGGATGGAGGAACGATTGCGCATGACGGTCCCCCATCAGACCTGCTGACCAACCCACCCAGTCAACGACTGCAGGAATTTCTGCAGCACATTCACTGACCCTTTTATCCATCTTGAATCGACGGGTACGCGTAATGAAAGCATGGGCTGTATGCGAATGCGGGCAACCGCTGCGCCACCTTGAGCTTGAAACTCCGGAGCCCGTTGGCACCGAAATTTTGCTCGAGGTTGCGTACTGCGGAGTCTGCCACTCCGACTTGCACATCTGGGATGGCTATTACGATTTAGGCGGATCAAAACGACTACAGATGACCGAACGTGGAATGACTCTTCCACTGGCCATGGGGCACGAGGTGGTTGGCCGTGTTGCCCGCCTCGGCCCGGATGCATCAGGCGTTGAAGTCGGTGACATGCTAATTGTTTATCCATGGGTGGGCTGCGGGGAATGCAGCGCATGCAAAGCCGAACAAGACAATATGTGCCAGCAGCTCAGAAGCATCGGGGTATATCAGCATGGGGGCTACGGCTCTCACGTGGTTGTGCCTCATCCGCGTCATCTTGTGGACCCTGGCAACCTTGATCCCGCCGTTGCGGCCACCTACGCGTGTTCAGGGATCACAGTACATGCAGCACTGCGCAAGGTACTGCCACTACCACCCGAAGAATCGCTCGTGCTTATCGGCGCTGGCGGCTTGGGACTGGCTGCGATATCGATGGCCATAGCGCTCGGGCATACCAAGATCGTAGTGGTGGAAATCAGTCCAGAAAAACGTGAAGCAGCGCTACTGCATGGCGCCTCTGACGTGGTGGACGCAGGTGGTGAAGATGTCGCAGCACGCATCATCGAAACATGCGGTGGCCCAGTTGCTGCAGTCATTGATTTCGTAAACGGGTCCAGTAGCGCCCGGTTCTCATTTGACAGCCTGCGCAAAGGCGGAAAGCTGATACAGGTAGGTCTGTACGGCGGAGACCTCACCATCCCGCTGCCCATCATGGCGACCCGCGCGTTGACCGTCCAAGGCAGCTTCGTCGGATCGCCCGCAGACCTGCGCGCTGTCGTCGCGCTCGCCCAGACCGGCAAGCTGGCCCCCATCCCCGTAGAGATAGTCCCTCAAGAGGATGCAAATCAGGCCTTAGTGCGCCTGCGGGAAGGCTCGGTAAACGGCCGTCTCGTGCTGCGCGCGGAATTGCCTTGATAGGTTGAGACACGACCCTCAGGAGAGATCTATGAATTACCCCAATACCCTGTTGTATATCAATGGTTCGTGGCGCCAGGCCTCGGATGAAAAAACACTTGCGATCATCAGCCCAGCAGACGGGTCAACCATAGGCTCGGTCGCGAGTGCCACAATTGAGGACCTTGACCTTGCCCTCAGTGCCGCGTCGCAGGGTTTCCTCGCCTGGAAAGACACCCCTGCCTTCACTCGTGCCAAGGTGATGCGTCAGGCGGCTACCCTGATTCGAGAGCGATTCGAATCGATTGCGCACCTAATGACGCTCGAACAAGGAAAACCGCTCGCTGAATCCAGAGCGGAGACACTTGCAGCTGCCGACGTGATTGACTGGTTTGCATCAGAAGCCTTGCGAACTTATGGACGTGTAATCCCTTCTCGCAGTCGGCACGTCGCTCAGATGGTCATTCGCGAGCCGGTCGGTCCAGTCGCAGCTTTCGCTCCATGGAATTTTCCGCTCAATCAGATCGTGAGGAAAATTTGCGCGGCGCTTGCGGCAGGTTGCTCGATCATCGCTAAAGCTCCCGAGGAAACACCCGCATCTCCTGCCGCGTTGATTCAGGCCTTCGCAGATGCGGGTGTTCCCCCTGGCGTTTTGAATCTAGTGTTCGGCGACCCGGCCCAGATCTCGTCTTATCTGATCGCCCATCCTGTGATTCAAAAAGTGACCTTCACCGGATCGACTCCTGTCGGCAAACGACTGGCAGGCATGGCGGGGATTCATATGAAGCGCATGTCGATGGAGCTTGGGGGCCATGCCCCGGTCATCGTCTGCGCTGATGCAGATATCTCGGTTGCAGCCCAGACAATGGCAGCCAGTAAATTTCGTAACGCTGGGCAGGTGTGCATCTCGCCCACTCGCTTTCTGATTCAAGCAAGCGTCTATGAGCGCTTCGCATCTGAGTTCGTAACGCATGCGAAAGCTATTCGCGTAGGCCATGGCTTGTCACCTGACACCGGCATGGGACCGCTGGCGAACAGCCGGCGCCTGGCAGCAATGAAGGCCTTTACAGAAGATGCGATCGCATGTGGCGCCGAGTTGCTCTGCGGAGGCGAACAGGTAGGGGAACAGGGGTGTTTCTTTCAACCTACGGTTCTTGGACATGTACCGGCGACCGCCAGAGCAATGAATGAAGAACCCTTCGGCCCTTTGGCACTGCTGAGCTCTTTTGAAGATCTCGATGACGCCCTGACCGAAGCTAATCGGCTGCCTTACGGACTTGCCTCCTACGCATATACGACGTCGAGCGCTACTGCACATCGGCTTATTCAAGGTATCGAAAGCGGGATGCTGTCTATCAACCACGCGGGTTTGGCGCTCCCTGAAACACCCAATGGTGGCATCAAGGATTCTGGGCATGGCGCTGAAGGTGGCAGCGAGGCGATCGAAAATTATTTAAACAGCAAGTTTGTCACGCAGGCTAATGCTTGAGTGCTGGAGGACCTTTATGACAGCCGTTACACCCGAAAAGCGACTGGCAGCATCAGGCCTAAACCTCCCTCAAGCGCCTAAGCCCAAGGGCCACTACGCGCCGTACTCCTGCCTCATCGCAGGTTACGTCAAACACGTGAGTATTAGCGGGCAGACCTGCCGCATCGATGGCGTAGCGCTGCAAGGTGTCTGCTCAGAGCGAAGCGATTTGGAAACTCCGCGGGCTGCTGCACGCGTAGCGATGCTCAACACATTGGCGGCCCTCAACCTGGCGTGCGAAGGTCAACTGGGGCAAGTCATGCACCTGGTTCGATTGCGCGGCTTCATCCGAAGCGATGAAAGCTTCACTGCTCACACTGCGGTCTTAGACGCCGCCTCGGAAATCCTCGCAATAGCGTTTCCCAGCCTTCCTTTACCTGCTCGCACAGCGGTCGGAGTCAGCAGTCTGCCCGATAAAGCTTGGGTCGAACTTGAGCTGGACGTTCACATCAAGACCGACACCGCCCCCGTTTCCTGACGAGCTTCATTTCCATTACTGGAGGTATCAGCATGACTCAATACGACGAATTGTTTGAAGCGGACCGTGCGCACTTCATGCATCCATCCACACATGCACATGACCATGCCACTGGAGCGCTCAAGGGAAGAATCATCAAGAGCGCCTCGGGCATCCGCGTAAAAGACAGTGAGGGACGCGAGTTCATCGACGGATTCGCCGGGCTGTATTGCGTGAATATCGGATACGGCCGCCTTGAAATTGCTGAGGCGATGTATGAGCAAGCGAAGCAGCTGGCTTATTACCATACCTACGCCGGGCATTCGTCCGAAGCGATCATCGAGCTGTCGCGCCGGATCATCGATTGGGCTCCAACAGGGATGAAGAAAGTCTATTACGGGCTTTCTGGTTCAGATGCCAACGAAACCCAAATCAAACTTGTCAGGTACTACAACAACGTTTTGGGCCGCCCGCAAAAAAAGAAAATCATCGCACGCCAGCGTGCCTATCACGGTTCGGGAATCATGAGCGGGAGCCTCACCGGGCTGCCCAGCTTCCATCAGAACTTCGATCTGCCTCAGCAAGACGTCAGGCACGCCATGTGCCCACACTTTTACAAAGCGCCTGCCGGGATGGATGAGGCTGCGTACGTCCGCCTGTGCGCCGAGGACCTTGAGCAGCTCATTCTAAAAGAGGGGCCTGATACCGTTGCGGCATTCATTGGCGAACCAGTAATGGGAACGGGGGGAATCATCGTTCCTCCGGTTGGTTACTGGGAGGCTATCCAGGCAGTGCTTTCCAAATACGACGTACTGCTAATTGCAGACGAGGTTGTCTGTGGTTTTGGCCGTCTGGGCACTCCCATGGGTAGCCAATTTTTCAATATGAAGCCGGACCTGATCACTGTCGCAAAAGGTTTGACCAGTGCATACGCACCAATGTCGGCCTCGATCATCGGTGAGAAAGTCTGGGATGTCATCGAGCAGGCGTCGACGCGCGAAGGCCCGATGGGCCACGGTTGGACCTACTCGGGCCATCCAGTATGTGCAGCTGCTGCGCTGGCGAACCTCAATATCCTCGAGACAGAGAACATCGCTACGAACGCGGCGCAGGTTGGGGCCTATTTCAATCAGCGTCTTCGCGAAGCGTTGAAGGACAGCCCTATCGTTGGCGAAGTACGAGGTGTAGGAATGCTCGCAGCGGTTGAGTTCGTAGCCGACAAAGACCAGCGTACTCCTTTCGACCCTGCGAGAAAGGTTGGCCCCATGATTGCGGCCGCATGCATGGAGCGCGGGCTAATCGCACGGGCATTGCCGCATGCTGATGTCCTCGGATTCGCACCGCCTCTGGTGTTGACGACCGCCGAAGCAGACGAAATCATTTCTATCACTCAAGCGTCAATCGAAGCAGTGGCCAAAGAGGTCAGCTAAGCCGGTAACGCGCATCGACAGCCGACTGAATCAAGGCGCCACCCTGTGGCGCCTTGATTCAGGGCATGAAGCACCCAAGCCTACGTAATACGGCTTGAGTACAGGGCGACTATTTAAACCTGAAATTGATGAACAGCATCTCCAAGACTCGAGCTCAGATTCGCCAATTTGCGCGTAGCTCTTGAGCTTTCATTGGTTTTCTTCGCCATGTCTTCAGAAGCCAATGCGATTTGCTGAACGCTTCTGTTGACGTCTTCCGAGACCACCGTCTGCTGATGAGCCGCACTCGCGATCTGGGCGTTCATCGCATTTATCGTGCTCACCAGGGACGTGATTTCCGAAAGCGCCGCCATTGCTTTTTCTGCCTCACCGCTGGTCGATCTACCCGCCTCACAAGACTGCTGCATCGACTCGACAGTTGCCGCCGCTCCTGATTGCAATCGTCCAATCATCGATTGAATCTCAAGCGTACTGGACTGTGTTCGACTCGCTAACGCTCGAACCTCGTCGGCTACAACCGCAAATCCCCTCCCCGCCTCGCCAGCCCGAGCGGCTTCAATAGCGGCATTCAAGGCCAACAAATTTGTCTGCTCCGCAATTGAACGAATAACTACCAACACCCGCTCAATAGACCCGACCTCGAATTGCAAATGGTCAAGCGCAGCGCTGCTGCTTTCCAGATTGGCAGTCAACCCATGTACATGCCTAACACTTGCTTCAACCACTTTCCGGGCCGCACTTGCCAGATTTTCGGCATTAGTCGCCGCCACGGACGCCTCGGCGGCGCTACCTGAAACCTGAACCGCTGCAGCGGACATCTCGTTGATCGCCGCAGCCACCTGATCGGTCTCAATCATCTGGAGTTGGGTTGCTTGTTCGGTGAGCTCAACCTGGCCAGAGACGCTCAAAACATGATCGTTCAAGTGGCTGGTGATGTCTTTTACATGGCCGACAAGGCTGTGAATTTTATCTACGAACCGGTTGAAAGCTCCGGCCAGGTCCCCGATCTCATCGTTACCCGACACGATGATTCTCACGGTCAAATCACCGTCGCCTGCGGCTACCTGATCCAGGTTATCGCGAAGCTTTTTGAGTGGCTTGAGCATCCGCCGGATGAGCACCGTTGCCACGGTCGCCAATATCAGCAGAACAAACACGCTCAGCGCGGCAACCCACTTCACAACTCGGTGATTCCGGTTCTTGAGTTCAACCGCGATGCTATCCATTTGAACCGCGATATCATCGAGATTGACCGATGTACCAATCATCAAATCCCATTTATCTAGGTAGAGCGCGTACCCGATCTTGCTTACCAGACGATCGCTGTCAGGCAAAGGAAAACTGTAGGCCTGAAAATGCGAACCGCTTTTGCCAGCAGCCACAAGAGCGTTGACCACATAAACACCGTTGGGGTCTTGGAAGTCCTTGAAGCTGGTTCCTATCTTGACGTCTTTATCGGCCCAAAATACTCGGACGCTCTGCGAGTCATAGCCAAAATAATATCCATCCTTCCCGTAACGCATTTGCTTCAAAAGCTCCACCGCCTTCGCCCGGGCTACAAGGTCGCCAGGCGCAGAGCTACGATAAATAGGCTCGATGATGCTCTGGGCGATTTGAACCGAGTGTTCAAGGGAGGTCTTTCGTTCCGCTATCAGCAGGTCATTCATTTCTACAAGCTGCTCATCTGCAGCTCGCCGAAGCTCGAGAATCGATACTGCGGCCGTCAGCGACGCCAGTATGATGAGAGGAAATATGCAAAGCAGGACGAGTCGGGTCTGAATGGATATACGCATCGATGATACCGCTGTTCGTTGGATTCGGATGGCCTAAACGTGGCTGCAAAAGCGGGATATAGATCCTTCTCGCGGCCCTGACCGGGATGCCGGAAGGCTGTAAGCAAGACAAAAAGAAGCATGGCCAGAAGGATTTGTTCCCCTGGCCATGCTTCCATCCATCAAACGTTTCAGCGGATGTGAGCACATCCGCTTTCGCTCAACATTTCGTTCTCGCTGACGCACAAAACCTAAAAGGTGAGCACCACCACTGCCATCCAAAAGAAAGGCCGAGTTTCTAAAGCAATGGTGCTAGGCAGAAAGATCTAAGCCCGAGGCTCTACGCGGCAAAACGCGTCCGCTCACCGAGACTCTCGTCACCAAGGCTGCCGGCCATGGCTACCAAAGAAACCTCCGGTAGGGCCATCAGCATCGAGCAGCGCTGCCTTGATAGCCGTCACAGCACCTTCATCGGGCGTGAGGAAACCGGAATTCCCATTGAGATCGGTGCGTACGTGTCCAGGCTCAACAACGTTGACTTTGATGCCCAAGGGTTCCAATTCTTTGGCGAACGAGACCGTCACAGCACTCAGCGCAACTTTTGAAGACGTGTAGTCCAGCAGATTGACTGTCGAATAAAGTGAGGTCGGATCGGTGATAAGCGTAAGCGAACCAACTCCACTACCCATCATTACGATCCGCGCCTGGCTGGCAGCCTTAAGCAGCGGCAGGAAAGCTTGAGTGACACGCACCGGGCCAAAAAGGTTGACCTCGAAAACAGCTTTCATGTCTTCCATCCGGATACGGCTCGGAGGAAGCGTCATGTCCACTGCAATTCCTGCGTTGTTGACCAATACATCAAGCGCGTCGATTTCGGAGCTCAACGTCTGCGCCGCTTTCAGTACGCTCTGCTCATCTGCAACGTCCAGCTCGAGAAAATAGGCGTCGTGCCCTTCCTCACGCAGCTTGGCCACTGCCAACTCGCCACGCGTCTGATCTCGAGCCCCGATCCATACAGACATACCTGCCTCAGCCAAACCGCGGGCAATTGCAAGGCCAATCCCCTTGTTAGCACCGGTTACCAGCGCTTGTCGTTTATTCGTCATGACGCATATTCCTCATGTTTAAGAATCTGCATGCCCCGCGAAGGACATCCAGCCTGATGAGTTGAGATGTTGTCGCCTGCGCCGCTCGCGCTCTTACAGGGAGGGCTGAATGGATATATGTGATGGGAACGGAGAGCAGCCTGTCGCGGTGCCCTCCCATATGCGAACAGGCACGAACGCCCTGTCGCATCACATAACCCATGTTCTCCTTGGCCTTAATTCGCCAAGGAGACAAATCGAACCGCTGCTTACCGCCTTGCCGGCGAGTGGGCGTACACAAGCCCTAAGGCAATCAGGCGTGTTGCGCTACAGCGTCGGTTTGCGCGCCTTGAACATGGTGCTGCAGATCCCCAGGCAGACGCAGCGTCACTTCACGGCGACTGAAGCGCCATTCACCATCATGACGCTCGAATTGGTCGAGGTATTTACCGGTGCAAATTGGCTGCAAAGGAAAACCATCGAGTTGCTGATGCACGGTGTAATAGCTTTCCGAACTCGCCTTTTCACCCGAAGCGTCGACATTAATCAGCACATTCGCAACCGTGTGCCAGGTACGAGGCGTACCGTCGGCATGAACCTGCAGGCCTGCATTGAAGAATGTCAGCAAACCGTCGATGGTCGAGGCCTCATTACCCATTACATGCAACACAGCGTGCTGGAGTACATCCGCCACACCCTCAAAATCACCGCTGTCCAACCGGTGGGTGTAGGTAGCATGAAGACGATGGATCGAGCTCTCCGCGTCCAGTCGTGCCAGAATATCCAAGCCGTTGTTGGTGCTAGTCATCACAATTACTCCAAGAGGGCTCGTAAAAATACGAGCTATATAGCGATCGATACATAGCTATCTTCACATAGCCACAAGCTCGGGAGCAAGCGCTTTGTAGCGATCGATATAATCGCCTTGCACGTTGAAAAATCGAGGCTGACTTGTGGGGCGATCCGCTTGCGCTAAGCGGCAGCCGGATGCAGGGTGGCAGAGGGTTTAAAATTTCCTTGCACAGATACGGCAAGATCGGCGAAGCCTAAAGCCGCAAGATCAAAACGTCAAGCGCGGCGCCTGCGCCATTTTCGCAGGCGAACGCCTCTCAGTAAGCGCCAGACAAACCACCGCGTCGTGCTTTCAGAGCTGAATTAGGCAAGGGTGAATTTCTTCACCATCGATGACATGTTGCTGGCAATTCTTGCCAGCTCATGACTTGCTGCAGCGGTCTGAGTGGCACCTGTAGCCGTCTGAATAGACACGTCACGAATAGAACTGAGACTCTCACTCACCCTCTGTGCGACCTGTGACTGCTCTTCAGTTGCGTTCGCGATCATCAGATTCTGCGTGTTGATCAGGGATACCGCCTGGGACACTTTTTCCAATGCACTGCCCGCGGCGAGCGCAACGTCCAACGTCTCGTTAGCCTGCTTTGCGCTGTGCTGCAGAGAGCTGACGGTGCTGCTGCTTCCGTCCTGAATCGACTGAATCATCGACTCAATATTGAATATTGAGGACTGAGTCGTGTGAGACAGAGCGCGAACCTCGTCTGCCACCACAGCAAAGCCTCTACCTGCATCCCCCGCTCTTGCTGCCTCGATGGCGGCATTGAGCGCGAGTAAGTTCGTCTGGTCTGCGATGCCACGAATGACATCCAGCACCTTACTGATCGCCTGTGTCTGATTGAGGAATTCCTGAGCCTCGGCAGAGCTGAGCCGCACCTGACGCTCTAGGTTCTCCAGCCGGCTCGCGGTTTCCTCGACCTGCCCCTTACCATCCCTAGAGCCAGACTCCGATGTCTGGGAAAGCTCGGAAGTGGAGACGGCATTTTTCGCGACCTCATCAACAGCCCTACTGAGCTTTTGCACC
Organism: Pseudomonas salicis; assembly: GCF_057128705.1. Lineage (NCBI taxonomy): Bacteria > Pseudomonadati > Pseudomonadota > Gammaproteobacteria > Pseudomonadales > Pseudomonadaceae > Pseudomonas > Pseudomonas salicis. The sequence goes on from NZ_JBSKHU010000001.1 coordinate 891,051, forward strand.
GAGGCAAACGCCAACTCAATATCCGCATTTTGCCTGGTCAATCCGCCACTCATGTCACTGATTACCGAACTCACTTCCTCCGCTGCTGCTGCCAACTGACTCGCCGTATTCCCTATCGAAGCAATGGTCGTCTTCAGATTGGCTTGCATGCCATCCATGGCCGCCAACAACAATGCCGGCTCGTCAGTGCCTGACTTATCGATCGGAAAAGTCAGATCCCCTGCCGCGATAGTGGTCGCAATCTCTACCGCTTGCCGGATAGGTGAAACGATACTGACAGTTAGATACCAAGCCAAAAGTATCGTGACCAGCACGGCTAAACACAGCGTGGATGCGACTACAAACTGCACTTCTTTGAATAGGCTCATCGAAGCAGCAGCAGCGTCATTCGCTCCCGCTTGTTGGTGACCAGTCAGATCTTTCAGATGAGTCGTAAGCTGGCGGCCTGCTTCGGCAAGATTGGCATTTATCTCTTGAACAGCAGCATCACCCTGATCACGGCTAGTGAGGTACACCAATTTACCCAGCTCTTGAATGTAACGCCCGTAAACTTCTTCAAACCCGGAGAGATCCCTTTTTTCATCTGGACGCGTCATTCCATGACGCAAATCCTCTAGAATTTTATCGATTTCTACCTGAGTGGTACGGATCAGTTCCGCGCTGTTTTTTTTGTAAACGGGATCTGTACTTGCACGATAGCGCTGCCCCTCTAGCCGCATACTTGCTACCTCCGCACCAAGCTGCTGGACTTTATTCAGAGTGGGCAGCCACAGCTGATTGATATCATCGGTTGCATGCTGCAAACGTCCCATCTGCAAAAGGCTAAAGCATCCAATACCTATCAGCATACAAGTTATAACCGAGAACCCCGCGGCTGACCGGGTACCTATTTTCATACGCCTCAACAGCTTGTTCATTTATGCGACTCACTATCCAGTGGCACACCCTCTCGGCATGCTTAAAATTGATTGTTAATTTCTATATCCAAGGCAAAAAACTCCTGAAAACGGGAGCTTCCAGTGAGTCGGAGTTATTGTTTTTATATGGTTTTATTGGATACTGCTGGCAGGCACTGCCGCAGGTGGGAGAGCCTCATAAAGCTGCTGATCGCTCTCGACCGACCAGTTACAAAAATCCCAAAAGGTGCGTCATCCCTTGTCCACAACGAGCTCCACACCGCTCAAATACCGGGAGGCGTCACTAGCTAGGAATGTCGCCACTTCGACGATCTCGCTGTGGGAATGTCTGAGTTCGAAAGACCACCGATTCCTCAGCGAGCAAAAAACATGCTCGCCGACTGGAGTAACACTTCTCGAACTTACCGGGGACACCGCTGAGTTTGCTGTGAGTAAATTGACCCTCACCCCGATATCCTTAAGCTCAGCTATCCATCCGTCTACCAATGCACGAAGCGCAGATTTCGTGACGCAACATAAACTCTTCCCTTCCTCAGGCTCAGTCAAAGGGTAGTCACCGATAACAACGATGGCACCTCCATCCCCCATCATTGGCCGGGCTGCCTGAATGGCGAATGTGACCATTTTCAAGTTCGTATCGAACGTCCGGTCGAACGCCTTTTCAGTGATTTTCCCTAGCGGCGGCAGATTGCTGTTTACGCCGGTGGTTACGACCAACACGTCCAAACGGCCATGGGTCACCCGAACTCTAGAAAACAACTGGTCAACATCCCCAACTCTCGAAAGGTCGACCACTATGCCAGTGGCGTAAAAGCCCAGCTTCGCGACAGCATTATCAATTTGCCCTTGGGTCACTCCCGTCACGATGAGCTCGGCACCGTGACTTGCCAACCCTTGAGCCACGACCAAACCGATACCAGAAGCGCCACCCGTAACTAAAATCACTCGATCTCGGAGCACGAGCTTCCCTCGTGGTGGCCATATGATTCCGTATGTATCGAACACTATATAGATTTTAAGCGCCAAGCAACGCTTTTCGGATGGGTGAGATAGTTAAACGATTAAGCGTCCCCCTCAAACGGGGGGAGGTGGCTTAAGAATGAGAAGCGAGGAGATGAAGGACATGCGCGATGAGCGAGGGACGTCGCCCACTAAGGGGTGTCTACAGGGAATCCAAAATCCCCATGTCTCGAACTAGAGAAAATGCGGGGTATGCTGATCCCGTGCCGGTGAAAAGATGAGCGGTATAGGAAGACTCCTATCAGGCAACGCCGCCCGCTCAATTCAGCGAGAATTCGGACTCAAAAACTCGGCCAGCGACTTTCGAACATTCCACGAGCTTTTCCTGGGCGTAACCCAAACACGCGTAGGACGACAAGCCACGCAACGTCATGACAACGTAGTCGGTAATCCCATCGACCTTGTCCGGCAGCGCGTGTTGGGCTACGTAGGAACGAATCTCCTCGATGGCTGGGCTCGCAATCCGTATAGCGATTGCTGCCGCCTCAGAGTCATCCGCCCGCATCGCCTCAGTAACCATGCAGCCGCGAAGAGTGGGGTGGTCGGTGTAATGCTTCGCTACGGTGACAAAAAGATTGGTTAGAACTTCGGAAGGCTTACCTTCCACGGCCAACAGAACATCTATGGGAAGGGCGCTGGTCGACACGTACCTGTTCATCGCTCGCTCAAACAGGTCCAGCTTGCTGCCGTATGCGGCATAGAGGCTGGGCGGAACAATACCCATGGCCTTGGTTAAATCCGCGATGCTTACCGCATCATACCCACGCGCATGGAAGAGTTCCTGCGCGATTCGAACACCTTCTTCGCGGTCAAACGCCGGCCGGCGGCGGCGTATCGTTGTATTCATTTCCGTAGATTCCCTAGTCATTCCCTATTGTAAACCCTGCTGCGGCTCAGCGCGACCCCAGCTATAGCGACCACTATATTCCTCTTGCAGACAGACACAACCACCAATATAGTGATCGCTACATAAAACGACAGCAGGGTTCAATCATGTCCTTTGATAACAAAATTGCGTTAATCACTGGCGGGTCCTCAGGCATAGGCTTGAGCATTGCCAAAGACCTGGCCAAACGCGGAGCGCGCGTGCTGATCACCGGCCGCAACCCCGAAAAACTCGAGAAAGCTGTGGCTGAAATCGGACAGCAGGCGTCGGGGATGGTCGTCGACATTAGCAAAGTCGCTGACATCAAGGCCTTGTATGAACGTGTTCAGGATCAATATGGGCGGGTCGATGTCCTCGTCGCAAACGCGGGCGGGGCGGAACCAGCACCGCTAAGGCTGATTACCGAGGCTCACGTAGACGAAACACTCAACACCAACCTCAAAGGAGTGCTCTTCACTGTTCAAGGCGCTCTCCCCCTTATGCTAGACGGCGGGTCGGTAATCCTCATTGGTTCAACCGCATCCATCAACCCTCCAGAAGGCATGAGCGTATACGGTGCAGCCAAAGCTGGTGTCAGGAATCTGGTACGCGCTTGGATTCAAGAGCTCCGAGGCTCAGGCATTCGCATCAATGTGGTCAGCCCCGGGCCAACCCGCACGCCTGGCTTTGATGCCTATTTCCCCAAAGAGCAAGCGGAAGGCGTTTTTGCATTCCTGGCCGAAAAAAGCACTGTGGGCCGTATCGGCGCTCCGGACGATATTGCACAAACTGTTTCGTTTCTCGCCAGCGACGCTGCGGGCTACATCAACGGGATTGAACTGTTCGTCGACGGCGGCGCCTCGCAGATCTGACTCTGAAGTAATCCCTCAGTCACCGGGATAACAAACCAACAAGCTGGGGCAGCTTCAGGCCCGGTACAAATGGATCAACAAATCGGGGGAGCGCTGGGCATCGCGGTTATTGCGGCAGTGTCTGCGTTCAGCGCAGAAATACCGATCCGATCACTAGCTAGGCGATTGCATTTGTCGCAGCAGCGGCGATCGCCGCGATCTCTGGTGCGATCGCATTGAGCGTCCAAGACGGTGAGCTCTCGCCAAGAGTCGGAGGGCCACAGATATGAATTCCACGTCTTCACGACATTACCGGCGCGCGGAGGAAATATTCGTGATCTATCCTTCTAATGGTGGTAGCCATGCAAAAGTAGCCGCCAGATGCCCAAAGCGGCATCCCCCTACCCGACTATGGTCACGTACCGTTAAAACAGCGATTGCCGTGATCCTGATGAGCGCATTGATATTCGGTATCAATGCGTTGCTGCCTTTTCTTTTTGATGACACCAACGCCCGCAATCAGCTCGCGTACGGGCTGACGTTTGTTAGTGGGATGCTGGTTGGCACATCAGTCACAACCTTCCTTGTTTGGCTGCTTTTCAAACCTGCATTGCCCCTCCCGCTTGGCTTGCGCCAAGCCCGAGCTCAGGGACGTTGCTGCGGCAGCTCTCAGTGGGGTCAATCATTCACCACGGAGAAACATTGAAATGTTTCGACTTGCAATCGGCCTCGCAACGATTTTTACCTCCATCAGCTGCCTTGCAGATCTCCAACCGCTATCGACGGCCCAAATCTGTACGGTGCTTAACGACACCCAACTTCGTGCCGGCGAATGGACGACTTATCAAGATGGGCATGAAGGCTGTACCAGCGGCACCCGGTTGATAAAAACGAACGCGAGCGACGGAAATAAAATCTCCTACTCTGCAGAAGGAGGAAGCGGGGTTGCTAGTCGAGTTAAGGTGATACTCAACGTGCTTTTGCCTTCGGACGAAGACGGAGCGAAGAGGGAGCTGATAAGGGCTACCAAACGCCTCTCTGTTCGAGCGTTGGGGCTGTCCATTCCGCATTCATTTGACGAGGCGATTATGAAAGGATCGCCTCTGACGTTAGAGGTAGGAAGTGGCAAAGCTGTGCTGACCCGCACTGCAGTCAGCAAACAGAGCTACGTGCTCTCCGTTGTCATGGAGTGAGCCCCCGACACTTGCTGTTGGAGACCGGCAACCGTAATACCGCAAACCCAGTTCTGCCTCGCCCAAGATCCGATGGAACATCGAATGAACAGGGCGAGCTATGACGGCTAGATCAAACGAATACCTCATCAGAGAATCCTGGCGCCTTCTGACGCCAGTTACAGGGCACACAGTCTGGTCAAGCAAGAGGTAAAACCAATGTCATCAAAGCATCTAATCGAATACGAACAGGGCAGTCAGCGTGTACGCGCGGTCTACGACGACATCATGCAGACTCGCAAGGTGGATCAGGTAAACAATTTCTGGAAATGCCTAGCGGCTCACCCTGAAACGCTAGAGCGCACCTGGCATAGCCTGAAGCAGATCATGGCGCCTGGTGCTCTGGATGCTCTGACGAAAGAACTGATCTACGTAGCAGTAAGCGTTACAAACAATTGCCCTTATTGCATTGCCTCTCACCTCGCGGCGGCGCGCAACGCAGGAATGACGGACGCAATGTTTGGTGAGCTGCAGGCTGTAGTGGGGATGGCGAATGAGACAAACCGCTTGGCAACGGGCTACCGCGTTCCGCTGGATCAAGCCTTCGCCGACTAGCAACCACTTGGTTTTCTTCGTGTGAGCCTGCGCAACCTAACTTTACCTGTACGCATAACGTAAGGAGTGATGCGATAGACTCTCAAATAGGGAGCTATCTTTAGTGTCGCGTCAGCTGCGCTGGCTACCATTCGCTCCTATGACTAGCACGTGAAAACTTAGTCTCCTGGTCCTGCTCCTAGAGTCTGGCACCAAGGGGCCCCTTGGATCGGTAACGCCGGACAAAGCGAACGTGGTAGTAATCTCAACGTACCGATTAGCCAAACCCAAATTGGCTCCGGTCAGACGCTGGTGCTCGTCAAGGCAAACAGAAGCAAGCGTGTGCTGCCTTTGGAATCACTGATCTTCTACCCCTATTAACGCAGCGCTCAGAGTCAGTTTTCGGCCAGAAGCGGTCGGTCAGCAGTGACAATCGAGACTGCTGACGCTATTAGCCAATCTTCTGAGCCAGGAGCACATGGTCGTGACCGTTGAAACCTGGAACAGCGGCTATCGCCATCTTTGAGTTGAACCTATCACTGACTGCTTCCCCTTAACGCATCGCGCAAACGCTCGATACCCTGCCGAAATTCACGCTCATTCAGACTGCCATAACCCAACCGCACCGCTTGAACGTTCGAGTGGTCATCGCAGAACATGCTGCCTGGCAGGATCCTGACGTTATTCTGCAAAGCCAGCTTCGCCAATAGTTGCATATTCTGCGGCTGAGAAAATTGAATCCATAACGCCAAGCCCCCACTGGGATGGGTGACGTGAACAGTATCCTTCAGGATTTCCTGAACCGCTTGCACCGCTGACTGACAACGTTGTTCGTAGACTTTCAGTGCCCGGCGGATATGCCGCTTCAGCTTACCGTTTTGCAATAGCTGTGCAGCCGCCCGCTCGGTAACCGTATTGCCCTGCCGGTCAATGAGCATGATCTGGTTTGCCAGCCGGTTGATGACCGACGCGGGAGCCACTACATAACCGACTCTCAAACCGGGTGCGAGAATCTTGCTCAAAGAACCGACGTAGATGACACGGCCACTTTGATCCATGCTGGCCATGGGTAGCATCGGGTTGTGCGAGAAGTGAAATTCGTGATCGTAGTCATCTTCTATCACCACGAAATCGAATTGCTCGGCCATGGCTAGCAGGCGCATCCGACGATCAATGGGCATCGTCACTGTGGTTGGGAACTGGTGATGGGGGGTAAGGTAAATAGCACGGATACGATGGCTGCGGCACACCCGCTCAAGGTCGTCCGGAATCATCCCGAACTCATCTTGCTTGACGCTGTGCACCAGGCCCCCACAGGCTCGAAAAGCCTCTCTGGCAGGAGGATAGCTCAGTCGCTCCATCGCCACGCAGTCGCCCGCACGTATCAGGATTTTCGCAATCAGATAGATACCCATCTGACTGCCCCGAACGACGCACAAGGTGTCCTCTTCGGCATTGATAGCCCGCTCGGCTCGGAGCATGGTCGCCAACTCAATTCGCAAGGTGCTTAGGCCACGTGGATCACCGTAGCCCATTCGATTACCCCGGGCAGACTCCATAAGCGCGATTCGAAACGCCTTGGACAGGTCTTCAAAGGGGATAAGGCGAGTATCGGGTGCCCCATCGCTAAAATCCGTTGAGTCCTCATCAAGTACGCTCACCGGCAGATGTTCATCACCGTAAGGTAGGTAGGCGGGCTCTGCCAGACGGCCCGACAGTCGTTGTGCTACTGCCGCCACTCGCTGCTCTTGCTTGAACACCGGAAGCTCCGGCGAAACGAACGTGCCGCGTTTTTCGTGGCTGACCAGCCAGCCTTGGGCTATCAATTCATCGTAAGCCAGGATCAGGGTCTTCCGATTCACACCGAGCCGGACCGACAGTTCGCGGGTGCTTGGCAAAGCATCTCCTGCCCGTAATAGCCCCGACCTGATACGGTCCGTCAATGCAGCCACGATCTGCATATTGAGCGACGTGCTCGCAGCGCGGTCGATGTCGATACCGATGTCCCAACTGTTAGTCATGAGCGAATCTCTCCAACTTCTGGACCATCCATGTTTTTGAATCTGGATGATTGAAAGGGTCCAGGCAGAAGGTAGCATTTTAGTCATCCCTAGCGCACGGACCGCATCAAGCTGATGCTTTACGTGAACGCTTGGTAGATAAGCAGACTGCGCAAACGGCGCGGATCTCCGTTGACTAAGTGACCTAGAGGCGAGAAACCAGTATGCAGACGACCCCACAGCTTCTCCCGTTCCACATTGCGTTTCCTGTGCACGACATTGCCGTTGCCCGCCAATTTTATGGTGAATTGCTCGGTTGCTCCGAGGGCCGTAGCTCTGCTCAGTGGGTTGATTTCGACTTCTATGGTCATCAGGTTGTCGCTCATCTTGCTCCCGAAGAAACGGGGGTCAGCCCGACCAACAGCGTTGATGGCCATGGTGTGCCTGTCCGCCACTTCGGTGCGTTGCTGACGATGGAGCAATGGACGGCACTGGCCGACAGGCTCAAGACGGCGCGCACGCAATTCATTATTGAACCGTACATTCGCTTCAAGGGTGAGCCTGGCGAACAGGCCACCATGTTCGTCCTGGACCCAAGCGGCAATGCGCTTGAGTTCAAAGCATTCGCGGATATAAATAGTTTGTTCGCCAAATAACCCGAACGCCTGAATGGCTTATCCGCACCCGCCTACTTCTGAAAACGAGACGCCCACCATGCGAAGATGGAACATTGCCATAACCGGCTTCGGTGCTATCGGCAAAACCGTGGCCCAGATGATCCACCAGCGTAATCAGCGCTATAAGACCCTCTACGATGCCGACGTTCGTATCGCGGCGGTGTGCGGCTCCCGTGCAGGCTTGATCAATCACGAGGGGCTGCCTCTGGATGACTTGGCAGCGCTGGCGTTGCAGCCAGGCCTGACCGGTGACGGCTTCTTGCAGCGCGCCGGGGCTGACGTCGTGATTGAGGCGGGTCCAACGGATTATCAGACGGGTGGCTCGGGATATCTTTATCTGCGAGAAGCATTGACCGCCGGCTCGCATGCCATTTCGATTTCCAAAGGTGCGCTGGTCTTTGACTTTCCAGGCCTCGCAGAGCTGGCTCGGGCCAATGGCGCACAGCTCAAGATCAGCGGCGCGACTTCCGCAGCGTTGCCGACCATTGACCTGCTGCAATACAACCTTGTCGGTTGCCGGATTCTCGAGATCGAAGGAATCGTCACCGCGACCAGCAATTTCGTCCTCAGCAAGTTGATGCACGGGGTTCGCTACGCCGATGCAGTCGTTCAGGCGCAACAACTCGGCATGGCGGAGCCGGACCCACGCTTCGATCTGGAAGGCTGGGACACAGCCTGCAAGATCAATATCTTGGCCAATGCAGGCTTCGGCGCCAACTTGAAACTCCATGACATCCCTCGCGAAGGCATCGATCAGATCACACCTTCAGATATACAGCGTTGGAAGCTTGCCGGTGTCGTCCCCAAACTTGTCGGTCGCATTGACAACACCGGGCCGAGCGTTACGGCATCGGTAGAGCTGAGAACCTATCCGCTGGACCATCCATTTGCCCAGGTGAGCGCTCGGATGAAGGCAATTCGAGTCAGTACCGACGTCATGGGAGAAATCTCTGCCATCGGTCTGACGAGCCCATCGGCCACTGCGGCTGCGGCATTGAAAGACTTCGAGCATTTGCTGATGGCCGCACAGTATTGAATTGAGTTGTGGTCTTCAGAGTTTTTATCAAATCTTCATCACCACTCCCGCACCGTCGATTGTGTGCAAGAGGAATTCACATGCGCGTCCATGTCTTGCAACACGCCTTCTTTGAAGGCTTGGGAAACATTGAAAACTGGCTCAGACAACAAGGGGCCACCATCAGTTATACCCGCCTCTATGAAGCGGCCAAGTTCCCGGCGGTGGAACAGCTCGATTTAATCATTGCCTTGGGCGGACCCATGAGTGTCAACGACGAGGCGGAGTTGCCATGGCTTATTCAGGAAAAACAGTTCATTGCTCAGGCGATCAGAGAAGGTGTTGCAGTCCTCGGAATTTGTCTGGGTGCCCAACTCATTGCTTCCGCGATGGGGAAGCGCGTGTATCCCGGCCCTGAAAAGGAAATTGGCTGGCACCCTATCCATGCCACGGATAATTCTTCAAGCACCTTCAACTTTCCGAACACGGTCAGCGTTTTACATTGGCATGGCGAAACATTCGACCTGCCTGACGAAGCGGTCAACCTCGCCGAGAGCGTCGTCTGCAAACACCAGGCTTTCCAGTTGGGGCGTCGAGTCATTGGCCTGCAGTTCCATATGGAAATGACCCGTGAAAGCATCGAGAAAATGCTTGTTCATGGCGCTGGCGACCTGACGGAAGGCAACTTCGTGCAATCGGAACAGGTCATTCGCGCCGCGTCCAACGAGCGCTTAAGCGCCTTGGAACATCTGATGGCAGAGCTGCTCTCCTATATCACCCAAGGTATCGATAAGCGGTCTGGACACCACCTGCTATCAATGACCCGCTGAGTCTAACTTCACGATTCCAACGCGCTTCAAGCAATGCATCTCTATGGCGCCAGAAGCGTTATTGAGCTAACGCCTGCGCGCGTGTAAAGCCACTCGCACGTCGTTAGAACTCCCCGAACGCACACTTAGTCAAGTTCCCATGATTCAGAGGATACGGTATGGCAACGACACTCGAATTATCCAAGGACCAACTGGTCAGCCAAGCGTTGAGCCAGATGCAAAACAACCTCGCAGACACGACCTGGACCGCCCGCCAAAAACTGGCGCTGACGTGCCGCATCCTGTTCGAGAACGGACACGATTCGGGGCTGGCAGGTCAGATCACTGCTCGAGGTCCTACACCAGGCACGTACTACACACAGCAATTAAGCCTCGGATTCGACGAAATCACTGTCGGCAATCTGCTGTTGGTAGACGAAGATCTCACCGTGCTCGAAGGCAATGGCATGGCTAACCCGGCCAACCGCTTCCACAGCTGGGTGTATCGTGCTCGACCGGATGTGAACTGCATCATTCACACCCACCCCACTCATGTCGCAGCCTTGTCGATGCTTGAAGTGCCGCTGCAAGTTTCACATATGGATCTTTGTCCTCTGTACGAAGATTGTGCGTTTCTTGAAGGATGGCCGGGTATTCCAGTAGGCAATGAAGAAGGCGAACTGATCGCTGGTGCACTGGGCGACAAGCGCGCAGTCCTGCTCTCGCATCATGGTCAGCTGTCAACAGGGACGAGCATCGAAGAAGCCTGCGTCATTGCGCAACTGATAGAGCGCGCCGCCAGGCTTCAACTCATGGCGATGGCCGCAGGCGACATCAAGCCTATCCAACCCGAGCTAGGCCGCGAAGCGCACGACTGGATCGCAAGACCCAAACGGTACGCTGCGACTTTCAACTATTACGTCCGGCAAACCCTGCGTCAGCACGCTGACTGCCTGAGCTGAATTCACCTCTTTTTAATAAGGAGAGACACTGTGTCCACTTCACCCATTCACGGCATCATCGGTTACACAATCACCCCTTTCTCGGTCAACGGCGACAGCATCAACCTAGACGCGCTCGGACAATCCATTGATCGCCTGATCGCCAGCGGCGTCCACGCTATTGCGCCGCTTGGTAGCACCGGCGAAGGCGCATACCTGAGCGATTCAGAATGGGATCAAGTCAGCGAATACAGCATTAAGCGTGTGGCCGGGCGCGTCCCTACGGTCGTCAGCGTGTCAGACTTGACGACCGCCAAAGCAGTGCGTCGCGCACGATTCGCTGAAGCCCATGGGGCCGACGTTGTGATGGTGCTCCCGGCGTCCTACTGGAAACTCAGCGAAGCAGAAATCCTCGCTCATTACCGCGCCATTGGTGAGAGCATCGGCCTACCTATCATGCTTTACAACAATCCGGCCACCAGCGGCACCGACATGTCGGTTGAGTTGATTCTCCGCATTTTCAATGCCGTTGATAACGTCACTATGGTCAAGGAAAGCACCGGCGATATCCAACGGATGCACAAGCTGCAATTGCTCGGCGATGGCCAAGTGCCGTTTTACAACGGCAGCAATCCTCTGGCGCTGGAAGCATTCGCCGCAGGCGCCAAAGGTTGGTGTACTGCTGCCCCAAACCTTATTCCCCAGCTCAATCTCGATTTGTACGCGGCCGTGCTGGCCAATGATCTGCACAAGGCGCGTGCGTTGTTTTATCGGCAACTGCCGCTGTTGGACTTCATCCTCAAAGGTGGCTTACCGGCGACGATCAAAGCTGGGTTAAGCGCCAGTGGCCTCGACGTTGGTAACCCGCGCCTGCCGGTATTTCCGCTGTCTGATGAAGGCCGTCAGGCCTTGCAAAAACTGCTGACCAGCCTGCGCTGACTCAACGGCTTGGAGGGCGCCCCTTCTTACTCGCACAGACCGCCGAGAAACCTCAAAGCGGCGGTCACGACAAGTTGGTTTTTTTTCAGAATCCGGGTGGCTTTAGCCCATCGCCCGTAACAGCGAAGGATGGCTGTCGAGGGAACAGTTTTGCATTTGGGAGCCTGGCCAGTTTCGTGGCCGAGCGTGAGCGACCTTGCGAAAAAGCGGGTAGCCCCTGCTTAAAGAGACTCATTCTCCGTGAGGATAAAAGTGCATGACTCATGTTTCCATCAACCGCTCTTGCCACTCCTCCTGCGCAACAAATCCATGAAGTGCTGCAACGCTCGGCTGACGGGCTCCCCTTTGCGACGCAACAAACCGAACGGCGCCATCTGCGCGTTGAGTGTGACGGGTAAGGCTGTGACCAGTCCCATCTTGAGGTAATCGCGCATGGCCGATTCGGAAAGCACCATCACCGCGTCCGTCAATTGAACCAGTTGTTGCATCGAGTAGACGGAGCTGCATTCGATGATGTCTGCCGGGGTTGGCAGATTCAGTTGTTGCAGTGCCTGATCGATGGCAATGCGCGCCGGGCTGGTTTCAGGCTGAAGAATCCAGGGCCAATCCTTGACCAGCTCACGCCACTCCAGTTTGCGACGCTTCGCCAAGGGGTGTCCGCGATGAACGACGGCGATCAGCTGTTCGTTGCCTAACGCTTCAAATTCATACTGTTCTCGCTCGGTCACAAGGTTGCGCCGTGTCACTGCGATGTCGATGCGACCCTGTTCCAGTAGCTGGACCACTTGGTCGCTGGTGTCTCCCATGATGCGGATGCGCAACTGGGGATTCAGGCCTTTGATCTCTGCCACAGCGTTCATCACCAGGTCGGGGGCGGCTCCCATGATGGTGCCGATGGACAGATACCCGTACCCGCCTTGCTTGCGCACCGCGATGTCGGCAGCACAACGGTCCAAACCACTCAGCGCCGCTTCCGCAAAGCGCAACAGTTCGCTTCCCAATGCCGTGGGACGCATCCCTCTGGGCAGCCTCTCGAACAGTTCGCAGCCAAACATGTCTTCGATTTCTTGAAGCATTCGCGTTGCCGCGGGTTGCGACATGCTCATGCTGACTGACGCGCGATGCAGATTCAGACTTGATCCGAGCACCACCAGCATCTGGAGATGCTTGTAGCGCAGTCGGCCAAAAAGATGGTGAGACGACCGTTCGCTGTTCATACCGTTTTCCCGAGCGATAACCTTAAGGTATCGAATATAAGCTTAATTCGATTGGTCATGCATCGTAACGAGGCATACAGTCGACTCAACAAAAAACAACACCCATTGAGGTGCACACCATGAACGTTATTCCCGCCCCCTATTCATTCGTTGCCTTGCCGGATCGAAGTTCACCGGCCCTCCTCTCTGCGCCTGAGCCCGTTTGAGGAGCCTCCCCCCTCCTGTCATTCGTTAAACATTACGCAGTCAAATAACTCCAAAAAAGGATACTGACGTGACCACTCTTCCCGCGTCCTTGTTGCGCAAGGTCTCCTGGCGGCTGCTTCCCTTTCTGCTGCTGATGTACATCATGGCTTTCCTTGACCGCGCCAACGTTGGTTTTGCGAAGCAGGCATTCCAGGCCGACACCGGGATCGGTGATGCGGCGTTCGCGTTTGGCGCCGGTGTGTTTTTCGCGGGCTACGCGCTGCTCGAAGTGCCGAGCAACCTGATCATGCACAAGGTGGGCGCGCGCTTGTGGATGTGCCGAATCATGGTCACGTGGGGGCTGATTTCGGCGGCGATGGTCTTCGCTCACACTGAAACCAGCTTCTATGTGCTGCGCTTTTTGCTGGGCGTCGCGGAGGCCGGATTCTTTCCCGGCGTGATCCTTTACCTCACTTACTGGTTTCCTGGCGCCGCGCGCGGCAAGGCCATGGGGTTCTTTTATTTCGGCGCGCCGCTGGCGTTCATCTTCGGCAGTCCGCTGTCCGGACTGCTGTTGGAGCTGGACGGCGTCCTGGGCAGCCATGGTTGGCAATGGCTGTTCGCCGTCGAGGGTTTGATGGCGACGGCCGTGGGCATCTGGGCGTATTTCTATCTGGACAACAGGCCTGCCGATGCGAAGTGGCTGACGGCCCAGGAGCGCCATCAGCTTCAGGCCGTGCTCGACGCCGAGGACGGCCAAAAGCAGTCCCATGGCAGCGTGCTCAAAGTGCTGTTTCAGCCTGCCGTCCTGTACCTGAGCCTGATCTATCTGCTGATTCAAGCCAGCGTCTACGGCGTGGTGTTTTACTTGCCGAGTCAGGTGGCAGGCCTGCTCGGCACCAAAGTCGGGCTAATGGTCGGTCTGGTCAGCGCCGTGCCCTGGCTGTGCGCCTTGCTCGCGGCGTGGAAGATACCGGCCATTGCCGACCGCACGGGTCAGCGCCGCACCGTGGCCGCCTTGACCCTGGTCGTTTCGGGGCTAGGCATCGCGGCGTCCGTCTCTTTTGCCAGTCCGTTGCTGGGCATTTTGGCCCTGTGTTTTGCGGCTTCGGGCTTCATTGCCGTGCAACCGGTGTTCTGGACGTTTCCCGGCAGCTTCCTCGCCGGTTCTGCCGCCGCCGGCGCCATTGCGCTGATCAATTCCTTTGGCGCTGTGGGCGGCTTCATTGCTCCCATCCTGAAAAACTGGGCGGAAGGCGCATTCCACTCACCGGCGGCCGGGCTCTACCTGCTGGCGGTCACGACCCTGATCTCCGCCGCGCTGGTGATGGGCATTCGTCCTCCTCGCGCGACCCGTTCTCACAAGCAACCCACCTTCCAGATCTGATTCCAAGGAACGCATTATGGCCACTCCAACCATCAAGCATGTTCGTGCCTTTGTCCTTCGCGGGGGCGGCGCCGACTACCATGATCAAGGCGACGGTCACTGGATCGACGATCACATTGCCACACCCATGAGCAAGTACCCCGAGTACCGTCAAAGCCGCCGCAGTTTCGGCATTAACGTCCTCGGCACCCTGGTGGTGGAGGTCGAGGATTCCGAAGGCAACGTCGGTTTTGCGGTGACCACTGGCGGTGAGCCAGCCGCCTATATCGTCGAGAAACACCTGGCTCGCTTCGTCGAGGGCGCCAAGGTCACGGACATCGAGCGGATCTGGGACCAGATGTATTTCTCGTCCCAGTATTACGGCCGAAAAGGCCTGGTCATCAACACGATTTCAGGTATCGATCTGGCGCTCTGGGACTTATTGGGGAAAGTGCGCAAGGAGCCCGTGCACCAGTTGCTGGGCGGCGCGGTCCGGGACGAATTGCAGTTCTATGCCACCGGCGCCCGCCCGGACCTCGCGCAGAAAATGGGTTTCATCGGCGGCAAGTTGCCGCTCCACCACGGTCCGGCCGAAGGTGAGGAAGGTCTGCGCAAGAATCTGGAAGCGCTGGCGGTGATGCGTGAGCGCGTCGGCAAAGATTTCTGGCTGATGCTCGATTGCTGGATGAGCCTGGACCTGAACTACGCCACCAAACTGGCTCACGGCGCTCAGGAGTTTGGCTTGAAATGGATCGAGGAAGCGCTGTCCCCTGACGACTATTGGGGCTATGCCGCGCTCAAAAAAGCGGTCCCGCCGGGCATGCTGGTCACCACGGGCGAACACGAAGCGACACGCTGGGGCTTCCGCATGCTGTTGGAAATGGGCTGTTGCGACATTATCCAGCCGGATGTCGGCTGGTGCGGTGGGATCACCGAGCTGATCAAGATTTCCGCGTTGGCCGATGCCCACAGCGCCCTGGTCGTGCCCCACGGTTCATCGGTGTACAGCTACCATTTTGTTGCAACCCGCACCAACAGTCCGTTCGCGGAGTTTCTGATGATGGCGCCCAAAGCCGATCAGGTGGTGCCGATGTTTCACCCACAGTTGTTGGGCGAGCCGGTTCCGGAAAACGGTCGCATGCGCCTGTCCAGACTGGATCAGCCGGGGTTTGGTGTCACGTTGAATCCCGAATGCGTGTTGCATCGCCCTTACCAGCACTGATTAAGCTCGACAGGAGTTCGACATGAAAATGCCGCGTAACGCATTCAAGGCCGGACTGGCCAAGGGTGAACCGCAATACGGGATATGGGCCGGATTTGCGACGGGCTACGCTGCGGAAATCACCGCAGGTTTTGGCTACGACTGGATGCTCATCGACGGAGAGCACGCCCCCAATACCGTGCCGTCCATCCTGGCACAACTCCAGGCGGTTGCGCCCTACTCCACCGCACCCATCGTTCGTGCCGTGGGCCATGATCCAGTGCTGATCAAACAGCTGCTGGATGTCGGCACCCAGTCGTTGATGATCCCCATGGTCGAGACGGCCGAACAGGCTCGCGCCCTGGTTCAGGCCACCCGCTATCCACCCCATGGTGTTCGCGGCGTCGGCGGTGGCCTGACCCGGGCCACGCGTTGGGACGGTGTACCGGATTACATCAATACCGCCCATGAAGAACTCTGTCTGATCGTGCAGATCGAGTCCCGCGCAGGCGTCGACAATGTGGCGGAAATCGCCGCTGTTGAGGGCGTCGATGCGATTTTCATTGGCCCGGCGGACCTCTCTACGGGCATCGGACACATTGGCAATCCATCACACCCGGACGTGCAGGAGAAGATTCGCCGTGCCGTTGACGCAACGATTGCGGCGGGCAAGGTCTGTGGAATTCTCGCACCCGCTGAAGAAGACGCACGCCGCTACCAACAATGGGGTTGTCAGTTCATTGCGGTGGCCATCGACATCAGCCTGATGCGCCAGGCGGCGCTCAGCAACCTGGCGCGCTACCGCAACACTGAACAACACGCTGCATCCAAAACCTATTGATTGGAAAGGAGCCCGACCATGACGTCAGTACCCGTGTACGAGAACTACATCAACGGTGAGTTCGTCCCCGGCACCGAGCATTTTGATGTGCTCAACCCTGCCACCGGTGCGTTGCTGGCCAAAGTACCGGCCTCGAATGCCGATCACGTCGACCAGGCGCTGTCTGCCGCCCGTTCAGCACAGCGGGACTGGGCTCGCAAGCCCGCCAATGAAAGGGCTGGCCACCTGCGCAGCATTGCGAAAAAACTGCGTGAAAACGTGCCCCATCTGGCCCGCACCATCACGCTGGAACAGGGCAAAACGTATGGTCTGGCGGAGGTCGAGGTCAATTTTACCGCCGACTATCTCGATTACATGGCCGAATGGGCGCGTCGCATCGAAGGCGAGATCATCACCAGCGACCGGCCGGGCGAGAACATCTTCATGTTTCGCAAACCGCTGGGCGTCGTCGCGGGCATCCTGCCGTGGAATTTCCCCTTCTTTTTGATTGCCCGCAAAATGGCCCCGGCGCTGGTCACCGGCAACACCATCGTCATCAAGCCCAGTGAGGAAACCCCCAACAACTGCTTCGAGTTCGCTCGGTTGGTGGCTGAAACAGACCTGCCGCCAGGCGTGTTCAACGTGGTATGCGGTGACGGCCACGTAGGGGCTGCACTGACGGCAAACCCACGCGTCGACATGATCAGCTTCACCGGAAGCGTTGAAACCGGTGCGCGGATCATGAGTGCCGCCGCGCCCAACATCACCAAGCTTAATCTGGAGCTAGGGGGAAAGGCGCCGGCCATCGTGCTTGCCGATGCGGACATAGCGCTGGCGGTGAAGGCGATCCGCGACTCGCGCATCATCAACACAGGCCAGGTGTGCAACTGCGCTGAGCGGGTTTACGTCGAGCGCCGAGTGGCGGACGAATTCATTGAAAAAATAAGCGCTGCCATGGCCGCCACTCGCTACGGCGACCCATTGGCCGACACCACCGTGGAGATGGGGCCGCTGATCAATCGTCAGGGGCTGGACAGCGTGGCGGCCAAAGTCAAGAAAGCCCAGGAGCAAGGGGCGTCGCTGGTGACCGGGGGCAAGGTCGCGGACCTTGGGCAGGGATTTCACTTCCAACCGACCGTGCTGACCGGCTGCCGCGCCGAGATGGAGGTCATGCGCAAAGAGATCTTTGGGCCGGTGCTGCCGATCCAAATCGTCGATGATCTGGATGAAGCGATCGCCATGGCCAACGACTGCGAATACGGGCTGACCTCTTCCCTGTACACAAGAGACCTGGGCAAGGCCATGTACGCCATGCGGGAAATCGATTTCGGCGAAACCTACATCAATCGTGAAAACTTCGAGGCGATGCAAGGCTTCCATGCCGGCGTCCGCAAGTCGGGTGTGGGTGGGGCTGACGGCAAGCATGGCCTCTATGAGTACACGCATACCCACGTCGTCTACCTGCAAGCCTGACCCGCTGAGGGGCATTTCTGCGCGAGCGTGATGCCCCTCCTCGCCCTTCCCTACCGCTGTGTCAGCGCATCCCGTCCCTTGACCAAACTTCCCGGTCCGGAGCGTTTGGTTACCGATTCACCTGCTCCTTCGACAACGACAGGCACACTCCGGCGGCCAACACCAGCGCAGCGGCGATGACGTAAAGCGCATAGTCGGTGGAGGACGTTGCATCCTTGACCCAGCCGATCATGTACGGGCTGGCGAAACCCGCGAGGTTACCGATGGAGTTGATCATCGCGATTCCGGCAGCGGCAGCGGCGCCGTTGAGAAACGCAGGCGGCAGGCACCAGAACTGACTCATGCCGCTCATGACGCCCATCGCTCCAATAGCCAGCGACATCGTCAACAGCACCGGGTTCGCGCCGGCCCAGGTGGCGAGTACCAGTCCGAACGCGCCGACCAGCGCAGGAACCGCAGCATGCCAACGGCGCTCGCGGTGCAGGTCAGAACGTCGACCGATCATGATCATGGCGATGGCCGCACAGGCGTAGGGGATGGTGGTGATGATCGAAACCGTCGCCGCGCTTTGAATGCCCGCGCCCTTGATCAGCGAAGGCAGCCAGAACGTGATCCCGTTAAGGCCCATCATCAGCCCGAAATACCCCAGGCTCAGCAGCCAGACCATTTTGTTTTTGAAGGCGCCAAACGCCGAATGGTCGTCGGATTGCGTGGCCTCGGCCGCGAGGTTCTGTTGCAGCGTGCGCTTCTCGTCCTGAGTCAGCCATTTCGCATCGTCGATCTTGTCCTGAAGGTAAAACAGCACGGCAATCCCGGCCAGCACCGAGGGAATGGCTTCCAGAAAGAACAACCACTGCCAGGCCGAATGCCCATGCCAGCCCTGGGTCGTTGACATGATCAGCCCGGACAGCGGCCCGCCAATCACACCTGCCATGGGAATCCCGGTGAGAAACATGGCCGTGATTTTTCCGCGCCGGGAAGACGGGAACCAGTACGTCAGGTACAGCAGGATGCCTGGTACGAATCCAGCCTCGGCCACGCCGAGCAGGAAACGCAGCACATAGAACATCATCGGCGTCGTCACGAACACCATGCACGCTGAAATGATGCCCCAGGTGATCATGATCCGGGCGATCCAGCGACGCGCCCCGACCTTGTGCAGCAGGATGTTGCTGGGGACTTCGAACAGGAAATACCCCAGAAAAAACACCCCGGCGCCAAAGCCGTAAATGGTTTCACTGAACCCTAGATCATCGATCATCTGGAGTTTCGCGAACCCGACGTTGACCCGATCCAGGTAGGCGAACACGTAACACATGAAAAGGAACGGCAGGAGCCTGAGGGTCAGGCGCCCATAGAGTCGGTCGTGCGTGCGCGTTTCGCCGGTCGCGAAAACGGCGGGGGCTGCTGTGGCGCCGTCTTCCTTGCGCGGCGACCTCTCGGCGCGGGAATTGGCGACCCGCCTGACCCTGATCGATTCGCAACTGAGCCGTGTGACGTGGAAAGACTGGTTCAAGCTCAACGGCCTGACCTTTCCTGATCGGCCAAGGCAGTCGTTTGACCGGGGCGCCCTGGCCATTTCCGCCGCCGTCGACGGCATGGGGATTGCCTTGGAAACCGTGCGACTGGCCGAACGCGAGTTGGCCAGCGGCGCCCTGGTGGAACTGGGCGCGGGGCAGTTCAAAGCCATCGAATGCGAAACGCACTTTCTGTCCTGCCGCACGAGTGAGCGCAATCTCGAAAAAATAAAGCTGTTCTCCACTTGGCTGTTCAGCAAGATTCACTAGGCGACTGGGGAGGCATGCCCTCCTCCCCAGTCGCCTGGGGAGGCACGGTTCTGAACGTCGGCATGTTCGGGTCAGAGCTCTCCCGTCAGAAACTGGGCGCGGCCATGCCCAAAGCTCCAGTCCGCATCCGAGTTGGTAACGATGGACACCATCAGGTCGGACGGCTCGATGCCGCAACGCTCTTTGAGCAACTGAGCCAACAACTGGTAGAACCTGGTTTTCGACTCTTCGGTACGGGGTCGGCTCACCGCCCTGATGACCACCACATTCTGGGTCCGTGGGATATCCAGCCCTGTGTCCTCAACGATCAGTCGCCCCGGACGCCGTTCGTTGACGATCTGGTAACGATCACGCTCAGGCACTTGGAACGCGTCGACCATGGCGCGGTGCACGGTATCCATAATAGTTTGAAGCTGCTTTTCCGAGCGGCCTTCAATCAGGTCAATCGTGATCAGTGGCATGACAGTTACCTCGACAATGGCTTAGGGGTGTGCCCGGTCACAGCCAGGCGATGAAGCGACGATAGCCCTTTGTATTGTTCTGGACGAGATGGGATTATCGAATTCATTGTTTCCTGTCGAGAACAATCGAATCATGCAGAAATCTGAGGCGGAAGGCCTGTGGTCCCACATCCACTGGCTGGCGATTCTGGAAGAGGTCGGCACCTATACGGCTGCCGCCACGCGCTTGGGGGTCAGTAAATCAGCCGTGAGCCAGCGGATTTCAGAACTCGAAAAAGCCACCGGGCATCGTCTGGTGCAACGCACGACCCGCAGCGTTCGCCTGACGGATGCGGGGCAGTCATTGGTTCGGGAAGTCCGCGGCGCGTTCGCCCACATTGCCGACAGTTTTTCTCAAGTGAGGGATTCCGCCGGGGCCGTACGCGGTCTGGTGAGGCTCACCGCGCCAGTGGCTTTCGCTCGCCAACACCTCGTGCCTCGGCTGTCGGGTTTTCTTGCGCGGCACCCGGACGTGCGCGTGCAACTGGACGTCTCGGACCATCTCAGTTCCATGGCGGCTGAAGGGTACGACCTGGCGGTGCGCCACAGCTATCAGGTGCCCGACACTCATGTCGCCTGGAAACTCTGCGATACACGATCGGTCCTGGTGGCCACCCCTGCCTACCTCGCAACCCACGGCCATCCCGATAACCCGATGGGGCTGGTCGATCACAATTGCCTTTTTTACCCACGCGGCGTGGATGCCCCCGCCTGGACGTTCGAACGTCCCGCCAATGGAAAGCGCGCCGGGGAACGCCTGACGGTGCCCATCACCGGGAACTTCGCGACCAACAACAGCGAGGCCCTCCGCGATGCCGCGCTTCAACATCTGGGGATCGCCCTGCTTCCAGACTTCAGCGCGCAGGCCGCCCTGGACAATGGGTCGCTCGTCCTGGTGCTGGGGCATTGGGCGCTGAAAGGCGCATTCGCCGAAGAGATTTATCTGATTCGCCCGTATTCTCGCCAGATCCCTCGTTCGGTGACCGCGCTGGTGGAATACTTGCGGTCGTGTTTCAACACCGGCTTTTAGAGCGACCCATGAATGCCAACCTCGGTAGCGCTGATACATGAAAGACGAATCCCCTAAAACCGACGTCGGCCCATCGACCTCTCCAGCGATGGGGTCAGGTGCAGGTGCAGGCAAACGGGCGCCACGCGTTGCACAAGCCAAACCCATTCATGCCGTCCAATGCGAAGACGGCCTGGTGAGGCCGCCGTGGGCGACGACCGATCCGCTTCTGCGTGATTACTACGACACCGAGTGGGGCATGCCCGTGCGTGACGAACGAGGGCTCTTCGAGCGCCTCAGCCTTGAGGCGTTTCAGTCCGGGTTGTCCTGGGTCACCATCCTGCGTAAGCGTGAAGCCTTCCGGCGTGCGTTCAAGCAATTCGATCCGGAGCTGGTCGCATCATTCGATGAGCACGACATCGAGCGCCTCATGGCCGATGCCGGGATCATTCGCAACCGCGCGAAGGTGTTGGCGACGATCAAAAACGCCCACGCGACCCTTGCGCTTCGCGAACGCGGTGGCCTGACGGCATTCATCTGGTCGTTCCAGCCCGAGGTAACGCCTGAACCCCGGACCATGGCCGAAGTGCCGACGACCTCGCCCGAGTCGTTGGCGCTGAGCAAAGCGTTGCAGAAAGCGGGGTTCGCCTTCGTGGGGCCGACGACGATGTACGCCTTGATGGAAGCCACCGGCATCGTGGACACCCACCTGATGCAGAGCCATCGCCGTGGCAGTTCCGGGGTGTGGAGCAGCTCTGGTGTACCACGCCATGTGGGTCGCTCAGCGCCCGACGCGCCTCGAACATAGGAAGCGACCGTCGGTAGACCGATGCAGCGACAGGCCACCGTCGCGTGCTCAATACCCGCCAGTTGGCGACGGCGGCGGATCCAGGCTTTTGAAGCGGCTGGACAGCGCCTTGAGGCCGCGCATCAGTACCGTCGTATCCACACCCACGGCAACAAAAGTGGCGCCCAGCTCCAGATAACGCCGTGCAAGACGTTCGTCGGGGGTGAGAATGCCCGCCGCTTTGCCCGCTTCGCAGATCCGCAGGATGGCGTGCTCGATGGCGTCCTGCACGTCGGGGTGCCCGGGATTGCCGCGATGGCCCATCGCAGCCGAGAGGTCGGCGGGACCGATAAAGACCCCGTCCACGCCCTCGACCGCGATAATCGCGTCAAGGTTGGCCAGGCCTTCCAGACTTTCCACTTGCACCAGCAGGCATACCGCGTCGTCCGCCTGATCCAGGTAATCCGCGATGGCGTTCCAGCGAGACGCCCGGGCCATGCCACTCCCCATGCCACGAATGCCCTGAGGCGGATAGGTCACGGCACGCACCAGCGCTCGCGCCTCGTCGGCGGTGTCGACCATGGGCACCAGCAAGGTTTGCGCGCCGATGTCGAGCAGTTGCTTGATGAGCGCAGCGTCGCCGGACATCGGGCGCACGATAGGCCGGGACCGATAAGGCGCGACCGCCTGCAACTGGCTCAGCACACTGCGCAGGTCATTGGGCGCATGTTCGCCATCGATCAGCAGCCAATCGAAACCGGCATTGGCCGCCAGCTCGGCAGAATAAGGATCTGCCAGTCCAAGCCACAGACCGATCTGCGGTTGGCGTGCCATCAGGCGCTGTTTGAATTCGTTCATGGTCGTCACCTGCGGTGGAAAAACAAAGCGGGTCAGGCGAAGTGGCACGACACCGTGCCGAATTCGCCGTAATCAGCCATGACGGTGTCGCCACGGACCACATCGATGGGCCGGATGAACGACCCGGCGAGGATCACCTGCCCGGCCTCCAGCCCCACGCCGTGGGCGTGCAGTCGGTTGACCAGCCAGGCCACGCCGTACGCCGGGTGGTTCAACACGCCGGCGGCCAGTCCCGTTTCCTCGACCTCGCCGTTTTTGCTGACGATGGCACCGATCCGGCGGATGTCCGCGTCGACGAGGTTTGGCTTGAACGCCCGTCCGCCGAGAATGATCGCGGCATTGGCCGCGTTGTCGCTGATGGTGTCGAGCACCGTGCGCGTGCGTCCGGTCTCGCTGTCCCGGCGCTGGATGCGTGCATCCAGCACTTCCAGCGCGGGCGTGATGTAGGCCGTCGCCTCCAGCACGTCGAACAGCGTGCAGTCTGGCCCGGACAGCGGCCTGCTCAACACGAACGCCAGTTCCGCCTCGATTTTCAGTTCAATGAAACGCTCAGTCGGAATGCGTGCGCCGTCGGCGTAAAACATGTCGTCCAGCAACACGCCAAAATCCGGTTCATCGATGTTCACCGCGCGACGCATGGCGTTGGACGTCAGGCCGATCTTGTGCCCCTTCACCTGGCGGCCCGAGGCGACTTTGTGTTCGATCCACGCCGATTGAATGGCATAGGCGTCCGCCAGGTTCATGTCCGGGTATTGCAGGGAAAACTGCCGGCATTGCTGGCGGTGCTGTTCAGCGTGCGCCAGTTGGCTGGCGGCGTGCCGCGTTTGTTCAACCGTGAGCACCGGCGTCATGATTCCTGCTCCACGGGGTTGCGCAGTACGCCCACGCCCACCACCTCGACTTCCACCACATCGCCCGGTTGCAGGAAACGCGGCGGGTCGAACCGGATGCCAGCCCCCGTTGGCGTGCCGGTCACGATCAGGTCACCGGTTTCCAGCGTGGTGAACGTCGAGAGGTAGGCAATCAGGTGGCCGAAATCGAACATCAAACGGGCTGTCGTGTCCTCTTGGCGCAGTTCGCCGTTCACGCGCGTGAGCAGGTGAAGATTGCCGTAGCCCTCGGGAAATTCGTCCGCCGTCACCACCCACGGCCCATAGGAGCCGGAACGGTGGAAGTTCTTGCCTTGGGTCACGTTGAATTTGGCGTGGTGCACCCAGTCACGAATCGTGCCCTCGTTGACGCAGGTCAGGCCGCCGATATGAGCCAGCGCCTGATCGGCCGGTATGCGGCGACCGCCCTGGCCGATGACGATACCAATCTCCCCTTCGTAATCCAGCTGCCGGGACTCATGGGGCTGGAGCAACGCTTGATCCGGCGCAGAAAACGAATCCGGCACGCGCATGAAAATGCTCGGGTATTTCGGCAGCTCGCTGCCGTCCTTGTATTCGGCATTGCGCTGGGCGTAGTTGACCCCGATGCAGAAAATCTTTTTCGGCGCCGGGACCGGCAGTTGCAACGTGACGGCGGACAACGGGCAGTCCGCCTGAGCGCCTGCGACCAGGGTTTTGACGTCGGCAAGCACTTGAGCCGGTGCTCCCAGCAGCGCAGCGACGCCGTCGAGCTCCGGAAAGCGCTGACCGAGATCGATCACGCCGTCTTCAACCACGGCGCCCCACGTGCTAATACCTGCGTGCGTGTACGTGATCAGTTTCATGGCTCAAATCCAAAGAGGTGTGCAGGGTTGGTGACCAGAATGCGCTGCAACGTCGCGGGCTCAGGAGCGAAGCGATACAGCAGCTCCATCAACGCCCCTTCGTTCGGCGGTTGTTTCGTTGAGAGGGGATGTGGCCAGTCGCTGCCCCACAGGCAACGTTCGGGTGCAGCGGCGATCAGCGTGTGGGCGAGCGGCAGAACGTCGTCCCACGGTTCGCCTTGGGTCGAGATTTTTTCGGACAGCGACAGCATCACCCAGAAGTGGCCTTCGCCCAGCAGTCCCAGCACCCTGTCGAGACTCGGGTCGGTTCGCCCCCGCGAGGGTTTGGCGCGCCCCATGTGATCGATAACCACCGGCACCTTGAGGTGTTCGAAATCTTTCAGTTGCTCGACGACGCCGTCCGCCGAGGGCTGCACTTTGACGTACCAGCCCAATTCGGCAACGAGGTCCAGCGCCCGGCGCAGTTCTGCCGGGGAAAAACTGATGCCCAGCCCGGCGCGGCTGAATCGCGCACCGCGCACCCCGGCGTCGTGCAGGCGTTGAAGCTGGCGGTCATGGCCGTCCATCAGCACGGCGGCGTTTGCACAGCCTGCGTAACGACGGGGGCCTCCACCGGCATTCAGGCCTTCGAGGGCGTCCAGCACGACGCTGTGGTCGGCGCCGTAGGTGGTGGCCTGCACGATCACACCGCGCTGGATGCCCAATGTGCGATGCAGATCGCGGGCCACTTCCCACGTGGCGGACGGCATGCTGTACGCGGCTTCCGGCTGGATCGGGTAACGGTCCCGAGGGCCGAACACATGAAACTGGCTATCGCAGGACAACGCCGGCGGCAGGGGCACCGGTGCACGGGGATGGGGATCAAACGGCAGGTAGTCAGGCATGGGGCGTGCTCGTGTTGGAAAACCTGATCCGACTGTAAGAACGGCTAGGCAGTCCAGCAACGGGCCTCTTGGATTTGATTCCGGCTGGTGGACTCTTTGCAGGGATGCGGCTTGTGGCACCGCGGCAGGGGTCGCTATCAATAACGTCACCCTTCTGCCTTATCGCGTTTTGCGGAGTACGTCATGAGCCATCGCCAGACCATTCATCTGGATCAGTTTTCCCACGCCAATCCGATTCCGGCCGCCTGCCGCCGCGGCCCGCTGCTGATGACCGGCATCATCAATGGCAACGACCCGAAAACCGGGGAATTGCCCGAGGACCTCGAAACCCAATGCCAGCACATGTTCAGCCACATAAAAGCCATCTTGCAGGCCGCCGGAGCCCTTCCGGACGACATGGTGAAAATGACCGTCTGGATGCAGGACCGGGATCAGCGCGGCCCCTTGAACGCGCAGTGGCTCAGCCTGTTTCCTGATCCGGACAACCGCCCGGCACGCCACGCCATTCAGGCCGCGACGCCCTCAAAATTTCTGATCCAGTGTGAGTTCACCGCGTGGGTCGATGAAACCCGCACCCCACAGGCCAGATAAAAGTCCACGGTGCGGAACAAAATCTTCCGCCACGTCTGTTCAGGACGTGTGAGCCGCACCACTATGCAGAACAACGTGAAGAGCAACGTGAAGACCAACGCCGCGTCCATCGCGGGCCCGTTCAACTGACCGACCACCCGCTTCGAGGCGCCGATGAGCCGTCAGCCAACACCCACTGACATGAGTGACAACACGTCGACAGTGCGCTCGCTGACCCGAGCCTTTCAGGTGCTGCGCATCCTGGCTTTGGGCCAGGAGCAAGGCATGCGGCTGGTCGATGTGGTGCGTCATACGCAACTGTCGCGGCCCACGGTGCACCGCCTGCTGCAAGCGCTGATCGATGAAAATGCGGCGGAACAGGACCCGGTGACCCGCCGCTACCGAGTGGGCGGAGAGATTTCCATGCTGGCGCTGGCCCGCCCTTCCCGTTCGCCGCTGCGCAAACTGGCCGAACCGCATTTGCAGTATTTGAGCGATCAACTGGGCGACACGGTGTTCATCACTGTGCGCAGCGGCCGAGACTCGGTGTGCCTGGACCGGCGTCTCGGCAGCTACCCCATCAAGGTGATGTCCATCGACGTCGGCACCCGCCGGCCCTTGGGTGTCGGCGTCGCCGGTGTGGTGCTGCTGTGCGGCCTGCCCGATGAGGAGGCCGAATACCTGCTGCAACTGGACAAGGCGCGACTGGAGACGTCCAACCTCACCCTTGAAGAGATCAAATCACGCATCACCGCCGCCAAGGCCCGAGGGTTTGCTTATGCCGCGCAAGGCGTCACCCAAGGCACGGCCGCTGTTTCGGTGCCGGTTTACGGGCCTGCGGGAGAAATTGTCGCCGCCCTGAGCGTGGCCGCTGTCGCCAGCAACCTGACGCAAGACCGGGTGCCCGCGACGGCCGCCGTGTTGGCCGAGCAGGCCGCCTTGATCAGCAAACGCCTCACCGCCCGAGAGCACTAGTTCGCACATTCAGCTGCACCAATCCGCTTCATTCCGATTTCTGTTCCCACTCGAATAATAAGAGGAACCGTAGATGCGCACCGACCTGCATCGCTCTGTCGTAGAACCCGCCGTGTCCAGCTCGGACGCGCTCTTGAACCGGATCGCCTGGCGTATCCTGCCGTTCCTGTTCATCTGCTACGTCCTGTGCAACATCGACCGCTCGAACGTCGCCATCGCACACCTGGAATTCAGTGCCGAGATTGGCCTGAGCGCAGCACAGTATGGGCTGGGCGCATCGCTGTTTTTCATTGGCTACATCCTCTTCGAAGTGCCCAGCAACATGATGCTCGAACGCTTCGGCGCACGGTTCACCCTGACCCGGATCATGGTGCTGTGGGGGCTGGTCACGGCGGGCTTCATGCTGGTCCAGAGCGTCGGCGGGTTTTACCTGGCGCGGATCCTGCTGGGCATCGCCGAGGCCGGGTTTCTGCCAGGCATGATCCTTTACCTCAGCTACTGGTTTCCGGCATCACGGCGCGGCCGGATCACCTCGTGGTTCACCTTGGGGATTCCCGTTGCCGGGGTCATCGGCAGCCCATTGTCGAGTTTTTTGATGGTCTATTTCGACGGCTGGCACGCTCTGAGCGGCTGGAAATGGATGTTCATCATGGAAGGCGGCATCACCGTGCTGTTGGGCGTGTTGGCGTGGGTCGTACTCGATGACAAACCCTCCACCTCCAAACACCTGAGCAACGACGAAAAACAGACGCTGATCGACGCCATCGAACGTGAGCAGACCGGCCCCCGCGAAACCGTCGTCAACCACCGATTGCTGACTACGCTGCGGTCACCCGTGACCCTGGCGCTGGGCTTCGTCTACTTCGCCATCGTCATGTCGATGGTCGTGCTGAATTATTGGGCGCCGTCCTTCATCAAGGAAGCGGTCGGCGGCACCACCAGCACGATTGCCATGCTGTCGGCAGGCCTGTACGCCGTGGGTGCGCTGGGCATGATTGTCATGGGCTGGTTGTCCGATCGCTACATGCAGCGACGCCGCTTCGTCGCCGCCGCCCTGGTAGCAGGCGCCCTCGCCTACAGCGTCATCGCTTCGCAATGGGTATCGGGTTTCAGTTCGTATTCGGTGCTAATGCTCGCGGCCTTTTTCACCTATGGCGCGATGCCGGTGTTCTGGAGCATCCCGGCGTCGGTCATGGGCAAACAACAGGCCGCCATTGGCATCGCCGCGATCAGCGCACTGGCCAACGTCGCGGGCATGATCGGTCCGGCAATCATCGGCTGGTCGAAAAGCGCCACCGGTTTCTATGCCGCTGGCATTTACCTGATCGCGGTGACGCTGTTGCTGGGAGCGGTGGTCGTGATGCTCAGGTATTCGAACGCCAAGCTCTGAGCCACCGGACCGCCCCTGGTACAAAGGTGGTCAAAGGTGCGTACCTCGTTGAACGGCGGTCAATATGTCTGCCGAGCCTTCCAGGTGATGAAGGTGACGTTCAGGTAAGGAATACGGTTCCAGGGGAAGCGGGATCATGCCGAGCGGCCGGAAAATGGACAACCCGCCGCGCCTACGCAAGAATCGCCGCATTCTGAAAGAAGGCCGTTTCCATGTCCGACAGTCCGCAAACCCGCAATTCCGGTTCCTCCATCACCCGTGCGCTCGATATCATCGAGGCAGTGGTTCAGGCCGACCATGCGCTATCGCCCGCCGACCTCTCCCACCTGCTGGACATTCCCAAACCGAGCGTGCACCGGCTGCTCCAGCAGATGCAGGGCGAAGGGTATTTGCAGACGAACATGCGCGGCGGCATCGTGCCCAATGACCGGTTGCACAAGATCGCCGTGGGGGTGATTTACGCCAGTCGCTACAAGGCGCAACGCCAGGCGATCCTGCGCCATCTGTGTGACACCCTCGACGAGACCTGCGGCATCGCGCTCCCCGATGGCATCGACATGGTGTATTACGACCGGGTGCAAAGCAGCTGGCCGTTGCAGATGTACCTCCCGGTGGGGGCTCATACGCCCATGTGGTGCACGGCGAGCGGGAAGCTCTACCTCAGCAGTTTCAACAAGACGCGGCGCACGCAGATCATCGACAACCTGGCGCTCCGGCGGATGGCGAGCAACACCCTGACCGACCCGGTCGAGCTTGAAATCGAACTCAAACGCGTGCGGCAGATGGACATTGGCATCGACAACGAGGAATTCGTCGATGGCATGGTCGCCATCGCGGTCCCCGTCCGAGACAGCGATGGCCGATTGATCGCTTGCCTGTTCGCGCATGCCCCGACAATCCGCAAAAGCCTGGATGAACTGATGACGTTCGAACCTGCCATGCGCCGTGCCGCCGAGCAGTTGCGCATTCTGGTGGAAGAACCCACGGAGCTGGACTGACCACGTTTTCTCACCCGGATCGACCCAAGGGCGCCGACTGACGGCGCTCTTTTTTTTGCACTTCTATCGACATTAAATGGCTATAGCGATACATTTCGTTCCGGAATAAGACAATAACAACTATTTCCTGAGGTGTGATATGTCTGTACCCGTCATCCTGCCTCGCATTATGGAGGTCGGAGCTGATGCCAGCGCGCGCCTGCCTGATGTGTTGGGTTTCCTGAATTGCAGCCGCCCGCTGATCGTGACCGATAAAACCATGGTCAAACTGGGCCAGGCGCAACGCCTCTACGAGATTCTTGAAGCCAAGGGCCTCAAGAGCGAAGTCTTCGATGACACCGTTCCTGAGCCCACCGCTGCCTCCATTCAAGCCGGCGTGGACAAGCTGCGCAGCGGTGACTTCGATGCCATCGTCGCCCTCGGCGGCGGCAGCCCCATCGACAGCGCCAAGGCCATGGCGATCCTTGCCCGCTACGGCGGCGTCATTCGCGACTACCGTTTCCCCCGCCAGGTCAATGAAGCCGGACTCCCCCTGATTGCGATTCCCACGACGGCGGGCACGGGTTCGGAAGTCACGCGATTCACCATCATCACCGACGAGACCACCGACGAAAAACTGCTGTGTGCGGGCATCGGCTTCATGCCGGTCGCCGCCCTGATCGACTACAAACTGACCCTCAGCCTCCCGGCGCGCACCACCGCCGACACGGGCATCGATGCGATCACCCACGCCATCGAGGCTTATGTTTCGCGCAAGGCCAACCCGTACAGCGACAGCCAGGCACTGGCCGCGCTGGCCTATCTGGGCCCGAATCTGCTGACGGCCTGTCAGGACGGCAAGAACGAAAGCGCCCGCGAAGCGATGATGATCGGCGCGACCCTGGCCGGCATCGCGTTTTCTGCCGCTTCGGTGGCAGTGGTGCATGGCATGAGTCGCCCGATTGGCGCCTTCTTCCACGTGCCTCACGGCCTGTCCAACGCGATGCTGCTGCCCTCACTGACCGCGTGGTCGCTGAGCGCCGCGCCCGGTCGCTATGCGCAGTGCGCCAAGGCGTTGGGCGTCGCCGACTCCCACGATGACGACGCGACGGCGGGCCAGAAACTCATCGCCTTTCTCACGCGGGTGAACGCTGAGTTGTCAGTCCCGACCCTGGCGGACTTTGGCGTAGAGCGCGCGCGCTTCAATGAAGTCGTCAACACCATGGCCGAGCAGGCGCTGGCCTCGGGTTCACCGGGCAACAACCCGCGCGTGCCGACGGTCCCGGAAATGGTCGAGCTGTATCACGCCCTGTGGAACTGACCTCCCCGCCTCTCCCACCTTATTTGATAAACGGAGCACATTCATGAGCGTTATCGGACACTGGATCAACGGCGAAACGACCACCCCTGATGGCCGCACCCAAGCGGTCTTCAACCCCGCCACCGGCGAGAGCAACACGCAAGTCGCACTGGCCAGCACCGTCACCGTGCAGGCGGCCATCGCCGCCGCCGAAGAGGCGTTTCCGGCCTGGCGCGACACTCCGCCCGCCAAACGCGCGCGGGTCATGTTTCGCTTCAAGGAATTGCTGGAGCAGAACGCGAATAAAATCTGCGAACTGATCGGCCTGGAACACGGCAAGATCAGCCATGACGCCGCGGGCGAATTGCAGCGCGGGATCGAGAACGTCGAGTACGCCTGCGGTGCGCCGGAGCTGCTGAAAGGCGAGCACAGCCGTAACGTCGGCCCGAACATCGACTCCTGGAGCGAGTTCCAGCCACTGGGCGTGGTGGCAGGCGTGACCCCGTTCAACTTCCCGGTGATGGTGCCGTTGTGGATGCTGCCGATGGCCATCGTCTGCGGCAACACCTTTGTCCTGAAACCCTCCGAACGCGACCCGAGCAGCACCCTCTACATCGCGCAACTGCTCCACGAAGCAGGCCTGCCAGCCGGTGTGCTGAACGTGGTCAATGGCGACAAGGAAGCCGTGGACGCCCTGCTGTTCGACCCTCGCGTGAAGGCCGTCAGCTTTGTCGGTTCGACGCCGATCGCCGAGTACATCTATCGCACCGCGACTTCCCAAGGCAAACGCTGCCAGGCGCTGGGCGGCGCGAAAAACCACGCCATCGTCATGCCCGACGCGGACCTCGATAACGCAGTCAATTCGTTGCTGGGCGCCGCGTTTGGCTCGTCCGGCGAGCGTTGCATGGCGCTGTCAGTGGCTGTTGCGGTGGGCGATGCCGTGGCGGACGCGCTGATCGGCAAACTCACCGAAGCGATGCAAGGGCTGAAATTCGGCGTGCACACCGACGCCAGCAACGACTTTGGCCCGCTGATCACCGCCGCCCACCGCGACAAGGTCGTGGGCTTCATCGACAGCGCCGAGTCTCAGGGTGCGCGAATCGTCGTCGATGGCCGTAACGCCCGCGTGGCGGGTCATGAAGACGGTTTCTTCGTCGGCGCGACGCTGATCGATGCGGTCAACGCCGACATGGACAGCTACAAGGCCGAGATTTTTGGCCCGGTGCTCCAAGTCATCCGCGTGGCGACCATGGACGACGCCATGAAGCTGATCAACGACCACGAATACGGCAACGGCACCTGCATCTACACCCGCGACGGTGAAGCCGCCCGCTATTTCAGCGACCGCATTCAAGTGGGCATGGTAGGGATCAACATCCCGCTGCCCGTCCCTGTTGCCTCCCACAGTTTTGGGGGCTGGAAACGTTCGCTGTTCGGCGATTTGCATGCGTATGGCCCGGACGGTGTGCGCTTCTACACCAAACGTAAAACGATCACTCAGCGCTGGCCATCGGCGAACGTGCGCGAGGGCGCCGAATTCTCGATGCCGACCATGAAATGATCCGATGAAAGGCAGGCGCCATGGCGCTCCCGGGCGTGGCGCCTGCCATCCCCGCTGATTAGACTGCGGGTGCATACGTAAGCAGCAAGACAGCGTTTCCACATGCAATAAAAACAATAATGGCTGGGGCCTTTGGGCCGAGGAAAACACTTATGGCAGGTTATGTGCAGCAAGAAGGCGCCGCGCACGCGAGCAGCGCCGCCAAGGAAGAACGCAAGATCATCATCGCGTCTTCCCTGGGTACGGTTTTCGAGTGGTACGATTTTTTTCTCTACGGGGCATTGGCGGCAGTCATCAGTAAGCAGTTCTTCGCCGGCGTAAATGAGACCACCGCGTTCATCTTCGCCCTGCTGGCGTTCGCCGCAGGCTTCATCGTCAGGCCGTTCGGCGCGCTGGTGTTTGGCCGGATCGGCGACATGGTTGGCCGCAAATACACCTTTCTCGCCACGATCATCATCATGGGCCTCTCGACGTTCGCCGTGGGCTTGCTGCCCGGCTACGCCAGCATCGGCATCGCGGCGCCCATCATTCTTGTCGTCTTGCGCATGCTTCAAGGCCTGGCGCTGGGTGGCGAATACGGCGGCGCGGCAACCTACGTGGCCGAACACGCGCCGAAAAACAAACGCGGCTTTCACACAGGATTCATTCAATCGACAGCTACATTGGGGCTGTTGCTGTCGCTGGCAGTGGTCCTGGCCTCTCGCCTGATTGCCGGTGACGGGTTCGACACCTGGGGCTGGCGCATTCCGTTCCTGCTGTCGATCGTGCTGGTGGCGATTTCGACGTGGATTCGCATGAGCCTGCATGAGTCGCCGTCGTTCACCAAAATGAAGAGCGAAGGCAAGCTGTCCACGTCGCCGATCCGCGATTCGTTTACCGTCTGGCCCAACCTCAAGGTGGTGCTGATCGCCCTGTTCAGCGTCAACGCCGGTCAAGCCGTGACGTTCTACGCGGCGCAGTTCTACGTGCTGTTCTTCCTGACGCAGGTGCTCAAGGTTGACCCGTCGCTGGCCAACACCTTGCTGATCGTCAGTGTGATCATCGGCGCGCCGTTCTTCGTGTTTTTCGGCTGGCTGTCCGACCGGATCGGCCGCAAGAAAATCATCGTCACCGGCCTGCTGCTGGCGACCGTGCTGTACTTCCCGCTGTTCAAGATGCTGGGCCACTACGCCAACCCGCAGATCGACGCCGCACGCCAGCAATCGCCGATCGTGGTGGTGGCGGACCCGGCGACGTGCACCTTCCAGTTCGATCCGGTGGGCAAGGCGAAATTCGACAGCCCGTGCGACAAGGTCAAGACCCTGCTGATCAAGCAAGGCCTGCCGTACACTTCGCAATCTGCAGCCGCTGGCGCCACCGTGCAAGTCACCGTGGGCAGTACGCAGATCACCGGTTACGACGAAGCGGCATTGAACGGCGCGGTCAAGGCTGCCGGTTACCCTGCCAAGGCTGACTCCGCGCTGGTAAACGCGTCCGGCGTGGTGCTGGTGATTGTGGCCCTGATGCTGATCGCGACGATGACCTACGGCCCGCTCGCCGCCTTGATGGTCGAGCTGTTCCCGACCCGCATCCGCTACACCTCAATGTCGCTCCCCTACCACATCGGCAACGGCTGGTTCGGCGGATTACTGCCCACCATCTCCTTCGCGCTGGTGGTGTACACGGGCGACATCTTCTATGGGTTGTGGTACCCGGTGCTGGTAACGGCGGTGAGCCTGGTCTGCAGCCTGCTGTTCTTGAAGGAAACCAAGGACGTGGACCTCGATAAGGTCTGACCTGCGAATGAGCATCACACTGGAGATCGAGCCCGCTCGCCCTCCAGTGTGTCGCGTTTTTCCTCGTTACCGCAGCGGCGGATGCTCTGCCGACACAGCGTCATTGGCCTCGACGTCCGACATGTCCTCCTCCAGGGGCGCTTCGTCGTCGGGCTTCAGGGGAATTTCTCCCTCGCCTTCGCCCACGTCGTCGCTGCCCGGTGGCGGATTGGGAATCACGTCGGGTCTGCCGGGTTCCAGCGGCTCGATGGAGTCGACCGCGTTTTCAGTACCACCTGGAATGCCTGTTGATGGATTCATTGCACACCTCGCTAGGCCGCGAATGAGTCGCGACATACAGATATGAAGTCCCCCGCCAACGGTTTGTTCGATGAAGTTCGCCAACGGTCGTCAATCGACAGTACAGCAACGTTATAAAGCGGCGAACTCCGTGAACGGCACACCCTCTGATGAACAGGTCCTGATCGTTCGAGGCTATGCCCGCCATGGAAAACCTGAAAATCGCCACGTTCAACGTCAACGGCATCGGTGCACGACTGCCGAACCTGTTGCAGTGGCTGGAGCGTGAGCAGCCGGACATCGTCTGTCTGCAAGAACTCAAGGCGCCGGACAAGGCCTTTCCTGCCCACGAGATCGAAGCGGCGGGCTATGGCTCGCTGCACCTGGGGCAGACGTCGTGGAACGGGGTCGCGATTCTGGCCCGTGACGCCGAGCCGTTGCTGATCCGTAAAGGCTTGCCAGGGGAAGAACTGGACACCCAGGCGCGGTATCTGGAGGCCGCCGCCCACGGCGTGGTGGTCGCGTGCCTGTACCTGCCCAACGGCAACCCGCAGCCCGGCCCCAAGTTCGACTACAAACTGCGCTGGTTCGAGCACCTGATCCAGCACGCCGAATCATTGCAGGCCAGCGACCACCCGGTGGTGATGGCCGGCGACTTCAACGTCGTGCCCACGGACGAAGACATCTATAACCCCCGCTCATGGCTGAAAGACGCCCTGCTCCAGCCCGAAAGCCGCGACTGTTATGCCCGGCTCCTCGCCCAAGGCTGGCTGGATTCGCTGCGGCACCTGTACCCGGACGAACGCGTCTACACCTTCTGGGATTATTTCCGTCAGCACTGGCAGAAGAATTCCGGCTTGCGCATCGATCACCTGTTGGTCAATCCGGTGTTAGCGCCGCACCTGCACGACGCGGGCGTCGATGCCTGGGTGCGCGGCGAAGAACACCCCAGTGACCACGCCCCGACCTGGATTCGCCTGGGTGCCGCCCGCAAGGCCAAACCCCGGAAAACCCCGCGGAAGAAGACAAGCGCCGACAAATAGAGCGTCGTCGAACAATCGGTTGAACTAACGCGTCTGCTTCAGGATCACTTTTAACGCGCGCACTGAGCGCAAATCCCCTTCGCGAGCCCTGTTGCTCGCGGCTTTGGTACAGGTCGATGAACGACAAGGAGCTCACGTGACCGACACTGCCTACTCCCCCTACCGCCACCTCCCCGGCCCGCTTCACGCGATTTTGCTGGCGGGCACGGTCCCGTTGTTTCTCGGCGGGCTGCTGAGCGACATCGCCTACTACAACAGTTACCTGATCCAATGGAGCAACTTCGCGTCGTGGCTGATTGCCGGGGCCATGCTGTTCTGTGGCCTGGCGTTGCTGTTTGCGCTGGTCAACCTGATCCGGGCGGAGCGCAAATCCGGCCGCCCGGTCCTGTATTTCTTGCTCCTGCTCGTCACGTGGGGGCTGGGCTGGATCAATTCATTCGAACACGCCAAGGACGCCTGGGCCGTGATGCCGTCGGGGCTGATTCTGTCGGTGATCGTGACCGTGCTGAGCATCGTTTCCGCCTGGATCGGTCTGACCAACCTTCGCTCGGGAGACGCACGATGAAACCTGCCTTCGCACTGACTGCCCTGTCCATGGCCCTGCTGCTGAGCGCTTGCGGTGCAGGAAAGGACAACCCGCAAGCCCACGGCCCGGACCCGAAAATGCCTCAGGCTGAACGCGGGTTGCTGCCGAGCATGAAAATCGCCGAGCCGGTGGCCTGGGGTGACCAGAAACCCAAGGTGCCCGAGGGTTACAGCATCTCGGCGATTGCCACTGACCTGAAAGTGCCGCGCCAGACGTTGGTGCTGCCCAACGGCGACATTCTGATCGCGGAAGGCAAAGGCGGCACCGAAGCGCCGAAGCTCAAGCCCAAGGACGTCATCGCCAGTTACATCAAGGCCGAAGGCAACACAAAGGTCAAAGGCGGCAACCGCCTGACCCTGTTGCGCGATGCCGATGGCGACGGCAAATACGAGATGAAGACCGTGTTCGCCGAAAACCTCAACGCGCCGTATGGGCTGGCCTACGCGAACGGCAAACTGTACGTCGCCAACCAGGACGCGCTGGTGCGCTTCGACTACACCGACGGCCAGACCAAGGCCACGGGCGAGCCCGTGACCGTCACCGAGCTGCCAGCGAAGATCAATCACCACTGGACCAAATCACTGGCCATCACCCCGGACGGCAACACGCTGTACGTGGGCATCGGTTCGAACAGCAACGTCACCGAGCGTGGCATGGAGGTCGAACTGGACCGGGCGCAGATCTGGCAGATCGACGCCAAGACTGGCGCGCACAAACCGTACGCCACGGGCACCCGTAACCCGACGTCGTTGAAAATCCAGCCCGGCACTGGGGTGCTGTGGGCCGTGGCCAACGAGCGGGATGAATTGGGTGAAGACCTGGTGCCCGATTACCTGACGTCGATCCGTGAAGGCGCATTTTACGGCTGGCCGTACAGCTATTGGGGCCAGAACGTCGACACCCGCGCCCAGCCGCAAGACCCGAAAAAGGTTGCGCTGGCCGTGAAGCCGGATTACAGCCTCGGGTCTCACGTGGCCGCGCTGGGTCTCGACTTCTCGATCCCGGCCATCGGCGACAAATTCGCGGATGGCGTTTTTGTCGGCGAGCACGGCAGCTGGAACCGCGAGAACCCGGTGGGCTACAAAGTGGTGTTCGTGCCGTTCAGCAACGGTAAGCCTTCCGGCGAGCCGGTGGATTTCGCCACCGGTTTCCGGGGTGACGACGGCAAGACCCGAGGCCGTCCGGTCGGGGTCACGGTGGACCCTCGCGGTGGCGTGATCATTGCGGATGACCTGTCCAATACGGTCTGGCGTGTGACGCGCAATCGTTGAGTCCTCACGCTTGAGTTCGCATGTTTGAGCTGGAAAGGGAGGCGGCTGTCTCGGCAGCGCCTCCCGCGTCCTGACAACCCTACCCCTCTTCTAGACGCTAGCTCTCCGTTCGGCGCGCTATCCCGTGTTGTCGCAGTTTGCGGTACAGCGTATTGCGACTGATGTTGAGGCGAGTGGCGACCCGACCGATGTGCCAACGCTCTTCATCGACCAGCGCCATGAGCGTCTGCCGCTCCGATGCACCGAGAGGGTCCTCGCAGTCGGTCTCCGATGCCGGTGGCGCGGGAAGCAGCTCCAACGCATCCTCCAGCGTGATACGCCCCTCCCACGCGAGTGCGACCAGCGTACGAAGGCAAATTCGAAGTTGCCTCACATTCCCCGGCCAGGCCTGTGCCATCAGGTGTTCACGCACGCCGGGTTCCAGCTGTATCGCACTGTCGCCTGCTTCCTTGCGCAGCAGAAAGTCGAGCAGCGGGCCCTTGTCCGAACGCTCACGCAGCGGTGGAATCTGCACCGTGAACCCGCCAAGGCGATAAAACAGGTCTTCACGAAAGCGCCCTGCCACCACACTTGCCTGAAGGTCCTGATGGCTCGCACTGATGAGCCGAATGTCGATCGGACGTGGCGCACCGCTGCCCAGCGGCACCACTTGCCGCTCTTCAAGCACGCGCAACAGCCGGGTTTGCAGCGCCAGCGGCATGTCGCCGATTTCATCGAGAAACAGAATGCCGCCGTGGGCCTGTTCGAGCTTGCCGACCATGCCCTCCTTGCGGGCGCCGGTGAAGCTGCCACCCTGATAGCCGAACAGCTCGCTTTCGATGAGGCTTTCCGGGATCGCCGCGCAATTGATCGCGACGAACCGCTGATTCGATCGTGAACTCGCACGGTACAACGCCGCCGCGAATGCCTCTTTACCGGTCCCGGTTTCCCCCTGCAAAAACACCGGCACGTCGCGTTCCAACACCCTGAGCGCACGGCTCAGACCGCGCTGCAAACGCTCGTCCTCCATGCAGAACTGGTCATCGTTGATGTGTGGCAGCGCACGCCTGGCGTTGAGAGCCGTGGGCGTTGCGATGCGAACGGGTGCGCGCAACTGACCGTAAAACAGGCGACCGTCGACCAATCGCATGGGCCAGCACAGGGTGGGCTGATGGCTTGAATACCGGATGACCTGCTCAGCAGGCATTTCGAGCAGCGTCGACAGGGACTGCCCGATCAATTGATCCCGCGTGGCCCCCAGAAGATCCAGCGCCGCCTGATTCACCGAACGTATGCGGGCCGTGTCATCAAAGCTGACCAGCCCTTCGCCCAGCAGCCCGACGAACCGCGCTTCGGGGTGAAACCGAAGGAGGTACAGCTGGGGTTCATGGCCCAGAAAGAAACAGTTTTCGATCAGTTTGGCGGACAGGTTGGTCAACGCCATCGCTTGCAGCATGGCGGAAGGGCTCTGGTCCTCCCGCGCCGAGGACAGGTTCAGTACAGCGAGCAACTCGCCCTGGTCGTCGAACACAGGACTGGCCGAACAACTCAACCCGGCGTGCTTTCCCCGAAAGTGCTCATCCCGGCGGATGGTCACCTGTAGACGCTCCACCAGGCACGTTCCGACCCCATTGGTGCCCTCGACGTCCTCCCCCCACATTGCGCCGAGCCAGAGGCCCGCTCGCTGGAAGTCGGTGCGTTCCGCGTCATTGAACACGCTGTCGATCACCACGCCCTGAGCATCGGTCAGCATGACCACATGGCCATCGCCGCCCAACTGCTGGTGCAGGCTGCTCATCTGCCAGCGCGCCACTTTGATGATGTGTTCAAGGGGCGCGCGGTGGGCGTTGAGGGTGTGGTTTTCCAGCACATTGGGCGGGCGTCGGCTGGCCGGGTCCAGCCCGTGTTGGTCCAGGCAGCGACGCCAGGACCGGGTGATCGCGGGGTCTTTCGCAAAATCGGCAGTCTTCGGCGAGCCCTGTACAGCCTGCAGCACCTGCTGGGCATGGGCGCTGAGCAATGCGGACGTCATATTTTTATTCTCCGCTGCATATCGGTATGCACTTTATTCCGCAGCTTAGGCGAAAAGGCCAGCCCGTGCGGCTTCATCTGCCCAACGTGACACTTTGTTCAGCGTGATTTCCAAATGCGTGACACATCACTGGCAACGGGGGCGTTGGATGTGGGCTTACGTCGCTCCAACGCCCTGTCCAGAGCGGTTTTTCCGACGTGGCCCGGGGTTTGCTCAGCTCACGGGCCACAACAACAAAAAACAGGGAGAAGCCCCATGAATGTTGCGATTGAAACCCCGTTGCAAACCCCCACTGCCCAACTCAGCGACTGGCTTGCGCGCCTGAGTGATCACCTCGCCCAGCGAGACATTCCCGGTACGTTGGAGCTGTTCGCAGAGGAATGCTACTGGCGGGATTTGCTGCTGTTCAGCTGGAACCTGGTGACCCTCGAAGGCAAGGCCTCCATTTCCGACCTGTTGACCGAACGGCTCGAACAGACAAAACCGGACCACTGGAACGTGGACGGCGAAGCGACCCTGAACGACGGCGTGCTGGAAGGCTGGATCACGCTGGAAACCGCCGAAGCGCGCGGCAAGGGTTACGTGCGTCTCAAGGACGGTGTGTGCTGGACGCTGTTGACCACCATGCGCGAACTGAAGGGCCATGAAGAACCCAGCGGCCGTCGCCGTCCATTCGGCGCCAACCACGGCCATGGCCATGCCGACAAACGCAACTGGCTGGAACGCCGTCGCGATGAAGAAGCGTCGCTGGGCATCACCACGCAGCCCTATTGCCTGATCGTCGGCGGCGGGCAAGGCGGTCTCGGTCTTGCCGCACGCCTCAAGCGCCTGGGCGTGCCAACGCTGATCATCGACAAGGCGGACCGGCCTGGCGACCAATGGCGGGGGCGCTACAAATCCCTGTGCCTGCATGACCCGGTCTGGTACGACCACATGCCGTACCTGCCCTTCCCCGATCACTGGCCGGTGTTCACGCCGAAGGACCAGATCGGCGACTGGCTGGAGATGTACAGCAAGGTCATGGAGCTCAACTACTGGGCGCGCACCGAATGCGTGAATGCGCGCTTCGACGAGCCGTCCCGGACCTGGCGCGTAGAAGTGGAACGCAACGGCGAGCGTCTCGTCTTGCAGCCGACCCAACTCATTCTGGCGACCGGGATGTCCGGGGTGGCCAACATACCGTCCTACGCTGGCGCCGACACTTTCAAAGGCCAGCAGCACCACTCCAGCCGCCATCCCGGTGGCGATGCGTGGAGTGGCAAGAAAGCAGTGGTCATCGGCGCAAACAACTCGGCCCACGATATTTGCGCGGACCTGGTGGAAAACGGCGCCGACGTGACGATGGTGCAGCGCTCATCCACCCACATCGTGCGCTCCGACAGCTTGATGGAGCTGGTGTTTGGCGGGCTGTATTCGGAAGACGCCGTGGAAAGCGGCCTGACCACGGACAAGGCGGATATGCTGTTCGCGTCGATCCCGTACAAGGTGATGCCGAGTTTTCACAAGCCGGTGTTCGAAGCCATTCAGGAACGTGACAAGGATTTCTACGACGGTTTGAGCAAGGCCGGTTTCATGCTCGATTTCGGCGATGACGACTCCGGGCTGTTCATGAAGTACGTGCGTCGCGGGTCGGGTTACTACATCGACGTCGGCGCCTCCGAGTTGATCGCCAATGGCACGATCAAGCTCAAGAGCGCGCCGAACTTAGGTGTCGAGCGGATTGAGGCCGATGCCGTCATCCTCAACGATGGAACGCGTCTGCCGGCTGACCTGATCGTCTACGCCACCGGGTATGGTTCCATGAACGGCTGGGCGGCGAAGCTGATTTCTCAGGAAGTCGCCGACAAGGTCGGTCGGTGCTGGGGACTGGGTTCAGGCACCACCAAAGACCCAGGCCCGTACGAAGGTGAACTGCGCAACATGTGGAAGCCGACGCAACAGGAAAACCTGTGGTTCCACGGCGGCAACCTTCACCAGTCACGGCATTACTCGCTGTACCTGGCGTTGCAGTTGAAAGCGCGGTTCGAAGGGTTGTCGACGCCGGTGTACAAGCTGGCCGAGACGCACCATATCGATTGAGGTGCTAAAGCAGTCCGATGCCGGGTTTCGGCATCGGACTCGTCATCCACTGTGGGAGCGAATTCATTCGCGAATGGCCAGTGCAGGCGCTGAAAATGTGTCGTCTGGAATACCGTTTCGCGAATGAATTCGCTCCTACAGAAGTCGGAGGCGCCGCCAGATTCAGGTATGGCGCGGACTCAAACTGTGGGAGCGAATTTATTCGCGAGACGGCGGTGCATCCGATAGAGATGTGCAGCGTGTACGGGCCCCTCGCGAATGAATTCGCTCCCACAGGTCAACGGCGTGACAGATTCTGGGATTGAGCTCGGGCCTGAGGGGTGTCTCTACCTCAAGCACGCCCGTCATTCGGCTTGCCAAATCCTCACAACCCCTCCCATCCCCCACCCAGCGCCGCTTGAAGCTGCACACTCGCGGTGAGTTGCGTCGCCACCAGGCTCAACAACGTCTGCCGCTCGTTGAGGCTGGTGGCCTGCGTCGTCGCGACATCCAGATAATCGATCACCCCGGCTTCGTACTGATCCCGACTCACCGACGCCGATTCTTCCGCCGATTGCGCGGAGTTGCGACGCGCCAGCAATTCCGGTTCCAGCGTGCGCAGTTCCACCAGATAATCCTCCACCTCGCCTAATCCCGTCAGCACGGTCTGGCGGTAGGTGGCGACGGTCGCGTCGTAGGCGTGGCGGGCCTGATCGACGCTGGCTTCGGTGGCGCCGAAATCGAGGATGTTGCCGGTCAGGCTCGGGCCGATGGACCAGAAGCGGTTCGGGATCGAGAACAGGTTGCTGATCGTCGAGCCTTGATAGCCACCGCTGGCGCTCAGCGTCAGGTCGGGGTAGTACGCAGCGGTCGCCACGCCCACTGCCGCGTTGGCCGCGGCCATTTGCCGTTCGGCCGAGGCGATGTCCGGGCGGCGTTCCAGCAGGCGGCTCGGTACACCCGTCGGCACGTTGGGCACGTGGTACCGCCAGGCCGGATCGGCCGCCAACGCAAAGTCGGCCGGCGGTTTGCCGATCAAAAGCGCGATGGCGTGCTCGAACTGCGCCCGCTGCCATTGCAGATCAAGCATCGAGGCCTGGGCGCTCTGCAACTGCGTTTTGCCGGTGGCGAGGTCCGCCCGCGACGAAATCTGCTCGTCGTACTTGTTCTGGATGATCTGCAAATAGCGCTCGTAACCGGCGATGGTCTCGCGGTAGAGCACGATGCGCTGGTCCAGCACCCGCAATTGAAAGTAATCCTGTGCCAGTGACGATTGCGCACTGAGGGTGGCGTTGGCCAAATCGGCCGCGCTGGCCTGGGCACTGGCGCGGTCCTGCTCGGTGGTGCGGCGCAGCTTGCCCCAGATGTCCGCTTCCCAGCTCAAATCAAGGCTCGCCGAATATTCCTTCCGCACCCCGCCCGCACTGCTGCCCCCGCTGGTGCCACTCGTGCCGGACGAAGAGCCCGTGCCCGTTTCACTGCGCGTCCCGGACCCTGTGGCGTCCAGCGTCGGGAACAGGTTGGCGCGCGATTGCCGCACCAGCGCCAACGCCTGCTGGTACTGCGCGGCGTAGAGCGCCACGTTCTGGTTATTGAGCTGCACCTGATCCACCAGCGCGTTCAACTGCGGGTCCTGATACCGCGTCCACCACGGCCCTTTGGGCTGATCATCCTGCGGACTGGCGGCCTTCCAGCCTTCGGCCTCCTTGAAAGTCGCCGAGATCGGCGCGGTGGGCCGGTGGTAATCCGGGCCGACCATGCAGCCGCTCAACAGGCCGCTGCTCAGCACCACGAAAAGACACAAACGGGAAAACGGTGGAGCGTTCATTCATTCAACCCTGTCAGTCAGCCGGGCACGTGAGTGCGGCGAATACGCGTGTGCCAGACGTGGCGGGAGGCACGGCTCAAGCGATCGAGATAGAGGTACACCACCGGCGTGGTGAACAGCGTCAGCACCTGGCTCAACACCAGGCCCCCGGCGATGGCCACCCCCAGTGGCTTGCGCAGATCGGCGTCGCCGCCACTGCCGAGCGCCAACGGCAAGGCGCCGAAAAACGCCGCGAGTGTGGTCATCATGATGGGCCGGAAACGCATGCGGCAGGCTTCGATGATCGCCTGCTCCGGCGGCAGATGACGGTCTCGCTCGGCCATCAGCGCGAAGTCGATCATCATGATCGCGTTCTTTTTGACGATGCCGATCAACAGCAGAATGCCGATCAGCGCGATCACCGTCAGCTGCATGTTCACCGCCTTGAGCAATAACAGCGCCCCTACCCCGGCCGATGGCAAGGTCGAGAGGATGGTCAGCGGGTGGATGTAGCTCTCGTACAACACGCCCAAGACGATATAGACCGCCAGCAACGCTGCCGCGATCAGCCAGGGCATGCTCGCGGCGAGGGCCGCATAGGCTTGAGCGGTGCCCGCGAAACCGTATTGCACGTCACGGGGCATGCCGACCTTGTCCACCGCGTTGTTGATCGCCACGGTCGCCTGATCCAGCGAAACACCGTCCTGCAAGTTGAAGGCAATGGTGCTGGTGGCCGACTGGCCCTGGTGCGCGACGGCCAGCGGCGCGTTGTCCGGGCTGAAGGTGGCGAAGGCGGTCAGCGGCACTTGCTGGTTGTCGCTGTTGATCACGTACATGCGGTCGAGCATGGTCGGGTCGCGGGTGTAGAACGGGTCCAGGCCCATGACCACGTGGTATTGGTTGAGGGTTTTGTAGAGGGTCGCCACCTGGCGCTGGCTGTAGGCGTTGTTCAGCAGGTTGTCGATGTCGGTGACGCTCACGCCCAGCCGGCTCGCTGCGGCGCGGTCGATGTGCAGCTTGAGTTCTTGCCCGCCGGTTTGCGCATCGGAGTCGATGCCCGTCAGTTCCGGCAAGGCGCGTAACGCAGTCTCGACCTTCGGTTCCCACTGGCGCAACACGTCGAGGTCGTCCGCCTGAAGGCTGAACTGGTACGTGGCGTTGGCGCTGCGCCCGCCGACGCGAATGTCTTCCGCCGGGGTCAGGAACACTTGAATCCCCGCTGACGTGTTATTCGCTTTGGTAAGACGGTTGGCGATCACTGCCGCGCTGCTGGTGCGCTGGGTGTAATCCTTGAGCCTCACGAAGAAGTCACCGGTGTTGCGCGAGCCTGCCCGCCCGCTGCCGGTAGACGACATCACCGCTTCAACGTCCGGGTCCGCCGCCAGATCGTGTGCGATCTTCATCAGGTACGGCTTGAGCGCCTGAAACGAAATGTTCTGGTCGGCCCGCACCGCGCCCATCAACACCCCGGTGTCCTGGGCCGGAAAGAAACCCTTCGGCACCGTGGCGTACAGGTACACATTGAGCACCACGGTCAGCAGCAGGCTGAACAGGGTCAGCAGCCGGTGACGCAGGACCCAGCCCAGCGCCGTGATGTACGCGCCTTGCATTCGGGCCAGTCCGGCTTCGATCCAGCGATACAGCCGCGGCTCAGAGGCATCGTGGGCCGGTTGGCGCAACAGCAACACGCACAGCACGGGCGTCAGGCTCAG
This sequence comes from Pseudomonas salicis, assembly GCF_057128705.1. NCBI lineage: Bacteria > Pseudomonadati > Pseudomonadota > Gammaproteobacteria > Pseudomonadales > Pseudomonadaceae > Pseudomonas > Pseudomonas salicis. The sequence goes on from NZ_JBSKHU010000001.1 coordinate 935,968, forward strand.
GGACACGATCATCGACAGCCCCAGCGCGATGCTCAACGTCACGGCGAACTCACGAAACAGCCGCCCGACGATGCTGCCCATCAGCAGAATCGGGATGAACACCGCGATCAGCGACAGGGTCATCGACAGCACCGTGAAGCCCACTTCCCGGGTCCCCATCAGCGCTGCACGCAGCGGGCGCATGCCCATTTCCTGGTAACGGGCAATGTTTTCCAGCACCACGATGGCGTCGTCCACCACAAAACCGGTGCAGATGATCAGCGCCATCAGCGACAGGTTGTCGAGGCTGTAGCCCAACAAATACATCAGCGAGCAGGTGCCGATCAGCGACACCGGCAACACCACCGCCGGGATCAGCGTCGCCCGCACGTTGCGCAGGAACACGAAGACCACGGCGATCACCAGCAGCGTGGCGATCAGCAGGGTTTCCTCGGTGTCGTGCAGAGACGAGCGCACCGTCGGGCCACGGTCGATGACGCTGATCAATTGCACGTCGCCGGGGATTTCGCGCTGCAACTCGGGAAGCAGCGCCTTGATCCGGTCGATGGTCTGCAACATATTCGCGCCCGCCTGGCGGGTCACCCCGAGGGTCACGGAGGGCTGGCCGTTGTAATAGCCGCCGACGAAGGCGTCTTCCACCGAGTCATAGACGTTGGCCACGTCCCGCAGGTGCACGGCGCTGCCGTTCTGGTAGGTGATGACCAGCGCCTGGTAATCAGCGGCCTTGTCGATCTGGTCGTTGGCGTCGACCACCCAACTCTGCCCGTCGCCCTGCAAAATGCCCTTGGGCTTGGCCTTGGTGGCGTTGTTGATGACGGTGCGCACGGTTTCCAGCGAAATCCCGGCGTGATTCAGCAGGTTCGGCTGAATGTCGATCCGCACGGCCGGCAACGCACCGCCGCGCACCGACACTTCGCCGACGCCGTTCACCTGCGCGACTTTCTGTTGCAGCTTGCTGTACGCGAGGTCGTAAAGCTCGCCGGGGCTGCGGGTCGATGAGGTCAAGGCCAGCATCAACACCGGCGCTTCGGACGGGTTGGCCTTGCGGTAGGTCGGCAACGACGGCATGGAACTGGGCAACAGGCTGCGGGAGGCGTTGATCGCAGCCTGCACGTCCCGGGCGGCACCGTTGATGTCGCGGTCGAGTTCGAATTGCAGGATCAGCGTGGTCGAGCCCTGGCTGCTGGTGGACGTCATCTCGGTGATCCCGGCGATCTGTCCGAGGCTGCGTTCCAATGGCGTGGCCACTGTGGCGGCCATGGTTTCGGGACTGGCCCCCGGCAATGAGGCGCTGACCATGATCGTCGGGAAGTCCACCTGTGGCAGCGGCGCCACCGGCAGCAACGTGTAACCGAGAATCCCGACCAGCGTGATGCTCAGGCTCAGCAGCAAGGTGGCGACCGGGCGCCGGATGAACAGCCGCGAGAGGTTCATGCCTCGCCTCGGTCAATGCGCGTGCTGCCATGGTTGAAGCGCGCCTTCGCCCGTTCCGACAGGCTATCGAACAGCAAGTAAATCACCGGCGTGGTGAACAGCGTCAGCACTTGGCTCAGCAGCAACCCACCGACGATCACCAGCCCCAGCGGACGCCGCAGTTCCGCGCCCGCCCCGGTCGCCAGCATCAATGGCAAGGCGCCGAACAACGCTGCGAGGGTGGTCATCAGAATCGGCCGCAGACGGAGCAAGGCCGCGCGATGAATCGCATCGCGGGCGCTGAGGCGCTGTTGCTGACGGCCTTCGAGGGCGAAGTCGATCATCATGATCGCGTTTTTCTTGACGATGCCGATCAGTAGAATCACCCCGATCAATGCAATCAGGCTGAATTCGGTACCGGTCAGCAACAGCGCAAGCAACGCGCCGATGGCCGCCGAGGGCAAGGTCGAGAGGATGGTCACCGGGTGAATGAAACTCTCGTAGAGCATGCCCAGCACGATGTACATGGTTACCAGCGCCGCGAGAATCAGCCACAGCGTGTTGCCGGTGGCGGTCTGGAACGCTTCGGCGGCGCCCTGATAACGCAGGGTGATGCTGGTCGGCGCGGCCAGATCGGTCATGACCTGAGCGATGGCCTGCTGCGCCTGCTCCAGCGAATAGCCGTCCGCCAGGTTGAACGACACCGTCACGGCCGGGAATTGATCCAGCCGGCTCAACGACAGCGAACCGGTGCGCTGCCCGACCTTGGCAATGTCGGTCAGGCGCACCATCTGTGCAGGTGTTGTGGTGGTCGTGGACGTCGCCGTGCTGCTGGTGCTCGACGACGCGCCGGTGGTGGCCGTAGTCGTGGCGTTGGTGATGCCCGTTGCAGCCGACAGGTAAATGTTGTCGAACGCCGCGAGGTTCTGCTGAAACTGCCCCGGCACTTGCAGCACCACGCGGTACTGGTTGGACTGGGTGAAGATCGTCGAAATCAAGCGCTGGCCGAAGGCGTTGTACAGCGCGGTATCGACATCTGACGCGCTGATCCCGTAACGCATGGCCGCCGCCCGGTCCAGCTCGACATAGGCCACCAGCCCCTGATCTTGCAGGTTGTCGATGACGTCGCGCATTTCCGGGCGCTGTTGCAGTTTCTCCATCAGCGTCGGCACCAGTGCCGAGAGGTTCGCGCTTTCGGAATCGTCGAGGGTGAACTGGTACTGGCTGGGGGTCAGTTGGTCATCGACGGTGAGGTCTTGCGAGGACACCAGATTGAGCTGAATCCCGGCCACCGCGCTGGCGGCTTTTTCCAGACGGGTGATGACCTGAGTGGCGGTTTCGTCCCGGTCTTCGAAGGGCTTGAGGTCGATCTGCAAGCGGCCGTTGTTCAGCGAGTCGTTGTTGCCGTCGACACCAATGGTGGACGACACCGACGCCACCGCCGGGTCCTGGCGCACCACCTCCACCATCGCCTGCTGCCGCCGCGCCATCTCACTGAACGACACGTCCTGGGAGGCCCGGGTAAAGCCTTGAATCAGCCCGGTGTCCTGCGTCGGAAAGAAGCCCTTGGGCACGACGAGGTACAAAAACGCGGTGAGCGCGACGGTGCCGACTGCCACCAGCAACGTCAGCTTCTGGTGATCCAGCACCCACACCAGGCCGCGGTCGTAGCCGTCCAGCACCTTTTGGTACTGCCGGTCCCCCCACGCGGCAAAACGCCCCTTCCCTTCTTCGGGCACATGACGCAGCAGGTGCGCGCAGAGCATCGGGGTCAGGGTCAACGAGACGATCATCGACACCAGAATCGCCACCGCCAGCGTGATCGCGAACTCCCGAAACAATCGCCCCACGACGTCGCCCATGAACAACAGCGGAATGAGCACGGCGATCAGCGAGAACGTCAGCGAGATGATGGTGAAGCCGATTTCCTGCGAACCCTTGAAGGCCGCCGCCATCGGCTCTTCGCCTTCCTCAAGGTGCCGGGAGATGTTCTCGACCACCACGATGGCGTCGTCGATGACGAAGCCGGTGGCGATGGTCAGCGCCATCAGCGTCAGGTTGTTCACGCTGAAACCGGCGAGGTACATGACGCCAAACGTGCCGATCAGCGAAAGCGGCACCGCGAGGCTGGGGATCAGCGTGGCGGTGAAACTGCCGAGAAACGCAAACGTCACCAACACCACGAGCCCGATGGACAGCATCAGCTCGATCTGCACGTCCTTGATCGACGCACGAATGGTCTGGGTACGGTCGCTGATCACGGTCAGCTTCACCGAATCCGGCAGCGCCGACTGCAAGGTCTGCAACTTCTGCTCGATGCTGTCGACCACTTCGATGACGTTGGCGCCGGGCTGACGCTGCACCGCGATGACAATGGCCGGCTGGCCGTTGGCGGTGGCGGACAGGTACTGGTCCTGAGGCGCCTCGGCGGCGGTGGCGACGTCCTTGAGGCGCAGGGCCGAGCCGTTTTCGTAGGCGAGGACCAGTTCGCCGTACTCCACGGCATCCCGCAGCTGGTCGTTGGCGTCGATGGTGATCGAGTGCGACGGGCCGTCAAACCCGCCTTTGGAGCCATTGACGTTGGCGGCGTTGACCTTGTCGTAGACGTCTTCCAGCGTCAGGCCGTGGGCTGCGAGGCTGGTGGGGTTGACCTCGATTTTCACCGCTGGCTGCTGACCGCCCGCGAGGCTGACCATACCGACGCCCGATATCTGCGAGAGCTTGAGGGCGACGCGGGTGTTGATCAGGTCCTGCACACGGGTCAGCGGCAGGCTGTCGGACGTGGCAGCGAGGGTCAACACGGCGGTGTCGGCCGGGTTGACCTTCTTGTAGGTCGGCGGGTTCGGCAAGTCGCTGGGCAGCAGGCTGTTGGCGGCGTTGATTGCGGCCTGTACTTCCTGCTCGGCGACGTCCAGCGACAGGTCGAGGGAAAACTTCAGCGTGATGACCGAGGCCCCCGCCGAACTGGTGGAATACATCTGCGCCAACCCGGCCATTTGACCCAGTTGGCGTTCAAGGGGGGCGGTGACCGCCGACGCCAACACGCTGGAACTGGCGCCGGGATAGAGCGTACTGACCTGAATCGTCGGGTAATCGACTTCGGGCAATGCCGAGGTCGCGAGCAAACGGTAGGCGAAGATACCGGCCAGCATCACCGCCAGCATCAGCAACATCGTGGCGACCGGACGCTGGATAAACAGCCGTGATGGGTTCATGGGGCGGTGGTACCGGCGGTACGCTTGCCGGTTTTTTCGGTGGCGATGTCCGTGCCGGCCTTCTCGATTTCGACCTTGCTGCCGTCACGCAAGTGATCGATGCCCCGCGTCACCACCTGCTCGCCCAGCGCCACGCCCTCGGTGATCACGGTCTGATCGCTCATGACGGGGCCGACCTTGATGCTGCGACGGTTGACCTTGCCGTCCTTCACCGCATACAGAAACTCGCCCGTGCTGCTCAACTGCACGGCGGCAGATGGCACGACGACGGCGTTGTGCAGGGTGTCGGTGGTCAGCTTCACGTTGACGAACTGGTTGGGGTAGAGCTTTTCATCCGGGTTATCGAACTGCGCCTTGAGTTTGATGCTGCCGGTGTTGGTGTCGATTTCGTTGCTGATGAACTTCAGTGTGCCGCTGGCCAACGGCGTGGTGCCCAGTTGATCGAGGGCCTGCACGCTCAGTGATTCGCCTTTGCGCACTTTCGGCAAGAGCGACGCCAGTTGCGCTTGCGGCAGGCTGAACGTCACGGCGATGGGGTTGGTCTGGGTGACAGTGACGATGCCCGTGGTGCTGCTGGACGACACGATGTTGCCGGGGTCCACCAGGCGCAAGCCGACGTAGCCGTCGATGGGCGAGACGATTTTGGCGTAGACCAGGTTCAGCTTCGCCGCATCGATCTGGCCCTGATCGGCCTTTACCGCACCGGCGTACTGCCCGACCGTGGCCATCTGGGTGTCCAGGTCCTGTTTGGCCAGCGAGTCCTTGGCGAATAGCCGTTTATAGCGTTCGGCGGTCAGTTGCGCGCTTTTGAGCAGCGCCTGATTCTGCGCCATGTCGCCCTGGTACTGATCGAGCGTGGCCTGATAGGCGCGGGGGTCGATCTGCGCCAGCAACTGGCCTTTTTTCACGTACTGGCCTTCGGTGAAATACACCGCCATCAGCTCACCGTCGACGCGGCTGGTGACTGTGACCGAATAATTCGGGATCACCGTGCCCAGCGCCTGCTGAATCACCGGTACATCCGCTGCTGCTGCCGTCCCGACCGCCACGCTCACCGTGGCGTTGGGGTCGGTCATCCCCGGCCCGGCATGACGTCCGCCGGGGCTGGCAGGCACGGCGCTGCCGTCACGCTGGGTCGGCGCATTGGCGGGCGTGTGCCGAAGGTAAAGAAAGACAGCGACGAGGGCTGCGACTATCAGGAGCGCAATGACAACGATGCGCTTGCGTGAACGGGCTGCCGGGATCTGGGTCATGGGTGACTTCTGCTGGACATGGGATAACGCGTGCAACGGTCAACGACGCGGCTTAGAACGCGGTCGGTGTAGTGTCATTTAGCCCTCCATGGAGAGTTGTAACAAGCTGTAAAGATGACCTTTTCAGATTATTTACATTGTGAAAGCCCCGTCATTTTTATCGCCAGAAAGTTCCATCCCTACTCTTCAATTAGACAGATGTCTAACACGGCTCAAACATTCCTACGTACTACTACGAGCATCAAATCTGTTACATGCTGGTTATCATCAGCCCGCCTTCGTGCCGACCCCAATAACAAATTTCCGGTGCTGAAAACATGACCCTTTCTATCCGTAGCAAAGTCGTTTTGCTGTGCGTTGTCCCTGCGCTATTGCTCGCCGTGCTGATTACGGGTTTGGCGGTGATGCTGTTGCAGAAAACGGCCGACGACCAGATCAACGACACGCGCCGTACCCTGATCACTGATCGCCAAAACGCCCTGGAACATTCGGTCCAGGTTGCCCAAAGTGCGATCGCCTCCCTTTACGACGCCTCCGCACCCGGCGACCTGACCGCGCGCGACAAGGCCGTCAATGTCCTCAAACAACTGCGTTACGGCACCGACGGTTATTACTTCGGTTACGACGCCAATAGCGTGCGAGTGTTCTGGGCTGACAAGGACGTGAAGATCGGCGAGAGTTTCAGCAACTTTCGCGACCCTGATGGCGTGTTCGTGATCAACGAACTGGTGCGGGTGGCCAAGGCCGGGTCGCACTATCAGCGGTATCGCTTCCCGGTGCCGAACAGCGACAAGGTCGTGCCCAAGATCGGCTATGCGCTGTACCTCGAAAAATGGAATTTGATGATCGGCACGGCGGTGAACATGGACGACATCGACGCTCAGGTCGCCCAAGTGAGCGACGAGCTCAAGTCCCGTCGCGCGGAGCTGGTGTGGCAAATCCTGGCGCTGAGCATCGTGGCGTCCATCCTGCTGGCGCTGTTGGCCGCGTGGCAGGTGAAACGCTTGTTCAATCCGCTGCTGCAACTGCGCCTCCAGCTGGAAAACATCGCCTCGGGTGACGGCGACCTGACCCGTCGACTCCCTGTGACAAGAAACGATGAGCTCGGCGAACTGGCGGTGGCCTTCAACCGTTTCGTCGAGAAAATTCAGGGGCTGATCGGCAACGTCACCGGCATGACCCTGCGCCTGAACACGTTGGTGACGGGTGTCACCGATCAGGCGCAGCGCTCTGAACGGGCCATGGACCTGCAACGTCAGGAGACCGATCAGGTCGCAGCGGCGATCAACGAAATGAGTGCCGCCGCGTTGCAAGTCGCGCAAAACGCTCAGGAAGCGGCTCGGGCGGCCAATCAGGCGCAGCACGAGGGGGCGTCCGCCGGGCAGATCGTCAGCGCCAGTGTCGACAGCATTCACGGGTTGGTGGACAACCTGCGCGTCAGCGGCACCTCCCTGACAAGATTGCAAACCGAGGTGGACGCCATCGCCGGGGTGCTCGGGGTGATTCGTGCCATCGCCGAACAGACCAACCTGTTGGCCCTCAACGCCGCCATCGAAGCCGCACGGGCCGGTGAAGCGGGTCGCGGTTTTGCGGTGGTTGCGGACGAGGTTCGGGCGCTGGCCAGCCGCACCCAGGAGAGCACCAAAGAGATTCACGGCATGATCGGCCGACTGGAAGCGGGCACGGTCGACACCGTCAGCGCCATGAAGCAGTCCAGTGACGCGGGTAACCAGACCCGCGAACAGGCGGCCCGGGCCACCACCTCGCTGGACGCCATCGGCGCGCTGATTTCCACCATCAACGCCATGAACGCCCAGATCGCCAGCGCCGCCGAGCAACAGACCGCAGTCTCCGAAGAGATCAACCGCAGCGTTCAGCAGATTGCATCCTCTATCGAAACCGTCGCCCAAGACACGCAACAGGGGGCCAATACGGCACGGGAGCTGTCGCTGCTCAGTCAGGAACTGACCACGGCGGTGGGGCAGTTCAGGGTGTGAGTCCCCGGTGATTCACACAGGCTTTTGCGTCGGCCGTACCGCCTTCGCGAATGAATTCGCTCCCACAATTGAGGCCGCGGCATGGCTGAACCCTGCGGCGACACCGGCCCCTGTGGGAGCGAATTCATTCGCGAAGGTGGGGTCAGGCGACACAGCTCCATCGACCGAACGGGCCACTCGCGAATGAATTCGCTCCTACAGTTGGCCCGTAGCGCACCCTGCCCTCGTCTACGTCTCCAAAATCCCGTCCGATAATCGCCCAACTTCGCCACCACAGCCCCCTCTGTCCGCGCACTTTATGGTGTGATGCGCCGGTCGCTTACACGTGGCCGCGCAGTCGAAGTAACCGGGATCGTGAGTGCCCCCTTCCTGACGCCGCCCTTTCAGAACGAGGAGCTGTCCGTGATTGACAAGAGATTCGAATCCATCGCCGCTGCGGTGGAAGGCATACGTGATGGCGCCGTCATCATGGTCGGGGGCTTCGGCAGTGCCGGCATGCCGTCCGAATTGATTGATGGCGTCATCGCCACGGGTGCGCGGGAGCTGACCATCATAAGCAACAACGCGGGTAACGGCGATCACGGCCTGGCGGCATTGCTCAAGGCGGGCAGCGTACGCAAGGTCGTGTGCTCCTTCCCGCGCCAGTCGGACTCCTACGTGTTCGACGAGCTGTACCGCGCCGGTAAAGTCGAACTGGAAGTGGTGCCTCAGGGCAACCTGGCCGAACGCATTCGTGCCGCGGGCTCGGGCATTGGCGCGTTCTACTCGCCCACCGGCTTCGGCACCCTGCTCGCCGCAGGCAAGGAAACCCGCGTGATCGATGGCCGGGACTACGTGCTGGAAATGCCCCTCCACGCCGACATCGCCCTGATCAAGGCCCACAAGGGCGACCGCTGGGGCAACCTCGTGTACCGCAAGGCGGCACGTAATTTCGGGCCGATCATGGCGATGGCTGCGAAAGTCGCCATCGCTCAGGTCGATGAAATCGTGGAACTGGGCCAACTGGACCCGGAACACATCATCACCCCCGGGATTTTCGTCCAGCGCGTGGTGGCCGTGCCGGGCCACGCCGTCTCTCCTTCCGCCACCGCCACTGCCGTCTGAGGCCTGCCATGACCGTCACTCAAAAACTGTCGCGCACCGACATGGCCCAACGCGTGGCCGCCGACATCCCCGAAGGGGCTTACGTGAACCTTGGCATTGGCCTGCCCACGCTGGTGGCCAATTACCTGGGCGACAAGGAAGTCTTCCTGCACAGCGAAAACGGCATCCTCGGCATGGGCCCCTCCCCCGAGCCCGGCGCCGAAGACGATGACCTGATCAACGCGGGCAAGCAGCACGTCACCCTGCTGACCGGCGGCGCGTTTTTCCACCACGCCGACTCCTTCTCGATGATGCGCGGCGGCCACATCGACATCGCCGTGCTCGGTGCCTTTCAGGTGTCCGTCACCGGTGATCTCGCCAACTGGCACACCGGCGCCGAAGGCTCCATCCCTGCCGTCGGCGGCGCGATGGACCTGGCCACAGGGGCTCGCCAAGTGTTCGTGATGATGGACCACCTGACCAAGACCGGCGAAAGCAAACTCGTCGAACAGTGCAGCTACCCGCTGACCGGCATCGGTTGCGTGACCCGCATTTATACCGACCTGGCGATTCTGGATGTTACGGATCAGGGGTTGCTGGTGCGGGAAATGGTGGCCGACATCACGTTTGAAGAACTGCAACAGCTCAGCGGTGTGCCGTTGCGTCAGTAGTTCGTGCCCTCCCGCCAGGGCGGGAAAGGAGAACACCGCCCGGCATGCGGGGTGCCGGACGGTGGCCCAGGCCAGCGTTAGAACTTGTAGCCGAAACCGACGGCGAGCATATGCAGTTCGCCGCCCGCTTCCGTGCCTTCGCTGGGTCCGGTGCCCTTGGTGATGTGACGCAGGTCGTACATGTACGAGCCGCTCACTTCGAGGTCTTTGGATACGGTGTAGGTCAACCCGGCCGTGACGCTTTTAGGCTGGTTGCACGGGCAAATGGCAATCAGCGTTGCTTCGTCGTTCGGCACCTGATGGTTGGCCAGCGACACGCCCCCGCGAACCTGCAAGCGGTCGTTGACCTTGTAGTTCGCCCCGAAGCGGAAGACGTTCTGGTTCTGCCAGCCGAATCCCGGCCCACGGCTGGAACCGGGCGCACCGCCTTCTACCAGCGAGTTGTTGAACGTCTTCTGACTTGCCCAGTTCAGCCACACGTAGTCGAAGGCGAACGTCCAGTCGCCCCAGTCGTAGGCCAGCCCCGCGCCCGCCTGTTGTGGTGCGTTCAACTGCCCGTTTGGAATGATGTCGTCATGGGCGTCCAGTTTCTGAAACCACACCGGTGACGAGTACGTGAGTCCCAGGCGCAGATTGGGCGCAATAGTGCCCAGGTAGCCGACGCCAAAACCGATCCCCAACGCGTGATCGGTGTCATTGGTGGCACCGAAATTTTCCAGCCCATGCAGCATCAGGCTTTCATAGCCCAGCTTCACCGAGAAACCGAGGTAATGGCCCGGCGCGAACTGGTAGGTCGCGGTGGGCGAGAGAATCAGTTGCCCCAGTTCCGATTTGACCTTCGAGGTGCCGAACGCCGGAATCGGTTTGCCGTAGTCCACCCCCGCGCCGTACCCGGCAGCCGTGAGGCCGAAGGTGACGTCGGGCGAATATTGATAGTTGGCGCCGAAGCCCGGCAGCAACAGAAAGATGTCATCGCTGTTTTTGGCCCCGTGGACGTTGGAACGCAACTGCCCCACGGTCGCCATCACGTTGCCGTCCACCCGCGACCCCACCGCGCCCATGCCGGCCGGGTTGTTGATCGCGGCGGTGGCATCCACGGGATTGGCGATGGACGCCCCGCCCATGCCCATGGCGGTGACCCCATACCCCGCATACTGAGGGCCGTTTGCCGCTTCCACCCTCGCCGCTAACATCACCGTTCCCGCAAGGATGACGCCCAGCACATTTTTCATGACCCTGATTCCTTATATTTATTGTTGGCAGGTCAATGCCCACGGCGTTGCCTCAGGCAAGCCGAACCCGCAACGTCAGCGAGAGGGCCGACGCCGGTAGACACGATCAAAGCTTGTTGAGAAAAGGGGCAGTCCGCCTGCCCCTCAGATGCCGATGCGGTTACGGGCGACCGTCACCACGCCCTACCGCGACGCGGGTGGTGAAGATCGAGGTTTCGACGTCCAGCGCGACCATGGCCAGGAAGATGTTGGGGTGATCGCCCTTGAGCCGGGTGCCGGTCATGTAGAGCGTCTTGCCGTCTTCGCCGCCCAGTGCGACGGAGACCACCTCGTGACCCGGAATGTGAACCCGGTCAGTGATGTTGCCTTGAGCGTCGATGCGTGCGAACTGGTGCGAACGCAACACGGCGAGCCAGATGCCGCCCTCGGCGTCGATGGCGATACCGTCCACGCAACCCAGTTGGCCCGCGCGATCTTCGTCGGTGGGGAAGGCTTTTTTCATGTCGAGGAACACGCGACGGTTCACCAGCTTGCCGTCAACGATGTCGACGATGGACAGGTGCTCGACAAAGGTTTCGGAGAAGATGAGGTGTTTCTGATCCGGGGTGATCACGATGCCGTTTGGAAAGTGGCAGTCCTCAAGCCCCACGTACACGTCCTTGCCGCCCGGCTCGACGATCACGATGCGACCCGGTTTCAGGCCTTCGCCTTCGAACACGCGGGCACCGACGTCGTCGACGTAAATGCGGTCGTTTTTATCGATCACCATGTCGCCAATGTAGCCCGTGAACACGCTGGACAGGTCGGCGTACAGTTCAAGGTTTTCACCCAGCGGCTTGCCCGGCAGGTAGCGGTACAGCCGTGTTTCGTGCATCGAACTCAGGATCAGCGTGCCGTCGGACAGAAAGCCCATGCCGTTGGGTTTGTGCGGCATTTCGGCGATGACGGTCTTTGTGCCGTCTGCATCAACGGTGTAAACCTTTTTGCCCAGCATGTCGGAGACGTACAGCTTGCCGTCCCTCCAACGGGTGCCTTCACCGAAGATCAGGCCGTCGGTCAGCTTCTCTACCACGTATTTTTGTTGTTGTGAGGACATGTCACCTACCACCTTTGTTGTTAGAGATTGTTGAGGTCGCCGTGCAGGTCCACGACGTTGTTCATGCACGCAAAAAACGGTTTATCGCAAGCGCCCGATCAGAGGATTTCAAACAACCCCGCTGCGCCCATGCCACCGCCCACGCACATCGACACCACGGCATAACGCGCCTTGCGTCGTCGGCCTTCGAGCAGCACGTGCCCGACCTGGCGAGCGCCCGTCATGCCATACGGATGGCCGATGGAAATGGCGCCGCCGTTGACGTTGCAGCGCTCGGGGTCGATCCCCAGTTGCTGCTGGCAGTACAGCGCCTGGCAGGCGAAGGCTTCGTTGAGCTCCCAGAGGTCGATGTCCTGGACCGTCAGCCCGTGTTGCCTGAGCAGTTTGGGGATGGCGAAGATCGGCCCGATGCCCATCTCTTCCGGCGCCAAGCCCGCCACGGCGATGCCGCGGTACAGACCCAGCGGGGTGGCGCCCTCTTGCGCCGCACGCCGACTGTCCATCAGCACACAGGCGCTGGCGCCGTCCGATAGCTGACTGGCATTGCCCGCCGTGACGCTGCCTCCCGCGATGACTGGCGACAGCTTGGCCAGGCTGTCGAGGGTGGTGTCGGCCCGATTGCCCTCGTCCCGCGCCAGCAGCACCGGCTCAAAACGCACCGCGCCGGATTCCTTGTCGACGATGCGACGCTCCGCGCTGATCGGCACGATCTCGTCGTTCAGCAGGCCGTTGGCTTGGGCGCGGGCCGTGCGCAACTGCGAACTCAGGGCGAACGCATCCTGCGCCTCACGGGAAATCCCGTATTGGCGCGCCACGTGTTCGGCGGTTTGCAGCATCGGCATGTAGGCGTGAGGCACGGCTTGCTGCACGGTGCGATCCGCTTCCTGGGCCACCCACTGGAAATAAGCATCCTGCACGGCAGAGATGTTTTCTTGCCCACCAGCGGCCACGACCTCCATGCCGTCATGCAGAATCTGCTTGGCTGCCGTGGCAATGGCCATCAGCCCGGACGAGCATTGCCGGTCGAGGGTCATCCCGCTCACCGACACCGGCAGACCGGCCGCGAACACCGCATTGCGCGCCAGGTTCGAACCGGCGGTGCCCGCTGCCAACACCGTGCCGATCACCACGTCGTCGATGAGCGCAGGATCGACCCCGGCGCGCTCCACGGCATGGCGCAGCGCGTGGCCCATGAGGGTCGGCGACTTGATGTGATTGAGCGAGCCGCGCATGGCTTTGCCAATGGGCGTGCGCGCCGTTGACACGATCAGGGCTTCACGCATGGTGACCTCCTGTCGCGCGCTGATGCTCGCGCAGTGCCGATTTCAGCGCATCGGGCAGTGGCAGGCCGGTCATCTGCGGGGTGACGCAGATCGGCGAGAACACCCCTTCGAACGCCACGCTGCCGTCCGGCAAAAACGCGGTGGCGTGCAGATCGAACGTGCGCTGACGGACCTCGCCCACGTCGATACGAATGTCCACCACCAAACCCGGCGGCAGGCTTTTGTTGAAGGTCAACGACATGTGTTTGCAGGCGAGGCCGCCGTGGCCGGTCCTGGCTTCAGGCCCCCAGCCGATATGGCCGTAGAAATGCATGACCGCGCCGATCAGAAATTCGGTGAAACGACCGGTGTACGCGACACCGGCGGGATCACAGTCGACCCAGCGCACCGTGCGCCGGACAATGAAGGGCCGTTCGGCGACGACGTATTCGATGCCGCCGTTCATGCCGCACTTCCCGTACGCCCGAGGCGCACCATCAGCTCAGGGTACTGGTCACGCAGGCGATCGTCGTCGACACGCCCGGTGCGGGTCATGAACTGGTAGACGAATTCCTCGGGGGTGTACGTGTCCATCCACTGCCCCATCCGCTCGTACCACAGGTAAGAACGTTCGGACGCACCGATCAGCTTCTGCTTGCTGGGGCGGTGGGTGCTTTCATAGGCCTGCAAACCTGCCAGCGCGTTGTCCTCGTGGGACAGCAGCGCGTTCGCCAGTGCAATGGCGTCGTTCATGGCGATGCGCGTGCCCGAGCCGATGGAGAAATGCGCGCTGGCCAAGGCATCGCCCACCAGCACGTGACGACCGCTGACCCAATGGGCGTTGCGAATCACCGGGAACTGGCGCCAGACCACGCGCACGTTGCCACTGATCAACGGCGCGCCTTCCAGTTCAGGGGCGAATATCTGTTCCATCAACGCCTGACGCGCGTCTTCGGACAGCGCGCCGAGGTTCAGACGCTCCCATGTCGCGTCGTCGCATTCGGCGACGAAGGTGCTCATTTCATCGCTGTAGGCGTAATAGTGCGCGACGAAATGCCCGCCCTGGTATTTGCGGAAGACCAGTGCGGACGCCTCGAAGACCTTCGGCGTGCCATACCAGGCAAAGTGATTGCCGAGGGTGTGGGTGGTGGTGCCGAAACCCGGTTCGAACTCGCGACGGATGACCGAATTGATGCCATCGGCACCGACCACGACGTCCGCGTCCTGCAGCCCGAATCGCGCCAGATCGGCCGTGCTGTCGATGCGTTGGCAGTAATGAATGACCACCCCCGCCGCTTCCGCATGCCGCTCCAGAATCTGCAACAGAGTCAGGCGCGGAATCGCTCCGCCCTTCACCGGCAGGCGAAAACCGATGGCGGTTTCGTCCTGCACGATCACCTGATGCTGGTGCTGCCGGGTCGCTTCGGAAAGCGCGTCGTACGAGCCGGCATCCGCTTCGCGCAGCTGTTGCAGACCGGTGTCCGCCATGACCACGCCGAAGCCGAACGTGGCGTCTGCGGCATTCTGTTCGATGATTTCGACGGACCAGTCTGGCGCACTGCGTTTGAGCAACAGCGCCAGGTACAGACCGGACGGACCGCCGCCGACAATGGCCACCTTCATCATTGCGCTCCCCGGCTGATCTGCAGGCGATAGCGGTCAAACTCGGTGACCTGACCGACGAACCCGCCGGTCAGCGCCGCATTCCACAATGCCGGGACGAAACCCAGTTTCTTGCGTTCGAACACCAGCGCGTCTTGGGCCGTGATTTTCCAGTAACCATTGCTCAGGTGTTCGAGACCGTAATCCGGGTTCGCTCGGGCGGCGTCCACCAGCGGCTGAAATTCCGGGGCATCAAGGACGAAGAGCACCACCTCGTCGGTGTTGTCCGGCGCAATATCGGCGGCCTTGTCCAGCCAGACCTGATCAATCCCCACGAACGGTGCACTACCCGCGAGGTGCGCGTCTTCATGGGCCATCGCCGCTTCCAGCGTGCGGGACGCGTCCTCACCATCAAGTGCGTTCATCGGACGCTCCTGAATGGTGATTTCCATGTAATAGCCGTTCGGGTCGTTGAAGTAGATCGACTCGATCAACTCGTGGCGGATCTGGAAGATCAACGGGATCTGCTGTGCCTCCAGACGGTCGCGCCATTCCAGCAACTCTTCGCGGGTGTCCACGCGCCACGCGGTGTGCGTCGCTTCGTAGCGATAGTCGGCCACCGGCAGCGTGAAGTCCGGCTGTTCGGTGTTGATGTAGTAGAAAAACGCGATGGTGCTGTGGTTGCCGCTGTCGAAAAAGAAGTGCAGGAAATCGGGATGATTGGAGGGCCCCCAGGCGCGTGCCGAGATGGCATGCACCAATGGCAGGCCAAGTTTGTCCCGATAGAACTCCACGGTTTCACGCAGCTTCCAGGTGGGCCTGGCGCTGTGGTGAACGCCTTTGAGAACGGGCTGTTTTACAGTCATGGGAACGACTCCTGTGAACGGCGTCGGAGGACGCCAGTTGCCAGGGGGCTGACGCGCAGCCCCTTTAATCAAATGAACTCGACAGCCCGGATTCAGCCCGCAAGCTGGGCACGCTCAGCCTCGACACTCTTTTTCACGATGTCGCGCAGGCCTTCTTTGCTGAGTTTTCCGGACGCGGTCAGCGGGAACGACGCCAGCACTTCCACGCGCTCCGGCCACTTGAACTTGGCCAGTCCGTAGTCCTGCAGGAACTCCCCGAGTTCGGCCACGCTCGGCGCAGCAAAACCATCGCGCAGCACCAGCGTCACGCACAGGCGCTCGTCAAACACCGGGTCCGGGTAGCCGACCGCCGCCACCGCCGCAACGGCCGGGTGACCGGAGACCGCCATTTCCACTTCTTCGCAGTTGATCTTTTCGCCGCCACGGCTGACCAGGTCCTTCAAACGGCCGCAGAACACGTAGTAGGTCTTGCCGTCGATGAGTTTGGTGAACATCAGGTCGCCGGAGCGGTAGTAGCCGTCGCGGGTGAAGGTCTCGCGGTTGCGGTCTTCGGCGTTGTAATAGCCGTGAATGGTGTACGGGCCCTTGAACACCGGCTCGCCGATTTCGCCGGGCTTGGCGTCCTCGTCCGTGCCGGGCACCACGATGCGGATCTCGTCGAACTCGGACACCGGGCGGCCGTTGGTGGTGTCATGGGCTTCTGCCGGGTCATCGCGGTGAGTCAACGCGATCACGCCCTCGGTGATGCCGAAGATATTGTGGGTGCGTACGCCCAGCAGCTTCTGCAACTTGGCTGCGCTGTTGGCGACGATCACGCCACGGGCATTGGACAGGTCCACACGCCCTTCCTGAATTGCCGACTCCAGACGCGCAATGATCGGGCCGCCCAGCATCAGCCAGGTCGGCTGGGTGGTGGCGATCAACGAGATCAGGGTTTCAGGCTGCAGATCCGGGGTGATCGTCACCGTGCCGCCGGTCATCAGGAACGGCCCGAAACAGCACCCCATGTTGAGGTTGTGCACCATCGGTTGCGGCATGAACAGCGTGTCGTCCGGACGGAAGCCCAGCCACTTGGCCACCGAGCGCATGTTGTAGAGGTATTCGTTGTGGAAGCGCGGAATGATTTTCGGCACGCCGGTGGTGCCGCCGGACAGCTGAAAAACGGCGACCTGAAACGGGTCCAGACGCACCTGCCCCACCAGCGCTTCGGCTTCGACCAGGTCGATTCCCGCGATCAGTGCGTCCTGAAACAGCACCCCGTCCTGAGGCTCGCCGCGCACTTGCATGATGAGTTTCAGGGAAGGCGCCGCTTCCTGCATCTTGCGGGCGAAGGCCACGCTGTCGAATTTCTCGACTTCATCGCCCTGCACGATGTGCAACCTGGCTTCACCGTGGTTGGCCAGATAGCCGATTTCACGTTCGCGGTGGGCGGCCATGGTGCAGATCGGAATCAGACCGGCCTTGAGGCAGGCGAAGAACGAAATGACCAATTGCTCGCTGTCGCGCAGCTGATAGATCACGCGATCCAGCGGCTTGAGCCCTTGTTGGATGAAGGCCCCGGCCAGCCGAGTGGACAGCGCATCCAGCTCGCGGTAGGTCATGCGCAGTTTCGGACCCAGCAGCGCGACGTTGTCCGGGTGATGCCGAACCACCTCTTTCAGCCCGTCAACAAGGGTTTCGTGGCGCAATGCGCCGCCCGCGACGTAGCGGTCAAGGTCGGCCTGTGGTGGATAGACGACACCGGCAATCGGCTCGGCGACGCGGTTCAGTCGTGGGGTGTGTACAGCAGCGGATTCATTTTTTGTAATTGTCATGAGCGAACGCCTTTGTCTTGTCAGAAGTTTTCTTGAAGCCAATGTCTCAGGTGCTGGCCCGCGAGGACCTGGCCGGACGTCTCGCCCGCCTCCAGTGCCTGACCGTGGTGGTTGCCACGCACGCGGTGCCGTTCTTTGCGTGAAGCCGGGATCGCCTCATAAATCGCGTCCACATCCTGCGGAAATACCGCGTTGTCGCCGCTGTATTCGATCAACAGCGTGGGTTGTTCGATGGCGTGCGCGCATTGGGCCAGAGAGGCGTTCGACGACAGGCCCGACCAGGTCGAGAGCCACGATTCCGGGGTGACAATACGACCGAAACCCACGCTGCCCAGATTCGAGACGAAGGGGTCTGCGCCCCATAACGAACCGACGAAACGGTCGGACGGGTCGAGGGAGATGTCCCAACTGCGCAGGTCGGCGTCGGTGCGCCACACCTGAAAGATCGCCCCGTGCGCCGCCAGCGCCCGGTCTGCGTTCGCGCCACTGGTTTTCAGGCGATGACGTGCTGCCTGACGACGTTCAATCAAATCACGGGCATGGGCATCGATACGCTCGACACGCTGACGCTGCGCCGCCCGATAACGTTCGATGAAGTCTGCACTGTAACCGGCAGAGTCAGGCGGCATGCGGAAGCCGTTGGCCTCGCTGAACGGGTCCAGCGTCGGGTCGGTGGAGAATGGATCGCGCTCATCTGTCACCGACGGGTCCAACGCGTTCATCAGCAGAATGCCTTGGCCGGGATGCGGCGAGACCAGCGCGATGCCGTCTGCGACCGGGAATTCGGCGGTGTCGAACTTCGTGGCGCGGCCGCCCGGGGTCTTATCGATGCGTTTTTCCGCGGCCTGTGTCGATTGCTGGTTGTAGTAAGCGAACAGACCGGCGCCGCCCGAATTGCCCAGCAGCACGATGGTGTCGAACCCGGCGGCACGCAGATGACGCATGCCTGCGGCGACGTCGTACAGCGCGAATTCGTGTTCCAGACGCAGGTCATTGCCAATCGAGCGCGCGCCTTGCACCCAGCACGCCCACCCCGCATCAAGCGCATCCGGCACCAGGTAGTGGGTCACCACCAACTCCCGGGGGTGCATGATGAACAGCACTTTGCGCTCGCCGCCTCGGGAGAAGAGCACGCCGAGTGCGCCCTGGCCGTCCTGTGTCGTCAGCGGCACCGGCGTCGAGCTGAACGGAACGGTCATGCGATCCGCTTGCCAGGACGCGCCGCGCAAACCTGCCGTCACTGCCACTTTCTTGTTATTGGAATCAGCCACTGTGGGCCCTCCTGCCAAGCCTCGAAAGGCCGTTGAGATCGCCTTTTTGAGACAGGCTCAATTAGGCGTTGAGCAGAAGATAGAGCACTATCTGAGAGGGTGTCAATTAGCGTTTCGAAAAATAGTTTCTGAGGCTTCCCTCTCCCTGATCCTGCAACCCTGCTCTGGCCTTGCATTCATTGAGGGCTTTAGAAAACGTGACAGGCAGTGATAATCTGAGGCCGTATCAATTAATTCCAGGGAACTGTCGGATGTCAGAGAAAACCAAAGCCGCTGCAACCCCCAAGGCCGCGCCCGTCAAAAAGGTCGGACGGCGGCCCAAGAGCGGCCAGGATGTCTCGCGGGAAGCCATGATCGAATGCGCCGTGAGGATCGCCCGCAGCGAATCCCTGAACGAAGTCAGCATGGTCAGGATCGGCAAGGAACTCGGGGTGGCCGCTGGCATGGTGCATTACCATTTGGGCAGCCGTGACGAACTGATCAGCGCCGTGATCAACGCCGCGTTCAAGGAGCGTCTGGAAAGGCTGCCAGCGCCGACCGGCGCGTGGCGTCACGATCTGGAACAGTTCGCGCTGTCATCGCTGGACACCATGGGCCGCTGGCCGGGGCTGGCGACGTACATCCTGACCGAGAACAAATTTCGCCTGTTTCAGCGGGTCCAGCCCGGCGAGACCGATTACGGCCTGGCGTACTTCGATCACATGGGACGGATTCTGATGAGCATGGGCGTTTCGGGGCCCATGGGCGCGATGATCTACCACCTGCTGCTGTTGTTCGTGTCGGTCATCGCCGCCGAAAAGGAAAACCGTCAGTCGCCCAAGACCCATGGAGATTTCATCAGCGGTTACCTTGCCCGCTTCGCCAACGACAGTTATCCGGGTGCGGCGTTTCTCGCAGCGCCGTTCGCCTCGCTCAACAGTCCTGCCACTTATGAAACCGGGGTGTCGATCCTGCTGGACGGATTCGAGAAATGGATCGAGGTGCCAAAGCCCTCCGCCAAGGCGTGAATCACGTCATCGCAATTGACTTATCCAGGGATAAACCCTGGTTGTGCCCCTGATTTCACAGGATGCCTTCCCTTGAGCAGCTACCTCGACCTGGATCTATTGCGCTCCTTTCTTCTCATTGCCGAAACCGGCGCGCTCAGCCGGGCCGCTGGCCGCGTTGGCCGCACTCAGGCGGCCGTCAGCATGCAGATGAAACGCCTCGAAGACATCGTGGGTCAGCCGCTGCTCACCCGCACCGGTCGAGGTGTGAACCTGACGGCCCATGGCGAACGGCTGCTGCCCCATGCGCGCAAGATTCTGCGCGCCCACGACGAAGCCATGGCACAACTGCGTGGCGACGCGCTCTCGGGGATCATCCGGCTGGGCTGCCCCGACGACTACGCCACGGTGTTTCTGCCTGCCCTGCTCCGGGATTTCGCGGCGTTGCACCCACAGGTGCAGGTCGAAGTGTTCTGCGCACCGACCCCACGGCTGATTGAACGCATCAATGCCCACTTGCTGGACATCGCGATCATCTCTGAAGCGCACACCGACAACGCCCCCTCAACCATTCGCCTGGAACCTTTGGTATGGGTGGGCGCCAAGGGCAGCGACGCGGCGCAGATGGAGACGCTGCAACTCGCCCTCTCAGACCCGGACACCCTCGACCATCAGGCCGCCGTCAACAGCCTCGAAGCCGTCGGCAGACCGTTTCGCCTGGCCTACGCCAGCCACAGTTTGACCGGGTTGTGTGCGGTCGTGCGGTCGGGTCAGGCCGTCGCCGTGCTGACTCAGACCGCCGTGCCTGCCGATCTGCACATCCTGCGCAGTGACAGCGGATTGCCCGCGCTGCCGCAGATCTCCATCACCCTGAAACTCGACCGCCAGAAAACCTCCGGGCCGGTCGCCGCCATGGAAGCCCACATTCGCGCGCAGCTCCCGCAGTTGTAAACCCGCGTGGGCACCTCAGCCCAAGACCTTTGCGTAAATCTGTTTATCAACGTTCGCCCCCGACAGAATCACCCCGACCCGCTTGCCTTCCATCACCGCCCGCTCCTGCATCAGCGCCGCCAGTGCCGCCGCCCCGGCGCCTTCGGCCAGGTTGTGCGTGTCGGCGTAGTAGACCCGCATCGCTTCGGCGATGTCACTGTCGCTGACGGAGACGATCCGCGCCGCACCCGTGGCATAAATCCGGAAGGCGTCGGGCACGGGCTTACGCACGGCCAACCCGTCGGCAAAGGTGTTGGCCGACGCCGTTTCTCGTAGCGCGCCGGCTTCAAAAGACTGCTTGGCCGCGTCGGCTTCGGTGGAGACCACGCCGACCACTTGAGTCTTCAGGCCCAGCGCATCGCGGGCGGCAATCACCCCGCAGATTCCCGAACCGCAGCCGATCGGCACGTACACGGTGTCCAGGTCCGGTGCGGCCTTGAACAGCTCCAGCGCATAGGTCGCCACGCCCTTGACCAGTTCCGGGTGGAACGCAGGCACCAGAAACAGCCCCTCGACCTGCGCCAGACGAATCGCTTCTTCACGGGCCTCGTCGAAGTCCTGACCGTACTCGATGACCTCGCCGCCGAAGCCGGCCATGGCCTTGTTCTTTTCGACCGAGTTGCCCTTCGGCACCACGATCACCGCCCGAATCCCCAGTGCCTGCGCCGCCATCGCCACGCTTTGCCCGTGATTGCCTCGGGTGGCGGCGATGACGCCGGTGGTGTTCGGCCAGTTGCGCTTGAGCCAGGCCATGTAGGTGATGCCGCCGCGCACCTTGAACGCACCGGTCGGCGTGTGGTTCTCATGTTTCACCCACACGGTGCAGCCCAGACGCTGCGCCAGCAAAGGCCAGACGAACTGCGGCGTCGGGGGCATGACCTGATACACCTGGCGGGCCGCGTCTTCGATGTCGTGCAGTGTCAATCCGGGCATGGTGCTCTCCTGTTTTTTGCCGAGTCTAGGCGTCGGGCCACGATGAAGGCTTTCAAAAAAACCACCTGACCTTCGTTGAAACGCTCAGTAAGATGAGGCCCATGAGCACCCTTGATCAGCCTGCCTCTCTGCCCCTCAACGACCCGGTCCGACGCGCCGTCGTCGGGCCGTGGCTGATCGAATTGCTGCCTGCCAGCGCGTACGAAGCCCGCTACGTCGCGGTGCATTCGTCCATCGGTTTCGCCTTCGACAGCCAGCGCGGTGTGCATGCGATCGGCAGCGACCGGGTGCGTCCGTTCGATGCCCTGCCCAATGGACTGGCCTTCGTGCCTGCCGGGTGTGACGTCTATTCGCAATCGTCCAAGGGGGGCGAATATCTTCGGGTGCTGCGCCCCGATGGTTGGGCGCTGAATGACGAACGCCCGTTCAATAACCGGATCGACCCTCAAGCCATTCGCCTGGCTCAACGCATGCGCAACGCGCTGTTGAAGCCAGCGTCGGACGATGACTGGGAGCTTTGGGCGAGGACGCTGGCGAGTCGCGTCTGCGCCGATGCTGAGAGCGCAGGATCAGGATCGATCACCCCTCGCCGCCTGCGTTTGCTCGACGAGTTTCTCGACGCCGGTTTGAGTGAGCCCATCAGCGTGCAGGCAATGGCCGTGCTGCTCGACCTGTCCGAGGGCTATTTCATGCGTGCCTTCACCGAGGCGACGGGAACCAGCCCTCACCGCTACCTGATTGACCGCCGCATCGCTCGCGCCCGTTCGCTGTTGCGCGACCCGGCACAACGGCTGGCCGACATTGCACACACCTGTGGGTTTTCGTCTCAGGCGCACATGACCGCGACTTTCACCCAACGGCTCGGCATCAGCCCCGGGGCCTTTCGGCGCTGATACGCGCCTTCGGCAGGTCTGCTTTCGCGAACATATTGATATGCGATTTTGATATTTAAATAACGCTGGTTATATCTATAAAGTCGCTTCCATCAAGGACGGCGCGGCGTGCTCCGGTCCCTCAAACGATGGAGCCTATGATGCCTCAAAAACGCTCGACAATTCCTGGCAAAGGCCGCGTTGGCGCTGCGCCGACGCTGGCCGCCAGTGTGTTGGCCGCGACACTGGGCGCGCCGCAAGCCGCTCAGGCCGAAGGTCAATTGCGCATCGCCGAACAGTTTGGTGTGGTCTACCTGTTGCTCAACGTGGCACGGGATCAGCAGTTGATCGAGAAGCACGGCAAGGAAGCGGGCGTCGATATCAAGGTGGACTGGACGCAGCTGTCAGGCGGCTCGGCGGTGAATGACGCCCTGCTCTCTGGCGCCGTGGACATCGCCGGTGCGGGCGTGGGCCCATTACTGACCATCTGGGACCGCACCCATGGCAAGCAGAACGTCAAAGCCGTCGCCTCGTTGGGTAATTTCCCGTATTACCTGGTGAGCAATAACCCCAACGTCAAAACCATCGCTGATTTCAGTGAGAAAGACCGCATCGCCGTGCCCGCCGTCGGCGTGTCGGTGCAATCGCG
Organism: Pseudomonas salicis; assembly: GCF_057128705.1. Classification (NCBI taxonomy): domain Bacteria; kingdom Pseudomonadati; phylum Pseudomonadota; class Gammaproteobacteria; order Pseudomonadales; family Pseudomonadaceae; genus Pseudomonas; species Pseudomonas salicis. Next base: position 959,173 of record NZ_JBSKHU010000001.1, read on the forward strand.
CTACCTGCAATTTGCGTCGGCGAAGTTATGGGGCGATGCCGAATACAACCGGCTCGACAAATACACCGTCAACCTGCCGCACCCGGACGCCGCCGCAGCCCTCAAGACCGGTGGCACCGAGCTGAACGGCCACTTCTCCAACCCGCCGTTTCAGGAGCAGGAAGTGGAGAACAAGAACGTCCATGTGGTGCTGAATTCCTACGACGTGTTGGGCCCGAACTCGCCGACGGTGTTGTTCGCCACGGAAAAATTCCGTGAGGACAACCCCAAGACCTATCAGGCGTTCATTGACGCATTGGCGGATGCCGCGGACTACATCAAGCGCGACAAGGCGGGCGCGGCGGACACCTATATTCGCGTCACCAAGTCCAGCATCGACCATGCGCAGTTGATCAAGATCATCGAAAACCCACAGTTCGAATTCACCATCAACCCGAAGAACACCTACCCGATGGCCGAATTCCTCTACCGCGTCGGCGCGATCAAGACCAAGCCGACCTCGTGGAAAGATTATTTCTTCCAGGATGCGAAGTTGCTGGAAGGGAGTTGATGAGCGACTAGAGCTGCCCCGCCTCATTCCGGTGCACGTTTGAACTATGCTGCTGTCCATCCGATGAGTGTTCTGCACATGAGGATTTGACATGTCAGCTGATTCGCGTCCAGCCGTACTCGAACTGATCGGCAACACCCCGTTGGTGCGCGTCAGTCGCATCGACACCGGTCTCTGCACCCTCTTCCTGAAGCTTGAATCGCAAAACCCTGGCGGCTCGATCAAGGACCGCGTTGGCCTGGCCATGATCGACGCCGCCGAGCGCGACGGCCGTTTGCGCCCCGGTGGCACCATCGTCGAAGCCACGGCGGGCAACACCGGGCTCGGCCTCGCACTGGTCGGCCGTGCCAAAGGCTATCGCGTGGTGCTGGTGGTTCCGGACAAGATGTCCACCGAAAAGGTCTTGCACCTGAAGGCCATGGGCGCCGAGGTGCACATCACCCGTTCCGACGTCGGCAAGGGCCATCCCGAGTATTACCAGGACGTCGCCGCTCGTCTCGCCAGTGAAATACCTGACGCCTTCTTCGCCGACCAGTTCAACAACCCCGCCAACCCGCTCGCCCACGAATGCAGCACCGCGCCAGAGATCTGGGCGCAGACCCAACACGATCTGGACGCCATCGTCGTCGGGGTCGGCTCTGCAGGCACCCTCACCGGCCTGACCCGCTTCTTCAAGCGCGTGCAACCGGACCTGGAAATGGTCCTCGCTGACCCCGTCGGGTCGGTGGTCGCCGAATACAGCCGCACGCGGACGCTGCCCACCCCCGGCTCCTGGGCCGTAGAAGGCATCGGCGAAGATTTCATCCCCTCCTTCACCGACATCACCAGCGTGCGTCAGGCCTATTCCATCAGCGATGAAGACAGCTTCGAACACGCCCGGCAGTTACTGCGCGCCGAGGGCATTCTGGGGGGCTCGTCTACCGGCACGCTCCTGGCCGCTGCCTTGCGCTATTGCCGCGAACAGACCGTACCGAAACGCGTGGTCAGCTTCGTCTGCGACACCGGCACCCGCTATTTATCCAAGGTCTACAATGACCAGTGGATGACCGACCAGGGCTTGTTGCAACGTACCAAATACGGCGACCTGCGTGACCTGATCGCCCGTCGTTTCGAGGATGGCCGGGTGATCAGCGTCGGCCCGGACGATACGTTGCTCACCGCCTTCCAGCGCATGCGCCTGGCCGACGTGTCGCAACTGCCGGTGCTGGTGGACAACACACGGCTGGTGGGGGTGATCGACGAATCCGACATCCTGCTGGACGTGCACAACGACACCTCTCACTTTCGCACCACCGTCGCCAGCGCCATGACCGATCAGTTGAACACCCTGCCGCCCGACGCTTCCCTTGCCCGGCTGCAAGAAGAACTGGACCGTGGCCATGTCGCCATCATCGCCGACGCTTCGGGCTTCCACGGCCTGATCACCCGCGTCGACCTGCTCAATCACTTGCGGAGATCCCTTGCATGAGTCAGCACGACGAACACGCCAAGCCCCACGGTTTTGCCACCCGCGTGATCCACGCCGGACAGTCACCCGACCCGTCCACCGGTGCGCTGATGCCGCCGATCTACGCCAACTCCACCTACCTGCAAGAAAGCCCTGGCGTGCACAAGGGGCTGGATTACGGCCGCTCTCACAACCCGACGCGCTTTGCGCTGGAGCGTTGCGTGGCGGATCTGGAAGGCGGCACCCAGGCGTTTGCCTTTGCCTCGGGGCTGGCGGCCATTTCCTCGGTGCTGGAATTGCTCGACGCGGGTTCGCACATTCTGTCCGGGGATGATCTCTACGGCGGCACGTTCCGGCTGTTCGACAAGGTGCGCAAACGCAGCGCGGGGCACCGTTTCAGCTTCGTCGACATGACCGACCTGTCGGCCTTCGAAGCCGGTTTGCAGGATGACACCAAAATGATCTGGGTCGAGACCCCGAGCAACCCGCTGCTACGCCTGAGCGATCTGGCGGCCATCGCACGCGTCTGCCGGGATCGCGGGATCATTTGCGTGGCCGACAACACCTTCGCCAGCCCGTGGATTCAGCACCCGCTGGCCTTGGGCTTCGACATCGTGGTGCACTCGACCACCAAATACTTGAACGGCCATTCGGACGTCATCGGCGGCATTGCCGTGGTCGGCGACAACCCTGAGCTGGCTGAACGCTTGGGCTTCTTGCAGAACTCCGTGGGCGCCATCGCCGGGCCCTTCGACGCCTTCCTCACCCTGCGCGGCGTGAAAACCCTGGCCCTGCGCATGGAACGCCACAGCAGCAACGCGCTGGAATTGGCGCAATGGTTGGAGCGCCAGCCCCAGGTGGCGCGGGTCTATTACCCCGGCCTGCCGACTCACCCGCAACACGCCCTGGCCTGTCGGCAGATGCGCGGATTCGGCGGGATGATCTCGCTGGACCTGAACACCGACCTGGCCGGCACCCGGCGATTCCTGGAGAAAGTCGAGCTGTTTGCGCTGGCTGAAAGCCTCGGCGGCGTCGAAAGCCTCATCGAACACCCGGCCATCATGACCCACGCCAGTATTCCTGCCGAAAACCGGGCGAAGCTGGGGATCGGCGATTCGCTGGTGCGCCTGTCGGTGGGCATTGAAGATATCGAAGACCTACGGGCGGACCTCGCCCAAGCGCTGGGTACAATCTGATTTATGGATTGTGTTCAGGCATGTGCGAAGGATTGTTGCCCGTTAAGTAATAGAGATTTGCCAAAATTCACATGGTCGAGGCTTCGGTAGCTTGCTAACGTTCGATCCATCAAATCCGCCGATTTGATGGATGTCCTTCAGGCCGCCACACCGTCCGAGATAACGGGTTGGCGGCTTTTTTATGGACGCGATTCGGCGCTTGGCGATTCCGTCGACAGCGGCTGAATCATCAACACCCGCTTCAGCCAGCTGTAAAGACTCATCCCCTCTTTCGACAACTCCCCGTCCGCCCGCCGACACAGGTAATACGCGCGCCCGTCATCTAGCGCGTGGTCGAACAGTTTCACCAATTCACCCCGGTCCCGCAGCGGTGCCACCAATGGCTCGCGAAGCAGCGCACAGCCCAGTCCATTGAGGGCGGCGGTCATTGCCAACTGGCCGTCCTCGAAGAGCAAGCCCTGCAACGCGCCCGGATGGCGAACGTCTACACGCTGAAACCACTGCGCCCAGGTGCCGCGTTCTTCATCGTGCAGCAACGGCAGGTCGATCAGCGACCCAGGTGAATCGATAGGGCCGACGCGCTCCAGCAGCGACGGGCTGCACCATACGGTCACGTCACCCGGTATCAGCGGCTCACTCTGATACCCCGGCCAATGCCCCGTCCCGAACCGGATGGAAATGTCGGCCGCATCGCTGGGGTAACTGCGGTGGTTGGCGTAGGTCACGTTGACGTCGACTGCCGGGTTGTCGGCCAGAAACCCGCCCAGACGCGGGATGAACAGGTTGATCCCGAGCATGGGGATCAGGCTGATGGTGACCTGCCGAGTCGCGGACTGCTCGCGCACGTGCTCGGTGGCGCTGCGCAACACCGCGAACGCCGAGCGGATCGCCCGGTAATACTCCCGGCCGTCGTCGGTGAGGATCAGGTTGCGGCCTTGCCGTGAAGTGAGCGACTGGCCGAGAAAATCGTCCAGCAGGCGCAATTGATGGCTGATGGCCGACGGCGAGACATCCAATTCACGGGCGGCGGCATTCACTCCACCGTGACGGGCGAAGGCTTCGAAGGTGCGCACGGCACGCAGCGGCGGGTCGCTTTCAAACTGTTCTGTATTATTCATGTATTGAGCTTATTACGGATATTAAACGCCGAAAAGCACTAAATAACGCCGGTATCCAGACTGTTATAAGCCTATATAGCCTTAACAGTTGATAAATATAGAATGGTTAATTAGTGTTCTTTCCAACGAGGCCTACCTGCTTTTCATAAAAGGCCCCTCTCACACCGTGAACCCGAGGAAAACCACATGAGCGCTGTCGAAGGTGAACTGGGCATTCTGGCCCGGCGGCGAATCGAGGCTGAGATCATCAAGCCAATCTACGAAATACTGGTGCGCGACTACGGCAAACAGCACGCCCAGGCCGTGATTGGCGAAGCGGTTTCCCAAGCGGCGGTCAAGGCCGGGGCTTACTTCGCGTCCCGCGAGCCAGAAGGCCCAAGCCTCGAAGGTTTCGTGGCCCTGCAAGAGCTGTGGGAAAAAGACGACGCGCTGAAAGTCGACATCATCGCCAGCGACGCCACCCACTTCGACTACGACGTGCACCGCTGCCGCTACGCCGAGATGTACCACGAGATGGGCCTTGGCGAGATCGGCCACCTGCTGTCCTGCAACCGCGACGAACTGTTCATCGTCGGCTACGACCCCAACGTCGAACTCACCCGCACTCAAACGCTGATGCAAGGCGCCAGTCACTGCAATTTCCGCTACAAGGTCAAGGATCAGGAGCCGCAATCATGAGCGCCGCCCCTCGCATCAACGGCGCACGTCTGTGGGACTCGCTGATGGAAATGGCGCAAATCGGCGGCACGCCCAAGGGCGGCGTTTCCCGGCTGGCACTGACCGAGGAGGATCGTATTGGCCGCGACCTGTTCGCCCGCTGGGCCACCGAAGCCGGGTGCACCGTGCGCGTCGATGCCATGGGTAACATGTTCGCTCGCCGCGTGGGGCGTGACGACAGCCTGGCCCCGGTGATCACCGGTTCTCACGGCGATTCACAACCGGCTGGCGGCAAATTCGACGGCATCTATGGTGTGCTCGCGGGCCTGGAAGTCATCCGCACGTTGAACGATCACGACATTCAGACCGATCGGTCGATTGAAGTGGTGAACTGGACCAACGAGGAAGGCTCTCGGTTCGCCCCGGCGATGATTGCCTCGGGCGTCTACACCGGCGTGTTCGACCTGGCATACGGCCTGTCCCGCACCGACGCCAAGGGCATCACCCTCGGCGAAGCGCTGCAAGCCATCGGTTACGCAGGCAGCGAGCCCATGGGCGGCCGCGAGATTCACGCCGCCTTTGAGCTGCACATCGAGCAGGGCCCGATCCTTGAAGCACAAGGCCTGACCATCGGCGTGGTGACGGGTGCTCAAGGCCAACGCTGGTACGAAATTGAACTCACCGGACGCAGCGCCCACGCGGGCACAACGCCCATGGATCATCGTCTGGACGCTCTGCTCGGTCTGGCGCGGGTAGTCGAAGCGGTCAATGCCATGGGGGTTGCCCAGGGCGATGAAGGCCGCGCGACCGTGGGCTGGGTCAACGTCTTCCCCAATTCTCGCAACGTGGTGCCGGGGCGCGTGGTGTTCAGCGTCGAGTTTCGTCACCCCAACGAAGCCGTGCTGGAAGTGCTCGATTGGCAGTTGCGTCAGGAAGTGCAGGGCATCGCTGACACCATCGGCCTGCAACTCAAGCTGGAGCAGATCTTTCAATACGCGCCGATCGCCTTCGACGCCGACTGCATCGACCGCGTGGAACGGGCCGCTTCGGAGCTCGGCTACAGCCATCGCCGCATGATTTCCGGCGCTGGTCACGACGCCTGCTACCTGAGCAAAGTCGCCCCGACCTCGATGATCTTCGTGCCCTGCGTGAACGGCCTGAGCCACAACGAAGCCGAGCACATTCATCCTCATTGGTCGGAAGCCGGTGGGAATGTGTTGCTGCACGCGATGCTGGCCAAGGCGGGGGTTTGACCCTTCCCGCACCGCCTGTACCTTCGGTATAGGCGGGATCGCAGCGCGGTCAGGCTCTTGATTCTGGCCGGATCGCACCCCTTCTCCTCATTTCTTTTCTCAACCGTACTCATGCCCCGCGTTGACATCCCCTCACCCTCAGGTTTACGTTAACGTAAAGGTGATACAGATCATTTCCGTCTGATAGACCCTCCAAAAACAACAAGGGAACGCAGTCTCATGAACTACCCCACGCTCAATTTCGGCCTTGGCGAGACGATCAACATGCTCCGCGACCAGGTGCAGGCCTTCGTCGCGGCGGAACTGGCGCCTCGCGCGGCGCAGATCGATCAGGAGAACCTGTTCCCTGCCGACATGTGGCGCAAGTTCGGTGACATGGGCCTGCTGGGCATCACCGTCGAGGAGCAGTACGGCGGCGCGGGCCTGGGCTATCTGGCCCATGTGGTGGCCATGGAAGAAATCAGCCGGGCGTCCGCTTCCGTCGCCCTCTCCTACGGCGCTCATTCCAACCTTTGCGTGAACCAGATCAACCGCAACGGCAACCCTGAGCAGAAAGCCCGCTACCTGCCAAAGCTGATCAGCGGCGAGCACATCGGCGCCCTGGCCATGAGCGAGCCCAACGCCGGTTCCGATGTGGTGTCAATGAAGCTGCGGGCCGATAAACGCGGCGACCGCTTCGTTCTCAACGGCAGCAAAACCTGGATCACCAACGGCCCCGACGCCCACACCTACGTTATCTACGCCAAGACCGACCTGGAAAAAGGCGCCCACGGCATCAGCGCGTTTATCGTCGAGCGCGACTGGAAAGGGTTTTCCCGTGGCAGCAAATTCGACAAGCTCGGCATGCGCGGCTCCAACACCTGCGAGCTGTTTTTCGACGACGTCGAAGTCCCGGAAGAAAACCTGCTCGGCGCGCTGAACGGCGGTGTCCGCGTCCTGATGAGCGGCCTGGACTACGAACGTGTTGTGCTCTCCGGCGGCCCGACCGGCATCATGCAAGCCTGCCTGGACGTGGTGTTGCCTTACATTCATGACCGCAAACAGTTCGGCCAAAGCATCGGCGAATTCCAGCTGATCCAAGGCAAGGTCGCCGACATGTACACCCAACTCAACGCCAGCCGCGCCTACCTGTACGCCGTGGCGCAGGCGTGTGAACGCGGCGAAACCACGCGCAAGGACGCCGCCGGGGTCATCCTCTACAGCGCCGAACGGGCCACGCAAATGGCGCTGGACACCATCCAGATTCTCGGCGGCAACGGCTACATCAACGAATTCCCCGCAGGCCGTCTGCTGCGCGACGCCAAGCTCTACGAAATCGGCGCTGGCACCAGTGAAATCCGCCGCATGCTGATCGGGCGCGAGCTGTTCAACGAGACGCGGTGAAGCAGCGGCGAGCGTTGAGCGGCAAGCGGCAAGTAAAGGTAGTGTGCGGTGACCGGGTATTTGGCGTCGTGTCAGCGGTTCTGGTAGGGGAATGAGTGATGATTTTGAAGACACAGGTCAATCCGCGTTCGGCGGAGTTTTTGGCGAACAGCGAGGCGTTGCGCAGGCAGGTGGATGATCTGCACACGCTGTTGGCGCATGTGTATCAAGGCGGTGGGCCGAAAGCGCAGGAGCGGCACACATCGCGGGGCAAGTTGCTGCCGCGTGAGCGCATCAATCGGTTGCTGGACTTGGGATCGCCGTTTCTGGAAATCAGTCAATTGGCGGCCCACGGCGTGTATGGCGAAGACGTGCCCGCCGCAGGTGTGATCGCCGGAATCGGGCGGGTCGAGGGCGTCGAATGCATGATCATCGCCAACGACGCGACGGTCAAAGGCGGGTCGTATTACCCGCTGACCGTCAAAAAACACCTGCGCGCCCAGACCATCGCTCAGCAGAACCGCCTGCCGTGTATTTACCTGGTGGATTCGGGTGGCGCCAACCTGCCCCGTCAGGATGAGGTCTTTCCTGACCGCGAACACTTCGGCCGCATTTTCTTCAACCAAGCCAACATGAGCGCCGAAGGCATTCCGCAAATTGCCGTGGTCATGGGCTCGTGCACGGCGGGCGGCGCTTATGTGCCGGCCATGGCTGACGAAGCGATTATGGTGCGCCAGCAAGCGACGATCTTCCTCGCCGGACCGCCACTGGTGAAAGCCGCGACGGGTGAAGTCGTGAGTGCTGAAGACTTGGGCGGCGCCGACGTGCATTGCAAGATTTCCGGCGTGGCCGACCACTACGCCGACAGCGACGAACACGCGCTGGCACTGGCGCGACGCAGCGTTGCCAACCTGAATTGGCGCAAACTGGGCGCGCTGCAAACCCGCCCTCCAGAAGCCCCGCGCTACCCCAGCGACGAACTGTACGGCGTGATTTCCGCTGACCCCAAACAGCCCTTTGACGTACGCGAAGTCATTGCGCGGCTGGTCGACGGTTCGATGTTCGACGAGTTCAAGGCGCTGTTCGGGACCACGCTGGTGTGCGGCTTCGCGCACCTTAATGGCTATCCCCTCGCAATCCTGGCCAACAACGGCATCCTGTTTGCCGAGGCGGCACAGAAAGGCGCGCACTTCATCGAACTGGCCTGTCAACGCGGCATTCCGCTGTTGTTCCTGCAAAACATCACCGGTTTCATGGTGGGCCAGAAGTACGAAGCGGGCGGCATCGCCAAGCATGGTGCCAAGTTGGTCACTGCGGTGGCTTGCGCCAGGGTGCCGAAATTCACGGTGATCATCGGTGGCAGCTTCGGCGCCGGTAACTACGGCATGTGTGGGCGGGCCTACGATCCACGTTTCTTGTGGATGTGGCCCAACGCGCGTATCGGCGTGATGGGCGGCGAACAGGCGGCGGGCGTGCTGGTGCAGGTCAAGCGCGAGCAGGCCGAACGCAGCGGCCAAGGCTTCAGCGCCGAGCAGGAAGCCGAGATCAAGCAGCCGATCCTCGACCAGTACGAACACCAGGGCCACCCCTATTACTCCAGCGCCCGCCTGTGGGACGACGGCGTGATCGACCCGGCGCAGACCCGCGACATTCTCGCCCTGGCCCTCAGCGCGGCGCTCAACGCCCCCATCGAACCGACCCGCTTCGGCGTGTTCCGGATGTAACCCAAGGAACGACTATGACCGATTTCGACACCGTCGAGCTGGAGTACGACCCGCGAGGTTTTGCGACCCTCTGGCTTAACCGTCCGGACAAGAACAACGCGTTCAACGCGCAAATGATTCGCGAGCTGATCCTGGCGCTGGACAAGGTCCAGAGCGACAGCCGCTTACGCTTTCTGCTGCTGCGGGGGCGCGGTCGGCATTTCAGCGCCGGGGCCGACCTGGCCTGGATGCAGGAGTCCGCGAACCTTGATTATCAGACCAATTTGGGCGACGCCCGCGAACTGGGCGAGCTGATGTACGGCCTCGCCAAACTGAAATTGCCGACGCTGGCGGTGGTCCAAGGCGCGGCCTATGGCGGCGCGCTGGGCCTGATCAGTTGCTGCGACATGGCCATCGGCGTCGACGACGCGCAGTTCTGTCTGTCGGAAGTGAAGATCGGCCTGGCGCCAGCGGTGATCAGCCCGTTCGTGGTCAAGGCCATCGGCGAACGCCATGCCCGCCGTTATGCCCTGACTGCCGAACGTTTTGACGGCCAACGGGCGCGGGAGATCGGTCTGCTGGCCGAGTCTTATCCGGCCGCTGAGCTTGAGGCCCAGTTGCAACACTGGGTGTCGAACCTGCTGCTCAACAGCCCACAGGCCATGCGGGTCAGCAAAGACCTGCTGCGCGAAGTCGGCCACGGCGAATTGACCCCGTCCCTGCGCCGCTACTGCGAAAACGCCATCGCCCGCATCCGCGTCAGCCCCGAAGGCCAGGAAGGCCTGCGCGCCTTTCTGCACAAGCGCGAGCCGAGCTGGCGAGACGAATCCAAGAACGGAGACACACCATGAGCCGCCCGAACACCCACGCCCTGACGTCCGTGCTGGTGGCCAACCGGGGCGAAATCGCCTGCCGTGTGATGCGCACCGCCAAGGCCATGGGCCTGACGACCGTTGCGGTACACAGCGCCACTGACCGCGACGCCCGCCACGTGCGCGAGGCCGACATCGCTGTGGACCTGGGCGGCAGCAAGGCCGCCGACAGCTATTTGCAGATCGACAAACTGATTGCCGCCGCCAAAAGCAGCGGCGCCCACGCCATCCATCCGGGCTATGGGTTTCTCTCGGAAAACGCAGGATTCGCTCGTGCTGTCGAGCAAGCGGGCCTGATTTTTCTCGGCCCGCCCGCCTCGGCCATCGACGCCATGGGCAGCAAGTCCGCCGCCAAGACCTTGATGGAAACCGCAGGTGTACCACTGGTGCCCGGTTACCACGGCGAAGCCCAGGACGCACAGACCTTCCGCGACGCCGCCGCGCGCATCGGCTACCCAGTGCTGCTCAAGGCCACAGCCGGCGGGGGTGGTAAAGGCATGAAGGTGGTCGAGCGTGACGAAGACCTCGCCGACGCTCTCGCCTCGGCACAGCGTGAAGCGCAGTCGTCGTTCGGCGATTCGCGCATGCTGGTGGAGAAATACGTCCTCAAGCCCCGCCACGTAGAGATTCAGGTGTTCGCCGATCAGCACGGACACTGTCTCTATCTCAATGAGCGTGACTGCTCGATTCAACGCCGTCACCAGAAGGTCGTCGAAGAAGCGCCCGCGCCGGGCCTCAGTCCTGAGCTGCGTCGTGCCATGGGCGAAGCCGCCGTGCGTGCCGCGCAAGCCATCGGCTATGTGGGTGCGGGCACGGTAGAGTTTTTGCTGGATGCGCGGGGCGAGTTTTTCTTCATGGAGATGAACACGCGGCTGCAGGTCGAACACCCGGTGACCGAGGCCATCACCGGCCTGGACCTGGTCGCCTGGCAGATTCGCGTGGCCCAGGGCGAGCCGTTGCCGATCACACAGGCGCAGGTGCCGCTCAACGGCCACGCCATCGAAGTGCGCTTGTACGCTGAAGACCCGGCCAATGACTTTTTGCCCGCCACGGGCACCTTGCAGGTGTATCGGGAATCGGCGGCGGGGCCTGGACGCCGAGTGGACAGCGGCGTGACAGAAGGCGATGAAGTTTCACCATTTTACGACCCGATGCTCGGCAAGCTGATCGCCTGGGGCGAAGACCGCGAACAGGCGCGGCTGCGACTGCTGGCCATGCTCGACGAATTTGCCATCGGCGGATTGCGCACCAACCTGGCGTTTCTGCGCCGGATCATCGCTCACCCAGCGTTTGCGGCGTGCGAACTGGACACCGGGTTCATTCCTCGTTATCAGGCCGAGTTGTTGCCGCCGACCCAAGGACTCTCCGATGAATTCTGGCTTGTTGCCGCCGAGGCGTATCGTCAGGGCACGTCGAATACGGCGCGAGCTGATGATCCTCACTCGTCGTGGTCAAGCACGAACGGCTTGCGTTTGGGCTTGCCGAACGAAGTCAAGCTGAAGCTGAACTGCGCAGGCGAAACCCGCACAGTGACCCTGAGCGCGCCCTCGACCGACGTGACGTTGCAAGGCGAACAACTGACCCGCAAACACAACGGGCTGCGTCGCCAGACCCTGGCGATCCGCCGAGGCGACACCCTGTACCTGCGCTGGCAGGGCGAGCTGCACGCGATCACAGCGTTCGACCCGATTGCCGCCGTTGACGCCAACCACACCCACCAAGGTGGCCTCAGTGCGCCCATGAACGGCAGCATCGTGCGGGTGTTGGTCGAGGTGGGTCAGCCCGTCGAAGCCGGAACGCCGCTGGTGGTGCTGGAAGCCATGAAAATGGAACACAGCATTCGGGCGAATCTGGCGGGCACCGTCTCGGCACTGTATTGCGCAGAAGGTGAGATGGTCAGCGAAGGGACGGTGTTGGTGGAGCTGAAGGAGATCTAACGCCGCGCGCAAAACCCACAGCTGGACGCAAACCCTGTAGGAGCGAATTCGTTCTGGGCGGCATTCCGACGAAGCGGTGGTGCATCGGCAGAAAACGTGTCTGTTTCACCACCGTCTCGCGAATGAATTCGCTCCCACAGGAAACCGTTCCGTCAGAGACTTAGCAGAGCCGGAAGAATGACAGGTTCTCCCGGCTCTCATTCACATCAAGCCGCCACCTCATACAACTTCGGCAGCTCAACTTCCCCATTCACCAATCCCTGACGCATGCGCACCGCCTGCAACGCCGCCGCGTTCATCGCGGTTTCCTTCACATGGCCGTACCCGCGAATCCGTTCGGGCAAGCGCGCCAGGCTCAGCGCCATGTGGCGATTGCTGGCGTTCAGATGCGTCAGGATCAGCTCGATGTCGCTCACGTAGCTGTCGATCAGCGCACGCTCCTGCCGACGCTCCAGACTCCGGCCAAACGGGTCGAACGCCGTCCCGCGCAGGAATTTGAAGTTTGCAAGCACATCGAAGGCCTTCAACATCCACGGGCCAAAACTGCGTTTGCGCGGGATGCCGTTGTGCGGGTCGCGCTTGGCCAGCCACGACGGCGCCAGATGAAACTCCAGCCGGTAATCGCCTTCGAACTGCGCCTGCAACTGACGGGTGAACTCGCCGTTGCTGTACAGACGCGCCACTTCGTACTCGTCCTTGTAGGCCAACAGCTTGAAGTAGTTGAACGCAACGGCCTCGGTCAACGCCGGTTGCTCGCCCGGAAACAGCCGCGCTTCGGTATCGCGCACTTTGTAGACCAGCGACAGATAACGCTCGGCATACGCCAGGTTCTGATACGCGGTGAGGGTTTTGGTGTTGTTGACCAGACGCTGCTCAAGGCTCAGCGTCTCGGGTTCGAACACGGTCACCGCTTCGGGATTGGCCGCCGCCTGCACCGCTTTCAGATCGAACGCCGCTCGACGCCCCCACAGAAAGGCTTGCTGGTTCAGGTTGACCGCCACGCCGTTCAGCTCGATGGCTTTTTCGATGGCCGCTGAGGTCAGCGGAATCAGCCCCTTCTGGAACGCGTATCCAAGCATGAACAGGTTGCTGGCAATGCTGTCGCCCATCAGTTTGGTGGCCAGGTCGGTGGCAGGCACGAAGTGGGTCTTGTCCGTGCCCACAGCGTCGCGAATGGTCTGCATCATCGCGTCCGCCGGGAACTCGGCATCGGGATTGCGGGTGAACTCCGCAGTCGGCGTTTGCTGACTGTTCACCACTGCGTGTGATTTGGCGGTGTTGAGCTTGGCAATCGCATCAGGGCCGGACGACACCAGCAGATCGCACCCCAGCAACAAATGCGCTTCACCTGCCGCAATGCGCACGGCGAACAGGTCTTCCTGCCGCGCCGCGATGCGAATGTGGCTGACCACCGGACCGAATTTCTGCGCCAGACCAGCCTGATCGAGCACGCTGCAGCCCTTCCCTTCGAGGTTCGCCGCGTAACCCAGCATCGCACCCACCGTCGTCACACCGGTCCCGCCCACGCCCGGCAACAGGATGTTGAACGGTTGGTCGAGGCTCGGCAGCGTCGGCTCCGGCAATTGCGCAAACGCTTGGGCCTGTTTCGGCAACTGAGGCTTGCGCAGCTTTCCACCGTGAACGGTGACGAAGCTCGGGCAGAAGCCCTCGACGCAGCTGAAGTCCTTGTTGCACGCGCTTTGATCGATCTCGCGTTTGCGCCCTTCGGCGGTTTCTTTCGGCAGGATCGACAGGCACCCGGATTTCGCCCCGCAATCGCCGCAACCTTCGCACACGGCCGGGTTGATGATCGCGCGCTTGTCCAGATCAAGCATCGTGCCGCGTTTGCGGCGACGGCGTTTCTCGGTGGCGCAGGTCTGATCGTAGATGATGACGGACACGCCTTTGAACTCGCGGAGTTCACGCTGCACGGTGTCCAGATCGCGGCGATGGTGAAAGGTCGTGATCGGCGCAAACGCTTCGCGGCTCGGGTATTTATCCGGCTCGTCCGACACCAGCGCAATGCGTTGCACGCCTTCGTTGAACACCTGACGACTGAGCTGATCGACCCGCAAGATGCCGTCGATGGGCTGGCCGCCGGTCATGGCCACCGCGTCGTTGTAGAGAATCTTGTAGGTAATGTTGACCTTCGAAGCTACCGCCGCCCGCAGCGCCAGATGGCCGGAGTGAAAATAGGTGCCGTCGCCCAGATTCTGAAACACGTGCGGGGTCTCGGTGAATGGCGCCTGACCGATCCAGGTCACGCCTTCGCCGCCCATTTGGGTAAAGGTCTCGGTTTCCCGGTCCATCCAGATGGTCATGTAGTGGCAACCGATGCCCGCCAGCGCACGGCTGCCGTCCGGGACCTTGGTCGAGCTGTTGTGCGGGCAACCGGAGCAGAAATGCGGGGTGCGCTGAGTGTTGAACAGCGGCGCGGCGAGGGCTTTTTCCTTGTCTTGCAGGAATTGCAGCCGCGCTTCGATTGTCGGGCTGCTGTAGATCGGGGCCAGCCGTTTGGCGATCACCCGGGCAATCATCGCCGGGGTCAATTCAGCCAGGTTAGGCAGCAACGAGCGCCCTTCTTCGTCGAACTCACCCACCACACGAGGGCGTTTATCGACGGGCCAGTTGTACAGTTGGCCGGTCAATTGGTCTTCGATGACGCTGCGCTTTTCCTCGACCACCAAAATCTCGTCGAGCCCTTCGGCAAAATCGTGCACCGACACCGGCTCCAACGGCCAGCTCATGCCGACCTTCAGCACGCGAATGCCCACCGACGCGCACAGCGCTTCGTCGATGCCCAGCTCTTCCAGCGCCTGACGCACGTCGAGGTAGGACTTGCCGGTGGTGATGATGCCAAGACGCGGCTCGGGAGAATCGATGACCACCTTGTTCAGTTCGTTGGCCCGTGCAAAGGCCCGAGCGGCGTAAATCTTGTAGGTGTTGAGGCGCGCTTCCTGGGCCAGCGGCGTGTCGGGCCAGCGGATGTGCAGGCCGTCTTTCGGCAGTTGGAAATCTTCGGGAATGCGGGTTTCGATGCGCAGTGGATCGACTTCGACCACGGCCGAGGAGTCGACGTTTTCGGCAATGGTCTTCATCGCCACCCAGCAGCCGCTGTAGCGGGACAGTTCCCAGCCAATGATGCCGTAATCGAGGATTTCCTGAACGTTGCTCGGGTTGAGCACCGGGATCATTGAAGCAATGAACGCGTGTTCGCTCTGGTGGGCGATGGTCGAGGATTTGCAGCCGTGGTCGTCGCCCGCGAGGATCAGCACCCCGCCCTTTTCCGCAACGCCAGCCGAGTTGCCGTGCTTGAAGACGTCGCCGCAACGGTCAACGCCCGGCCCCTTGCCGTACCACAGGGCGAATACGCCGTCGTACTTGCCATGGGGAAACAGGTTGACTTGCTGGCTGCCCCACACCGCCGTGGCGGCCAACTCTTCGTTGACGCCGGGCTGGAAATGGATAGCGTTTTCCTGGAGGTAATCCTTGGCGTCCCACAGGCTCTTGTCGAGGTTGCCCAGTGGCGAGCCGCGATAACCGGAGATGAAACCGGCGGTGTTCAGGCCCCGGGCCTCGTCGCGCTGCTTTTGCAGCATTGGCAAGCGGGTCAGCGCCTGGGTTCCGGTCAGGTAGAGATGACCGGTGGCGAGTCGGTATTTATCGTCCAGACGAATATCAGCCAAAGACATTCAGGCACTCCTTTATTGTTATCAGTGCGTTTTGAATGTGGCGAGTGGCGGCGTCTCAAGCCTCGTGGGCCGTGGTGCTGCCATTCGGTCGTCGGGACGGTTCAGCCCGACGCTCACAGCCCAAATACTGCCTGTGCGGCGCGGGCATTTTCTTTCTCTTTTGGCCGGTTTCTGCTGATATTCTGCATGCCTGTTTCACTTTGATAATAAAAAAGGGTCAATTCATGCAGGTCAAACTGAGCCCCATCGATCGCAAAATTCTCCGCCTGTTGCAGCACGACGCCGACCTGTCCGCCGCTGAAATCGCTGAACGGGTCGAACTGTCGCAGTCACCCTGCTGGCGGCGGATCAATCGTCTGGAGGAAGAAGGGGTGATCGAGCGCAAGGTCGCCCTGCTCAATCCCGCAAAGCTCGGGCTGACCATGACCGTGTTCGTCGATGTGAAACTGTCAGGCCACGGCCGGCGCTATCTGACCGAATTCGAGGCGGCGGTCATCGGTTTTCCCGAAGTCCTTGAGTGCTACACGATGGCGGGCGACATGGATTTCATGCTCAAGGTCGTGGTCCAGGACATCGCCAGTTATGAACGATTTCTGCGCGATCACTTGCTGCAAAGCCCCCATGTTCAGGAGGCGCATTCGAACATCGCGATGAGTGTCGTGAAGCGGACGACGGAATTGCCCATCGACTAGCCGCGCCAAGTAGCAGCGACGAGTGGCGAGCTTCAAGCTGCAAGAGGTGTTAGCGGTGAGCTTGAGTTCGCGGTGCGCAGATTGGCGTGCAGAGACTTTTTTCGCGCAGACGTGAAAAAACATTTGACGTGCAAATGATAATGATTATTATTGAGCGCAACCCGTCGCGAGACGGGCCGGTAAACCAGAAGCCTTAGGTCGGCTTCCGGATTATCTCCTCATCAGGCTAATCACGGTTTTTGACCCGGCTTTTTGCCGGGTCTTTTTTTGTGCCCTTTAAGGGTCTGATTTCGTGCTGCGGTTCGGTCGGGTGTTGCATCTTCAGGCTAATGAAGAGGGTGACTGCTTGATGGCGCGCATCATAGCAAAAGAAAAATGAGCGCTGAACCGGCAATGCGGTCAAAAACGACATATTTAGTAAAAAAGTCGAGGATAAACGACCTTTTACTTGAGAATGAATCTCATACCCACTAGCATCGACGAGCATCACGGACGATGCCCCCACGCCTCTGTTCAGCACGATGCTCCTCAGGATGATCAACGGATGACCGCGAGTGATACGCCATGACCCATCAGCTCAGCTCGATGTTTTCCTTGCCCCCTCGCCGACCCGACGTGCCTGCCAGCGCCGAGACCGACACCTGTCGGCGGCGGATTCAAAAACTCCCGCGCAAGACGCAGCAGGTCTTTCTGCTCAGCCGTCTCGATCAGTTGCCCTACACCGCCATTGCTCAGTTGCTTGAACTGGACATCGACTCGGTCGAGCGCAAGATCGTCCGCGTTCTCGTCCATTGCAGTCACAGCGCCGACGAAACCGCAGAGAAGGCGCTTCGCTGGTATGCCCACTTGCAGAGCCCCCTCGCCACCGCCAGCCAGCGCATCGAATTCCGCCACTGGCTCGACGCCGACTCACGTCATTTGAACGCATTCCAGGACGCCGAACGCCTCTGGCGCAGCCTGGAAGCACCCGCTGCGCTGATGGGCGCCAGCGGCTGGTACCGCCGCAAACGCCGGGTTTACATCGGCTGGCTGATGTTGACCGCCTTTCTGTGCAGCCTGTTGGTCACCGCTGAAGCCTTCACCTGAGTCCCATCAGCAACCGTTTCTGTCGCCGGTCCCCGACCTGATGCGTGTAAAGTAGCGGTTATAACAGCCCAGCAGCGCCCTCCTCATTTGATGGATACGGCCTGCCATGGCGCTGAGTTGGCACTTACGTACTCAGGACTTTTCCGTGATTCAGACCGCCCTCTCCGTTACCTGCGATTTCGACAGCGGCAACATCGTCGTACTCGATGCAAGCAGCCCTCAGAATGTCCAACTGGCCATTCGACCCGACACCCGCAGCCCGCATTTTCAGTGGTTCCACTTCAAGGTCGATGGCATGCAAGTGGGCGAACCTCACGCATTCAGCCTGAGCAACGCCAGCGAATCCAGCTACAACCGCGCGTGGACCGGCTACAACGCCGCCGCCTCCTACGACCAGAAAACCTGGTTCCGCGTCCCTAGCCACTTCGACGGCAAAGCGCTGAATTTCGAACTGTCGCCTGAGCAACCACACATCTGGTTCGCCTATTTCGAGCCGTACAGCCGGGAACGTCACGATTGGCTGATCGATCAGGCGCTGAACAAGGCTGGCACTGAATTGTTGGCGACGGGCAAAAGCGTCGAGGGCCGCGGCATTCCGCTGCTGCGCAAAGGCGACGGTGCACCCGGCAAACGCAAGATCTGGATCATCGCCCAGCAACACCCCGGTGAGCACATGGCCGAATGGTTCATGGAAGGCATCATCGAGCGGCTGCAAGAGAATGATCCTGAGTTGCAGGCCCTGCTCGCCTCGGCTGATCTGTACCTGATACCGCACATGAACCCGGACGGCTCGTTCCATGGTCATTTGCGCACCAACGCCCAAGGCAAAGACTTGAACCGTGCGTGGCAGGATTCGACACCGGAACTCAGCCCCGAAGTGTATTTCGCCAGGGAACAGATGGAAAAATACGGCGTGGACATGTTCCTCGATGTCCACGGTGACGAGGAAATACCGTACGTCTTTACCGCCGCCTGTGAGGGCAATCCGGGGTACACCGAGCAGCAGAAGGCACTGGAAGCCGACTTCCGCGCTCGCCTGAGTGGCCTGACCAAAGACTTCCAGACCCGCTACGGCTACCCGAAAGGCCAACCTGGCAAGGCCAACATGAACCTGGCCTGCAACAGCGTCGGCGAACGCTACAAATGCCTGTCGCTGACCCTTGAAATGCCGTTCAAGGACAACGACGATGCACCGGACATCGTCACCGGCTGGTCGGGCAAACGCTCGATGCAACTGGCCCGGGATGTGCTGACCGTGCTGGGGCAAATGGTGTCTGTGCTTCGCTGACAGCGCGCGCCTTTCCCTGTGACAGCCTGAGGTGTCGGCGGTCGCGATCGCGTATCGCGCCGCCGGCTCGCTCACCCGTCCGACGAACCTGCGCCTCACGTCTGGAGCCCGAAACAATGAGCGCGCTGCGCAGTCGCACCTTTATAGGCCTATGAAGGAGCACGATCATGCCTCTCGAATTCAACAGCGACCACACCACCTGCACAGCGGTGGTCGACGGCACCCCCTACAGCAGCCCGATCACTGACGTGGTGATCACCACCAATGATGCGACCCACATGTCCGAAGCCAACATTCGCGGGCAGAAGGTGCCGATTACCGAAGCCGAAGCGGATGCGCTGACGGTGTATCTGGCTCAGGATCGCAGGCATCACACCGTGGGCGTCGAACCGGGTGAAGACTCGCCGGTGATCTGACCGCTACAAGATGACCTTCTGATCTGCTTTTTATCGAAAAAACTGCCCCTGTACTAAAAACAGTTGGGCGAGCATAGTTCGGGCATCTTTCCGTGTGACCGTGTGAGCCCGCCATGAAACGCTATGAGAAATTCGCCGACGACATTGCCGAACTCATCCGTTCTGGCGTCTTGGCTGCGGGTCAACGAGTGCCGTCGGTGCGTTACGCCAGCCAGACCCACGGGGTTAGCCCTTCAACGGTTTTTCAAGCCTATTACCTGCTGGAGCGCCGAGGCCTGATCCGTGCACGGCCGCGATCCGGATACTTCGTCAACGACAGCCTCGCCCCCGAAACGTTTGCGGCCCCTCGCTTTGAGGCCCAGCCCGTGTCGGGGCTCCCGCTGGAAGCCCACGTCAGTGAGTCCACGGAAGTCGATGTCAGCGAGCTGGTGTTCTCGGTGCTGGAATCGATCAAAGACCCGAACACCGTCCCTTTCGGCTCGGCGTTTCCCAGTGCGGGGCTGTTCCCGTTGCAACGCCTCGCCCGTTCACTGGCCAGCGCCACCCGTGACATGGACCCGAGCATGGTGGTCAGCGACTTATCGCCCGGCAACCCCACCCTGCGTCGGCAGATCGCCCTGCGCTACATGGTGGCCGGGCAGATGCTGCCGATGGAAGAGCTGCTGATCACCAACGGCGCGCTGGAAGCCTTGAATCTGTGCCTGCAAGCGGTCACTGAACCGGGTGACCTGGTGGCCATCGAAGCCCCGGCGTTTTACGCGTGCCTGCAAGTGCTGGAGCGGCTGAAGCTCAAGGCCGTGGAAATCCCGGTGCACCCACAGACCGGCATCGACCTCAACGTGCTCGAACACGCGTTGGAGCGCTACCCGATCAAAGCCTGCTGGAGCATGACCACCTTTCAGAACCCCACCGGTGCGACGGTGCCTGAAGCGCGCAAACGTGAACTGGTGGAGCTGCTGCGCAAGCACGACGTGCCGCTGATCGAAGACGATGTCTACGCCGAGTTGTATTACGGGCAGCACGCGCCGAAACCCGCCAAGGCCTTCGACACCGAGGGTCTGGTGCTGCATTGCGGGTCGTTCGCCAAGAGCCTGGCCCCCGGCTATCGCGTGGGTTGGGTGGCGGCCGGGCGTTATGCGCAGAAGGTCGAGCGGCTGAAAATCATGACCTCGTTGTGTGCGTCGATGCCGGCACAGGCGGCGATTGCCGATTACCTGCAACACGGCGGCTACGACCGGCACCTGCGCAAGTTGCGCAACAGCCTGGAAGATCAGTTGCGCACCATGCTCAGCGCCGTCGCCCGGTATTTTCCGTCGCAGGTCCGAGTCAGCCAGCCATCGGGCGGGTATTTTCTGTGGGTTGAGCTGCCTGAGCAGATCGATTCGTTGAAGGTGTTTCAGGTCGCCTCCGCCCAAGGCATCAGCCTCGCGCCTGGCCCGATCTTCTCCCCGACGCGACGGTTCAAACACTGCATCCGCCTGAACTACGGCAGCCCGTGGAGCGAGACGGCCGAGCGGGCGATGGAGACCTTGGGGAAGATCATCAAGTCGATGATGGGGTGACGATCAGAAGGGCACATGACCTGTGGGAGCGAATTCATTCGCGATACGTCGGTACAGACGACACCTCTTCATCGGCTGGACCCATTCGCGAATGAATTCGCTCCCACAGAGATGATCATCTCCAGGCGGGATGTGGGGAATATCCCGTCCTGTAGCAGGATCAGCGACCGCCACCCAGATCAATAAACGTCCCGGTCGAATACGACGCTTTGTCCGACAGCAGCCACAAAATCGCCTCTGCCACTTCGTCGGCAAGCCCGCCACGCCCCATCGGGATGGTCGGTTCGAGCTTGGTCACCCGTTGTGGGTCACCGCTCAGGGCGTGGAAATCGGTGAAGATGTAGCCAGGGCGCACCGCGTTGACCCGAACCCCCTCGCCCGCCACTTCTTTGGACAGACCCAGAGTGAAGGTGTCGAGCGCGCCCTTGGACGCGGCGTAATCCACGTACTCGCCCGGCGACCCCAGACGTGCCGCCACCGACGAGACGTTGACGATGCTGCCGCCGTGGCCGCCGTGACGCGGCAGCATGCGCAGCAACGCGTGTTTGCTGCACAGCATAGGGCCGACGACGTTGCTCATCATGATCTTGAGCATGCGGAATTCGGACATGTTTTCGACCCGGGACTGTTCGCCCACGGTGCCCGCGTTGTTCACCAGTGCACTGATGCGCCCCAGCTCGGCGTCCACCTTGGCAAACAGACGAATGATTTCGTCTTCGTTGCTGACGTCCGCTTGAATCGCGATGGCATGACCCCCTGCCTCGCGGATCTGATGGCAGACGCGTTCCGCGGCGTCATGATCAGACAGGTAATTGATGCACACGCGATAACCTTGCGACGCCGCCAGAACTGCCGTGGCAGCACCAATACCTCTGGAGCCGCCAGTGATGAGGAGGTTTTTATCCATGGGAGTATCCGAATCAAAGCTCTAATCTTTTTCCGGGTTCTGCCAATCGCCAGCTGCATGCGCCGTCTTTGGTAGCGTCCCAGTGTTATGCCAAGCGTGAAACGTCAAACGGTGTTCTCGGAGACGCGGTTCTGCGCCGCGCTAATATCCGCCATGAAGCGGTCTGCTGGCAACGGAACACCCAGCAAATACCCCTGCAATGAATCGCACCCCAGCTCCGTCAGAAAATTCTGCTGGCTGCTGGTTTCTACGCCTTCGGCAACGATTCGCAGGTTCAATGCCTGCCCCAGCGCGACGATGGCAGAGACGATCGCGGCGTCGTCGCTGTCATGTTCCAGGTCGCGGACGAAGCCACGGTCGATTTTCAGCTCGTTGGCTGGCAACCGCTTGAGGTACATCAGGCTGGAGTAGCCGGTGCCGAAGTCGTCGATGGAAATGTCGACGCCCATCTCCGAGAGTTTTTGCAGCACGGACATGCTGGCGTCAGCGTCGCTCATGGCCGTGGTTTCGGTGATTTCCAGGGTCAGGCAGTTGGCGGGCAAACCGTGGGCCGCCAGCGACGTTGCCACACTTCTGACCAGCCCGGCGTGACAGAACTGCAAGGCCGACAGGTTGACCGCGATGCGCCAGTCGGTGTACCCAGCGTCGTACCAGACGCGCATCTGCCGACAGGCCTCATTGAGCACCCACTCGCCGAGGTTGATGATCAGCCCGGTTTTTTCCGCCAGGCCGATGAACGCATCCGGCATCAGCAAACCGTGCTCGGGGTGGTTCCAGCGCACCAGCGCTTCGGCCCCGACAGGCGTGCCCGACCCGGCCGCGAATTTCGGTTGGTAATGCAGGCAGAACTGCCCTTCGCGCAGGCCGATGCGCAGATCCTGCAGCAATTGCAGCTGGTTGCGAGCGTTGGTGTTCATCGACGCATCGAAGAAGCTGTAGCCGTTTTTGCCCGCGCTTTTGGCGTGGTACATGGCCGCGTCGGCGTTCATCAGCAATTCCTGCTGGGTGCGCCCGTTACCGGGGTAAAGGCTGATGCCGATGCTCACCGTGACTTGCAGGTCATGGTCCTGCACGTTGAACGGCCTGCCGACCAGACTGACCTGACGGGACGCCACGGTGGTTGCGTCGTCGACTTCTTCCAGCTCCACCAGCAACACGAACTCATCGCCGCCGATACGGGCCAGCGTGTCATGGCGATGGAAGTTGTCGCGCATCCGCAAGGCCACCTCACGCAACAGCTGGTCGCCGACGTGGTGGCCAAAGGCGTCATTGACCGGCTTGAAGCCGTCCAGGTCCATGAACATCAGGGCGAACAGGCCGCCTTGGGAATCCACCTTGCGCATGGCCTGCTCGATGCGGTCTGCCAGCAGAATGCGGTTGGGGAGCCCGGTCAGGGTGTCATGGAGCGCCAGTTGGGTCAGCTCGCGATTGGCTTCACTCAGTGACTGGGCCAGTTGAGCGGTACGGGCTTCGAGGCGCGCGTCGAGCACCGACGTCAGCAAGGTGATGGCCAGGACCGCGAGGGTGGTGATCAGCACCAGTTTGTCCAGGCCGTCCGTGCGCAGCCCCGTGGCCGCCGCGCCGCAGAAACTGCCCTCGGGAAAGTTGGCCGCCGCCATGCCGGTGTAATGCATGCCGACGATGGCGAAGCCCATGACCACGGCTGCCCCGCCGCGCATCAAACGGATGTAGGGGGTTTCTTTACGCAATCTCAGGGCGATCCACAGCGCAGCGCCGGACGCCGTGACCGCGATGATCAGCGACGCGCCGAACAGCGTCGGGTCGTAGTCGATGCCCGGCAGCATACGCAGCGCCGCCATGCCGGTGTAGTGCATGGTGCTGATGCCGACGCCCATGGCCAGCGCGCCGAATACAACGTGCAGCAACGGCACGCGCTCATGGCTTACCAGCCACAAGGCCAGGCCGGACGACAGCACCGCCAGCAACAGGGAAAGGAGAGTCAGGGACAGGTCGAAGCCCAGGTCGATGGGCAGTTTGAACGCGAGCATGCCGATGAAATGCATTGACCAGACGCCAATGCCCATGGACAGCGCGCCGCCCAGAATCCACAAGGGTTTGGCTCTGCCTTTGGCGGTGGAAATGCGGCCCGCAAGGTCGAGCGCCGTGTACGACGCCAGGATCGCCACAAGGATGGAAACCAGGACCAGCGAAAAGGTGTAGTGTCCAATCAACATGGGGCGTAACTCGCGACTCAACGACAAGGGCCAGATGGCCCCATGAACTCGGCGCAATTCTACCGAAATCCGCAAGAATGTCGCGTCAGTCCATCGAAATAATGGCACTGAGCCATTTAGCCCTTGCTCAGCGCCGGGTTATCTCCGGGTCACGCGACAGCCCGCTCTCGGCATTCCATCCACCGCCCAGTGCCGCGATCAATTGAACGCTGGCTATCAACCGGCTCTGCAACACATTCAGCACGCTGCGTTCGTTGCTCAATGCGGTGGTTTGCACGGTGACGACATCAAGATAGCCAATCAGGCCCGCCTTGTACTGGTTACTCGTCAGGCGCAACGAATCGCGGGCGGCGTCCAGCGCCTCGGCGCGCACCTGAGCTTCCTGCTCATAGACCCGCAGTTGCGCCATGTAATCTTCGACTTCCTTGAAGCCGTCGAGCACAGTCTGGCGATACTGGGCGACCGTCTGATCGTATACAGCTTGGGTGCGATCCACCTCGGCGGCGCGCTGACCGCCGTCGAACAGGGTCATGGCCAGTTGCGGCCCCACCGACCAGAAACGGTTGGGCAAGGTGATCCAGTTGCTGAACGTACTGCTGCTGTAGCCGCCGTTCATGCTCAGGGTCAGATCGGGGTAATACGCCGCCTTGGCCACGCCGATGTTGGCGTTGGCGGTCATGACCGAGCGCTCGGCGGCCGCAATGTCCGGGCGACGCTCCAGCAACTGCGAGGGCAGTTGTGCCGGAATCTGCGGCAAGGCCGGAATGTTCGTGGTCGGCGCCAGGCTGAAATCCGCCGGAGCCTGCCCCATCAACACCGCGATGGCGCTCTCGAACTGCGCCCGCTGCCAGGCGAGGTCGATGAGGTCGGCCTGTGTGCTTTTGAGTTGGGTCTGCGCCTGAGCAATGGCGTCACGCCCGGAAATACCGGCGCGGTATTGATTCTGCGTCAGTTTGAGGGAGCGCTCGTAGGTCTGCACCGTGGACTCCAGCAGACGCTTCTGCTCGTCGATCACCCGCAATTGCAGGTAATTCTGCACCAGTTGCGATTGCAGGCTCAGTTGCATCGAAGCCAGATCAGCCAGACTGGCTTGGGCGCTGGCCTTGTCGGCTTCCAGCCCTCGACGCAACTTGCCCCACACGTCAGCCTCCCAACTCACGCCCAGCTGCGCGTTGTAGGTGTCGCGAATCCCGCTGCTGGAGCTGCTCAGGCTGGAGTTGCTGCTGCCGGTGCCCTGGCTCGAACGGTTCTTGCTGGTGGTCAGGTCCAGCGTCGGAAAGAACGCCCCTCGTGCGCTGCGCACCAGCGCCTCGGCCTGACGGTATTGCGCGTCGTACTGGGCGACGGTCTGGTTGGAGGTGTTGAGTTTTTCCACCAGCCCATTCAGTTGCGCGTCGCCGTAAATTTCCCACCACGCACCGCGAGCGATGGCGTCGCTGGGGTTGGCCTGGGTCCAGCCGTCGGCCTGCTTGAAGTGCGCGGGCGTGGTGACGTCGGGCTTCTTGTAATCCGGCCCGACCGCACACGCGCTGAGCAGCAACATGCTGAAGCTGACGGCGAAGAGCCGTCGCACGGGCAACGTCCGCTGTTGGGTCAAAAGGTTCTGGCGAAGGGTCATAGCGGTGTTTCCAGGGCAGCATCCGTCCGCACGCCGCGCCACTTATTGACGCGGTGACGCAGACGGTCGAGGTAAAGGTAAACCACGGGCGTGGTGTACAGCGTGAGAATCTGGCTCAGGATCAGGCCGCCGATGATCGTCAGGCCCAGCGGGTGACGCATTTCCGCGCCTTCGGCACTGCTGAGCAGCAACGGCACGGCGCCGAGAATCGCCGCCAGTGTGGTCATCAAAATGGGGCGCAAGCGTTGCAGACACGCGTTGCGGATCGACTCCATGGGCGTCATGCCGCTGCCCCGCTCCAGTTGCAGCGCGAGGTCGATCATCAAAATAGCGTTCTTTTTCACCACGCCGATCAGCAGAAACAGCCCCAGCAGCGAAATCAGGCTGAACTGCCCGCCGGTGAGGTAAATGCTCAACAACGCACCGACACCCGCCGAAGGCAGCGTTGAGAGGATGGTCAGCGGGTGCACGTAACTTTCGTACAAAATGCCCAGCACCAGGTACACGGCTACCAGCGCACCAAGGATCATAAACGGCTGGCTCTTTTGCGTCGCGGCAAAGGCGTCGGCGGTGCCGGCCATTTTGGCAATCACGTCTTCGGGCAGCCCCAGCGCGGCCACTGAGCGTTCGATAGCGGCGTTGGCGTCATCGAGGCTGACGCCCTCGGCGAGGTCGAAAGAGATGCTTTCCGAGGCGAACTGGCCGTCATGGCTGACCCGGTCGTCTTCCAGGCTGCGTTCGTAATGGGCGATGGTCGACAGCGGCACTCGCGCGCCATCGGCGGTGATCACCTGCACCTGCTCCAGGGTGATCGGGTCCAGCGCGTATTTCGGGTTGATTTCCATCACCACCCGGTACTGGTTGAGCGGGTCGTAGATGGTCGAAATTTGCCGCTGGCTGTAGGCGTTGTTCAGCACGGTGGTCACCGTGTTCATGTCGATGCCCAGACGCTTGGCGGCGTCGCGGTCAACGATCAGCGTCACCTGCTGGGTACCGCCGCCGTCACGGGCGTCGATGGCGGTCAGTTCCTTCAGTGTCTTGAACGCAGCGGCGACCTTCGGGTACCACTCGCGCAGGCTTTCCAGATCGCCGCTTTGCAGGATGTACTGGTATTGCGAGGTGGTCTGCTCACGGCCGCCGCCCAGTTGCAGGTCCTGATCCGGTTGCAGGAACAGCCGGCCGCCCGGCACCAGCGGCATTTCCTTGCGCAACCGCTCCACCACCTGCTCGGAGCCGATCTTGCGCTCGGAGATGGGCTTGAGGCGCACGATGATGAACGCGTTGCCCGTGCCGCCGTTGCCACCAATGAACCCGGCGACGCTTTCCACGGCCGGGTCCTTGAGCAGCGCGTCACGGAACACATTGAGTTTGGGCTGCATGACCGAGAACGACAGGCCATCATCGCCCCGCACGAAGCCGATCAACTGGCCGGTGTCCTGTTGCGGCAGGAAGGTTTTCGGCACCACCACGTAGAGCGCGATGTTCACGCCGATGGTGATCAGCAGGGTCAACAGGGTCAGGCGTCGGTGACGCAACGCCCAGCCGAGGCTGCGGTCATACCCGGCGACCATACGGTCGTTTACCCGCTGGCTCCAGCGTTGCAAGCGGTTTTCCGTGCCTGGCACGTGAGGCTTGAGCCAGCGGGCGCAGAGCATCGGGGTCAGGCTCAGGGACACCACCAACGACACGATGATCGACACCGACAGCGTGATCGAGAACTCGCGGAACAGGCTTTCCACCAGCCCGCCCATGAACAGGATCGAGATGAACACCGCCACCAGTGACACGTTCATCGACAGCAGCGTGAAGCCGACCTCCTGGGCCCCGCGATACGCGGCCTCCATCGGCGGCACACCCTCGTCGATGTGCCGGGAAATGTTCTCCAGCACCACGATGGCATCGTCCACCACCAGTCCCGTGGCCAGAATCAGCGCCATCAGCGACAGGTTGTTCAACGAAAAACCATAGAGGTACATGATGGCAAACGTGCCCACCAGCGACACCGGCACGGCCAGCGTCGGGATCAGCGAGGCGCGCAAATTGCCAAGGAACAGGAACACCACCATGATCACCAGCACCACAGCGATCAACAGGGTCATTTCCGCCTCGTGCAGCGTCGCCTTGATGACTGGCGAGCGGTCCATCGCCAAGTCGAGCTTGACGCTGGCGGGGAGCACGGCCTGCAGCGCGGGCAATTGCGCCTTGATCGCCGCCACGGTTTCGATGATGTTCGCGCCTGCCTGCCGGTTGATCACCAGCAACACGGCGGATTTCTCATTGAAGAACCCGCTGTTGTAGCGGTCCTCGACCGAATCCTTGACCCGGGCCACGTCCTTGAGGCGCAGCGCCGCGCCGTTCTGGTAGCGAATCACCAGCGGGCCGTAATCCTTGGCCTTCTCCAGTTGATCGTTGGCCTGCACCTGCCAGTTGTGTTCGGCGTTCTCCACCGAACCTTTCGGACGACGCACGTTGGCGTTGGCAATCGTCGTGCGCACTTCGTCCAGCGACACGCCGTACTGGTCCAACAGCTTAGGCTCCAACTCGACCCGCACGGCAGGCAACGAACTGCCGCCGATCTGCACTTCACCGACGCCATTCACCTGCGACAGGCTCTGGGACAGAATGGTTGAGGCCAGGTCGTACAGCTCGCCCTTCTCCAGCACGTCCGACGTCAGCGACAGCACCATGATCGGTGCCTGGGACGGGTTGACCTTCTTGTAAGTCGGCATGCTGCGCATCCCGCTGGGCAACAAGCTGCGCGACGCGTTGATCGCGGCCTGCACCTCACGGGCAGCGCCGTTGATGTCCCGGTCCATGTCGAATTGCAGAATGATCCGCGTAGTGCCCTGGCTCGAACGGCTGCTCATGGTGTTCACCCCGGCAATCGTGCCCAAGGAACGTTCGAGCGGCGTGGCCACGCTGGACGCCATGATTTCCGGGCTCGCGCCGGGCAACGTCGCCGACACCACGATCACCGGGAAATCCATGTTCGGCAGCGGCGACACCGGCAACAGATTGAAGCTCATGCCGCCCAATAGCATGATCGCCAGGCTCAGCAGAATCGTCGCCACGGGCCGACGGATGAAAGGCGCCGACAGGTTCATTAGAAGCAGCCTCGAGTTTCAAGCTGCAAGCTGCAAGAAAAAGCCGCGGCGCTCATCAGCTTGCAGCTTGCAGCTCGAAGCTCGAAGCTGCCGGTCATACCGCCTCCTCAGTCTTACTCGACCGACGAAACCGGCCCCCCAAGCGATCGAAATACAGATAGATGACCGGCGTGGTGAAGAGGGTCAGGACCTGGCTGACCAGCAGGCCGCCGACCATCACCAGCCCCAGCGGTTGGCGCAACTCCGCACCCGAGCCGGTGGCGAACATCAAGGGGATGGCGCCGAACAGCGCGGCCAACGTGGTCATCAGGATTGGCCGGAAGCGCAGCAACGCCGCTTCGTAGATCGCGGTCTGCGGGTCGATGCCCCGGTTGCGCTCGGCGTCGAGGGCGAAGTCGATCATCATGATCGCGTTCTTCTTGACGATGCCGATCAGCAGAATGATGCCGATGATCGCGATCATGCCCAGGTCGTTGCCGCTGAGGATCAACGCCAGCAAGGCGCCGATGGCCGCCGACGGCAGGGTCGAGAGGATGGTGATCGGATGGATGTAACTCTCGTAGAGCACGCCCAGCACGATGTACATGGTCACCACGGCGGCCAGCACCAACAGCAACGTGCTGGAGAGCGAGGCCTGGAACGCTTCGGCGGCGCCCTGGAATTCGGTCTGCACGCCAATCGGCATGCCGATGTCCTTCTGCACCTGCTGAATCACTTCCACGGCCTTGCCCAGCGCCACGCCGGGGGCAAGGTTGAACGACATCATCACCGCCGGGAACTGGCCGATGTGGGCGATGGCCAACTGCGCCTGACGCTGTTCCACTTTCGCCAGACTGGACAGTTTGACCTGGCCACCGTCGGTGGTCTTGACGTGAATCTGCTCCAGCGCCTTCGGCCCCAGTTCGCTGCCTGCCGCCGCTTGCAGCACCACGCGGTACTGGCTGGCCTGGGTGTAAATGGTGGAAATCTGCCGCTGCCCGAAGGCGTCATACAGCGCGTCGGTGATGGTCGAGACGGTCACGCCCAAGCGACTCGCTGCATCGCGGTCGATGTTGAGGTACACCTGCAAGCCTTTGTCCTGAAGGTCGCTAGCGACGTCGGTGAGTTCAGGGCGTTCGGCCAGCGCCTCGACCAGCTTGCCGCTCCACAGGCTCAACAGTTCGGCGTCCGGCGAGGACATGCTGAACTGGTATTGCGTGCGGCTGACGCGGTCTTCGATGGTCAGGTCCTGCACCGGCTGCATGAACAGGCGGATGTCTGAGAGCTGATCCACTTCCGGTTGCAGACGCTGAATCACCTCGGTTGCAGATTCACTGCGTTCGGCGTGTGGCTTTAGGTTGATCAGCATGCGCCCGCTGTTCAGCGTGGCATTGTCGCCGTCCACGCCGATGTAGGACGACAGGCTGGCCACGGCCGGGTCTTGCAGGACGATCTTCGCCAGCGCCTGCTGTCGCTCACTCATGGCCGCAAACGACACCGACTGCGGCGCCTCGGAAATGCCCTGAATCACGCCGGTGTCCTGGACCGGGAAAAAGCCCTTGGGCACGGCCAGGTACAGCAGCACGGTGACGCCGAGGGTGGCGATGGCGATCAGCAAGGTGATGGGCTGGTGTTTGAGCACCCATTGCAACTTGCGGCCGTAGGCCTCCACCAGCCAATCGATCCACACGCCGCTGGCGCGGTAGAAACGGCCCTGCTCTTCTTCCTTCGGTTCACGCTTGAGCAAGCGGGCACACATCATCGGCGTCAGGGTCAGGGACACCACCAGCGAAATCAGGATCGCCACGGCCAGGGTGATGGCGAACTCGCGGAACAGCCGTCCCACCACGTCCGCCATGAACAGCAGCGGAATCAGCACGGCAATCAGCGAGACGGTCAGCGACACCAACGTGAAGCCGATCTGCTTCGCGCCCTTGAGCGCCGCCTGCAAGGGAGTCTCGCCCTCCTCCAGGTGCCGGGAAATGTTTTCCAGCATGACGATGGCGTCGTCCACCACGAAACCGGTGGCGATGGTCATGGCCATCAGGGTCAGGTTGTTGACGGAAAAGCCTGCAAGGTACATCACACCAAAGGTGCCGATCAGCGACAGCGGCACGGCCACCGACGGAATGATCGTCGCGCTGAAACGGCGCAGGAACAGGAACGTCACCAGTACCACCAGCGCGATGGACACGAGCAATTCGTGCTGCACGTCGCTCACCGAAGCGCGGATGGTCTGGGTGCGGTCGGTCAATACCACCACTTCCAGACCGGCCGGCAGGTTGTTGGTGATGCTCGGCAACAGCGCCTTGATCCGGTCCACCACCTCGATGACGTTGGCCCCCGGCTGACGCTGGATGTTCAGCAGCACGGCCTGGTTCTCATTGGCCCACGCGGCGAGGCGTTCGTTTTCGGCGCCGTCGACAATCTGCGCCACGTCTTTCAGACGCAGCGGCCCGCCGTTGCTATAGGCGAGGATCAGGTTGGCGTACTCCTCGGGAGACTTGAGCTGGTCGTTGGCGTCGAGCATCGACACCCGGGTCGGACCGTCAAAGTTACCCTTGGGGGTGTTGACGTTGGAGGCGCTGACCAGCGTACGCACGTCCGACAGGTTCAGGCCATTGGCGGCCAGCGCATCCGGGTTGACCTTGATCCGCACGGCCTGGCGCTGACCGCCCGCGATGGTGACCATGCCCACGCCGCTGATCTGCGAGATTTTCTGCGCCATGCGCGTGTCGACCAGGTCGTTGAGCTTGGGCAGCAGCATGGTTTTCGAGGTGATCGCCAGGGTCAGCACCGGGGTGTCCGCCGGGTTGACCTTGTTGTAGGTCGGCGGCGCGGGCAGATCATTGGGCAGCAGGTTGGTTGCGCCGTTGATCGCGGCCTGCACTTCCTGCTCGGCGACGTCCATGTTGATGTCGAGACTGAAACGCAGGGTGATCACCGACGCGCCGCCGGAACTGGTAGAGGCCATTTGCGTCAGGCCCGGCATCTGGCCGAACTGGCGCTCCAGCGGCGCCGTCACGGCACTGGTCATCACCTGCGGGCTGGCGCCGGGGTACAGCGTCATGACGCGAATGGTCGGGTAATCCACCTGCGGCAGCGCCGACACCGGCAATAGCGTGTACGCGATCAGACCGGCCAACACGATGGCCAGCATGCTCAGCGTCGTGGCGACGGGCCTGAGGATGAACAGGCGGGACAGGTTCATACGTTGCCTTTTTTCGCGGCGTCGGCGCTGGCCGATTCACCGGACTCCTTGGACGGTTGCCCTTGCAGTTTTTCGCCCGGCGTCACCGGCACGTCCTTGCTGTCGTTGACCACTTCCACCGTACTGCCGTCTTTCAGGCGGTCGGTGCCTTCCAGCACCACGCGGTCGCCTGCGGCCAGGCCTTCTGTGATCACGGTGGCGTTTTCATCGCTCGGCCCGGTTTTCAGCGGACGGATGCGGACTTTCTTGTCGCCGTCCATGACGTAGACGAAGGTGCCGTTGACCCCGAACTGCACCGCCGCCGACGGGACCAGCACGACATTTTTCAGGGTGGTGGCCAGCAGGCGGGCGTTGACGAACTGATTGGGGAACAGCGCTTCGTTGTCGTTATCGAAGCGGGCCTTGAACTTCAAGGTGCCGGTGGTGATGTCGATCTGGTTATCGATGCTCGCCAGAAAACCCTTGGCCTGCAATTTCACGTCACCCCGGTCCCACGCTTCGACCAGCAGTTTTTCACCGGTGCGGTAATGGCTGATCACGTCCGGCAGGTCTTTTTCCGGCAGGGTGAAATTGACGGAGATCGGCTTGGTCTGGGTGATCACAGCGAGTGCCGTGGTGTCGTTGGCCGCCACCAGGTTGCCGACGTCCAGTTGGCGCAGGCCGATGCGGCCGGAGATCGGTGCACGGATCTGGGTGAAGTCGAGGTTGAGTTTCGCGTCGCCGACCGCCGCCTGATTGGTCTTGATGGTGCCCAAGTATTGGCCCACCTGGGACTCGGCGGTGTCCAGCGTCTGCTTGGCGATGCTGTCTTCTTTATAGAGGTCGCGATACCGCTGGACGTCGATCTGCGCGTTTTTCAACAGCGCCTGATTCTGCATCAGCGTGCCTTCGGCCTGCTGAAGGGCGATCTGGTAGCTGCGTGGGTCGATGACCGCGAGCAAATCACCGGCCTTGACTTGCTGGCCTTCCTGGAAGTTGATCTTCATCAGTTCACCCGCCACCCGGCTGCGGACGTTGATCGTGTTGAGCGCGGTGACGGTGCCCAGCGCCTTGTAATAGATCGGGAAATCACCGGTGCTTGCCGCTGCCACCCGTACCGGCACCGGTCCGGTGGAACCGCCGAAGCCAGGCCGTGGCGCGCCGGTCTTGCCCGTGCCGCTACGACCCGAGCCTCTGTGGGCCTGTTCGCTCTTTTGCGCCGTCGCGTCGGTCTTGGCTGCCGAGCCGGGCCAGAAATGCCAGCAAACGGCGGCAACAATCACTAAGACCAACAGGCTGATCAGCCAGCGACGGGAACTGCGAGGAGCGGACGATTGCATGAATAAAAAGACCAGAGTGCGCGGGAGGCTGAACAATAAGCATAGTTAGGTGCCAAGCAAAGGGCCTTTACCGGCAATTTACCCAACGCTTACGTGGCTAACGTGCTGAACTGCAAATGAAAACGGCCTGATCGAGTCAGGCCGTCTTGTGTTGCGAAGTATTACCGGTAACGGTCCGGCAGTACCTGGCAGCGTGTTACTTGAGAACGGACAGCGCCGCGTCGTAGTTCGGCTCCTGACCGATTTCCGGCACCAGTTCGCTGTGCAGGACGGTGTTGTTTTCGTCCAGCACCACGACCGCACGGGTGGTCAGGCCGACCATTGGGCCGTCAGCGATGGCCACGCCGTAGTCCTCCAGGAACTCGGCGCCGCGCATGGTGGACAGGTTTTTCACGTTTTCCAGGCCTTCGGCGCCGCAGAAACGGGCCTGAGCGAACGGCAGGTCAGCCGAAATGCACAGCACGACGGCATTGTTCAGGTCATTGGCCTGGGCGTTGAATTTGCGCACCGAGGTGGCGCAGGTCGGGGTGTCGACGCTTGGGAAGATGTTCAGCACTTTGCGCTTGCCGGCAAAGGTGTCCAGGGTGACGTCAGACAGGTCGGCGCCGACCAGTTTGAAGGCCGGGGCCTTGCTGCCGACTTTTGGCAGTTCGCCGCTGATTTGTACCGGGGAGCCTCTACGAGTCACTTGAGCCATGAGCTGAGTCCTTATTCTGAGGTGGCAGGTTCGGTGTACGACAAGACCGGAAGTTAACCACGAAACCGGTTAGCGACCTACCGGTATACACGAAAATGTTGCCGATTGAGGTGTCGGGCACGGTCAGTCCGCGGGTTTGTCCAGCAGGCCCGGCGTGGCACACAATTCGACCATCCAGTCGACGAACACCCTCACCCGCCGCGACATCTGGCGGTGCGCCGGGTACAGCGCGGTGAGGGGCAATCGGGGCTGAGGATGATCGCTCAACACTTCGACCACTTCGCCGCGCTGCAAGGCCTCGGCGGCGTGATACCAGGGCGTCTGCACCAGACCGTAGCCCGCCGCGCACGCCGCCAGATAGCCGTCGGCGCTATTGGTCGCCAGGGTTTTGGGCAAGCTTAGCTCCTGATCCCTGCCGTCAATGACGAATTCGAGCCCATAGCGTTTACTCGATGTCGCGGAAAAATATTCGATGACCTTGTGCCGCTTCAGGTCCTCCAGGGTCAGCGGCGTGCCGTGACGTTCCAGGTACGCCGGGCTGGCGCACACCACCTGCCGCATCTGCGCCAACGGGCGCGCCACCAGCGAATGGTCCAGCGCCTGCCCGCCACGGATCACGCAATCGACGCCGTCGCGGATCAGGTCCACCGGGCGGTCGCTCATGCCCACCTCCATTTCCAGACCGGGATAACGCTCCGTAAAGGCTGGCAGCGCAGGCATGAGGATCAGCCGCCCCACGCCCGACGGCATGTCCACCCGCAGCACGCCTTCCGGGGCTTTGGCGCTGGAGGAAAAGATCGACTCGGTGTCGTCCAGGTCATTGAGCAGGCTGACGCAGCGCTCGTAATACGCCTGCCCGTCGGGCGTTGGCGTGACTTGCCGGGTGGTGCGCCGAAGCAACTGCACGCCAAGGTGCGCTTCGAGCTGTTTGATCAAGATCGTCACTGACGCCCGAGGCATGTGCAGGCTGTCGGCAGCCTTGCCAAAACCGCCCAGGTCGACAATGCGGGTGAACGCGCGCATGGCATTGAAACGGTCCATCGTGGCTCCGGCGGTCAGGGATTGTTTAGAAAAAGCCAACAGTGAAAGCACTTTTAGCCGGTTTATCCCGCCTCTGTCGAGGGGCACCATGGGTGAGTCTTGAAACCGTTCGACATTCAAAAGGAACGCAGCATGCAAACGCGTCAACTGGGCAAAAACGGACCTCAGGTATCGGCCGTCGGGCTGGGCTGCATGGGCATGACCGATTTCTACACCACCGGCGGCGACACACAGGAAGCCATTGCGACGATTCACCGCGCGCTGGAACTGGAGGTCACGCTGTTCGACACCGCCGACATGTATGGCCCACACACCAACGAAGAATTGCTGGGCAAGGCACTGGTCGGCAAGCGGGATCAGGCGTTCATCGCCAGCAAGTTCGGCATCGTGCGCACCCCCGGCGATGCCGGTGCCCGTGGCGTCGACGGCAGCCCGGAATACATTCGCAACGCCATCGATGGCACGTTAAAGCGATTGAAGATCGACACGCTGGATTTGTACTACCAGCACCGGATCGATCCGAAGATTGCCATCGAAGAATCGGTGGGCGCCATGGCCGAGCTGGTCAAGGCCGGTAAAGTCCGTTACCTGGGGCTGAGCGAAGCGTCGGCGGCCACGCTGGAACGCGCGCACAAGGTCCATCCGATTGCCGCCCTGCAGACCGAATACTCGCTATGGAGCCGGGAGCCGGAAGAAAACGGCGTGCTGGAAACCTGTCGCAAACTGGGCATCGCGTTCGTGCCCTACAGCCCGTTGGGCCGTGGCTTCCTCACCGGCACCCTGAAAAGCCCCGACGACTTCGCGGCCGACGACTACCGCCGCAGCAGCCCGCGTTTTCAGGGCGAGAACTTTGCGAAAAACCTTCGGTTGGTGGAAAAGGTCCAGCAACTGGCGGCGGACAAAGGCATCAGTGCGGGGCAACTGGCATTGGCTTGGGTGCTGGCCCAGGGCAACGACGTGATCCCGATCCCAGGGACCAAGCAGCGTAAATACCTGGAAGAAAACGCAGCAGCGCTGGACGTGAAGCTTAGCGCCGGTGAGTTGCAGGCGCTGAAGGATTTGTTCACGGTGGAAGCGGTGTCCGGTGGGCGGTATCCGGAAGCGGCGATGAAGTTGGTGAATGGCTAGCAGTGAGCACCTGTAAGAGTGAGCTTGCTCGCGATGGCGGTGTGCCAGGCACCTATTGTGGTGTCTGGCGAAACGTAATCGCGGGGAAGATCACTCCTACAGGCTTGCTGACACTCAGAAATCCCGTTTGTAGAAAATATCCAGCGAACTCGCCACGCCGCTTGCCGCTTCCAAATACACCTTCTTGCTCAGCAAATACCGTAACGCGATGGTATTCGCCGGTTCGAACACCCCTACGCCATACCGCAAGCTCAGTTTGTCGGTGATCTTGCCGCTGGCGACGACGGACGTTTTGTCGCCGCTGCCGGAGGTGTCGAGGTCGAAGTCCTGGATGCCCAGCCCTGACGCCAGTTTCCCCGCCGTGGACGACCCGCCTGCCAAGCCCAGGGCCAACGCGGCCTGGGCCATCATGTTGCTGTCTTCGCCGTTGGTGCTCAGCGGACGGCCCAGCACCAGGTACGACAACGCCTGTTCCTGACTCATCGCCGGTTCCGAAAACACCGTGGTCGTCGGCTGTTCGGCGCTGCCGGTGAGGCGAATGCCCGCAATCACGTCATCGGTCTGACGAATCGCTTCGATGTCCAGATACGGCTGGTCCACCGGGCCCGCAAACAGCAGCCGC
Source organism: Pseudomonas salicis (assembly GCF_057128705.1). NCBI lineage: Bacteria > Pseudomonadati > Pseudomonadota > Gammaproteobacteria > Pseudomonadales > Pseudomonadaceae > Pseudomonas > Pseudomonas salicis. The sequence continues at coordinate 995,825 of NZ_JBSKHU010000001.1, forward strand.
GCCTTGCGGATGGTCAGGCGCTGGCCGTACGCGCGGTAGCGGCCGTCGTTCAGGTTCAGTTCCCCCCGGGTGTCGAGATTGTCGCCGATGTGCACGTGCCCTGCCAGATTGGCTGTCAGCCCAAAGCCGGTGAAGCTCAGCTTCTCTTGCCCCACCTCGACGTTGACGTCCATGGCAATGGCCATCGGCGGTTTGCCCTCCTTGGTCTGCGCACCGACGATCACCGTGTCGTCGGAGACCTTGACCGTGGACGGCGGCAACTGGCGCACCGTGATCTCGCCTTTGGGGATCAGCACCTTGCCGGACACCGCCAGTCGATCCCCTTGCAGGGTGATCTTCAAGTCGGGCGCGGCTTCGAGCTTGGCATAAGGCTCGACCGTGATCGGCAAATGCGAACCTTGCAGGCTGACATCGACATTCAGCGCCTCCGCCCAGCCGATGTGTCCGCCAATGCTGCCCTGCCCGGTCGGGCCGCTGTTCCAGCTGCCCTTCAGTTGCACGTTCTCGCCCGCAATCAGCGCCTGAACATTGAGTTTCTCCAGGCTGACGGGCAGTTCCGGTCCGGACACTTCGCCGTCGCTCAAGGTGACGTTGCCGTTGACCTGCGGCGCCAAGAGACTGCCGGTGATGCGTCCATTGCCGTTGAGCTTGCCGTTGAGCTTCTCGATCATCGGCACGAAGGGTCTGGCCACCGACACGTCCAGCCCGCTCAGGGTGAAGTCGCCACTGACGGGCTTGTTCTTGCCCAGAGGATCGATGCTCAAACTGGCGAGCAGCTCTCCCAGCTTGCCGCCCCGAAAATCAAGGCGAGTGTCGACCTTTTTCGGTGTCAGGCTGCTGGTGAGTTTCAACGCCTGATACGGAAAATCCAGCCACTGGTTTTTGTCTTTCACGCGCAACGTGCCGCCGCTGGCGTCGATCACGATCTGGCCGTTCGGGCCCGATGCCGGAACGTCCAGTTGCACGTCGGCGTTGAGCGAACCCTTCCAGGCGAAATCCTTGGGCAGCCATTGCGCGAGGCTTTCCAGCGGGAATTGCTTGAGGTGGTAACGCAGGCGCGGATCAGGCATCAGGCGTTGGTCCTCGCCACACAGGCTCGCAGGCCCGGACATCCAGCAGTGGGCGCCGAAGTTGATCTTGCCGTCCGCCAGCCGCTCCAGCTTCGCCGGTTGTTGCAGCTTCCAGTCCTGGCCGCCGGTCTGGATGTCGCCGCTGGCCAGCCGCCCGCGCCAGTTGCCTTTGTCAAGGGTGCCGTCGAGGGCAAGGGCCAGCTTGAGCAGAGGGCCTTGCAGGTCAAGCTTGAGCTGCTGTCGCTTGATGTCGCCCTGCCCGTTCAGGGTCAATGTGCCCAGCGCGGTGTCACCGGTCTGGATGCCGGTGGTTTTCAGGTCGATGTTCGCCCGCTGCGCGCCGTCGAGCTTGGCGGCCAGGGTCAGGGTTTGCAGCTTGTGAGTGTCATACGCCAACTGCGTGCCTTGCAGCGCCAACTGACCTTGCGGGGCCTGCAGCGTGCCCGCCAGATCCAGACGGCCCTTGGCCTGTCCCTGCAAGCGCGGCCACAGTTGACCGAGTCGGGGCAGGCTCATGTCGAGCTGCGCTGTCAACTTCTGTTGCAGGCTGCCGGTGCCCTGTATGCGGTTGTCCCCCAGCCGAATGTCCAGCGCGCTGACCGTCCACTTGTCACCGGCGCCGTCGGCCTTGGCTTGCAGAACGGCAGGCTGTCCACGCAGGCGGCCTTTCAGGTCCAGGTCGGCGTTCAGGTTGAGCTGATCGTTCTTGAAGGCGCCTTTGCTGCGCAGCGGACCGGCCAGCGAACCGGGCAACTCGCCGACCCAGAACGACGGGTCGAGGGCGCTGAGGTCAAGCGCGGTGTCCCACGACACGCCGTCGGCGAAACCGACGTTGACATGACCACTGGCCTTGCCCTGCCCGGCCACCAGTTCGACTTGCGGCAGGAAAATCTGTTTCAGGTCGCCACTGAACGGGCTGCCCAATGTGAACGGCCCCGCCGGGCCTTTGAACGCCCCTGCGAAATTGCCGAGGTATTTGCCATCGGTGTAGGAGACTTCTCCGGTGAAGGTGTGAACGCTGACCTGCGGTTCGTCGATGACCGGGTACAAGCGATGCCACGGGAAATCCAGCCAGTCGATTTTCGCATCGGCATTCACGCCCTTCTGCCAGTCAACCTTGCCGCTCGCCTTGAAGTGCTGGGTCGGGCTGGCAGTCAGGTCCAGCGCGTCGATGTCCGCGCCTTTGGCGTCCACACGCCCTTGCAACGCCAGCGCCACGGGGCCCTGCTCTGCTGGTAGCGTCGCGTTGCCTAAGATTGCGTAGCCTTGGGCCAGATCGCCTTTGGCGTTCAGGCTCAGGCCATTGAGTTGCAGCATGTCAGGCAGGTCGGCGCTGGGCTTGAAGGCGTCGCTGGTAATGGCGACGTCGGCAGGCAGGTTGTCCACCAGCGGTTGCAGCTGGCCGACCAGTCTGGCGTCGATGTAGCCATGGGTCTGGGCGTTGAGGTTCACTGTCTTCAGCAGATCGCCATTCACGTTCAGCGTCAGCGAAAGCGGCTGACCGCTCACGTCCGGCAGTTTGACCTGCCCCTCGGCGGTCAACGGCCAGTCGGCCGTGGGGTTGAGCAGGCCGGTGAGGTCGAGGACGATGTCGTCACGTTGGGCATGGACTGAATCAATCTTCAACCCCTCGGCCGTCCAGTGCGCCGCGAGCTGCACGTCGCGTACCTGTTCCAGGCCGTCAAGGTGCACGCTGCCCACGTGCACCTGTCCCAGTTCAAGGGCGAGCGGCAACTTGAGGTCCGGCAAGGTGATCGGGCCGTTGCCAGGTTCAGCGCCTGAAGGAGGAAAGTGCAAACGGACATCGCCGGTTTGCAACGTGTCGATGCACAGGGTCATGCGGGTCAGGCAGCCTGGCGACCAGGCGAACACCGGCGCGTCCACCTCGACTGTGCTCTCACCCTGTTGCCAGACCAGCGAATCCGCCTGCCATTGGCCACCAAGCCGGCCAGAGAAGTTGTTCAACTGCAAACCGGGCACTTGGCCCAGCGCCCAACGGCTGCCGGTTTCGGTGCCGAGAATCAAGCCCACGCTTGCGCCGATCAACACCACGACGCCCAACACAGTGATCGCGCCATACAGCGCGACCCGTTTAAACAGTGCCGCTTTCGTCACAGTTCAGGTCCCATCGAGAAGTGCAGACGAATGCCGCCGTCGTCATCCAGTGCGTGTGCCAGGTCCAGGCGCAGCGGGCCGACCGGCGAGACCCAGCGTATGCCGATGCCGACACCGGTTTTCAGGCTCGGAAGGTCCAGCGAGTTGAACGAGTTGCCCTGATCGACGAACGCCGCGACGCGCCATTTCTCGGCAATCGAATACTGATACTCGGCACTGCCCGCGATCATGTAGCGCCCGCCGATCTTGTCGCCCTCGTCGTTTTCCGGCGACAGCGACTGGTAGTCGTAACCGCGCACGCTTTGGTCGCCCCCGGCAAAGAAACGCAGCGACGGCGGAATGGATTTGTAGCCGTTGGTGGCCGTACCGCCCACTTGGAGGCGCCCGAGGAACCGGTGGTTCTGCGCCACAGTGGTCAGGCCCTTGACCAGCGCCGTGCCGTGCACCACGTTGGCGTCCGACCCCAGCCCCTCTTTCGCGACTTCAGTTTCGAATTGCAGGCGATAGCCGTTGTGGGGGTCGATGCGGTTGTCGCTGCGCAGGTAGGAATAGCTGATGCCGGGCATCAATAAGGTGCTGATGCCTTCGTCATTGCCAAGTCGATATTCTTCGCGCTGCCATTTGAGGGAAATGACTCGCTCCCACCCGCTCGGCAGCTTGCTGTGCCACTCCGGCCCGACGGTGAGCAATTTGCTCAGGCTGTCGGTGTCAGCGATTTCTTCATACTGATAGCCACCGGCAAAGCGCAATTTGTCGGTCAGGGGTGGGTCGAGCGGGATGTCGTAGAACAGCCCGACGTTCTGCCGGGGCGCCGACAGCTCGGACTCGATGCCGTAGCTGTGACCTTCGGTGTTGACCCAGTGCCGCGTCCAGTTGGCTTTGACCCGTGGCCCCACGTCCGTGGAGTAACCAACGCCAAGGCCCATGGTCCGGGGCTTGCGGGTTTGCAGTTGCACGTCCACCGGGATGGTCTGCGCCTGTGCGGCCGTGGGCGAGGCGTCCACGCGCACGCCTTCGAAATAGCCACTGGACTGCATCGCCTGGTTGAGGTCGGCGATCAGCTCGGAATCGTAGGGGGTGTCCTCCTTGAACGGGACCATGCGCCGCAGCAGGTCTTCGTCGAACGGCGCGTCGCCACTGAACGTGACCTTGCCCAGCATGAAACGCGGGCCACTGTCGTAGACCAGTTCGATGTCAGCCACGCCCGCGCGGGGGTCGACCGACAGCCGTTGGGTCACAAAACGTCCATTGAAAAAACCGTAGCGGGCGGCCTGATTCTGGATGAGTTTCTTGGCGTCTTCGTAATAGCCGTGGTTGAGGGCAGCGCCCGGCTTGAGCGCGTCGCTCTTCGGCACCTTGAACGCCTTGAGTTGACTCGCGGGGCCTTCGATCCGCACCGTGACGTTGCGCAGGTGCACGGGCTCGCCGGGCTGCACGTTCAGGACCAGGTGCAGGTCTTTGTCAGTGTGTTTGATCTCGCTGTCGATCTGCGCCTGATAGTAGCCGAGGGCTTGCGCCGCTTTTTGCGCCTGTTCGACGGCGCCGACGCTGAACCGTTCGAGGGCCTGCTCGTCACGCTCGCCGAGGCTGCCCACGTACCCCTCGATGTTGGACTTGAGTTCTGAATTGGCAGGTTTGATCCGCACCTCCAGTTGCGCGTCGGCGAACGCGGCGCAACTGGAAAACATCAGGAGAAAACCACTGGTGAATCGAACAGGAAACTTCATAGGCGCGGATGCTAACACGAGCGGCGGGGGCTGCTGGAACCCGCAAAAAGGGAGAAGAAACCCGACGTCACACCCTCGAACCCATTGAAACCTGAGGGTTCGGGTGAAAAAACACGTGTTCGCGGATAGGTCCTACAGCAACTTCGCCGATTTCCTCGTAGCCCTGTCTTTTATAGAAGTCGAGATAGTGGCCGTTTCCGGTGTCGAGGACGATGCCCTGAGAGTTTTCATCGACGGCGCACCAGTCATGCAGTGCTTGCAATAGCTGTTCACCGTAGTGCTGGCCCTGAAAATCCGGGTGCACTGCGAACAAGGGCAACACGTGCACGGCATCGGACGGCAAGCACGCGAGCACCGCCTGGTAATACTCCAGATACCGCTGTGTACACCGCAAACCGGTACCCATGACCATACGCAGTCGCCAGGCCCAGCTCTCAGTGATGCCCAGACGGCGCTGCGGCGGTGCGATGAGGGCAACCCCCACCAACCGGTCCTGGACGAAAAGCCCCAGCGCGGGCATGTCTTGCAGAAAGTGTTGTTTGACCAATTCACGAATGGTCGCGCGCACCCGCTGTTCATAACCGGAACGCCCGGATTCAAAGAGGTAGGCAAAGCTGGGTTCGTGGCGATAGGCCTGGTACAGCAGCGAGCGGGACTCTCGTGAATAACCGCTGTCCAGTTGGCGGATGTCAGGCGAAGCGTTCGCAGGTTCAGGCATGTAATCGTGTCCCTTTCGATGACGACCCGACGCGTGGGGCCGGATTCGTGGTGTCAGGGTTTCGAGTCCTGGCCGTTGTCGACAGTTCCGGCGAGTTTTTCAGGCGTTTCCCACAGCGTAGCAGCCCTGCCTGATCGCGAGTTTGTGCGGCGATGCTGGCCGTCGCTGAGCAGGTCGGCTAGCATCGCTGTTTGATTTTTGCCAGGACTGCCGTCTATGAAAATTGTGTCTTTCAACATCAACGGCCTGCGCGCACGCCCGCATCAACTGGCGGCATTGATTGAAAAGCACCAGCCTGACGTGATCGGCCTGCAGGAAACCAAGGTCTCCGACGACCAGTTTCCTCAGGCTGAAATCGAGGCGCTGGGCTACCACGTGCACTTCCACGGGCAGAAGGGCCATTACGGAGTCGCCCTGCTGTCCCGTCAGGCGCCACTGGTCCTGCACAAAGGCTTCGACACCGACGACGAAGAGGCTCAGCGTCGCTTCATCTGGGGCACTTTCGCTGATCGCAACGGCCTGCCGGTGACGATCATGAACGGCTATTTCCCACAGGGCGAAAGCCGCGATCACCCGACCAAATTCCCGGCCAAGACCAAGTTTTACGCCGACCTCCAACAACTGTTGGAAACCCGTTTCAGCAATGATCAGCCGTTGGTGGTGATGGGCGACGTGAACATTTCGCCGGAAGACAGCGACATCGGCATCGGCCCGGACAACGCCAAGCGCTGGCTGAAAACCGGAAAATGCAGCTTCCTGCCAGAAGAGCGTGAGTGGATGGCCAAGTTGAAGAACTGGGGCCTGGTGGACAGCTTCCGCCACCTGTACCCGGAAGTGGTCGATCAGTTCAGTTGGTTCGACTACCGCAGCCGTGGTTTTGAGGACGAGCCGAAGCGTGGGCTGCGCATCGACCTGATCCTCGCTTCCCATGGCCTGCAACCGCGAATCAAGGCCGCTGGTGTGGATTACGACCTGCGCGGGATGGAAAAACCGTCGGATCACGCGCCGATCTGGCTGGAGTTGAGCTGATTCCCGAGGCGGTAAGGCAGTTGTAACCGTCCGGCCCACCCGGCCAGCGGTGGCGTTTCGAACGTCGCCACCGCTGGCAGGCGGTGTTGTAAAAGGCGTGGCCTAAGACTTGTCACATTACAGCAACGCATCTGTCTTATTCTCCGGCCACTTTCGGCCATAAGAAGTTGCCGCACATGTCGCGCACTCGCCTGTTCTTTTCTTTCTTTTTTATCTGCCTGCTACCGCTGTCAGCGTACGCCGCCGCTCCGCTTCCCGTCCCGGGGGATGGCTCGCCTGTGCTGCGCCTTCAGGGCTCGAACACCATCGGCGCGCAACTGGGGCCTGCACTGGTCGCAGGGTTGCTCGATCAGCAAGGCGCCCACGGCATTCAGCTGCAACCCGGCGTGCAGCCCAATGAAATGCGGGTCGTCGGGCAAATGCCGTCAGGGCAAGCCGTCAGCATCGACATCGCCGCTCACGGTTCGAGCACAGGTTTCGCGGCGTTGAAAACCGGCCAGGCGGATCTCGCCGCCTCCTCGCGCCCGATCAAGAACAGCGAAGTGAACGACCTCGCGACGCTCGGCGACCTGCGCGGGCACGAGGCCGAACAGGTCATTGCCGTCGACGGCGTGGCGGTGATCCTGCACCCCGCCAACCCGATCCGGGAGCTGAGCATCACGCAACTGGCCAAAGTGTTTTCCGGGGAAATCCGCGACTGGGAAGCACTCGGCGGCACCGGTGGCCCCATTCATCTCTATGCGCGAGACCAGCAATCCGGGACGTTCGACACCTTCAATGAGTTGGTGCTGGCCAAATCGGGCAAGAAGTTGGCCCCGGACGCGAAACGCTTCGAATCCAGCGAAGCGTTGTCCGATGAAGTCAGCCAGGACCGCCACGGCATCGGCTTCATTGGTCTGCCCTATGTCCGCCAAAGCCGTGCGGTGGCGATTATCGACGGCGAATCCAAACCCATGCTGCCGACCATCAGCCTCATCGCGACCGAAGATTACCCGCTGTCTCGTCGCCTGTACTTCTACCTGCCGCCGCAATCGAACCAGCGCTGGGCCAAGGCGCTGGTGCGGTTCGCCCAAAGCCCGCAAGGCCAGTCCATCGTGGCGCAGAATGGTTTTGTGGCGCAGACCGTCCAGGCTGTCAAAGTCCGGGCCACCTCGGAGATGCCCGCCGAATACCAGAACCTCACCCGTGAGGCCGAGCGGCTGTCGGTGAATTTCCGCTTCGCCCAGGGCAGCGCCACGCTGGACACCAAGGCCCGGCGCGACATCCGGCGGGTGGTCGATTTTCTGAAAACCCATGACAAGCTGAACCAGAGCGTCACGCTGGTAGGGTTTGGCGATGCTAAAAGCGACCCGGCACGGGCGCAGCTCTTGTCGAAACTGCGGGCGATGGCGGTGCGCCGGGAATTGCTGAAAGGCGATGTGATCTTGCGTGATGTGCGCGGTTTCGGCGATGAAATGCCCGTGGCGGCCAACGATGCCGACGAGGGCAGGATCAAGAATCGTCGGGTTGAGGTGTGGGTTCAATAGGACATGCGCAAGTCGCGGCATGTGCATTGCCCTTACCACCGATTCGCGAATGAATTCGCTCCCACAGTGGAGTCTGCGTTAGAACGAAATTCTGCGGCAACACAAGGTTTCTGTGGGATCAGCGTCAGGCGGATCATTCGCGGCGACGCAGGACTACTGTGGGAGCGAATTCATTCGCGAAAAGCCGGTTCAGGCAATGACCTTTCACTGCCTGAAACCCGGCTCTGTGATTTTGCGCAAAATCGAATCAACGGTGCTCGCTGCGCATCATCTCTTTCGGCACGTATTTGCCAATCTCAAACTTCCCAATCGCCGCACGGTGGACTTCGTCCGGCCCGTCCGCCAGGCGCAGGGTACGTTGCATCGCATACATGTAAGCCAGCGGGAAGTCGCCCGAAACCCCTGCTCCGCCGTGAATCTGGATGGCGCGGTCGATTACCCGCAGCGCAACGTTCGGCGCCACGACCTTGATCTGCGCGATTTCGCTCTTGGCCACCTTGTTGCCGACCGTATCCATCATGTACGCGGCTTTGAGGGTCAGCAGCCGCGCCATGTCGATTTCCATGCGCGAGTCGGCGATTTTGTCGACGTTACCGCCCAGACGTGCAAGCGGCCGACCGAACGCCGTGCGCTGCACCGAGCGTTTGCACATCAGTTCCAACGCCCGCTCCGCCATGCCGATCGAACGCATGCAGTGGTGAATCCGGCCCGGACCAAGGCGACCCTGAGCGATCTCGAAGCCGCGCCCTTCACCCAACAGGACGTTCTCGTACGGCACGCGGACGTTCTCGAACAGCACCTCGGCATGGCCATGGGGTGCATCGTCGTAGCCGAAGACCGGCAGCGGACGCACGATCTTCACCCCCGGTGCATCCGTCGGCACCAGGATCATTGAATGTTGTTGATGACGAGGGCCGTCCGGGTTGCTCAAGCCCATGAAAATCATGATTTTGCAGCGCGGATCGCAGGCACCGGATGTCCACCATTTGCGGCCATTGATGACCCACTCGTCGCCATCGCGCACGGCACGGGCGGCCATGTTGGTGGCATCGGACGAGGCCACGTCAGGTTCGGTCATCGCAAAGGCCGAGCGGATTTCGCCCCGCAGCAGCGGTTCGAGCCACTGCTGCTTTTGCGCGTCGCTGGCGTAACGCACCAGCACTTCCATGTTGCCGGTGTCCGGCGCCGAGCAGTTGAACGGCTCCGGCCCCAGCAACGAACGGCCCATGATTTCCGCCAAGGGCGCGTATTCCAGGTTGGTCAGGCCAGCGCCCAATTCGGATTCGGGCAGAAACAAATTCCACAGCCCTTCGGCTTTGGCCTTGGCTTTCAGTTCTTCCATGATCGCGGTCGGCTGCCAGCGGTCCCCTTCCGAGACCTGGCGCTCAAACACAGGCTCGGCCGGGTAGACGTAGGCGTCCATGAACGCCGTGACGCGCTCGCGCAATTCCTGGACCTTGGGGGAGTAAGCGAAATCCATGGGCAGCTACCTTCTGATGAGGTGTTTCAAGACATGGAAGCGATGCTAGATCAGGCCCCTCCATTTATCTAACCTATTCTCGGCGTGTATAAACATTCATCACTGATATATGATCGGCGCGTTTCGGCACGAAAGTCCCAACTACAACAACAGCGTGAGGCGCATCGCAATGAATCTGAGCAAGGTCGATCTCAACCTCTTTATTGTCTTTGACGCCATCTACACCGAGGCCAACCTGACCCGCGCCGGTCAGATCGTCGGCATCACCCAGCCAGCTGTGTCCAATGCCTTGGCCCGTCTTCGCGAGACCTTCAACGATCCGCTGTTCGTGCGCACCGCCCAAGGCATGGTGCCAACGCCGATGGCCCAGAACATCATTGGGCCGGTGCGTAATGCGCTGTCGCTGCTCCGGGTGTCGGTGCAGGAGAGCCGGATTTTCAACCCGCTGCAGGCGAACAAGAACTACCGCATCAGCATGACCGACCTCACGGAAGCGATCATTCTGCCCGCGCTGTTTCAGCGGCTGCGCCGCCTTGCCCCGGCGGTCACCATCGAAAGCTTTCTGTCCAAGCGCCGGGAGACCACCAAGGAACTGGCGGCGGGTCGGCTGGATTTCGCCGTAGACGCGCCGTTGAACACCGACCCGCAGGTGCGCCACGTCAAGCTGATGGAAGACAACTACGTCTGCGCCATGCGCAAAGGGCATCCGCTGGCGAACAAAGGCTCGATAACGTTGGACGACTATCTGTCGGTGGCGCACATCCACATCTCCAGTCGCCGCAGCGGGTTGGGCTACGTCGATCTGGCGCTGGGCAAAATGGGCATCCAGCGCAAGATCGCCCTGCGGTCGCAGCATTATTTGATGGCATCACAGGTGCTGCACCAGACCGACATGGTCATGACCGTGCCAGAACGCTTCGCCCGGCGTAACGACCTGCATTTCGTTCACCTCCCGGTGAACGATGTGCCAAGCGTGGAGACCCACTTGTACTGGCACGAAAGCACCGATCAAGACCCGGCGAACCGTTGGATGCGGGAGCAGATCATTGAGTTGTGTCAGCTGGTGATTGCGCAGGAACGCAAACTTGAGAAAGAGCTTGAGGTTGCAGTTAAGTAGCGATGAATCAATAGGTTATCCACTTAACCTCAAGTTGATCATCGATTTGAGCTATGGAAAACCCTGGCGCCGTGAACATGCACTTCACACGCATTCCACCTGGCACCTTGACGTTTACGTCAAGGTCGCCGTACGTTAGCCGAACGCTTCCCTCGTTCGAGCCCCGCCATGAACCACCCGACTTACAGCATTTCCGACCTCGCTCGCGAGCTGGACATTACCACCCGCACCATTCGCTTTTATGAAGAACAAGGCATGCTAAGCCCCGAACGCCGTGGGCTGGAGCGCATTTATTCAGCGAGGGACAAGGTCACGCTGAAGCTGATTTTGAGGGGCAAGCGCATCGGGTTTTCCCTGGCCGAATGCCGGGACTTGATCGGCTTATACGACCCCAGTGGCGACAATCAAAAGCAACTGACCACCATGCTGCAGAAGATCGCCGAGCGTCGCGCCCAACTCGATCAGCAGTTGCTCGACATCCAGCAGATGCAGCTGGAACTGGACACCGCCGAAGAGCGCTGCAAAGAAGCGCTGAAAAATACCGTTAAATAACAAATGAATAGCGCATAAACCTGATGCTGACAGTGAGGATGAATTTGCCATGTCGCTGCCCCAACGCGTACGTCTGGTCGAAGTCGGCCCCCGTGACGGCCTGCAAAACGAGGCGCGCCCCATCGACGTTGCCGACAAGATCCGGCTGGTGGACGATCTTTCCGACGCCGGGCTTGGCTATATAGAAGTCGGCAGTTTCGTGTCGCCCAAGTGGGTGCCACAAATGGCGGGATCGGCGGAAGTGTTCGCAGGCATCCAGCGCAAGGACGACGTGACCTACGCCGCCCTCGCCCCCAACTTTCGCGGTTTCGAGGACGCGCTGGCGGCGGGTGTCAAGGAAGTCGCGGTGTTCGCGGCGGCTTCCGAGGCCTTCTCGCAGCGCAACATCAACTGCTCGATCAGCGAAAGCCTCGACCGTTTCCTGCCGATCATGGAAGCAGCGCGATTGCACGGTATTCGCGTGCGGGGCTATGTGTCCTGTGTGCTGGGCTGCCCATACGAAGGCACCGTGCCGCCGAAACAGGTGGCGGCAGTGGCCAACGAACTGTTCGGCATGGGTTGTTACGAAGTGTCACTGGGCGACACCATCGGCACCGGTACACCCGGCGCGACCCGCGAATTGATCGACGCCGTCGCCGCCAACATCCCTCGCGGCAAACTGGCCGGACATTTCCATGACACCTACGGGCAGGCGCTGGCGAATATCTACGCCAGCCTGTTGGAGGGGATTCAGGTGTTCGACAGCTCGGTGGCGGGCCTGGGCGGCTGCCCTTACGCCAAAGGGGCCACGGGCAATGTGGCGACGGAAGACGTGGTGTACATGCTCAACGGGCTGGGCATCGACACAGGTATCAACCTCGACAAACTGATTGCAGCCGGTCAGCGCATCAGTGACGTGCTGGGCAAGGCGAACGGCTCTCGGGTGGCGAGGGCACGTTTGTCGGCCTGATGTGCGACAAGTTGTCACACAGTGTTACCCTGACCGGCATTGAAGCGATGGAAACGGGTAACACGGAAACACCCGGTGATGATTTCAGCGTGAAGCTAAATTTGGGGTTTTTCTGAAGGCCACGGTTTCCGGGCTTTTCAAAGCATTGACGAAACTTGGCATGGCTTCTGCTATGTCTTACGTACAACAAAAATAAAAAATCGCAGTAACCCAATAAAAACAAGACGTATCGGCTCTGACATAACAAGAACAAGACGGAAGAGACGCAGCTAACTGATTTTTTTGGAGTGGATCGCTTTGTGAGGCTCAGGCCTCTCGACCGGGCAGAGAACAATAAAACTACCCTCAGGTAGCTACCGCACGGGTTGAATCGCAAGATCGGAGCTACATCAGCGCTCAAAAAAATACGTTTGCTCTTGGCCCCGGATGGGGGTCGCTCAAAACCAAAAAGGTATGGCTGCCAAAAACAACAACAGGCCACCTAAAAACAAAAAAGAGCATGCAACTGAAACACCTTGAAGGGGAGCCCCGGCTCCCCTTCGTGCTGTCTGGCGTTTGGAAAACTGACGCCAGACGCTCCTTAAAAATTAGCGGGCGTGTTCGCGCTGATGATTTCTGCCTCATCCTGCCCGATGTTGCGAAAGCTGTGCGGCAGCGTGGTCGGGAAGTAATACCCATCACCGGCGTTGAGAATGCTGATCTGCCCGTCCACCGTCAGCTCGATGGTGCCTCGGGTGACCAGACCGCACTCCTCGCCCTGGGCATGCACGATTGGTTCATCGCCCGAGCCTGCACCCGGCGCGTATTGCTCACGGAGCATGCGCATCTGGCGGCTGGGCACCGAAGCGCCGATCAGCAACAGGCGCAATCCGTCGCGACCGAGATCCGGCTGTTCTCCGGCGCGGAAGACGTAGCGTTGTTCTTGAGGCGGCTGATCGAAGGAGAAAAAATCCGCCAGGGTCATGGGAAACCCCTCCAGCAGTTTTTTCAACGAACTGACCGAGGGGCTGACGCGATTCAACTCAATCAAGGAGATCGTGCCATTGGCGACTCCGCTGCGTCTGGCCAGCTCACGCTGGGACATTTTGTAGCTTTCCCGCACTAACTTCAGTCGTGACCCCGTATCCATGACAGCCCTTGGTTGATTCTGAGGGTATCGGGGGAAGTGCCTGTTTTCACACACGAAGCGTGGGCCGTTCCCCGGTTTGAGTGGGGCTGATTAGAACACGATTAAGCGCCCTGACCTAGACGGCCACGCGACATATGAACGCGACGGTTTTAGCTGGGTTGGGGTGGGTATTCCGCGATGAACTGCCCGATGACATCGGCGAAATCGTGGTCGGCGGTAAACCCGAGTTTTTTCGCATACGTTGCGGTGAATGACCCCGGCCAGGAGCCGACGATTTTCTCGATCGCCGGGTTGCGTTCCAGCCGAATCCGGTGGGCGACCTCGTCCCCCGCCGTTCGCCGCAGCGCGTCAATCATGTCTGCCACCGTGATCGATAAGCCCGGCATGTTGATCACCCGCCCCGACTGCAATTGCTCCGCCGACAGCTCATGGCCGTGAATCAGGTTGGCGATGGCCTGCGCCGGTGACATCAGCCACAGGCGCGTCTCCATCGGCACCGGGCACACGCTTTCCTGCCCGTTGAGCGGCTCACGGATGATGCCACTGGCGAAGCTCGATGCCGCAAGGTTGGGTTTGCCGGGGCGCACGACGATGGTCGGCATGCGCAAGCTGCGGCCATCGACGAAACCCCGACGGCTGTAATCAGCGAGCAGCAAATCGTTCATCGCCTTTTGTGTGCCGTAGGAGCTTTGCGGCGCCCAGACTTGATGGTCCTCCACCTGAGCAGGAAGCTGTCCGCCGAACACTGCCACGGAACTGGTCATCACCCATTTCGGGCAAGTGCCGAGGCTGCGAATCCGTTCCAGCAGCTGTTGCGTCGCGGTGAAGTTGATGCGCATCCCCAGCTCGAAGTCCTGTTCGGCCTGACTCGACACCACGGCTGCGAGGTGGAAAACGCTGTCGGTTTCGGCGCTCACCAGCCCTTCCAGCACGTTGGAGTCGGCGATGTCACCGCAGACCACCTCGACCCGAGGGTCGTCCAGACCGGTCAGCGGCACCACGTCGAAAGCCACGATTTTCGAGAGAGCCTGCCTGGCCCCTTGTCGATCGGTCAACGCGCCGCGCTGCAAGAGGGCTTCGATCAGGCGACGGCCGAGAAAGCCGGCCGCACCGGTCACGAGAATATTCATGGGTCACTCCTGTTGCTCAACGGTTAACGAGTTTTGCGGGAATCCGGAAGATCAACACCGACCCGAGGATCAGTGCACCCGCCATCACGTACAGGCCGATGGTGGTGCTTTGGGTCATGTCCTTGAGGAAGCCGATCAGATACGGCGAAACGAACCCTGCAAGGTTGCCGCACGAGTTGATCAGCGCAATCCCCGCAGCGGCCGCCGTGCCTCCGAGGAACGCCGTCGGCAGGCTCCAGAACAGTGGCAACGTGCTGAGCGCGCCCATGGCGGCGAGGGTCAGGCCGATCATCGACATCGTGAAACTGCTGCTCCAGGTCGCCGCGATGATCAGGCCGATGGCGCCGACGATGGCCGTCAGTGCGAGATGCCAGCGGCGCTCACGCACCCGGTCCGCGTGGCGCGACACCAGCAACATGGTCGCGACGGCCGCGCCGTACGGAATCGCGGTCAGCAGGCCGATGTGCAGCACGTCGGTCACGCCGGCCTGACGGACCAGCGTCGGCAGCCAGAAACCGACGGTGTAAAAGCCCGCGATCATGCAGAAATAGATCGCGGTCAGCAGCCAGATGCGCGGCTGGCGGAACACGTCGCGCACGCTGTGGGCTTCGTGGGAGTGGCTTTCGGCGTCGATGCGCGATTGCAGCAGGGTTTTCTGTTCCTGAGTCAGCCAGCCCGCGTGGGAGATGCGGTCGCTCAGGCAGAAAATCACCAGAATGCCGATGGCCACCGACGGCAGACCCTCGATGAAGAACAGCCACTTCCACCCTGCCCAACCATGAGCGCCGTCGAACACCGCCATGATCCAGCCGGACAGCGGCGCACCCACCAGGCCCGACAGCGGCACGGCGCTGGCGAACAACGCGAACATCTTCCCCCGACGGTGGGTCGGGAACCAGTACGACAGATAAAGGATGACGCCCGGGTAGAAGCCGGCCTCGGCCAGCCCCAGCAGGAAACGCATGATGTAGAACGACATCGGCGTGGTCACGAAGGCCATGCAGGACGAGATCACGCCCCAGCTGATCATGATCCGCGCAATCCACAGCCGGGCGCCGACCCTGTGAAGGATCAGGTTGCTGGGGATTTCAACCAGGAAGTACGCGATGAAAAAGATGCCCGCGCCGAGGCCGTACACCGCTTCGGAGAAATGCAGGTCATCGGACATTTGCAGTTTGGCAAAACCGACATTGACCCGATCGAGGTAGGCCACCAGATAACACAGCAGCAGGAGCGGCAGAATGCGCCACGCCGCCTTGCGGTAAGCCGCGTCTTCGGAGGCATCGGCGGCGGGCGTGCCGATGGCGCCTTGCGTCAAGGATTCACTCATTTCTTTCCCATCCCTTTGTTTTTGTCGTGGGCGATTGTTGGGGGCAGAACAGCGTGCGACATAACAAGTAACATAATACGTCATACGAATTCAACACGCTTCCTGCACGGGACGTGGCGCCGGAAATGCAGTAACGTTCATTCATTTGAAACATGAGATTTCCATGTCCGCCTCCGACCTGACCCCGCGCCCGAATGCCCCTTCCAGCCTGAAAGACGCCTCCAAAGGCACACTGGCGGATCAGGTGACGGCCGCACTCAAAGCGCATATCGCCAACGGCGAAGCCCTTCCCGGCACGCGCCTGCCCACGGAGCCTGTGCTGTGCGAGCGCTATGGGGTGAGCCGCACGGTGGTGCGAGAAGCGATTTCCCGACTTAAGTCGGCGGGTCTGGTGGAAGTGCGTCAGGGCAGCGGGACCGTGGTCTGCGAAGGTGCGCACATCAAGGCGTTCACCATCGATGTGGACGTTGGCGGCTCCATCGAAGCGGTGCTGCGCGTCACGGAATTACGCCGGGGCATTGAGGGCGAAGCGGCCGCCCTCGCCGCCCAGCGCCACACCCGTCACCAACTGGAGACCATCGAGCGTGCGCTGAAAGCCATTGATACCGCCGAACACGAAGGCCATGACGGCGTCGAGGAAGACCTGGCGTATCACCTGTCGATTTCCCACGCCACGGGCAATCCGCTTTACCCGTCCTTGCACGAATTCATCGCCCAGTTTGTGAAAGAGGCCATCCGCATCACCCGCTCCAATGAAGAGCGCCGTCAGGAAATGGCCAGCACCGTGCGCGTCGAACATGTCGCCATTTACGACGCCATCGCCGCCCGCGATCCGGAAGCTGCCCGCCAGGCCGCCCTCACCCACATCAACAACGCTGTCGAGCGACTGAAGAGTGCCGACCCGTCCTTTTGGCAGAGTCCCGTGCACATAAATCCTTGAAGCGCATGGCAGTCACCCGCAAGACTTGACCGTTCGTCGTGATTTTATAAATAGGAATCAGTCATAAAACCGTTTTCACGAAATGTTCACGTTGCAAGGTCCAGTCTGCACTTACTCCTTTTGATCCTCTTTAAGCCCGTCTTCCCCAGCGGGCTTTTTTCTGCCCGGGATTTGAGCAGCGTGCTCATCCAACGCCCCCAAATTCCTCGAACTCGTCTTGCGCGCTGTCCTCCAACGTTCAAGCCCCCTGAGGATACTGACATGAGTAACGACGACCGCAACGCCTCCACCCGTCCCACCAACGCCCCACCTACCGATGCGTCCGGCAAGCCCGTGAACGTGGTCGAGCGGGATCTCGAAGACCGCGACGACGACACCCGCGCCGTGGACGAAGTCATCACTCCGACATCGATTCGCACCAAGGAACAGGAAGCCGAAGAGCTGAAACGCAAGTCCGACGCCATTGAACGCAAGGTCGCCGACGGCAACTGACCGGCGCTTGCATTGCCCGGTTTTGGGAACAGATTCCCATTGCCGGGCACCGTTCGTCGGCGTCGGCAATGTTGTGCTACACCTACTGGCAAGCACTTCAGCACTGTCAGGGATGAGTCGTTCTATGCGTTTGAACATGCCGGTTACACAGCAGGAACGTACCTTTGCCGCCAGCGAGCGTCTGATTTCCACCACCGACCTCAGCAGTCACATCACCTACTGTAACGATGCTTTCGTCGCCCTCAGCGGTTTTACCCGCGAAGAACTGATCGGCCAGCCCCACAACCTCGTTCGTCACCCCGACATGCCGCCGTCGGTGTTCGCCCACATGTGGGAGACCCTCAAACAGGGCAAGCCGTGGATGGGCGTGGTCAAGAACCGCGCGAAGAATGGTGATTTTTACTGGGTCAGCGCTTACGTCACGCCGATCTACGAGCACGGTAAGATCGCGGGGTTCGAGTCCGTTCGGGCGCTCCCGACCCGAGAGCAGGTGCGACGGGCCGAGGCGCTGTACACGCGCCTGCGAGCGGGCAAGTCTGCCGTTTCCGGTGTTGAAACCGCCCGCTATCACCTGACCCGCCAACTGCCGCTGATCATCGCCGCTGTGATTCTCGGCGTTTGCAATTATTTATTGGCCGATCATGCGGAGTTGGCGGCCATGCTGCTGACGCTGGTCGCCCTCAGCGTGTTTCTGGAATGGCGGCAAAACCAGACGCTCAAGGCGCTACTGGACGAACACCCCAAAGCCTTCACCGACCCACTGATCGCCCTGACCTACAGCGATAATCGCGGCCCGCAGGCGCGTCTGGACCTGGCGTTGCTCAGCGAGGAAGCGCGCCTGCAAACCGCGCTGACGCGGCTGGTGGATGCCGGGGAAAACGTCAAACAGCGCGCCGGTCAGTCCGCCAGCCTGTCGCTGTTGCAGGCCGAAGCCCTCGATCAGCAACGCAATGAAACCGATCAATCGGCAACCGCCATCACGCAAATGGCCGCAACAATTCAGGAAGTGACCCATAACGTGCAGAACACCGCCAACGCTGCGCTGGAGGCGGACAACCTCGCCCAACAGGGACGCAGCCTGGCCGACGACAGCCTGTTGGCGATTCGCCACATGGCCAACTCGGTGTCTGAAATCGGCGAAGCGGTGGGCGAGCTGGCCAGTGCGACGCAATCCATCGGCAGTGTCGTGGACGTCATCAATTCCATTGCCCAGCAGACCAACCTGCTGGCCCTCAACGCGGCTATTGAAGCGGCACGCGCCGGGGAACAGGGCCGAGGGTTTGCGGTGGTGGCCGATGAGGTGCGTTCCCTGGCTTCGCGGACACAGACCTCGACCGAACAGATTCAAGGCATCATCGGCGAATTGCGCGAGGGCGCCAGCCGCGCGGTCGCCACGGCCACGCGGGGCCAGGCCATGTCGCAGGAGAGCGTGACCAGCGTCGAGGCGGTGCAGCACGCGTTGAGTGGCATCAGCCAGGCGGTGTCACGGATCACCGGGATGAGCCAGCAGATGGCCTCCGCGTCCGAGGAGCAAACCCACGTGGCCGAAAGCATCAATCAGCAGATCAACCGCATCGCTCAACTGTGCGACCAGAGCGCGGGGCAAGCGCAACAGGGGTCGAGCATCAGCCGAGAGCTGGAGCAGATGGCCCAGTACCTGCACAGCCTGGCCGAGCGGTTCAATCGCTAGCAGCGGCCGGGGCTTCAACCTGCAACTGCCGACGAACCGCTGCCAGCACTTCTTCTGACAGCGCACAACCTTCGGCCATCCGGGCGACGGTCAGTGCCCCCATCATTGCGCAGAGACTCAGCATGGCCTGATCACGGTTTGACGGGCCGGCATCCCCTGCGGGCCGGGCGGCCGCCAACTGATCGGTCAGCAGCGCCAGAGTCTGCTCAAACCCTTGCACCGCGACCGTCTTCACGGGGTCTTCAGCCCTCGCGAGTTCACTGCCCAACGCCGCAAACGGGCAGCCACTGCTTTCATCCCGGTGCTGCACGCTCAGGTAAGTGGCGACCGATGCATTGAACGCATCGGCTTCTTCGCCTGATGCCCCGACTTGCGCCAACTTCGCCAACTGATCGTCCACGGACGCTTTCGTCGCCTCCGCGACCAGGTGTGCCTTCGACTTGAAGTGTTTGTAAAACCCGCCCTGCGTCAAACCCGCGGCCGCCATCAATGCGGTGAGGCCGCTGCCGTCGATGCCGTGGCGACGAAACTCGACGCGGCTGACCTCAATGATTTTCTGCCTCGTTGCAGCGGTTTCCAGTTTGCTCTTGCGCATGGAACGCCTCTTTCTATCCGAATATCCGACGTGCTGTTGACATTAGATTCTGATCACCATCTAATGTGGATTACAAGCTTCATATAACTCTCCCACCCGCGCAAGCGGTTTCCTGCACTGAGGATCGATCATGTCTCAACCCACCCTGCTCGTCACCGGCGCCACTGGCTTCACCGGTCGTAAAACCGTCGAAATCCTGCGCGAAAAAAACATCCCTGTCCGAGCCCTGGTGCGCGCCGATGACCACCGCGCAGCGGAACTGCGCGAGCTGGGCGCAGACGTTGCCATTGGCGATTTCCAGGACCTTGATTCGCTGCGCGCCGCCCTTGAAGGCAT
Source organism: Pseudomonas salicis (assembly GCF_057128705.1). Taxonomy (NCBI): domain Bacteria; kingdom Pseudomonadati; phylum Pseudomonadota; class Gammaproteobacteria; order Pseudomonadales; family Pseudomonadaceae; genus Pseudomonas; species Pseudomonas salicis. The sequence goes on from NZ_JBSKHU010000001.1 coordinate 1,015,750, forward strand.
CGAGTCGGCCTACTTCGTCTACCCGATCCACCCCGGCATCATCGACGCGAGCGCCCGTTTCGCGCTGGCGGCGAAAGAGGCTGGTGTGACCTCGTTGGTGAACATGTCGCAGATTTCCGCCCGCCGCGTGGCTAAAAGCAACGCAGCCTTGAGCCATTACACCGCCGAACGCGTGTTCGACTGGTCGGGTCTGGCGACCACGCACCTTCGCCCGACGTACTTCGCCCAATGGCTGCTGTACCCGCACTGGCGGAAACACATCGTCGAACGCGGCGAAATCCGTCTGCCGTTCGGCGACGGCCGCCACGCCCCGATCGCCGCTGAAGACCAGGCCCGCCTGATCGCCGCGATCCTGCAAAACCCGCAACCCCATGCGGGCAAGACCTACGACCTCAACGGCCCGATCGAACTGAGCCAGCAAGGTGTCGCCGATGCCGTCGGTGAAGTGCTGGGCCGCACCGTGACCTACGTGCCAATCAGCCTTGAGCAATACGACAAGGAAATGACCGAATCGGGGCTGGGCCCGTTCCTCCGCCAGCACCTGATTGAAGTGGCGCAGGACTACCAGCATGGCGTGTTCGAGGGCGAAGACTCGATCATCGCCGACGTCACCGGCGTGGCGCCGATGACCGTTCAGGCGTTTGTGACCTTGCACAAGGCCGCCTATCAGCGTTGATTGATCCCGATCCACGCAAGCCCCGCTGAGTCGTGCATGCAGCGGGGCTTTTCAGTGACACACCCTTAGCGAAGCGGCGTCTCCGGCTTGCCGTTGACCGCCAGCTCCGAGACGTTCCACCCTCCCCCCAATGCCTTGACCAGCCCGACACTCGCCGCCAGTTGTTGGGTCTGCAAATCCAGCACGCTGCGTTGCGCCTGCAACGACGCGGTTTGTGCGACGACCACGTCCAGATAACCAATCGCCCCCTGCTTGTAACGGGCCAGCGAGAGGTTTTCGCTGTACTGCGCCGCTTCCGCCGCTGCGCGCTGATCCTCCAGGGCCGAACCCAGGCCATCAATGATCGACAGGTTGTCTTCGACCTGCTCGAACGCCGCCAACACCTGCGCCCGGTATTTGCCGCCCGCCTCGTCCGTCGCGGCTTTCGCGGCGTCCACCTGGGCCTGACGCAAGCCGCCGTCGAACAGCGTGGTCACCAGCGACGGCCCCACGGCCCAGAACAGATTGGGTGCGCTGAGCAGATTGGCGAACTCGCTGCTTTGATACCCGCCTTGGGCGCTCAGGGTCAGCGTGGGGAACCAGGCGGCGCGGGCGATACCGATCCGTGCGTTGGCGGCGGCAATGCGTCGCTCGGCGGCGGCAATATCAGGTCGACGCTGGAGCAAGGTCGAGGGCACGCCCGTCGGCACCGCGGGCAACGGCAAGGCTGCGGTGCTCGGCGCGATGCTGAACTGTGACGCCGAGGCGCCGGTCAACGCCGCAATGGCATGTTCAAGCAGCGTCCGTTGCACGTTGTTTTGCTTGAGCTGCGATTTGGTCGACGACAGCTGCGAAGAAGCCCGCGCGACATCCAGCCCGGAGACGATGCCGCCGTCGTGCAGGCCTTGGGTCAGGTCCACCGCGCGGCTGAACGCCTGGGTCGTCTGTTCCAGCAGGTGGGTCTGCTGATCCAGGCCGCGCAGGCGCACGTAGCTGTCGGCCAGTTGCGCTTGCAGGCTCAGCCGCGCAGACGCCAGGTCGGCGAGCGAGGCCTGCGCTTCGTCAGTACCCGCCGCCACCGAATTGCGCACGCGGCCCCAGAGGTCCACTTCGTAGTCGATCTGCAAACCCAGGGTGCCCGAGTTGTAGACGTCGTCCGTGGTGCTGGCACGCAACGGTCGGGTATCGGACTGGCGGATTCGTTGCGCGTTGCCAATCTGCTTCACCGTGGGCAACAACGCTGAATTCACTTGGGCCACGAACGCCTGAGCCTGCGCGTAATGCGCCAGTGCCGCGCTCAAAGTCGGGTTGTTGGCCAGCAGTTGCTGTTGCAACGCATCCAATTGCGGGTCGTTGTAGACCTGCCACCAACCGTCGCGACTGATCTGGTCGCTGGGCGTGGCGACGCTCCACGGCCCCTGGGTTTTGTACTGTTGCGCCGTGGGCACCGACGGCACGGTGTAGTCCGGCGCGAGGGAGCATCCGCCCAGCCCCAGCATCGCCATCAGCAGCATGCTCTGCTTAACCATGGGGTTTGGCCTCGGCGGGTTTGGCGATCTGCACCGGGTCGTTGTCGTTCAAGCCATCGGGCGGCGTGTCGATGACGCGGTCCGTGGCGGCGAGGCCCGAACCGATTTCCACCGAATCACCGAAATCCCGAGCGATGGTCACGGTCTTGAACAGCACGTGGTCGTTTTGATCGAGGGTCGCGACGCGCATGCCTTGGGCGTCGAATTGCAAGGCACTGGCCGGGAGTCGCACGACATTGGGTTGAATCGGCAGGTCGAAGCGTACGCTGGTGTAGGCACCCGGCAGCAGACGACCGGTGGGATTATCGACTTGCAACTGCACCAGCGTGCTGCCCGACGACGCATTCACCGAATCCGCCGAGGCAATGACGGTGGCTTTGAACTGTTCCTGCGGGTATTCGGGCACGCTCAGTCGCGCCGTTGCACCGGCCTTCACCTGCGGCGCGTAACTCTGCGGCACTTGAACGTAGACCCGCAAACGGCTGACGTCAGACACGGCGAACAGCTCTTGGCCGCTGGCCGTGCTGCCCGCGTTGATCAGCGCGCCGACATCCGTGGAGCGCGCCGTGACCACACCGTCGAACGGCGCGGTCAGCCGTTGAAAGCCCTTGGTGGCGGTCAGCCGTTCGACATTGGCCTGAGCCGCCTGAACCTGCGCCTGCTTCGCAGCCAGGTCACCGTTGCGCTCATCGACTTCCTGCCTGGACACCGAGTCCGACGCCAGCATGGCCTGCCAGCGTTTGGCACTGGTCTGGGAGAGCGAGGCGTTGGCTTTGGCGGTGGCCAGATCGGCGCGTGCCTGGAGCAACTGCTGATCCAGTTCGGGGGTGTCGATCTCGGCGAGCAGTTGGCCTGCCTTGACCTTGGCGCCGATGTCGGCTTTCCAGGATTTCAGGTAACCGCCGACACGGGCAAAGATCGCCGCCCGCGACCAGGCTTCCAGGCGGCCCGGCAAAATCAGCGCCGAACCTTGGGTGGGTGCGGCCGGGCTGATGACGATCACGCTGGGCAGCGCCTGGGCATCGGTCCAGGTTTTCAGGTCTTTCGATTCACTGGCGCGGGCCGTGAGACCGACGAACACCACGGCGGCGACCACGACCAGCGCAATCAGCAGACCCAGATTCGCCCGCCAGCCGCTGACGCGTGGCTGACGTTGGGTTACAGGAGTGTCGTTGAGCATGTCAAAACCCTTGAGAAGCAGTGGCCTGGACGCGGGCGCGACTGTCGCGTGCGTGAACGAGGCTGAAAATGATGGGAACCAGGAACAACGTGGCCACAGTGGCGAAGCACAGACCGCCGATCACCGCACGGCCCAGTGGCGCGTTTTGCTCACCGCCCTCGCCAAGGCTCAAGGCCATGGGCGCCATGCCGATGATCATCGAAATGGCGGTCATCAGAACCGGACGGAAGCGGGTAAACCCGGCTTCCAGCGCGGCCTGCAACGGGTTGCCGTGCTCCGCCAGCCGTTCCCGGCAGAAGCTGACGACCAGGATGGCGTTGGCCGTCGCCACCCCCATGCACATGATCGCCCCGGTCAACGCTGGCACCGACAACGGCGTGTGCGTGACAAAGAGCATCCAGACGATGCCCGCCAGCGCCGCAGGCAATGCGGTGATGATCACGAACGGGTCGCTCCAGGACTGGAAATTGACCACGATCAGCAGGTAGATCAGCACGACGGCCCCCAGCAGCCCGAACAACATGCCGCTGAAGGCGCTGTTCATCGTTGTTGACTGACCTTGCAGCGCCACTTTCGAGCCTTTCGGCACGTCGTTGGCGTGCGCGGCCAGAATCTTCTGGATGTCTGCTGCCACACCTCCGAGGTCACGGCCCTGCACCGAGGTGAGGATTTCCACCACGGGCTGGATGTCGGATTGGGTCACCACGGAGTTGCTGTGGGTCCGCGCCACCGACGCCAGGCCGCCGAGAATCTGTCCGCTGCCGGTCGAGGACGTGGAGGTCAGCGGCAGGTTGTACAGCTGCGCCAACTTGTCGAGGCTGTACTGCGGGGTTTGCAGCACGATGGGGTACGACACGCCGTTCGCCGTGTTGAGCCAGAACGTCGGTGCGACCTGGCTCGATCCCGCGAAGTTGACCACCAGGCTGTTGGTGATGTCTCGCTCGCTGATCCCGAGCAGTTGCGCTCGGGTGCGGTCCACGTCGATCTTGAACGTCGGCAATTGCTGGGACTGCTGAATCCGCGCATCCGCGACGCCCGGCACCCGACGGATTTCACGCAGCAGCGTGTTGGCGTAGGCGTAGTTGCCGCCCAGGTTGTTACCGGTGATCTGCACGTCCACCGGGGCCGACGAACCGAAGTTGAGAATCTGCCCGACGATGTCGGCCGGCGGGAACGAGAACACCGCGTTGGGGAATTCGCGAGGCAATTGCTCACGCAACTGGCGCACGTACTCGGCGGTCGGCTGATGGTCTTCGTTCAGGCTGATCTGAATGTCGCTGTCCTGGGAGCCGACCGTACCGGTGGTGTTGTAAGCGGTGTTGATGCCGCTGACCGCCAGCCCGATGTTGTCCACCACCGCCTTGAGTTCCGAGCCCGGAATCACTCGGCGCACGGCATTCTCCACGTCGAAGATCAACTGCGCCGTGCTTTCGACACGCATGCCCACCGGGGCACGGACGTGCATCAGAATCTGCCCGGAATCCACCGCCGGGAAAAAGTTGCGGCCCAACGTCGGCACAAGCGCGAAGGACGCGACAACGAAGGCGAGGATGCCGACCATCACCCCTTTACGGTGCTCCAGCGCGGCGGCGAGCAACCCGTGATACCCCTCGCGAATCCGTTCGAATCGCGCCTCGAAACCCCGCTGGAATCGCACCAGCGGGTTGCGGCTGGCAGGTTTGTGCGTGCCCTCTTCCGTCAGGTTGTGGGGTTTCAGCAGGTAGTTCGCCATGGTCGGGACCAGCGTCCGCGACAGGATGAACGAGGCGATCATCGCGAAAATCACCGCTTCGGCCATCGGCACGAACAGGAACCGGGCCACGCCGTCGAGGAAGAACATCGGCACGAACACGATGCAGATACACAACAGGGACACGAAGGCCGGCGTCACGATCTGCGCGGCGCCGTCCAGGATCGCGGTCTCCACCGGCTTGCCCTGTTCCAGGTGCCAGTTGATGTTTTCGATGGTCACCGTGGCATCGTCGACCAGGATGCCGACGGCCAGCGCCAGCCCTCCGAGGGTCATGATGTTCAGGGTTTCGCCCAACGCCGACAGCGCGGCAATCGACGACAGAATCGCCAGGGGAATGGACACCGCAATGATCACGGTCGAACGCCAACTGCCCAGGAACAGCAAGATCATCAAACTGGTCAGCGCGGCGGCGATCAACCCTTCACGGGCTACGCCACTGATGGCCGCTCGCACGAACAGCGACTGGTCGCCGATCAGGTCGATGTTCAGGTTTTCAGGCAACTGCGCCTTGGAATCCGCGAGCTTGTCCTTGATCCCCTCGATCACCCCGAGGGTCGAGGCCGAGCCGGTCTTGAGCACCGGAATCAGCACGGAACGGTTACCGTTGACGTGCACGATGTTGGTCTGCGGCGGGCTGCCGTCCTTGACCGTGCCGACATCACGAATCAGCACCGTGGTGCCGTTGGCGGTCTTGATCGGCAGGTCTTCCAGGTCCTTGAACGCCACCGGCGAGTTATTCAGTTGCAGCATGTACTCGTAGCCGCCGATCTTCTGGGTGCCCACGGGGGTGATCTGGTTTTGCGTGGCCAGCGCGTTGGCGACGTCTTGGGCAGACAGCCCTCGCGCTTGCATCTGCGCAGGGTCCAGATCGATCTGCACCTGACGGGTCTTGCCGCCGAAGGGGTACGGCAGCGATGCACCCGCCACGGTGGTGAGCATCAGCCGCACGGTGTTGAGGCCAATGTCACCCAGCTTCTGCTCGCTGAGGTTCTGACCGGACAACGCCAGTTGCACGATCGGCACCGTCGAGGCGCTGTAGTTGAGGATCAGCGGCGGCACCGTGCCGGGCGGCAGGTTGCGCAGGATCGCCTGGGACACCGACGTCAACTGGGCGTTGGCGTTGCTGATGTTCACGCCGGGCTGAAAAAACACTTTGACGATCCCGAAGCCGTTGAGCGACTGGGCTTCGATGTGTCGAATGTCGTTGACCGTGGTCGTCAGCACCCGCTCGAACGGGGATGTCACGCGCCCGGCCATCTGGTCCGGCGAGAGCCCGGTGTACTGCCAGATGACCGCGATGACCGGGATGCGAATCTCCGGAAAAATGTCAGTGGGGGTGCGCAGAGCCGCCAGCGGCCCGACGATCATGATCAAAACGGCGAGAACGACAAAGGTATACGGTCGTCTCAAAGCAACGCGTACGAGGCCAAGCATGGAAGTATCCAGACAAGCGTGAAACAACAATGTCGAAGCGGATCAGGCACAAATGGCCCGACGGCGCTCCGACGTCCAGGTCGATCCGATCGACGAAGCCCGTCCAGAAAAGGCGGCATGGCGCACGATATTCACAAATACGGGTATATGCCACTTAATTTTTCATGACATGGAACGCAGGCACGAAAAGCGGATGGCGGCGGACGCAGATCGGGAGGCCGCGGACCGGTACAGGCCTGAGGAAAACGCGACACATTGAGGGAGAACGGCCTGCGTCGCACCGCTCAGAGGGTGCGACGCAGTCGGGACGAATCAGGCCGCGGTGCTGTGGCTGGATTCGGAGGCAGGTGTGACGGGGAACGCCGAAGATGAAGACCCGGTGTCCCGCTCGCTCGATGCAGGTTGCACAGCCTGGGTACACGCCACGAAATCTTCCTGGCGCAGCAACGTCAGGGCAATCAGCGACGCGATCCCGGTGCCGATGTAGAAATACCACGGTGAGCTGATGTCGCCGGTTTGCTGAATCAGCCAGGTCGAAATCAATGGCGCGCTGCCCCCGAACACGGCCACCGGAATGTTGTAGGCCACCGCGATACCGGTCGAGCGAATCCGCGTTGGCAGCAGCTCACTCATGGTCGCGTAGGTCGACGACGCGTACAGCCCGAACAGAATCGCCACGGCCATCAACGGCCAGATGAACGTGGCAGGCGTTGCGGTCGGTGCCGCTTTAAAGAACCAGTACATCGCCATCGTCGCCAGCACACCCACCACCATCAGGAATGGTTTGCGCCCGTAACGGTCGGTGAACGCCCCGCCCAACGGCATGACGAACGCCGCCGCGAGGCTGGCGATGAACACGTAGAACAGCGTGGTGCCGCTGTCGAACTTGAGGATGCGCGACATGTAGGTCGAGGCGAAGGTCAGCACCAGATAAAAGATCGAGCTGTGCAGCGTGATGATGAAAAACACCAGCGCAATCGCCCGCTTCCACTGCCAGACCTCACGCAGCGGCGCCTTGGAAGTCTCCCCGGCTTTTTGCAGCGCGAGGAATTCCGGGCTGTCTTCGAGTTTCAGGCGAATGTACATCGAGATCATCCCCATGGGGCCGGCGATCAGGAACGGCACACGCCAGCCCCACGATTGCATCGTCTCCGCGCCCAACACCCAGGTCATGCCATTGGCGACAGCGCCCCCGAGGAGCAGCCCCAATACCGCCGTGACCATCAGCCAGCAGGTGGAAAAACCACGGCGACCGGGCCCGGCGTACTCCGAGATGAAGCTGGTGATGGTGCCGATTTCACCACCGGCCGAGAAGCCCTGGACGCAGCGGATAAGGATCAGCAGCACCGGAGCGGCGAGGCCAATCGACGCGTACGTCGGCAGAAATCCGAGCAGGCAGGTCGAACCCGCCATCATCATCAACACCGTGATCAGGGTCTTGCGACGACCGATCTTGTCGGCCAGCGGACCGAAAAACAACCCGCCCAGCGGCCGCATGAAAAAGCTCAGCGCGAACGCGGCGAAGCTGCTCAGCAGGCTGGTGGTGGGGTTGTCGGAAACGAAAAACGCACCGCCGATGTACACCGCCAGAAAGCCGTAGACGCCGTAGTCATACCATTCGATGAGGTGACCGGAAATCGCGCCAATGAAGGCGCGGCGACGTTGCCGTTCGGGGTTTTGCTGTTGAGTTGCCATTGTTGTATTCCTGTCTTTTGTTGTTATTCAAGGAAAAACATCATGGTGAAACGGTGCGCTCACACCGCCGCCGCCCTGCGCTCCTTCAACCAGAGCCGCAGATCGGTCTTGAGCACTTTTCCGTAGCTGTTTTTCGGCAGTTCGGCGCAGAACACGTACTTTTTCGGCTTTTTGAACGATGCCATGCGCGAGACGAACCACTCGTTCAACCCGTGCTGATCGACAGCCTGCTCTTCACGCGCCACGACGAACGCCACCACCGATTCGCCCCACTCCGCGTCCGCTTCACCGACCACGCAAACTTCGAAAACGCCGGGGTGCGTGGCCAGCACTTCCTCGACCTCGCGGGGGTACACGTTGCTGCCGCCGGAAATAATCACGTCCTTGGAGCGGTCGGTCAGGGTCAGGCAGCCATCCGGGTCGAGATACCCGATATCGCCCGTGAACAGCCAGCCATCGACGAGGGTTTCGCGGGTCGCCGCTTCGTTGCGCCAGTACCCCTGCATCACGGTCGCGCCGCGCACGGCGATTTCTCCGGCCTGCCCGCTGGCAACCGCATGCCGCTGGTCATCGACGATTTTGATTTCGACACAGGACTGCGCCATGCCCACCGACGCCACCCAGCGTTCCCAATTCGGGTTGCTCCGGTCCGCGATGGCCTGGCGGCTCAAGGCGGTCACCGTCATCGGGCTTTCACCCTGGCCGTAGATCTGAATCAACCGTGGACCAAACACCTCCACTGCTTCACGCAGATCCGCCACGTACATCGGCGCGCCGCCGTAGATCACGCTTTTCAGACCCTCGCCAGAGTAGCCCTGACGCTTGGCCTCTTCGACCATGCGCTTGACCATGGTCGGTGCCGCGAACAACGACACCTGCTCCAGCCCCCGCGCCAGATCGAACAGCTCCGCCGCCTTGAACCCGCGCGACTCGGGCACCACATGCCGGGCGCCGCAGCGCACATGGATGAAGTTGTACAGCCCGGCGCCATGGGACATCGGCGCGGCGTACACCACGGCATCGTCGGCAGACACCTGATCCACATCCAGCGGGTAACACAGCGACATGGCCATGAGGTTGCCGTGTGACAGCATCACCCCCTTGGACCGCCCCGTCGTGCCCGAGGTGTAGAACAGCCACGCGAGGTCGTCGGTGTTGCGCGAAGCAGGCACGTTCAGCGCTTCACCTTCGGCCGCCAGAGAAGTCAACGACCCGTGAACCGCCACTTCCTTACACGGGACAGGCAACTCTCCGGCCGCGAACACCTGGCCGTCGTCGGTGACCATCAGCCGCGCTTCGGCGTTCTCAGCGATCCAGCCCGCTTCGGCGGCGTGCAGTTTGCAGTTGATCGGCACCGCCACCGCGCCGATCCACCAGATGGCGTAAAACAGCTCCAAATATTCGCAGCAGTTCTTCATGAACAGCGCGACCCGATCGCCTGGCTGGACGCCGTATTCCTCACGCAGAAAAGTTGCCCGCACCCGCACGCGTCGGGCAAATTCGGCGTAGTCCGCGACCTGTTCCGTACCGCGAAACAGTGCCGGGCGTTCGGGCCAGCGCCGGGACGCATCGTTCAACCAATGAGCGATGTTCATGGTCAGGCCCTCCGCGCTTGCAGCACGGTGGCGTAATTGGCGACGGCCATACCGCCCATGTTGAACAGCAGCCCGAATTCGGCCTCCGGCGCAGCAAGGCCGATGGGGTTGCCGGTCAGTTGATGGAACGCCATCGCGTGCATCGACACGCCGGTAGCACCCACCGGATGCCCCTTGGCCTTGAGGCCGCCTGACAGGTTGACCGGCAGACGCCCGCCTGCCTGCACGATGCCGTCGTCCAGCGCGCGATGGCCCTCGCCTTTCGGCGCCAGGCCCATGGCTTCGTAGATGAGCAGTTCGGCGATGGTGAAACAGTCATGGACTTCGGCGAACCCGATATCGGCCAGCGTCACCTCGGCCTGACGCAGCGCCGCGTGAATCGCCCGCTGCGGGCCTTCGAAGGCGAGAATGTCGCGCTGGGCGATGGGCAACACGTCGTTGACCTGACGCGCACCGCGAATCAGCACTTCACGGCGAAACAGACGGGCACGTTTTGGCGAGGCGAGGATGATCGCTGCCGCGCCGTCGGTGATCAGCGAGCAGTCGCTCAGGCGCAAGGGCGAGGCAATCACCGGGTTGCTGTCGGACACCGTGTTGCAGTGTTCGAACGGCATCGCCTTGTGCATGTGCGCCAGCGGGTTGGCCATCGCGTTGGCGTGGTTTTTCGCGGCAATCGCCGCCATCGCCGACATCGGGCTTTGGTAGCGGTCGCGATACTGGGCGGCGGCAATGCCAAACAGTTGAGGAAAACTCAGGCCGGCCTCTTCGGCATCGTTCTGATACCCGGCACCGGCGAGGGCCTGGGTGACCTGCGCCGTGGTGTTGGAGGTCATCTTCTCGGCACCGACCACCAGCACCAGTTCGGCAGCGCCGGAGCGGATCGCGTTGATCCCGGCCTGGATCGCAGCAGAACCAGAGGCACAGGCGTTTTCGCAGCGGGTGGCGGGTTTGAAGCGCAAGGCAGGGTCGGCTTGCAGCACCAGCGAGGCCGGAAAACCGTCGGGTACCAGCCCGGAATTGAAATGCCCGAGGAAGATCGCGTCGATTTCCGAGGCGTCAATCGCGGCATCGTCCAGGGCCTGACGCGTGACTTGCACGATCAGGTCTTCAAGGGTGGTGTTGTCCAGTCGCCCGAACCGGCTGTGGCCGGCGGCAACGATGGATACGGCGTCATTGACCATTTTTATTTTCTCCTTCGCAATGAGCAGGCGTTCTTTACAATGCCCACCACGAAGCCCCCTCGCCAGTTCGTACAACTACGTATAGGGATGAGTAGTGCCAAAGGCCGATACTGGTCTGGAAGACGACAATAAAAACAGCGAGACAGCGCGATGAAAGATGAGTCCGACCACCTGCAGGACCTGGAACGGCTGGCGTTTCAAGTATCTCCTGCGCCTCAGGTCATCACCGGCAATCGTCGCATGCTGGACTTCAACGACGCCTTTCTGAAGCTGTTTGGCTATCAGCGCGACGAGTTGGCCGATCAGTTGATTTTGAAGCTTTACCCCTCACAAGCCGACTATCAGGCCATCGGCGAGCGCAGCCTGAGCTGGCTGCGCAACGCCCTTAACGGCGCGTATTCCGACCAGCGTTTCATGCAGCACCAGAGCGGCGAGGTGTTCTGGGCGCGGGCCAACGGCTACACCCTGACCCCTGACGAACCCTTCCAGTTGATGGTCTGGCATTTCGAGCGCATGGACCGGGCCATTCGCCCCACCGTCAATCTCACGCCCAGAGAACGCGAGATTTCCGCGCACATCGTCAATGGCCTGACGTGTAAAGAGGTTGCCCGCAAACTGTCGATTTCCCACCGCACCGTCGAAGTCCATCGCGCACGCCTGATGAAAAAGCTGCAAGCACGAAACAGCGCCGATCTGGTGTCGAAAATCATCGTTCTGCGCTAGCCGGTGTGCACCTTGCGACGTTCAAGAGCCAATCGAAGCGATGGCCCGCGCCAGCTCTGCCTGGTTGAAGGGTTTAGGCAAGCGCGGCAAGCGCTGGGCCAAGGGCGAAACCGTGTCGGTGAACCCTGAGGAAATGATGATCGCCAAGGCCGGGCGCAAGCGGGAAATCTGCTCGGCCAGCTCGGAACCGGACATCGCGGGCATGACGTAATCCGAGATCACCAGATCGAAATCGTTGTGCTCGCGAATCAGGGCCAACGCCTCGTCGCCATCGCTGGCGGTCAGAACCCTGTGCCCCAGGTCTTCGATCATGGCCCGGGTGCTCAGCACCACCAGCGGATCGTCGTCGACAAACAGCACCTTGAGCGGTTGGGTGGGGAGCGCCGCAATGCGCGGGAGGGTTTCGTTCGCCATGGGGCTCGGTTCGCTCGCCACCTTTGAAATGGGCAGCCACAGCTCAGCGGTCGTGCCGAGGCCGGGTTGGCTTTTCAGGACCAGCTTGCCGCCCGACTGTTCGGCCAGGCCGTGAATCATCGACAAGCCAAGACCGGTGCCTTTGCCCAGCCCCTTGGTGGTAAAGAACGGCTCCATCGCCCGTTGCAGCGTGGCCTCATCCATCCCGGTGCCGGTGTCGGCCACCGAGATGCAGATGAACGGCTCTTCGGTCGATTCCGGCGAACGCCAAAACGCGGCTTCCCGAGCCGAGACTTCAATGTTGCCGCCGTTCGGCATGGCGTCCCGGGCGTTGATCATCAGGTTCATGATCGCCATTTCCAACTGACCGGCGTCGACGAACACCTGCCGCAACAGCAGTGGGAATCGGGTGTCCACCGAGATGTTCGCCCCCAACGAGTGCCCCAGCAACTCGGACATGCCGCGAATCAACGTACCGACGTCGACGGGCTCCGGCGCCAGCTCCTGGCGCCGCGCAAACGCCAGCATGCGCTGGGTCAGGGATGAGCCGCGATGGGCGGCGGCAATGGCGTTGTCGAGCAGGGACAGGGTTTTCGCATCGCTGGACAGGCGTTTCTTGACGATGCCCAGGCTGCCGAGAATCACCGTCAGCAGGTTGTTGAAGTCGTGGGCGATGCCGCCCGTGAGCTGGCCAACGGATTCCATTTTCTGCGATTGATAGAGCGCTTCCCTCGCTTCTTTCAGCGCCGTCTGCGCCATGACCGAGTCCGTCACGTCACGGGTGATCTTGGCAAAGCCGATGATGACACCGCCCTGATCGCGAATCGGGTCGATGACCACGTGCACCAGAAACCGCGAGCCGTCCTTGCGCACCCGCCAGCCCTCGCCCTCGAAGCGCCCTTCCCGTACGGCGATGTCCAGCGAGCGCTGCGGCATGCCCGCTTGTGCGTCGGCGGGTTCGAAGAACAGCGAAAAGTGCTGGCCGATCACCTCTTCCGGCGTATAGCCCTTGATGCGCTGGGCGCCCGCGTTCCAGGTGGTGACGATGCCCGTCGGGTCGAGCATGTACAGCGCGTAATCCGTGACGCCCTGCACCAGCAGGCTGAATTGCTGCTCACTGCGACGCAGGGCTTCCTCGGCCTGGCGCCGCTCGGTGAGGTCGCGGGTGACTTTGGCGAAGCCAATCAACGTGCCGTCAGCGGCCTGAATCGGGTCGATGACCACCAGCGCCCACAGCCGCGTGCCGTCCTTGCGCACTCGCCAGCCTTCTCCCTCGTAACGTCCAGACGTTGCGGCGATGGACAGCGCACGCTGTGGCAGGCCTGCGAGACGATCTTCTTCGGTGTAGAACAGGGAGAACGAGCGGCCGAGGATTTCCGCCTCGTCGTACTGCTTGATCCGCCGCGCCCCGGAGTTCCAGCTACAGACGATGCCGGCGGTGTCGATCATGTAAATCGCGTAATCGAACACCGCATCGACCAGCATCCGATAGCGGTCTTCCTGGGAAAGCAGTCCTGATGACGGCGCGGGTGGTTGCATGCTGGCCTCGAAGGGTATGAAGGTGGATGGGGAGCTTGAGCGGCCAGCTTTGCGTTACGCCCCGTCCGGTTTGAGGAGGGATTTGACCCGGTCTACCACGGCGTGGATGTCGAACGGTTTGTCGAACACCTCAAGGAACAAGTCCCGGCGGGCTATGCCCAGATGCGCCTGAGCGCCGCTCATGAGCATGATGGGAATCTCATGCAGTGTCTTGTGTGCCCGCACGGTCTCTGCCAGCTCGATGCCGTTCATCCCCGGCATCATGTAATCGGTGATGATCAGTTGAGGCCGCTCCCGCTCCAGAATGGTCAGGGCGCGCTGGCCGCTGCCTGCGGTCACCGTCAGGTAGCCTTCGTCTTCAAGGGCGAAACTGAGCACATCTGCAATCAGGTATTCGTCATCGACGATCAAGATCGTGGTCATAGCGCCTCCGGCCTGCGCAACCCGCCATGAGCGAGATCGCGACGGCGACCTTTAGGCGTGATGGGTTGAGCCAGGGGCATGGAAATGAACCTTTTTGACGTCGAGACCCTGATCGCTGAAGACCACCTCCAGTAATGCCGGATCGTAGGGGTTGTCCCTTATTTTAAGAATGGACAGCTGGCGTTTAAGTTCAGCCGATTCCTGCACGAACCGCAGCACCAGCAGGTTGTCGACGATGCATGACAAGTCGGGCGCCGGGGCGTCTATTTCGCCACCCAACAGACTGATGACTTCCCAGGACGCGACGACCGTGACATTGCGCGCCCGCAGCTCGCCCATCAACGCGGTGTAGAGGTCGAGGATGCGGGATTTGTCCGCCGCCACCCGGGTCATGCCGCCGAGGCTGTCGAGGAACACCCGCTTGATGGACTTTTCCTCAACCGTGCGCAGCAGATCCAGCGCGAGCTTGTCGATCAGCTCGGTGGTGATCGACTTCCACACAATCGTCAGCGCCCCGGAAGCCTCAAGGGCTCCAAAGTCCAGACCAAGCGACGCGGCTTTCATGCGCAGGCGCTGAGGGGATTCATAGAAACCGAAATGCAGCCCCGGCTCTTCCACCGTCGACTGGCCGAGAAAACTGAGGCCCAACGAGGTTTTGCCGGAACCGGACGGCCCCATCAGCAACGTCACCGACGACGCCATCAGCCCGCCGCCGATCAGCCGGTCCAGTGTCGGAACGCCGCAAGGGACAACGGTGATGTGATCGCTGTCACGCATCGCCGAGTGCGTCAGCGTGCTTTCCAGACGCGGGTAGACCACCAGGCCGTCTTCGGTGATTTCGCACTCGTGGGCGCCGGGAATGGCGCCACTGCCTCGGGTCTTGCGCATCTTGATGCGGCGGATGGATTTGATGCCGACCAGCTCTTCGCCCAACTCCAGCACGCCATCGACCATCGTGTGCTCGGGGCTGCCGTCGTCCAGCTGAGAGCTGGTGAGGAAAAACACCGTGCAGCCGGCGAACGCAGCGTGACCCTGCAATTCGGAGATGAAACGTTTGGTGTTGAGCGGCGAATCGGCGCGGGAACGGGCGTTGAGCAACCCGTCGAGGATCATGACCGTGGACTTCTGTCGCACGATCTCACGGCGCAACAGCTTGACCACTTCGTCCAGCCCGTCGTTTTCCATGGTATCGAAGGCGCTGACGAACTGGATCTGGTCGCCAATCTTGTCCTTGTCGAAAAAGCTCAGGGTCGAGAGGAACTGGAACAGTCGCTCATGAGGTTCGGCGAGGAGGGTCGCGAACAGCACGCGACCGCCGTCGCGGGCATGGTTGAAGCCGATCTGGTTGGCCAGAATGGTTTTGCCTGAACCGGGGCGGCCTTGAATGATGTAGGAAGACCCGGCGACGAAGCCTCCCTTCAACAATTCATCCAGCCCCTGAATTCCGCTCTTGAGGCGTCTTAGCTGGTTCAAATGTGCTCCCTCCGCCAGTGATCGTCAGCGGTGCGAACGATACGCACGACGAAAGACGCATTCTTTCGCGTTTGGCGCCGCTTTCCAAGCGCAATCATCATTCGTGGCGAAGACTTACGGCACAACCCGCGAAATGGCCTCATGGCCGCGACGGTCGTTTGTCATGCGTTTGCTCTGGGACGCAGCCTTCGGTTTCCGCTTTCGACTGCTCGCTGCACCGCTCCGGGTCGTCGGGCTTGATCGGCGCCGACAAAGGGAATTCGGGTGTGTCGTCGGATGGATCGACGGGATCGTGATCGGGGATATGAGAACCCATGGCCGCTGCCTCTTTTTCAGGAATGCAGGGGTTGGAGTGCGGCGGGTGCCAGAGGTGCGTTTTTTTTGATGGAGGATGCGCCATGCCTGGCATACCGAGGCGTCAGGTTTTACTGCCGCTGCGCGCCAGATCGTAGGCAAGGTGGAACGCCACCCCGGCACTCCCACGCCTTCGGCAGAAGCAGATCTATGTGCACAAACGCTTGCGGTTGATTCTGGCCGAAGGCCGTGGGAGCGTTGCTTGCTCGCGATCTGCCGGGAACCGGCAGCAAAACCTGCGCATGCGGTCTGCCAAGCACAACGAGGTGCCCGGTCGTGCCGCCTTTCACCTCGATCTCAATCAAGCGCCTTCAAACACGCTTCGAGAATGTCCAGCCCTTCGTTCAGCACCTCGGGCTCGATGGTCAACGGCGCCAACAACCGGATGATGTGCCGGGATTTGCCGCTCGGCATCAGCAACAGCCCCCGCTCACGGGCCAATTGCAGCAGCTGCGCCATCTGTGCCGTGGCGGGTTTGCCTTCCGGGGTGATGAGTTCAATCCCGCGCATGGCCCCCACACCCGTCAAACGGCCCAGGTACGGCGATACCTTCTCCGTTTGCCAACGCTCGTAACGCGCCAACAACGTCGATGAATACTGCTCGTTCCACGCCGACAAGTTCGCATCGGTCATTACATCGAGCGTCGCCAACCCTGCCGCGCAGGCAATCGGGTTGCCGGAATAGGTCCCGCCCAATCCGCCTTTAGGCAGTGTGTCCATCAGCGATTTGCGCCCGACCACCGCGCCCAGCGGCACGCCACCGGCAATGCTTTTGCCCAACAACAGCAGGTCCGGCTCGATCCCAAGACGGCTGAAGGCAAACCGCTCTCCCGTCCGCCCGAACCCCGACTGGATCTCATCGACGATCAGCACAATGCCCTTCTCATCACACAATTTGCGCAACGCCTTCGCGAACAGCGGGTCCAGTGCCAGGAAACCGCCCTCGCCCTGCACCGGCTCGATGATGAAACACGCCACTTCGTCGATGTCGATTTCCACGCTGAACAACCGGTCCAGCGCCTTGAATGCTTCTTCCGCAGACACGCCGTTGTCCACGCTCGGGTACGGCACGTGGAACACCGGCCCCGGCAGCACGCCCACTTTCTGTTTATAGGGCGCGACCTTGCCATTCAAGTTCAACGTCGCCAGCGTGCGGCCATGGAACGCCCCGTCGAACGCGATGACCGCCGTCTTGCCGGTGTGGCCGCGCACGATCTTCAAGGCGTTTTCCGCGGCTTCCGCGCCGCTGTTGGTGAGCATGCCGCTGACCGGGTAGCTCACCGGAATGAACGCTGCCAGCCGCTCGATGAACTGCTGATACGGCACATGGGGCGCGGCGTTGAACGCGTAATGGGTCAGGCGCTGAGCCTGCTCGCAAATCGCCGCGATGATCTGCGGATGGCAGTGGCCCAGGTTCAGCACCCCGATGCCCCCGACGAAATCGATGTAGCGCTTGCCGTCAACGTCCCAGACCTCGGCGTTTTTTCCGTGGGTCAGGCTGACGGGATGGACGAAGGAAATGGAGTTGCTGACGGAAGGGAAAGCCATGCTCAAGCGCCTTGCGGACTGTGGGAATGGCGCCTATCTAAGCGATGAAGCGCGTTTTCTCACAAGCGAAATAAAGGCAACGGGTCATTCCGCCAAGGACTGAACCCGCACTGACCCGGTGCGCCGCACCAACGTAACGCATGCCCGCGGGCAGGGTTTCAGAGCGCAAACCTGCGGTTAGGGAATTCACCAACCTCCCGCCCGATTCACCTATCAACGATTTTTGAATCAAACCAATCGAAAACGACTCACCCCGGTCACCGTCCCTTGCCCACTGCGGCGAATGACCACGCCCGCAAAATGAATCACTTGAATCATTTCGGAAATTTCTGGCACAAGCGTTGCAATTTCACCTGCAACTCCCGCTTTCAGGTGATGCGCCAGATGGACCGCGATCTGCTCTGCAGCCAGCTTCAACAACAGTTCGAGGACTTTCCTCGGCAGGAGCGCGCGGCCGCCAGTTTCATTCTGGACAACCCCCACGAGATTGCGGTGATGTCGATGCGCGACATCGCCCGGCTGGCCAACGTGCCGCCTTCGACCATGACCCGCCTGGCCAAACGCATGGGCCTGTCCGGCTACGACGACCTGCGCGAACTGTTCATCGATTCGCTGCGCGGGCAGAACAGCGCCTACGGCTCCCGCGCCCACGACCTGGTGGAACTCAAACAGCGGGTCGGCGAGCAGCGAGTGATTCAGGACATGGCCAACAACGCCATCGAACAGATTCAGTCGATGTGCAGTCACGACAACCTGCGGGCGATTTCCCGCGCCGTGGCGCTGCTGGCCGGGGCGCGTCAAGTCTACTGCCTGGGCATGCGTTCGTCGTTCGGCGTGGCGTTTCAGTTTTCCCACGTCGCTTCTTACTTTGCGAAAAACGTGCGGCTGGTGGAAGGCGCCGGTGAAAGCGGCGTCATGTCGATCATCAACCAGACCAGCCCCAAGGACGTGGCATTGGTGTGCAGCCTGCCGCGTTATTCCCGGCGGCTGATCACCCTGACCAACTACCTGCATCAACAGGGCGTGCGCATCATCACCATCACCGACAGCCTGACCTCACCCACGGCCCGGCTGGCGGCGGAAACCATCATCGTGAAGAACCAGACCCCGTCGTTCTACGACACCATCGTCCCGGCCATGTTGGTCAGCGAGATGCTGGTGGCGTTGATGTCGGCCGCCTCGACCCAGGACGTAGAAGCCTCGGTCACCCACACCGAAGAGAAGCTGCTCAGCCTCGGCGAGTGGTGGGACCTCGGCTAGCCCCGCTTTCGATTTCTGCCGTTTTTCAATCCGATTCGACCCCTTCATCTACCGGAGCGTCCTGATGAAAGCCAGACCGTGCAAGCCATTCAGCCACATCCTCTTCGCCGCCGGGCTCAGCGCCCTGCTCTGCTCCACCTTCGCCCAGGCCGGTGAAGCGCTGGACCACATCCTCAAGGCCAAGGAACTGCGCGTTGCCGTGCCCGTCGACTACCCGCCCTACGGCTACGTCGGACCGGACATGGTGCCCCAGGGCCTGGACATCGATGTCGCCAACCTGATGGCCAACAAGCTCGGCGTGAAGCTGCAACTGGTGCCCGTGACGGCGCCCAACCGCGTGGCCTACATCCAGTCCGGCAAGGCGGATTTCACCATTTCGTCCCTGGGCAAGACCGCTGAGCGCGAGAAGGTCATCGACTACAGCATCGCTTACTCGCCGTTCTTCGACGCGGTGTTCGGCAAGGCCGAGTTGCCCGTCAAGTCCATGGGTGACATGGCGGGCAAAACCGTGTCCGTGACCCGTGGCTCGATGCAGGACAAGGAATTGACCGACATGGCCCCTGAAGCGATCACCAAGCGTTTCGAGGACAACAACAGCAGCATCTCGGCGTTCCTGTCCGGGCAGACGCAAATGGTCGCCATCGGCACCACCGTCGCCGCCGCGCTCAAACAGAAAAACCCGAACATGGACATCGCGCTCAAGGTGGTGCTGTCCAACGCGCCCAACTACATCGGCATGAACAAGGACGAGCCGGAGCTGCGCAACAAGGTCAACGAGATCATTCGTCAGGCCAAGGCAGACGGCACGCTGGACGCGATCTCGCAAAAATGGCTGGGCGCCCCGGCTGGCAACTTGCCGGAATAACCATGAGCGACTTCACCCCTTCCCTGGTCACCCTGGCGCGCTGGAGTTCGGGCCTGCAACGGGCGGACATTCCGCCAGCAGTGCAGGACGCCGCCAAGCGTTGCCTGATCGACACCCTCGGCGTGGCGCTGGCGGGCAGTCGCAGCACGGTCGCCGCCCAGGCCCGTGCGGTGATTGCGGTCACGGCGGGCGCAGGCGAATCGACGGTGCTGGGTCAGGCGCGAAACGCCGCCGCCCCGGCCGCAGCGTTCGCCAACGCTACCGCCGCCCACGCACTGGATTTCGACGACAACTGTTATCCCGGTTTCGTCCACGGTTCGGCGGTGATCCTGCCCGCCGCGCTGGCCGTGGCGCAGATGCGCGACCTGAGCGGCGCCCGCTTGCTGGCGGCCATCGTCGCCGGGGCTGAATGCGAATACGCGCTGGCCAAGGCGTTGACGCGGCAGATTTACGACCGGGGCTGGTGGACCACTGGCGTGCTCGGCGTGGTCGGGGCCTGTGCGGCGGCCTGTCATGGGCTGGGGCTGGACGCGGACCAGACCGCCGCTGCGCTGGCCCTCGCCATCGCAGGCACCGGCGGAATGAAAGCCGGGTTCGGCAGCGACGCCAAGATGCTCATGGCCGGTCGCAGCAGTGAAGCGGGCGTGATCGCGGCGCTGTTGGCCAGCCACGGCAGTCGCGGACCGCTGGACGTGATCGAGCATGAGAAGGGTCTGGCGGCGATGTTCAACGGCGGGCTGCTCAACCCCCTGCCCGCCCTGGGCAGTCGCTGGAGCCTGATTTACCCCGGCGTGGACATCAAACGGGTGCCGCTGTGCCTGTCGTCCCATGCCGCCATCGATGCCCTGCGCGAGTTACTCGATGAGGGCGAAGTCAGGGTCGAGGACATCGACGCGATCCTGTGCGACGTGCCCCCCATCGTGATCCAGAACCTGGTGCACGACGCGCCGGTCACCCGTCAGCAGGCCCAGTTCAGCATGCCGTTCGCGCTGGCGTGCACCGTGCTGCTCGGTGACATCACCCTCGCCTCACTGGACGCGACGGTTCTGGCACGCGCTGACCTGCAACAGCTGATGAAACGGGTCCGCATGGCGAGCAGCGCCCGTTGGCAAACCGCTCTGCTGGATTCAGCGCCCGAAGGGGCCTGGGTGAAAGTCCTGCGCCGCGACGGCACGTGGGTCGAGCGCTTTTGCGCGATGCCGGTGGGGTCCGCGTCACGGCCCCTGTCGAGCGCCCAGCTTCACCACAAGTTCATGCACTGCGCGACAGGCGTGTGGCCTGTCGCCCGCGCTGAACGCCTGTTCGATGACCTCTCGCACCTGGAAGACCTGTCCGGCGTTCGCGACCTGCTCACCTGCGAAACGCCCCCTGTGGAAACGATGCAATCATGACCCTCGATTTTTCTGTGGTACTCAAGCAATGGCCGCTGCTGCTCGACGGCCTGGCGCTGACGGTCGGCCTGACACTGATCGCGGCGGTCCTCGGCACGCTGCTGGGCATCGCCTGCGGGGTGATCCGCAGCAAAGGCCCACGCTGGGCGCGCTGGCTGATCGGCACGTATGTGGAGCTGATCCGCAACACCCCGTTCATCATTCAGCTGTTCTTCATTTTCTTCGGCCTGCCGGGGCTGGGCCTGAAGATGACGGCGCTGACCGCCGCAATTCTGGCCAACGTAATCAACCTCGGCGCCTACGTCAGCGAGATCGCCCGTTCCGGCATCGAAGCCACGCCCAACGGCCAGATCGAAGCCGCCGAAAGCCTCGCCCTCGACCGCTGGCAGATCTTCACCCGCGTGATCCTGCCGCCCGCCCTGAAACGGGTCTGGCCCGCGCTGGTGGGGCAGATGGTCATCATCATGCTCGGCTCGGCGGTGTGCAGCCAGATTTCGGCGGAAGAGCTGTCGTACGCGGCCAATCAGATCGCCAGCAACTCGTTCCGCAACTTCGAAACCTACATCGTCGTCGCGGCCCTGTACCTGCTGCTCTCCATCGCCCTGCGCCGCCTGCTGAACTGGGTCGGCCCGCATTTCATCTTCGGTCGCTGAGGGCCTGACATGTACGAATTCACGCTGTGGGACATCGCCAGGAACCTGCTGCTGGCGGCGCGCTGGACGGTCGGCCTGTCGCTGATCGCCTTCATTGGCGGCGGGCTGGTGGGTGGATTGCTGGTGGTACTGCGCCTGACGGGCACGCGCACCGTGCGCCGTCTGATCATGCTGTACGTGCAGCTGTTTCAGGGCACGCCGCTGCTGTTGCAGCTGTTTCTGGTGTATTTCGGCCTGTCGATGTTCGGCATCGAAACCAGCGCGCTGGTGGCCGCCTCGATCTGCCTGACGCTGTACGCCAGCGCCTATCTGAGTGAGATCTGGCGAGGCAACATCGAGTCCATCGACAACGGCCAGTGGGAAGCCGCGAGCAGCCTGGCCCTCAGTTTTGGCGAGCAGTTACGACACGTGATCCTGCCCCAGGCGCTGCGGTCCGGCATCGCCCCGACCGTGGGCTTCATGGTGCAGGTGGTCAAGGCCACGGCGCTGACCTCGGTCATCGGTTTCGTCGAAATGACCCGCGCCGGACAGATCATCACCAACGCCACGTTCCAGCCGTTCTTCATCTACGGATCGGTGGCGCTGATGTATTTCGCGCTGTGCTTTCCGCTGTCGCTGTACAGCCGCCGACTTGAACATCAACTTCGTCGCTAAGGACCTCTCATATGACTGCGTCATCTCACCACGACGCCGGAGCGGCCTTCGCTCTGGTGGACATTCGCGGCCTGCGCAAACGCTTCGGCGACAACGAAGTGCTCAAGGGCGTGGACCTGCAAATCGCCCGCAAGGAAGTGGTTTGCATCATCGGCAAGAGCGGCTCGGGCAAAAGCACCCTGCTGCGCTGCCTGAACGGTCTGGAACGCTTTCATGAAGGCTCGGTTGCCGTTGACGGTCAGCCGATCCAGCCCGACAACCGCGCCGCGATGCGCGAACTGCGGCAGAACGTCGGCATGATTTTCCAGGGCTTCAACCTGTTCCCGCACCTCACGGCCGGGCAGAACGTGATGCTCGCGCCCCGCCTGGTGCAAAAGACCGCCGGGGCTGACGCCGAACGGCAGGCGCGCAAGCTGCTGGAGCGGGTCGGCCTGGCCGAACGCTTCGACTATTTCCCGGATCAGCTCTCCGGCGGCCAACAGCAGCGGGTGGCGATTGCCCGTTCGCTGGCGATGAACCCGCAAGTCCTGCTGTGCGACGAGATCACCTCGGCCCTCGATCCCGAACTGGTCGGCGAAGTGCTCCAGGTCGTCGAGGGCCTCGCGGCCGAAGGCATGACGCTGATCATGGTCACCCACGAAATGGCCTTTGCCCGTCGGGTCAGCGACCGGGTGATTTTCATGCACCAGGGCTTGGTCCACGAAGCCGGACCGCCCCACGCACTGTTCGATAACCCGCAGACCGTTGAGCTGCGGCGCTTTCTTTCACTGGATCACTGACCGCTGCACGCGGCGCTGCTCATTCAAACACACGCTCAGAACCACAATCAGGAGACACCCATGGATTTCCCGTTGACCGTTCCACCGTCGAAAAAACACCAGAGCTTCCTGTGGTCGCCTATTTGCACTGACCTCGACCAACTCGACGCCCACGTCGCCATCCTCGGCATTCCGTTCGGCAAAGCGTATGTCGCCGAGCACATCAGCAACGACCAGAGCAAGGCACCGGATGCCATTCGCGCCATGAGCGACCGGATCTGCCGGGCCTTGCACCATTACGACTTCGACGTCGGCGGCCCGATCTATGACAACCGCGCGCTGAAGGTCGTGGACTGCGGCAACGTGCCCGCCGACCCCACCGACCTCAACAGCCACAGCCTGCGCGCCGAACAGGCCGTGCGCAAAATTCTCGACGCCGGGGCGATGCCGGTCATCCTCGGCGGCGACCACAGCATCCCGATCCCGGTGCTGCGCGCCTATGAGGGCCGTGGCCCGATCACCCTGATCCACATCGACGCGCACCTGGACTGGCGCGACGAGATCAACGGCGTGCGCGACGGCCTTTCCAGCCCGATCCGCCGCGCCTCGGAAATGGAACATATTGGGGAAATCTTCCAGATCGGCCTGCGCGCCCAAGGCAGCGGTCGCCCGGCGGATTACCAGGCCGCTGTCGATTACGGCGCGCACCTGATCACTGCCTATGACGTCCACGACCACGGCATGCAATCGGTGCTGGACCGGATTCCCGACGGCGGCCAGTTTTACCTGACCATCGACGCCGACGGCCTCGACCCGTCGATCATGCCCGGCGTGGCAGGCCCCGCGCTGGGAGGCATCACCTACGTGCAGATTCGCCAGTTGATTCACGGGCTGGTGAAAAAGGGCAAGGTCGTGGGCATGGACATCGTCGAGATCACCCCGGCCATCGACGTCAACAACCTCAGTTGCATCACCGCAGGGCGCCTCATCGTCAACCTGATCGGCGCCGCTGTGCGCGCCGATTACTTCGACGCGCCGCCGCTGTAACGCCTATCCCCGGATTCAGCGCCAAGGACGGCCCCCTCTCTTTCTGTAACCCAGGCCCGATCACCATGCCCACCCATACCCGCATCCGCATGTTCAACACCAAGGACACTTACCCCAACCAGTCACTGGACAACGACCTGTGCCAAGCAGTCCGCGCCGGCAACACCGTGTACGTGCGTGGCCAGTTGGGCACCGATTTCGACGGCAACCTCATCGGCCTCGGCGATGCACGCGCACAGGCTGAGCAGGCCATGAAGAACGTCAAACAGTTGCTGGAAGAAGCCGGCAGTCAGTTGCAGGACATCGTCAAGATCACCATTTACCTGATCGACCCTCGCTACCGTGAAGAGGTGTACCGCGAGGTCGGCAAATGGCTGAAGGGCGTGTTCCCGATTTCCACCGGGCTGGTGGTGTCGGCCTTGGGCCAGCCGCAGTGGTTGATGGAAATTGATGTGATTGCCGTTATTCCCGATTGAGCGGACCCAGCCTTCCAACTTCAGGTTCAAGGACAGCAGCGACATTGACGACTTATCGATGTCGCTGGCTGTTTAAACTCTGTCCAAGGTTACGCGTTGTTGATCACTTCCTTGCCTGCTTCCTAACTCCCCGCCTGACATCACGTCACTGCTTAGTTGTTAACGTCTCTCAACAGACTTCCTCATTTGAAGCGCTTTCAGTTTCCGTTCAGCTTTATGAGCGTACGCTCGAATTCAGACCCGAACATGCCTCGACCGAGTTCCCGAAACGTCTTTTCACATGACGAAAATGGCGCACGCCCCCCTGAAACAGGGGGCTTCAGCGCGACGGGCGGAAGATCATAGACGGAAATAATGACCCTTACATTTCAGTTTGAAAATAAACGTAGCACCGCTTATCGCGGCACATCATTCGATGAAAAACCAACGCGGCTTAAACGGAATTTTCATAATTAACACTCTATTGTCGGGCCATTAACGTTTATGAGTCCCTCCGCTGTTTAGAGCGCACTCCTGCAATTAAGGCACGGACAACCCATCGGTTTCAGTTCGATCACGGCTGCACCCGTTACAACGGTTTTACCCCTAAACGACGAGCGCTTTTAAACAAGTGGGCACGGACGTACCCGTGCGCCTCGATCATGCTGAACGAGTGGAGAGTATCAATGAGTCAGGACTTTCTTCCTTTTTCCCGCCCGACCATGGGCGACGAGGAAGTGGCGGCCGCCAGCCGTGTGCTGCGTTCAGGCTGGATCACCACCGGCCCCGAATGTCAGCGACTGGAACAGGCTTTCGCCGAGCGTTGCGGCGCGCAACAGGCCGTGGCGCTGTCGTCGGCCACCGGCGCCCTGCACATCACCCTTTTGGCGCTGGGTATCGGGCCTGGCGACGAAGTGATCACCCCGTCACAGACCTGGGTATCCACCGCCAACATGATCTGCCTGCTGGGCGCGACCCCGGTGTTCGTCGACGTGGATCGCGACACCCTGATGACCGATGCCGCCCGCATCGAGCGCGCTATCACTCCCCGCACCAAAGCCATCATTCCCGTGCATTACGCCGGTGCCGCCTTTGACCTCGACCCGCTGTACGCGCTCGCCGGGCGTCACGGCATTCCGGTGATCGAAGACGCCGCCCACGCTGCGGGCACCGGCTACAAGGGCCGTCCCATCGGCGCGAAAGGCACGGCGATCTTTTCCTTCCACGCGATCAAGAACATGAGCTGTGCCGAGGGTGCAATGTTCGTCAGCGATGACGCGCAACTGGCGGATCGCGTGCGTCGCCTGAAATTCCACGGCTTGGGTGTCGACGCTTACGACCGCCTGACTCATGGCCGCAAACCCCAGGCCGAAGTGATCGAGCCGGGCTTCAAATACAACCTGGCCGACATCAACGCCGCCATCGCCATGGTGCAATTGGAACGACTGAAAGCCATCAATGCCCGGCGCACCGAACTGGCTAATCATTACCTCGAACGCCTGGCGGGCAGTCCGGTGCTGCCGTTGGCCCAACCGCACTACGACCAGCACCACGCCTGGCACCTGTTCATCGTGCGCATCGACCCGGAACGCTGCGGGCTCGACCGCGACGCCTTCATGAAGGCCCTGCAAGCGCAGAACATCGGCAGCGGTATCCATTTCATCGCCACCCACCTGCACCGCTATTACCGCCAGCGTTTCCCGGACGTCAGCCTGCCCGACACCGAGTGGAACTCGTCGCGGTTGTGTTCCATTCCGCTGTTCCCGGACATGACGATTGCCGATGTCGATCGCGTGGTCCGCGCCATTGAATCGACCCTGACATTCAAAGGGGAAGCCCGCTCGTGAAACCGTATCCCATCCACCGCGTGTCGATCGTCATCCCGGTCTACAACGAAGAACAGAGCCTGCCTGAACTGCTGCGCCGCACCGAGGCGACCTGCGCGAAACTGAGCGTGCCAGCGGAAATCATTCTGGTGGACGACGGCAGCCGCGACGATTCCGCCGAGATTCTGCTGGAAGCCAGTCAACGGGAAGGCAGCCCGGTGGTCGCCGTCATCCTCAACCGCAACTACGGGCAGCACGCCGCGATCATGGCCGGGTTCGGCCAGTGCAAGGGCGACCTGGTGATCACCCTCGACGCCGACCTGCAAAACCCGCCTGAAGAAATTCCGCGCCTGGTCGCCCTCGCCCAGCAGGGCTATGACGTCATCGGCACCGTGCGGGGCAATCGTCAGGACTCAGCGCTGCGCCGCTGGCCGTCGAAGCTCATCAACCTCGCCGTGCAACGTTCCACCGGCGTGGCCATGACCGACTACGGCTGCATGCTGCGGGCGTACCGCCGCAGCATCGTCGACGCCATGCTTTCGTGCACCGAGCGCAGCACCTTCATCCCGATCCTGGCCAACAGCTTTGCCCGTCACACCACTGAAGTGGTGGTCGAGCATGCTGAGCGCGAGCATGGGGAATCGAAGTACAGCGCCATGAAACTGATCAATCTGATGTTCGACCTGATCACCTGCATGACCACCACGCCGCTGCGCCTGCTGAGCATCATCGGGTTCAGCATGGCCGCGCTGGGCATCGCCTTCGCCAGCCTGCTGATCGTCTTGCGCCTGATGTTCGGCGCCGCCTGGGCCGGTCACGGCACCTTCGTGCTGTTCGCGGTGTTGTTCGTGTTCACCGGCGGCCAGTTCATCGGAATGGGCCTGCTGGGTGAATACCTGGGCCGCATGTACAGCGACGTCCGCGCCCGCCCGCGTTACTTCATTGAACGCGTCGCACGCAGCACCCCCGCGACGCCGGTCAGCAAAGTCGATTCCCCCGCTCTCTTGAACAAGGTGGCCCCATGAGCCTCAACGCCGTTGTTTTTGCCTACCACGATATCGGTTGCGTCGGGATCGAAGCCCTGCTCAACGCGGGCTACACGATTTCGGCCGTGTTCACCCACGCCGACGATCCCAGGGAAAAGACCTTCTTCGGCTCAGTTGCGCAACTCTGCGCGCAACACGACATCCCGGTGCATGCGCCCGAGGATGCCAATCATCCGTTGTGGATCGAGCGCATCGGCAAACTGGCCCCGGATTTCATCTTCTCGTTCTACTACCGCCACCTGCTGAGCGAGACCCTGCTGGCCTGCGCGAAACACGGTGGCCTGAACCTGCACGGTTCGCTGCTGCCGAGCTATCGCGGTCGCGCCCCGGCCAATTGGGTGCTGGTCAACGGCGAAACCGAAACCGGCGTCACCCTGCACCGCATGGTGAAACGTCCCGACGCGGGCGCCATCGTCGCCCAGCAACGCATCGCCATCAGCGCCACCGACACCGCGCTGACGCTCCACGGCAAACTCCGTAGCACCGCCGCCGACCTGCTGGCCGACACCCTCCCGCTGTTGGGCCAAGGTCAGCTGTCGGGCACCGAGCAGGATGAATCCAGGGCCAGCTATTTCGGTCGCCGCACCGCTGCGGACGGCCTGATTGACTGGCAGCAACAGGCCTCGCGCCTGTACAACCTGGTGCGTGCCGTGACCCAGCCTTACCCCGGCGCGTTTTGCCCGGTGGGCGAACACAAACTCATCGTCTGGGGTTCGCGGGTCCAGTCCGGCAATGCCGGTCAGGCACCGGGCACCGTCATCAGCTGCGACCCGTTGCGCATTGCCTGCGGTGAGGATTCACTCCTGATCACCGCTGGCCAAAGCGGCGACGACGGCCTGTACCTGAGCGGCGCGCAGCTTGCCCGCGAATTCGGGCTGGTGGAAGGCTCGCGCCTGTTGGGGGGTGAAAAACGCCGCCCAGTCCGCCGCACCCGCGTGTTGATCCTCGGGGTCAACGGCTTCATCGGCAACCACCTGTCCGAGCGCCTGCTGCAGGACGACCGCTATGAAATCTTCGGCATGGACATTGGCTCTGACGCTATAGAACGCCTGCGCAGCCACCCGAACTTCAACTTCATCGAAGGCGACATCAGCATCCACACCGAGTGGATCGAGTACCACATCAAGAAGTGCGACGTGGTGCTGCCGCTGGTGGCCATCGCCACGCCCATCGAATACACCCGTAACCCGCTGCGTGTGTTCGAGCTGGACTTCGAAGAGAACCTGAAAATCGTCCGCTACTGCGTGAAATACAACAAACGGGTGATCTTCCCCTCGACCTCGGAAGTCTATGGCATGTGCCAGGACCCAAGCTTCAACGAAGACACGTCGAACCTGGTCGTCGGCCCGATCAACAAACAACGCTGGATTTACTCGATTTCCAAGCAGCTGCTGGACCGGGTGATCTGGGCCTACGGCCAGAAAGGCCTGCAATTCACCCTGTTCCGGCCGTTCAACTGGATGGGCCCGCGCCTGGACCGTCTGGACTCCGCGCGCATCGGCAGCTCCCGGGCCATCACACAGCTGATCCTGCACCTGGTGGAAGGCACGCCGATCCGGCTGGTGGACGGCGGCGCGCAGAAGCGCTGCTTCACCGACGTGGTCGATGGCATCGAAGCCCTGGCGCGAATCATCGAAAACCGCGACGACCGCTGCAACGGCCAGATCATCAACATCGGCAACCCGGACAACGAAGCAAGCATCCGTCAGTTGGGCGAGGAGCTGCTGCGTCAGTTCGAAGCGCATCCGTTGCGTGACAACTTCCCGCCGTTCGCCGGTTTTCGCGAAGTCGAAAGCCAGTCGTTCTACGGCAAGGGCTATCAGGACGTCAGCCACCGCAAACCCAGCATCGACAACGCCCGTCGCTTGATCGACTGGGCGCCGTCCATCGAACTCAGCGAAACCATCGGCAAGACGCTGGACTTCTTCCTGCGCGAAGCCATGGCCGAAAAGGCGCATGCCCATTGATCCCGGCGGGCCTGCGTATTGACGTCGATACCTATCGCGGCACCCGTGACGGCGTGCCGCGCTTGCTGGACCTGCTCGACGAAGCCGGGATCAAGGCGACGTTTTTCTTCAGCGTCGGCCCGGACAACATGGGGCGCCACCTGTGGCGTCTGGTCCGACCGCAATTCTTCTGGAAGATGCTGCGCTCCCAGGCGGCCAGCCTGTATGGCTGGGATATTTTGCTGGCGGGTACGGCGTGGCCGGGCAAGCCCATCGGTCGTGACCTCGGGCCGTTGATGCGCCGCGCCCAGGCAGCGGGTCATGAAGTCGGCCTGCACGCCTGGGATCACCATGGCTGGCAGGCCAATGCCGGACGCTGGACCCCGGCGCAACTGACCACGCAGATTGGGCGGGGGGTCGATACCCTGTCCGATATTCTGGGTCGGCCGGTGACCTGTTCCGCTGCGGCCGGGTGGCGCGCCGATGAACACGTGGTAGAGGCCAAACAGGCGTTTGGCTTTCGCTACAACAGCGATTGCCGGGGCCACAGCCTGTTCCGTCCGCTGCTCGCCGATGGGCAATCGGGCACCCCGCAGATTCCGGTGGACCTGCCGACGTTCGACGAAGTGGTCGGTCCGCAACTGGACCCCAGCGCGTTCAACGATTACCTGCTGCAACGCTTCACTCCCGGAAAGCTGAACGTCTACACGGTCCATGCAGAAGTCGAGGGCATCGTCATGGCCGACCCCTTCCGCCGTCTGCTGGCTCAGGCAAAGGCCCATGACGTGCGCTTCAAACCCCTCGGCGACTTACTGCCCGTCGAGCCTGAAAACCTGCCCATCGGGCATTTGGTGCGCGGCGCATTGCCGGGGCGTGAAGGCTGGCTGGGAGTGCAGCAGCCATGACCCGTTCTCAACACATTCTGCTGCTGGGAGCGGCATTCCTGCTGGCCTACCTGTTGCCGCTGGGCTTCCACGGCCTGTGGATTCCCGACGAAACCCGCTACGCGCAAATCAGCCAGGAAATGCTCCACAGCGGCAACTGGGCCGCGCCGCATTTCATGGGCCTGCGCTACTTCGAAAAACCGGCCGGCGGCTATTGGCTGATTGCTCTGGCGCAAGCGGTGTTTGGCGAGAACCTGTTCGGGGTGCGTTTCGCCTCGGCGTTGAGCACCGGCCTGACTGCTGTGCTGGTCTATCTGTTGGCGGAGAAATGGTGGCAAGCGCCGCGCAAAAGCTTCGCCAGCACGCTGCTGTTCATGAGCTTTGTGTTCGTCGCCGGGCAAGCGGGCTACGCCAACCTCGACCCGCCATTCACCCTCTGGGTGAGCCTCTCGCTCTTCGCCTTCTGGTTCGCCGTCTCCAGCGTCGGCAGGCGTCGGGTCGGGTATTGGGCGCTGTTGGGCGTGGCCTGTGCGATGGGCTTCATGACCAAAGGTTTTCTGGCCCTGGCGCTGCCGGTGATCGTCGCCCTGCCCTACATGGTCTGGCAGCGCCGCCTGCGCGAACTGCTGACCTTCGGCCCGATTGCCGTGGTCGTCGCCGCCGTGGTGTGCCTGCCGTGGGTGCTCACGGTGCACCTGCGCGAGCCGGACTTCTGGCGGTTCTTCTTCTGGCATGAACACGTGCGTCGTTTCGTCGGCAGCAACGCCCAGCACGACGAGGCGTGGTGGTTCTACTTGCCGCTGCTGGTGGGCGCGAGCGTGCCGTGGGCGGTGCTGCTGCCGGTGACGTTCAAACAGGCGTGGCACGAGCGTCGCCGTCCGGACATCGGTTTTCTGCTGTGCTGGTTGCTGGTGCCGCTGGCTTTTCTGAGTCTGAGCAACGGCAAGCTGCCGACCTACATTTTGCCGTGCCTGATCCCCCTCGCGCTGTTGATGGGCCACGGGCTGGTGGACCGGTTGAACGTCGGCACGTCCCTGTCCTTGCGGCTTAACGGCTGGCTGAACATGGCCGTCGGCGCGGTCGGGTTGATCGCCTTGGTGGTCATGCAGATCAAAAAATCGGTCTATGACCACGAGCCGCAACACCTGACGATCGCCGTGATCGTGCTGGTCGGTTGGGTGGTCGCCAATGCCTTGCAGGGCCTCAAGCCGCTGCGTTTCTGGCTGGCGCCGGCAGTCGGCGCCTGGCTGGCCATCGCGCTGCTTCCGGCGGCGCTGCCCAACAGCGTGGAATCCAACAAGACCCCTGATCAGTTCGTCGCCCGCCATCAGCCGGAACTGGCGGCCACGACCCACCTGCTCAGTAACGACCTTGGCGTGGCGGCGGCGCTGTCCTGGCGACTCAAGCGCAACGACGTGGTGTTCTACGACACCCGTGGCGAGCTGGAATACGGCCTGAATTACCCGCAGACCACGGTCCGCGAAGTGGACTGGCATCAGGTCCAGGGTTGGATGATCAACGCCCGCCGCACCGGTTCAGTGGGCGTGGTGATGCGTGGCGACGGCAAAGATCAACAATATGAACTGAGTTTGCTGCCGAACGACGGACAGCAATATCAAGAAGGCAATCTGTTGATTCTGATCTTCGACAGGACATCGTCATGACCCTCGCCCTCTTGCTCAGCGCCTGCCTGCTGACGTGCCTCGGGCAAATCGCGCAAAAGCTCACCGTCGAGCACTGGGGCGGCTTTTTTCCGGGCGTCGCCGGGGCGTTGACCAGCGGCTGGCTGTGGTTGGCGCTGGTCTGCCTGGGGAGCGGCCTGTTGCTGTGGTTGCTGGTGCTGCAACGGCTGGACGTCGGCATCGCCTACCCCATGCTGGCGCTGAACTTCGTGCTGATCACCCTCACCGGCCGTTACCTGTTCAATGAAACGGTGGACCGTCGGCACCGGTTGGGCCTGGCGATGATCCTTGTCGGCGTGATGCTGCTGGGGCGTCAGGCATGAACGTGTCGGTGATGCCCACACCCGTCGCGACCCGTCGCGGGCTGGGACTCGCCCTGTGCAGCGTGGCGTTGGTAAGCGCGGCGCAACTGGCCATGCGCTGGAGCATGCTGCGCCTGCCGCAACCGATGCAATGGGCGAGCGCGCTGCAGACCGGGACAGTCGACCTGACGGCGCTCGGCGTGGTGCTGACCGCTATCGTCGTCTACGGCCTGTCGATGCTCTGCTGGCTCGGCGCCCTGCGCGACCTGCCCCTCAGCCGGGCCTATTCGCTGCTCAGCCTCAGCTACGCGCTGGTGTATGGGTTGGCGGCCCTCCTCCCCTTTTTCAACGAGACGCTCACCGTTCCCCGAACGGTGGGCGTGACCCTGATCGTGGTTGGTGTGATCACGATCAATTTCCGGCGTGACAGCGATCACGGCGCCAAGGAGTTCTCCCGATGAAAATCAGCGTCTTCGGTAGCGGTTATGTGGGTCTGGTGCAAGCGACCGTTCTGGCGGAAGTCGGCCACGATGTGGTGTGCATGGACATCGATCCGGCCAAGGTCGAGCAGTTGAGCAAAGGCCACGTGACCATTTACGAACCGGGTCTGGAAAGCCTCGTCCGGGAAAACCTGGAAGCCGGTCGGCTGCATTTCACGGTGGATGAACAGCGCGCCGTCGAACACGGCGAGGTGCTGTTCATCGCAGTCGGCACCCCGTCACGGGCCGATGGTTCGGCGGACTTGAACGGGTTCTTCGCGGTGGGCGAATCCATCGCCCGGCACCGCATCGAGCCGGTGATCATTGTCGAGAAATCCACCGTACCCGTAGGCAGCGGCGACGCGTTGCGTAGCCACATCGAACATCACCTGCGCCAGTCGGCCCGGTTGCTGAAATTCGATATCGTCTCCAACCCCGAATTCCTCAAAGAAGGCTCGGCTGTGAAAGATTGCCGTCGCCCGGACCGCATCGTCATCGGCTGTGGCAACCCCGACGTGTTCCCGGTGATGCGCGAGCTGTACGCGCCGTTCAACCGCAACCATGACCGCATCATGTTCATGGACTTGCGCAGCGCCGAGCTGACCAAATACGCCGCCAACTGCATGCTGGCGACCAAGATCAGCTTCATCAATCAGATCGCTGAGCTGGCCGAACACCTGGGGGCTGACGTTGAATCGGTGCGCCTGGGCATCGGCGCGGATTCGCGCATCGGCTACGACTTCATCTACCCCGGCTGCGGCTACGGCGGTTCGTGCTTCGGCAAGGACATTCGGGCGCTGATTCACAGCGCGCGGGAGGCCGGTTGTTCCAACGACCTGCTGAACGTGGTGGAGAACATCAACGAACGGCAGAAGAACAAGCTGTTCGACCGGATCAATGCGTTCTACAAGGGCGAATTGCGCGGCAAGACCTTCGCGCTGTGGGGCCTGGCCTTCAAGCCGAACACCGACGACATGCGCGATGCACCGAGCCGCGTGCTGATGGAAGCGTTGTGGGCAGCGGGTGCGACGGTGCGTGCGTTCGACCCGGAAGCCATGCAGGAAACCCAGCGCCTGTACGCGGAGCAGCCGAACCTGATGCTGATGGGCACGCCGGAATCGGTGTTGCTGGGCGCCGATGCGCTGATCGTCTGCACCGAATGGCAACAGTTCAAGGCACCGGATTTTGACCTGATCCAGCAACGCCTCAAAGCCCCGGTGATCTTCGACGGCCGCAACCTCTACGACACCGAACGCATGGCCAAACGCGGCTTTCAGTACTACCCCATCGGGCGTGGTGAATCCTGCAACCTGCCCATCCCCCAGCAACAATGGGCGCCGTATGAGCTGCTGGCCAACCACCACGCGGTCTGACACGCCGCCCTCCCCGTAGCCGTCCGGCGTGGCGGCGGCAGCGCCCCTCTGCCGCCACGGTCGGCACGTCGCGGTGCTACGGGCCGGGTAATCTGACGAGGATGTAATCCTCTTTATCGAACCGGCCGTTGAGCAGCACCGGCAGCTCACTGAGCCGGGTGCCGTGGAGTTTCTGGAAATCGTTGTTGCTCATGACCACGTTCGCCGGGCCTTGCACGGACAGCAGCTGTTCCGGGGTGTCGGTGAACACCGGTTGCAGGTCTTCATCGACGTTGACCATGAATTTGATCGCCTTGGCGTCTTTCCCCATCGAATGCAGAACCAGCGGCGCCTTGTCCGACCGCGTCGCTTCGCGCACCGCTTGAGTGAAATGCCGGGTGTCGTACAGCGTGCGTTCGGTTTTTTCAAACACGCCGATGTAGCTGATCCACACGGCCAGCACCGCACAGGCGGGTAGCCCATAGAGCCGCAAGCGCGGCCGCATCAGCAGCGGTAACGCGACCAACTGCAAGATGCCCAGCACCGCGAGAATCGGGCCGATGTCGCTGAGGGCTTCGGGAAAACGCGGACGCACCGCCAGCAACCCCGCCATCAACACACCGGGAATGAAGCAACAGAAGGTCAGGATGAAACCACGCAGCCACCAGAAGCTACGCCCTGCACGGACTTGAAACGGGTACGCGGCAACAATCGCCGCCATGGGCAACATCGGCAGGATGTAGCGCGCTTTCTTGGCTTGGGGAATCGACAACCCGACCATCACCGTCAAACCGGCAAAGGCACACACGTACAGCAAATCCAGCGCTTCGCTCCGCTGTTTTCTCGCCACCACCGCCACCGTCGCCAACACCACCAGCGCGAGCGGGTAAGCCAGCGCATAGTTGCCGAACGCACTGCTGAAGTACCAGAACACCGGGCTGCTCCCCTCGCTGCCGTCCATGCGTGAGGTGAACTGCATGCGCACGACCTCGGCCAGCAATGCCTCCCCTCCGCTGATTCTCGCCAGCAGCAACAGCACCAGCACGCACGCCAACAGCAACACGACGGCCGCCAGCCCGACTGTCCAAAGACGGCGCCATTGCCGGTTCAAAACGTAATAGCTGCAGAGGACACCGGCGGGCACCACCAGTCCAATCGGGCCACGAATCGCGAAGCCGAGTATCAACAGCGCGAACACGGCGCTCAAGCGTCGGGCCGAACCAAAGTGATCGGTGGCGTAGGCGAGGTAAAACACGGCGAACGACACCGTGGCGAGCATCTGATCCAGCGACACGGCGCGGGTTTCGGTGATGAAGGTATTGCTCAGTAGCAACAAGGCGATGCTGAGCCATGCCCAGCGGCGCGAGTACGGCGACAGCAACCGGTACATCAACCCCACCATCACCGCTGACGCGATGCAGGTCGGTAGCCAGGCGCTGAAACTGGTGACCTGACCGAAGGGCAATGAACCGAGGTAGATCAACCACGTCGTAAAACCCGAGTAGTCCGGGTACGGCTCGCCGTAAGTCGTGGGGAATACGCCTGGACCGTGACGCAGCATTTCCTGCGCGAACATCACGAAGCGAGAGTCGAATCCGATGATGCTCAGGTGCCAGCTGGCCGTCACGAATAACAGAAAGGCCAGTCCTCCTGCCCACCAGGCGTGGCGTCTGGCCCGAGCCGGGGTGACACCCGACAGAAACTCGGAAGCGATCACTGTCAATACAGACTCCTGTGGGCACGCGGATCGGTTAACGACTGCCGGAAGCGTAGACGTGATCCAGAGATTACGTGATGGCCTGTCGTCCACGACGGTTCACTGCGAAGCACAGCAGCCGCATGCACATTAGCATTGCAATGCGGCGATAACGACGTCCGTTTTTATTTCTCGCCCACTGTATTACTGCAAGCGTGCACGCATGAAAAGTGAAGAATGACAGTATCGTCAATGGCAGTTCGTCACAGAGCGTTAATGGTTGGGTGTCAAACTTTCGTGAAAATTGCATGCGCGGCCCATGACGTCTTTGTGACACGTTTCGGTGCTGGCTTCTGTGATCGAACGTCAGCGATAACATCCCGCCAAAGCCTGCAAAATAGAGCTGTTGAGCGGCGAGGCAAATGTGAAAACGATTTTCACAAACGCTTCACTCCCTGTTGACTCTGACTCGCTTACTTTGAATCAACGCGACGCACTTATCTCGACTTAGTTTGAAAGTTGCGTCCTGAATCCTTTTTATTTATTGCGGGGCTCGTCATGACGCTCAACTTCAGCCACGCCCTGGATCAATTGAACGCGCGGTATCAGGCGCTGGGAAAGTTATCCCGTTTAATGGTGTTTAGTATGGCAATGCTGGCATTGGCCGGGGTGACCACTCTGGCGTTGCGACCGCCACCCTTGACTGACCTCTCGGACGGCCATCGTCTGCGCAGGATCAATTTTTTCCCGCTCTGGGCTCAGGGCGATCTGGTGGTACTCACCCGTCACGCTGAGCGCTGCGATCACTCCACCAACCCCTGCCTCGCACAACCCGACGGCATTACGGTCAAGGGAAGCCGCGTTGCCGAACAGTTGGGGCGTACGTTTCAGGCCTTGGGGCTGGATCAAGCCACGATTTACAACAGTCCGCTGCGCCGCACCGAGCAGACGGCCGCGTTCGCCTTCAACCGCGCGCCCGTGGCTCAGGACTGGTTGATCAATTGCCGCAAATCGATGCTCGACGACGTCCTCAAACACAAGATGGATGGGTACAACCTGATTCTGGTGACCCACAGCGAGTGCATCAGCGAGGTTGAAAAATCCCTGAACGTCCGCGCCCCGGTCACGCTGGATTACGGCTCATCGCTGATCGTCTCCGTGAACCGCAAAGACCACAGCGCCACCGTATTGGGCTATATCGACGCGCAGGACTGGAACACCGTCCTAGCCAAACGCCCCTGACCCACGCCTTTTCCTTCACCCGCCTTTCGGAACATCAGACCGTGCACAACAGCCGAAACCGTTTCTACTTCAAGCATGTGGGTGTCCCGTTGCTGCTGGCCTTGATCCTCTTCGTCAGCTTCGATTTGACGGGGCTGGACGTGATCCTCAGCGACTGGATGTACAACACGACCACCCAGGCCTTCCCGCTTCAACACAACAAACTGTTTGAAACCATCACCCACAAGTGGGCGCGGATCATTCCGAACTGGACCGGCGAAGCCGCTATCATTGGCGCGTTGCTGTCGTTCATCTGGCCGCGATTCAAGGCCGAACAACACGTGAAGATGATGGCCTGGCTGGAGAAAATCCGCGTGGCGCCCTTGCTGCGTTTCCTCACCCGCCATCGCCGGGACCTGCTGTTCGTGGTCTTCGCGTTTTCCATCACCACCGGCGCGATCCACTATTTCAAGAGCCACACCAGCATCTATTGCCCGATCGAAACCACGCTGTACGGCGGCATCGAAAAGCAAAAGGAATGGTTCGAGAACTTCAACCTGCTGCATGACGCTGGCAAAGGGCGCTGCTGGCCGGGTGGTCACGCATCGGGGGGGTTCACCATGATGGCGCTGTTTTTCGTGGCACGGCGTTACCGCTGGCGTCACGCCCGCAAGCTGATGGGCTTCGCGCTGGTGCTGGGCATGGTCTACGGCACCACGCGGGTGCTGCAAGGCTGGCACTTCATGTCCCACACTTTTTGGGCCGGCATTATCGTCTGGTTCTCGATGTTCCTGACCGCGCTGGCCTTCTATGGGCGGGCCAGGCTGGACCCCGGCATCGAACTCAAGCCCGCGCCCAAACCGCTCACACCGACAATTGTCCCGGTGCCTCAAGCACAACGGTAAAACGGCAGCCCGCCGGTTCCCGGCTGGTCAACGTCACGGTCCAGTGCTGATTGCCACAAATCCGCTGGACCAGCGACAACCCTAATCCGAGCCCTTCTCCGCGCTGTTCGTCGCCCCGCACAAAGGGCTGGAACATCGCCTGCTGCTTCTCCAGCGGAATCCCGATCCCGCTGTCTTCGACCGTAAACCCATGGGCATGCAACGTCAGCCGGATGAAGCCCGTGTCGGTGTAATGCCAGGCGTTGCGCAACAGGTTGCCCATGACCGAACGCAGCAGCGGCTCGTTGTACAGCCCTTCAGCTTCATCACAGGGTTCATAAATGAACGTCAGGTTTTTCTCTTCGATAGGCGCACGCCAGACCTCAAGCAATTCGTCGGCAATCTGTGACAGTGTGCCGCGCTGGCCTTGTGGCGCGTTCTTGCCTTCAGTCCGCGCCAGCAACAGGAAGGTTTCCACCAGTTGATTCATGCCCGCCGTGGCTTTGCTGATACGTTGCACCTGCGTTCGTGAACGCTCGTCCAGACGCGGGTATTCCAGCAGCAGCTCGCAGGACGTCGCCAGCACCATCAGCGGCGTGCGCAATTCGTGGCTGACATCGCTGGTGAACAGTTTCTCGCGCCCCAACGCCGCCCGCAGGCGTCCCAGGGTTTCATCGAAAGATCGCGCCAGCGCGCCGACTTCGTCCCTGGCATACCCGTTGGCCAGCACCGGCGCCAATTCGAGCAGTTGATCACGATGACGCACCTGCCCCGCCAGGCTCGACACCGGTGCCATCACCCGCGACGCCAACAGGCGGCCGAGCAGCACCGCCAGCAGCACGCTCAGAATGAAACCGACCAGGACCACGCCAAACAGAATCCGCTCGCGCTTGGCGAACGAACGTTGGTCGCGCAACAGCACGTAATGCCGCTCCCCGACAGACGCCACCATCGCGTAATAGGCGCGCTTGCCACGGAAAAATTCCTGAAAGCCGAGGGGCAGGCCCCGCAGGTCATCGGCCATGGCCAGATCGCTCGCGCCATCATCGGCATAGAACAGCTCGCCTTTTTCCGGGCGATGGCGCCATTCCTCGACATTGTCCAGCTTGAGCAGGCGGTGCAGATTGCCGCTCATGTTGATGGCCGTCAGACGTTTTTCCACGACGTGCACGGTGGCGATGATGCCCACCGCGAACACGCCGGCCACCAACGCGCTCATCAACGCAAAAACGATCACGATCCGCTGTTTCAGACTGTGTTTGATATCCATGGGGTTCCGTGCGTCACTCAGATCAGGGCTTGCGCCGCCGGGCTGATTATCCGGATGCCATGTCATGGTTTCGTCAAAACGTGGACGGTGAAGCGCAGCGTGGGGTGAATGCCCCGGAGGCTAAGGCGTCGCGGGCCGCATCATCAACATCACCGCCGCGCAGATCGCCATCAACACACACGTCGCGATGAACACGATGGGCATTCCGAAGTGTCCGCCGAGATACCCGCCCGTCAACGGCCCCAGCACCTGGCCGACGTACTGGCTGGACGTCGAGTAGCCCAACATGCGCCCCGCGACCTGATCCGGCACTGAATGCCGGATAATCGCCGCGATACACGGCAGCAGCCCGCCCAAGGCAACGCCCATCAAAAAGCGCAACGCCACCAGTTGCCATTCGTTGGTCACGAAGGCCTGGGGAATCAACAGCACGGCCGCTGCGATCAAACACCCCATCACCACTTTCCAGTGGCCGATGCGGTCTGCGAGCTTGCCGATCCGCGAGGCCGACAACACACTGGCCAGTGCCGTGGCGGACATCACCAGCCCCGCCATCACGGTCACGTTTTCCGTGTGCAATTGCGTGAGGTACACCGTGATGATGGGTTCGATGGACATGATCGAAAACATCACCAGGCACGCGACCACGAACATGGTGATCACCGGCCGCTTGTCCGGGATCAAATCCCAGGGCCGCACGGCGACAGGCCTGGCTTCGCCTGCCGCACGCTTGGGCCTGGGCGCTTCTTTCATGATGAACAGCGTGGCGAGAAACGTGAGGAAGATCACGCCACCGGCCAGGAAAAAGGTGTTGCGGATGCCGATCAGCGGCGGCAAGAATCCGCCAATCAACGGCCCTGTGAGATTCCCCGCCATGATCCCCGACGAGAGCATGCCCAACGCCCAGCCGGAGCGTTCCTTGGGCGTCTGGGTCGCCACCAGAATCGTCGCCCCGGACGCATACCCGCCCAACAAGCCTGCCAGCAGCCGCAAACCCACCAATTGGTAGATGTTTTCTGCCAGACCGATCAGCGACATCGCCACGGCCATGCCCAGACTGGCGCGAATCAACATCAGCTTGCGGCCGTAACGATCTCCCAACCGACCCCACAACGGCGCGGTGAATGCGGCAGACAGAAAGGTCGCCCCGAACGCCGCGCCGGACCATTGCACAATGGCCGCGGGGTCGCTGACACCCAGGTGTTCGACGTACAGCGGCAGGAATGGCAACAGCAAGGTCATGGCGATGATCGTGGTGAACGACCCGGCGACGCACACCGCCAGGTTGCGCTTCCAGTGTTCTTCGAGGATTGCAGCGGGGGGTTGAGCGGTCATCTCTGATCCGTGCACAGGACATGTCCGTACACGGTAGAGGGTTGATTCCCATAAATAAAATTCATGTTTTTTATGCAGTGGATTCCAGGGAGGAATGACTGAAACTGCCTGGTTTTTGCTCCTGGCAGCGAATGCCTACGCGTGACGCCGGTACATCAGACAGAGACATGTCTGGCATACCGGCGCTTCGCGAATGAATTCGCTCCTGCAGCTTGAATCAGGCGCCGGTCAACTCACTTCCCGTCCTGTGCGTGCTGTGCCGCCTGTTCGATCAGCGCTGCCACTTCTTTCGGGTGGGATTCGTACACCGCGTGACTGGCGCCTGGGATCTCAATGGTGTGCGCGTTGGCGCGCTTGGCGTACATGCGCTCCAGATCGGGGTTGATGATGCGATCAGACTTGGCCACCGCGTACCAGCTCGGCTTGGTCTTCCAGGCCGCGACAGTGGCCGCCGTGGTGAACACCGAGGCCGACGTCAGGGACTGGCTGTGAGCTTCGAACTCGGCCTGAGCCTTGGGCAGATCGGCGGCGAAATCCGCTGGGTAAAACGCCGGATCGAGGTACAGGAAACCGTCGTCGGTCTTTTTCACCGCCTTGGTCGCGTTCGGGTACAGCTTACCGTTGGCGGCCTCGGTCTCGCCGACGTCCAGCGCGTGGGCGGCGATGTACACCAGACCCGCGACGTGGCTGTCTTCGCCCGCGTCGGAGATGATCGCCCCGCCGTAGCTATGGCCGACGAGGATGGTCGGGCCGTCCTGCATCGCCAGGATGCGTTTGACGGCGGTGACGTCATCGCTGAACGACGTCAGCGGGTGCGCGGCGATGGACACGTGATAGCCGTCTCTCACCAGAATGTCGTACACCGGCTTCCAGCCCGCGCCGTTCACGAAGGCGCCGTGGACGAGCACGATGTTTTTCACAGGGGCCGCTGAAGCGGCAGTGGCGAATCCGGCGGTGGCCAGGGCGAGTGCGGCGACAGCGAAGGCGGAACGGACGTGACGAAACTTCATGGCGTGACCTCAAGCGGTAAGTAGGGGTGAACGCCGCAGCGTTCAGTCAGTGACCGCAGCAAGACGAACCCGACCGGCGGTTATTCCACCGCTCGCACAATTATTTCGAGCCGCGCCGACGCATCGCCCTTCGCCCACACCGGGCATCAGCCCCGTTGATGACGTGTATCGACACGCACCATTTCAGCTGCGTCCCGCCCGCTCCCTAGAATGGCGCCATACCCGAGCCAACCTCTGAGCCCGGCACAGCGGATCACGTGGAGCCTGCCATGAAAACCTTTCTCTTCATCGCGTTGTCGTTTTTCAGTGTGTTCACCTTTGCCGACGATACGGTCAGCCACGCCACGGCGGCGGCGGTCCAGGACGGCCAGTACGATTACACCCAGGACCTGGACATCGCCAAGGTCGTGCGCATCAACACCGCCAGCAACGCCCCTGGGGAATGCGGGCCGGTGAAGGCGCAAATCGAGTACGTCGACAGCAAGGGCGTCAGCCACACACTTGAATACACCCGTCTGGGTGACGACTGCCAGAACGGCTGATGTGTAACGCAGGGTTCTGCGTGGTCGGCAAATGGGGTTAGAGTAGTCACGCTGGCCCCACGACTGAGACCGGATCGTGGGGCACTTTCCATTCAATTGACTGAAGGAAGTCCCGCGTGAATCAACCGTCTCACCCAGCAAAAATCGCCGAATTGATCGTCGACGCCATGCGCGACGGCCAGAAAATCACCGAGATTCGCCCTGATTACATCCCTGCCGATGCGCCGAGTGCCTACGCCCTGCAACGGGAAATCCTGCGGTTGCGAGACACCACGGTCGGCGGCTGGAAAGTGGGTTCGAAAGCCACCCATGGCGGCCCCATCACGGGCGCATTACTCCCGGAAGACGGCCTGTTTGCCAGTGGCAGCCAAGTTGAGATTGTCGACTATCCACACCCGATCCTCGAACTTGAAATCGCCTTTCGCCTGAACCGCGAATTCACGCCCCGCACCGAGGCCTATTCCGATGAGGACGTGCTGGGCAGCATCGGCTCCATGGGCGCCACCATTGAGATCGTCTCCAGCCGGTTCAGAGCCTGGCCAAAGATCGACCCGCTGCTGGCGCTGGGCGACCTGCTCAACCACGGGGCACTGATCGTCGGCGATTTCGTGCCGTACGACGCCAGCTTCCCCTTCGTCGAACCCGCCGTGACCTTCACCTATGCCGACGAAGACATCGTACCCGGCGACGGCGCCAACCCGGCGGGCGACCCGCGTCGCCTGCTGCCGTGGGTGGTCAACCACCACACGCAAAACGGCCAGAGCGTGACGGCGGACCTGATCATCACCACCGGCTCGTACACCGGCATGTATTTGACGAAGGGGCCGGGTGTGGCCTTCGGAGAGGTTCGTGGATTACCGCCGATATCCGTGGAGTTGATCTGACCGGGCATGGGCTTCACTGTGGGAGCGAATTCATTCGCGAATAATCGTCCAGGCGACAGACAGGTGGCGGATGTACGAACGCCTTGCAAATGAATTCGCGCCTACAGGGGCGTCACGCCTTGCCGAACGTGACGTCCAGCGACATCGCGTCAGTGTGGCGCATCGGGTTGTTGCCCTGGCCGAGGGTGTCGTCGTTCGGGTGCATGTAGGTCATGCCCGTGCCCAGGGTCTGTGTCAGGAAGTCCCCGCCCTTGCGCATCGCATCGGTTGAACCGTCATAGAAACCCGCCACGGTTTTGTTGCCCGCCGAGTCGGCCGAGACGATGTCGCTCGATGCCTTGTCCGCCACGCTCTGGCTGTCGCCCACTTCGAAACCCTTGCCATCGGTGGCATGGATTGCGGCGTTGCGGCCGTCGATGTCGCTGGTGTTGATGAACCCGTTGTAGAACTCCAGACGGCTGGCGTCCGGCTTGTACTGGCCATCGGCATCGGCCTGTTTGAGCAATCCGGTGGTGTCGTTCTCGAACTTCATCGTGCCTTTCTGGCCGGGCTGCAGGGTCAGCTCGGCCGTCAGTTGATCGTGCTGGTCGAACTGCCCGATCTTGATCGGGTGATCCTGAGTGTTGGTGATGTTGAACGCGCGCGGACCACTGCCCGCGACCGGATTGTCTCCCGTGGCAGCCGTGCTGCTGGCGCTGTTCGTGGAAGGCGTGGCCGTGGCCGGGTCGGCTGTGGCGGTTTGCGGTTCGGCAGCCGCTGTTTGCGGTGTCGAGGTCGGCGGTGTCGCTGTCTGGCGCGCAGGCTGAGCCGACTGATCGGTTTGCGGGGGCTGCGCGGCGGCGTTCGTCACCGGCTTCTGCGATTGGCCCGGCGAACTGCCATTGCCTGCGCCATCCGAGGGGGGCTGCGGCGCATTCTGGTTGTTTTGCATCATCTGCGCGATGAGCTGGAGTATCTGTTGCACCAGGTCACGGACCTGATTGCCCAAGCTGTCGTTGCCGTCCGCCGGTGCCTGAGCTGCCGCGACCCGACTGTCGCTCAACGCCGCAGGCTGGCCGCCAAAATTGACTTGCCCGCCTGCCCCGGCTGCCCCACCAAAACTGACCATCCCACTCTGAGCGGATGAACCTCCACTGCCCTTGAACGCGTCCTTGTGGGCGAAGTCGCGGGTGTCCAGGCCAAAGCCCTGCTGGGCGGGACCGAGTATTTTCATAGACATCTGACACCTCCGGGACGGTCTGAATACCGCGTGAGTGGCGTCAGCGTCCTGATCGGTTCCCGCTGAGGACTGCCCGTTATCCCCCGTTCGTCCAATACCCCGGCCGGTTGTACACCTCCTTCAGAAACGCGATGAAAAACCGCACCTTCGCGGGCAGGTAGTGCTGATGGGGATAGACCCCCTGAATGTCATAACTGGGCAACGCAAAGTCATCCAGCACCGTGACCAGCGCCCCGCTCCCCACCGCGTTCTGGATCTCCCACGTCGAGCGCCAGCACAGGCCCAGCCCGCGTTTGGCCCAGTCGTACAACAGCTCGCCATCGTTGCAATAGAGATT
Organism: Pseudomonas salicis; assembly: GCF_057128705.1. Taxonomy (NCBI): domain Bacteria; kingdom Pseudomonadati; phylum Pseudomonadota; class Gammaproteobacteria; order Pseudomonadales; family Pseudomonadaceae; genus Pseudomonas; species Pseudomonas salicis. The sequence goes on from NZ_JBSKHU010000001.1 coordinate 1,060,244, forward strand.
GCCCGTGACCTTGATCGCCACCGGTTTGCCGTCCCGCTGAAAGGTCCAGCCCCTGTGTTGTCCGCCCTGCAAGTTGAACGTCAGGCAATTGTGATCGGCCAGGTCTTCCAGCGTCTGCGGCAGACCGTGTTCCGCAAAATACCCCGGTGAGCCGCACACCACGCGTTTGTTGGCGTACAGCTTGATCGCCACATAGTTGGGGTCGAGCACCTCGCCGATGCGGATGCTCATGTCATAGCCCTCGCGCACCAGATCGACCACGTTGTCAGTGAGGTTGAACGACAGCTGCAAATCCGGAAAACGCGCTTGAAACTCCGGTGCGTGCGGGGCGACATGTTGACGCCCGAACCCTGCCGGGGCCGAGACAACCAGGTGCCCGCGCACGCTGTTTTCGTTCTCGCTGATGCTCGCGTCCAGCTCTTCGAACGACTGCAACACGGTCTTGGCGTTTTCCAGGTACGACTCGCCCGCATCGGTCAGGGTCAGGCCGCGAGTGGAGCGGTGAATCAGCTTCACCCCCAATCGATCTTCCAGTGCGCTCAGGCGTCGTCCCATGATCACCGGCGTCACACCTTCCACCAGCGCCGCCGCCGCAAAACTGCCGTGAGTGGCGACCAGCACGTAACTGCGTACCTCTGTGTAACGATCCATTCGATACTCCTGATACCGACAGAACTGCCAAAAGCAGCCATTCACAAACTCTCGAATTCAAATCAGGCTGAGCACGTACAAAAACTATCGAGTTCAGGAGACTAACAAATGACCATCATGAGAGCCATCGAAGCCGCCGTTCTGGTGATGCGTCGCGAAGGGGTCGATACCGCGTTCGGTATCCCCGGCGCTGCCATCAACCCGCTGTACGCAGCGTTCAAGAAACTCGGCGGCATCGATCACGTGCTGGCCCGCCACGTCGAAGGCGCCTCGCACATGGCCGAGGGGTACACCCGCGCCATCGCCGGGAACATCGGCGTGTGCATCGGCACCTCCGGCCCGGCCGGTACCGACATGATCACCGGCCTGTACTCAGCGTCCGCCGACTCGATCCCGATTCTCTGCATCACCGGCCAGGCGCCCCGGGCCCGCATGCACAAGGAAGATTTCCAGGCCGTCGACATCGCCAGCATTGCCGCGCCGGTCGCCAAATGGGCCACCACCGTCATGGAACCGGGCCAAGTGCCGTACGTGTTCCAGAAAGCGTTCCAGCTGATGCGCAGCGGCCGCCCGGGTCCGGTGTTGATCGACCTGCCGTTCGACGTGCAAATGGCCGAGATCGAATTCGACATCGACGCCTACGAGCCGCTGCCGGTGATCAAGCCCCAGGCCAGCCGTAACCAGATTGAAAAAGCCCTGACGATGCTCAACGCGTCCGAGCGTCCGCTGATCGTCGCCGGTGGCGGCATTATCAACGCCGATGCCTCGGATGCGCTGGTGGAATTCGCCGAGCTGACGGGCATTCCGGTCATCCCGACCCTCATGGGCTGGGGCACGATTCCGGACGATCACCCGCAAATGGCCGGCATGGTGGGCCTGCAAACCTCCCATCGTTATGGCAACGCGACGATGCTGGAATCGGACATGGTGCTGGGCATTGGCAACCGCTGGGCCAACCGCCACACCGGTACGGTTTCGGTGTACAGCGAAGGCCGCAAGTTCATCCACGTCGACATTGAGCCGACGCAGATCGGTCGCGTTTTGACGCCGGACCTGGGCATCGTTTCCGACGCAGGCGCCGCCTTGGCGATGTTCCTGGAAGTCGCTCGCGAATGGCACACCACTGGCAAGCTGAAAAACCGCAGCCAGTGGCTGGCCAGTTGTCAGGAACGCAAGCGCACGATGCAGCGCAAGACCCATTACGACAACGTGCCGGTCAAGCCGCAGCGCGTGTACGAAGAGATGAACCAGTATTTTGGCAAGGACACTTGCTACATCAGCACCATCGGTCTGTCGCAGATCGCTGGCGCGCAATTCCTGCACGTGTACAAGCCGCGTCACTGGATCAATTGCGGTCAGGCAGGCCCGCTGGGTTGGACCATTCCGGCAGCGCTGGGCGTGGCCAAGGCCGACCCGAGCCGCCAGGTTGTCGCACTGTCGGGCGACTATGACTTCCAGTTCATGATTGAAGAGTTGGCCGTGGGCGCGCAGTTCAAACTGCCGTACATCCACGTCGTGGTGAACAACTCGTACCTGGGTCTGATCCGTCAGGCGCAGCGCAACTTCGACATCGATTATTGCGTGCAGCTGGCGTTCGACAACATCAACGCCCCCGAGCTGGAAGGCTATGGCGTGGACCACGTTGCAGTGGCGGAAGGCCTGGGCTGCAAGGCTATTCGTGTCAGCGATCCGGCACACATCCAGGCCGCGTTCGCCGAGGCATCAAGCCTGATGCAGCAATACAGCGTGCCGGTGGTGGTCGAGATCATCCTTGAGCGCGTGACCAACATCGCCATGGGCACCGAGATCAACGCGATCAATGAATTCGAGTCGCTCGCCGACAACCGAGCCGACGCCCCGACCGCGATCAGCCTGCTGGACTAAATAACGGCACTGATCGACGCCACCGAATAAAGAGAAAGAAAGGAGCGAACCATGCCACGTCTCTGCGCCAACCTGTCCATGCTGTTCACCGAGCTGGACTTTCTGCAACGCTTCGAAGCTGCGGCCAATGCCGGGTTCAGCGGGGTGGAATACCTGTTTCCGTACGATTTCAGCTCGGCGCAAATCAAAGCCGAACTGGACGCCAACGGCCTGACCCAAGTGCTCTTCAACCTGCCAGCGGGCGACTGGGCCAAGGGCGAACGCGGGATTGCCTGCCACCCGGACCGGGTCGAAGAATTTTACGCCGGGGTCGATCTGGCCATCGCCTACGCCAAGGTTTTGGGCAACACCCAGGTCAACTGCCTGGCGGGGATCAAGCCACAGGGTTTCGATGACGCGCTGATCGAAAAGACCTTCGTTGACAACCTCAAGTACGCGGCCGACAGGCTGCAAGCCCAAGGCATCGATCTGGTCATGGAAATGATCAACACCCTGGACATCCCGGGCTTCTACCTCAGCACCACGGCCCAGGCCCTGGCGACCCGCGAGAAAGTCGGCAGCCGCAACCTGTCGCTGCAATACGACATCTATCACATGCAGATCATGGAGGGCGACCTGGCCCGCACCCTGGAAAAAAACCTGCCGGTGATTCGCCACGTGCAACTGGCCGACAACCCTGGGCGGCATGAGCCAGGGACTGGCGAGATCAACTACGGGTTCCTGTTCGGGCACCTGGACAAGCTGGGGTATCGCGGGTGGATCGGCTGTGAGTACAAGCCGTTGACCACCACCGAAGCGGGGCTTGGCTGGTTGAAGACCCATAACCTGATCTGACACAAACTGACGCCTACCGGGATCGCCCTGTAGGAGCGTGGCTTGCCCCGCGATCTGGTGCGAAGCAGCAGTAAAACCTGATACCTCAGCGTGCCTGACACACCGTGCGTTTCAGTTTTACGACCGGTGCCCGGTCGGTCGCGGGACAAGCCACGCTCCTACAGGCGGCACATATACAAAAAAGAGGAACATTTCATGGCTAACATCGGCTTTATCGGCACCGGCATCATGGGCCTGCCCATGGCGGAAAACCTGCAGAAAGCAGGTCATCAACTCATCCTGTCGAAACACTTCGTCGCCCCGCCCGCCTCCTTGATCGACGGCGGCGCGACGGTGTTGAACAACCCGCGAGAAGTGGCCCAGGAAGCGGAATTCATCATCGTCATGCTGCCCGACACCCCTCAGGTCAACGACGTACTGTTCGGCGAGAACGGCCTGAGCGAAGGCACCGGTGCGGGCAAAGTGGTGATCGACATGAGCTCGATTTCGCCGTCCGCCACCAAAACCTTCGCCGAGAAGATCAACGCCACGGGCGCGCAATACCTCGACGCCCCGGTGTCGGGCGGTGAAGTCGGCGCCAAGGCTGCGACCCTGAGCATCATGGTCGGGGGCAATCAAGGCACGTTCGAGCGCGCCCTGCCCTTGTTCCAGACCATGGGCAAGAACATCACGCTGGTCGGCGGCAATGGCGACGGCCAGACTGCCAAGGTCGCCAACCAGATCATCGTCGCCCTGAACATTCAGGCGGTGGCGGAAGCGCTGCTGTTCGCCTCGAAAAATGGGGCTGATCCGGCAAAAGTCCGCGAAGCGCTGATGGGCGGTTTCGCCTCGTCGAAAATTCTTGAAGTGCACGGCGAACGCATGATCAAAGGCACTTTCAACCCCGGCTTCCGCATCGCCCTGCACCAGAAAGACCTGAACCTTGCGTTGGAAGGCGCTCGCGAACTGGGGCTGAACCTGCCAAACACCGCCAACGCTCAACAGGTATTCAGCACCTGCGCGGCACTGGGGGGCAGCGGTTGGGACCACTCCGGCCTGATCAAAGGCCTGGAGCACATGTCGAACTTCTCGATTCGTGGGGATCACACGCCGGATTGATCTTTCACACAGCGTTCTACGCCATGAAAAAAGCCAGGCAACCGTTACGGGTTCGCCTGGCTTTTTATTACCAGCAGGTTTAACGCATCAGAACACGTTGATCGGGTAATCCGCGATCAGACGCAATTCATTCACGTCGCCTTCCGCCTGGTCGGCATTGGCGCGATGGATCGCTTCACGCAAACGCAGCGACAGGTTCTTCGCCGGGCCGGCCTGCACCACATATTTGGCCTCGACGTTGATTTCGTGGTGCTTGCCATCTTCACCGTAACCATAGTTCACGTAGGTGCTGTTCGACGGCATATGCGAGCCGTCGATATCATCACCGGTGATATAACGGGCCATGAAACTAAGCCCCGGCACGCCGTAGCTCGCCATGTTCAAGTCATAACGGGCTTGCCACGATTTCTCGCCGGGGCCGTTGAAGTCGGAGTATTGAACGGAGTTGGCGAGGAAGATCGAATCCGCCGTATCGCCAGGGCCGTTAATACCAAAGGCCACATAGTCGAAAGGGGTATCGCCATGCACTTTCTGGTACGCCAGCGTAATCGTGTGCGCGGTCAGGAAAGAATAAGCGGCGGCCAGCGACCACGTGGTGTTGCTGATATCACCGGCCTTGGCCGAACCGGCATCATTGGTGCGATAGATATTGAAGTCGAAGTTGACGGACTGGGTGTCGGTAATGCCTTGGGTGTAGTTGAGGTTACCGTAGTACTGGTCCCAGACGTCCTTCAGGTTGGAGCCATACAGGCTGGCCGTCAGGTTGTCGTTGAAGGTGTACTTGCCACCGGCATAGTCAATGCTCGACGCCGTAACACCCGCGTACGACGCATAAATATCGTGATCGTGGTTGGTGGTGACCGGGCCATTGCCGCCCGTGAAGTGACCACCATCCAGTTCCAGACCGGCGATGTCGCTGCTCAACAGGTTGAAGCCCGTGGCCGTCTGCGTAAACAGGCGCGAACCGCCTGCGGCAAACACCGGCGCGGTCGGCATCAGGTCGCCGTAGCGCAATTCGGTCTTGGAAATCCGCATTTTGATGGCGCCGCCCGCGGTGCCGTACTCGTCTTCCGGATCGCCGTGGCGATCCACCGGCAGGTTGCCAGTCCCCGCGGTGCCTGCGCCGCCGTCCAGCTTGATGCCCCACTCACCGTAGGCATCGACGCCAAAGCCCACCGTGCCTTGGGTGAACCCAGAGGTGAAGTTACCGATGACGCCCTGGGTCCAATCCTTGCGGTCGCCACCGCCGTTCTTGCCGTCGCGATTGAAGTAATAGTTCTTGAGATGAACGGTCAGGCTGCTGTCTTCGACAAAACCCTTGGCATCGGACTGATCACTGACGACGCCAGCGGCCGCCATCTGGCTCACGCCCAGCGAAACCGCGAGCGTCACGAGGTTCCATTTCACAAATGTCATTATTATCCCCTGTCTCAATTAAGGCCCAACGTTCCGCAAACCCTGACATGCAGGGTATCGTCCTGAGTTCAGGAGAAAGATGAAACGGTGGAATGTGCGCTATGGCAGATGGGCAAAAATACATCGGCACCGTAATTGATGTTCACGGTTGATCTACAGGCTACAGGCCCATTTCCTTATTGTTGCAATGAGGTATATCAACCCCATTTCTTGCCGAGTGTGCTCCTCGGGCGAAAAACTTTTAGCATTTTTCCGCCGGACGGTTCATGAATGGGTCGTGATAGTCACTATCGATCTTAGTAATAGTTGCAGCGCCGCCACCGGTGTTACCTTTGTCGGCGATGAAGCACACGAATCAATGACTTGGTGAATCCGCAGCATCAAGTAATCGAATCTTGCTCCACTTCATCATTCCTTTGGTAAGACTTTTTAGCCACCCCACGTCAGTGCGGTGGCTTTTTTTATTAAATAATCTTCATGCAGTTTTCACTATCTGGTTAATTCACGATAGTTCGCAACTCTCCGCGCACTTGATGCCATCACTCACAGTGTTTAATCACCCGCAGGCTTCATTTCCCGACCCGACTCGCCACCGGCAGCGTATATCGCCCCGATAGATAAAAGTGCCTGCAGACGGCTTAGCGATGACGTATAACGAGCATCAGTAGTAGCCATCTAATATCAGACAACAGTTGGAACCGGCGGACATGTTCAAACAGCTTACGATCGGCAAACGGCTTGGGCTCGGCTTCGGTCTGGTACTCGCCCTGATGATCCTCATCACCCTCATCGGCGTGCACCGGGTCAGCATTATTGAAAATACGCTGACGGATGTGAGTGAAGACGCCACGATCAAGCAGCGTTATGCGATCAACTTCCGAGGCAGCGTGCATGACCGGGCCATTGCGGTGCGCGACGCCGTGCTGGTCCGCGATGACCAGGGCCTGGCGACCCACCTGCGCGACATCGAGCGCCTGAACGCGCTGTATCAAGCGTCCGCCAGCCCGATGGACCAGATTTATCAAACCAAAGGCGCCACTGCCCGCGAACAGGAGTTTCTGGCCAGCATCAAAGCGGCGGAACGTGCCGCCCTGAGCGCGACCGACAAAGTGCTGCGCCTGCGTCAACAAGGCGACATCGACCAGGCACAGACCGCGCTGATGGCTGACGTTTCGGGCGCCTACAAGGACTGGCTGAACCGCATCAACGCGCTGATCGATCTGGAAGAAGCCTCCATTGCCGACCATATCGGCATGGTGCGCGTCACTGCCGCCAGTTTCGCGGTGCTGATGTTGATCGCCACCGCCGTTGCCGTGGCGCTGGGCGTTGTGGCTTCGCTGCTGATCATCCGCAGCGTCAAATCGACCCTCGGTGCAGAACCCCACGAAGTCGCGGCCTCCATCCGACGGCTGGCGTCGGGTGAACTGACTCAAGCCATTGAAACGCCCTACCCCGACAGCGTGATGGGCGCCTTGAAAATCACCAATGCGCACCTCTCCGCCACCATCAACCAGGTGCGGGCGGCGGCGATGGATTTGATGGGCTCGTCCTCGCAACTGCGCGCCAGTTCCGACAGCAACAGCGAACAGATGCGCTTGCAGGCCACCGAGACTGAGCACATGGCCACGGCTATCGGCCAAATGGCGGGCACCGTCAAGGAAGTCGCCGGTTACGCGGCCAAGGCGGCGAACGCCACCGAAACAGCCGATCAGGAAGTCGAGTACGGCAAGCTCATGGTCGAAGGCACCGCCAAAGCCATGCACGAACTGGCGTACAAGCTGGAAAGCGCCGCTGATTCTGTCGGAAAAGTCTCCGAAGACAGTCAGTCCATCGAGACCATCGTCGCGGTGATCAACGCCATCGCCGAACGCACCAACCTGCTGGCCCTGAACGCCGCCATCGAAGCCGCCCGAGCCGGTGAAGCAGGTCGTGGCTTTGCCGTGGTGGCCGATGAAGTTCGCTCGCTGGCCACACGGACACAGGAGTCCACACAGGAAATCCGCAACATGGTTGGCCAGTTGCAGGCCGGTGCTGGCGTCACGGCCGGGCTGATGCGCGAAAGCCGGGAAATGGCTCACCGTACGGTCCAGCAGACCCAGGAAGCGCAAACGGCGCTGGTGAAAATTCGCCACGAGGTTGGTGCGCTGAATGACATGAACGCGCAAATCGCCAGTGCCGCTGCGCAGCAAGGCGCCGTGGCGGAAGACGTCAGCCAGAACATTAACCGTATTCATGACTCGGCCCGCGAGGCGGCGGTGGGCTCTAATCAGGTCGCACTGTCGAGCAAGGAGCTTTCGCAACTCGCCGATCAACTCACCGCCCGCGTGAGCTTTTTCAAGGTCTGAAACGGGCTGGGCGTGCCGGGATGAGGTAGGGTCCCGGTACGTCGGACCTTCTCCGAAAAGAATTTACGACCGGGCCGAATAACTTTCTTCGCCGGGGTGTTTACGGTTCGACACTTTCGGGGATTACACATGAACAGCACGACTTCACGCCTGCACAGCCTTCCCGCTCACCACTACGACCGCATCACTCGCCTTTTTCACTGGCTGACCGCCGCGGTTGTCATTTTTCTGTTCGCCAGCGCCCACATCTGGGCGTTTCTCGCCAAAGGCACGGACCTGCGCAAGGGGCTACAGTCAGTGCATATTTCCTTGGGCATCGCTTTTGCCGTGCTGATCGTCGCGCGCATCGTGTGGCGCGTGTTCGGTGGCAATCGCCCGAAACACGACACCCACCCCGCCGCCCATCTGGCGGCCAGCCTCGGGCACGGCGTGCTGTACCTGCTGTTGCTGGCGCAGATCTCGCTGGGTTTTCTGTTTCGCTGGGCGCAGGGTGAGCCGTTCACGTTCTTTGGCTTATTTCCGATCCCGGCGCCGTTCGCCATCGATCACGGGCTGCGGAGCACCTTGGGCGGTCTGCATGACAACGTTGCCTGGGCGATCATCTTTTTGGCAGGGGTGCATGCCGCCGCTGCGTTGTGGCATCACTACATCATCGGCGACAGCACCTTGAAACGCATGTTGCCGATGCCTCGCGGGGATCTGCGCGGCTGATCCTTCGCTGACCGGGCCTGCACCCGGTCGTTGTGGTGTTCGGCAGGGCCGAACGCGTATTCGATCCCATCATTTACGGAGCATGAGAACCATGAACACCCACTCGGCACATGCCACGCCGTCCCGTCCCTCCCTGTTGCTGGGGGCCTGCGTGGCCCTGGCGCTGTTCGCCGGTCAGGCCCACGCCTCGGGCGACGAATCCGCCCCGCCCAAGCCCAACTGCCCGAAAGGCCAGGTCTGGGACAGCAAATCCGGCAAATGCGTCATGCAGACCAGCAAGGCCACCTCGGACGCCGACCGCACCGATTATGCCTACCGCCTCGCCAAAGACGGCCGCTACGAAGAAGCGCTGTCGTTGCTCGACACCCTGCAAAACCCGAATACCGCGAAGGCGCTGAACTATCGCGGCTACGCCACCCGCAAATTGGGCCGGACCGATGAAGGCATCGGCTACTACCTGAAATCCGTGGCCCTGGACCCCAACTACGCACAAGTGCGGGAGTACCTGGGCGAGGCGTACGTGATCAAGGGCCGCGTCGATCTCGCTCAAGAACAGTTGGTGAAGATCAAGGCGCTGTGCAGCACCACCTGTGAAGAGTACGAAGACCTGGCCGACGCCATCGCCGCAGCGCCGCAGACCTGAGTTCGCTTCAGTGAATGATGAGCGACAGGCCGGGAGGCCATCATAGGCAGAGACGCTGAGTTTCGCCGGGAGCTGGGTCTTCTGTTGCCAAGGTTGTGGCGATACGGCTGGGTGCTGTCTCGACAAAAGCACCTGGCCGATGATCTGGTGCAAGCCACCTGTGTCCGGGCGCTGGAGCGTGCCGCGCAGTTCGCCGCGGGCACCCGTCTGGACCGTTGGCTGTTGGCGATCATGCATTCGATCTGGCTCAACGAACTGCGCTCGCAACGGGTCCGTCAGGGCCAGGGTTTCGTCGATGCCGAGCAGGAACTGTCCTTTGACGGGGAAAGCCAGGCGCAGAAAGAGGTCCTCGCCGCCCAAGTGATCAAACGTGTCAACGCGCTGCCGGAAGCCCAACGCGAAACGGTCTTTCTGACCTATGTCGAAGGACTTTCGTACAAGGAGACTGCCGACATCCTGCAAATTCCCGTGGGCACCGTCATGAGCCGATTGGCGGCCGCGCGCCTGAAACTGGCTGAAACCGCACCACCCGCCATGTCGAGCCCTTCGACAGGAGAACGGCGATGACCCACGATACGACACACGCCCCCCCTTCGGACGAATGGCTGGTCGCCTGGCTGGACGACGAACTCGACCGGGAACAACGCCAGTCCATCGATGACCTGCTGCGCACCGACGCCTCGGTCGCGGCACGGTTTGAACGGCTGAAACGGTCGGACCTGCCGTTTCGCGAAGCGTTTGATTCGGTCCTGGACGATGCCCCCACCGCACGCCTGCAACACATGCTCGACGGGTTGCCCGCAGCGGCCGCACCACCGAAGCCAGCCCTGAGCCGTCGCGGTTTCCTGGCCATGGCCGCGACCTTCGTTGTCGCCGGAATCGCCGCAGATCGCCTGTTTATGGGGGTCCAAAGCCCTAAATCCGGCGGCGGATGGCGCGGTTCGGTGGCCGAATACATGGCGTTGTACACCCCGCAAACCCTCGACAACCTGACCGCTGACCGCTCGTCCCATGTCTCCCAGTTGAGTTCGGTGGGACAACAGCTCGGCCTGGCGCTGAACCCTGAAATGGTGGCATTGCCCGGTGCGGAATTCCGGCGGGCGCAAATCCTCGACTACGACGGCGTGCTTATCGGCCAATTGACCTACCTCGATGCCCGGCACGGCCCCTTGGCGTTGTGCATCAATCAAGCACGCACCGGCAGCGAAACCCTTGGCCGGGAACAACGCCTGGGACTCAACGTGGTGTACTGGTCCAACACCCGGCAGGACTTCATGCTGGTGGGCAAAAACCCGTTCGAAGACCTGGAGATCATGGCCCGCAGCGTTCAGAAACGCCTTCCGGTCTGATGCACCGTTCAGGGGTTTAACTGGAGTCGAGAGGCGGTTTCTGGTCTAGTAGCGCTCGCATTGACCGGAATCGACACGGCATCGGCTCCAGACCGGCCTGTCGCTGCAACACGCTTTCACGAATTCGAAGGAACCCTTGATGTCTGCCCACCGCTTGAAACTCGCCCTCGCTTGCCTGCCGTTGCTCGCCTCCCTGATCGCCACGCCGGCTTTCGCCCATGCGCACCTGGAGAGCCAACTGCCTGCCGCCGACAGCGAAGTGACCACGCCCAAGGAACTGCGCCTGAATTTCTCAGAAGGCGTCGAAGAAAAATTCACCAAAGTCGCGATCAGCCTCGACGGTCCGGGGGAAACCACCGAAATCATCCAGACCCAGAGCGTCACCACCGACCCCGCCGATAAAAAAGTGCTGATCGTGGTCCCGGCCGTCCCGCTGGCCCCGGGCAAATACAAGGTCGAATGGCATGCGGTGTCGGTCGATACGCACAAAAGCGAAGGCGTTTATCGCTTTCAGGTGACGCCATAACGCCATGCAAGAAGGGTTGATCCTGTGCCGGTTCGTGCACTTTGGCGCTGTCTTGCTGCTGTTCGGTTCGGGCCTGTTTCGCAGTGTGCTATTCACCTCGAACCTGACGGCGTTCGTAACACGTCCCGACAGCCGTCGACTTGACCTCCAGCTCGCGTGGCTGACCGGCACGGCGCTGCTGAGCGCACTGGGCTGGCTGATGCTGACCGCCGGGAGCATGGCCGGTGACTGGCGCGAAGGGTTTGCGCCCTCCACGCTCGCACTGGTCCTGGGCCACACCTTCTTCGGTCACGTCTGGGTCGTGCATCTGGCGCTCAATCTGCTGGCATTGATCTGGGTGATCCGTCCGGGCATATCGGTGAAGTCGCGCCTTTGGATCAACGCCCTTTTGTTGCTGACGCTGGCGCCGGTGGGTCATGGCGCCATGTTCGACGGCCTGCGCGGCCAACTGCTGATCCTCAACCAGATGCTGCACCTGCTCGGCGTCGCCACCTGGCTGGGCGGCCTGCTGATGCTGGCCGTTCTGATCAAATCCGTTGATCCGGTGGGCCTGCGTGCCGTGCTGCTGCGCTTCAGCGGCATCGGTTACGGGCTGGTGGCGGTGATCATCGTCACAGGGCTGGTCAACGTGCGCGCCCTGAGTGGCGGATGGTGGCCAGACCCGGCGTTTTCGGGGTTCGGCGCAGTGCTGGGGATCAAAGTGGCACTGGTGCTGTGCATGCTGGCGCTGGCAGCGGTGAACCGAAGCCTGGCGCGCGCCCACGTCTTGCGACTTCCCGTCTTGAGGGCCAGTGTACTGCTCGAAGGCCTGTCGGGTGGGGCCGCGCTGGCGGCCGTGTCCTTGCTGGGCACTCTGCCGCCCATGCCAGGCTGAATTTGACCGCAAGACTCGGGGTTCCTGACCTCGGCGCAGGCAGTAGTCTTGAGGCTCAACAGTCATTTTCAGAGGTAATGGGTCATGGGCCAGGGCAAGTTGCAACGGTCTGCACAACACATCGAAGACGACCCGCGCTGGGCGGCCGTGGTAGCCCGTGACCCGGCTGCCGACGCGCAGTTCGTCTACGCCGTCCGCACGACCGGCATTTACTGCCGCCCCAGCAGCGTGTCGCGCCTGCCGCGTCCGGAGAACGTGATTTTCTTCGACTGCGCGGCGCAAGCCGAAGCCGCCGGTTACCGCCCCAGCAAACGGGCCGCTGCCGATCAGACCCACCTGGCCGAGCAACACGCCGGGATCGTCGCCAACGCGTGCCGACACATCGCCGAGGCGGAACAGCCCCCCAGCCTCAACGCCCTCGCCGCACGCTCGGGCATGAGCCCTTGGCATTTTCACCGTGTGTTCAAGGCCGTCACGGGCGTCACTCCCAAGGCCTGGGCCAGCGCCCACCGCGCCGAGCGCGTGCGCCATCGACTGAGCGACACCCAGACCATCACCCAGGCAATGTACGACGCAGGGTTCAACTCCAACAGCCGCTTCTACGAAGCCAGCGAAACCCTGCTCGGCATGACGCCGTCGGACTACCGCAAGGGCGGCACCAACGCCGACATTCATTTTGCGGTGGGCGAATGCTTCCTTGGCTCGATTCTGGTCGCTCAGAGCCAACGCGGCGTGTGCGCGATCCTGCTCGGCGATGATCCGGACCAACTCGTCCGCGATCTGCAAGATCAGTTTCACAACGCCACGCTGATTGGCGGCGACGGCGGATTCGAGCAGTTGGTGGCTCAGGTCGTCGGCTTCGTCGAAGCCCCCGGACTGGGTCTGGACTTGCCCCTGGATTTGCAAGGCACGGCGTTTCAGCAACGGGTCTGGCAGGCGCTGAAACACATCCCGCCAGGCACCACCGCCAGCTACGCAGACATTGCCAAACGCATCGGCGCGCCCCGCTCGTTCCGCGCTGTCGCGCAGGCGTGCGGCGCTAACCCGCTGGCAGTGGCTATCCCCTGTCATCGGGTGGTGCGCAGCGACGGCGGGCTGTCCGGATATCGCTGGGGCGCGGAGCGCAAGCGTCAGTTGCTCGACCACGAAACACAGGCAAATCCGTGTAACAGCTTGGCGCTTGAGAAACCCTGACAGGGGCGTAACGTCCTGCGTCGGACATCTGATGAAGGAGCATGGACGTGCCTGCCATTTTTCAAGCGTCGACTCACGCGGCTTCGCCCGCTTTCTGGCTGATCGCCGATCAGCTCAGCACCCGCAATGAAACAGAACGACTCGCCTACATCCGCACCGGTTTTCCGCCAGGGTGGGTCAAGACCGTACGCAACGCATTTCAATTGAGCAACAGCCAGCTGGAAGCCCTGCTCAACGCCTCGATTTCGACACTGGAACGTCGGCAGCGGCAACGACGGCCACTGGATCTGGTCGGTTCCGAACGGCTGGACCGGGTCGCTTCGCTGGCCATGCGCGCCGCCGAGGTGTTCCAGGACCAAGACACCGCACGGCGCTGGATGATGACCGTTAATCGCGCCCTCAACGACCAGACCCCGCTCACTTTGTGCGAAACCGAAATCGGCGCTGGCCAGGTTCGCCGCGCGTTGGCGGCCCTGGAACATGGCGGGGTGGTGTGATGCACGCCTGGAGAATCAGCAAGGCCGACGACATCACTGGCCTTACCGGCGCAGGCGCCGCCGTGTACGGCGGTCGCTGGAATCCGCCGGACGTACCCGCCGTGTACCTGGGCCTGAGTCCGTCCGGCTGCGCGCTCGACCCGGTGATCCTCGCCGGGCACGTTCCTCAACTGCGTTTCAAGCTCATGCACCTCGAATTGCCGCCCGACCCCGAACTGTATGAAACGCCCGCCGTCGACCAATTGCCGATGGGCTGGGACAACTTCCCCGCCGACCGGCCCAGCATGGACTACGGGGGCGAATGGCTCGAACGCAATGACCAGTTGGGATTGATCCTGCCGTCAGCCGCCATGGAGGAAATACGGCTGGTGCTGATCAATCCAAAACACCCGGCCTGCAGCCTAATCAAGGTGCTGCAAATCACCGACTTTTTCTATGGCAAATCGGGGACCCGCAGCGCGGCTTAGCGCCCGGTGTCGACGACCACCCGCCCGCGCACCTGCCCATCCATCAGCCGATGGGCAGTCGCGATCACCTCACTCAAGCCGATTTCGTGGCTGATCAGCGCCAGCGCCTTCGGGTCCAGGTCGGTCGCCAGTCGCGTCCATGCGTCGATACGGTCCTGACGCGGACGCATGACGCTGTCGATGCCCGCCAGCGTGACACCGCGCAAGATGAAAGGCGCGACCGACGCGGGAAAGTCCATGCCTTGGGCCAGCCCGCAGGCGGCGACCGTGCCCCAATAACGGGTGCTGGCGCAGACATTGGCCAAGGTGTGACTGCCTACCGAATCGATGGCGCCTGCCCAGCGCTCTTTGGCCAGAGGGCGTCCGGGCTCGGACAGGGTGGCGCGGTCGATGATTTCCGCCGCGCCCAGTTGCTTCAGGTATTCCGCTTCGGAGGCCCGCCCGGTGGACGCCACCACGCGATAACCGAGTTTCGCCAGCAAGGCAATCGAGAAGCTGCCGACGCCGCCATTGGCGCCGGTCACCAGCACGTCGCCCTTGTCCGGGGTCACGCCGTTCTTCTCCAGCGCCATCACCGCTAGCATGGCTGTGTAACCTGCTGTGCCGATGGCCATCGCCTGGGCGGGGGTGAATGCCGCATTCAGCGGGATCAGCCATTTACCTTGAACCCGCGCCACCTGCGCCAGCCCACCCCAATGCCCTTCGCCAACACCCCAACCGTTGAGCACGACCGCATCGCCGGACTTGAAATCCGGATCGCCGCTGTCCTCGACAATGCCCGCCAGATCAACGCCCGGCACCATCGGAAACTGACGGACAATCGGCCCCTTGCCGGTGATCGCCAGGGCATCCTTGTAGTTGAGTGTGCTGTGGGACACCCGCACGGTGACGTCGCCTGCGGGCAGCTGCGACTCATCGATAGACGTCAGTTTGACGTGATAACCGCTGTCGTCTTTATCGATCAAAATGCCATTGAACATGCTCTTCTCCCGTATAGACCGATCGTCTATAAATAGAGCCGAAGAAATCAGCGTGGCAGCCCACGCAGAAACCCGGCGATGAATGTATTGAGGGGGGTGTCGCTCTGAACGAGCCGTGCGCGCAACACGGCGCCTTCCCAACCGATCCAGAAATACGCGGCCAGCTCGCCACAATCCGCACGCCCTGGCAGTTCTCCAACGGCCTTTGCCGCATCGAAGCAAGCACACAAGCGCCGTTGCCAATCGAGGAACGTCTGCTCCAGCGCGTCGCGAAACCCTTCCGGCAGCACGCTGACTTCCTGACCCATGTTGCCCACGAGGCAGCCGCGCCTGAAATCATAACGGGCCATGCTCGCCTTGGAGTGCTGTACGAAACCGGCCAGGCGTTCCAGAGGCGACAGCGACTCATCCAGCAACCAGCGGTCCAGGCGCCTTGCGAAATAGCCTGCATAACTGTCCAGCACCGCGAGCCCGAACGCCTCTTTACTGGCGAAGTAATGGTAGAACGAGCCCTTGGGCACGCCCACGCGTTTTAGGATGCTGTCGATGCCAGTGGCCATGAAGCCCTGCTCGGTCAGCACTTCCACACCGCAGCGAATAAGGGCTTCACGGGTGTCGAAGTCGTCGGGGCGGGCCACTTTCGGAGGACGCCCTGGGCGTCGGGGTTTTGCGATCAGATCAGTCATGGAATGCCATATTAGACCGACCGTCTAATAAATCAACCTAAACCGAACAACCGCAATCTGGCTTCCTTGCCACGCGCTATCGCTATATATTCCGCTGCATAGCGTTTGGCCGGTACGAGCCGACCCTGCCCTCACTCACATAAAAACCAACATGGAGCTGCTTCATGCGCGCAACGTCCCTCCGCGTCACCTTCAAATCCCTGGCCCTCGCCGTCGCGGCCTTGTCCGCAAGCAGCGCGTTCGCCGATGAAGTGCAAGTCGCCGTCGCGGCCAACTTCACCGCTCCGATCCAGGCCATCGCTAAGGATTTCGAAAAAGACACCGGCCATAAACTGGTCGCGTCGTTTGGCGCCACGGGTCAGTTCTACACGCAGATCAAGAACGGCGCGCCGTTCGAAGTGTTCCTCGCCGCCGACGACACCACCCCGGCCAAACTGGAAAGCGAAAACGAAATCGTCAAAGGCTCGCGCTTCACCTATGCCGTCGGCACGCTGGCCCTGTGGTCCGCCAAAGAAGGTTATGTCGATGACAAGGGCGAAGTGCTGAAAAAGAACGCGTACCAACACCTCTCCATCGCCAACCCGAAAGCCGCGCCTTATGGCCTGGCCGCCACTCAGGTGCTGGAAAAGGAAGGCCTGACTGAAGCGACCAAGGCCAAGATCGTCGAGGGCCAGAGCATCGCCCAAGCGTTCCAGTTCGTGCAGACCGGCAACGCCGAGCTGGGTTTCGTCGCGCTGTCACAGGTGTATAAAGACGGCAAATTGACCAGCGGTTCCGCGTGGATCGTGCCGGCCAACCTGCATGAGCCGATCAAACAGGACGCGGTCATCCTCAACAAAGGCAAGGACAGTGCCGCTGCTAAAGCTCTGATGGACTACCTGAAAGGTCCAAAAGCAGCTGCCGTCATCAAATCCTACGGGTATCAGCTGTAAATGCCGCTGGGCAGTGCCGACCTGGCGGCGATCTGGCTGACGCTGAAGCTGGCGTCGTTGACCACCGTGATTCTGCTGATCGTCGGCACCCCCATCGCGTTGTGGCTGGCCCACACCCGGTCATGGCTCAAGGGCCCGGTGGGGGCTATCGTCGCTTTGCCGTTGGTGTTGCCGCCCACGGTCATCGGCTTCTACCTTTTATTGCTGCTGGGGCCGAATGGCGCGTTTGGACAATTCACCCAAAGCCTTGGGCTGGGCACGCTGACGTTCAGTTTCAGCGGCCTGGTCCTCGGTTCAGTGCTGTATTCAATGCCCTTCGTGGTCCAGCCGCTGCAGAATGCGTTCGTGGCGATTGGCCCGCGCCCGCTTGAAGTCGCCGCCACCCTGCGTGCCACCCCGTGGGACACCTTCTTTTCCGTCGTCCTGCCGCTGGCTCGCCCGGGCTTCATCACCGGCGCCATCCTCGGCTTCGCGCACACCGTGGGTGAATTCGGCGTGGTGCTGATGATCGGCGGCAACATCCCCGAAAAAACCCGCGTGGTCTCGACGCAGATCTACAACCACGTTGAATCCATGGAGTACGCGCAGGCCCACTGGCTCGCGGGCTTCATGCTGGTGTTCTCTTTTCTGGTTCTGTTGGCCCTCTACTCCAGCGGCAAGACCAAAGCGACCTGGAGCTGACCGTCATGACCTCGACCATCGACGTCCGCCTGAACGTGGACTTCCCCGAATTCACTGTGAACGTCGATCTGTCCCTGCCGGGGCGCGGCGTCACGGCGCTGTATGGCCATTCCGGCTCCGGCAAGACCACCTGCCTGCGCTGCATCGCGGGGCTGGAAAAAGCCTCGACCGGCTTCATCTCGATCAACGGCGAGGTGTGGCAGGACAGCGCCAACGGCGTCTTCGTCCCGCCGCACAAACGCTCGCTGGGCTACGTGTTTCAGGAGGCCAGCCTGTTCCCGCACCTTACCGTCCGGGGCAATCTGGAATTCGGCCTCAAACGCATTCCGGCCCGGGAACGTCATGTGAATCTGGAACAGGCGACCACCCTGCTCGGCATCGATCACCTGCTCGCCCGTCAACCGGACAAGCTGTCCGGGGGCGAACGCCAACGGGTCGGTATCGCCCGAGCCCTGCTGACCAGCCCTCGGCTGCTGCTGCTCGATGAACCGTTGGCCGCGCTGGACGCCCGGCGCAAGGGCGAAATCCTGCCGTACCTGGAGCGCCTGCACGACGAGCTGGACATTCCGATGCTGTACGTCAGTCACTCGCAGGACGAAGTCGCTCGACTGGCGGATCATCTGGTGCTGCTCAGCGGTGGCCAGGCGCTGGCCAGCGGTCCCATTGCTGAAACCCTGGCGCGACTCGACCTGCCATTGGCAATGGGCGATGACGCGGGCGTGGTCATTGAGGGCGCGGTTGTGGCCTACGATGCCGCCTACGACCTGGTCACCGTCCGCCTTCCCCGTAGCGATCTCACGATCCGCGTGGCCCATTCCGTGCTGGAAATGAACAAACCCCTACGCCTCAAGGTGCAAGCGCGAGACGTCAGCCTGACCCTGCAAGCCGACGATCAGACCAGTATCCTCAATCGTCTGCCGGTCACCGTCATCAGCGAAGTGCCTGCCGACAACACGGCCCACGTGCTGGTCCGTCTGGACGCGTCGGGCACGCCGCTGCTGGCGCGCATCACGCGTTATTCGCGGGATCAGTTGCACTTGCACACGGGCCAGACGCTCTGGGCGCAGATCAAGTCGGTGGCCCTGCTGGCTTGAGCTGCGTCTGAGCCGTGCGCTGATCGCCGAAGCAAATAATCGGCACGACTGTGCAGCGGGAAGGTCAATGCAAAGACCAGCCCTCAGGATTGCCCTTCATGTCGGACGCTCTTACCCGCGAAGACCTGCCCAAAGACCTGCATTATGTCGATGACAGCCAGCCGGGCTTCACGCGCAAGATCCTGCGCGGCAAATTCGCCTATTTCGATACCGACGGCGAACGCATTAGCGACGAGGCGGAAATCAAGCGCATCAACGCGCTGGTGATCCCGCCCGCGTACGCCGACGTGTGGATCTGCGCAGACCCAAAAGGCCATCTACAAGCCACCGGCAAAGACGCACGAGGCCGCAAGCAATACCGCTATCACCCTCGTTGGCGCGAGATTCGCGACGAGAACAAGTACGCGCGCATGATCGCGTTCGGCAAGGCATTGCCCAAGGTGCGCAAGCAACTGGAGGCGCAACTGGCCGCTCCCGGCATGGGCCGCGAAAAAGTCATGGCGGCGGTGGTGTCGCTGCTGGACCAGACCCTGATCCGCATCGGCAACAGCCAATACGCCCGGGACAACAAGTCCTACGGGCTGACCACGCTGCGCAACAAACACGTGGATGTTCATGGCAGCAAAATCCTGTTCCAGTTTCGCGGCAAAAGTGGCGTTGAACACGAGGTCAGCGTCACGGACCGACGCTTGGCGAACATCATCAAGCGCTGCATGGAATTACCGGGGCAGAACCTTTTTCAATACCTGGACGAAGACGGCCAGCGCCACACCGTCAGTTCGTCGGACATCAATCGCTACCTCCACGACCTGACCGGCGCCGACTTCACGGCCAAGGATTACCGCACCTGGGCCGGCAGCGCCATGGCACTGACCACCCTGCGCAAACTGGACTGGGAGCCCGAGGCTGACGCGAAGAAACACATCGTCGCGATGGTCAAGGAAGTCGCCCGGCTGCTCGGCAACACCCCAGCGGTGTGCCGAAAATGCTACATCCACCCCGCCGTGCTGGAGGCCTTTGTCGTGGGCGAACTCGCCAAGCTGCCTCGTTCGCGTCAGCGCCAGGGTTTACGACTGGAAGAAGCCGCATTGGCCGGATTTCTCAAAGGCTTGCAGGCTGCCGAAGCCCTGCGTGACGTCACAGGAGACAAATCATGACCGCCCATACCCCCGGGGAAAAAATCAACGACCCTGACGCCAAACCCGCTGATGTGGCGGATGATCGCGACCGCACCCAGGAAACCCGCAAAGAGCAGCCCTTGACTGGAGGCGAGCACGACGACGCGGGCCATACCCCCAAAGTTCCTGATGCCCGGTAAGCTCTGCACCCAGACCGATTCGAATCACGCCAAGGCCCGCCCATGACCACAGCGCCACACCCTCCGCACGACGCCGACACCCGCCCCCCTGTTTCTTTCAAAGTCGCGCCGGATCAACCCGGCTTTGTCAGGGTGCGCGGCGCGCGCGAACACAACCTCAAGGACGTCGATGTGGACATCCCGAGGGATGCCTTGGTGGTGTTCACGGGGGTGTCGGGTTCGGGCAAATCCTCCTTGGCATTCTCGACGCTCTACGCGGAAGCCCAGCGCCGGTATTTCGAATCGGTGGCGCCCTATGCTCGCCGCCTGATCGACCAGGTGGGCGTACCCAACGTCGATTCCATCGAGGGCCTGCCGCCCGCCGTCGCCCTGCAACAGCAGCGGGGCACGCCCAGCACACGCTCGTCGGTGGGCAGCGTTACTACTTTGTCGAGCCTGATTCGCATGCTGTACTCGCGGGCCGGCCACTACCCGGACGGCCAGCCCATGCTGTACGCCGAGGACTTCTCGCCCAATCTGCCCCAAGGCGCCTGCCCCGAATGCCATGGTTTGGGCCGCGTGTATGAAGTGTCGGAAGCGCTGATGGTTCCGGACGACTCGCTGACCATTCGCCAGCGCGCCGTCGCCTCTTGGCCGCTCGCGTGGCAAGGGCAAAATCAGCGCGACATCCTCGTGACCCTGGGCTATGACGTCGACATCCCTTGGCGCGACTTGCCGAAAAAACAGCGGGATTGGATTCTGTTCACTGAAGAGCAGCCGACCGCGCCGGTGTACGCCGGGCTCACCCCGGAAGAAACCCGCGTCGCCCTTAAACGCAAGCTGGAACCGAGTTATCAGGGCACGTTCATCGGCGCCCGCCGCTACGTGCTGCACACCTTCACCCACTCCCAAAGCGCGCTGATGAAGAGACGCGTGTCGCAGTTCATGCGCGGCAGCCCCTGCCCGCTCTGCGACGGCAAGCGCCTGAAACGTGAAGCCCTGTCGGTGACCTTCGCCGGTCTAGACATCGGCGAGCTGTCGCAAATGCCGCTCCTGCGCCTGGCCGACGTGTTGAAGCCGGTGGCGGATGGGTCGACCAAGGCCGATATGTCCATCGAAAAACGCCTTGCCGCCCAGCGCATCGCCCAAGACCTGTTGGCTCGCGTAACGACCCTCACCGACCTCGGCCTCGGTTATCTGGCACTGGAACGCAGCACGCCGACCCTGTCGTCCGGCGAGCTGCAACGCCTGCGCCTCGCCACGCAGCTCGGTTCGCAACTGTTTGGTGTGATTTACGTGCTGGACGAACCGTCCGCTGGCCTGCATCCCGCCGACAGTGAAGCCCTGTTCGCCGCGTTGCAGCAACTCAAAGCGTCGGGCAACTCTCTGTTCGTGGTCGAACACGACCTGGAAACCATGCGCCGCGCTGACTGGTTGATCGACGTCGGTCCTGCGGCGGGCGAACATGGCGGACGCGTGCTTTACAGTGGTCCTCCCGAAGGGCTTGCGCAGATCGAGGCGTCTCGCACCCGCCTGCACTTGTTCGCCGAACACAGCGACTTGCGCACTGACCGCCGCACACCCTCGAGTTGGCTGCGTCTCGAAGGCATCACCCGCAACAACCTCGACGACCTGAACGCGGATTTTCCGCTGGGGTGCTTCACGGCCGTGACCGGCATTTCCGGCTCTGGTAAATCAAGCCTGGTCAGTCAGGCATTGCTGGAACTGGTGGGCGCCGATCTGGGTCGTCCCACCGCCGCCAGCGATCAGGACGAACCGAGCCTCGAAGACGACGCCCCGCAATTCACCGGCGGGCGCATCGCCAGCGGGCTGGAAACGATCAAGCGCCTGGTGCAAGTGGACCAGAAACCCATCGGCCGCACTCCGCGCTCGAACCTCGCGACCTACACGGGACTGTTCGACAACGTGCGCAAACAGTTCGCCGCCACCGAGGACGCCAAAACAGCCGGCTACGATGCAGGACAGTTCTCTTTCAACGTCGCCAAAGGCCGTTGCGATGTGTGCGAAGGCGAAGGCTTCGTCAGCGTCGAATTGCTGTTCATGCCAAGCGTCTACGCGCCCTGCCCGACCTGCCACGGCGCCCGCTATAACCCGCAAACACTGGCCGTCAAATGGCAAGGCCTCAGCATCGCCGAGGTGCTGCAACTGACCGTCGATCAAGCCGTTGAGGTGTTCGCCGAGCAACCCACCGTCCTTCGCTCATTGACCGTGTTGCGGGACATCGGCCTTGGCTACCTGCGCCTCGGCCAACCCGCCACCGAACTCTCCGGCGGCGAGGCCCAACGCATCAAACTCGCCACAGAACTGCAACGCAACGCCCGTGGCGCCACCCTTTACGTCCTCGACGAACCCACCACCGGCCTGCACCCCAGCGACGTCGACCGCCTGCTCGTTCAACTGAACGCTCTGGTCGACAACGGTCACACCGTCATCGTCGTCGAACACGAAATGCGCGTCGTGGCCCAGAGCGACTGGGTCATCGACATTGGGCCTGGTGCAGGTGATCGAGGCGGAAAAATCGTGGCCAGCGGTACGCCGGAGAAAGTCGCCAAAGCAAAGGCAAGCCGGACCGCGCCGTTTTTGAGGAAGGTGTTAACCGGATTCTAACTTCACCTTGCTCCAAGACCGGGCCGCAAGCAGACTACGTCCGCTCAAATAAGGATCAATACATGAAAACAGGACTCGTAGTACTGCTGGCTGGCCTGATCGCAGGATGTGCGAACTACAGTGATCGGGGAACCGGCGAAGGTGGAAGGGAAACCGGGAAAAACGGCTACACCGTCCGGTGCGACGCCTCACCCCCGAATCAGCCTGGCTGCTATTCGCCACCGCCCTCCTGGTCATGGGGATTTCTGGACAAGTTCAAATTCGGAATTGGCGCGAAGTAAGGCGATGCCACACACAGTCAGGCACGAGCGCAACGTTGCGGTGACGCCACTCAGTAAGGATCAATGAATGCTGCAAGAACGAATCGCTGCACTGCGCCTCTCGAAACCCCTGCAAGGGGAAATCGATGACCTGGTGCGCGCACTTAACGCGGCGGATGGGAAAGAATCGGTCGAACGCGAGGGTGCAATGCAGATCGCGTTCATTCTCGCGCTGGAGAAAACGAAGAAACTGCGCCCAGCGGACATTGAGGCGCTCTACATGATGTTCGACGACGCGGTGCAGGAACGGCTGGCCAATCTGTAGGTTTCGCAGTGTCCGCTACGCGGTATTGAAATGGATGCCGAAGCGACGCTACAGCGCGTGGCCGATGACACAAAAGCACGAAACCACATTGAGGAGTGAGGTGCGTAAAATGCGGGATTGTCAGAGCGCTAAAATGACTCAGGCGCTTCGGAAGATTCCGTAAGCGCCTGATCTGGATGGTGCCCCGAGCCGGAGTCGAACCGGCACATCCTTTCGGACGACGGATTTTAAGTCCGGTGTGTCTACCAATTTCACCATCAGGGCGGTGTTGCAGTTTTCAGTCCGACCGCAGGCTTTGGAAGCAGGCTGGTCGACAAGAGGTGGGAATATATACATCCCTACCCTGTGAAGCAAGCGCGAAGCGTTGCAATAGGCGTGAAAAATGTAACTGTGGGCTCTGTGAAAAATCTCGATAAATCATGGGCCTGCGACATTCGCATCACAGATATTGCGAACATCAGGGCGATACGACCGCCCTCTTTACGGGTCGCTGCGGTGGCAACGCTGATGATGCTCCGTTTGCTGCCCACCGCTAAGCATATTGGCGAGATCGTCAGCTTCACCAGATAAAGCTGACAAGTGGGAGTGATTTGAATTGAAGCGGAACTCATTGACTGAACATTGCGCACAAAAAAACCCGCAAGACGTTGATCTTGCGGGTTTTATATGTGGAGGCCGAGGTCGGAATCGAACCGGCGTAAGCGGATTTGCAATCCGCGGCATAACCATTTTGCTACTCGGCCCCAAACGTCCAGCGCCCCTACAACTGACCCTGAACGCGTACAAACTGGAGCGGGAAACGAGACTCGAACTCGCGACCCCGACCTTGGCAAGGTCGTGCTCTACCAACTGAGCTATTCCCGCTTGGTGTGGGCGCCATTCTATAGATTCAAATGACCCCGTCAACCCCTTGATTTAAAAATACTTATTTTTGCTCTGTGGTAGTGCGCAGATGAGGCCACGCCGCTCTGAGGTACTGCACCATCGACCATAGGGTCAGCCCCGCCGCGACCATCAGCAACACATAACCCAACACGACCCAGAAGGTGAAAGCGGGTGGATTGGCCAGGAGAATCACCAACGCCAGCATCTGCGCGGCAGTTTTCCACTTGCCCAGATTAGACACAGCGACCTGAGCACGGGCGCCCAACTCGGCCATCCATTCACGCAACGCTGAAATCACGATCTCGCGACCGATGATCACGGCGGCAGGCAGCGTCAGCCAGAAATTGGCATGGGCCTGGACCAGCAGCACCAGCGCCACGGCCACCATCAACTTGTCCGCGACAGGATCGAGAAACGCGCCAAATGGCGTGCTTTGCTCCAGGCGCCGGGCGAGGTAGCCGTCCAGCCAGTCGGTGGCGGCCGCCAACGCGAAAACCGAACTGGCAGCGGTATAGCTCCAGTGATAAGGCAGATAAAACAGCAGAATGAAGATCGGAATCAGCAGGACACGTAATACGGTGATCAGATTAGGGATATTCATCGGCACAACTGGCTACGAGGTGAGCGGGCATTCTACTCGCTGTGCAGGCTGGCATAAATCGACTCTGCGAGCTTTTTACTGATTCCGGGTGCCTTGGCGATTTCTTCGATGCTGGCGCGGGACAATTCCTGCAACCCACCGAAGTGCTTGAGCAAGTCGCGACGTCGCGTCGGGCCCACGCCTGCCACGCCTTCGAGGGTGGACGTGCGGCGGGTCTTGCCACGCCGGGCGCGGTGGCCAGTGATGGCGAAGCGGTGGGCTTCGTCCCGGATCTGTTGAATCAGGTGCAGCGCAGGCGAATCGCCTTTCAGCGTGAATTCATGAGCAGCGTCGTTTAAATACAGGGTTTCGAAACCGGCCTTGCGGGTCGTTCCTTTTGCCACGCCGAGCAAAATGAGGTCCGGCACGGCGAGTTCATTGAGCACATCACGCGCCATGTTCAACTGGCCTTTACCACCGTCCACCAACAGGATGTCGGGGAGTTTGCCGGCACCGTCGTTGATTTTGCTGAAGCGTCGGGTCAGCGCCTGATGCATGGCGGCGTAGTCGTCGCCAGCCGTCACGCCTTCAATGTTGTAACGGCGGTAATCGGACTTGATCGGACCTTCCGGGCCGAACACCACACAGGACGCAACCGTCGCCTCACCGCTGGAATGGCTGATGTCGTAGCATTCGAGCCGCTGCGGTGGTTCATCCAGCTTGAGCACCTCGGCCAGCGCTTCGAAACGCGCCGCGACGTGCTGACGGTTGGCCAACCGCGCCGCCAATGCCTGTTCAGCGTTGGTCACGGCCAGTTGCTGCCAACGCGCCCGGGTGCCGCGCACCCGGTGGCTGATGGTGATTTCCTTGCCGCGAGAAGCATCGATGGCATCGATCAGCGCCGGGAAGTCGTCGTTGACCACGTTCACGATCACTTCGCTCGGCAACTCGCGTTCGCCGCCCCCAAGGAAATACTGGGCCAGGAATGCGGACATAACCTCCCCGACCTCCTCCTCGATCCCGACCTGAGGAAAGAAATTCTTGCTGCCCAACACGCGACCGGCACGGACGCTGATGAGATGAACACAGGCGCCGCCAGGGTTGACGAAAGCCGCGACCACGTCGACGTCGCCACTTCCGCCTTCCATGCTCTGCTGATCCTGAACCCGTCGCAGCAGGCCGATCTGATCCCGCAGTTCGGCGGCCTGCTCGAAATTCAGCGCCATTGCCGCCTTTTCCATGAGCATGTTCAACTCATCGGTCAACGCATTGCTGCGTCCTTCCAGAAACATCACCGAGTGACGTACGTCCTCGGCATACACCTCAGGTTCGACGAAATTGACGCACGGCGCTTTGCAGCGTTTGATCTGGTATTGCAGGCACGGACGGGTGCGGTTCTTGTAGAAGCTGTCCTCGCACTGACGCACGTGAAAGGTCTTTTGCAGAATGCTCAGGCTTTCACGGATCGCCCCTGCACTCGGGTAAGGCCCGAAATAACGGCCTTTGGCTTTTTTTGCCCCCCGATGGATGCTCAAACGTGGAAACTCGCCGTCTGACAGGTGCACGTAAGGGTAGGATTTGTCGTCGCGCAGCAAAATATTGTAGGGCGGCCGCGATTCCTTGATCAGCGTCTGCTCCAGCAACAGCGCCTCGGTCTCGTTGGCGGTGATGGTGGTTTCGACCGACGCGATGCGCGCGACGAGTGCGCCGGTCTTCGGCGCATGGCCGGTCTTGCGGAAATAACTGGCGAGGCGTTTTTTCAGGTTTTTGGCCTTGCCGACATAAAGAAGCCGCCCGTCGATATCGAACATGCGATAGACACCGGGACGGCCACTGCAGGTGGCAAGAAACGCGCTGGGATCGAACGGTTGGGTCATTTCAGGCGCTGGCATCGACCATGCCGTGACGAACGGCCAGCAAGGCCAGCTCGACGTCGCTGCCGATCGAAAGCTTCTCGAAAATGCGATACCGGTAGGTGTTGACGGTTTTCGGCGACAGACACAGCTTGTCCGAGATGGTTTGCACTTTCTGGCAACCGACGATCATCAGGGCAATCTGGATTTCGCGCTCGGACAACAGGTCGAACGGCGAATTGCTGGTCTGTGGCTGGAACGATTTGAGTGCCAGTTGCTGGGCGATCTGCGGGCTGATGTAGCGCTGCCCTGCGAAGACCAGCCGAATGGCCTGAACCATTTCAGTCAGGCCTGCACCTTTAGTCATGTAGCCCGCCGCGCCCGCTTGCAGCAGGCGTGTCGGAAACGGATCTTCTTCACAGACAGTGACCGCCACGACCTTGATGTCAGGGTGACTGCGCAGCATTTTGCGCGTGGCCTCAAGGCCGCCGATACCCGGCATCTTGACGTCCATGAGGACGACGTCGGGCTTGAGCTCTCGCGCCTTCTTCAAAGACTCTTCGCCGGAGTCGGCCTGGCCGACCACCTGCAGACCGTCGATGTCGGCAAGCATGCGTGTGATACCTGTCCGAACCAGATCATGGTCATCGACAACCAGCACCCTAATCAAGCAGACACCTCACAAAAAACAATTTATGGCGATTGCCCGCCACCTTAACAAAAAGAAAGCGCATGACCTAGGACGAAGCAGCGTTCGAACGGCCCTGACAGAGAATCGATAACGAGACCGACACGCTATCATCATCAGCCGGGAAACTTGCAAAAAATCTTGAGGCGCACGCTCACACGTGCAACGGAAGGTCAGTCTTCTTGCGGGGCGGATTTCTTTTCAACGGCGTAGGTCGCCTTGTATTCCGCCAACGCAGTCGTCAACCGGAGAATGGCATCCTGATCTTCCTTGACCAGTGTTCTGTAGCTGCCCAGCACCCACTCTTCAACCTCACTGAGGTTTTCGATCGGCACCGGGGTGGGCGAACCGGTCAACACATAGAGCACGTCTACACCTTTGGCAGCCACTGCCGCCAGGTAATCGGCTTTCGGCGTACGGTCACCGTTTTCGTACTTTCCTTGCGCATTGGGTTCGACACCACCAATTTCGCCGAACGCTCGTTGCGACAGCCCCAAGCGCTCGCGTTCTTCCCTAAGCCGGGCACCTATTCCACTCATTTGAATGCGTAACCTTGTTGACCCCATCCTTACGAATGGTAGAATCCAGATAAATTTGTACAGACTTGAACGGTTTTGAACTATGCCCGGAATACGCACCGCAGCACAAGCCAAGGCCTGGCTCGAAGAGCAAGGCAAATCTGTTCAAGAATTTGCCCGGGAAAATTGTGTGGACGCCGCCACGACCTATCAGATTCTTTCTGGCCGGAAAAAAGGCCGACGCGGAGAATCCCATAAGGTAGCGGTGCTGTTGGGGATGAAAATCGGGGTCATTCCGGACTCGGCTTCGTCCGCTGAACCCAAGATATGAGGTGCGCCGGGGCCGGCTTCACGCCTCCAGCACATACTCCATCCAATACAGTGCAGGCTCCTCTCCCACGTGGCGATAACCGAGGCGAAGGTACAGGCCCGACGCCGGATTGTTCTTGAACACTTTCAGCCGAACCCTCGCACACCCCCGCGCCCTGGCCAGTTGCAACACCCACACCATGACCCATTCCCCCACGCCTTCGCCGCGATAGACCTCGATCAGTTGAATGTCGCGGATATAAAGGTAATCACTCTCCAGGGTCAGACTGAGAAAGCCGATCGCCTTGCCCGCCTGCTCCACCACATAACTCTCTCGGTTGGGCCATTCCGTGTCGAAGGCTTCGGGCTGCCAGACCAGACCGTAGTGGCTGTAATAGTCACGCATGTTGACCCGCGTCAGCTCTCGTGCGAAGGCAAGCGTCTCATCGGTGGCGGGTGCTAGCCGACGCGGTTTCGCTGCCTGCATTACCGCACCGGGCGCCTCATTGGTAAGCATGGCTGTTCCTCCTGAGCGCCGTTTCTTCGATGATTGGTTCGCCGGGGCATTCTACGTGAAGCGTTCATCGCGCCCGTATACGCCAATCGTCAAAGGCTGCCCGAAATCGACACGATTGAAATTTCCAATTGAATAGACGCGCAACCCTGAAGTAAGCTCGGCGACATTCCACGGAGATACATCATGTTGCCATCCATTCATACATCGCTTCTGCGCACTGCCGACGTCTCGCGTCAGGTAGCGGGCATGGCGATGTGGGATGCAACGACGATCGCCTCCCCGGCTTCTTATTTTTATGGGTATTGGTTTAGCCACTGGCGCGCCTGATACCCAACCGGCGCCCACGAATCACGGGACGCCAACCAGAGATAACTCTACCCCCGGTCGGCCTCCCGACCGGGGGTTTTGTTTTTTAGCCCCTTTGGTTTTAGCCCGTTTGAACAACCGACCAACGCTTCGAATCGAGGAACACGACATGAACTACAGCACCTATTACCGCAACGACATCGACTTCGCCTGGCGATTTACCACCCTCCGTTCGGGACAGCCTGCCGCCTCCGATCGGTCACTGACAGGTGGCGCATCAACACTCACGGCCAGTACGGCCCTTTGTCGAACACCCCAGTAGGTCCGCGCGGGAAAATGCCCGCCGACCAGGAAGCCCGAACCATGAATTCGTCCGTCGCCGCAACACACCTGTCCGACCTGCCGTCCAGCCCTGTGACCCTGATCGACAGCCACCCTGCCCCACAACGGCTGCCCAGCACCCTGGCATTGAAAAACCAGTTGCCGCTGAGTTCGGCCCTCGCCGCCCAAGTGGCTGCTCATCGCCAATCGGTACGCGCCATCCTCAACGGCGAAGACACCCGCCTGCTGGTGGTCGTCGGCCCCTGCTCCATTCACGACCCGAAATCCGCGCTGGAATACGCTGAACGCCTGGCCAATCTTGCCACCGAGGTCAGCGACCAGATGCTGTTGGTGATGCGTGCATACGTGGAAAAGCCCCGCACCACCGTGGGCTGGAAAGGCCTCGCCTACGACCCGCATCTGGATGGCAGCGACGACATGGTCGCGGGCCTGACGCTGTCCCGTCATTTGATGCGCGAGATGATCAGTCTGGGTCTGCCGATTGCCACCGAGCTGCTGCAACCGATGGCCGCCGGTTACTCCGATGACCTGCTGAGCTGGGTCGCCATCGGCGCCCGCACCACCGAATCGCAGATCCACCGGGAAATGGCCAGCGGCCTGCACATGCCGGTGGGCTTCAAGAATGGCACCGACGGTGGCATCGCCGTGGCCTGTGACGCGATTCGTTCGGCGGCCCATGCCCATCGTCACTTTGGCATCGACCGCCACGGTCATCCGGCGATCATCGAGACCCAGGGCAACCCGGACACCCACATCGTGCTGCGCGGCGGGCATGCCGGCCCCAATTACGATCAAGCCAGCGTGACCTCGGTTAACGCCAGTCTGGACAAATACCGCATGGCGGCCCGGATCATGGTCGATTGCAGCCACGCCAACAGTGGCAAAGACCCGCTGCGTCAGCCCCACGTCTTCAACGACGTCCTGCAACAGCGGCTGGCAGGTGACCAAACGCTGATTGGCATGATGCTGGAGAGCCATCTTTTCGAGGGTTGCCAGCCACTGAGTGATTCGATGCGTTACGGCGTATCGGTCACCGACGGCTGCCTGGGCTGGGACGGCACGGAACGGCTGCTGCGTGACGCCGTGAACAAACTCCGTTACAGATAAGTAAGACGTGTGGGAAAGCTGGCTCGCATTCCGCGGCTGGCTTCCCATGACTGCGTCATCATCGACAGCACGCCGTTGTCGATTTCCAGAGCGATGCCGTAGGAAATGCAGGCGATGCCCGTGAGCCCTTTCGCTCCATCACCCGCTACCAGCAGCAAGCCCTTTGAATCCAGACTTCCGTTGCCCCGCTCACGCTCACACCAGCGCTACGCCGGTCGTGAAGACCGCAAAAGGTGGCACTCACTGCGTCATATGACTCGCTAACCTCGCTCGCCTCACTACCAGCAAGGGACTGCCCGTCATGAATGACACACCTATCACGACCAAATACCCGATCCTGTTGATCCACGGGCTGTTCGGGTTTGATCGTATCGGCACGTTCGACATGTTTCACGGGATCGTTCCCGCACTGGAGAACGCTGGCTGCCGTGTTCACGTGCCGGTGCTGTCCGGCACCCACGACAATGAAACCCGGGGCGAACAGCTTCTCGAACAGATCGACCGTTTCATGAACCGCACCGGCTATTTGAAAGCCAATCTGATCGGCCACAGCCAGGGCGCGTTAACGGCCCGTTACGCCGCCGCTGTCCGTCCGGACCGTGTGGCCTCAGTCACTTCTGTCTGTGGCCCGAACCATGGCTCCGAAGTCGCGGACTGGGTCCGGCGGGCGTTGACACCCGGTGCATTGCCGGAACAACAGGCCGCGCGACTGGTAAGAGGGTTTAGCTATTTTCTCTCGTTGCTGGGCGGCACCACTGATTTGCCGCGAGACCCGGTCCGCGCACTGGATGCATTGACAACCAACGGGGTCGAACAATTTAACCGCCGGTACCCTCAGGGCCTGCCAGATGAATGGGGTGGCGAGGGGCCTGAACGCGTGGACGGGGTGCACTACTACTCCTGGAGCGGATACCTGCGAGGCACGCTGTTGGACGAAGGGCAAAACGCATTCGACCCACTACACTTGGCACTGCGCAGCTATGCCCTGCTGTTTGAGCGCGAAGCCGAATACAACGACGGCCTCGTCGGTCGCTACAGTTCCCATTTGGGTAAAGTCATTCGTTCCGACTACCCACTCGATCATATGGACGCCATCAACCAGACGGCGGGATGGGTGCGCGGCGATATCGACCCCGTACAGCTTTACGTCGATCATGCAGGCTTGTTGTTTCGCAAAGGCTTGTAGTTTCCGTGACGGCTCACCCGCTCAGCCTGCGAGCCGGAACTTTCTCGGGAAAAGCGTCCCTTAATCCGGTAGGCTCGTTCCTTTTTTTGACAGGAGTACTTTCAAATGGCTAAAGCCACTGCCCGCCACATCCTTGTTTCCAGCGAAGCGAAATGCAACGAACTCAAGGCAGAAATCGAAAATGGCGCTGACTTTGCCGAAGTCGCAAAAGCCAATTCCAGCTGCCCTTCCAGCCGTCAGGGCGGCGACTTGGGTTCGTTCGGTCCCGGCCAGATGGTCAAGGAATTCGACACCGTGGTCTTCAGCGCGCCGGTGAATGTCGTTCAGGGTCCAGTGAAAACCCAGTTTGGCTATCACCTGCTGGAAGTGACCAGCCGTCAGGACTGATTCTGAAGGTTGTCTCTTCAAACGGCTCGCCTTCTAAAGCGGGCCGTTTGCGTTTTAAGCCCTCAAAAAAGATTCTTGCCTATTCCGGCAAAGAAATTGCTTCGTTTTGTCTGGTTCACGGTGGTACACAGGCTTGAGCCCCGGCCGCCCGCGCCGCACTGTAGAGATGTCATCAACCACAGGAATAGTGCGGTTACAAAGATCACAGCGTTGCGGTACCTTGCCACCGGAGGTAACGATTAAAAAACCACAGGACAGACAGCACCTTCCCGTCCATGACCTTCAACCCTGACATTGCCCGCCAATGTCAGTCAGGATTCGTGTAATGCGTTTTGTTTTTTCATCGCTGATCGTTGCAACACTGGTCCTTGTCTCAGGTCTTCAATCCCTGTCCGCTGCACCTCAACACGCCCTGACCGTCTACGGTGAAGCTCCCCGCTACCCGGCCGATTTCAAACATTTCGACTACGTGAATCCGGATGCCCCAAAAGGCGGCAGCATGCGCCGGTCCGCACAGGAAATCGGTCAATACGATCACATCATGCCGTACCTCGACAAAGGCACTGGCGTGTCGCAGGTCAACGGCCTGCTCTACTCGCCGTTGGCGGTGAAATCCCTGGACGAGCCTTACACGGTTTACGGCCTGATCGCGGAAAAAATGGAGCGTGCACCGGACGGCATGTCGCTGCGTTTTTTCCTCAATCCCAAGGCACGTTTCTCCGACGGCACGACCATCACCGCTGAAGACGTGCGCTTTACCTATAACCTGCTGATGACTCAGGGCAGCCTGTCCTACCGCACCGAGTTCGGCGACGTAAAAGGCGTCGAGGTGGAATCGCCCACCCAGATCCGCTTTGACTTCAAGAGCAATGAAAGCCGGACCTTGCCGCTGGACCTTGCCTCGTTGCCGGTGTTCCCCGAGCATTACTGGAAAGACAAAGACTTCACCAACGGCGGCGGTTTCGACGTTCCCGTCGGCAGCGGACCGTATCGCATCGGCAAGGTCGATCCAGGCCGCAGCATCACCTTCGAGCGTGATCCGAACTGGTGGGCGAAGGACCTGCCGGTGAATCGCGGGGTTTATAACTTCGATCACTTCAGCGTCGAGTATTTCGGCGACATTGACGTCGCCCGCCAAGTGCTACGCGGCGGCGGCTACGACTACAACCGCGAATATTCGGCCACTGGCTATTCCATCCTGTATGACAGCCCGGCACTGACTGAGGGTCGTCTGCAACGCGCGCACCTGGCCAGAGGCGCCGTTCAAAGTTCGCAAGGCTTCGTGTTCAACCTTGACCGGCCGAAATTCCAGGATCGCCGTGTGCGCCAGGCGCTGGCGATGCTGTGGGACTTCGAATGGACCAACAAGCAGATGATGCGCAACGTCTACGTGCGCCAGAACAGCTACTTCTCCAACAGCGATCTGGCGGCCACCCAGCTTCCCACCGAGTCTGAACTGAAAATTCTCGAACCGTTGCGTGGCCAGGTTCCTCCAGAAGTCTTTACCACGGTGTTCCAGACGCCCAAGACCGACGGCACCGGTTTCATCCGGGACAAACAGTTGCAGGCGTTGGCGTTGCTGGAAGAAGCCGGCTGGATGCCGAAAGGCGACAAGCTGGTCAATGCCGAAGGCGAGCCGCTGAGTTTCACCTTCCTCAACGGCCAGAGCGGGTTCGAGAAGATTCTTCTGCCTTATAAGCGCAATCTGGCGCAGATTGGCGTCGATTTCGAAATCCGTCGCATCGATTCCGCGCAATACCTGAACCGGGTCATGGCGCGGGACTACGACATGATCGTGACCGGCTACGGCGTCTCGACCTCCCCCGGCATGGAGCTGTACAACAATTTCGGTTCCAGTGTGGCGCGCGATTCCGGCTCCAGCAATTACATGGTGTTGCGTGACCCGGCGGTCGACACCCTGATCAACGGCCTCGCCAAAGCTGACACCAAACCGGCGATGGTCGATTACGCCCATGCGCTGGATCGGGTGCTGCAATGGGGCTTTTACTGGATTCCCAACTATTATCCGCCGGGCTCCTCAACCGTCTGGTGGAACCGCTTCGGCATCCCCAAAGTGCAGGCCAGCAACAGTGAAGCCATCGAGACCTGGTGGGAAATCAGCCCGCAGGCGCTGACCACCGAACAGTTCGCCCAGCAACGGGGCGCCTCGGCCATTCCTGCGGAGGTGAAGTAATGCTTGGCTACCTGACGCGACGCCTGCTGCTGATCATCCCGACGCTGCTGTGCATTTTGCTGGTGAATTTCTTCATCGTGCAGGCTGCGCCCGGTGGTCCGGTGGAACAGGCCATCGCCAAGCTGCAAGGCGTGGCGGGCGGCACCATCGGCGCGGGCCACACCGAAACCATGAACGTCGGCCAATCCCGCGCCAGCCGGGGCCTGGACCCCAAGCTGATCAAGGAGATCGAGCACCAATACGGCTTCGACAAGCCCCTGCATGAGCGTCTGTGGCTGATGCTGTCGAATTACGCACGGCTGGACTTCGGCAACAGCTTCTTTCGCGGCGCCAAAGTCACCGACCTGATCCTGCAAAAGATGCCGGTGTCGATCTCTCTCGGCCTCTGGGCGACGCTGATTACCTACCTGGTGTCGATCCCGCTGGGCATTCGCAAGGCGGTGAAACACGGCAGCCATTTCGACATCTGGAGCAGCACCGCGATCATCATCGGCTACGCGATGCCCGCGTTCCTGTTCGCCATGTTGCTGGTGGTGTTGTTCGCGGGAGGCACGTACCTGAACTGGTTCCCGATCCGGGGGCTGGTGTCGGAAAACTTCGATCAGATGACCACCCTGGGCAAGGTCGCCGATTATTTCTGGCATTTGGTGCTGCCCGTCGCGTCGCTGGTGATCGGCGGTTTCGCGACGCTGACCATTCTCACCAAGAACTCGTTTCTCAACGAAGTCACCCGCCAATACGTGGTCACGGCTCGGGCCAAAGGCCTGAGTGAGCGCCGCGTGCTGTACGGACATGTGTTCCGCAACGCCATGCTGCTCGTGGTCGCGGGCATTCCACAGGCGTTTATCAGCGTGTTCTTTGCGGGTTCACTGATGATCGAGGTGATTTTCTCCCTTGATGGTCTCGGCCGCATGAGTTACGAGGCGGCTGTGTCGCGGGATTACCCGGTGGTGTTTGGTTCGCTCTTCATCTTTACCCTGTTCGGGCTGCTGATCAAACTGGTCGGGGACATCTGCTACACCCTCGTGGACCCCCGAATCGACTTCAGCGCGAGGAATGCCTGATGCGCAGACTGTCTCCGGTGGCTCGCCGACGTTTCGAGCGTTTTCGCAACAACCGCCGTGGCTGGTGGTCGCTGTGGCTGTTTTGCGGCCTGTTCGTCATCAGCCTCTGTGGCGAATTGGTCGCGAACGACAAACCGTTGGTGCTCAGTTATCAACACAGCTTGTACTTCCCTGCTTTCAAACGGTACACCGAGCAGGCGTTCGGCGGTCAACTGCCCTTCCAGCCGGACTACCGCAGCGATTACGTGCGCCAGCTCATCAGCAAGGGCGACGGTTGGATGTTGTTTCCGCCCATTCCGTTCAGCGACGACACGCCGAACTATGACCTGAACAAGCCTGCCCCCAGCCCGCCGTCGGCGATCAACTGGCTGGGCACCGACGATCAGGCGCGGGACGTGCTGGCGCGGGTGATTTTCGGGGCACGGGTGTCGATTCTGTTCGCCCTGGCGCTGACCGTCATCAGCGCATTGATCGGCATCGCCGCAGGCGCGCTGCAAGGCTATTACGGCGGCTGGGTGGATTTGATCGGTCAGCGCTTGCTGGAAGTCTGGTCGGGCCTGCCGGTGCTGTACCTGCTGATCATCCTGTCGGGATTCGTCGAGCCGAATTTCTGGTGGCTGCTGGGCATCATGGCGCTGTTTTCGTGGCTCGCACTGGTGGACGTGGTGCGCGCCGAGTTCCTGCGAGGCCGCAACCTGGAATACGTCAAGGCGGCCCGCGCATTGGGGCTGGACGACCGCAAGGTGATCCTGCGCCACATTCTGCCTAACGCCATGAACGCGACCCTGAGTTACCTGCCGTTCATCCTCACCGGGGCGATTTCGACGCTCACCGCCCTCGACTTCCTCGGCTTCGGCATGCCCGCAGGCAGCGCCTCGTTGGGTGAACTGATCGGTCAGGGCAAACAGAACCTGCAAGCTCCTTGGCTCGGCTTCACAGCCTTTTTCACGCTGGCACTTATTCTCTCGTTGCTGGTGTTCATTGGCGAGGCGTTGCGCGACGCCTTCGACCCGAGGTCCTGACGTGGCTGAAAATCTCATTGAAATCCGCGACCTGTCGGTGTCGTTCAGCGGCAATACCGTGGTCAAGCACCTGAGCCTCGACATCCCGGCCGGAGAATGCCTCGCGCTGGTCGGCGAGTCCGGTTCGGGCAAATCGGTGACGGCGCATTCGATCCTGCAACTGTTGCCCCAGGCGGGTACGGTCAGCACCGGCAGCATCCGTTATCGCGGGCAAGAATTGCTGGGTGCCGATGGCAAGACGATGCGGCAGATTCGCGGCAACCAGATCGCGATGATTTTCCAGGAGCCGATGACTTCGCTGAACCCGTTGCACACGGTTTCCAAGCAGATCGGTGAAACGCTGCTGGTGCACAAGGGCATGACGGGCAAGGCGGCGCAGGCACGCATTCTTGAATTGCTGGAACTGGTGGGCATTCAGCACCCGAAGAAGCGCCTGAAGGCCTACCCCCACGAATTGTCCGGCGGCCAGCGGCAGCGGGTGATGATCGCCATGGCGCTGGCCTGCGAGCCGGAACTGCTGATTGCCGACGAGCCCACCACCGCCCTCGACGTCACGGTTCAGCGCAAGATTCTGTTGCTGCTGAAAGAGCTGCAACAGCGCCTGAACATGTCGTTGTTGCTGATCAGTCACGATTTGAACCTCGTGCACAGTATTGCCCAAAAGGTCTGCGTGATGCGGGCCGGGGAAATCGTCGAGCAGTCCAACTGCCACACCCTGTTCAAGCACCCGCAGCACCCGTACAGCCAGCTGTTGCTCGACGCTGAGCCTGCGGGCGAGCCGCTGCCTCGGGACACCCGCGAGAAGGTCCTTGAGGTCGAAAACCTGCGGGTCTGGTTCTCGCTGGGCGGCGGCATCTTCAACCGCCACCACGAATACCTGAAGGCGGTCGATGACATCAGCCTGAGCATCGAGCGTGGCAAGACGCTGGGGATCGTCGGCGAATCGGGGTCGGGAAAATCGACACTTGGTCAGGCAATCCTGCGCTTGCTGGAATCCCGTGGCAGTATCCGCTTCAAGGGTCACGCGCTTGACTGCCTGAACCAGAAGCAGATGCGTCCATGGCGCAAGCAGATGCAGGTGGTGTTTCAGGACCCTTACGGCAGCCTCAGCCCGCGCATGTCGGTGGCACAGATCATCAGCGAGGGGCTGGAAGTGCACAGCGAACTGGACAAGGTCCGCTGCGATGCCGAAGTGATTCGCGCCCTGGAGGAAGTCGGCATCGATCCGCTGAGCCGGCATCGCTATCCCCATGAGTTTTCCGGCGGGCAACGGCAACGTATTGC
Organism: Pseudomonas salicis; assembly: GCF_057128705.1. Classification (NCBI taxonomy): domain Bacteria; kingdom Pseudomonadati; phylum Pseudomonadota; class Gammaproteobacteria; order Pseudomonadales; family Pseudomonadaceae; genus Pseudomonas; species Pseudomonas salicis. Next base: position 1,097,858 of record NZ_JBSKHU010000001.1, read on the forward strand.
CATCGCCCGTGCCCTTGTGCTCAAACCTGCCTTGATTTTGCTCGATGAACCGACGTCGGCACTGGACCGTACCGTGCAGAAACAGGTGGTGGCATTGTTGCGCCAGCTGCAGGAGAAACACGGGCTGACGTACCTGTTCATCAGTCACGATCTGGCGGTGGTCAAGGCCCTCGCCCACGACCTGATCGTGGTCAAGGACGGCAAAGTGGTCGAGCGCGGCGCGAGTCATGATGTCTTCGATGCTCCGCAACACCCCTACACCCGGGAGCTGCTGGCGGCGGCGCACCCTGGTTACAACTGAGGGGTTACAACTGATTGGCAACAGCAGTCTGAGCGGCCAGATGCCCGGGACGGAAACGACGGAACAGTGCATGAAAGACAGTGACAGCCTCAAGGATTACCGACGCGTTCGGCGCTTAGCGATCCGTTCGTTGTTCGAAATCATCGAGCAGTCCAGCGAAGGTACTGTGATCGTGGACAAGGACGCACGGATCGTCTGGATCAACGAGCGTTATGCGCGTCGTTTCGGTCTCGAAGACGCCAGCCGCGCGGTGGGCCAGCCCTGCGAAAAGGTGATTCCGGGTAGCTTGCTGCGTCAGGTGGCGAGCAACGGCCAGCCGATCTTGCTGGACATGATGGACACCGCCAAGGACCCGCTGGTGGTGATGCGTCTGCCGATCCACGACGACGTGGGCGGCGTGATCGGCGCCATCGGCTTTGCACTGTTCGACGAGCTGCACGCCCTCTCCCCCTTACTCAAGCGCTACCTGAGCATGCAGCAGGAACTGGCCTCGACCCGCTCGCTGTTGCGGGCGCGACAGGCCAAATACAGTTTTGCGCAGTTCATTGGCACCAGCGCCGCGAGCCTGGAAGTCAAACGCCGTGCGCGTCGCAGCGCCAGCACTGACTCTCCCGTTCTGCTGATGGGCGAAACGGGCACCGGCAAAGAGCTGCTCGCTCACGCGATTCACAACACCTCGCCCCGGGCGCACAAACCTTTCGTCAGCATCAACAGCGCGGCCATTCCCGAAACGTTGCTGGAAGCCGAATTCTTCGGCACGGCGCCGGGGGCGTTCACGGGCGCAGACCGGCGCGGGCGTCAAGGCAAGCTGCGTCTGGCCGAGGGCGGCACGCTGTTTCTCGATGAGATCGGCGACATGCCGCTGCCCCTGCAAAGCAAATTGCTGCGGGTGTTGCAGGAAAAGGAGTACGAACCGGTCGGCTCCAACGAGATGATCAAGACCGACATCCGGCTGATTGCGGCAACGTCCATCAATCTTGAGGCGGCGATCAAGCGCGGGGAATTTCGCGCCGACCTGTATTACCGCCTGAGCGTGCTGCCGATTGAAGTTCCGCCCTTGCGCGACCGGCTGGATGACATGCCCGCGCTGACCGAAGCGATTCTCGAAGAGTTACACAGCCAGCACGAGCTGGAGCCCGGAGCGATGACAATGCTCGGCCACCATGCATGGCCAGGAAACATCCGCGAATTGCGCAACGTGCTGGAACGCGCGGCGCTGCTCAGTGATGACACGCAATTGACTGTCGACGACATTCGCGTGGCCATTGGCACGGTTGTTCCTCATACCCCTGCAGCCTCGCAGCGGCGGACGGAGCCGGTCCTCAACGAAACCTACAACGACGCACGGCAGCGGTTCGACCGGGAGTTGATCCAGGCGAAACTGGCGCAATGTCGGGGGAACGTGATCCTCGCGGCCCGGCAATTGGGGTTGGGGCGCTCGACGTTGTACAAGAAGATGGCGGCATTGGGGATTGCCGAGTCTCAGTAACGAGACAGGCCGTCTCTGAACGAGGACGTCGATGGCTGCATTGCTTAGCTCGCCGCGCCACACATCTCCTGTAGGAGCTAATTCATTCGCGAAACGGTATTCCAGACGACACATTTTCAGCGCCTGCACTGGCCATTCGCGAATAAATTCGCTCCTACAGAATCTTGCGATGTTCAAAAATATGGCAATCGCCTCGGGACTTCTGAGCACACCTCGCCGGCGGAGGGGCCCGTACGGCTTCCCAATGTCTCAATAACGAGACACGCAAACACCCGACACCGCTTTGAAAATAATTAAAGCCATACAATTCAACCAGTTATGCATATGGCACGTTAATCGCTATACCTCCTGCCAAGCGGCTCGACCGCATCGATAACAAAAACAACAGGAGACACTCAATGAGTGTGATCATCGCCTTGGCAGCCCTAGCGCTGTTGATGCTCGCGGCCTACCGTGGTTACAGCGTCATTCTTTTCGCCCCCATCGCCGCCCTCGGTGCGGTGTTGCTCACCGATCCGTCAGCCGTGGCTCCCGCCTTCACGGGTGTGTTCATGGACAAGATGGTGGGCTTCGTCAAACTCTACTTCCCCGTGTTCCTGCTTGGCGCCGTGTTCGGCAAGCTGATCGAGCTGTCCGGTTTCTCGCGCTCCATCGTCGCGGCTGCGATCAAGCTGCTCGGCACGCGCCAGGCGATGCTGGTGATCGTGCTGGTCTGCGCGCTGCTGACCTACGGCGGCGTGTCGCTGTTCGTCGTGGTGTTCGCGGTCTACCCGTTCGCCGCCGAGATGTTCCGCCAGAGCGACATCCCGAAACGGCTGATTCCCGCCACCATCGCACTGGGCGCGTTTTCGTTCACCATGGACGCCCTGCCCGGCACGCCGCAGATCCAGAACATCATCCCCTCGACCTTCTTCAACACCACTGCATGGGCGGCGCCGTGGCTGGGGCTGATCGGCACGGTGTTCGTGTTCTGCACGGGCATGCTGTTCCTGCAACACCAGCGCAACAAGGCGCAACGCGCGGGTGAAGGCTACGGCACTGAACTGCGCAACGAACCGGAAACGCCTGCTGACATTCAACTGCCCAACCCGTGGATCGCCCTCGCGCCACTGCTGTTGGTCGGGGTCATGAACCTGCTGTTCACCCAGTGGATTCCCCAGTGGTACGGCAAAACTCACACCCTCTCGCTGCCAGGCATGGCCACGCCGGTGCAGACCGAAATCTCCAAGATCACCGCCATCTGGGCCGTGGAAGCCGCGTTGCTGGTAGGGATTGTTTTCGTGTTGCTGTTCGCGTTCAGCGCCGTGAAATCCAAACTCGCTGAAGGCAGCAAGGGCGCGGTCAGCGGCGCGTTGCTGGCGGCGATGAACACCGCGTCGGAATACGGCTTTGGCGCAGTCATCGCTTCGCTGCCGGGCTTTCTGGTGTTGGCGGACGGCCTCAAGTCGATCCCCAACCCGCTGGTCAACGAGGCGATCACCGTCACCCTGCTGGCGGGGATCACCGGCTCGGCTTCGGGCGGCATGAGCATTGCGCTGGCGGCGATGTCAGACAGTTTCATCGCCGCTGCCCACGCGGCCAACATCCCGTTGGAAGTCCTGCACCGGGTGGCGGCGATGGCCAGCGGCGGCATGGACACCCTGCCCCACAACGGCGCCGTCATCACCCTGCTGGCCGTCACCGGCCTGACGCACCGCGAGGCGTACAAGGACATTTTCAAGATCACCCTCATCAAGACCCTGGCGGTTTTCGTGGTGATCGCTACTTTCTATGCAACCGGCATCGTATGAGGAATCCAACATGAGTCTGCACGGCAAAACCGCACTGGTCACCGGCTCCACCAGCGGCATCGGCCTGGGCATCGCCCTGACCCTGGCGAAAGCGGGCGCCAATCTGGTGCTGAACGGCTTTGGTGACGCCTCGGCCGTGATTGAGCAAGTCAAACAGTTCGGCGGCAAGGTCGGCCATCACCCGGCGGACGTCAGCGACGTGGCGCAGATCGCCGACATGATCGCCTATGCCGAGCGTGAGTTTGGCGGCGTGGACATTTTGGTGAACAACGCCGGGATTCAGCACGTCGATGCGGTGGAGGATTTCCCGGTCGAGAGCTGGGACAAGATCATTGCGATCAACCTGTCGTCGGTGTTCCACAGCACCCGTTTGTGCCTGCCCGGTATGCGCGCCAAGAACTGGGGCCGGATCGTCAACATTGCCTCGGTACACGGGCTGGTGGGTTCGACCGGCAAGGCGGCGTACGTCGCGGCGAAGCACGGCGTGATCGGGCTGACCAAAGTGGTGGGGTTGGAGACGGCGACCAGTAACGTGACGTGCAATGCCATTTGTCCAGGCTGGGTGTTGACCCCGCTGGTGCAGAAGCAGATCGATGATCGCGGTGCGGAAACGGGCGACATCGAACAGGCCAAGCATGACCTGCTGGCGGAGAAGCAGCCGTCGCTGGAGTTCGTCACCCCGTCTCAACTGGGCGAATTGACACTGTTCCTGTGCAGCGAAGCGGGTGCGCAGGTGCGTGGCGCGGCGTGGAATATTGATGGGGGCTGGTTGGCGCGGTAACGACGTGCGAGTGGGTCACACTGTGGGAGCGAATTCATTCGCGAAAGGATCGGCAGGCGACACAACTGCGTCGGATGTACCGCTTTCGCGAACAAATTCGCTCCCACAGAGATCGTAACAGTCATGCAAAATGTGTTCGACGCTCACACCAGGACTTCAGGCGCCCGGCTCATCCCGCTCATCCACCAGCCCCCAATCCTTGACGTTTGCTTTCGCGGCGGGCTGTGGAGGCGGCGGAGGCGTCGAGATCGTGTTCGCATCGCCCTCGGCGTGAAGCTTCAGGCGCAAACGCACGTTGTTCGCCGAGTCAGCATTTTTCAGCGCCTCTTCTTCGGTGATCGCCCCCTCCACCGCCAGGTCGAACAGCGCGTTATCAAAGGTCTGCATCCCCAGGTTCACGGATTTTTCCATGATGCCTTTGAGTTCGGTCAGTTCGTTGCGGTGGATGAGATCGCGGATGGTTGACGTGCCGAGCATCACTTCCACGGCCGCTCGACGCTTGCCATCCGTGGTCTTGACCAGCCGCTGGGAAACGAAAGCCTTAAGGTTGTTGCCCAGGTCATGAAGCAACTGCGGGCGGCGCTCTTCGGGGAAGAAGTTGATGATGCGGTCCAGCGCCTGGTTGGCGTTGTTGGCGTGCAGGGTCGAAATCGCCAAATGCCCGGTGTCGGCAAACGCCAGCGCATGCTCCATGGTTTCCCGGTCGCGGATTTCGCCGATCAGGATCACGTCTGGCGCCTGACGCAAGGTGTTCTTCAATGCGGCGTGAAAGCTGCGGGTGTCGACCCCGACTTCCCGCTGATTGATGATCGAGCGCTTGTGTTTGTGGATGAACTCCACCGGGTCTTCAATGGTGATGATGTGCCCGCTGGCGTGCCGGTTGCGGTGGTCGATCAGCGCGGCCAGTGAGGTGGATTTGCCCGAGCCCGTGGCCCCGACGAACAGCACCAGCCCGTGCTTTTCCATGACCACGTCGAGCAGGATCGGTGGCAGGTGCAGGTCTTCGAATTTCGGGATGTCGAGCTTGATGTTCCGCGCCACGATGGAGACTTCGTTGCGCTGTTTGAAGATGTTGATCCGGAACCGTCCGACGCCTGACAAGGAGAACGCCAGGTTCATCTCCAGCTCGCGCTCGAAGTCCAGACGCTGCTCGGCGTCCATGATCCCGTCGGCAATCAGCGCGACGTCGCCGGGTTTGAACGCCTCAGTGCCCAATGGCTTGAGGACGCCATTGAATTTCGCGCAGGGCGGCGCACCGGTAGACAGGTAGAGATCCGATCCATCCTGGGTGGCCAAAACCTTCAACAACGCCGGAAAATCCATAAATCACACCGCATATAAAGGTTTAAGAAGACTGCAGGTCGACATTAAGTGCGACCATCGACCCGTACCAACGTTCGCTTGAAGGCCGCGCAACGCTCGTCCGACCAAGTGAAGGAAATTACCTGAAATTCTGTGACAAAGGCATAATGCGCGGCTTTTTTATCGAGGGGTTCATTCCGCATGAAGGCTCAAGCCCGCCATATTCTGGTCAAGACGGCCGAAGAGGCCGAACAGCTCAAGCAGCGCATCGCCAAGGGTGAGGCCTTCGATGTGCTGGCGAAGAAATATTCCACCTGCCCGTCAGGCAAGCGGGGCGGGGATCTGGGAGAGGTTCGGCCGGGGCAGATGGTCGGTGCAATCGACCAGGTTATTTTCAAAAAGCCGTTGCGCACGGTGCACGGGCCGGTGAAGAGCAAGTTCGGCTATCACCTGGTGCAGGTGTTTTATCGGGATTGAGGTGACGTTCACGCCATGAGTCTGTAGGAGTGAGCTTGCTCGCGATTGCGCCATGGCAGATGCCGCAGATGTGTCGGGTAAAACGCTATCGCGAGCAAGCTCACTCCTACAGGGGATCGTGTAGGTGATTCAGACCGGCATCACACTCCGTGGAATCACCGCCCCCGGATGCTGAATCACCAGCCCCGCCAAGCGATGCCCGGCGTCCGCTGCCTCTTCCGGGCTGCCGCCACGCAAGCGTTTCGCCAGGTACGCCGCGCTGAATGAATCCCCCGCCGCCGTGGTGTCCACGACCTTCCGCACCGCATGCGCCGGCACCTCATAACGCCGCTCGCCCGCGCGCACCAGGCAGCTTTGCGCACCCCGCTTGATCACCACTTCGGCCACGCCCAGTCCGCGATAGGCGTCCATGATCTGCTCACTGTCGGTGTAACCGAACAGTGCCTGTTCGTCGTCCTCAGTGAGCAAGGCAACGTCCACTTCGTGCATCACAGCCCGATACGCCTGTCGCGCCTGATCCACGCTGCGCCACAGCCGTGGGCGGTAGTTGTTGTCGAACACCACCCGCGCGCCGCGATCACGGGCATCACCGAGGCTCGACAGCAGCCGCGCCCTGCCCACCTCCCCCAGCACCGCCAGGGTGATGCCACTGAAATACAGCACGTCGTATTCCGGCAGCGCTTCCAGAATCGGGTCGGCCGATGGCGTGGTGAAGCATTCGCGCACCGCCGCTTCGTTGCGCCAGTACAGGAAACGCCGCTCGCCATTGGCGTCGGTCTGAATGCAATACAACCCCGGCAAGCGGCCCGGCAGACGCTGGACCCGGCTCAAGCCGATGCCTTCGTCCGCCCAGATGCCGCACATGGCGTCGCTGAAGCTGTCATCGCCCAGTGCCGTGACGTAATCCACCTGCGCCGCCGATCCCAACAGGCGCGACAGATACACCGCCGTGTTCAAGGTGTCGCCGCCGAAGCTCTGCTTGAGCGCACCGTCGGCGTGCTGTTGCAGCTCGATCATGCATTCGCCAATCAAGGCGACGCGGGGATGACTGTGGCTGACCAGTTCGCTCATCACAGGCTCCCGTCAGAAAAAGGTTTCGAAGGTTTCGATGACACTCAAGTCGTCGCCCACCAGACAGCCGGTGCGCCACTTGTCGAAGGTCAGGCAAGGGTGCGAGGTGCCGAAGGAAATGATGTCGCCGATCTGCAGCTCGACGCCTGGCGCGACGGTCATGAACGCGTGCTGGTCCATCACGGCAGTGACCTTGCAGGCACTGACGTCATCGCCTTGCGCGGGCACCACGCCCGGTGTGTAGCGTTTGATCGGGTTGGGCATGCCAGCGTCGAACGCCACGTCACGCTTGCCCAGCGCAATCACGGCAAACCCCGGTTCCGGCATTGATTGCACGTGGGCCCAGACTTCCAGGGCCGGTTGCAGGCCTTCGCTCAGGTCGTGGCGGCGATCCAGCACGCAGCATTGGGCTTCTTTATAGATGCCGTGGTCATGCACCACGTAGCTGCCAGGGCGCAAAACGGCGAGGAAGCGGTCGCGCACCTGTTGTTTGTCGAACTCTTCGGCGATCAGGTCGTACCAGGCCGAACCCGAAGCGGTGACGATCGGGCGATCGAGCGCGAACGCACCTTTGTCTTGCAGGGTCACGGCCAGACGCACCAGCGACGCGGCAAATGCGCGAATACCGGCGATGGCCTTGTCGCCATGAATCACGCCTTCGTAGCCTTCGATGCCAGTGAGTTTCAGTGCCGGTTGCGCGGCAATCGCGTCGGCCAGGGCCATGACTTCTTCTTCACTGCGGCACCCGCAACGGCCGCCGACCACGCCGTATTCAATCATCACGTTGAGGTGCAGGCCTCTGGCAGCAAAGAACTCGCCGAGGGCTTTGACGTTGTCCGGATGATCGACCATGCAATGGAAGTCGAACATCGAGTCGCTGAGCATCTCAGCGATGATCGCCATGTTCGGCGCGCCCACCAGTTGGTTGGCCATCAGCACCCGGCGCACGCCGTGGGCGTAGGCTGCGCGAGTCTGCGTGGCGGTGGCCAGCGTCATGCCCCAGGCGCCGTGCTGCAGCTGACGCTGAAACAGCGCGGGAACCATGCTGGTCTTGCCGTGGGGGGCCAGTTCGGCGCCGCTGTCGCTGACGAATTTCTGCATCCAGCGCAGGTTGTGTTCCAGCGCTTTGTCGTGGATGACCAGCGCAGGCAGGCTGACGTCGCGAACCAGTTGGTCGCCCGGGTTAGCGGCGCCTTTCTCGACGACGGCGTCCTTATTTATGGTGGCAGTGGTCATGTCTGTTCTCCGGAATTCTTGTTGGTGTGAAAGGACGAACCGTCAGTCGTTGACCCGGCGGGCCAGGCCGTTTGCGCTGTCGATCAGCACGCGTCGGTAGTCGTCGTAATGCGCGGTCGCGTCGGCCCGTGGCGCGACGATGCACAGGGTGGCGATGCAAATGCCCTGCTTGTCCTTGACCGGCGCGGCGAAGCAATGGGTAAACGTGTCGGCGATGCTGTTGAAGGAAAAGAAGCCTTCGGCATGAGCCTTGCGGATCTCCGCGAGGAAGGTCTCCAGCGGCAGGCGCGTGCCGTCCGGCAGGATGAAATCCTCGGGGTCGATCAGGTCGGTGATCGCCTGATCGCTCAGGTGGCCCAGCAGCAGACGGCCCGAGGCGGTCCACGGGATGGGTGCGTCTTCGCCGATGTCCGAGGAAATGCGGAAATGCCGTGCGCCCTCTTTCATCAGTGCGACGGTGTATTTGCGGCCGTTGAGCAGGCACATCTGCGCGGTTTCACGGGTCTGGTCGACGATCTCGCCCAGGCTGGTTTCGGCCTCGCGGGTGAAGTCGAAATGCCGTAAATGCGCCTGCCCGAGAAAGTACAGCTGACGCCCCAGATAGACGTGGCCGTCCTTGCCCACGTTTTCCAGAATCCGCCGCTCCAGCAGGGACGCGACCAACTCGTAGACCGTCGATTTCGGGCTGCCGATGCCGCTGGCAATTTCATTCGGACGCAGGGGCGTGCCCGTTTCCTTGAGGAAATCGAGAATATCGAACGCCCGGTCCAGACCACGGGCCCGGCGTTTGATGGTGTCTTCGGTCATAAGAGCAGTTCCGAGCTGAGCGGCGGGGGTGCACAGCACACCGCACGCCTGTAAAAAGAGGCGCCAGTTTCTAGCTGCAAGCTCCGAGCTGCAAGCGGCGCAACGACGCGATCAGCTTGCCACTTGAAGCTCACCGCTTATAGCTGCTTTTTCTTGTAGGCGATGCAGTCGATCTCTACCTTGCAGTCGACCATCATGTTGGCCTGTACGCACGCGCGAGCCGGGGCGTGTTCGGGTTTGAAGTATTCGCCGAACACCTTGTTGAAGCTCCAGAAATCCCGTGGGTCTTCCAGCCACACGCCGACGCGCACCACGTCTTCCAGGCCGTAGCCGGCCTCTTCCAGAATCGCCACCAGGTTCTGCATCGTCTTGTGGGTCTGCTCAACGATGCCGCCATTGATGATTTCGCCATTCTCGGCGGGCACCTGGCCGGACACGTGCAGCCAGCCATCAGCCTCTACAGCGCGGGCGAAAGGACGTGGCTGGCCGCCACCTGCGGTGCTGCCTGCGCCGTAACGAGTAATGCTCATGAAATTTCTCCTTCGGTTGAGCGTTTAAAAACGGATGTTCTTGAGGAATTCTGCCAGACGCGCCGATTTCGGCTGCTCGAACAGGGCTTTGGGAGGGCCTTGTTCCTCGATGCGGCCCTGATTCATGAAAACGATCTGGTCGGACACTTCATAGGCGAAGCGCATTTCGTGAGTCACGAGCAGCATGGTCATGCCCTCCTCGGCCAGGCCCTTGATCACGCTGAGCACTTCGCCGACCAGTTCAGGGTCCAGCGCCGAGGTCACTTCGTCGAACAGCATCAGGCTCGGGTTCATGGCGATGGCGCGGGCGATGGCCACACGCTGTTGCTGACCGCCGGACAATTGCCCCGGATAGTGATTGCGACGCTCCAGCAACCCCACCCGCTCCAGCCATTTTTCGGCCAGCGCAACGGCCTGATCCTTGGGCAGCTTCTTCACTTTCAGCAGGCCCAGGGTGACGTTCTGCAACGCCGTGAGGTGCGGAAAAAGGTTGAATTGCTGGAACGCCATACCGGTCATGGCACGGTGCTGGGCGATGACTTTTTCAGGGTGGCGCACGCGCTTGCCGTGCACGTCGCTGTAGCCGATGTCCTGGCCTTCAAGGCGAATGTGCCCGCCCTGAAACTCTTCCAGCAGGTTCACGCAACGCAGCAGCGTGGTCTTGCCCGAGCCGCTGGAGCCGATCAGGGTCACCACGTTGCCCTTGTTCATTTTCAGGTCCACGCCCTTGAGCACTTCGACGGGGCCGTAGGATTTGTGCAGCCCTTCGATGCTCAGCAGAGCCGGGGCGGCGGTCGCGGTTTGAGTCTGTGTCATGGCAAGGCCACCCGTTTTTCGATTTGCCGCCCGAGAAGCTCGATGGCGTAGTTGATGACGAAGAAAAGGAATCCGGCGAACAGGTAAAACTCAAGGGTCATGAAGTTGCGGGCGATCACCTGTTGCGTGCTGAGCAGCAGCTCCGCCACGCCAATCACCGACAGCAACGTCGAGGCCTTGACGATTTCGGTGGACGAGTTGACCCAGGTCGGCAGGATCTGGCGCAGGGCCTGAGGCAGCAGCACGTAGCTCAGGGACTGGCTGAACGTCAGGCCAATGGCCTTGCCCGCTTCCAGTTGCCCGCGAGGAATCGCCTGAAGCGCGCCGCGCACGATTTCCGCGACGTGGGAGCCGCAGAACAGCGTCAGGCCCAGTGCCCCGGCGTTGAAGGCGGTGATCTGCCAGCCCATGGCCGGTGCCATATAAAAGCAGGCCAGCACCAGCACGAAGACCGGCGTGCCGCGAATCAGATCGACGTAGGCGCGAAACGGCAAGCGTGCCCACCATTTGCCGTAGGTCAGGATCAGACCGGCAAACACGCCAATCACGGTGCCGCAGATGATGGCAAGGCCCGCGCACTGCACGCTGGTCAGAAAGCCGTTCCACAATGCTTCGCGGGCGATCCACAGTTCATGCAGCCAGGTCGGTTGTTCGTACATGTCGGCCTCCTAGCGGCGAATCGCCAAGCGCTGTTCGAGATAGCGCAAGAGCATGGCGATGAGGTAACAGGCCGCGACATACAACGCCGTGGTCACCATCCAGGTTTCGATCACCCGGTAGCTCTCGACGTTGATCTTGCGCGCGTAATAGGTCAGTTCCGGCACAGCGATGGCGGCTGCCAGCGAGGTGTCCTTGAACAGCGAAATGAAGTTGTTCGACAGCGCCGGCAGCACGTTGCGCAGCATTACCGGCACGATGATGTACGCCCTCACCTGCCATTCGCCCAGCCCAATCGCCAATCCCGCTTCGCGCTGGCCTTTATGAATGCTTAGCAATCCGGCACGAAACACTTCGGTCAGGTACGCCCCGGCGTACAGCGACAGGGTGACGATGAACGAAGGGATCTTGTCCAGGCGAATCCCCAGGCTTGGCAACGCGAAGTAGATCAGCAGGATCAACACCAGAATCGGCGTGTTGCGGATCACCGTGACGTACACCGACGACACCACCCGCAGCGCGCGGTATTTCGACAACATCGCAAACGCCGCCATCAGGCCAATCACACAGCCGATGGCGATGGAGATCAGGGCCAGCTCAAGGCCCAGACCCAGTCCCGCCAGCAGGCTGGGGAAATCCCGCCAGACTGCCGCAAAATTCAACTGATAATTCATGGTCAGGAGTACCTGGGACGGGAAGGCGCCACGGCCTTCCCTGCCCCGTCAATTGCGGGTTGCGTTTACTTGTATTCCATCGGGAAACCGATCTGAGGTGTCGGCAGATCGACGCCGAACCATTTTTTGAAGGATTCCGAATACGCCGGGAATTCCACGCCGGTCATAGCTTCATGCAATGCAGTGTTGACGAAGTTCAGCCAGTCCTGATCGCCGCGTTTGACGGCACAGGCGTAGGTCTGCGGGCTCCAGGCGAAGGCTGGCGAGCGATACCGGCCAGGGTTCTGCACCATCAGGTATTTGACCGAAGACTGGTCGGTGGCCGCGGTGTCGGCGCGACCGGAGTTGATGGCCTGGTACATCAGGTCAACGCTGTCGTATTGGTCGACCTTCGCTTTGGGCAGCGCCTGGTGCACCAGTTCCTCGGCGTACACGTTCTGCAGCACGGCCACGGTCACGCCATCGCCAGCGGCTTTCAGGTCGTCGATTTCCTTGTACTTGCTGTTGGCCGGCAGCAGCAGCGCCACGCCTTCGCGGTAGTACGGCAGGGTGAACGCCACCTGCTGCGCACGGCTGGCGGTGACGGTGATGAACTGGCAGCTCATGTCCACTTTGTCGGTAAGCAGGTTGGGAATCCGCGCATCGGAAGACTGCACCACGAACTCGACTTTGCTCGGGTCATTGAACAGACCTTTGGCGACGATGCGCGCAATGTCGATGTCAAACCCCTGCAATTTGCCGTCCGCGCCCTGGAAGTGCCACGGGGCATTGGTGCTGCCGGTGCCGACGACCAGATGGCCACGTTGCAGCACGCTGTCGAGCTTGCTGTCCGCCGCTTGCGCGGTGGTCGCCAGTGTCGCCGTCGCTGCCAGAACGAATGCACAAGCTTTCAGAAAAGAAGGTCCGCGATGCATGTGATGAACTCCGTCGAGAAAGTATTAATTCCGCTATACCGGAACTGTGTATGTAACAACGGAATGAACAGCAGAAAGTGTGCCACAGAACCCTGGTGAAATCCCAGTGGGAAAAAAGCACCAAATATCAAAGGGCTAGCAGGTCACGTCGAAGCGGAGAAAGAGAAGGGACGTGGCCTTGCGCGCTACCGATCACCCCAAGTGCTGTGTATCCAGGCCCCACGTGCGTGCACGCTCGCGCCACAACCGTGCACTGAAGACGCACAATCACGCCGCGCGCTTGAATAAGGTGGAGGCAATAAAAACGTAATGGGATTGCAGCCTTAAACTTGCGGCGTTTAGCTACGCTCAACAGCATCCAGGACGGACCCGCCCCTACCCGCCTGACAGATCAGGGGAACATTGGCACCGTAAGTGCTTCGAAGCTGTATATGAAGCTTTTATGACAACCACGTGACCAAGCGTCCATGGGACGCATCTCACCGGTTGTGCGGTGGAGGAACAGCCAATGAAAGAACGCGCCACAGTCATTTGCCGACGGGAAGATCAGATCCTGTACGTGCGCAAACCCAACGCCCGCTGGACGCTGCCCGGTGGCAAGGTCGAAGCCAATGAATCCCCGGCTCAGGCTGCCGTGCGTGAGTTGCGCGAAGAAACCGGGCTCATTCTCAATGAACTCTCCTACGTCAGCCGTTTCGAAGGTGGAAGCGTGTTGCATCACGTGTTCGAGGTCTCGGTGACCTTTATGGCCACCCCGACACCCAAAAACGAAATTGCCGATTGCAAGTGGTTCACCGCCAAGCAGCTCAACGCTTTGAAGGTCAATCCCTCGGTGAAATCCATCGTCAAAGCTTTCCTGAGCGATGCGATTCTCTAGTCTCCGCTGGCAATCGTGCCCCTGACCGAGCCACAAGGCTTCGGAAGGAGTCATGACCATGTCACTCGATCCCATTCTTCTCGTCGGCGGTTCCGGCGTCGTCGGCCGCCAGACTGCTCGCTGGTTGCGCGAACGACGTCCTGAGCTCCCGCTGTTGATCGGCGGCCGTAACCCCGTAACCGCCGCCGAAGTCGCGACGCTTGTGGGCGGCGCACAGCCTGTGGTGGTCGATTCAGCGACATCGGGCCTTGGCTTGGCGCAAGGGCAACGTGTCAGCGCGGTAGTGATGCTGGCACCGGATGACGGGCTTCACGGCCTGAAACTCGCGCAAGGACAGGGCGTTCCGTACCTCACAATCGTCAATGGTGTGGTGGAAGTCGGCCCCGAGCTGGCTTTTTTCGCCCACCACCCAAGCCAGGCGCCGATCATCTTTGCCAGCCACTGGCTGGGCGGCGCGGCCACATTTCTGGCGATAGACGCCGCGCGGCACTTCGACACCGTGACCTCGATCCGGCTCGGTTCGATCATCGATGATCAAGACCTCGCAGGCCCCACCGCGCTGGAAGACATGGAGCGCGTTCACGACACCGCCCCCGCCGCACTGGCCATCGCCGACGGGCGCCGCACCTGGCTGATCAATGAGGCCACCGACGGGACGTTTCGGACCATTGATGGCCGAACACTGGACGCCAAGGCGTTCTCGACCTTCGACACCGCCAGCCTTTACGCCCTCACCGGCGCGCCGGACATTCGCTTCGACCTGGCGACAGGCGCCTCGTCGAGTCGGCTTGGCGGCGGCCGCCCCGGGGCTGAAATCGTGGTCGACGTGGAAGGCGAAAAGGCGGGCCAAGCGCTGCATGCCCGCTCGACCCTATCATTCGAGGAAGGCCTGGCATCGCTGACCGGGCTGTGTGTCGCGTTGCTGCTTTCCCCCGCGTCGGGTCAGAGTGGGCGCCCGCTTCCGACAGCGGGCGTCCTGCTGCCGGAGTTGCTGTGGGAGGCCGACGCGTTTCTGGATCAACTGTCCCGGTCAGGCGTGGTATTGACCCGGCAGGATCCCCGCCCTGCCGGCTGATGCCCGTCAAGGCAGTGATTCATGGGCGAGCGCCTTTCAGGCATTCAGCGTCTGGGTTTGCTGGCGCAACTCATGCCGACGCTCTTCTCGCATCGCCTCCAATTCCGCCGGCGACCGGGCCAGGAATCGAAGCGCAAAGTCATAAGGGTTGGTGCCGTGGTCTTCGACTGCGTTCAGATACGCGGTCTGCGCGTGCTGCTGACGGCGCTCTTCCACATACAGCCCGCCCGGATGCTGACTCAGGCTCGCCAGCTCACGCTGCAGTTTCTCGTTGCGATGGATAAAGATTTCAAGCGCCTTGGCGACGCGTTGATCGTTGAAGGGCATGGGTTTCTCTCCTTGATTTGCCTGCGACCGTATCGGCCGCCTTCCTGAAATGTTGCGCGCAGTTCGTCGCTTTTCCGTTTTCGCGACACAAAACCCGCACACACAAAAAAGGCCAGCGATGCGCTGGCCTTTTTCAATGTTTCGTCTGGCTCCACGACCTGGACTCGAACCAGGGACCCAGTGATTAACAGTCACTTGCTCTACCAACTGAGCTATCGCGGAATGCGAGCTATCTTACTGATTGAAAAAGAGAAGTCAAGCGAGCGGATAAAAAAATCTTCTATTCCACCGCCGTCCAGTGCAACTCCCTTTTCCTACACTTCGTGGCGGAATGGACCTACGACGACTCCGCGAGCAACGCCGTGATCCACGTCACCTGACGCTCAAGCACCTGCACCGTTTCAGCGGGTAAGGCCTGTCTCGCCCGGGCAAGGTTGAGTAATGTCCGCTGTTTGAGACGCATCAGGCGCTGCCACTTCGCCAGAAACGCGGCGCTACGGGCCTGCATCAGCAAGGGACCGAAGAACAGTTCTTCCTCGCGATACGCCACCGGGCCACTCCGTTCCGCCACGATGATTTCGTAGTCGAACCGGTTCTCCCGCAACACCTCTTCGCTGAGAATCCGGTAGTCGTGCTCCATCAACCATCGACGCAGGGGTTGCTCGCCACCGTTGGGTTGCAGGATCAGACGCTCTTCACCGGTCAATCGCGACTGGCCACTCCCCAGAATGTCGCGAATCGTCTCCCCGCCCATGCCGCACAGGCTGACAGCAGTAATCCGGTCGTGGGCTTCGATAGCCTGCAGGCCATCGGCACGGCGCACGATGATCCGTTCGCCGAAATCGTTTTCACGCACCGTACGCGTCGCGGCCTGAAACGGCGTCAACGCCACCTCACCCGCTACGGCGGATTCGATCAGGCCACGACGCATCAGCGCCACCGGCAGATAAGCATGGTCCGAGCCGATATCAGCCAGCCGCGCGCCTGTCGGCACATGCGCCGCCACGCGCTCAAGGCGCTCGGACAATGTCTGTTCGTTCAACGTCGGCCTGCTCCGTCCGCACGACCGGCCCCCCACGAGCCGGATTGGGGCGCGATTGTGTCGGGTGTGACGTTGTATTTCAAATGTACACGCTGGTGACACCGTGAATCAGTCCGCCCCGTCAACGACGTGGATGTTCCTCAACCCTACGCGTGCAGCCTGCTCGACAATCTCGTCAGGCGACGCCTCGCCGTTAGGCATGATCAGGCTGTTTTCAGCGTCGCCGAAATGCAGTTGAAGCAGATGCATCGCGGCTTCATGGACCGGCAGATGGGCCTGTTTGAGCTCGAACCGATGGGTCCGGGCCTCGTCGTTGAAAACATATTGAACCGTGTAAGTACGCATGCATGAGCCCTCGTAAAGAAAGAATCGGCGAACATCCTGACTTAACAGTCAGTTTTTAGTTCAGCCTTATTCCCGACTTTCCACAACTCATCGAGCTTGGTCGTGTAGCTCTGACTCATCATTTCCCGCCGCATCGCCCACCCCGGGTCCTGCGGAACACTGGCGCAGCGCAACGTGCCCCTGCCCCATCGGCCGTTGATGGCATCCAGCACTTCCATCACCTTGGTCGCGGTTGGCGGTTGCGAGGCGGCGAACAGATCGTCGGTAAATTCCCCCGGCTGCCGCAGGTCCATCAGCAACACTTCGGCCTTGCTGTAGCGATACCCTGGCCGAAACAGGCGATTGACCGCTTCGGTCGCCGCCTTGCTCATCAGACGCACATCATTGGTGGGATAGGGCAATTCCACCAGCGCGGCATTGGCGTAGCGAACCTCTTCGGGGTTGAACATGCCCGTGCGGATGCTGACCCGAATCTTCTTGCACAAGGAGTTCTGGGCACGCAGCTTTTCCGCCGCTCGCTGGGTGTAAGCGGCCACGGCCTGCTGGATCGACTCGATGTCGGTGACCCGGTCACCGAACATGCGGCTGCAGCAGATTTCCTGCCGGGGCGCTTCGGTGTCTTCCAGCGCCAGGCATGACGTTCCAGCCAGCTCCCGGGCGGTCTTTTCGATCACCACGCTGAACTTCTGTCGCAGTACCCAGTAATCGGCCCGCGCCAGATCCATGGCCGTATTGATGCCCATCGCGTTCAAATGTGCCTTCATTCGCTTGCCGATGCCCCAGACCTCGCCGACATCGCTATTGCGCAGCACCTTGTCCCTCAACGACGGGTCGCACATGTCGAACACACCTTCGTTACGCCCTACACGCTTCTTGGCAACATGATTCGCCAGCTTGGCCAAGGTCTTGGTGCGCGCGATTCCGATCCCCACTGGCAGGCTGGTGTGCATGAGGATCGTCTTGCGAATCTCTCGACCAAATGCCGTCAGGTCGCCGGGGATGCCGGTCAGGTCGGCAAATGCCTCATCGATGCTATACACCTCAAGGGCGGGCACCTTCGACTCGATGATGGTCATCACCCGCTCGCTCATGTCGCCGTACAGCGCGTAATTGCTGCTGAATGCCACCACCCCGTGACGCCGCAGTTCGTCCCGGATCTTGAAATACGGCGCAGCCATCTGCACGAACGGTTTGGCGTCATAACTGCGCGCGATCACACAGCCGTCGTTGTTCGACAGCACCACAATCGGCGTCTTGACCAGATCGGTGCGAAACACCCGCTCGCAGCTGGCGTAAAAGCTGTTGCAGTCGATCAGCGCGAAAACCGGCTCAGGCTTTGCCATGGGCGCGAATGCTGTGCTTGACGACACCCCAGATCATCAGGTCATCGCTTTCCAGCACGCGGCGAGGCGGATAACTCGGGTTTTCCGACTTCAACATGACGTCCGCCCCGCGCATGTGCAGGCGCTTGCACACGGCTTCGGTATTGAGCGACGCCACCACGATGTCACCGTGTTCGGCGTAAAGGCTTCGGTCGACGATCACCAAGTCGCCGCAGAAAATCCCGGCACCCTGCATGCTGTCGCCTTCGATCCTGACCAGATAGACGTGGGGCGCACGGATGTCGAACAGCTCGTCCAGCGACAGGTGTTTTTCAATGTGATCAGCCGCAGGCGACGGGAATCCCGCAGCGGCATGGGAAGAAAAATAGGGCAAGCGTTCGCCGCCAGCCTTCAACGGACCCAGAACGGTAAGACTCATGATGTGTGCCTTGTTTGAATAACTGTATGCATATACAGTTAACGCCGTGACCGGGCTTTTGGTCAATCTCACGACACAACATTTCGACGGGTGACACATGTGCGGGCGATATTCGATTTACGAGTCGATGGATCACTACCTCAAGGAGCTGGCGCCCACGCAGTCGGTGATCAATGGCTACGACCTCTGGCCCATCGAACGCTACAACGTTGCGCCGACCAGCCGGGTCGAAATCATTCGGGCCACCCATGACGGGCTGAGGGTGGACAAGGTGCGCTGGGGCTGGTCGCCGTCGTGGGCCAAAGGCAAACGGCCCGATCCGTTCAATGCCCGGATCGAAACGGTTTTGGAGGGTACATTCTTCAATACACTGTGGCCGAAACGGCGCGTGCTGGTGCCCGCCAATGGCTGGTTCGAATGGGCGAAAGATGCACAAGACCCGAAAACCAGACAGCCCTTTTTCATCCGGCTGAAAAACTCGGCGCCGCTGTTCTTTGCCGGTCTGGCGGACGTCGAAAAAGGCCCGAACGCCGATGAACGCAGCGGTTTCGTGATCCTTACCACCGCCAGCGACACGGGCATGGCCGCCTTGCACGACAGACGCCCTGTCGTACTGACACCGGAGCATGCACGGGAATGGATCGACCCGGCGACCTCCAGCGAACGGGCCGAACAGCTCGCCCGAGAAGGCTGCCGCTCGACCGACGACCTGACATGGGACGCCGTCAGCAAGGACGTCGGTCGTGCAGACACTCAAGGCCCACACCTGATCCAACCCCTCGATAAATGGCCGCCTGCCTCAAACGACGTCTACAGCCACAGGCGCTACGCCGACCAGCTCGACCTTGTTTTCGATGACGGTGCCCGTGTCATTGGTCGCGAAAATCACACTGCCGTGGCTCAAGCCCTCACGGACGTCACCCTTGAACAGGATTTCGAAGCTGCGCCCCTGCGCATCAACGTCCAACGAGCGAAGTGAGGTCTGATTCCCTGCCGCGTTGACGCTGAGCTTCAAGGTGCCGTGATGGCCGTCGCCCAGACCGCTAAACCCCAGCAGCGACAAGTCGACCAGATCACCGTCGGCGGCGTTGAAGTCAGTGACGACATCGCGATTGCGCACATCGGTGCCATCGACGCGGTAGCTGTCCTCTGCATGGGCAAAAAAGAAGATGTCCGCGCCGCTGCCGCCGGTCAGCGTGTCGCCGTCTTCCCCGCCGTCGATGCGGTCATCGCCGCCCGCACCATTGAGGGTGTCGCGCCCTATGTCACCGAACAGGGTCTCCCGCCCCGCGTCAGTGCCGGTCAAGGTGTCGTCAAAACGATCGCGGGCTTCGAGGTTCCAGAAATTGGCGTTGGTCAGGCTCGTGCGGTAGTCGCCTTGCAGCGCCACCTGAAAATACTTGAGGTCCTCGCCGGGAATGAACGGGTGTTCATAGCTTCTCAGGTAAGTGCGGTCGAGGGTCTCGTTGTAAACCACGTCGACTTTTCCGCCGTACCCCTGCCCGATGCCGTCCAGCCCCAACGTCGTCAGGTCGAGCATGTCATGCGCGGGATCGAAGCCCACGATCAAGTCACTGTGGCCACCCGTGCTGTCGACGTAGCTGTCGCTTTCGGTGACGTACCGAAACGTATCGCTTTGGCTGCCGGCCACCAAACGGTCCTGCCCCTCGCCGCCGACCAGCACGCTGACGCCCTCGCCCGCCGTCAACACGTCGTTGCCCGCATTGCCAAACAGCAGGTTGTTACCGCTGCCGCCCGTGATCGAATCACTCTTCGCCGTACCGTACCAATCGGTTCGTTGGACTGATGAAGTCATCCTGGCTTCCCCTCGATCGATGTGATTGAGGGGGCAAGGGTAGAAAATGACGGGGATATCGCCAGAAGGAATGGACGAATGGTGCCCACGAAACGAAGGCCGACCCAGTACAAACGAGGCTCGCCAGCACTGATTTGATGCCTTCGCAGGGGTATCAAATACGCCCCCTTTCCCTCTACGGCAGGCAGATCACGCGTCTGATGGGGTAACGCGATTCAACTCGGCAGACACCGTGTCCGGCAGCGAAAACATCGCGCCCGTGACCGGATCGATAATGAACAACCCGACCACGCCACCGACCAGGATGTTTCCCCAATACCAACCGTCGATGCCTGAATCCAGCACCTGCGTGCTTGGGGCGTAACCGTCCTTGCGAAACGCCACTTTGTACGTTTCACCGTCGAAATAGCCCGCGCCGGCGTCCAGGGTCACTTGAGCCGGGGTCTGCCCCTGCATCACGCGAAATCCGTTTTGATCAATGATCTCGTAAGACGCGCCCGGCGGGTTCGACTGGATCGACACCGGGTACCGGGATTCGCTGACGATGCTCGCGCAACCGGTGGCGGTTATCGCGGCAACGACGGTCAGGGCGAGTTTTAAAGATGTAGCGAAAGGCATTTGGCAGCTCCAGTGCTCAATGAATGTCGGGCCGGAGTCTAATGGGATCGCGCCAGCTAATCTGCGCGCAAAGCCCCGGAATACGGGGTTCTACGACTAATCCCTACAAATCGGAATCGGCATTTGGGTTACCCCGTGCGAGCGCTTTCTCATCTTGTTGTAGGAATGATGAGTTATCGACTAAAAGGCCCGTTTGAACCGCTGCCCGCTGAGACGGACAGGGCCCGTTTGATCACCACAGGATTTTCGACCGGCCATAGGTCCGCCATACAACTGTCGTCTGACTTATGCGACAATGCGCGCCAATTCCGGTCTGAATCCCGCGTTCAATTCCCCAGCAGCTCTGCCCACCCGCGCAGACGTTGCTGTTTACGTATGCGTGTTGAGTCGACTCCCTCCGTGATCAGCGCGTGACGGGAGCGACCGGCATGGGTCGAACTCTGGTCCAAGACCCAAACCAGTAACCTGTAACTCCTTGATAGGTAAACGCTTTGATTTCCACAGCTAACATCACGATGCAGTTCGGCGCCAAGCCGCTGTTCGAGAACGTTTCGGTCAAATTCAACAACGGCAATCGCTATGGCCTCATCGGCGCCAACGGCTGTGGCAAATCCACGTTCATGAAGATCCTCGGTGGCGATCTGGACCCGTCGGGCGGTCAGGTGATGCTTGAGCCGAACGTGCGTCTGGGTAAATTGCGTCAGGATCAGTTTGCCTATGAAGAATTCACGGTCATCGACACCGTGATCATGGGTCACGAGGAGCTGTGGAAGGTCAAGGCCGAGCGCGACCGCATTTATTCGCTGCCGGAAATGAGCGAAGAGGACGGCATGGCTGTGGCCGAGCTGGAAACCGAGTTCGCCGAGATGGATGGCTACACCGCCGAATCCCGTGCCGGTGAGTTGCTGTTGGGTCTGGGCATTCCGCTGGAGCAGCACTTCGGCCCGATGACCGAAGTCGCGCCGGGCTGGAAACTGCGGGTGTTGCTGGCGCAGGCGCTGTTCTCCAATCCTGAAGTGCTGTTGCTCGACGAACCAACCAACCACCTGGACATCAACACGATCCGCTGGCTGGAAACGATTCTGACGGCGCGTAACAGCACCATGATCATCATTTCCCACGACCGTCACTTCCTGAACAGCGTGTGCACCCACATGGCTGACCTGGATTACGGTGAGCTGCGTCTGTTCCCGGGCAACTACGACGAGTACATGACCGCGGCGACCCAGTCCCGCGAGCAGTTGCTGTCGGACAACGCCAAGAAGAAAGCCCAGATCGCCGAACTGCAGACCTTCGTCAGCCGCTTCTCGGCCAACGCCTCGAAAGCCAAGCAGGCCACCTCCCGCGCCAAGCAGATCGACAAGATCCAGCTGGCCGAGGTCAAGCCGTCGAGCCGAGTCAGCCCGTTCATCCGTTTCGAGCAGACCAAAAAGCTGCACCGTCAGGCCGTGACCATCGAGCACATGTCCAAGGGCTTCGACGGCAAGACGCTGTTCAAGAACTTCAGCTTCACCGTCGAAGCCGGCGAGCGCGTCGCGATCATCGGTCCGAACGGTATCGGCAAGACCACCCTGCTGCGCACGCTGATGGGTGAGCTGACCCCGGACGCCGGTTCGGTGAAGTGGACTGAAAGTGCTGAGTTGGGCTACTACGCGCAGGACCACGCCCATGACTTCGAAGACGATGTCAGCCTGTTCGACTGGATGGGTCAGTGGACGTCGGGCGAGCAGATCATCCGTGGCACCCTGGGCCGGATGCTGTTCTCCAACGACGAGATCCTCAAGTCGGTCAAGGTCATATCCGGTGGTGAGCAAGGCCGCATGCTGTTCGGCAAGCTGATTCTGCAAAAGCCGAACGTACTGGTGATGGACGAACCGACCAACCACCTGGACATGGAATCCATCGAAGCGCTCAACCTGGCGCTGGAGAACTACCCGGGCACGTTGGTGTTCGTCAGCCACGACCGCGAGTTCGTGTCCTCCCTGGCCACGCGCATCATCGAGCTGAGCCCGAACGGCGTGACCGACTTCAGCGGCACGTACGACGATTACCTGCGCAGTCAGGGCGTCGTGTTCTAAACTGCCCAGCGTGATCAAAAGCCCTGTCCACGTGACAGGGCTTTTTTGTGGGCGGCAAAAATCCCGAGGAAGACGCCGTTACCTCTGACGTCTCCTACAGGGTTGATGGGGAGAACAGACAGGCCGTGCCCAACGTTATTTCTGCGCCACCTGAGGACTCTCGGTGGCATCCCAACCGCCGCCCAGTGCCTTGTAGATCGCCACGATTCCTCGGTACTGATCGGTTTCGCCCTGGGCCTGTGCGTCTTCGGCCGTCAGCCGTTCGCGTTGCGCGTCGAGCAGCACCAGGTAATCGGCGGTGCCTTCGCGGTACTGGATCGCGGCGAGGTCAGCGGCCTTGCGGCTCGACTCGCTCTGACGGACCAGTGACAGCAACCGCTGCTGGCGCTTGCTGTAATCGCTGAAGGCGTTGTCCGACTCTTCCAGCGCGAGCAATACGGTCTGCTCATAGGTGGCCATCGCGCCCTCCGCGTTGGCCTTGGCCCCGCGCAGGCGCGCCCGAACGCTGCCCAGGTCGAACGCCGCCCAGCTGATTTGCGGCCCCAACCCCCACGCTTGCGCCGCCGACGACCCGATCTGTGAACCACGGGCCGCCGTGAACCCGAGGAAGCCGCTCAGGCTCACCCGGGGAAACAGATCCGCCGTGGCCACGCCGACGTTGGCCGTGGCCGCTGCCAGTTGCCGCTCGGCGCTGCGCACATCACTGCGCCGTTGCAGCAGTTGAGCAGGGTCGCCAATGGGCAGGTTCTTCGAGATGGCGGGCAGGTCTTTCGGCTGCAAGTCGACGCTCAACTGATCAGGCCGTTCGCCCAGCAAGGTCGCGATGCGATTGCGCTGATGCACTTGTTCGGCCTGCAACGCGGGAATCGTCGCTTCCACTGCCGCCAGTCGTGCGTCGGCGCGGACCACATCGATTTCGTTGCCCAGGCCTTCGTCTCGCAACTGCGCCGTCACGCCTCGGGAATCCTGCTGGTTTTTCAGATTGTCCCGGGCGATGCGCTCACGCAGTTGCGCGCCTCTCAGTTGACCGTAAGCGTCGGCCAGTTCGGCGATCATGCTCACTTTCAGCTGTTCGAGGTCGGCCAGCGCCGCGTCCTGTTGCGCTGTGCTGGCTTCCAGTTCGCGCTGGATGCGCCCGAACAGGTCGATTTCCCAGGCCATGTCCAGGCCCAGATCGTACCGCTCGATGTTGACGCGGTGCTCGGTCTGGCCCGGCACTTGCGCCCGGCCGAGGTCGCTGCTGGCATGGCTGGTGACCACCGGCAGCGCGTCATTGCTGATGTCGTCGCGAATTGCTCGGGCCGATTTCCAGCGGGCAAAGGCCACGCGCAAATCCCGGTTACCTTGCAGCGAACGACTGACCAGTTGATTAAGGGTCGGGTCGTCGAATTGCTGCCACCAGACGCTTTCGAAATGGCTACGGTCGTACTGGCCGACTTGCGCAGACGTCACGTTGGCCGCCGCCGTTTCAGGCGTCTTGTAATCCGGGCCGACCGCACAGGCTGCCAGCGCCAGCACCAACAGGCTCGGCATGAACAGTTTCAAGGTTTTCATCAATGGGCCTCCGGTTTCAGCGAGCGCACGGCATGAGACCGGGCCGCCTTGCGCGCTTTGCCGCGCTCGACGAAGTTACGAATCAGGACGAAGAACACCGGGGTCAGCAGCAGCCCGAAGAAGGTCACGCCGAGCATGCCGGAGAACACCGCAACGCCCATGGCATGGCGCATTTCCGAACCCGCGCCCGTGGAGGTCACCAGCGGAATAACGCCCATGATGAACGCGAACGAGGTCATCAGAATCGGCCGCAGACGCATGCGGCAGGCTTCCAGCACCGCGTCCAGCGGCGACAGCCCTTCATCCTGTTTGTCCTTGGCGAACTCGACGATGAGGATCGCGTTTTTACACGCCAGGCCGACGAGTACGATCAGGCCAATCTGCGTGAAGATGTTGTTGTCGCTGCCGGCGATGATCACCCCGGCAATGGCCGACAGCAGCGTCATGGGCACGATCAAAATCACTGCCAGCGGCAGGCTCCAGCTTTCGTATTGAGCGGCCAGCACAAGGAACGCCAGCAGCACGCAGAGCGGGAAGACGAACAGCGCGGTGTTGCCCGAGAGGATTTGCTGATAGGTCAGGTCGGTCCACTCGTAGGTCATGCCGTGGGGCAGTTCCTCGGCCAACAGTTTTTCCATCGCCGCCTGGGCCTGGCCCGAGCTGTAACCCGGTGCGGGACCGCCGTTGATTTCGGCGGTGATAAAGCCGTTGTAGTGCATCACGCGGTCCGGGCCGGACACGTCGCTGACCTTGACGAAGGTCGCCAGCGGGATCATCTCGCCCTTCTCATTGCGCACCTTCAGCTGGCCAATTTGCTCAGGGTCCTGACGGAATTGTTGTTCGCCCTGAACGTTGACCTGATAGGTGCGGCCAAAGCGGTTGAAGTCGTTGGCGTACAGCGAACCGAGGTACACCTGCAGCGTGTCGAAAATGTCGCTGATCGCCACGCCATGGGTCTTGGCTTTTTCCCGGTCAATGGCGGCGTCCACTTGGGGCACGTTCACGGTGTAGCTGGTGAACAGGTTGGCCAGTTCCGGGATGCTGCGGCTCTTGCCGATGATGTTCATCGTCTCTTTGTAGAGCTCTTCGTAGCCCAGGTTACCCCGGTCTTCGATTTGCAGGCGGAACCCGCCAATCGTGCCGAGGCCCATGACTGGCGGCGGTGGGAACACGGCCGTGTAGGCTTCCTGAATCCCGGCGAATTTGTGGTTCAGGGAGCCGGCGATGGCGCCCGCGGACATGCTTGCGTCTTTACGCTCGTCGAACGCGCTCAGGCCGATGAACACCACGCCGTTGTTGGGGCTGTTGGTGAAACCGTTGATCGACAGGCCGGGGAACGCCACCGCGCTGTCAAAGCCCGGTTCCTTCATGGCGATGTCGCCCATGCGCTTAATCACGTCTTCGGTGCGATCAAGGCTCGCGGCGTCCGGCAGCTGGGCGAAGGTCACCAGGTATTTCTTGTCCTGGGTCGGCACGAAACCGGTCGGCGTCGTGGAAAAACCGAGGTAGGTCAGCGCGATCAGCCCTGCATACACCACCAGCGCGACGCCACTCAGGCGCACCACGCGTTTGACGGTGCCGACGTAGCCGTGGCTGGCCTTTTCGAAGACCCGGTTGAATGGCCGGAACAGCCAGCCGAACAGCGAGTCCAGCACCCGCGAGAAGCGGTCCTTCGGCGCGTCGTGGCTTTTGAGCAACACGGCGGCCAACGCAGGCGACAGGGTCAAAGAGTTGAAAGCCGAGATCACCGTCGAGATGGCGATGGTCAGCGCGAACTGCTTGTAGAACTGCCCCGTCAGGCCGGAAATGAACGCTGCCGGGACGAACACCGCGCACAGCACCAGCGCCGTGGCGATGATCGGGCCGGTCACTTCGCCCATGGCCTTTTTGGTCGCAGACACTGGGTCCAGACCGAGTTCGATGTTTCGCTCGACGTTCTCCACCACCACGATGGCGTCGTCCACCACGATGCCAATGGCGAGGACCAGCCCGAACAGCGACAGTGCATTGAGCGAGAAGCCGAAGGTGTGCATCACGGCGAAGGTGCCGATCAGCGACACCGGCACGGCCACCAGCGGAATGATCGAGGCGCGCCAGGTTTGCAGAAACAGGATCACCACCAGCACGACCAGAATCAGCGCTTCGAACAGGGTGTGCACCACCGCTTCGATGGAGCTGCGCACGAAGATCGTCGGGTCATAGACGATGCTGTAGTCCATGCCTTCGGGGAAACTTTTCTTCAGCTCGGCCATCTTCGCGCGAACCTGATTCGACACATCGATGGCGTTGGAGCCGGGGCGCTGGAAGATCGGCATTGCCACTGCCTGTTCGTTATTCAAGCGGGAACGCAGCGCGTAGGCACTGGAGCCCAGCTCGACCCGGGCGATGTCTTTCAGGCGTGTGATTTCGCCATTGGCACCGGCGCGGATCACCACGTTCTCGAACTCTTCCTCGGTGACCAGACGGCCTTGGGTGTTGATCGACATCTGAAAGCTGGTGGCGCTCGGCGACGGCGGCGCGCCCAGTTGTCCGGCCGCGACCTGACGGTTCTGCTCACGAATCGCGTTGACCACGTCGGTGGCAGTCAAGTTGCGCGAGGCGGTCTTGTTCGGGTCCAGCCAGACCCGCAGCGAATACTCGCCGAGACCCCAGACCTGCGCATCCCCTACCCCGTTCAACCGCGCCAGTTCGTCCTTGACGTTCAGCGTCGCGTAGTTGGACAGGTACAGCATGTCGTAGCGTTTGTCCGGCGACGTCAGGTGCACCAACAACGTCAGCTCCGGGGATGCCTTGTCCACCGTGATGCCGATGCGGGTTACCTCTTCCGGCAGTTTCGGCTCGGTGCGGGTCACGCGGTTCTGCACCTGCACCTGCGCGTTGTCCAGGTCGGTGCCCAGCGCAAAGGTGATGGTCAGGGTCAGCTTGCCGTCCGCCGTGGATTGCGAGGACATGTACAGCATGTTCTCGACGCCGGTGATCGCCTGCTCCAGCGGTGCGGCGACGGTTTCACCGATGACCTTGGGGTTCGCGCCGGGGAAGTTGGCTTTGACCACCACAGTGGGCGGCACGACTTCGGGGTATTCGCTGATGGGTAACTGGAACAGCGAGATGGCGCCCGCGATCAGGATCAGCAGCGACAACACCGCTGCGAAGATCGGGCGCTGAATAAAGAACTGGGAGAATTTCATCGTCGTCGGCCTTTATCCGCGTGGGCCGGAAGCGCTGGCGATTTTCGCTGGCGCTGCGGATTTGGCCGAGGGCTGATTGCTCGCTTCCAGGGCCTGGCGTTGTTGCGCAAGGGCGGCGAGGGTTTCGTCACTGGCCATCGGGCGGTCCTGAGGGTCGATGGGCGAACCCGGACGAACACGCTGTAAGCCGTTGACGATGATGCGGTCGTCTTTCCCCAGACCGCTGCGCACGATGCGCAACCCTTCCAGCTTCGGGCCCAGCTCGACGCTGCGATAGGTCGCCTTGTTGTCCTTGTCGACCACGAGCACGAATTTCTTGCCAAGGTCAGTACCGACCGCCTCGTCTTTGATCAGCGTCGCGGCGTAGGTCCCGCTGCCGACCAGCTTCAGACGTGCATACAGGCCGGGGGTGTAGCGCCCGTCGGCGTTGTCGAACACGGCGCGACCGCGAATGGTGCCGGTGCGCGGGTTGACCTGGTTGTCGACGAAATTCATCTGGCCGAGGTGTTTGTTGTCCGCTTCGTTGGACAGGCCCATGTACACCGGCGTCGAGGCACCGCGCTTGCCGTCGCGGGAGAGCTGGTTGTATTTGAGGAACACGCGCTCGTCGGCGTCGAAATAGGCGTAGACCTTGTCGGTAGAGACCAGGCGGGTGAGGATGCTTTGGTCGGCCGTCACCAGGTTACCGGCGGTGATCTCGGCGCGGCTGACACGGCCGGTGATCGGCGCAGCGACATGGGTGAAACTAAGATTGAGACGCGCCAGGTCCAGCTGCGCCTGGGTTGCCGCCACAGCGGCCCGGGCCTCTTGCGCGGTGGTGGTGCGCGACTCGGCGATCTCGGCGGAAATCGCGTTGTTGGTGCGCAACCGCTCGCCGCGCTGGGCTTCGGCGTCCGTACGCACGACGGTGGCTTTCACCTGTTGCAACTGCGCTTCAAGGCGATGCACTTCGGCTTCGAACGGACGCGGGTCGATCTGGAACAACAGATCGCCCTTCTTCACCAATGCCCCATCGACGAACGCCACGGAATCGATCTGCCCGGAGACCCTCGGCCGCACTTCGACGGTTTCGGGGGCTTCGAGACGGGCGGTCACTTCGTCCCATTCGATCACCGGTTGCTGCAGCACGTTGGCGACATCCACCTTGGGCGCACTCGGCGCCTGGGCTGTGGCCGCGGGGCCTTTGTCGCAGGCGCTGAGTAATACGAGCGCCAGTCCGGCAAGGGGATAACGAAAACGGGTCAATGGCTGTTGCATGGGAAAATCCGCCGAAGGTTATAAGAATTGCCGCGGAGTGTGTGGGACGCCACACCGGTCCACGAATTGAATGGATTCAATGTTGATATCAACTCAAATGATAGTTGCAATATTAATTGAAGAAACGGGATGAGACGCTCTGCCACGGGGCTTACAGACGATTCAAGAACAAGGGCCTGACACGCGGGTGGACGACCCGTCGCTGAGAAACAGGCCGATTCGCGAACGCAGCCACCGTTCGGATTCGTCATTGTCCTTGGCCGTGGTCCAGACCATGTGCAGCGGGAAATCAGCCAGTTGCACCGGCAACGGCTGGCTGCGTAACCGACCACTTGCGGTCAGCACATCGGCTGCGTATTCCGGCACGGCCGCCACCAGATCAGTGTCTTCCAGCAGCGCGCCAAGGCTGTTGAAATGCGGCACCGCGAGGACCACTCTGCGCTGACGCCCGATCAGACGCAGCGCCTCATCAACAAACCCCACCGTGCCGCCACCGAACGACACGAGGGCGTGTGGCCGTTGGCAAAAATCATCCAGGCTCAAGTCGCCAGGCACGTCATCACCGCGCAATAGCACGATGCGGGTGCTGAGCAAGGTCCGACGTTTGGCGTTGGCCGGCAGCTCAGTCGTAAAGCCCACGCCCACGGTCACCTCGCCGCTGGCGAGCAACCTCGGCATTTGCAGATAACTGGCACGGCGAACCACCAGCGACACCCCCGGCGCTTCCGCCCGGATACGCTTGAGCATCGACGGCAGCAAGGCAAATTCAACGTCGTCGTTCAAACCGATGCGAAACACCCGGTCGCTGGTGGCGGCATCAAACGCCTTCGGCCGCTTGACCGCCATGGCGATGGATTCGAGCGCGGGGCCAAGCAGCAACGCAATTTCCTGCGCCCTCGGCGTTGGCTCCATGAAACGACCGGCACGCTGGAACAGCGGGTCGTTGAACAGCAGCCGCAATCGGCCGAGCGCAGAACTCACGGCGGGCTGGCCGAGGTACATGCTTTCAGCGGCCAGACTCACGCTCCGGGCTTTCATTAACGCTTCAAAGATCAACAACAGATTGAGGTTGATATGGCGCAGGTCGCTGCGATTCATGGGGGAGAAACCTGCTTTAAATTACATGTGTAATACTTACAAATTCCAGGTTGCCAAGTCAAAGGTTAAAAGCGGTGTTCGGGGTGCGGGATGATCAAAGGCAGGCGCTGACGAATGCCTGACACGCCGCAAAACCCTGTGGGAGCCAATTCATTCGCGATGCGTTGTGACAGTCGGCACACTTTTGTTGCCTGAACCATTTTTCGCGAATGAATTCGCTCCCACAGGTTGCGAGGCGTGGCGGCCTACGGCAAATCCGCCAGACATAAAAAAACGCGCCAGGGATCACCCATGGCGCGTTTTTTCGATCAAAAGCCCTGACTCAGTAGCTCAACAACACTTCGGCCCTGCCTTGCCGCCATAACGCGCATCCTGGCGTTCCCGAAAGAACACTTCGTACGACATCACCGGCTGGTCCGGGTGGGTCTTCTGCATGTGCTCGACGTAATTGTCGTAGTCAGGCATGCCCACCATCAGGCGGGCGGCCTGCCCGAGGTATTTGCCGAGGCGACTCAGGTCATTGAACATCAGTGCGCTTCCGGCATCGCCTGGAACGGCGCTTCCTTGTCGCTGCGCTCTTTCTTGACCCACGCCGCACGGCCCACTTTCACGGCGTAGAACAGAATGCTCAGCACCACGAACAGGAACAATGTGGTCAGCGCTGCGTTAGTGTACGCGTTGAAGATCACGTGCTGCATCTGATCAACGGTCTTCGCCGGAGCGATGACCTGGCCAGCCTCAGCCGCTGCACTGTATTTCTTGGCCAGGGCCAGGAAGCCAACAGCCGGGCTCGGGTCGAACAGCTTGATGAAGCCTGCGGTCACGGTGCAGATCAACAGCCAGGACGCTGGCAGGATCGTCACCCACACGTACTGCTGACGCTTCATTTTGATCAGCACGACGGTCGCCAGCATCAGCGCAATCCCGGCCAGCATCTGGTTGGAGATGCCGAACAGCGGCCACAGGGTGTTGATGCCGCCCAGTGGATCGATCACGCCCTGATACAGCAGGTAACCCCACAACGCCACGCAGCCGCCGGTGCCAATCACGTTGGCGGTCCAGGATTCGGTGCGTTTCAGTGCAGGGACGAAGCTGCCCAGCAAGTCTTGCAGCATGAAGCGACCGGCGCGGGTACCGGCATCGACAGCGGTCAGGATGAACAGCGCTTCGAACAGGATCGCGAAGTGGTACCAGAACGCCATAGTGTTCTGGCCTGGCAGTACTTGGTGCAGGATTTGCGCGATACCCACGGCCAACGTTGGCGCACCACCGGCGCGAGCCAGTACGGTGTTTTCGCCGATGTCTTTGGCCACAGCGGTCAACGCTTCAGGGGTGATGGCAAAGCCCCAACCCGTGATGGTTTGAGCGACCGCAACCACGTCGCCGCCGACCACTGCCGCCGGGCTGTTCATGGCGAAGTACACGCCTGGGTCGATGACCGAAGCCGCGACCATCGCCATGATAGCGACGAAGGATTCCATCAGCATGCCGCCGTAACCGATGTAACGGGCGTTCTTCTCGTTATCCAGCAGTTTCGGCGTGGTGCCCGAGGAGATCAGCGCGTGGAAACCCGACACCGCACCGCAGGCGATGGTGATGAACAGGAACGGGAACAGCGCGCCTTTCCAGACCGGACCGGTGCCGTCGGTGAACTGAGTCAGGGCTGGCATTTTCAGCTCAGGCGCAAGAATCAGGATGCCGATCGCCAGGGCGACGATGGTGCCGATTTTCAAGAAGGTCGACAGGTAGTCACGTGGCGCGAGCAGCAGCCAGACCGGCAGCATCGCGGCAACGAAGCCGTAGCCCACCAGCATCCAGGTGATCTGCACGCCAGTGAAGGTGAAGACGTGTGCCCACTCAGGGCTCGCAGCCACCTGGCCACCGGCCCAGATCGACAGCAGCAACAGCACGACGCCGATGATGGAGATCTCGCCAATGCGGCCCGGACGGACATAGCGCATGTACACGCCCATGAACATCGCGATCGGGATGGTCGCCAACACGGTGAACATGCCCCACGGGCTTTCAGCCAGGGCCTTCACCACGATCAGCGCCAGCACCGCGAGGATGATGATCATGATCAGGAAGCAGCCGAACAAGGCGATGGTGCCGGGAACGCGGCCCATTTCCTCGCGGACCATGTCGCCCAGCGACCGACCGTTACGGCGAGTGGACAGGAACAGGATCATGAAATCCTGCACCGCACCGGCCAGGACCACACCGGCGATCAGCCAGAGCGTGCCCGGCAGATAGCCCATTTGCGCGGCGAGCACCGGGCCGACCAGCGGACCTGCGCCGGCGATGGCGGCAAAGTGGTGACCGAAGAGAATGTGTTTGTTGGTCGGAACGTAGTCCAGGCCGTCATTGTTGATCACCGCCGGGGTGGCCCGGGTCGGATCGAGTTGCATGACGTGATTGGCGATGAACAGGCTGTAGTAGCGGTACGCAACCAGATAAATGGCGACGGCGGCGACGACGATCCAGAGTGCGTTGATGGCTTCGCCGCGGCGCAGCGCGACGACACCCAAGGCGCAGGCCCCAAGGGCTGCAACGGCGAACCAACCCAGATGTTTGGTCAGTCGGGTCATTGTGGGTCTCCTGCCGAAGCTCATGGCTTGCGGCGTAATTGTTATTGTGTGGTCCGGGGTAACGGAGCGTTGCCACTATCCGCGCAGTTGTCAGCAAGAGAAATTCGTACTACTACGGTTTCGTCTGCGTAGTTCTACGCAGAGGCCAGTTCGCTACGCGTTTGTGATTCTGGCCGCAGGCCGTGGGAGCTGGCTTGCCTGCGATCTGACGCGCAGCGGCAGCCAAACCAGAGAATGGGTTGTCTCAGGCAGACCGCATGCACAGGGTTTGCTGCCGGTTCCCGGCAGATCGCAGGCAAGCCAGCTCCCACGGCCTGCGGCCAGAAGCGCTTGCGCTTGAACATGAAGGATGCGTCTGGCCACCCATACCGTGTCTAATACGCCCACAACAACACCCGCTCCCGCCGGACATCCCACGCCATGCAACTCAAACACAAGATCGTCGCCCTGGGCATCCTGCCGCTGATCCTTGCCGTGTGCGTGATTTGCGCGCTGGTGATCGTGCAGAACCAGCGTCTGGGCGAGCAGCAGGCGCAGTTGATCGAGGACAGCATTCTGTCCAGCAAGCGCGCCGAGTTGAAAAACTACGTGGAGATGGCCATGAGCGCCCTCGCCCCGATCTACGACAGCGGCCGCAATGACGAACAGACCAAGCAGCAGGTATTGGAAGAACTGGCCAAGCTCAGCTTCGGCATCGACGGCTATTTCTTCGTCTACGACCAGAGCGGCCGCAACCTGATGCATCCACGGCAGGCGGCGCTGGTGGGCAAGGACTTGTGGAACATGACCGACCCGCAAGGGCTGCTGGTGATCCGCGCATTGCTGCAAAGCGCGGAATCCGGCGACGGTTTCCAGCATTACGCCTGGGAAAAACCGTCCACCGGGCAGATCACCGACAAACTCGCCCATGTGGTCATGCTCAAGCGCTGGGGCTGGATGCTCGGCACCGGGATTTATCTGGAAGACGTCGAAAGGGCCACGCAACAGGCCCGACAGGAAGTCGCGCGGGGCATCTACGCGACCATGCTCGACATCGGCGCCGTCGCCCTGATCGCCGTGCTGCTGGTATTCGTCTGCGGCGTCACCCTCAACGCCAGCGAGCACCGCCTGGCCGACCGCAAGCTGCAAATGCTCAACCAGCGCATCATGAATTTGCAGGAAGAAGAGCGCTCGCGGCTGTCACGGGAGCTGCACGACGGCATCAGCCAAGTGCTGGTGTCGATCAAATTTCAGTTCGAACTGGCCGGTCTGCAACTCGAAGGCAATGACCAACGGGGCTTGGAGACCCTGCGTCACGGCACCGAACGACTCGGCGAGGCCATCGGCGAAATCCGCACCATCTCCCACGACCTGCGCCCTTCCCTGCTCGACACCCTGGGGTTGGCGGCGGCCGTCACGCAACTGGTGGCCGAGTTCGAGCAACAGACCGGGCTGACCATCCAGTACACCCACAACCTCAGCAAGTTGAAGCTGGCAGAAGGTGCACCGGTGGCGCTGTTCCGGATTCTGCAAGAGGCGCTGACCAACATCGAGCGTCACGCCCACGCACAGAACGTTTACGTCGATTTGCGCAGCACCCGAAAATACGTCCAGCTCACTGTTCGCGACGACGGCGTGGGCTTCCGGGTCGATGTCGAACGCTTGCAGGAGATACAGGGCGGCATCGGTTTGCGTAATATTCGCGAGCGCGTCGAGCATTTCCAGGGCCAGCTCAATCTCTACTCGGTCCCCGGCCACAGCGAACTGACCGTGACCATGCCCATCAACGTCGCCGCCTGACCCTTCATTTCAGACAGGAACCCGCACCCCATCATGAGCGCCAGCCAGACCATCCGCATTGCCCTGGTCGACGACCATTCACTGGTCCGCGACGGCGTGCGCGCCCTGCTCGCCACCCGCCCCCTGTTCGAGGTGGTAGGCGAAGCCGAGAACGCGGCGCAGGGGCTGAAGATGTGCGAAGAGGTCAAGCCGGACATTCTGTTGGTGGACATCGGCCTGCAGGACATGAACGGCCTGGAACTGACGCAACTGATCCGCCAGCGCTGCCCGGCGATCAAGATTCTGATCCTGAGCATGTACGACAATCAGGAATACGTTGCCACGTCGATCCGCGCCGGGGCCAGTGGCTACGTGCTGAAAAACGCACCGTCCCGGGAAATTGTCGCGGCCATCGAGGCGATTGCCACCGGCGGAACGTTCTACAGCGCCGAAGTGACCCTCAAGCTGGTGTCGAAGAAGACCGACGAAAACGAACTCACGCCTCGTGAAGTGCAGGTGTTGGTGGGTCTGGCCAAGGGGCTGGACAACAAAACCCTCGCCCGCGACCTGGCCATCAGCGTCCGCACCGTCGAAACCCACCGCCTGAGCATCCGCCGCAAACTGAAAGTCGACAAACCGGCGGGGCTGGTGAAATACGCGATGGAGCATGGGTTGTTGTTGCCGTGACCCTGTGTCGCCGCCGCTGAACCTGTGGAGAGGCCCTTCATGCCGCCGCCGAACCTGTGGGAGCGAATTCATTCGCGAGAGGCCTCCACAGACGACGCATCTCCAGCGTCCGATCAGTCTTTCGCGAATAAATTCGCTCCCACAGTGGATCGGCGTTGGCCTTAAGACAGCGATTTCCCCGCCACCGCAGCGCTTGCCGGTGGCGACATTCCCAATGCCGCCGCTGAACCTGTGGGAGCGAATTCATTCGCGAAGGTGGGTCAGGCAACACAGCTCTATCGACCGGACGGGCCTCTCGCGAATGAATCCGCTCCCACAGTGGGTCGGCGTTGACCGCGAAGCCGCTCACCCCCTAGGCAACACCCGCTCCGCCGTTTCCTGATCCACGGGCAGCGCGAACCGGAAGGTGGCGCCCTGCCCCGGTACGTCGATCAGCTCGATCCGGTGCCCATGCAGTTGCAGGATCTGGTGCACGATGCGCAACCCCAGCCCGCCATCTCGCCGTGCACCGCCAATATTGAACGGACGCAGAAACAGCCCTTCACGCAGCTCGGCGGCAATCCCCGGCCCGGTGTCGCTGATGGTCACTTCGACGAACCGCCCCTTCGGCAACAACGCCACTTTGATCTCGCCGCCCTGGGGCGTGTGCCGCAGGGCGTTGTCCAGGAGGTTGGTCATCACCCGCTCGATCAGCCCCAAGTCGGCATGCACACCGGGCACCGACGGCGCAAAGCTCGGGGTCAGGGTCACGGCCTTGGACTCGGCGCCCAGCTCGAACTTCTGAAAAATGTCCTGCACCAGATCGGTGAGCGAAAACCGCTCCACCACCGGCACCACGAACCCGTGCTCCAACCGCACCAGCTCCAGCAACGACTGCGCCAACCCGCCCACCTTGCGGCTCTGGTCCAGCGCGATGCCAAGGTAACGCCGCCGCTCCTCAGGCGTGAGGCTGGCGTCCTTGACCGACAGCACCTCCAGATAGCCGTGCAGGGAGGCCAGCGGGGTGCGCAGGTCATGGGAAATGTTCGCCACCAGCTCGCGGCGGTCCTGGCTTTGGCGGGTCAGGGTCTGCCATTGCTCGCTCAGGCGGTTCTGCATTTGTTTGAACGTCGCGTCGAGCACGGCGATTTCGTCGTGACCCTGCCGAGCCGATTCGGTCGAAGAAGCGGGCAACGGCACCGGCGCAGCATTGATGTCGAAGTGGCTCACCGCGTCGGTCAGTCGCCGCAGCGGCCGGGTGATCCAGCCGAACGCTGTCAGACCCGCCAACAGGCACAGCAAGGCAATCAAGCCAATCGACCACAACGCCGTGTTCAGGGCCTCACTGGTGGCGCCGCGCTCGGCAAAGCGGTCATGGGCCTCGCCCAGCAGCACCACGTACAGAAAACCCGCCGGTTTGCCCATGACCATCAACGGCGCGGCGCTGAACACCTTGCGCGTGTCCATGCTGCGCGGGTCATCCCCCAGAATCGGCAGCGGCTCTCCGGCCAGCAGCTTGCGCACGGGCGCCAGATCGACACGGTCCCGCAGCATGTGATCCTTGGGCGCGGCGTCGCCGACGATCTTGCCTTCGCCGTCGAGCAGGTACACCTCGACGCTGGGGTTCACCAGCATCAACTGGCTGAACAGCTCGCGCACGGCATCGGGTTTCAGGCCGTTGGCGTCCATCAATTGGGTGTCGCGGGCGATGTGCTGGGCGAGGTCGCGGGACAGGCCCTGCACCACTTCCAGCTCATGCATTTTGTTGGAGCGCACCTGCAACAGCACCGACGTGCCGCAACAGATCAGCAACAGAAACGCGAAGACCAGGGACAGCCGCTGGGTCAGGGTCATGTTCACGACGCCTCTCCCGCATCGGCGAATTTATAGCCGCGTCCCCACACCGTCAGGATGCGCAACGGCTGGGCCGGGTCCTTCTCAATCTTGGCGCGCAACCGGTTGATGTGGGTGTTGACGGTGTGTTCATAGCCTTCGTGGTTATAGCCCCAGACCGAGTTCAGCAGGTCCAGCCGCGAGAAAACCTTGCCCGGCTGGCGGGCGAAGAAATACAGCAGGTCGAATTCCCTGGGCGTCAGGTCGAGCAAGCGGCCTTCCAGCGAGGCTTCGCGGGTCAACGGGTCGATGAACAATCCGGCGCTGTCGAGGCTGCCGGTGTCCATCTTCAGGTTGCGCGCCATGGCATCGACCCGCCGCAGCAGCGCCTTGACCCGCGCCACCAGTTCCATCATCGAGAACGGTTTGGCCAGGTAATCGTCGGCCCCCAGTTCAAGGCCGAGAATCCGGTGCATCTCGCTGGAGCGGGCGCTGGTAATGATGATTGGCGTGTAGCGGGTCATGGCCCGGGCACGGCGACAGATCTCCAGACCGTCGACGCCGGGCAGCATCAGGTCGAGGATCAACGCGTCCCAGCCGCCCTGCTCCAAAAGGCGCAAGCCTTTTTCCCCGTCGGCGCTGTGCACCACGTCGAAATGTTCGTCCCGCAGGTGCAGGCAAATCAGGTCGGCGATATGGCTATCGTCCTCGACCACCAGAATGCGTTTGGGCTGATCCATGGAAAGCAAACCTTGCCAGTGCTGAATGCGCGATGCCGCCATTGTGCCGATTTTGCGGTCGACCAGTTATCACGAATTGTTTAACTCTCGGTGAGGATTCCGGGAACAGCCCGGCCCTACTCTGGCCCCATCACATGACAAGCCTGCCCCGTGCAGGCGGTGCCAAGGAGACACCTCATGCTTTCGAGAAGACAGTTCATGGTCCTGAGCAGCAGCGCTGGCGTCGCGGCCATCGCCCTGGGCGTGCTGCCCAAGTTCGCTGACGGCGAGACCCTCGTACCGGCGGATTCGGCCGTGGGCACGTTTGAAGTCAGCCACAGCGACACCGAATGGCATGCCTTGCTCAGCGACGACCAGTTTCAGGTGTTGCGTCGCGAAGCCACCGAGCGCCCGTACAGCAGTCCGCTGAACGACGAGCACCGCACCGGCACCTTTGCCTGCGCCGGTTGCCAGTTGCAGCTGTTTTCGTCTGGCACCAAGTTCGACAGTCACACCGGCTGGCCGAGCTTCTGGCAGCCGCTGGACAACGCCACCGCCATCCGCACCGACACGTCGTTCGGCGTGCTGCGCAAGGAAGTCCATTGCCGCCGCTGCGGCGGGCATTTGGGGCACGTCTTCACGGACGGACCGAAGCCGACCGGCTTGCGCTATTGCATGAATGGTCTGGCGATGACATTCGCCGAGTCGGCGACATGAACAACCAATGACAGGACTAGGCCCGGTGTAGGAGTGAGCTTGCTCGCGATGGCGGGATATCAGTCACCTCTCAATCGACTGAACACATGCATTCGCGAGCAAGCTCACTCCTACAGGTACGTCGTCCGCCACACTGCACGTAACTCTTTGATCCACCAGAAGGGAATTGACCCATGCTCCTGATCATCCTTGCCTACCTCGGCGGCGTGCTGACCATCGTCAGCCCATGCATTCTGCCGGTGCTGCCGTTTGTCTTCGCCCGCACCGGCCAACCCTTCGTCCGCAGCGGCCTGCCGTTGCTGGTGGGCATGGCCGTGACCTTCGCGCTGGTCGCCACCCTCGCGGCAGTCGGTGGCGGCTGGGTCGTGCAGCTCAACCAATATGGCCGT
This sequence comes from Pseudomonas salicis, assembly GCF_057128705.1. Classification (NCBI taxonomy): domain Bacteria; kingdom Pseudomonadati; phylum Pseudomonadota; class Gammaproteobacteria; order Pseudomonadales; family Pseudomonadaceae; genus Pseudomonas; species Pseudomonas salicis. Next base: position 1,136,409 of record NZ_JBSKHU010000001.1, read on the forward strand.
GGCCTGGCGCTGATTTTCGTCGCGCTGTTCGGCCTCACTTTGCTGCTGCCGAAACTGGCCGACCGCCTGACCCGTCCGTTGGTGGCCGCGGGCAGCCGACTGTCTGAAAACGCAGGCGTAGAGGCCAAACCCAGCCCGTGGGCCTCGTTCATGATCGGTGTTGCAACGGGCCTGCTCTGGGCGCCGTGCGCAGGCCCGATCCTCGGTCTGGTGCTGACGGGCGCGGCGTTGCAAGGCGCGAGCGTCGGCACCACCTTGCTGCTGCTGGCCTACGCCGCAGGCGCCGCCACGTCACTGGCACTGGCGTTGTTGCTGGGCGGCAAGGTGTTCAGCGCGATGAAACGTTCGCTGGGCGCTGGCGAGTGGATTCGCCGGGGGCTGGGCGCCGCAATGCTGGCGGGTGTCGCCGCCATCGCGCTGGGTCTGGACACCGGGATTCTGGCCCGCGTCTCGACCGCGTCCACCGGTGGCCTTGAACAATCGCTGGTGGGCCAGTTCGCCGGTAACGGCAAGAACAGCAACGTCATGCAAGGCGGAGCGATGATGGCGCAAAACATCCCCGGCAAGGATGAAGCGGGCGCGAGCATGCAAGCTTCTGGCGCGATGATGATGGCCGCGAAAAACAGCACATCGAGCCTGCCGGTCGAAGGCCAGCTGCCGCCCCTCGCCGGAGCAGTGCAATGGCTGAACTCCGCCCCACTGACCGCCGAACAGCTGAAAGGCAAAGTGGTGTTGGTGGATTTCTGGACCTACTCCTGCATCAACTGCCTGCGCACCCTGCCCTACGTCAAAGCCTGGGCCGACAAATACCGCGATCAGGGCCTGGTGGTGATCGGCGTGCATGCCCCGGAATTCGCCTTTGAGCGCGACGTGAAAAACGTCACCAAGGCCATGGCCGATCTGGGCATTAATTACCCGGTGGCCATCGACAACGACTACAAAATCTGGCGCGCCTTCGACAACCAGTACTGGCCTGCCCATTACTTCGCCGACGCCAAGGGTCAGATCCGCTATCACCACTTCGGCGAAGGCGCCTATTACGAATCTGAACGCGTGATTCAGGAGCTGTTGCGCGAAGCAGGCAATACTCAGATCACCACCGACCTCATCGACGCCAACGGCAATGGCGTGCAACAGGCGGCGAACATGGGCGACGTCAAATCGCCGGAAACCTACCTGGGCTTCGAACGCGCCGAGAACTTCGTATCCCCCGGCGGCGCCAAGGCTGATCGGGTCGCCAGCTACAGCACCCCGCAAAGCCTGTCGCTGAACAACTGGGGCCTGGACGGTCAATGGAACATCAGCTCCGAGCGCGCCAGCCTGAACGCGCCCAACGGCAAGATCGTCTATCGCTTCCACGCTCGCGACCTGCATCTGGTGCTCGGCCCTGGCAGCGACGGCAAGCCGGTGCGCTTCAAGGTCTCCCTCGACGGTAAGGCGCCGGGGGATGCACACGGCACCGACATCGCGCCCGACGGCAATGGCACCGTCACAGAACAACGCCTGTACCAACTGGTGCGTCAGCCCGGCGACGTGGCGGACCATACCTTCAGCATCGAATTCAGCGATCCGGGCGTGTCCGCATACGCCTTCACCTTCGGTTGATTCCACCCCGTTTCAGGAGTGTCAGACATGAAAAAATTCAACGTTTCCACCCTTCGCGCCGCGCTGCCTGACGGCCGCCGCATGGGCCTGCGCGTGCTGCTCGGCGCCGCTCTGTTGCAAACCGCTGCGTGCTCGTTCGCCGCCGAAGACGCCGTGAGCATCGCCCCGCCTATAAAGGATGAAGCCGTGAAGACCGCCGGGACCGAAACCGCCGTGTTTGCGGGCGGTTGCTTCTGGGGCGTTCAAGGCGTGTTCCAGCACGTGCAAGGGGTGAAAAAAGCCGTATCCGGTTACGCCGGCGGCAAGGCCGACACCGCGCAGTATGAGCGCGTAAGCGAAGGCGACACCGGGCATGCCGAGTCGGTGGAAGTCACCTTCGACCCGTCGCAAGTCAGCTACGGCACGCTGTTGCAAGTGTTCTTCTCCGTGGCCCACAACCCGACGGAACTCAACCGTCAAGGGCCGGACCATGGCACGCAATACCGCTCGGCGATCTTCCCGGAAAGCCCCGAACAGCAAGCCGTGGCACAGGCCTACATCGCGCAACTGGACAGCGCCAAATCGTTCAATGCGCCTATCGTGACCAAGATTGAGACCTACAACGGCTTCTACCCCGCGGAGGATTATCACCAGAATTTCCTGACCACCCACCCGACCTACCCGTACATCGTGATCAACGATTTGCCAAAAGTCGGCCAGCTCAAGCAACTGTTCGCCGACCGCTACAGCGAGCAGCCGGTGCTGGTGAAATAACCCGCAGCAATTGATCCACCGGGCCGCACCCCCCGCAAACCCTGCGCAGAGACCCCGAACTCTCCTCGTTTGGCGCCCTTATCGGGCGCCTTTTTTTGTGCGTGTAAAAATCGTCATCGATTTTTTAGCCCGTGACATCCGTCTGTCGCCAAAGCCGGGCTACGCTGATTCAACCTTCGCCGCCGCACGATCCCTTGCCTGCCTGGAATGTATTCGAAAGCGGGCCGGTCGAAGCGCTCTGGATGGCGCGTTACAGCCAGCCGCACTGTCCATTCCCACGTTAAAAGAGGCGCACGAGCGTCCAATACAGCCGTGACGTATTCAGCAAGACTCACCGTTCAAAAAACCGGAGCCTGATCATGAATAAACTGACCACCGTGGCGGGTGCACCCGTCGTCGACAACCAGAACTCGCAGTCCGCCGGCCCTCGCGGCCCGCTGATGCTGCAGGACGTGTGGTTGCTGGAAAAACTGGCGCACTTCGACCGTGAAGTGATCCCGGAGCGTCGCATGCATGCCAAGGGTTCGGGCGCGTTCGGCACCTTCACCGTGACCCACGACATCACGCGCTACACCAAAGCCAGGCTGTTTTCGGACATCGGCAAGAGAACCGATATTTTCATCCGTTTCTCGACCGTGGCCGGTGAGCGCGGTGCGGCCGATGCCGAACGTGACATTCGCGGCTTTGCGGTCAAGTTCTACACCGAACAAGGCAACTGGGACCTCGTCGGCAACAACACCCCGGTGTTCTTCCTGCGCGACCCGCTGAAATTCCCCGACTTGAACCACGCGATCAAACGCGACCCGCGCACCAACTTGCGCAGCGCCGACAACAACTGGGATTTCTGGAGTTCGCTGCCCGAGGCACTGCACCAGGTAACGGTGGTCATGAGTGACCGAGGCTTGCCGAAATCCTATCGCCACATGCACGGTTTTGGCAGCCATACCTTCAGTTTCATCAGCCCGCAGAATGAGCGCTTCTGGGTCAAATTCACCCTGAAAACCCAGCAAGGCATCGAGAACCTGACCGACCAGGAAGCCGCTGATCTGGTGGCCGGTGATCGCGAAACGCACCAGCGCGACCTTTACGACAGCATCGAAAACGGTGACTTCCCGCAGTGGAAGCTGTTCGTGCAGATCATGCCGGAGCAGGACGCCAACACTTACAAAATCCACCCGTTCGACCTGACCAAAGTCTGGCCGCACGCGGACTATCCGCTGATCGAAGTCGGCACCCTGGAGCTGAACCGCAACCCGGAAAACTATTTCCACGACGTCGAACAGGCCGCGTTCAACCCGGCCAACGTGGTGCCGGGCATCAGCTTCTCGCCGGACAAAATGCTGCAAGGCCGCCTGTTCTCTTATGGTGATGCGCAGCGCTACCGTCTGGGGGTCAACCATCATCAGATCCCGGTCAACGCCCCGCAGTGCCCGGTCAACAGCTACCACCGCGACGGCCAGATGCGGGTCAACGCCAACGCAGGCGGCACCATTGGCTACGAGCCCAACAGCAAGGGCGCGTGGGTCGAACAGCCGGACTTCTCCGAGCCACCGCTGGAACTGCACGGCGCGGCAGCGAACTGGGATTTCCGCAAAGACGATGACGATTACTACTCCCAGCCTCGCGCCCTGTTCCGCCTGATGACACCAGCGCAGCAACAGGTGCTGTTCGACAACACCGCACGGGCCATCAGCGGCGCGTCGGCGCTGGTCAAACAGCGTCACATCGGCAACTGCACCCAGGCCGATCCGGCGTACGGCGCGGGCGTTGCAGCGGCCATCGAGAAGCTTGGCTAACGCAACGTCAGCGTTGACAGAAAGGGATGTTCAGGCCACGGTACTGACACCCCTTTTTTCTTGAGTGCTGCCCGTCATCGCTCTGTGACCGAGCTTTCGCCATGAACGAACTCCAGCAATTGAATGAAAGCCACGGCCTGCTGCTGGTGTTCGTCAACGTGCTGCTGGAGCAGATCGGTCTGCCGGTTCCGGCGTACCCCACCCTCATCGTCACAGGCGCATTGGCCATGCAAAGCAAACCACTGCTGGGCGCCGGGGTGCTGGTGGCGATGTTCGCCTGCCTGATCGCCGACACCCTCTGGTACTTCGCGGGCAAGCGCTATGGCGGCGTGCTGCTGAAGTCCATCTGCAAGATTTCCCTTTCACAAGACACCTGCATCCGTCAGGGCTTGAATGTCTACGACCGGGTCGGACCCCGGGCGATGCTGCTGTCCAAATTCCTGCCCGGCGCGGGCGCGCTGGTGACGACGGTCGCGGGCATGAACGCCACGCCGTTTGCGCTGTTCATGCGTTATTCGCTGGCAGGGGCGTTCATCTGGGCGGGATCGGCGCTGTTGCTGGGCATGCTGTTTACCGATGCGATCATCCCGTTGCTAGGGTGGTTGACCGGCTACTTGCCCTTGGCCATCGGCAGCGTTTTGCTGGCGTTGGGACTGTTCATCGGCTGGAAATACTGGAAGCGCCGTCGCTTGATGAAGCGCACGTCGAAGGTGCCACGCATCACCGTGCCGCAACTGCTGGCCCTGCGTGACACGGACGACATGCCGCTGATCATCGACGTTCGCGCCAAATTGCACACCGCCGTGGTCGAAGGCATCCCCGGTGCGCTGTCCATCAGCCTCGAAGAACCCCTGGACCCGTGGCTCGATCAGTTGAGCGATGTCGACATGGTGTTTTATTGCGCCTGCCCCAACGAGCTGTCCGCGGCGTTGTTGGCGGAAAAGCTGCGGGCACGCGGGCTGACGCGGGGCAAGGCGCTGATAGGCGGTCTGGACGCCTGGCGCGAGGCGCACCCTGACCAGAACATCCCCGGACAGGCCGCCACCGCCTGATCATTCGGCGACGCCAGACTTCTGTAGGAGCGAATTCATTCGCGAGGCGGTGTTTCGAACGATGACCATTCATCGTCTGTACTGGCCAATCGCGAATGAGTTCACTCCCGCAGAGGTATGCGCCGAGCCTTGAGCCCTTGAAACGGTGCCAGATACCGTCAAGCCGTCAGGGCTTATTGAATCGCGACAACGTCAATGCAACACACTCTGCAAAAACTGCCGGGTCCGAGGATGCTCCGGTGCCGAAAAGATCTGCGCTGGCGGGCCCATTTCGACGATTTTGCCGCCGTCGAAAAACACCACTCGGTCGGCCACTTCACGGGCGAAGCCCATTTCATGGGTGACGACGATCATGGTCATGCCCTCCGCCGCCAGGCCTTTCATCACGCTCAGCACTTCGCCGACGGTTTCCGGATCAAGCGCGGACGTCGGCTCATCGAACAGCAACAGGCGCGGCTTCATCGCCAGCGCGCGGACGATCGCCACCCGCTGTTGCTGCCCACCGGACAGCTCGCTGGGGTAACCGTCCGCCTTGTGCTTGAGGCCCACCCGGTCCAGCAACGCCAGCGCATTGGCCTGAGCATCGGCCTTGCTCACGCCCTTGACCTTGACCGGCGCCAGAATCATGTTGGCCATCACCGTCATGTGCGGGAACAGGGTGTAATCCTGAAACACCATGCCAATGTCCTCGCGCAGCCGGGCCATGGCCTTGCGATCATCCGCCCGCACCGACTCGCCACCACCGACCACCACACTCCCCGCAGACGGCGCTTCCAGGCTGTTAAGGCAGCGAATGAACGTGGACTTGCCCGAACCACTGGGGCCGATGATCACCACCACCTCCCCTTGCGCCACGTCCAGGTCGACACCCTTGACCACTTCCACCGAACCGAAGTGTTTATGCAGCCCACGGACTGTCAGCATGCTTTTCATAGGCCGGCCTGCGCACGGGTGGCCGCCTGGAGTTTTTCCTGCGCGGCCAACAGACGATCACGGCGCGCCTGATTCGCCTGACGTTCAACCTGCAAGCGCCCATTGGCGCGCAGCAGGCTCGGGCGCAGCGACGACAACGCCGGGCCACCTGCCGAATCCCGGGACTGCACGTTGGCGGTCGGGTCCAGGCATTCGCGCACCTTGTCGGCGGGCAGGTTCAATGCGTGCCCGAGTTGTTCCATGGCGCAGATGTCCACCATGTCGGTGTCGATCCGGTGCGCGGGCAGACCCGCGTCCATGGCCATGCGCACCGCCGCGCCAACGATGTGATGGGCCTCGCGGAACGACAGGTCGGCTTCGCGCACGATCAGGTCCGCCAGCCCCGTCGCCGTGGAGAAGTCTTCACCGGCACGCTTCACCGCCAGCTCGACATTCGGCGTCGCGGTGCGCAGCACCAGGTCCAGCAGTTTCAGGCAGCGCAGGCTTTCTTCCGCCGCCTCCCAGAACCCTCGGGTGCCTTCACGGTTGGCATCGCCGGTGTGGGAGAAGTTGCTGCCCTTGACCGTGACGCTGGCCGCCATCAGCAACCCGATGATGTGCCCGCTGCGGCCTTTGAGGTATTCCAGCACCGTGGGGTTTTTCTTCTGCGGCATGATGCTCGACGTCGCCGCCACGCTGTCGGGGAAGTCAATCAGGCTGAATTCGTGGGTGCTCCAGACGAAATAATCCTGCGCCACCCGACTCCAGAACACCGACAGTAAACTCAGGTGCGACAGGCTTTCGAGGATGAAATCCCGCGACCCCACGGCGTCCAGCGCATTGTCGAGGTAGCCGTCAAAGCCCAGCAATTCAGCCGTGCGTGCCCGGTCAATGTCGAACGGCGTCCCGGCGAAGGCCGCCGCGCCCAGCGGGCTCTGGTTCATCGAGGCCAGGGTCTGGGTCAGGCGCTGGCAATCACGGGCCAGGGCCTGCTCCACTGCCGACAGGTAATAGCCATAGGTGATCGGCTGCGCCGGTTGCAGGTGGGTGTAACCGGGCATCACCACTTCGGCGAAGACCTCGGCGTTGTTGAGGGCCGTCTGACGGGCTTGAATCAGCGCGTCGATCAACGCCATCAACACCTCGCGGCAGCGCAGCCGGTCGAGGGTCGCGAGGATGTCATTGCGGCTGCGACCGGTGTGCAGGCGGCCGCCGACGTCGGTGCCGATCTGCTCGATCAAATGCGCTTCGTAATTGAAATAGGCGTCTTCGCGGGACGGGTCGAGAGTGACCACGCCAGGCCCCGCCGCCTCCATGTCCAGCACGCCCTTGGCCAAGGCGGTCGCGTGTTCGTCGCGAATCAGGCCCTGTTCGGCGAGCATCACAATGTGCGCCTTGTTGACGTTGCCCAGGTTGAGGAAGCCATCGGCAAACCCTTCCAGACGGGGCCGGTAAATGTACTCGTTGACCTCGGGGGCGGTGGCTTCTTTCAAGCGACGACTGACTTTGGATTCTTGCATGATCACATCCCTTAACGAGTGGTGCGCATCGCCGGGCGACCCAGGCGACGTTCGAGATAACGGCTGAGCCAGCTCAGCAATGAACAGATGACGAAGTACACCAGCAGCACCGCGCCGTAGACCGCGAAGGCGGGGCTGACGCCGGTCATGACCGTGGAGCGTTCGACGATGATCTGCCCGACTTTGAGAAACTCGCTGACGCCCACCAGTGCACCCAGCGACGTGGCTTGCACCAGCATCGTCAGCAGCCCGGTGTACGCCGGCAAAATGGCTTTCATCGACTGCGGCGCAATGACGTGCAGGTAGATCTGCCAAGGGCGCAGGCCCAGGGTCCAGGCGCTTTTCCACTGGTGCCGGTTCACCGACTCCAGTCCGCCGCGCACGATTTCGATGCCATTGGCACTGCCCCATAACGTCAGGCCGGTGACCACCGCTGCGAACGGACTCAGATCGAGGCCGAACATCGGCGCACCGAAGAAAATGAAGAACACATTCACAATCAGCGGGATCGAGCGGAACAGCTCGACGTAGCCGTGAATCGTCCACCACAGCAGCCGGTTCTTGAGGGTGGCGAGCACCCCGAACACCGTCGAGATAAGCGTGGTGAACAGCAGGATCACCAGCGCGAGGCGCACGGTCATCCACAGGCCCTTGAGCACGAAGCCCCAGTTTTCGATCAGAAAGTTCATGGGGCCTCAGTGCCGGAAAGGCCGTTGCAGGTGGGCAGACAAGCGACCGGTCAGCAAGGACAGGATCGCCACCAGAATCAGGTACATCACGCAGATCGCACTGAACATCTCGATGGCCCGGAAATCCGTGGCGATGCGGTCCACCGCCACGAACGTCAGCTCCGCCAGACCGATGGCCTGCAAGTAAGACGAGTTCTTCAGCAGCGAAATCGAGGTGTTGAGCACGGCCGGGAGGCTGGTACGAAACGCGATCGGCAAGGCCACCAGATAAAAATACTGATGAGGCTTGAGGCTCAGCGCCATGCTCGCTTCACGCATCTTGTGCTCCACCGTGGCCAGCCCGCCGCGCATGTTCTCCACCTGATAGGCCCCTGCCCACAGCGACAGGCAGACCACACCGGACCAGAACAGCGACAGCTCCAGGCCAATCGCAGGCAGGCCGTAAAAGATGAAGAACAACTGCACCAGAATCGGCGTGTTGCGGATCAGCTCCACGTACAGCACCACGATCTGCGACAGCAGCGGGATGCGGAAGGACCGCACCGCGCCGCCGAGAATGCCGATCAGCAGCGACGCCCCGATGGCCAGCAGCGAGACCCGCAGCGTCATCAAAACGCCGTCGAGCAAAGCTGGCCATTGCGCCACCAGGTAATTGAAATCGAAGTCCATGGGGGTGCCCGATCAGAGTTTTTCTTCAGGCTTGGCCTGTTCGAACACGCTCAGGTAATAGCTCTGGATGTTTTCCGGCACGTATTGCTGAACCCAGCCGCGGAACAGTTTTTCTTCGTGCATCCGGGCGACCGCGGCGCTGAGGTAATCGCGGAACGCTTCATCGTTTTTGCGCACGCCAATGGCCGCGTCGGAGATCTGGAAGGGTTCGTTGATCAGCCGCGCATCCCCGTCGTTGGCCGCAACCACCACCAGCGTGGCGGCGTCGTGGGTGTAAGCGTCGGCGCGGCCCTGGCGGAACGTCTGCAAGGCGTCGGCGGCGCTGTTCATGCGCAGGGTCTTGACCTCGGGCATGTGGTCCTCGAACCACTTGGCCTGCACCGAGCCTTTGAGCGTGGCGAGGGTCTTGCCGTTGAGGTCCTTGATCGACTTGATCGGGCTGTCCTTCTTCACCACCACGTCGCTGGCGCCCCAGCGATACGGGGTGGTGAAGTCGATGACGCGCTGACGCTCAGGGGTGACGCCGAGGGTCGCGATGAGGAAGTCGACCTTGCGCCCCAGCAGCTGCGGCACGCGGTTTTCAGCGGTGACGCAGGTGAACGTCACTTTGTCCTTGGAGCCCAGCGCCCACAGGGCAATCTGCCTGGACATCTCGACTTCGACGCCCGCGAAGTCGCCGTTGTTGTTCTGGAAGCCATACGGTGGCTGGTCGCAACGGACCCCGGCACGCAATTGACCGGCCGCTTTGATTTCATCGGGCACCGGCGGCAATTCAGCGGCATGGACCTGCGCCATCCCTGCCAGCGAGACACACGAAAGAGCCATGACACGAACGAGGGATTTCAACGAAAACGACATATTGCCTCCTGGTTAACTACCAGCGCAGGGACGAACGAAGACGTCACCACGCAACGATTTCAAGGGCAGAGGATTCAGCGAGAATGCGGCGCCTGAGGACGCCGGGGCATCGTGTCCGTCTGCGCGAACTGTCGATGTCGAAAACAGTTATAAAGCCTCTGGCTCATGCCAACAAATGACAATACAGTGGTCGTCCATACCGAATTGATATGGTCCGCCATGAACTTCAAACAAGTCGAAGCCTTCCGCGCCGTGATGTTGAGCGGCTCGATGACCGCTGCCGCCGAGTCGCTGCACACCTCACAACCCAACATCAGCCGCTTGATCGCGCAACTGGAGCGGGCCAGTGGTTTCAAATTATTCGAACGCGTGGGAGGCCGTCTGTTGCCTACGGATGAAGGCGCGGCGCTGTTTGTCGACGTGGAGCGGGCGTTCGTCGGGCTGCAAAGCCTGGAACATTCGGCGCAGAACATCCGTCGCGGCGGCACGGGGCAATTGCGGATTGCGGCGGTGCCATCGCTGTCGTTGACACTGTTGCCGAGGGTCATTCAACGCTTTCGTCAGGAAAACCCCGAGGCGGCGATTTCCATCCACACCAACGATTCGCCGATGGTCGCGCATTGGGCGGCCTCGCAGTTTTGTCACGTCGGCTTGGCGTCTTATGTCGGCGATGACATGCCGGGGGTGCGCACGCGCAAAATCTGCGACGTGCCGGGGGTGTGCGTGTTTCCAAAGGGGCATCGGCTTTCGGCGCTGGCGGCGGTCAGGCCTCAAGACCTGTACGGCGAAGAGTTCATTTCACTGTCGTTGAACGATGGTTCGCGCACCCGCGTGGACCGGGCGTTCGCGGGGGACAAGGAGCATCGCAAGCTGAACCTGGAGACGCCGTATGCTGCGACGGTCTGCTCGCTGGTGGCCTTGGGACTGGGGGTGAGCATCGTCAGCCCGATGGTGGCGCAGGAATACCTGCACATGGGCATCGACACCCGGCCCTTCGCGCCGCAGATCCGGTTTTCCACCTACCTGCTGCTGCCCGAAGACCGGCCACAGAGCGTGTTGAGCCAGCGATTCAGCGTGCTGATCGAAGAGATGCTCACCGAGGCGAGCAAGGCGTGGCAGGTGTGAATGAAAGGCCCGCACGGCTGAAGCCGTATCAAGACGCACCCTTCGCGGCACCACCGCGCACCTGTGGGAGCGAATTCATTCGCGAAAAATAGTCCAGGCGATAGAGATGTATCGCCCGTCCCGACCCTTCGCGAATGAATTCGCTCCTACAGTTTGAACCGTGCCGTACCGCACCTTACGCGGGCTCCCACAGGGTGGCGTACACGCAAAGCGCTGGCGCAATCAGGTAACTGAGGCGGCAGTACACCCACCAAAATGGTATCGGCTGCACGCATTTCAACTGTGGGAGCGAATTCATTCGCGAAATAGTCCAGGCGATAGAGATGTATCGCCCGTACCGACCCTTCGCTAATGAATTCGCTCCCACAGTTTGAAACGTGCCGTACCGCACCTCATGCGGCGCTCCCACAAGGTGGCGTATACGTCAGACGTATCTGTGAACCCGCCGGATCAAATCCCTTGCAACGCCAAATCCATCGCGAAATACGTGAAGATCAGATCCGCGCCTGCCCGCTTGATCGCGCCGAGGGTTTCGCGCACCACGCGGCCTTCGTCGATGGCCCCGGCCTGGGCGCCGAACTTGATCATCGCGTATTCGCCGCTCACCTGATACGCCGCCAGCGGCAGGTTCGAGGCTTCGCGGATGTCACGGATGATGTCGAGGTACGCGCCCGCCGGCTTGACCATCAGCGCATCAGCGCCTTCGGCTTCGTCCAGCAGCGACTCGCGCAGGGCTTCGCGGCGGTTCATCGGGTTCATCTGGTAGGTCTTGCGGTCACCTTTCAGCGCCGAGCCGCCCGCTTCACGGAACGGGCCGTAGAGCGACGACGCGAATTTGGTCGAATAGGCCATGATCGGCGTATTCGTGAACCCGGCAGCATCCAGTGCAGCACGAATCGCCCGCACTTGCCCGTCCATCGCCGCCGACGGCGCAATCACGTCGGCACCGGCGCGAGCGGCCATCACCGCTTGTCGGCCGAGGTTTTCGATGGTCGCGTCGTTATCGACGTGGCCGTTGTGCATCACGCCGCAGTGGCCGTGGTCGGTGTATTCGCAGAAGCAGGTGTCGGACATCACGATCATTTCCGGCACCGCGTCTTTGATCGTGCGCGAGATGCGCGACACCAGGCCGTTTTCCTGCCAGGTGTCGCTGCCGCTGGCGTCCAGATGGTGGGAAACACCAAAGGTCATCACCGACTTGATCCCGGCGCGAGCATAGCGCTCGACTTCCTGGGCCAGCTTCGACTCTGGAATGCGGCTGACGCCCGGCATGCTGTTGATCGGCACGAAGTCATCGACTTCTTCTTCGACGAAGATCGGCAGCACCAGATCGTTCAGCGTGAATTCGGTTTCCTGAAACAGCGCGCGGAAGTTTGCGTGGCTGCGCAGGCGACGTGGACGGGCGGCGGGAAACAGACTGGACATGGCAGTTCCTGAACAAAAATGGCGAAAAACGGCACACAGCGAAGCGTGACCGTCATCAATGGCGCGAAGCTTATGCCTGCCTCGCTGCGGATTCAAATATCGGGGCGATAAAGACAATTGTCGTGCGTGCAACAGTCCGGCACCTTGGGTCGAACGAATTCAGCGCTCGACAGGTCATTAATCGGGAGCAGCGCGTACTTAAGGCTGCGCGACCCACTTGGCGAGGCCAGCCTTGAACACCCCTTCCGATCTTCGTAACAACCGCTCGCTGGACGGCCTCAATTTCTTTCTGGCCGACGTGCGCGACGGACTCGGTCCATACCTCGCGATCTACCTGCTGGCGGTGCACAAATGGGACCCGGCCAGCATCGGCCTGGTCATGACGCTCGCCGGTATAGCCGCTTTGGTCACCCAGACGCCAGCGGGTGCGCTGATTGACCGCACCCGCAGCAAGCGCCTGGTCGTGGTCATCGCCGCGCTGCTGGTGACCGCCAGTTGCGTGATCCTGCCGTTCATTCACAGCTTTACTTGGGTGGCGATCACCCAAGGGCTGGGCGCGATTGCCGGTTCTGTGTTCGCCCCCGCCATTGCGGCGATCTCTCTGGGCATCACCGGTCCGAAAGCCTTCACTCGCCGGACCGGCCGCAACGAAACCTGGAACCACGCGGGCAATGCCTGCGCCGCGCTGCTGGCGGGCGGCCTGTCGTGGGCGTTCGGGCCGATTGCCGTGTTTTATCTGATGGCGTTCATGGCGATCGCCAGCGTGGTCGCCGTCAGCTTCGTCGATGGGTCGGCCATCGATCATGAAGTGGCACGGGGTTTCGACCCTCGACAGGAGAACGGCGCCGAACAGCCCAGCGGCGTGTCCGTGCTGATCCACAACCGCCCCCTGCTGGTCTTTGCCATTTGCTGTGGCCTGTTTCATCTGGCGAATGCCGCGATGCTGCCGCTGGTCAGCCAGAAGCTTTCGCAGATCGACCTCAACCTCGCGACGCCTCTGACCTCGGCCTGCATCGTCGCCGCGCAACTGGTGATGGTGCCGGTGGCCTGGCTGGTGGGCACCAAGGCCGACAGTTGGGGGCGCAAACCGTTGCTCCTGGCGGGCTTCGTCATCCTGCCGCTGCGGGGCGTGCTTTACGTGCTGTCGGACAACCCTTACTGGCTGGTGGGCGTGCAACTGCTCGACGGCATCGGCGCCGGGGCGTTCGGGGCGCTGATGCCGTTGGTGGTCAAGGACCTGACCCAAGGCACGGGCCGCTTCAACGTCAGCCTCGGGGCGATCTCAACGGTGTTCGGCCTCGGTGCCGCGTTGAGCAATGGCCTCGCTGGCTGGGTGGTTCGCGAATCTGGTTACAACGCGGCGTTCCTGACGTTGGCGGCGATTGCGGCGGTGGCATTCGTGCTGTTGTGGGTGGCGGTGCCAGAGACTTCGGACATTTCCGACCGCCCGGTCGAAACCCCCTTACCCGGGGCCAACCCGAGCGTTTGAAAGAGGCTACCGGTGAGGCGTGCTGCTCGCACCCTCTCCCAGCTCGCGCTGCATGATCACGGTGTCGAGCCAGCGGCCGTGCTTGAAGCCCACCGATTCGAACACCCCGACCTTGCGAAACCCCAGGCGCTCATGAAGCCGGATCGAGGCCACGTTTTCGCTGTTGCCGATGATCGCAACCATCTGCCGTCGGCCGTCATCGGTGCACTGCTGAATCACCGTTTCCAGCAACTGCTGGCCAATCCCCAATCCGGCCATGCCTTCGCGCACGTACACCGAATCTTCGACGGTGAAGCGATACGCCGGCCGTGGCCGGTACAACGTGGCATAGGCGTAACCCACGATTTCGCCTTCGTGCTCGGCGACCCGATACGGCAAGCCGTTGGCGCGGATGTCGGCACGCCGCTGGAGCATCTGTTCCAGGGTCGGCGGCTCCAGCTCGAAACTGGCGGTGCCATGCAGCACGTGATGGGCGTAAATGGCCTGCACGGCAGGCATGTCGTCGTCGCGGGCGTCGCGCAGGATCAGGTCGGTCATCAGCGGTCTTCTTGGCTCATACGGTGTGCGGCACAGGATAATCATTCATGGCCACCTTTTGGGTTTAGAATGCCGCCCCTTTCCACTGCCGACCCGCCGCCACCCGATGAATCCCGACGCGCTGAACACCCTCAACGAGCACCTGCTCACCGCCCTCGCCCCTGCGCCCACGGAAACCCGTCGGCTGTTCCATGGCCGTGGCCGCCGTTGGCCGGGCCTTGAGCAACTGACGGTGGACTGGATGCAGGGCGTGGTGCTGGTGTCGCTGTTCAAGGAACCGGCGGCTGACGAGCTGGAGGGTTTGAAGCGTCTGTTGGCGGAGCTGATTCAGACGCCCGTCTGGAAAGACAGCCTGGCCCACACCCTGCTCCTGCAACATCGCTACCTGCCCGACAGCCACACCGAAACCCTGTTCGGCGAGATGCCGGACGAGTGGACGCTGACCGAAGGCGGCCTGCGCTACCTCGTGGATTTCGGCAAGAAGCAGAACACCGGGCTGTTTCTCGACATGCGCTACGGTCGCGACTGGGTGCGGGCGAACGCGAGTGGCAAGCGGATCTTGAACCTGTTCGCCTACACCTGCGGTTTTTCGGTCGCGGCCATCGAGGGTGGCGCGGCGTTCGTGGTCAATCTGGACATGTCGCGGGCGGCGCTGAGCCGGGGGCGCGACAACCATCGCTTGAATGGCCACGACCTGAGCAAGGTCAGCTTTCTCGGCCACGAGCTGTTCAAATCCTGGGGCAAGGTGAAGAGCAGCGGGCCGTACGATCTGGTGATCATCGACCCGCCGTCGTTTCAGAAAGGCAGTTTTTTGCTGACCAAGGACTACCAGCGCGTGCTGCGCAAACTCCCCGAGCTGCTGACAACCGACGGCACCGTGCTGGCCTGCATGAACGACCCGGCGCTGGGCGCGGATTTCCTGATCGAGGGCGTGACGCGAGAAGCACCGGGGTTACGCTTTGAACAGCGGCTGGAAAATCCGCCAGAGTTTGCCGACATTGACCCGGACGGCGGCCTCAAAGCCCTGGTGTTCCGCCAGGTCTGACGCACACCTAAGAAAATCGGCACCTCACCCGGTCGCAAGATGCCCACGCCCACTTGCGGCTTGACGCTCGTGACTCGCCGCTGCTTCTAAGCGCTGAGCCGCGAAATCACGTCGTTCAACCCCACCGACAACTCATGCAGGTCTTGGCTCGCCGTCTGGGTGCGCTGCACATTGCTCTGGTTGGTGGTGGCAATCGCAGTGATTTCAGTCAGGTTGCGCGAGATGTCTTCGGCCACCGAGGTCTGCTCTTCGGCGGCCGTGGCAATCTGGCGGTTCATGTCGCGAATTGCCTCCACGGCGGTGGTGATGCGGGTCAGCGACGAACTGGCCAGGGCGACCTGATCGACGCTCTCCTGACTCCGCGCCTGACCGCTCTCGATGGCCTGCGCCGCGTCGATGGCGCCGGTCTGCACCGAATTGATGATCTGGTTGATTTCGGCCGTCGACGCCGCCGTGCGTTGGGCCAGGGTGCGCACTTCATCCGCGACGACCGCGAACCCACGTCCGGCATCCCCGGCCCGCGCCGCTTCGATGGCCGCGTTCAGGGCCAGCAGGTTGGTCTGCTCGGCGATGCCGCGAATCACTTCCAGCACCTTGCCGATGCGCCCGCTGTCGCTTTCCAGACGACGAATCACGTCGGCGGTGTTGCTGATCTCGGTGCGCATCTGGGTGATCGCGGTAATGGTCGCGCTCATCACCTTGCCGCCGTCCTGGGAGCTGCGATCCGCTTCATCCGCAGCATGAGCCGCTTGTGCCGCATGGCGCGCAACTTCCTGAGCCGTGGCCGACATCTCGGTCATCGCCGTGGCCACCTGATCGGTGCGCTCGAATTGCTCGTGGGTGCCTTGAGCCATCAGCGACGCAATGGCTTTCAACTCACCGCCCGCGCTGTCCAGGTCGGTGGTGCTGCGTTTCAGGCGGGTGAAGGTGTCCGCGAGGAAATCACGCAAGGTGTTCGCCGCCACCGCCAGACGTCCGAGTTCATCCTGGCGGGTCACGCTGACCCGGTCGCTGAAGCGCCCGTGGCTCAGTTGCGCGACGTATTCGATCAAGAGACTGATCGGGCCGACGATGTTGCGGTTGACCATCCACAACGCCAACACACCCACCAGCAACGCCGACGCCAGCATGACGAGGGTGCCGATGAGAATGGTCCGATCGGCCGTGCTGCTGATCACCTTCGATTGCTCGTCACTGAGGGTGCGCAGGTTGCCCACCAGTTCGCTCATCTGCTCGCTGGCGGCGCGGTCCACGCCCTTCACCGCCTGATCACCGGCCACCGGATCGCCGCCCGCCGCCACGAATGCGTCGCGGCCCTTGCGATAAGCCACACCCAGCGCACGGTGCTCGTCACGCAGCTTGTCGACCTGGGCCTTGCTCGCCGCATCCAGACCGGCCATCCCGCTGAGCTGACCCAGCGTGGTCTGCACCAGACGCTCCTGCTCCTCGAACTGGCCCCAGAACTTGTCCCGGTCCGCAGGCTGTTTGCCGCGCAGCAGAACGTTTTTCCATTCCTGAACCTGAATCTTGAATTGAAGGTTGGCCTGATCGACCCGTTGCGAGGCCTGCAGCGGGCCGTCCAAAAGGCCGCGGTACGCGTGAACGTTGCTGGAGAGGAACTGGAAACAGGCCAGTGCGATCAGCAGCACCAACGCCAGGCTGCCGCCAAGCAGTGCCAGGATCTGCAATCTCAGGGATTTGGACATACGGGAAATCTCATCAGGGGGGAGTGCGGTTTTCGGGATTGCCCGAAAATGCCTGCTTGCCACATCCCTGTGCCGCCGTGTCAAAAACGGAGGGCTTACACAGCCTGATTCGACCCCGCCGAGCGCATCTTTAAACGCGACGCAAGCAGGCCGACGAGCGGTCAGAAAACGTCAATCCCGTGGCGAAAAGACGGGTCAATAAACTGGCGAACAGCTCCCTAACCCTTTGAATGTACGTGTTTTTCCTGCATACGCATTCAGATGACCACATCTCTAAATGCCATCCCTGGGACACCCCTCATCCCTCCTTCTGCCCAAACACCTGCGAAGGCCTGCGCAACACCGGGTCGAAAGGGTTGATCCTTTGGCCGATGGCAGCCGCTTCGCGCTTGAGTATGTCCACCACGGTGGGCATGCGTTCGGCGTTGAGGCGGTCGCTGATGGTGGCGACGCTGAGGGCCGCCACCGCCCGGCCTTCGCGGTCGAGGATCGGCACCGCGAGACCGGCCATGCCTTCCAGCACACCGGTGTTGCGAGCGGCATAACCCAGGCGCCTGACGTTGTCGATCTCCGAGCGCAGCATCACTTCGTCGTACAGATGAAAATCCCGCAGGCGCGGCAGGTTGTAACGGATCACCGTGTCGCGCTCGTCTTCCGGCAAGAAAGCCAGAATCGCCAGACTCCCCTGCCCCACGCCCAACGCCACGCGACCGCCAATGTCACCGGTGAACGTCCGGATCGGGTACGGCCCTTCGCTGCGGTCAAGGCACACCGCGTCAAAACCGCTGCGCGCCAGCAAAAACAGCGAATCCCCCAGCGACGCCGACAGCCGCAGCAGGCTCGGCCGCACCACGTCGCGCAAGTTTCCGGTCTGTCCCGCCTTCGCCGCCAGCGCGAAGAACTCCAGGCTCAACCGGTAGCGTTTGCTGCGTACGTCCTGCTCGACCATGCCCTCGTCCATCAGGCTGCGCAGCAACCGGTGAGTCGTCGGCTGCGACAAGCCCACTTGCTGCGCCAGTTGCGTCACCCGTTCACCGCCTTCGGGGCATTCCCCCAGACAGCGCAGCACGGCAAACAATCGAGACACAGCGCCAACGCCTGTTTCTTTTGTCGAATCATTCCGCTCAGTGGAATCCATTTTTGATATTTACCTTTCTGCATTCACTGATCGAATAAATCTGAAAATACTAATCGCTCAATGAAATTCATCGTTGAGCCCATCCTAGTCTTCGGCCTAGGATCAGTCCACCAGGGCGATTTGAATAACAGCGGCAGCCGACACCGATCGAGCGCCAGCGTCCATTGAGCATGCCGACATGCATCGGCACGCCGTCTCTCTTCGCATCTGCCCATAAAAAACGCATGCCCCCGGCGTGCATAAAAAAAGGTGGAACGCAGCCATGGCATTTCTTCAACTCCAGGCACTCTGCAAACGTTACGGCCCGGTCGATGCGGTGGTCGCCACTGACCTGTCGGTGGAAAAAGGCGAATTCGTGTCCCTGCTCGGCCCGTCCGGCTGCGGCAAGACCACCACCCTGCAAATGATCGCCGGGTTCGTTGACGTCACCTCGGGCAAGATCCTCCTTGATGGACGCGACATCACCCACGCCAAACCCGCCAGTCGCGGCCTCGGTGTGGTGTTTCAGTCCTACGCGCTGTTCCCCCACATGAACGTGCGCGACAACGTGGCCTTCGGCCTGAAGATGCGCAAAGTCTCCGCCGACGACATTCAGCGCCGCGTCGCCCGCGTGCTGGAGCTGGTGCGCCTGCATCAGCACGCCGAGCGCTACCCGCGTGAACTCTCCGGCGGCCAGCGACAGCGTGTGGCCCTGGCCCGGGCCTTGGTCATCGAACCGCCGGTCCTGCTGCTCGACGAACCGCTGTCCAACCTCGACGCCAATCTGCGCGAAGAGATGCAGTTCGAGATTCGCCGCATCCAGCGCGAAGTCGGCATCACCACCCTGATGGTCACCCACGACCAGGCCGAAGCCCTGTCCATCAGCGACCGCGTGGTGGTCATGCAGGCCGGGCGCATCACCCAGATCGACGAACCGTACAAGCTCTACGAACACCCGCGCACCCGTTTCATTTCCGGGTTCGTCGGCAAGGCCAACCTGTTGCGCGGCGACCGTGATCCGAGCGGCGTGGCTCAGGTGCGCCAAGGCCAGAGTCAGGGCGAGGGCGACGGCGAACTGACCCTCAGCCTGCGGCCTGAAAAGATCGACCTGGTGACCGCCGGTGAAGGCCGTCTGCAAGGCCGGATCATCACCCGTTATTTCCTCGGCAGTCAGTGGCTGTACCGCATCGAAACGCCGATTGGCGAGTTGACCGTCGTGCGCCGTAACAACGGCGATGCGCCGATGAACGAAGGCACGGCGGTGGGGCTGGACTGGCCGTCTGAATTGCTGCGCGTGCTGGCCGCTGACGAGGTGTTGGCATGAGTGTGCTGCGCGACAGCGGTCGCGGTTATCTGCTCTCGACCCCGGCCTTGGTGTCGTTCGTCGGCCTGTTGGTGGTGCCGCTGCTGTTGACGCTGGTGCTGTCGTTCAACGTGTTCGACTACACCGTGGGCGTCAAAAGCGGCAGCTGGACCTTCGCCCAATACGTGAATCTGGTCACCGATTCGTACTTCTACGAAATCTTCTTTCGCACCTTCTGGATCAGCGCGCTGGTCACCCTGTTGTGCGTGGTGATTGGGGTGCCCGAAGCCTACATCTTGAGCCGCATGGGCACGCCGTGGCGCTCGATCTTTCTGATCGTGATCCTCACGCCGCTGCTGATTTCGGTGGTGGTGCGGGCCTTCGGCTGGAGCCTGCTGCTCGGCGCCGACGGGCTGGTGAATCAGGCGATCCAGGCCCTCGGTGGCCGGCCGATCAAAATGCTCTACACCCCGTTCGCGGTGGTGCTGGCGCTGGTCCACGTGATGCTGCCGTTCATGATCATCCCGGTGTGGACCTCGTTGCAAAAGCTCGACCGCTCCGCTGAACAGGCCGCGCTGTCGCTGGGGGCAAGTCAGGCCAAGGTCATGCGTCTGGTGGTGCTACCGCAAGTCATGCCCGGCGTGCTGTCCGGCACCTTGATCGTCTTTGGGCTGTCGGCCAGTTCGTTCGCCATCCCCGGCCTGCTGGGCGGACGCCGCCTGAAAATGGTCGCCACCACGGTCTACGACCAGTACCTCTCGGAACTCAACTGGCCCATGGGCGCCGCCATTGCCGTCGCGCTGTTGCTGATCAACCTGCTGGTGATGCTGTCGTGGAACCGGCTGGTCGAAGGCCGCTATAAAAAATCCCTGGGGGAATGATCGATGTCCAAGAATGGTCCTCTGGCCCTGTCGTTTCACGCCCTGATCGTGGTGTTCATGCTGGCGCCGCTGGTGGTTGTGTGCATGGTGGCGTTCACGCCGGAAAACACCCTGAGCCTGCCGTGGCACGGTTTTTCCCTGCGCTGGTTCACGGCCGTGTTCGAGCGCGCCGACTTCATTCAGTCTTTCTATAACAGCCTGATTCTGGCGGTCGTTGCTGCGACGCTGGCGACTCTGATCGCCGTGCCCGCCGCGCTGGCGATCACCCGCTATCAGTTTCCGGGGCGCAACTTCCTCAACGGCCTGTTCCTGTCGCCGATCATCATTCCGCACCTGGTGCTCGGGGTGGCGATGCTGCGCCTGTTCGCGCTGATGGGGGTCAACGGCAGCTTCGTCTGGCTGATGTTCGCCCACGTGGTGGTGATCACGCCGTACGTGCTGCGACTGGTCATTGCAGCGGCGATTGGCGTGGATCGCAGCGCCGAGCAGGCCGCGGAATCCCTGGGCGCCAGCCGCTTCACGCTGTTTCGCCAGATCACCCTGCCGATGATCCTGCCGGGGGTCGCCGGAGGCTGGCTGCTGGCGTTCATCAACAGCTTCGACGAAGTGACGCTGTCGATCTTCGTCACCTCGCCCTCAACGCAGACCCTGCCCGTGCGCATGTACGTCTACGCCACCGAATCCATCGACCCGATGATGGCGGCCGTGTCGGCACTGGTGATCGCGCTGACGGCCATCACCATGATCATCCTCGACCGGGTTTACGGCCTGGACCGCGTGCTGGTGGGGCGCCACTGATGCCTTTGATTTCAATTACCCAACGCCTTTCAGGGAACGCACCATGGCTTTGCTGAAACGACTGGCCGAACACGACCGCGAGGTTCTGCCCTTCACGCTTGACGGCCAGCCCGCCAGGGGCCTCGAGGGCGACACTCTGCTCACGGCAGTGCTGACCACCTCGGAGCATCTGCGTGGCAGTGATTTCAGCGCCGAACCCCGCGCCGGTTTCTGCCTGATGGGCGCCTGCCAGGATTGCTGGGTCAAGCTGGGCGACGGGCGCCGGGTGCGGGCCTGCGCGACGCTGCTGGAGCCGGGCCTGAACGTCAGCCGCGAGCCGGGACGCAGCCTATGAAACAGAACGACATTGTCATCGTGGGCGCAGGGCCTGCCGGTATCCGTGCCGCGCAAACCCTGGTGGCCTACGGGCTGCAACCCTGCCTGATCGACGAAAGCCTGCGGGGCGGCGGGCAGATTTATCGTCGTCAGCCGGAGAACTTCAAGCGCTCGGCGAAGGCCTTGTATGGCTTTGAAGCCTCGAAAGCCCAGGCCGTGCATTCAACGCTGGATCGCCTGACAGCCGACATCGATTACCGCCCGGAAACCCTGGTCTGGAACGCGGAATCGCACACACTGGACACCCTGTCCAACGGCGTGGCGGCGCAGGTTCGGTACAAGCACTTGATCGTCGCGACCGGCGCCACGGACCGGATTCTGCCCGTGCCCGGCTGGACATTGCCCGGTGTGTACAGCCTGGGCGCCGCGCAGATTGCGTTGAAGTTTCAGGGCTGCGCCATCGGCGAGCGCGTGGTTTTTGCGGGGAGCGGGCCGTTGCTGTATCTGGTGGCTTATCAGTACGCGAAGGCCGGGGCGAAGGTGCTGGCCGTGCTCGACAGCGCGCCGCTGTCGGCCCAGACCCGCGCCCTGCCCGCCTTGCTCGGTCAGCCTGCCACCCTGGCCAAAGGGATGTTTTACCGGGGCTGGCTAACGGCCCGTGGCATTCCCGTGCATCAGGGCGTCGCGCTGGACAGCATCCACGGCCAGCAACGGGTGGGCAGCGTGCAGTGGCGCGACGGTGCGCACCTCAAGCGGCTCGACTGCGACGCCGTCGCTTTCGCCCACGCCTTGCGCAGCGAAACCCAATTGGCCGACCTGCTCGGCTGCGAGTTCGACTGGAGCGCGCTCAACCGCGCCTGGCTGCCGGTTCGGGACGCCAGCGGTCGTAGCTCTGTCGAGGGTGTGTATCTCGCGGGCGACGGCGCTGGAATCATGGGTGCCGACGCGGCAGAAATGGCCGGAGAACTCGCGGCTTTGACGCTGCTGAGCGACACCGGGCATCAGGTTGATCCGAACCGCAGTGGCGAGCTGCAACGCAAACTCGGAGGCATTCAACGCTTCCGACACGGCCTGGAAACGGCGTTTCCATTCCCCGAACACTGGGCTGCCACCGCGCCAGACGAAATGACCGTCTGCCGCTGCGAGGAAGTCAGCGCGGGGGACATTCGCCAGACCGTCGCCGAGGGGCACTGGGAGATCAACCGGGTCAAGGCCATGTGCCGGGTCGGCATGGGACGCTGTCAGGGCCGCATGTGCGGGCTGGCGGCGACCGAACTCGTCGCGCACGCCTCAGGTCGCGACATTGCCAGCGTTGGCCGGTTGCGGGGTCAAGCACCGATCAAACCCCTGCCCTTCGGTGTGGAGATCGAGCCATGAGCCTGCCTGTCGAAGTGGATGCCGTGGTCATCGGCGGCGGCATCGTCGGTGCTTCCGCCGCGCTGTTTCTGGCCAGGGCGGGTAAACGTGTGGCGCTGCTGGAGCGGGATTTTTTCGGCTCGCATTCCAGTGGCGTCAACTACGGCGGTGTGCGACGTCAAGGCCGCCCCCTGTCGCAATTGCCATTGTCGCAGCGGGCCCACGGGATCTGGAGCGACCTGAAAAACCTCATTGGCATCGACGGCGAATACCTGCGCTCCGGTCATCTGAAACTGGCCCGCAGCGATCAGGACATGACCGCGCTGGTGGCCTACGAACAGGCCTCCCGAGGTTTTGGTCTGGACCTGCAATTGCTCGACCGTGCGCAACTGCGCGCCCGTTTTCCGTGGGCGGGGGATGTCGCGGTGGGCGCCTCGCTGTGCGCCGACGACGGCCACGCCAATCCGCGGCTGGTCTCTCCGGCGTTCGCGTTTGCCGCCCGCCGCGCCGGCGCCGAGGTGTTCGAACAGGCGCAGGTCACCCAGGTGAGCCACGACGGCCAGGCCTTCGACGTACAGACCGCCGAAGGCCACCGGTTTCAAGCGCCGTGGCTGCTGAACTGCGCCGGGGCCTGGGCAGCGGCGCTGGCCGAACAGTTTGGCGAGCCGGTGCCGATGCGCGCCGGACACCCGGCGATGCTGGTGACCGAGCCACTGCCCATGTTCATGGACGTCAGCACCGGCGTCGAAGGCGGCGGGATTTATGCCCGTCAGGTCGCACGGGGCAACTGCGTGCTGGGCGGCGGACAGGGCTTCCCCCTCGACCCGGCCACCGCGCGTCCCGGTCAGGCCGCGATCCTCGACATCCTGCGCAACGCCGTCGAACTGTACCCGCCGCTGGCCGGTGCACAGGCGATCCGCACGTGGAGCGGCACTGAAGGTTATCTGCCGGACCGCGAACCGGTGCTCGGCGCAAGCTCGACCCAACCGGGCCTGTTGCACGGGTTCGGCTTTGCGGGGTCCGGCTTCCAGATCGGCCCCGCCGCCGGGGAAGCGCTGGCGCAGATCGTCTGTCACGGCGCACCGGCCATTGCTCTCGACGTTTTTTCCATCCGCCGTTTTCAACCCGCTTCACAGCCTGTACAGCCCGCCATCGCCGTGCCCAAGGGCGCGGTCAACGTTATCCCTTTGTTCAGAGGAAGATCACACCCATGAAAACCATGAACAGCGTCAAACGTTTTGCCCTCACCGGGCTGTCTTGCGTCCCGCTCGCCGCGTTATTGGCGTCGGGCAGCGCACAGGCTGAAACCACGCTATACCTCGGCATGAACGGCGGCACCATGGAGCGCTTGTATGCCGATCAGGTGCTGCCCGCGTTCGAGAAGGCCAACAACGTCAAAGTGGTGATCGTACCCGGAACGTCGTCCGACATTCTGGCCAAGGTGCAGGCGAGCAAGGACAACCCGCAGATGCACGTGATGTTTCTCGATGACGGGATCATGTACCGGGCCATTTCCATGGGCCTGTGCGGCAAGCTGAAGCCCAGCGCGACGCTGGCGGACATTCCGGACAAGGGCAAGATCAAGCACGAAGCGGTGGCCGTGAGCCTCGGCGTCACCGGCCTCGCGTACAACACCAAAATGTTCCAGGAGAACGGCTGGAGCGCCCCGACGTCATGGGGCGACATGGCCGACAAACGCTACAAGGACAAGCTGGTGTTCCAGTCCCTGGCGTCCTCGACTTTCGGTCTGCATGGCTTCCTGATGTTCAACCGCTTACAGGGCGGTGACGAGACCAACGTCGAACCGGGCTTCAAGGCCTGGCCAAAAACCGTCGGCCCGAACGTGCTGGAATACATCGCCAGCTCGGCGAAGATTTCCGAGATGGTGCAGACCGGCGAAGCCGCGTTGTTTCCGCTGACGCCGACCCAGGTGACAGCGCTGAAACTGAAGGGCATCCCGGTCGAATACGCCCCGCCGAAAGAAGGCGCCGTGGTGTTGAACGTGGCTGAATGCACCCTCGCCAACAACGACCAGCCGGAACTGGCGCAGAAGCTCGCGGAATTCCTGCTGACCCCGGAAGCCCAGGCCCCGGCGCTGGAATTGGGCGACCAGATCCCGTCCAACCCGAAAACCCCGACCAGCGACCGCACCCGTGGCCAGGTCGAAGCGATGAACAAATACCTGGAAACGGCCGTGACCATCGACTGGGACAAGGTCAACCTGATCCGGCCCGAGTGGAACGCACGCTGGAGCCGGACAATCGAGCGGTAAAACGGGCTGACAGCGGAGCGATGTTCAGCCTGACCCATCGCTTTCGCCAGCAAGCCGGCTCCTACAAAAAGCACAGCGTGCACCCGAATTCTCCGAACGCCCTCCATAGAGGCGCGCTTGCCCGCGATGGGATCTGACTGCCCTTTAACATTCCATCCAACTATCCCCACCCCGCACAGTCACACAAGGAACCCACTTCTTTACGCTCGATGAGGCCGGATGAGTTTTATTCTTTGCATGACCGTGCTGGGCGTCCTTCTGATGCTCCTGGCGTTGACCTCTTCGTACCTGCGCTGGCTGCCCGTCACCACCTCGGCGGTGTGTCTGGCGTTCGGGGCGTGCATCGGCCCGTGGGGGCTGGATCTGGTGCAGCTGGACGTCCGTGAATCCCGGCACTGGCTGGAGCGCCTGACCGAAGTCGCCGTGCTGTTTTCGCTCTTCAATACCGGCATCAAACTGCGCTTGCCGCTGCACCGCTCGGCCTGGCATTCGGCCTACCTGCTGGCGGTGCCGGTGATGCTGGCGACCATCGTTGGCGTCTGCCTTGCCGCGCACTTCCTGTTGGACCTGCCTTGGGCCGTGTCGCTGCTGCTGGGCGCCATGCTCTCGCCGACCGACCCGGTGCTCGCCGGTCTGGTGCAGGTCAACAACGCTCAGGATTTTGACCGCGTGCGCTTCGGCCTCTCGGGGGAAGCCGGGCTTAACGACGGCAGCGCGTTCCCCTTCGTGATCTTCGCCCTGCTGTTCCTCACCCACGGCACCGCCGATTTCACCTGGGTGCAGGGCTGGCTGCTGAAAAACATTCTGTGGGGCGTGCCTGTGGGCCTGTTGCTGGGCTACGGATTGGGGCGCGGCGTCGGTCACCTGATGATCTACCTGCGCATCAAGAACGCCGACAGCACCACCTCGCCGAACGATTTTCTCGCGCTGGCACTGATCGCCATGGCCTACGCCATCGCAGAAGCATTGGGCGCGTATGGGTTCCTGGCCGTGTTCGCCGCCGGATTGGGCCTGCGACGGGCCGAGGTGCGCATCACTCAGTCGGAAGTCCCGTCCGAACACGTCGCCAAACCAGTGCTCGGGCACATGGACAGCGAC
Source organism: Pseudomonas salicis (assembly GCF_057128705.1). NCBI lineage: Bacteria > Pseudomonadati > Pseudomonadota > Gammaproteobacteria > Pseudomonadales > Pseudomonadaceae > Pseudomonas > Pseudomonas salicis. The sequence continues at coordinate 1,162,730 of NZ_JBSKHU010000001.1, forward strand.
CCCCAGGCCGCCACGGTGACCGACCACGAAGAACTGTCCGAATCGCAACTGGCGGCCGGGGTGATGATGGGCGATATGCTCGCGTTCGGCAGTCTGGTGGAACGCGCCATGGAGGTGCTGCTGATCACCCTGCTCGGCGCCGCTATCGCTTTTTATTGGGACTGGCGCGCGCTGGTGCTGGGCCTGGCATTGTTCTGTGTGATCAGGCCGTTGAGCGTCTGGCTACTGATCAGTCGACGCCTGCTGAGCCGTCCGCAAAAGGCGCTGGTGGGCTGGTTCGGCATTCGCGGCATCGGTACGCTGTACTACCTGTGCTACGCCCTTTCCCACGGCCTGCCGATGGACGCGGTGCCTACCACCATAGGGCTTACGCTCTCGGTCGTGGCGCTGAGCATTCTGTTACACGGCATCAGCATTCAACCGCTGCTCGAACGCTACGAGCGCAGCATGGCGCAAACCGCTGATCGGTGACGCGATAGAGCCGGTCGATCAAGTCATCGGAACAAGCGATTGGACGCTCTGGCACGGCATCGGTAGCTTGCTCATCAACTGAATACGTCCGTCCTGGCGATTCTGCCATGCGGCCTGGCGTTGCACCGTTGCCCTCCGAGGACTGGCGCCCGTCCCCCGAGACCTGACGCATCAAGACCGGACGCTTGAACAGTGCCCTGACTTGCTCGGCAACGCGGTGGGGGGTGCAATTTTCGTCGGGCTGGCGTATTACGTGTCTTACTCGAAGGTCACTGAAGCCTCCGGCGACGGATGCCAAGGCCACTCGCCTTGAACAACCGGCCAGCCAGAAAATTTAACGATTCCTGCGTGCGACGATCCGAATGGACTGACGCACGTTTTGCTTCTGCCACGCCACACGCTGTCGAGAAACGCAATGTCTGATCGGGTTCTGCTGGACGGGTTTTCACGCAAGGTCGATTACGTTCGAATGTCGGTGACGGATCGCTGCGATTTCCGCTGCGTGTATTGCATGGCCGAGGACATGACCTTCCTGCCCCGTCAGCAGATTCTCTCGCTGGAAGAAATCCTGCAGATCGCCGAGCGCTTCGTCGAGTTGGGCACCAAAAAAATTCGCCTGACCGGTGGCGAGCCGCTGGTGCGTGCGGGCATCGTCGGTTTGTGCAAGAACATCGCCGCCCTGCCCGGCTTGCGTGAACTGTGCATGACCACCAACGGCTCGCAGCTGGACAAGCTGGCGGCGCCGCTGTTCGAAGCCGGACTCAAACGCCTCAATATCAGCCTCGACAGCCTCGACCCTGCGCGCTTCAAGGAACTGACCCGTACCGGCGACTTGAGTAAAGTCATTGCTGGCATTGATGCGGCCAACGCAGCCGGGTTCACCCACACCAAGTTGAACTGCGTGGTGATGCAAGGGCGCAACGATCGCGAAATCAATGACCTGGTGGCCTTCGCCATCGATCGCGGCCTGGACATCACCTTCATCGAAGAAATGCCGCTGGGCATCATCAGCGAACACAGCCGTGCCGAGTCGTTTTTCTCCAGTGATCAAGTGCGCGAGCGGATTGCCGAACGCTACACCCTGATCAACTCCACGGAATCGACCCAAGGCCCTTCGCGCTATTGGCGCCTGGCTGAGGCCCCGGATATCCGCGTCGGCTTCATCTCCCCTCACAGCCACAATTTCTGCGCCACCTGCAACCGCGTGCGGGTGACCGTGGAAGGCCGCTTGTTGCTGTGCTTGGGCAACGAACATTCCGCCGACCTCAAGGCCGTCCTGCGTGCCAATCCCGGCCAGCCGGAAAAGCTCGAAAGAGCCATCGTCGAAGCGATGAAACTCAAACCGTATCAGCACAATTTCGAAATCAACGATGACGTGCAGGTGGTCCGGTTCATGAACATGACCGGCGGCTAACGCCTTACCGACCGAGCGGCTACCCGATCCAGCAATGCCTGCGCCACATCGACCATGCGCTGCCCGCGATCCATGGACGACACGCGCAAGCGCTCGTACGCATCGTTCTCGGTCAACTGGAATTTATCCATCAATAAACGCTTGGCCCGCTCCACCACTTTCCGCTCGCTCAACGCTTTACGGGCCTCGTCGCGCTCGTCGTTGGCACTCATCAACCGTTGTGTCTGGGTCTGCAGCATATCGAGGACCGAACGCCCGACGTGATGCCCCAAGCCGTCTTGCGGCGGGCTGTCCAGCTCAACCGCCTGTACGTTGAACAGCACGGCCTGATCCAGGCAACCGGCCGTTTCCAGGCTGATCAAGCGGTTGAGCAAGGACCGGTGATTCTCCAGATCAGCGCGGGCTTGCTTGATGCTCGCCTGACAACTCTGCAACAGGACCTCCGCCAGGCGGGTCTCCACGGCGCGCATGGCATCGATGCGCAAGGTCGCGAGCTCAAACCACATCGGCGACAGCGCGGGGTCAACGCGTTGGCTTTCCGATGTTTTCAGCGCCACGCCTCGCAAACGAGACAGCTGAGCAGTGGTCTCACCCGCCTGTTGGTTGCGCCACAACGTCGCGGCGTCATTCTCGCCAAACTCGATGAACGTCTGGAAACACCGTTCCTGACCGTGCACCAAGTGCTCGATCCGCCCCCGTAACGTCGCGTCGAAGAAGCCAGCGGAGAACCCGGCCACCCCGGCTGCCCGTTCTTGTCCAGCCAGCTCCTTGCCCTGCATGAAGTTGAACAATGCCACCAGCACCCGTGTGATCTGCGGATCGACCGCCGTGTCTGCCGCTTCGAACACCACGGCCAGCAAGCCGCCGATCAGCCGGGTCAACGCCGTCGTGGCGTCCACCGCCGTCAACCGTTGATCACGAATACGTCGACGCAAACCGGGCAACTCATCCAGCGCATGCATCACGAACGCCAGCCGGTTGAACAACCGCGCGCGATCAGACGCCGCATGCGGCTCCAGGTCGATACCTTGAAAAAACGTCACCACTTGGTGCTCGATCGCTCGCGCTTCGGCACTCAGCGCATCAAGTTGGGGCAGATGGTGCGCGTCAGGGCACCCGAGATACACATTCGAATACCCGCGCTCGCGTTGAAGCACATGGACCAGCCTGCTGATGGACGTCACCAGCTCGCAGGTCTGCGCCAACCCTTCAAGCCCCGCCAGCTCACTGCGTCGGGCAGCCAGCATGAAACGCAGGGCGGGAGGCATGTGGGTGTCGGTCATGGGCATCGGGGTCTTGAGAGGACGATGAAGGGGGTATGCAAGACCGGGGCCTTCGAGGTAATACGGTGCTTCGGGCGTACATTCCTAATATGAAAGGAGCGTTATTCGAAAGGCGTCGGTACGCCGCGGCCACTGTGGGAGCGAATTCATGCGCGAAGGCCAGTGCAGGCCATACATCTCTATCGACTTACCCATTTTCGCGAATAAATTCGCTCTCACAGAAGTGCGTGGGTTGCTTGGGTTCTGCGAATGACGCGAATCTCGCAGCCGCCCCGCTTGCCGACGATGGCGATCACGGAAGTCGCAGTCGGGAAAGACCGGGGTTAACACCATTCCCGTTTGACACCCGCCCACGACTCCCCGAAGCTGCTGTCCACGCAGAAACGGAAATCGGTATGTCAAAAGCGTCTTCGCAGCACTCTCCACGGCATCCGAACGCCCGGCGCCGATGGAAGATAGCGATTACAGCCGTCATCGTCGCGACAGTAGTCGCCCTGGGATGGCTCGTGCGCGCTTGGCATGCGCCGCCCCCGCCGCCCGTCGTCAATCACAGTTACGCCGAAGCCCTTGAACAGGCCCATGACGGCAAGCCCGGTGCAGCTCGCGTCCTTTATCAGCAATTCAGCCGCACTGACCTGTCCGACATTCGCAGGGCGGGTCTGCTCGTTGAGCTGGCGAATTACCCCAGCGCACAGGCGTTGAAAATTCTCGATGCGGACCTGAAACGTCAGGTGCCACTGGTCCAGCAGACCGCCATCGACACGGTCACCGCCATCGTCCCCGAGGCCCAGCGCAGCCTGCTGATCGGCCCTTTGCTGGACGACCCCGACCAAGGCGTTCGCTTCAGCGCCGTTCGCGCCTTGCAGGGCCTGACGCCTGACGATATCGGGCTTTATTACGGTGCACTTCAGGAAGCCGCCGAGCAATACGAAAGCACCCTCGCCTCTCAGCCGCCCAGCGGCCAGAGCCAGTTGCAACTGGCGAAACTGTTGATCAATCGGGGCGAAGTTCGTCGGGCCGCAGACGCCCTCGATCTGGCATTGAAACTGGAACCCAATAACCTTCAGGCGGGCCTCACCCAAGTGCAACTGCTGGACCAACAAGGGGAAACGGACCGGTCCCGGCAGCTGTTGGCGACGCTGCAAGAAAAACACCCGCAATCCTCGCTGCTGCAGCATGCACTGGGCCAGTGGCTGTTGCGTCACCACCAAAATGAGTACGCATTGCTGGCATTGGCCAAAGCGGTGGAGCTGGAACCCGAAAACACCGCCTATCGGTTCGAACTCGCGGTCGCGCTGCACGACTTACAGCAGGTCGAACCCGCGCAACGACAACTGGAAGACATCCTGCAACGGCAGCCCGCGAATCGCAGCGCGAGGATATTGCTCATCCGCTACTGGAAGGAAACGGGGCAATTGCAGAAAGTACAGGTATTGCTCGCCGAGCTGGAGCAGTTGAACCCTGATGATCCGGCGCTTCAACAGGGGTTATAGCGAACAGGGCCACTTGTGGCCGTCGCTGCCGGACTGTTTCCAATAGCCGCGTAGTTTGAGAAATTACTTACAAAGATAAGCGTCGCTCGCGCGTCAATTGTCAGACGTGATTGTAGTGAGCCTCAAGTTTCATATAACAAATGCACGCTGCCTATTTTCCAACTCGGAAAAAACGTGCATTATTTACCCCGTAGCGAATCACAACTACCCCGTGGTCCACGGAACGCTGACTGATCAACGTTAGTTTCTTCATCCGCAGACATTGTCAAGGCGCAGAGGGGTAGTCACACAGTGAGCACAAGGCCTTTAATAACGTCTATGTTGCTTGCGTCGGGCTGACAACAGCCATTTACCGCCGGAGTACTATTTTTTGTCCAGACTTGCCGAGTTTCGCGCAGCAGAAAAAGCCCTTCAGGAGCAACTGGCTCAGCTGGAGAACCTGAAGAATGATGCCGGGCTGAAAAAAGAGATCGAATTCGAGCAGAAGCTCCAGGCCTTGATGAGCACCTACGACAAGAGCCTGCGTGACGTCATTGCCATTCTCGATCCAAATCCGTCTGCTACCGCCGCCGCACCTGCGGGCCCTAAACGCCGCCGTGCCCGCGTAGTCAAGGTTTACCAAAACCCGCATACCGGTGAATTGATTGAAACCAAGGGCGGCAATCACCGGGGACTCAAATCCTGGAAAGAGCAATACGGTGCCGAAACCGTGGACAGCTGGCTGCGGGGTTAATCGATAACGCACTAGGCCGTTGCCTTATAAGAAGCCCCTTCCCAGGGGCTTTTTTTATGGGCCGACCGTTGCACCGAAGCCGGCATTGCTGGCGGATTCGGTGTGAATACCGTGAACACTGCCGCCGGGCCTGACATCGTTCAATATCGTACCAACGCGCGATAATCGCCGAGACGATTACATACATCGGGCACTCTGCCCCGTGCCCCTGCCGACATCGATATAAAAGAGTAATGCGTGAGTGTTATTACTGACATCGATAGTACAAGCTGAACTAAGCCTGTACAGGATTCAGATCAATCTATTCTCAAAAGATCGGGCAGGAGGCTGCAGGGCGTAAATGCCTTCACGTTTTTTTCACACCCACTTCTACAGGATGAAGACTGCTAAAGGATTAGCGCCCCATGCCCGCTTCGGCGGGCTTCTTTATGCCTGTCTTTTATGCCTGCCCTTTTCGTTACGAGGGGGCGTCATGGCACCGCGTTGAGTCGCAAGCTGTCCCTGATACGCAGGACTTCGGCCTTGTTCGCGGCATAGCCATCGGCCGAACCAGCGTAGGACAACGACCACGCCATTTCTTTATTGGCCGCCGCCACCAGCGTCTGCGTCATGACATGGGCACCGTTTTGGGTAATGGTGCAGGTCGTTTCCATGGCCGGAACGTCGCTCAAGGTGGTGTCTTTCATCTTCGTGCAAACGCTCTGAAAGCCACCCCGCACAAAATTGACCTGAACCGCCTTGCGCATCTCCAGCAGCACGCCTTCAACGTTGACTTCGTGTCCGGGTTGCAAGCGGGTCTGAGTCAACTCGACGACCATGGCCGGATCACCGTTGTCATCGTTTTTCACCGCCCGCTGGCGGATTTGGACCGACGGCCGGTCAGGGCTGGATTCCGACTGTGGCAGGGCTTCGGCTTCCCAGTCACTGGGCCAGACGATCATGGTATCCGCGGCCAGCGCGGCGTTCGCACCCAAGGCCAGACACAGACCTGTCAAAGCAAACATACGGAACATGGAAAACATGAGCGATACCTGAACGTCGAGCCCGAAAGTTTGAGCCACGCTCGCCATGCCGACAAGGCCCGCGACAATGAAGACGCACTTTCGGGTTTGGCTCGGCGTCTGCGTCCCGTATCATGGTGCAACATTTACAGGATTACCCGGAGTCATCATGAGTCTGCACGAACTGAACACATTTCCCGGCGTCACTGCTCAGCCGGACGCCGCCACGGCCCAATTCGTGTTCAATCACACCATGTTGCGGGTCAAGGACATCACCGCTTCGCTGGACTTCTATACCCGCGTTCTCGGTTTCAGTCTGGTGGAGAAGCGCGACTTTCCCGAAGCCGAATTCAGCCTGTACTTCCTCGCTCTGGTGGACAAGGCGCAGATCCCGGCCGACGCCGCTGCCCGCACTGTCTGGATGAAAGGCATTCCCGGCATTCTTGAATTGACCCACAACCACGGCACCGAAAACGACCCCGCTTTTGCCTACCACAACGGCAATACTGACCCGCGCGGTTTCGGCCACATTTGCATTTCCGTACCTGACGTTCACGTGGCCTGCGCCCGTTTCGAAGCGCTGGGCGTGGACTTCCAGAAACGCCTGACCGATGGCCGCATGAAAAGCCTGGCGTTCATCAAAGACCCGGATGGCTATTGGGTTGAAGTCATCCAGCCGACGCCGGTTGCCGAATAATCGTTCGCCGACCTGGACACGGATTCTGGCCGAAGGCCGTAGGAGCCGGCTCGCTGGCGAATGCGTCGGTTGAGCGACATTGATGTAATTGATCCAACGCTTTCGCCAGCAAGCCGGATCCCACAGGCTCGAAAGCGTTTGAATCGGCTGAACACGAAAAAACCTCATGATCGCTCATGAGGTTTTTTTGTTTTTGCCGGCGATTCAGTCAGCCATCACGCCGGAGCGCTGGTACGGATCAAGTGATCGAAAGCGCTCAGCGAAGCTTTGGCACCCTCGCCCACTGCGATCACGATCTGCTTGTACGGCACGGTGGTGACGTCACCTGCAGCGAAGATACCCGGAATCGAGGTTTCGCCGCGGTTGTCGACCACGATCTCGCCACGGGGCGACAACTCGATGGTGCCTTTCAGCCATTCGGTGTTCGGCAGCAAACCGATCTGCACGAAGATCCCTTCCAGCTCGACATTGATCTCTTCGCCAGTGATGCGGTTTTTGTAGCGCAGGCCGTTGACCTTTTGCCCATCGCCGGTCACTTCACTGGTCAACGCGCTGGTCAAAACGGTCACATTCGGCAGGCTGTGCAGTTTGCGTTGCAGCACGGCGTCCGCACGCAGCGAGCTGTCGAATTCCAGCAAGGTCACGTGAGACACGATCCCGGCCAGGTCAATCGCCGCTTCCACACCGGAGTTACCACCGCCAATTACCGCTACGCGCTTGCCTTTGAACAGCGGGCCGTCGCAGTGCGGGCAGTACGCCACGCCTTTGTTGCGGTACTGCTGCTCACCCGGCACGTTCATTTCGCGCCAGCGAGCGCCGGTCGCCAGAATCACGGTTTTGGATTTCAGCACACCGCCGCTGGCGAACTTGACCTGGTGCAGCGCGCCATCCTTGCCCGGAATCAGCTGATCGCCGCGTTGCAGGTTCATGATGTCGACTTCGTATTCCTTGACGTGTTCTTCAAGGGCAACAGCCAGTTTCGGACCTTCGGTGTGTTGGACCGAGATGAAGTTCTCGATGGCCATGGTGTCCAGCACCTGACCGCCGAAACGCTCGGCGGCCACACCGGTGCGGATGCCTTTGCGCGCGGCGTAGATCGCTGCTGCGGAACCGGCCGGGCCACCACCAACCACGAGCACGTCGAAAGCGTCTTTGGCGTTCAGCTTCTCGGCCTGACGGTCACCGGCACTGGTGTCGATCTTGGCCAGAATCTCTTCCAGATTCATACGGCCTTGGGCGAACAGTTCGCCGTTCAGGTAGATGCTCGGCACCGACATGATCTGACGGTCAGTGACTTCTTGCTGAAACAGACTGCCTTCGATGGCCACGTGCTGCACGTTTGGATTCAGCACGGCCAGGAGGTTCAGCGCCTGAACCACGTCTGGGCAGTTCTGGCAGGTCAGCGAGAAGTAGGTTTCGAACTTGAAGTCACCGGTCAGGGCACGGGCCTGTTCGATGGTTTCCTCGGTGGCCTTTGACGGGTAGCCGCCGACTTGCAGCAGCGCCAGCACCAGCGAGGTGAATTCGTGACCCATTGGCAAGCCGGCAAAACGCAGCTTGATGTCCTGGCCCGGGCTGTTCAGGGCGAAGGACGGCGTGCGGGCATCGCTGCCATTGGTGTCGAGGGTGATCTGATTGGAGCTGCTGACGACGTCGTTCAGCAGGGCCAGCATTTCCTGGGATTTAGCGCCGTCATCGAGGGACGCGACGATCTCGATTGGGCGAGTGATACGCTCCAGGTACGATTTCAATTGAGCTTTAAGATTGGCGTCCAACATGATTCGGCTTCCTTTTCTTCACATTCAGGGTCTGAACTGCAGTGCTTGAAATAAAAACGCCCAGGCGATGACCGCCCGGGCGTTTTTTGGGGGCGATGCGGCTTACGTGCTCATGGGCTCATCGCCCCCGGTCCTGACATGAGGACTTAGATCTTGCCGACCAGGTCCAGCGAAGGTGCGAGAGTGGCCTCGCCTTCTTGCCACTTGGCTGGGCAGACTTCGCCTGGGTGAGCAGCGACGTACTGAGCGGCCTTGATTTTGCGCAGCAGCTCGGAAGCGTCACGGCCAACGCCGCCGTCGTTCAGTTCAACGATCTTGACCTGACCTTCTGGGTTGATCACGAAAGTACCGCGGTCAGCCAGGCCTGCTTCTTCGATCAGCACGTCGAAGTTGCGGGAGATGGTCAGGGTTGGGTCACCGATCATGGTGTATTGGATTTTGCCGATAGCTGGCGAGGTGTTGTGCCAGGCAGCGTGGGCAAAGTGGGTGTCGGTGGACACGGAGTAGATTTCAACGCCCAGTTTCTGGAACGCGTCGTAGTTGTCAGCCAGGTCTTCCAGTTCAGTCGGGCAGACAAAGGTGAAGTCGGCTGGGTAGAAGAACACCACAGACCATTTGCCTTTCAGGTCAGCATCCGAAACTTCAACGAAAGCGCCGTTTTTGAAAGCAGTAGCTTTGAACGGTTTTACTTGGCTGTTAATGATAGGCATCGGGTGGATCTCCTTAGGGTTGTTGAATAACTGCATTTGAATTCGATGGGAGGGATCTTACGCACAACCACCGATTAAGGCTCATTGGCAAACCTGATGTCGGCGATTGGTTTTCGCTATGAAGGCACACTATAAATAGAAGAAATCAGTGACACCTTCGCGAACCCTCGGTCATGGATTCCACCCCAGCCTAACCAGTTCCTCCTTCGATGTTCAAGCCGGTGCAGACAAGCTTCACAGAATGACGCAAAATGCCGCGTTTTGATGGTATGTAACCCGTGATACGTACCTGCCTCATCTTTCAGGAGTTGTCATGTCCCGAAGCGGCATCAACAAGGCTGATGTGCAGGCTGCACGTCTCTCGATCATCGCTCGGGGCGAACACCCCAGCATCGATGCAATACGTATCGAACTGGGTAACACCGGCTCCAAATCCACCATCCATCGCCTGATGCGTGAGCTCGACGGACCGACAAACGCCCCTTCACCGGCACCGATCGATGACGAGCTGAACAGCCTTGTCGCACGGCTGGCGCAACGTTTGCGAGCGCAGGCGCAGGAACAGCTCGACGAAGCGCAGGCCCGACTCGACGCTGAAAAGAAAGCCATGCAGGACGACTTGAGCAGTGTCGAGCGCCGCCTTGCCGACTTGATCGAGCGACACGCGGCCCAAACGACGAAACTCGGCACCCAGACCGCGACTCTGCTGGCGACTCAGAAAGCCCTGCAAGCGGAACAGAAAGATAACGCGCGACTGACCCAGGCAGCCCACGATAGCGCTGCCAGGCTGCAGGACAAGGACGATCAGATCCAGGCGCTGAAAGACCAGCACTTGCAAGCCCACACTCAATGCGCGCTGTTACAGGAGCGTCTGCAGAATGCCCTGAGCGAGGGCGAGAAGATTCAGTCGCGCCTGACCGAGCGCGATCAACAGAATCGCGTGCTGGAGCTGATTCTGATCAAGACCGAGGTCGCGCTGGAGAACTCGCGCGCAGGGCGTCCAGACGGACAGGAGACGCCGCAGACCTAAGGCGCTTCGATCAGCCCGCGAACCCGCTGGGCCAGGTCATCGATGCTGAACGGCTTGGTCAACATGTCCATCCCCTGCTCCAGAAAATCGCCACGCACCTGGGCGTTTCGAGCGTAACCGGTCATGAACAGCACGCGTAACTGCGGCCGGTGCTGGCGAGCGATTTCGGCCAGCTGCCGGCCGTTCATGCCGGGCAAGCCGACGTCGGTGACCAGTAGATCGATGCGCCCCGCGTCCTGCAGATACGGCAATGCCGAGGGGCCGTCAGCGGCGACCTCCACCGAGTAACCCAACTCACGCAACACATCGACCACCAGCATGCGTACGTCGGGCTCGTCCTCGACCACCAAGACCCGCTCACCCTGGCCGGCCCTTGGTGTCGCGGCATCCTCAGTCGGCGGCAGGTGCCGCCCGGCCGATTCAAAATGGCACGGCAAGTACAAGTCGATCCGCGTGCCCCGGCCTTCGACACTGTCGATCTGGACCTGCCCGCCGGTCTGGTTGATAAAGCCATACACCATCGACAAGCCCAGCCCCGTGCCCTGCCCGATCGGCTTGGTGGTAAAGAACGGGTCGAACGCCCTGGCGATGACCTCGGCCGACATGCCAGTGCCGGTGTCCTGCACGCTCAGCCGCACGTAGTCCCCCGGCGTCAGGGCGTCATGCAAGACAGCGACATGAATGACCTCAGTCTGGATCAGCAAACGCCCGCCCTCGGGCATGGCATCCCGTGCATTGATCACCAGGTTCAGCAAGGCGTTTTCCAGCTGGTGTTCATCGGTGTTGGTCAATCGCAGCGCGCTGTTCAGGTCGATTTCCAGCTCGATGCTCTCGCCCACCGTCCGGCGCACCAGTTCCTCCATCGAAACCACCATCTGGTTGACGTCCACGGGGCGCGGGTCCAGCGACTGGCGACGGGCGAACGCCAGCAGCCGATGGGTCAAGGACGCGGCACGGTTCGCCGAACTCATGGCCGCTTCGATATAGCGGTCGATTTCCGACACCCGCCCCGCCGCCACCCGACGCTGAATCAGGTCCAGCGCGCCAAGCACACCGGTCAACATGTTGTTGAAGTCATGGGCGATGCCACCGGTCAACTGGCCGATGGCGTCCATTTTCTGCGCATGACGCAAGGCTTCTTCGGCCTGCGCCCGTTCACTGATTTCCACTTGCAGGCGCTCGTTGATCTCCGCCAGCTCACGGGTGCGCTCTGCCACGCGCCGCTCCAGGCTTTCGTTCAACTCGCGCAACGCGTCTTCGGCGCTGACCTGCGCGGTGATGTCGGTGCTGGTCCCGAGCCAATAGGTGATGTTGCCCTGCTCGTCGCGGATCGGCAGGGCGCGGCACAGAAACCAGCGGTACAACCCGTCCTTGCCCCGCAGTGGAAAGGTGTCTTCCCAGATTGAGCCCGTGGCGAAGCAGCGGCGCATGCGGGTGTCCACGCGCTCCAGATGGTCAGGGTGATGCAGTGAACGCCAACCGAGGGCCATCATCGCTTCGTGTGAGGTGCCGGTGTAGCTGTACCAGCGAGCGTTGTACCAATAGATCTTGCCGCTGGGGTCGGCAATCCATGCCAACTGGCTCATGTTGTCGGCCAGGGTACGGAACTGACGCTCGCTCTCACGCAGCGCATCAGGGAGGGTCGACGCCTGATCGTGAGGGCCTTGGTCGTCAGTGGTTTGGCCGTCAGGCGCGATGGGATTCAGGGGCATGGATGCCGGAAAACTCTTGCTGGTCAAAACGGGTCCATCCTTCAACGATTGCAGGTCCGTGCCTCATCCATGAGGCCGGGAATCAAACACTAACGGGTGACGGTGCGCATCGTGACGAACTCTTCGGCGGCCGTCGGGTGTACACCGATGGTGTCGTCAAAAATCTGCTTGGTGGCGCCAGCCTTGATGGCGATGGCCATGCTCTGAATGATCTCGCCAGCATCCGGCCCGACCATGTGGCAGCCCAGCACGCGGTCCGTCTTGGCATCGACCACCAGCTTCATCAGCGTACGCTCCTGATTGTCGGTGAGGGTCAGCTTCATCGGACGGAAACGGCTCTCGAAGATCTGCACATCGTAGCCGCCTTTTTTCGCTTCTTCCTCGGTCAGCCCGACTGTGCCGATATTGGGCAAGCTGAAGACGGCCGTGGGTATGTGACGGTAATCGACCGGGCGGTATTGCTCCGGCTTGAACAGGCGCCGAGCCACTGCCATGCCTTCGGCCAGGGCCACCGGCGTCAGCTGTACGCGGCCGATGATGTCACCGATGGCGATGATCGACGGCTCGCTGGTCTGGTAGTTGTCATCAACCTTGATGAAGCCTTTGTCGTCGAGCTCGACGTTGACCGTCTCCATGCCCAGATTGTCGAGCATCGGGCGCCGGCCGGTGGCGTAGAACACGCAATCGGCGTTGAACGTGCTGCCATCGTTGAGGGTCAAGTCCAGCGTGCCGTCGGCGAGCTTCTCGATCTTTTCGATCTGCGAATTGAAGCGCAGCGCCATGCCGTGCTTGGTCAGTTCCTCGCGCAGATGCTCGCGCACGCCGCCGTCGAAGCCGCGCAGGAACAGCTCGCCGCGGTACATCAGCGTGACGTCGCTGCCCATGCCATTGAAGATGGAACCGAACTCGACGGCGATGTAGCCGCCACCAACTACCACTACGCGCTTGGGCAGTGTGTCGAGGAAGAACGCTTCGTTGGAAGTGATGGCGTGTTCACGGCCTGGAATGTCCGGAATCTGCGGCCAGCCACCGGTGGCGATCATGATGTGTTCGGCGGTGTGCACCTGGCCGTTGATTTCCACCTCATGGGGCCCGCGCAGTTTCGCGTGCCCTTCCATCAGCGTCACGCCGCTGTTGTTCAGCAGGTTGCGATAGATGCCATTGAGGCGGCTGATTTCCTGATTCTTGTTGGCGATCAGGCTGGCCCAGTCGAATTCGGGCTCGCCCAACGTCCAGCCGAAGGCTTTGGCGTTTTCGAAGTCCTCGGAAAAATGCGCGCCGTACACCAACAGTTTCTTGGGCACGCAGCCGACGTTGACGCAGGTGCCACCCAGATAGCGGCTCTCGGCGACCGCAACACGGGCCCCGAAACCTGCTGAAAAACGCGCGGCGCGCACACCACCGGAACCGGCACCGATGACGAAAAGGTCGAAGTCGTAGCTCATTAATTTCTCCTTGGCAGGAGGGCTAGCATAACCACTTCGACGCGCTCGGCAAGGGTTGGCGCGCAGAAACGACAAAGCCACCCGAAGGTGGCTTTGTGCTGCGATACAGTTACTTGGCCTTGGCAGGCACAGCCACTGGATCCAGGGACGTGCCCGTCTTGTAGAAGTGCTCGAAGCAGAAGTTGGTGGCTTCGACGTAGCCTTCTGCACCACCACAGTCAAAACGACGACCCTTGAACTTGTAGGCCAGCACATTACCTTCGGCAGCCTGCTTCATCAGCGCGTCGGTAATCTGGATTTCGCCGCCTTTGCCTGGCTCGGTCTGTTCGATTTTCTCGAAGATGTCCGGGGTCAGGATGTAACGACCGATGATCGCCAGGTTGGAAGGCGCGTCTTCCGGTTTTGGCTTCTCGACCATGTCGGTAACGCGGAACAGGCCCGGCTTGATTTCTTCACCGGCGATCACGCCGTACTTGTTGGTTTCGTTCGGATCGACTTCCTGAATCGCCACGATCGAGCACTTGTACTGCTGGTGCAGCTTGACCATCTGCGCCAGCACACCGTCGCCTTCCAGATTCACACACAGGTCGTCCGCGAGTACCACAGCGAACGCCTCGTTACCGATCAGCGGACGACCACTCAGGATCGCATGGCCCAGGCCCTTCATTTCAGTCTGACGGGTGTAGGAGAAACTGCACTCATCGATCAATTGACGAATACCAACGAGGTATTTCTCTTTGTCGGTGCCTTTGATCTGGTGTTCCAGCTCGTAGCTGATGTCGAAGTGGTCTTCCAGCGCGCGCTTGCCGCGACCGGTCACGATGGAAATTTCGTTCAGACCCGCAGCCAGTGCTTCTTCCACGCCATATTGGATCAGCGGCTTGTTGACAACGGCCAGCATCTCTTTGGGCATGGCTTTGGTCGCTGGCAAAAAGCGAGTGCCGTAACCGGCTGCAGGGAACAAGCATTTCTTGATCATATAAGTCCTTGATGGGGCTGGGGGTGTTGCGGCGCAGTCTAATCAGGAGGCGATCACCTTACAATGCCCCGCCACTGGCCGATTCGATGTCTTGGTAGAGGAACAGCCGCTGAGATAGTTCCGTTCAGTTTTCGATATTGCGATCACCGAACGCGCAGAGACGTATCGTGGATGTCGCGCAAACGATCAACCGCGAGGCGCCCCGCTCTCCCTCTGTCACGTCATCCGTACGCAGGCATCCGGTCCCGCGAAACGACCGTTAAATGACAGACTCAAGCGTAGCCGCGATCATTCGTTTGCGTAGGAAAATAATGCTATTACGCCGTATCATGGCCGCCTGAATCACTTGTCGAGATGGATCGATGTCGGAAGTCAAAAGCGTAAACGGTTACCAGATCAAGAAACTGCAGGATGGCCAATGGTGGCTGGTAGGTCACGATGAAGAAGCCGTGGCAGGGCCTTTCACCAGCGAAAGCAGCGCCATTGAAGTCGCATCGGTCTTTCAGGACACCCCGGCACCCCGTCGTCGCGCCGACAAGAAGTCCTGACTTCGTGACCAGGTTCAGGCCTTCGCAATGGGGCCTGAATCTTTACTGAACCGCTCAGGCGCCCTGAAAAAAAGGTTCAGTGATGCCGGAACGATGGCACAGCAGCTCAGTCTCAGAAAGGCTGATTATTCAACCCCGGCCCTTATCGTGAAGCATTCGAAATGACCAAGATCCTGTTCGTCCTCGTCGTACTGGGCCTGACTGGCTGCGCGACCGCGCAAAGCACTTACCTGAAGAATGGCAACCAGGCCCTGAGCATCGATTGCTCGGGCGAGGCCATGTCGTGGGCCGCCTGTTACGAAAAGGCCGACGCCTCCTGCGCGGGCACCGGCTACAACATCGTCAGCACCAACGGCACACCGCAACCCAAGGAAGCCGACAAGACCCTGGGTGTCGATGTCGGCAACTACAAGACCCGCACGGTGCTGGTGATGTGTAAATAAACGCGCTCCCCTGCCTTTCCCCCGTCACTCGCCTGCTTCTTACTCACCCGAGATACAGGCCGTGACGGCGTGCTGAATGTCCTTGGGCCGCAAAGGGTTGTTGCCACCGCTCTCGAACAGCTTGATGGAGCTGCCGCCTGAACGTTTCTCGATGACGACAATGGCGGTCGGCGTCCCGCTGGAAAATTTCTGGGGCACGATCACACGCAAGCCTTCCTTGTGCGGTTCAATCTGGGGCGGCATGCGACTGTCATCGATTCTGGCAACGAAGCACTCGGCGTACTCCTGCGGGTTTTTCCCTGACATCACGCTCATGGTCGCGGGCGAGTGTTCGATGTCAGCGACACTGGCGCAACCTGTCATCGCCAGCGCCAGCATTACAACAGCCAGTTTCATACAATCCCTCCAGTAAAGGTGCTACGACACGTCGACGTTCGATTAAATCCCGACGCTCGCGCTTTTTTTCGTCACGCACCCAGCAATAAAAATCCGCACGGCCATCAACCCAGGGGTCGTCCGTGCTATCGTTTCGGGTTTTCGAGAATGCCCTGTCTCCGGAGACATCCATGAAATTCGTACACCAGCGCGAGCACCTCAACGAAGACGACATGGTCGTCATCGAGTGCTCCCAGCTCTGCAACATCCGTCTGATGAGCGATGCGAATTTCCGCAGCTTCAAAAACGGCGGCCGCCACACCTACCACGGCGGCGCATTCGACCGCTTCCCGGCCAAGATCACCGTGCCCAGCACCGGTTTCTGGAACATCACCATCGACACCGCTGGACGCAAGATGGACAGCCACGGCGGTCGCAAGACCACATTCACCCATTCGATCAAAATCGTGCGACGCACTTCCTCGCGCTTGAGCTGATCACTCCATCACAGGCTGCGTGAACGTTTCGTGCTTTCGTGCAGCCGCCTGTGACCTTTGCCGTTTTCAAGGAATTCTATCGTGAGTACGTCCGCGCCCGTCGTGAAATATGCCATCAGTTACAAGCTCAACGGCGAACGCCGCTTCGAGTTCGCCCTGCTGCAATCCCCGTCCGCTGAAGAAGCGCTGGCCGCGCTGCAGAAAATGCACAGTGGCAGCGATGATGTGATCAGCGATGTGAAAGTCAGCAAGGCGCTGTGACCGGAAGACCGTGATGATGCACCGCAAGGGCACTACCCCCGCGACGCTGGACCTGTTCGCGGAGGACACACCACAACCGCAGGCCAACGAACAGATCGGCCCTCGTTCGTGGGTCCTTCGCGGTTTCGCCCTGCCCTGGGTGAACCGGCTGCTGCCGGCGCTCGACAGCGTGCTGACCCAGGCGCCCTTTCGCCAGATGGTCACCCCCGGTGGGCACGTAATGTCGGCGGCGTTGAGCAGTTGCGGGCGTTACGGCTGGATCACCGATCATCAGGGCTACGCCTATTCCCCCATCGACCCGCAAACCGGCCAACCCTGGCCTGCTTTGCCCGAGGTCTTTCTCGAACTGGCGCAACAAGCAGCGGACGCAGCGGGTTTTCAGGATTTCGTACCTGACACCTGCCTGATCAACCGCTATATCCCCGGCGCGAAAATGTCGCTGCATCAGGACAGGAACGAACGGGGGTATGAATGGCCGGTGGTCTCAGTATCGCTGGGCATCCCGGCGATGTTTCTGTTTGGTGGACACGCGCGCAGCGACGCCACGCAGCGGGTGCCGCTTTTTCATGGGGATGTGGTGGTCTGGGGCGGCGAAGACCGCTTGCGTTTTCATGGAGTGATGCCGATCAAACAGGCTGAACACCCGCAGCTGGGCGAGCAGCGGATCAATTTCACGTTTCGCAAGGCGCGCTGACTTAGAAAGACCGCGACCACCGGTTTGCTGCCGCTGCGTGGCAACAAACCCGGACGCCATGGGATATCCAAAGCAAATTGTGATCTGACAGTTCCAAGTCAACCCACCACCGCATCCGGTTCCGACGCCGCGCGGGTTTTGACCGGACACACGACCCGGTGCAGGTTCAGCGCGGTATTGATGATGCCAATGTGACTGAACGCCTGCGGAAAGTTGCCCAGCATGCGTCCGGCCCGTGGGTCGTATTGCTCCGCCAACAGACCCACGTCATTGCACAGACCACACAACCGGTCGAACAGGTCGCTGGCCTCCTGATCGCGCCCCTGCAGCACGTACGCATCGGCCAGCCAGAACGAGCAGACCAGAAACGTCCCTTCACTCCCTGAAACCCCGTCGGTGCTGCGCTCGCTGTCGTAGCGCAGCAGCAAGCCATCCTGCATCAAGGCTTTTTCAATCTGCGCCACGGTGCCCGTCACGCGCGGGTCGTCTACTGGCAGGAATCCCGTCAGCGCGATCTGCAACAGGCTGGCGTCCAGCTCCTTGCCGCCGTAGGTCTGCACAAAGCTCCCCAGATCAGCGTCATAACCGTGGGCGCAGACGTCCGCGTGAATTTCATCGGCGATGTCCCGGTAGTGACGCCCGCGCTCGCGGTCTTCCGGGTGGTCGCTCTTGGCCAACACCCCCGCATTGCGGTCAAAGGACACCCACGCCATGACTTTGGAGTGGGTGAAGTGCCGGGGCTCGGAGCGAATTTCCCAAATACCGGCATCAGGCAGATGCCAGACCTTTTCCAGAAACGGCATGATCACCTTCTGGATTTCCGTGCTGCGAGGCAGTCGCGGCAGGCCGCTTTTCAGGGCCTGGGTCATGGCGTCCGCGACTTCGCCGTAGACGTCCAGTTGCATCTGCGTCGCCGCCGCGTTGCCAATGCGCACGGGACGGGAGTTTTCATAGCCGCTCAGCCAGGGCAATTGATATTCCGGCAGCCGCCGCTCGCCACCCAGGCCATACATGATCTGCACTTGCTCAGGATTGCCCGCCACCGAGCGCAGCAGCCAGTTGCGCCAGGCCGTCGCCTCTTCGTAATAGCCGAGGTTCATGAACGCCAGCAGGGTCATGGTGGCGTCACGCAGCCAGCAGAAGCGGTAATCCCAGTTGCGCTCGCCGCCCAGCTGCTCGGGCAGCGAGGTGGTGACGGCAGCGACGATGCCTCCCGTGGGCGCATAGGTCATCGCTTTGAGCGTGACCAGCGAGCGCTTGACCTGAGCGGTCCAGGGGCCGACATCAGGGCAGCGGTCCGAAAACTCACGCCAGAAATTTTCGGTCTGTTCCAGCGCCTCCTCAATGTCGAACGCCTCCCGAACCGGCTCATGGGACGCCTGCCATGACAACCCGAACCCCAGCCGCTGGCCAGCTTGCACAGTGAATTGGCTTTCGGTGTGATGGTCCAGCGGGTGTAACTCGGAGGGCGTGTTTAGCACCAGCATCTCCGGCCCCGCAACGGCGGTCAGGACATGGGGCTCGCGCTTTTCGACCCACGGCACGGTACTGCCGTAATCGAAGCGAATGGCCAGGTCCATGGCGAAATCGACGCGGCCTTCCAGACCGATCACCATGCGCACCACGCTGCTCTCTTCGGCCATCGGCATGAAGTCCACCAGTAGCGCCGAGCCGGTGGCAGTGGTGAAGGTGGTTTCAAGGATCAGCGTGCCTTCGCGGTAACGGCGTCGCGAGGTGGCATTGGGGTCAGTGGGGGCAATCTTCCAGCGACCGTTATCGCTGTCGCCCAACAAGGCGGAAAAACAGGCGGGGGCGTCGAAGCGCGGGAAACACAGCCAGTCCAGCGACCCGTCGCGGGCCACCAGCGCTGCGGTGCGGCAGTTGCCGAGCAGCGCATAATCTTCAATCAGTACAGCCATGGGGTGCAGGTCCCTTCTGGTGTCTTTGAGGTAATGAACCCGCCTGGCGGACGATGAATCTGTCCGCCAAGGGGCCATGCAACGCCAAATCAGCGCGGCAGGATGTAACGTTCGATGGCCGTTGCCAGCCCGTCCTCCAGATTGCTGCCCGTTACATAATGAGCGTGGGTCTTGACCCCGGTTTCAGCCTGCCCCATCGCGATCGACAGCCCTGCGCGCAGGAACATCGCCACGTCGTTGCCAGCATCGCCAATGGCCGCCGTCTGGGCCAGCTCGACCCCCAGCGTTTGCGCGAGGGTTTCCAGCGCCGTGCCCTTGTTGGCGTCCAGCGCCGTGACATCCAGGTAGTAGGACTGCGAACGCGCCGCCCGTGCCGTCTGGGCGATCAGGGGATTGAGCTGGATTTCCAGCCGCTTTAGCAGCTCGAAATCCTTGCTGGCGGCGACGATCTTGTCGATCCGGTCGATGTAATCATCGAAGTGATCGACTTTCACGAAGTCGTAACCCAGCGTGTTGCGCTCGTGCTCGACGTAATCCCCTTGCGGGTCGACAAGCAGCCACTGATCGTCCGCGAACACCCACACTGACACCTTCTCTCCGGCGAACAGCTCAAGGCTGATGCGCGCGGCCTCAGGGTCGATGCGGTGGGCTTTTAGCAGACTGCCGTCCGGGTTGATGATGTTCGCCCCATTGAACGCCACGGTTGGCAGATCGATGCCGAGGGCCTCGATCTGCTGACGCATGGCACGGGGCGGACGGCTGCTGGCCACCGAGAAGCGAATCCCGGCGGCCTGCAATTGATGAACGGCGTCGATATTAGCTTGGCTCAAGCTGTGATCGGGCCGCAGCAGCGTGCCATCGATGTCCGACAACATGAAACGGATGAGGGGGAGCGAGGCTTCACTCATCCGAGGCGTTGCCAGCTGTGACCATCGCGAGCCAGCAGCTCATCGGCCGCCGCCGGACCGTCTTCACCCGCCTGATACGTCTCGACATGCGCGTCCTTGGCCCATGCATCGATGAAGGGCTGCACGGCCCGCCAGCCGTTTTCGATGTTGTCGGCGCGCTGGAACAGGGTCTGATCACCGGTCAGGCAGTCGTAGATCAGGGTTTCATACCCGGTCGAAGGCTGCATCTCGAAGAAGTCCTTGTAGGCGAACCCCAACTCGATGGTCTGCATGTCCAGCGTTGGCCCCGGCTTCTTGGCTTGCAGGTCGAACCACATGCCTTCGTCCGGCTGAATCTGGATTTTCAGGAAGTTCGGCTCAACCTTGTCCACGTCGGTGTCCCGGAACTGGGCGTACGGCGCGGGTTTGAAACAGATGGCGATCTCGGTGTCACGCACGCTCATGCGCTTGCCGGTACGCAGGTAAAACGGCACGCCGACCCAACGCCAGTTATCAACCATGACCTTGAGCGCGACGTAGGTTTCCGTGGTGCTGTCTTCGGCCACACGGTCTTCCTGGCGGTAACCGGGGACTTTCTTGTCGCCCACGGTGCCCTCGGTGTATTGCCCGCGCACGGAGTTGGCCAGCGCTTCCATTTCCGACCATGGCCGAATGGCGCCGATGACCTTGGCCTTTTCACCGCGGACCGCATCCGCACCAAACGCCGCGGGCGGTTCCATGGCCACCATCGCCAGCAATTGGAACAAGTGATTGGGCACCATGTCGCGCAGTGCCCCGGTGGTTTCATAGAAACCGCCACGGGTTTCGACGCCCACGGTCTCCGCCGCCGTGATCTGCACGTGATCGATGTAATGGTTGTTCCAGAACGACTCGAACAGGCCGTTGGAAAAACGGCTGACCAGAATGTTCTGCACCGTTTCCTTGCCCAGATAGTGGTCGATCCGGTAGATCTGCTTCTCGCTCATCACCTTCAGCAAGCACGCATTCAGCGCCACCGCACTGGGCAGGTCGTGCCCGAACGGCTTCTCGATCACCACGCGACGGAAATGATCGTCGCCTTCCGTCATCAGTCCGGACGATCCCAGGCGCTTGGTCACCTCACTGAAGAAACGCGGCGCAGTGGCCAGATAGAACACAGCGTTTTGGGTGCCGGTGCTCTTGATCTTGTCGTCGATGGCCGCGTAGGTGCCGTCGTCGAGAAAATCGCCAGTGATGTAGGTGATGCGCTTGGCCAGACTGCCCCATAACCCCGGGTCCAAGGGCTCTTTTCCGCCTTCGGCGACCTTGCTGGCCGCTTCCTGGCGAATGAAATCCTCCAGCTTCTTGGCGAAGTCGGCGTCGCTGACGGTGTTGTGGTCAACGCCGACGATGTGCAAGTCCTCACCGACCAGTCCGTCACGGAACAGGTTGTAGAGGGCTGGCATCAACAGCCGCTTGACCAGGTCGCCGTGGGCGCCAAACAGGAACAGAGTGGTCGCCGGAGCGACCGCAGCCTTTTGCTTGCTTCGGGTTAAACCCATTATTTTGGTTCCTTATGACCACCAAAACCGAAACGCATGGCGGAGAGCATCTTGTCGCCGTACGTGCTTTGTTGACGGGAGCGGAAGCGGGCAAACAGAGAAGTGGACAGCACCGGGACCGGTACGGCCTGCTCCATCGCGGCTTCAATGGTCCAGCGGCCTTCACCGCTGTCGGCCACGGAGCCGGAATAGGCATTGAGCTGAGGATCGGTCGCCAGTGCGTCGGCGGTCAGGTCCAGCAGCCAGGAGGAGACGACACTGCCGCGACGCCAGACTTCGGCGATGTCGCCCATGTTCAGATCGAAGCGCTGGTCTTCCGGCAGGTTTTCCGAGTTTTTGGTCTTGAGGATGTCAAAGCCTTCGGCGAAGGCCTGCATCATTCCGTATTCGATGCCGTTGTGGATCATCTTCACGAAGTGACCGGCGCCCGGCGGGCCAGCATGGATGTAGCCCTGCTCGGCGCGAGGGTCGGCGTCCTTGGCGCGGTCCTTGGTGCGGGGGATGTTGCCGATGCCGGGGGCCAGGGTCTTGAACAGCGGATCAAGGCGGTTCACCACCTCGGTTTCACCGCCGATCATCATGCAGTACCCGCGCTCCAGGCCCCAGACGCCGCCAGACGTGCCGACATCAACGTAGTGCAGGCCCTTCTCTTTCAGCGCGTGGGAGCGACGCACGTCGTCTTTATAGAACGTGTTGCCGCCGTCGATGATCACGTCGTCTTTATCGAGCAGGTCAGCCAGCACATTGATGGTGTCTTCGGTCGGAGCGCCCGCTGGCAGCATCACCCAGACGGCTCGCGGCTTGTCCAGCGCAGCGACCAGTGACTTGAGGTCGGTGGCCGGCGTCGAACCTTCGTTGGCGAGCACGGTGCGAGACTGCTCATCGCGATCGTAGACGACTGTCGTGTGGCCATTGAGCATCAGTCGACGTGCGATGTTGCCGCCCATGCGGCCTAGTCCAACAATCCCGAGTTGCATGTAGAGGTGCTCCTTAATTCGTAAACAGGGTGCCCCATTTTATAGCCCAGTGCCGCTTGTAGGGTTAGTCCGGGGAGGCAAACGAAGGTTTCCCGGTGAAAATAGTTTCATGTTGGTGCGTCAAGGACGGGCTTTTTACGCCGTTCGTCGCCAAGACGAAACGACAGTGACAATTAAAAATAAAAAAGTTCCAATTTTTTTGAAAAGAAATCAGAATCCGCGCCGACAAAGGTAGGAAGCATGGACAAGTCGGGTAGCGATCGCGTCATTGCTTGAACCTTACGAAGTTGAATCCGCCATTTGCGAGGTGAGCAATGGGCACAGTACTACCGGCAAGCGTTCCACAGACTCTGTACGTTACCGTCCGTCGCGATGAGCTGCGTCAGCTCCGCGAAGAACGTGACCAGCTGCAAAAGAAAGTCGCCCAGATGGCCCTGATGCTGCAACACGCTCAGCTCGCCAGCGGCACGGCCCTTCACGCCTGATCCCCCGCGCTTCACCCAATAAGGCAAGCCCGATTTGCTGGCTTGCCTTCACGCTTCATCCCTTCGCCTGACCCTTCCCCGCTTTACATCTTCTCAGTTGACGAACTTTCCGTCATTTTTCCGACCCGACACATTCCGTAACGTTCCAACCCTGCTAAAAATCCCCGACCTGACCGCGTTTACACGTCGTCTCCCGCTGTCTCACATTTTTTTCACCTCACCCTCACCATACTCCCGCACCTCTGCGGAACGTACGCCGGTCGTTCATGGCCTGCGCGACGCCCCGCTGCAAAAACGAGGCGGCCCATCGCGCCGCTCGACAGATCCATAGCTGGAGCGCCTGATGGCAACGATGAAACGGAGCACCCCCACTCCGAAGGGTTTTGACTGGGCCGGCGTGGCCTGGCTTTTCCTGTTCTTCTGGTACTTTTCCGGAATCACCCAACTGCTGATCCAACTGACCGGCATCACTGGCTTCGCGGGCTTCCGCCAGGCGTTCCTGATGAGCGGTATCTGGCTGGCGCCGATGTTCCTGTTCCCTGGCAAGACCCGTGTCATGGCGGCCGTCATCGGTGTCGTGCTGTGGGCCTGCTCCATGGCGAGCCTGGGCTACTTCTTCATCTATCAGCAAGAGTTCTCGCAAAGCGTCATTTTCATCATGTTCGAGTCGAACGTCTCTGAGGCGGGCGAATACATGACGCAGTACTTCGCCTGGTGGATCGTGCTGGCGTTCATCGCCCACACCGCCTTTGCGATTTTCCTCTGGACCCGCCTGCGCCCCGTGTACATGCCCCGTGGCCGTGCCTGGGTCGTGGCCACCGCGCTGCTGGTGGCGATCATCGGCTACCCGCTGGCGAAACAGATGTCACGCTTCGACACGACGGCTGCCGGCCTTGAAGCCTTCGAATCGCGCATCGAACCCGCCGTGCCCTGGCAGATGCTGGTGGCGTACCACCGCTACACCCAGCAACTGGACAGCATGCAGGACATGCTCACCACCAGCAGCAATATTCCGCCGCTGAAAAACCTCAAGGATCAACAGGCCGGCCTGCCGACCACGCTGGTGCTGGTCATCGGTGAATCGACCAACCGTGGCCGCATGCATCTGTATGGCTACCCACGGCAGACCACGCCGAACCTGGACGCCATGAAAAGTGAGCTGCAGGTCTTCGATAACGTCATCACCCCGCGTCCGTACACGATCGAAGCATTGCAGCAAGTGCTGACCTTCGCCGACGAGGAAAACCCGGACCTGTACCTGAAGACCCCGTCCATCGTCAGCGTGATGAAGCAGGCGGGTTACAAGACCTTCTGGATCACCAACCAGCAGACGATGACCAAGCGCAACACCATGCTCACCACGTTCTCCGAGCAGGCGGACGAGCAGGTCTACCTGAACAACAACCGCAACCAGAACGCTCGCCAGTACGACGGCGACGTGCTGGAGCCGTTCGCCAAGGCCCTGACCGATGCCGCGCCGCGCAAGCTGATCGTCGTTCACTTGCTGGGCACGCACATGGCCTATCAGTACCGCTACCCGGAAACCTACGAGAAATTCACCGGTCGTGACGGCGTGCCTGCGGCCATCGATGACAGCAAGCTGGAGATGTACAACAGCTACGACAACGCGGTGCTGTACAACGATTTCGTGGTGTCGAGCCTGATCAAGACCTACAGCAAGGCGGACCCGAACGGCTTCCTGCTGTACCTGTCCGACCACGGCGAAGACGTTTACGACTCGCCAGGGCACAACACGCTGGGCCGCAACGAGGGCAAACCGACGATTCCAATGTACACGGTGCCGTTCATTGCCTATGCGTCGCCAAAATGGCGTGAAACCCACAACTGGAGCTTCGACAGCATCCACAGCCGTCCTTACTCCAGCTCGAACCTGATCCACACCTGGGCGCAACTGGCGGGCCTGAGCTTCGACGAGCTGGACTCGACGAAGAGCCTGGTGAGCCTGGACTTCAAGGCGCGCCCTCGACTGATTGGCGACCCTTATGCGCAGAAAGGCTTGAGTGACTTCGCCGGCATGGAAAAGGCCGCGACTCAAGAGGCGCCGATGCCGGAAGTGGCGAACAAGTAATAAACGCCTCAAACAAAGAAGGCCTGCGCAATGCAGGCCTTTTGATTGGGATTGACGCGGGGGCGAACAATAGAAGCAGTCAGTTCAATGATCAAACTCGTTTATCAATCTGATCATCTCTGCGTGCTGGGCATCCGTCATGACCGATATGTTATCCATATCGTAGGCATCACCATCCTCGGATACTGGATCCACGTGATAGAGTTCGAATTGTACCAATGGGCCGACCGCTCCAAGCGATGGGCCGTTACCCCCTCTCATGGCTGCAAGGTCGAAATCCGAGAACTGTGCTTTCAGTCCTTCATCCTGTGACACCTCGATCCAGAACGCCCTTCTGAATTCGCTGAACTTGCTGAACACTCGCCCACGTAATCGCTGAGCAACACTTGCAGGAATTGCGGCGTCGCGCTCCAGAGGTTCGCGTTGCAGCCAGTCATCTGTCACATCTTCACCAACTCCCGATGCAACACCAGGGAAGTCCCGGCAGTCCTTGATAGCCACATAAACCGGCTCAAGGCATGATTCTCGTGGGAATACGATAACGTAGTCTTCAAAATTAAAGTCTCCCGTGGATACTACTTTCTCCACAATCGGAGTTTGATAGGCATGGATCGACCTGAGGCGAGGTGGAACGATTGTAGGGTCCAGGATAGCGGCTTGCGGATCGTCGACAGATCCGGCCTTGCGCCAGACCAACGTCGTAGCGCCCTGTCCCGATGTTGTAAAACAATAACCTCTTCTTTCGGAGCACCAGCTCGCTGCCCGCACCCTCACGGCGCTTAGTGAGTTTGCATTGGTGCATGCAGCATAAACAGTACAAAAATGGTTGAGCTTGCGAGTACCGATAGCAGTATTGAATTCGCTTTTTGATGTATCGCCAAATCCGATCCGCACGGGAACATTGACTTGGGCATTGGCTGCCGCAATGGCCTGCAATTCTTCCGTATCGATTTGTACCAGTTCGACCAATGGCGCACTGACGCCGAAACGTTCTCTGTTCCCCAACACGCTATGGAACTGAAGCAAAGTGGCAGAATGCACCTGCTCTTCATCCACCTTGGTTTCGTCGATCCAGTTGAATTCAGCGATGACTGACCTCAGGCTCTGCTGAAAGCTGGAATTATGCGCCGCGAAAAAGTGAGACGCTTCGTCATCGGCGCTCAACAGACAGGGTCGCTGGGCGATATTGCTCGGCATTGCCGTCAGCGTGGAAGTGACCTTTCCTGGCCCCCAATCGTTAAGGGCCATTCGACGCATCAGGTGCTCATCAGCGGCCACGAGATAGTCGGCTATTTTCTGCTGCACGATGACTTGCCGACTCTTCAACGCGGACAATTGCGACGTGAATTGCGTTTTCAGGGCTTGCGCATCTTGAAGCACAAGCGCTTGGGTTCCTGCGTCATACAACGCGCTGGACAGGTTTAACTTGGCGGGCTGATGAAACATGTCAATGCGGATTTCCAGTTGCGCAAAGTCATGGATCTGACGGATGGCTTGCAATTCCATACGTAACAATTGATCAACGTGATCGGGTAAGGCCGTCGCCGTCATCTCGGATGAGAGCAACGGCTCACTGTTGACTGGCAAGGACCCAACCTGCGCAACCCTTTGCTCAAAGTCATCCAACGCAAGATTAGCCGATTGAAGAAGTCTTCCAGCCTCTGCAGCCAGCGCCTGGCCTTGCTCCATTTGCTGCCTTGAACGCGCAAGTTTCGCGGCAGGGGTGAAGCCGGACGGTATCGACTGCCTGGGCGCTACCGAGGATACCGTCTGACGTACACCGCCGTCTGGCTTTGGCCCCGGTTTCCCGTTCGCAGCACACCAGTCAGCGACGATGCTCAACACCATGCTCGGTACATAAACCTTAATCCTCTTCATCCGCGCAGGATGAAAGATCGAGTCAATCGCATCGGGACACTCCACAATCTTATCGAAGTGCTCAATCAGGCGGTCGTGATCCTGCTTGTTGACATCGACAGCGGCGATTCGGCGAACGAGTTCAAGAAACTCCCGCTCCGTGTAGTCTTGAAGCCTTGGTTTTAATTCCATTTATCTGTCTCCTTGAAATGTCTAACTTGGCTCCTCATTAGTTCGAGAAGCCAAGGCAAGGGTTTCAGTCGTGAGGTCTACTGGTCAGGCTGAAACTCAAACTACTAACGGTCAAATCTTCGTCATAGAGAAAGCTCATTTTTATACGCTCATCAGTCTTGCGATAAAAATAGGAATCCCTACCACCGTTCAAACCGACGGGGAGAGGCAATCGATAGGGTTTCTTGGCCTCCATCGGTGTACCGAAAACTTTTCTCACGTCGCTTTGTGTCAAAATTGACGAGAACGGATGAGGCAGCGCCCCGTCATATTATGGTGCCCAAGAACCCTTTTCTTTTAACTGGATATGGAACGCTTCATATCTAGACGTTTCCGACCAAAAATCCAAAGATATTCCCTTTTCAAGAATCACCAAACTGCTCAGACTATCTGGAAATATCTCCTCCAGCGGGCAATCGACGACGACCTGTTCGGCAATTAGCTCTTTATAGGTCTTACCCAAAGCCTGAATTAATAACTCGAACCTAATATCCATCATTGGTACCACCCTTGCAGTCTATTTATTTCATGCAATTTGGCCGTTGCACTAATCGCGGATGAGAGCAACGGCTCACTGTTGAATGGCTAGGACTCAACCTGTGCGACCCATTGCTCAAAATTTTCCAATACAAGGCCAGCCCATTGAGGAAGTCTCCCTTCCTCTTCGGCCAACGCCCGGTCTTGTTTCAGTTGCTCCCGTGAATGCGCAAGCCGCCCCGATATTTCTTAGTCGCGACCGGTGTCGGCGAGGCTGAAACCAAGTACCCTAACGCTAAGATTCGCATCGTACTCAAAGTGCATTTGTATACGACGATCCGGAAAATCATAAAAATACACATCCAAGCCCCCCGTCATGCCTATAGGAAGCGGCATTTTAAAAGGCCCTTTTGTCTCCACAGGGGTACCAAATCTCACCCTCACCTCAGCCTTATTCGTCACTGATGCAAAAAGATCGGGAAGCTCACCATCATAATTAGGAAGCTCAGAATCCCCCCCGCGCAATCTAATGTGAAGCGCCTCATAACGAGATGTCTCTGACCAAAACTTTAATGACACACCTTGATCAAGCACCACATACTGGGTAAGACTGCCCGGATACATATCTTTCAACGGGCAATTTACTATTACCTTTTCCGAGTCCAACTCTTTATAGGTTCGCCCCAAACATTTAATTAACAAATCGAATTTAAAACCATTCATCAGTACCACCCCTGCGCTGTATTTAATTCATGCAAAGCAGCCCTAGCATTTTTTACATCAGCATCGGTGAACCCATACTCCAACAATCCAGACTTGATCGCATCAAAATTACTCTCCACTGCCGCACGAAGATCCTCGGCATCTTTAATTTGTTTACTTATGGTGTTTCTGCCACCATAAGTCTCACTATATTTACGATGAATTTCAGCTGGAATAGCAATGCTCGGTGCTTTGCGCAAAACGTCGTTCAAGTATTCTGCTTCAATTTTATCATTTTGCGCGCTCAAGTAACGTTCCAGCGCCTTGCGCGAAACAATATGATCAATATCCAGTCCATCCAGCCGACTTCGCCCATTGAGATCATTATAAGGTCCTACCTCCAACGGCTCGACCGGTGGTCCGGCTAGCTGCATGCCTGAAGACGGCAGGTCTTCATCGGCCGGAAAGCCGGCGCCCTGCGCTGATGTCCCCTCTTCGTCCGTGGAAGGAAAAGTTTCCTTCCCGGGCAACTCTGGAAGCTCGGAATCTCCTGGATATATCCCCGGCTCTGGCGGGCTGATCGGTAATCCATCTGAACCGAGAGAATCAATACCTGGGGGAACGAGGGGCGTCCATGTCCATTTGGATGATGTGTCCGAAGACGCGACAGTGGCCAACTGTTGTGACCAGCTCGGCCGACCGCTGGACGGGCGGGTGCCTTTCTGTGACGAAGGCGGTACGACTCTCAGGTTGTCGAAATTGAAAGGATCTGATTGCCCGCGCTCGACATCGACGTACCTAAGCTCTATTTCCCGCTTGTCGCCCATCCATTGCGAGCGCGGGACGACCGGGGCCATGCCGTTGGCGATGCGGTTGCGGTTGGCGTCGCTCAAGGGGCTAAGAAACAAGTCCTCGGCGGCGACATTGCTCCAGAAGGCTGCCTCGAAGGACTGCAGATCCGTAAATTCTCGCCAGCGCAACTTTTCAGCGACTTGCGCAGGGAAAGTCGCCCCTTGTGGCTGTTGCGCGAGTGCCCACCAATCTGCGGGTGCCAGCTCTACCTCACCATTGGCGACGCCACTGCCCGGGGAGCGGGGCGAGAAAGACAGATACAGGGGCTCAAATCCGGGGACACAGACAATGCAATCGTCGATCAACAACTCAAGACCGGAACTGCGCACCTGAGCATCTTGCACGGTTGGAACTGCCAAACCGGACGCAAGATCCGGAACCACTTGCGGCGCACTCGTCGCTAGAGCTTGAGCTTGAGCTTGAGCTTGAGCGACAAAGATCAGATGCTTCTGCTCGTGCCCGGTAGAGGTGAATGTGTAGGTTCCGGTAACAGGATCAAGCGCTGCCTCTCTTACAGGAATCTGGGCTGCGATACCCGCCCCCGTGGTTGCAGCATGCACTGCAACCCCTGCAACGGTGTTTTCCAGCTTCAGTCTGACTGGCACCTCAACGACACCTGAGGATTGGGCCACCTTGCGTAAATCCGTCTCCACCACTCCTATTGCAGAGGCCGGCACGGCGATGCCTTTGAAACGATTGCGCTGCGCCGGGGTAAGCTCGCCGTTACCCAGAGGTTGGGCATACAACATAGCTGTCGCGAAGAGGCCGACAGACTGCCCTGCACCGATGGCTGCAATCCGGCCCACTTCACCAATAGCAGCGGCAACCGCCCTGCTGACGCCGGCTGCAACACCATCGACAGCGACCAATGTCCCCGCCCGCGTCAGCACCGCGCCCTGAGTGGTAGCTGGCACCATCGCAATCGAGAGCGTGTTTGCATTCACTCTCTGTTGCTTGCGTTTGTCCTGATCCGTTCGGGTCTTGAAACGAATGTGTTCATCCCGTGCTTGCCTGTAAGCACGTTGCTGTTCTCGAATCTTTTGTATTTCCTGCCACTGAACCAACTGCTCGGCGTGGTGGACGCTCATGGACGCAGATCGCTCACTCAGCATCTGAATCTTCTGAGAGAGCAGGATGTTCGATTGTGCCGCCTGATACGCCCGCTCCCAGAGAGCGTGTGCTTCGCGAGCAGCCTGAGCGCTGAACCCACTGCTGTCTCTGACTCGCTGCACATATTGATCGGTGGTTAGCGCCAAGGGATCGGCGCCATTGAATGCAGCCGCATCTATCGAGCCTGCGTGCAACTGATCGCGCAACTGGCTTATCAGTCCATCCAGATCTCGCTTTCTCTTTCTTGTTATGTAGATGTGCCAGGGCTCATTATCGTTGACGACATAATCAAAATGGGGCGTGCGACTGGCTTCGATTTCCCGCTCCAGTTGCAACAACATATTCGTACTTTTCGTAACAAAGTCGCTATCCAGTATTTTCTTCGTTCTGATATATGCGTCAGAAAGTTCAGAAATCAGTTGCTCGTGAACGGCTAAGACACGCTGAAACTCCGCTTCAGAGCGCGCTTGCGCTTCTCTTTGAGCCTGTTCGGCGGCAATTGCCGCCGCTTGCACTGCGGCCGCGTCCTGCGCACGCCGTGCCTCCTCAGCACGGGCACGTGCAGCTTTGGCGCGTTTTTTTGCCCGTTTTTTGCTGGAGCCGCCGAAGCCGCCACTGAAACCTCCACCTCCCGAGCCGAAACCAAAACTCCAACTGCTGCCTCGAGTGCCGGATCCGCCACCATCGCGACCGGTGTGTGAGGTGTGGTTAACATCACTGATCTCAATGGGGGGAAGTGTGATATGTCCAGGTCGATCGTTTGTGCTCATACAGTTTCTCCTTGTCTGTATGGCGCAAACTTTGATGGCAGCGAACTCAATCGGTGCGGTATATATATACTACATTCATGACTTCATATTTCAGCACCAAACTTTTATAAACCGGTTAAGACTCTAAATACTAATTAACTTCTAAGGAGCAAAATTCAAGTACTCGACCGCGATCAAATTCCGGATCAAAGCTGGAAAAAGCGGACACACAACGAAATACGGCCGTATTTAGTGCGGCCGTAAACAATTCTACACGGGGCAACCCCAGAACCTGCGCGCCGCCGCTGGTCAAGCGTCGGCGACAGCGTCACTTCTTGCGCAACAACACCCGGGTCACCCGCCGTTCTTGCACTTCGATCACTTCCAAACGCCAACCTTCCCACTGCACCTCGTCCCCCACGATCGGCAAACGGTCCAACAGGCTCATGATCAATCCGGCCGGCGTCTGATATTCCTCGGTAGGACGTGCCTTGAAGCCGGTGCGTTCGCGCAGGTGAGTCAGGTTCATGGCGGCGTTCACCAACACGCCCTCGCCCTCCTCGACCAGACCTGGCCCCTCGGCCTCGGTCGCGTCCGGCAACTCGCCCGCAATCGACTCCAGAATGTCGGTCATGGTCAGGATGCCGACAAAGTCGCCGAACTCGTTGACCACGAATGCAATGTGAGTCGATTGCGCACGCATCTGATCCAGCGCGTTGAGGACCGAAAAACTGTCGAGCACGCTGAGGGCCTGGCGCGCCGCGTGTTCCAGGTTCGGCACTTCTTCGGCGAGCAACGCGTTAAGCAGTTCCTTTTTGTGCACGAAGCCGAGAGGTTCTTCGACGCGCCCCTCACGAATCAGCGGTAGGCGCGAGTAGGAGGACGCCATCAGGCGTTGACGGATGGTCGCTTCGTCATCCGACAGATCGATCACGTCAACATCGTTGCGGGCGGTCATGGCGCTGCGGACCGGCTTTTGCGCCAGCTGCAACACGCCGCTGATCATCACCCGCTCACGCCGGTCGAACACGGCTTCGTCGGCATCGCCATCACCGTCCAGCATGTCGGCGATGTCCTCCCCCACGTCCTCGGCAGCGGGTTTGCGGCCGCCCAACAGCCTCAGCACGGCGTGGGCCATGCGCTGGCGGCGCGGCAAGTTGCCTTTCAGGCTGCGTTTGCGACGCGAGCGCGCGACCTGGTTGAACACCTCGATAAGGATCGAGAAGCCAATCGCCGCGTACAGGTAGCCTTTCGGGATATGAAACCCAAGGCCGTCGGCGGTCAGGCTGAAGCCGATCATCATCAGGAAGCCCAGGCACAGCATGATCACCGTCGGGTGTGCGTTGACGAAGGCCGTCAGCGGCTTGCTGGCAATGATCATGATGCCGATGGAGAACACCACCGCGATCATCATCACCGACAACTCATCCACCATGCCGACCGCCGTGATCACCGCGTCCAGGGAGAAGACGGCGTCGAGCACGACGATCTGCGCGACGATGGGCCAGAACAGTGCGTACGTCGTGCTGCCCGAATGCTGAGCGACATGGCCTTCCAGTCGTTCGTGCAGTTCCATGGTCGCCTTGAACAGCAGGAACACCCCGCCGAACAGCATGATCAGGTCGCGGCCGGAGAAGCTTTTGCCGAACACGTCGAGCAGCGGCTCGATGAGCGTCACCATCCACGAAATACTCGCCAGCAGCCCCAGGCGCATGATCAACGCCAGGGACAACCCCAACACCCGCGCCTTGTCACGCTGCTCGGGGGGCAATTTGTCGGCCAGGATGGCAATGAACACGAGATTGTCGATGCCCAATACCAGTTCAAGGACGATCAGGGTCAACAGGCCCAGCCAGGCCGTGGGGTCCGCAAGCCATTCCATGGGTCAGTGGTTCCTTTTCAGCGGCTGAGCGCCGGACACGACGACACCCGGCGTCACCGTGAGGGAGCCGAGACAAATGAAGGTCTTTGAAAACACGCGCCGGTCGACGCAGAGAAACATGTGACGAAGATCCGGGTTCAGGGAACGGGATCGGCAACTGGGAGGTTCCAGTGAGAGTGACATGGGTGTCCTGAAATCAATACGGGAGGCGATCCTACATCGCTCGCTGAATTGTCTTACAGGATAGAACTGTTACAAATGTTTTGGATGGTGTTGCGTGGGCAACAGCTCATACACGGTTTCAACCTGCGATCAGATTGACATCGGCTGGTCACCGTCGACCTGTGGGAGCGAATTCATTCGCGAAACGTTGATACAGCCGATACACCCGTATTGGATGTACCGGCCTATCGCGAATAAATTCGCTCCTACAGATGGGTGTCCGGCGAGGGCTTGCAGGTGCCTACAACGCCTTCTGCCAAAACAGCGCCTTGCCCATCTTCGGATCGAGCTGATAGTCCGAGAAACCCAGCTTGCGGTAAGCACCCTGGGCGACTTCATTGCCTTCCAGCACTTCCAGCGTCATTTTGCAGCAACCGCGCTGGCGGGCGATTTCCTCGACCTTGGCCAGCATCTTCTGGCTGATGCCCAGACCACGGGCGGACGCGATGACCACCACATCGTGAATGTTCACCAGCGGACGGCAGGCGAAGGTGGAAAACCCCTCGAAGCAGTTGACCAGCCCAACCGGCTCGCCGGAGATGAACGCCAACACGCTGAACGCGTGAGGACGCTTGGCCAGTTCGAGCGCCAACTGTCCACGAGCGTCCTGAGACAGCGACTCGCCGCCGCCCATGGCGTCTTCGGCGTATTGATTGATCAGGAAACCGATGGCTTCTGCGTGGACCGGATTGGTATAGCTGGCTTGCAGGACCAGAACCTCAGGGGCTTGCATTGACTTCCTCTACAACTCAGGGGGGAACAGACAGAAGACCGAAGGCCCCTCTGCCGCGTGGGTTGGATTCTACCGTGCAGCGCACCAAAAATTCCCGATACAAAAGTAGGATTTTTCTCAATTACGCACGAGATTCGGGCTGTGTTGCACCGAGAAATGGCGACAACAAAAACTTCATGAAGCGCCGGTCGCTAAAAATCACCGCGCGGCTATGCTTCCCAAGCCGCTGCAGAGGGATTGTCGAACAATCCGACCAGCGGTCGTCGATACTGTTCAGGAGGAAAATGTGCGCCAGAACGGCGCATTCCGCGGTCAGGGAATTTCTGTAGCGAGGTGAATTTTTTCCTACAAATAGCTGCCATCCCGCAGGCCAGACATTTCCCGGAAAAAAAGTCGAAACTTCTACAAATGCCCTGGGTCAGCTGATTAGAGCGCCTATGCTACCGGATGAAGCCCAAACAGAGGCCGCTTTCACCCTGTCCTTACTTATGCAGTCGGTAAATGGGTATCGATTTTGCGTAGGTCTTGTGTGCCTGGCCATAGGACATGGCCTTTTACAACTCAAGTGCTGTACCAACACTGCGTATCGAATGGGAGAAAACGATGATTAGTGCCGCTGTCAAAACCCAGAAGGGAGAGAGTTTTAATCAGCCGGCCAGCGAGCTGACCCATCTGCCGGTCTTCGCAACGACGAGCGCACCTGTGCTGCAACTGCCCCCTGTACAACCCGGGATCTCCATGGCGAACAGGAAAAAGATCCTGTTCGTGACGTCGGAAATGGCCGACTTGGTGAAAACCGGCGGTCTGGGCGATGTGTCTGCTGCACTGCCGCGCGCCATGCGCCACCTTCACGATGTACGCGTGCTGATTCCCGGCTATCCACAGGTCATCAATAGCGGTAACCCGATTCACATCATCAGCGAACTCAGCGGGCACGCCGCGCTCCCGCCTTGCAAGATCGGCCGGATGGACATGAAAGACGGTCTGGTCATTTATGTATTGATTTGCCCGGAGCTGTACGAGCGCGAAGGCACGCCTTATGGCGACAATCACGGGCGCGACTGGTCCGACAACCACATTCGCTTTGCCCGTCTGGGCATGGCCGCTGCCGACTTCGCCGCGGGCGCGGTGAAGACCCAGTGGTGCCCGGAACTGGTCCACGCCCACGACTGGCCTGCGGGTCTGGCACCGGCGTATATGAAGTGGCGCGGCCAGACCACGCCGAGCATTTTCACGATTCACAACCTCGCGTATCAGGGTTTCGTCAGCGTGGCGTCGAGCCGCGAGCTGGGCATTCCCGATTCCGCGCTGGGTCCGGACGGCATGGAATTTTACGGCCAGTTGTCTTTCATCAAGGCGGGCATGGCGTATTCAAGCCACATCACCACCGTGAGCGCGACCTACGCCAAGGAAATCACCACCCCGGATTTCGGTTGCGGTCTGGAAGGCTTCCTGCAAAGCAAGGCCAATCGCGGCCAGCTCAGTGGGATTCCCAACGGCATCGATGAAAGCTGGGATGCGGCCACCGATGAACACTTGATCTGCCGCTTCGCCCCGAACGAATGGACGCGCAAGGAGATCAATGCCGACTACGTCCGCGAGCTGTTCGAGCTTGAGCCGTCCACGGGCCCACTCTTCGCTGTGGTCTCGCGTCTCGTGTATCAGAAGGGTCTGGACCTGACCATCGGCGTGGCCGAATACATCGTCAACAACGGTGGACAGATCGCGATCATTGGTCGCGGCGAACCGGATGAAGAAGACGCGATGCGCGCCCTCGCTGCCCGCTTCCCGGGCCAGGTCAGCGTCCGGGTCGGCTTCAATGAAACCGACGCTCGTCGCATGTTCGCGGGCAGCGACTTCCTGCTGATGCCGTCGCGCTATGAGCCGTGCGGTCTGAGCCAGATGTACGCGCAGCGCTTCGGTTCGTTGCCGGTGGCACGTCGTACCGGCGGCCTGGCAGACACCATCGAGGACGGATGCACCGGTTTCCTGTTCGACGAATCCACGGTGGAAAGCTACACCGAAGCGCTCACCCGCGCCTTCAACGTCTTCGCCAGCCCTACATTGCTTAACGCGATGCGCTGCCGTGCGATGGCTGCGCCGTTCGACTGGCACAAAGCGGTCGAGCCTTACGCCGACCTCTATCAGGAGTTGTTGAAGAAAAACGTGGGCGCTGCACTGCATTACTGATCGATGAATTGAAAAAAGGGGTAACGGATGCCTTCGCGCACGGATGAGAACTGGCGCCACGGCGCCGTCCTGCTAGATCCCGAACACACTCGGTTTGCCCTTTGGGCTCCGGATGCCTATTACGTCAGCGTCGAGATCGAGGATGGGCCGTCACTGGCCCTGCTGCCTCAAGAGGACGGTTGGTTCGTCCTCGAAGCTCGATGCCCGGCGGGCACGCGCTATCGCTACACCATCGACGAAGACCTTCATGTGCCTGACCCGGCCTCCCGGGCTCAGGTCAGCGAGGTGCATGGTTACAGCCAAGTGGTGGACCAGAATGCCTACCGCTGGCAGCACGATGCCTGGCGCGGACGGCCCTGGCACGAAGCCGTCATTTATGAACTGCATGTTGGCGCACTCGGCGGCTTCGCGGGCGTCGAACAACGCTTGCAGCATCTGGCCGACACCGGCGTCACCGCCGTCGAGCTGATGCCCATCGCGCAGTTTCCCGGCAATCGTAACTGGGGCTATGACGGCGTGTTGCCCTACGCACCCCAGTCGTCCTATGGCACACCGGAACAACTCAAGCACTTGATCGACACGGCCCACGGTCTGGGTCTGGCCGTGATTCTGGACGTGGTCTACAACCACTTCGGTCCGGATGGCAACTATCTGGGTGCGTACGCCAAGCATTTTTTCCGCAGCGACAAGAAGACCCCGTGGGGCGACGCCATCGATTTCCGGCGCCGCGAAGTCCGGGACTTCTTTATCGACAACACGCTGATGTGGCTGCAGGACTACCGCTTCGACGGCCTGCGCTTCGACGCGGTGCATGCCATCGAAGACCCGACCTTCCTCAAGGAACTGGCCGAACGGGTGCGTCAGGCAACCGCGCCTGACCGTCACGTGTGGCTGATGCTGGAAAACGAATACAACGAAGCCCATCGCATGGATCAGGGCTACGACGCACAGTGGAACGACGACGGCCACAACACTTTGCACGTGTTGCTGACCGGCGAAACCGACGCGTACTACACCGACTTCGCCGAACAGCCAACCCACAAGCTGGCACGCCTGCTGGGCGAAGGCTTCGTCTATCAGGGCGAGTCCACCCGTCACGGCCACGCCCGGGGCGAACCGAGCGCGCATTTGTCGCCGACTTCGTTCGTGTTGTTCCTGCAGAACCACGACCAGATCGGCAACCGTGCGCTGGGCGAGCGCCTCGTTCAGTTGAGCCCGCCTCACGCGCTGCGAGCGGCCACGGCGCTGTTGCTGTTGTCGCCGATGATCCCGCTGATGTTCATGGGCGATGAATGGGGCGCGAGTGAGCCGTTCCTGTTCTTCACCGACTTCCACGACGAATTGGCCGACGCCGTGCGCGAAGGTCGCCGGGGGGAGTTCGCGGACTTCGCGGCGTTCGCCGACCCGGCCAAGCGTGAGCAGATCCCTGATCCGAATGCGCTGAAGACCTTCGAGGCCTCGCGCCCGGCTTTCGACGCCTTGCTGCTGGAAACCGACAAGGGCCAGGATCACCGCAGCTGGCTGGCGTTGTACCGCGAGCTGTTGGCGATTCGTCGCGAGCACATCGTGCCTCGGCTGGAGGGCGCCAAAGCCCTGGGTGCAGACGTGCTCGCCGACAAGGCCGTCAGCGCACGCTGGGAGATGGGCGACGGACAGGTCTTGCGCATCGACCTGAACCTGAGCGAGCACGCGGTGCAGGTCGACGAACACAGTGTGCAGCACGTGCTGCATGAGTCCCACCCAAAATCGGCAGAACTTTCCTCGCGCGGCACCCTCAATCCCTACACGGCCATTGTCAGCCTGATATCGAGTGACGTTGGAGGAACAGGATGAGCAATGAGCAACTGGAAATGCTGGCAGCCGAAGCCGGGCTGTCAGTCGATTGGAAGGACGCCAACGCACGCCCGCAGCGCGTCAGCCCCGAGGTCCTGCGCAAGGTCCTCGACGGGCTGGGTTACCCCGCCGAGAACGACGAACACATCGCTGCCAGCCTCGAACGCTTGCAGGATCAAAGCCTCTCCACCACCCCGCCACCGCTGTTGACCGTCGACCACGGCAGCAATCTTGACCTCTCGGCGTGGTTCAAGCCCGAAACGCCGTTCGTGCTGGAGCTGGAAGACGGATCGCGTCTGGACGCCAGGCTCACCGCCAAGGCCGAACTGCCCGCGCTGGCCACAGTGGGTTATCAGCAGCTGGCGATTGCAGGGCAACACTTGACGATCGCCGTCGCGCCAAAAACTGCCTACACCCTGGCCATGGCGGCGGACGTCAGCGTCCCTCGCACCTGGGGCCTGACCTTGCAGCTGTATTACTTGCGCCGGGAAGGCGATGGCGGCTTCGGCGACACCCAGGCGCTTGAAACCTTCGCCCGCTCGGCCGGTGAGCGCGGCGCCGCAGCCATCGCCATCAGCCCGGTGCACGCGATGTTCTCTAACGACAGCGAGCGTTTCAGTCCGTACTCGCCGTCCAGCCGCCTGTTTCTCAACGCACTGTATGCCGCGCCGGGCACGATTCTGGGCGAGCGTGCCGTGCGCGCAGCTTTGGAAGAAACAGGGCTGGCGGATGAGTTCAAGCGCCTGGAAGACTTGCCACTGATCGACTGGCCCGCCGCAGCGGCGGCCAAATGGAAACTGTACCGAGCGCTGTACGCAGCGTTCATCGCCAGCGACCACCCGCTGCATCAGGACTTCAACAGCTTCCGCCACGCGGGTGGCGAAGCGCTGGAAAACCACTGCCGCTTCGAGGCTCTGCGCGACCAGTGCGACGTGCTTGGCA
This sequence comes from Pseudomonas salicis, assembly GCF_057128705.1. NCBI lineage: Bacteria > Pseudomonadati > Pseudomonadota > Gammaproteobacteria > Pseudomonadales > Pseudomonadaceae > Pseudomonas > Pseudomonas salicis. The sequence continues at coordinate 1,201,972 of NZ_JBSKHU010000001.1, forward strand.
TCAGCGGCAATTGGCACGAATGGCCGGACGACTACAAGCATCCACGGAGCAAAGCCATCGATGTGTTTGCCGCCGATCATGGCGAGCAGATCGGCTTTCACGCCTTCGCCCAATGGTTGATCGCCCGGGGCCTCGAACGGGCCCAGACCGCCGCACGGGGTAGTGGCATGAGCGTCGGCCTGATCGGCGACCTGGCCGTAGGCGCCGACGGTGCGGGCAGCCAGGCGTGGAGCCGTCAGGATGAATTGCTGTCGTCGCTGACCGTCGGCGCGCCGCCGGACATCCTTAACCGAGCGGGTCAAAGCTGGGGCATCTCCGCGTTCTCGCCCACCGGCCTGAAACGCAACGGTTTCCGCGCCTTCATCGAAATGCTGCGCGCCAACTTCGCCCACGCCGGTGGCCTGCGCATCGACCACGTCATGGGGCTGCAACGCCTGTGGGTCGTGCCCGAAGGCTCTCCGCCCAGTGAAGGTGCCTACCTGAATTATCCGATCGACGACATGCTGCGCCTGTTGTGCCTGGAATCGTGGCGCCACAAGGCCGTGGTCCTCGGCGAAGACTTGGGCACCGTGCCTGATGGCCTGCACGAAAAACTCTCGACCCGCGGCATTCTCGGCATGCGCGTGCTGTTGTTCGAACAGGACAACGCGCACTTCAAGCCCATCATCAAATGGTCCGACGACGCCCTGGCCACCACCAGCACCCACGACCTGCCGACGCTGACCGGTTGGCTCAGTGAGCTGGACATCGAGTGGAACAAGACCCTGGGCCATATCGACGACGAGGCCGAGCGCCGCTGGCGGGGTGAGCGCGAGCGTGAACGCGAAGGACTGCGTGCCGCATTGAAGCTTAACTATGAGCACGCCCCGCTCGGCAATGAGAGCGACGTGATCGATGGCAGCGTGCGCTACTTGGGCCATACACGCGCTCCACTGGTGTTGCTGCCCATCGAAGACGCTTTGGGTATCGAAGAGCAGGCCAACTTTCCGGGTACTATCGACAGCCACCCTAACTGGCGTCGGCGCTTGCCCGGCGATACCGCCTCATTGCTGGACAACGCCAACGCGGCGCGTCGTCTGGAAATCCTTGCCGCAGCACGTCAACAGGCCGCGGAGCGCGATCAATGAATCACCCAGTCAACTCACCCATCAAATCACTGCGCGCGACCCAGCGACTGCAATTTCACAAAGACTTCACCCTCGATGACGCGACCGCACTGGTCCCCTACTTCGCCGAACTGGGGATCAGCCACGTTTACGCCTCCCCTCTGCTCAAGGCCCGCGCCGGTTCGATGCACGGCTACGATGTGGTCGACCCTCGCGTCATCAACCCTGAACTGGGTGGCGAACCGGCGCTACGTCGTTTGGTGGCCGAGCTGCGCAAGCATGGCATGGGGCTGATTCTCGACATCGTCTCCAACCACATGGCCGTTGGTGGCGCCGATAACCCTTGGTGGCTGGACCTGATCGAATGGGGCCAACGCAGCCCCTACGCCAAGTTCTTCGACATTCAGTGGAATTCCCCCGACCCGCTGCTCAAGGGCCAATTGCTGCTGCCCTTCCTCAGCACCGATTACGGCACCGTGCTGCAAAACGGCGACGTGCCGCTGCTGTTCGATGCCGAGCACGGCAGCTTCCGTGTCGAGCACTATCAGCATCACTTCCCGATCAATCCGGGCACCTACGCGCCGCTGCTGAAGGCGGCCAAACGCCCTGAACTGGACGCCCTGGCCAGCCGCTTCTCTGCACTGGATGAAAGTCCCGACGCCTACGACCTGGCCGTGGCTGCCAAGGCCGAACTGACCAAGTGTGTGAAGGACAACCCCGACCTGATTGACGCCATCGAACACGGCCTGAAGCAGTTCGACGGCAAGGACCCGGAAGGTTTCAAACGGCTTCATCAGTTGCTGGAACGCCAGGACTATCGCCTCGCCAGTTGGCGTACGGCGGGAGACGACATCAATTGGCGGCGTTTCTTCGACATCAACGAGCTGGGCGGCCTCAAGGTCGAGCGCTCGCAGGTGTTCGAGGCCACACACGGCAAGATCTTCCAGCTGATCGCAGAGGGGCTGGTGGACGGCCTGCGCATCGACCACATCGATGGCCTGGCCGACCCTCGGGGTTACTGCCGCAAGCTGCACCGTCGCGTCGAAAGCCTGCTCAGCCAACGTCCGGCGGGCACCGAGCTGAGCCATGTGCCGATCTTCGTCGAGAAGATTCTCGGTTCCGACGAGCAGGTGCGTAAAGACTGGAACGTCGACGGCACCACCGGTTATGAATTCATGAACCAGGTGTCGCTGCTTCAACATGATCCGAAGGGCGAAGAAGTCCTTGGCGAGCTGTGGAGCCGCATCAGCGGCCGCACCGCGGACTTCAATCAGGAAGTGCTCGAAGCGCGGGACCTGGTGCTGCACGGCACCCTGGCGGGCGATTTCGAGAACCTGGCACAAGCGCTGTTACAGGTGGCCCGCAGCGACGTGATGAGTCGCGACCTGACCCTCAACGCCATCCGCCGTGCGCTACTGGCGCTGGTGGGCAACTTCCCGGTTTACCGCACCTACATCACCGCGTGCGGACGCTCGGCCGAGGACGAGCGGTATTTCCAGCAAGCCATGACCGGTGCGCGTGAAATGCTCAACGAGGGCGACTGGCCGGTGCTGGATTATCTGGCCCGCTGGCTGGGTGGTGAGAGCCTGCGGGATTACCCGAGCGGGCCGTTGCGTGAGATGCGCCGCAAGGCCTGCAATCGCTTCCAGCAACTGACTTCGCCGGTGGCTGCAAAGTCGGTGGAAGACACCTCGTTCTACCGTTCGGCCGTGCTCTTGTCGCGTAACGACGTGGGTTTCCATCCGCAACATTTCAGTGCACCGCCCGAGGCGTTTCATGAGGTGTGCATCACTCGCGGTGCAAGCTTTCCGGACAACCTCTTGACCACTGCGACCCATGATCACAAGCGCGGCGAAGACACCCGGACTCGTCTGGCGGTGCTCAGCGAAGTGGCGCCTTGGTATGCCGAACAGGTGGAGCGCTGGCAGCAGTTATCGACACCGCTGAAACAGGGTGATCAGGCGATCAGCCCCGGCGACGAGCTCATGCTTTATCAAGCGATTCTGGGCAGCTGGCCGCTGAACATGGAGGGTGAAGACGCCTTCGAGGACTACGCCAAACGCCTCACGCAATGGCAGGAAAAAGCCCTGCGCGAAGCCAAGTTGCAGAGCAGTTGGAGCGCGCCGAACGAGCCCTATGAGAGCGCCTGCCGCGAGTTTCTCCAGCAGTTGCTGCTGAGCCCGGACACCGTCGCCTTGCGTCAGTCCATCGGTGCCACCGCCAACCGCATCGCCCCCGCCGGCGCCTTGAACAGTCTGGCGCAAACTTTGCTGCGCATGACCGTGCCCGGTGTTCCTGATCTGTATCAGGGCACTGAATTCTGGGACTTCAGCCTGGTGGACCCGGACAACCGTCGTCCGGTGGATTACCCCGCTCGCCAACGCGCGCTGAGTGACTTCACGACGCTCGCCGAGCTGCTTGCCCAGTGGCAGGACGGTCGCATCAAACAGGCGTTGATCGCGCAGGTGCTCAGGTTGCGCAATCTCTATCCGACACTGTTCAGTGAGGGCCGCTATCAACCGTTGGAAGTGGTCGGCGAACATGCCGCACACGTCCTTGCATTTGCCCGGGAAAAGGAGGATTTGCGGGCTATCGTTGTGATACCACGTTTGCCGGCTGAACTATTGGGCACTGCGCAAACTCCATTCATCAATGCAGCACATTGGGGCGATACACGAATCCTCCTGCCGTTCGCTGATTCAAATCCAAATTGGAAGGGACTTTTCGCGCAAGCTACAGTCACAGACAACAAGGAATTGTCGCTCAGCGCAGCGCTCAAGGAATTTTCCGTCAATCTGCTTATTCAAACCTTGTAATACCCGGGAGTGTCGAGATGAGTGCCGACGAAAAACGAATCAAAGAGCTCGCCCATCAGATCTGGGAATCTGAAGGCAAGCCTCACGGAAAGGACGCCGTTCATTGGGAACAGGCCCGCAAGCTGGCGGACGCCGAAGCCAAGGCGCCTAAAAAAGCGGCTGCCCCCAAGGCAGCGGCCAAACCCAAGGCTGAACCCAAGGCCGCCGCAGCCAAACCTGCTGCAAAGCCTGCCGCCAAGCCTGCTGCGAAAGCCGCTGAAAAACCGGTGGCCAAGCCTGCGCCTAAACCGGCGGCCAAGGCCCCAGCCAAACCGAAAGCCGCTGCGGCTGACGGCGCGTCAGCTGCGAAGCCCGCTGCCAAGCCTGCCGCAAAACCAGCGGCCAAGAAGACACCCGCGGCTGCCAAGCCACCCGCGCCATGAGTCTTCGGGTATACCGAAGACTGGTCGCGTAGCAAACCTCGACCGCAGGGATCGCCTGAAAACGATGTTCCCCCTGCGGTAACCCCTTTGCCTGTTTTCACCAATGGCGCAGTCCCAGCCTGCGACAAAGGCTTTGTTCGCCTTCAGGAAATCATTCGAACGTCAGGAATCCCCATGAGCAAGCAAGAAAACACCACCGCCCCCAAGAATGAATCCAGCAAGGCCGACAGCCCGGAAGTCACCGCGTCGCGCATCCGCGAAGGCCTGCCCTTCCCGCTCGGTGCGAACTGGGACGGCCTGGGGGTTAACTTCGCGATCTTTTCCGCCAACGCGACAAAGGTCGAGCTGTGCCTGTTCGACTCCACCGGCGAGACCGAACTGGAACGTATCGAACTCCCCGAATACACCGACGAAATCTTCCACGGCTACCTGCCCGACGCCCACCCCGGGCTGGTCTACGGCTACCGCGTGTACGGCCCGTACGACCCGAAAAACGGTCACCGTTTCAACCACAACAAACTGCTGATCGACCCCTACGCCAAGCAACTGGTCGGCGAGCTGAAATGGTCCGAAGCGCTGTTCGGCTACACCATCGGCCACCCCGATGACGACCTGAGTTTCGACGAGCGCGACAGCGCGCCCTTCGTGCCGAAGTGCAAGGTCATCGACCCCGCTTACACCTGGGGCCGCGATCAGCGGGTGAACGTGCCGTGGGAGAAAACCATTTTCTACGAAACCCACACTCGGGGTTTCACCATGCGTCACCCGTCCGTTCCCGATGAGCTGAAGGGCACGTTCTCAGGCCTCATGGTCGATGACGTGATCCAGCACATCAAAGGGCTGGGCGTGACCTCGATCGAGCTGCTGCCGATCCACGCCTTCGTCAACGACCAGCACCTGCTGCAAAAAGGCATGACCAACTATTGGGGCTACAACACCATCGCGTTCTTTGCCCCTGATCCGCGTTTCCTGGCCCACGGCAAGATCGCCGAGTTCAAGGAAATGGTCGCGCACATGCACCACGCCGGTCTGGAAGTGATTCTGGACGTGGTCTACAACCACACCGCCGAAGGCAACGAGCGCGGCCCGACCCTGTCTATGCGTGGCATCGACAACGCGTCGTACTACCGCCTGATGCCCGATGACAAACGTTTCTACATCAACGATTCCGGTACCGGCAACACACTGGACCTGAGCCACCCGTGCGTGCTGCAAATGGTCACCGACTCCCTGCGCTACTGGGCCAGCGAGATGCACGTCGACGGTTTCCGTTTCGACCTCGCGACCATTCTCGGTCGTTACCACGATGGGTTCGAAGAGCGTCACAGTTTCCTCGTCGCCTGCCGTCAGGACCCGGTGCTGCGTCAGGTCAAACTCATCGCAGAACCTTGGGACTGCGGCCCTGGTGGCTATCAGGTCGGGCATTTCGCACCGGGCTGGGCTGAATGGAACGACAAGTTCCGCGACACCGTGCGCGCGTTCTGGAAAGGCGACGAAGGCCAACTGGCCGACCTCGCCAGCCGTCTGACCGCGTCGGGCAACATGTTTAATCAGCGCGGTCGTCGGCCGTATGCGTCGGTCAACTTCGTCACCGCCCACGACGGCTTCACGCTGCACGACCTGGTGTCGTACAACGACAAGCACAACGAAGACAACGACGAAAATAACCAGGACGGCAGCAACGACAACCGCTCCTGGAACCACGGCGTGGAAGGGCCAACCGAAGATCCGGAAATCAACGCGCTGCGTCTGCGGCAGATGCGCAATTTCTTCGCGACCCTGCTGTTCTCCCAAGGCACGCCGATGATCGTGGCGGGCGACGAGTTTGCACGCACCCAGCACGGCAACAACAACGCCTATTGCCAGGACAGCGAGATCGGCTGGGTCAACTGGGATTGGGACGAAGACGGCAAGGCGCTGCATGCGTTCGTGCAACGTTTGATCAAGCTGCGTTTGAAATACCCGATCCTGCGCCGTGGCCGTTTCCTGGTCGGCGAATACAACGAGGAGTTGGGTGTCAAGGACGTGACCTGGCTGTCGCCAAGCGGCGAGGAGATGACCACCGAGCAATGGCATGACGCCAATGGTCGTTGCCTGGGCATGCTCATCGACGGCCGTGCGCAGGAGACCGGGATTCGCCGTCGCGGTGGCGATGCGACCATGTTGCTGGTGGTCAACTCGCACCACGAAGGCGTCAACTTCACCCTGCCAGAAGTGCCGGAAGGCCTGAACTGGGTCAGCCTGGTCGACACCAACCAGCCGGACATCAAGGGCAAGGAGCACTTCGAATTCGGCAACGAATACACCGTGACCCCGCGCTCGTTGCTGCTGTTTGAGCTGCACAAGGAAGAGCAGGCGTAAACCGCTGCACAATCGCCGTTGGGATCAACCCTTGATCTCGACGGCGCCTATTTTCCTGTAGGAGCGAATTCATTCGCGAGACATTGGAACAGCCAACCAAACGGCGTCGATTGTTCGAACGCTTCGCGAATGAATTCGCTCCTACAGGTTCATCAGCATTCCCGGCAGTCCTTCTCTGCCCGCCCTTCACATCAACGCCGACAACCTCACGTCCGCCGCCAGCACCCTGTGCAACTGCCCGTTCGCGGCAAAGATCGGCACTGACACGGTGATGCAAAACGCGTCCGTGGCCGAAGAGCGGTAGACCGGTGTGATGTAACTGGTCAACTGATCCGCGACCTCCTTGAACCAAGGCCTCTGCGCCCAATTGCGCCCCTTGCAGCTTGGCGCCTTGTCGTCGGTGTCCAGCCCGATGTTTTCGGTGATCTGATTGCCGTTGCGGTCGACCATGTAAAACAATTCAAACCGCGAATCCCGGCGCAGGGTGTCGAGCATGAAACGCTCGGCCATCTGCAGATCGCCGTGCATCGCCGCTTCGCTGCCGAGGCTTTCGACGCTCGCCTGAATTGCCTTGTGCATCTGCAACCGAAACCCGCCCAACCCGTTCAACAGATGATCGCCGCTGTTGCGCACGGCGTCGCTGTGGGTCAGGACCTGTCCGGCGTTGCCCAACAGCTCCGAGGCGACCCCGGCGATGTTCTGCACGTCGCGGTTGATCGCATGCACCGCGATGCCGATGTGCTCCGTGCCTGAGGCGATGTGGCCGACCCGTTGATCCAGCTGATCCATCGCTGATTGGGTGCTGAGCAAGTCCTCACCCATGCGGGTCATGCTCGCACGGCCCTCGGCCACGGCCGCGTGCATGATGCTGCCCGCGGCGCCGAGCTGATCCATGTCCGCCCGAAAACGCTCGATGATCTGACTCACCCGCGTCGTGGATTCAGTGGTGTGCCCGGCGAGCCGTCGCACCTCATCGGCCACCACCGCGAAGCCCCGGCCATGCTCCCCGGCGCGAGCGGCTTCGATGGCAGCGTTGAGCGCCAGCAGGTTGGTTTGCTGAGAGATGCTGGCGATGACGCCGAGGACCTGGCTGACCTCCTCCAACTGGCCGAACAACTGACCGATCACCGCCTCCAGTTTCTGCTCGCTGGAGCCGATGGCCTCGACTTGCCCAAGCACCTGTTCGCCGGTCTGCTGGCATTGGCGCAGGGTCAACGTCACCTCGCTGGACAGCCTGGCCACCTGCGCGGCGCCGGGCACCAACTCGGTGTCCAGCGACGTGCTGACCTGCTCACTGGCGCTGGCAATCAGTTCCGAAGCCTGAGCCAATCGCTGCCCGCTCTGCTCGGTGACGCGGGCGATGCGCGCCAACTCAGGGGCGTGGGCCGCGATGTCCACCGAGGCGGCGAGGCTCTCGGCCAGGCGCTGGTGCAGGGTCTGGCTGAAGCCGTTGAGACGCGCATTGAACGGCGAAGGCCCGGACAGCTGCACCGTCAGGTCCAGATCGTCGAACAACAGGTTGAGGGCATCGTCGTCTTGAGCCCGGTGTTTGTTGGCGCGCAATGAAAACATTCGGCATCTCCGTCCGTGTGTGCGGAAGATGCTGCAAGCACAGTGCCATCAGAGCTGAGCCGGAGCGCCCCGCCATGACAGAGAGAAAGGGTCAGCGCACGCACCAAATCGGGGGATTCAGGACGCGGGCTGACCCTTTTGGTGCGGTCGATTCACGGATCGGTCAGCGCGCCAGCAGCTTCGCGTACGTGTTCAGGTCGATGTTTCCGCCACTGATGATCACCCCCACCCGCTGCCCTTTCAGCTCAGCCGCCCTTTCACGGGCAGCGGCAAAGCCGAGACATCCGGTCGGCTCGACCACCATTTTCATGCGCTCGGCGAAGAAGCGCATCGCTTCCACCAGTTGCGCATCGCTGGCGACGAGGATGTCATCCACGTCACGCTGGATGATGCCGAAAGTGTAATTGCCCAAATACTGCGTCTGGGCGCCGTCAGCGATGGTTTTGGGTGTGTCGATCTTGATGATGCGGCCGCTGCGCAGTGACTGCTGACCGTCGTTGCCCGCTTCAGGCTCTACCCCATACAGCCTGCAGTTCGGCGCCAGCGCCCGGGTCGACAGCGCGGAGCCGCTGAGCAGCCCGCCGCCGCCGAGGCAGACGAACAAGGTGTCCAGAGCGCCCACTTCCTCAAACAGCTCCTTGGCGGCTGTCCCCTGCCCCGCGAGGATGTCCGGATGATCGTAGGGAGGGATCAACGTCAGCCCGTGCTCTTGCGCCAGAGTGCGACCAATCGCTTCGCGGTCTTCCTTGTAGCGGTCATACACCACCACGGTGGCGCCGTATTCTTTGGTCGCAGCGACCTTGGCGGCCGGAGCGTCGTGGGGCATGACGATGGTCGCGGGGATGCCCAACAGTTGAGCGGACAAGGCGATACCTTGCGCATGGTTCCCGGAAGAAAACGCCACCACACCATGCTTGCGCTGCGAAGCGTCGAATTTCGACAACGCATTGAACGCGCCGCGAAACTTGAACGCCCCCATGCGCTGGAAATTCTCGCATTTGAAAAACACCTCGGCGCCCAGCTCACGGTCCACCGTGCGTGAGGTCAGGACCGGGGTCTTGTGGGCGTGGCCTTCGATACGTTTGGCGGCTGCGATCACATCGTCATACGTGGGGAGTACGAGCGTTTCCATCATCATCCTCTTAGTCGTCGGCAAGACCGGTTTCATCGAAAATCCCGGGCTCGCCAGCCATGGAACATAGACCTCGGGAAGGTAAAGGTTCGCAAGCGGTTCAGGCAACCGTTCTTGGGTCGATGACAACCGGGACATTGGTACAGGCCCCGTAAACACTGACTTTGTAGTCACGAACGGACCTTTGTGTATCGGCACTACAAAAAATGTAGTCCACGAAAATAATCACTACAAAACAGTTGACGAAGTGTTTCGGCGATTGCATAGTGAGGCCGTCTCCCTGATCGGGAGAGCTGGCAAAAGTATTCCGGGCCCGTTCGACAAAGCCGTCGAACAACCTCTGGATGTGTGCTGCCCACAAGGCAGATTGATGAAGCTGAACCGGCATGATCGACCCATAGGCCGAGCGCTGGCGAAACGTCCTCAAGACACTTGTGGCCGACCACGATACGTCGCCAGTGTCCTTACGACGCCCGCCGTTTCTCTCCTGCGTTTCGACCCATCCCGTTTCAGCCTCTCATCAACACCACCTCCTGCCCGGCAACGGCTCCGGCTCTGTTGTGTTTGACGGACCTTGTTTGTCAGCGTGTGAAAGGACTGCGGATCGATGGACGATCTGCCATTACGTTTGAACTAACCAGATAGATTAACGACAGGCGATAAAGGGGTATCCAACCATGAATCTGAACAATCAACCCACCATTGATCAATTGGCTCGACTGTTCGCGGCGCAGAAGGACTCCCTCGATAGCCACATTCTCTGGGTCTGTGAGAAAGGTGATGTGCACATGGACGGCCTGGGTGCCTGCACCGAGGAACAAGAGTTCGACGAACAACGTCCGCACATGCGTGCGCGGCTGAAGATGTACCGCAAAGGCCACGGCTACGTCGGCAAGAAAGCCGCCGCCGACAAACAATTCCTGGGTCAGGTGCTCGACACCCTGAGCAGCGAATGGGGCAGCGCGCAAAAAGAGCCGGGCCTGCGCGTCATCGACAAACTTTGCTGAACCTTGCCACGCCGCTGGCCACTCGTTTGAACAGGTGGGCAGCGGCGTTTTTGCAGGTGCTTACGAAAGCCCCGGATTGACCAGAGCCGTCAGCACATGGTCCGCCCATTCGCCATTGATCTTCAGATAGGCCCGGGCGAAGCCTTCCTTCTCGAATCCCAGTGTTTCCAGCACGCGACCGCTGCGCTCGTTTTCTGGCTTGTAGTTCGCCATGATCCGGTGCAACTGCAAATCGTCGAACACGTGGGCAATGCCCCGGCGTAGCCCTTCAGTCATCAGCCCCTGTCCTTGGACGGCCTTGGCCAGCGAATACCCCAAGTGACACGCCTGAAATGCCCCCAGCACGACGTTGCTGAAATTGCATTCGCCCACCATGTCGCCGCTGGCACGATCAAGCATCAAAAGGTGCAGACAACGCCCCGCCAGCCGCTCGCGTTCAACGTAGGCAATGCGCATCAGAATGTTGTCGATGTCGAAAAAACCGGCGGGACGGGTCGGCTGCCACGGCTGCAAGTGCTTGTGGTTGGTCAGGTTGTACGCCCGTATCTGCGCCGCGTCCCCAGCGAGCGCGGGCCGCAGGATCAACCGCTCCGTGACCAGCCGGATCAACTGCGGCTCAGCAATGATCTCCATCAATCGCGCCCGACGAGGGCCAGTCGGCACGCCAGGCCGAGAAAGACTGTGCCGAGGATTTTCTGCATCCAGCGCGCCGCCCGCTCACTGCTGCCGACCCGTTGACCGAGACGACTGGCCATGACAATCACTGCGCCATTGGCGATGACACCCACGGCGTTCAGCACCGTTGCCAACAGCAACATCTGCACGACGATGGACCCTGCGTCGGGATCGATAAACTGCGGGAACAGCGCGAGCACGAACAGCGCCATTTTGGGATTGAGCACGTTGGTCAGCAGGCCCTGACGGAAAATCTGCGCCCGCGAATAGCGGGGCAACGACGCATTGGCCGACAGCGCGGTGCCGGTGGAGCGGAAGGTCTTGAACGCCAGATACAGCAGATACGCCGCGCCGATGAAGCGAACCACGTCGTAGGCCACGGGCACCGTGACGAACAGTTGGGACAGCCCTAGCGCGGCCGCCAGTGCGTGGCAATAGGTGCCGAGCTGGATGCCTGCGAGCGAGGCGAAACCCGCTGCCCTGCCCTGGCTGGCACTGCGCGAGGCGATGAGCAGCATGTCGGGGCCAGGGGTGAGCGCCAGCGCGAGGCAGGCCCCCGAGAACAACGCGAGGGTGGAGAAGGCGAGCATGGGACGTCCCTTTCGTGGCTGGCACAAGAGGCTCAGTTTACGGAGCTGCCGAGTTTTTGACGAGCGGACTGATTGGGTCTGTCTGGCCGATTCAAAACGCCAGCTTGTACCCGATAGCGATCAGCATCACCGCCAGGCACGGCCGCAGGACCGCGTCGGGCACACGCCCGGTCAACTGGCTGCCCAGATAAATCCCCGGCAACGACCCCATCAACAGAAAGCCCAGCATGGGCCAGTTCATGTTGCCCATGCTGGCGTGGCCGAGGCCTGCGATCAGCGTCAGCGGCACGGCGTGGGCGATCTCGGTGCCGACCAGCCGACGCGTGGGCAGAAACGGATAGAGGATAAACAAAGCCACCGTGCCCAGCGCGCCCGCGCCGATAGACGTCAACGCAACCATGACGCCGAGGATCACCCCGGTGAGCACCGTCAGGCTGTTCAAGCTTCGATCACTGAGGCGGTAGTGATCCCCGGCGTGGCGCTGAGCGAACGCCAACAAACGCTGTTTGAAGAAGATGGCCAATGCCGTCAGCAGCAGAACGACGCCCAGACCCTGCTTGATCACCGCGTTCATCGCGTCCGGCGCAGTGTGCAAGCTGCTCAGGAACCACAGCGTCAACCCGGCGGCAGGCACGCTGCCCAGCGTGAGCCAGCCAGTGATGCCCCAGTCGATGTTGTCGTTCTTCCTGTGCACCAGCACGCCGCCGCTTTTGGTGATGGCCGCGTACAGCAGATCGGTGCCCACGGCGGTAGCGGGATTGATGCCAAACCACAGCAAGATCGGAGTCATCAACGACCCGCCGCCGACACCTGTCATGCCGACGATGAAACCGACCACCAGGCCAGCCACGACGAAACCTATATTGCCAAAATCCATTGTTCTGCCTGACGCGCGGAAAAAAACTGGCGCGCAGGATAACGATTTTTCATCTAAGGACCGCTGTTTTTCTTATATAGGGCGTAGATCAAAAAGGTCTATGGTTATAACCAAAGCTGTGCGTGTGATCGTGTTCCAGAAGGCACTCCTGCGTTGCCTGGTCGATCTTTCGCGAATGAATTCGCTCCCACAGAGGCCCCGTGTCGCCGCAAAAGTATCGCCCGACGCCGTTCCAACTGTGGGAGCGAATTCATTCGCGAAGGGCCCGTAGATCCGGCACATCTCTGTCGCCTGACTGATTTTCGCGAATGAATTCGTTCCCACTGCCGCGCGGCATTTCAAAACATCGGACAGCGAGTCACGTCACAGACACGTCGACGCTCACGGCTCCCCGTCCCAATAATCCAGCGTTGCCTCCGGACGTTGCACGGCCTTGAACGCCCTCGCACCGTTTATAGTGACCATCGCCTGATACTTGCCGGAATCCGGGTATTCGCAGACTTCCGGGGTTTCGCGGGTGCTGATGGAAAGGTATTTGAGCGGCGCGTCGGAGGTGTTGATGATCTGATGGGGGTATTCCGGGCCCGGGGGAATGAAGATCACATCGCCGGTCTTGATCGGCAGCATTTCGCCCGCGACGCGCAGGCTGCCCTGCCCTTCGATGACCACGAACATCTCTTCCTGAGCGTAGTGGAAATGGTAGGGGCAGGAGCGTTTGCCCGGCGCAACGATGTCCACGGAGGCGCCGAGCTTTTGGGCGGCGGTGCCAGTGCCGAGTCTCGCGGCCTGACTCTCGTAGAGCGGGTCGCGACGTTCAGCTTCCAACGGCACTTCGTTGAAGTTGCGGATCAGGCGAGATGCCAGATCGAGCTGACGATTGGTCATATTTTTTCCTGTGATCCCAGCATCTGTAGGCGCGCATCTAGCGGGTCGCAACGACGAACAGCCGCGGGAACGGCAGCAGCACGGAGCCGTCCGCCAATGCGGGATACGCCTGTGAAATTGCGTTCAAATAGGCATCGAGAAACGCTTTCTGCTCGCTGTCATCAAGCTTTTGCAGGTACGGACGCAGTGCCGAGCCCTTGAACCATTCGACCACCGCCGCATGCCCACCGGCCAAGGGGTGATGGTAGGTGGTGCGCCAGACATCGACTTCCGCTGCGTGCGGTTGCAGCAGCTCAAAGTAATACGCGGCCGGATGACGATCCGGGTGTTTGACCGAGGCGATCTTGTCGGCCCATGGCCCGTTCGCCGCGATGTCGCGCGCCAGTCGGTGGGCGGGTTCTTCAAGGTTGTCCGGGGTCTGCACAGCGAGGCTGCCACCGGGGTTGAGCAGGCTGACGAGGCGCGGGTACAGCTCGGCGTGGTTCGGCACCCACTGCAGCGAGGCGTTGGCGAGAATGACGTCGTAGCGTTGAGCCGGTTTCCAGACGCCGATGTCGGCCAGTTCGAACGTGATATTCGGCAGGCGCTGACGGGCGTCGCCCAGCATGTCATCGGAGCTGTCGAGACCGGTGATCAGCGCGTCGGGGAAACGCTCGGCCAACACTTCGGTGGAGTTGCCCGGACCGCAACCGAGGTCGATCGCAGTCTTGACGTCTTGCGTGGGAATGGCGGCGACCAGGTCGCGAACCGGGCGGGTGCGTTGCTGCTCGAACATCGAATACTGCTTGGCTGACCAGCTCATCAGGCATTCCTTCTGTCATGAAAGGCATGCGGTGGAGGGTAAAGCCTGCCGCGCGGGAGTACAAATGAACAGCTATCGGCGCCGCACGACGACGGTGAGAGTGAGCGTGTTCACTCCCGCAGGGCCATCGCGCTCGCCTCAGATCTATCAAGCCGCGTGAATGGCAGCCTGCGCGACCTCACTGACCGCGACCACCGCATCCTCCAGAATCAGATCAGCGCCCTTCTCTGCCACCATCAGGACCGCTGCGTGCGTGTTGCCCGAGGTGATGTTGGGGAAGACTGACGCATCGACGATCCGCAAACCGTCAAACCCGTGCACCTTCAGGCGCTTGTCCACCACCGACGTCGAGGGGTCGGCGCCCATCGTGCAAGAACCGCACAGGTGATAGATCGAGCCGCTGTTCTCGCGGAAATATTGCAGCATTTCCTCATCAGTTTGCACCGCCGAGCCTGGCAAGACCTCGTCCACGGTGATGCCTTTGAGCGCGGGCGCCCCCATGATTTTGCGCATCAGGCGACTGCCCTGAATCACCTCGTCGATGTCCTTCTGGGTGCTCAGGTAATTGGGGTCGATCAGTGCCGCATCGCGAGGGTTGCTGGAAGCGATTTCCACGTGGCCGCGACTGGTCGGGCGGCACGGGTTGAAGCACAGCAGAAACCCGGAGTACGGCTCGGGCTTGAGACTGGCCTTGTTGTTCTTCGGAATCTGGTACGACAGCGGGTTGAAATACAGCTGCAGGTTTGGGTGGCTCTGCTCATTGTTGCCACGAAAGAAGCCGCCCGCTTGGTTGACGCTCATCGCCAGTGCGCCCTTGCGGGTGAACAGGTATTTCAGGCCCAGCTTGAACTGGCCGAACAGCGAGCTGAGCTGGTCGTTCAAGGTCGGAATATTGGCCTTGTAGTAATAGCTGGCGCAGAGGTGGTCCTGCAGGTGCTGGCCCACGGCTGGCAAGTGCTTCACCAGCGGGATGCCATGTTTTTTCAGCAACGCCTGATCGGCCACGCCGGACAGTTGCAGGATTTTTGGCGTGTCGACGGCGCCTGCGCAGAGGATCACTTCCTTATTCGCCATGAACGTGCGGTTCACGCCGTTCTGACTGACCTCGACGCCGACGGCGCGAGTCCCCTGCTCATCGAACAGCACGCGGTCCACCAGTGCGTAATGTTCCAGCGTCAGGTTGCTGCGCCCCAGCGCCGGGTGCAGGTGCGCGAAGCTGCTGGAACAGCGCTCGCCGTTGCGGGTGTTGACGTCGTAGAGGCCTGCGCCTTCGAATGTCGGCCCGTTGAAATCCTCGCTGCGCGAATAGCCCAGCTGTTCGCAGCCTTCGAGGAACACGTCGCAGATCGGGTGTGTCTGGCCCTTCATCGGGGTGATGCTGATCGGGCCGCTGCCGCCGTGGTATTCGGTGTCGCCGAGCGGGTGGTTTTCCAGTTTGCGGAAGTACGGCAGCACGTCCTTGAAGCCCCAGCCATCGTTGCCGTCCGCTGCCCAGTCATCGAAATCGTGGGCCTGGCCGCGGACGTAGATCATCGCGTTGATCGAGCCCGAACCGCCCTGCACCTTGCCGCGCGGGGCGTAGATGGCGCGGTTGGCCAGTTGCTTCTGTGGCTGGCTGTAATACATCCAGTTGAAGGTCGGATTGTAATACATTTTGGCGAAACCGACCGGGATCTTGAACCACAGCGAACTGTCTTTGCCGCCTGCTTCGAGCAGCAGCACCGTGTATTTTCCGGACGCTGAAAGGCGGTTGGCCAGAACGCAACCTGCGGCGCCAGCGCCAGCGATGATGTAGTCGTATGTCATGCACGGTTACCGCGTAAGTCGTTATTCAAAAGAGGCATTGGCGCCGGCTTCAGCCCCGCGCCGGTGATGTGTCTTTCACATCCGCCGGGGTCGGCGCCATCTGCAGGTGCAAACGCGAACCGGTGTACGGCGTGTGGGCGCGCACCACGTCCATGTTCAGTTCCACACCCAGGCCAGGCTCGGTGGACGGGATGATGTAGCCGTCTTCCCACTGCAAGGGCTTCTTAAGGATCTCGGCGTGGAAGCCGTCCCAGGTCTCGATGCTTTCCTGAATCAGGAAATTCGGCGTGCAGGTCGCCAGCTGGAAACTCGCCGCCGCGCCAATCGGGCCGTTGTACAGGTGCGGCGCGATCTGCGCGTAGTAGGCCTCGGCCATGCTGGCGATCTTTTTGGCTTCCAGCAGACCGCCGCAGCGCGCGACGTTCATTTGCAGGATCGACGCACCGCCCGCCTGCAACAGCTTGAAAAATTCATACTTGGTGGTCAGGCGCTCGCCGGTGGCAATCGGGATGCTGGTCTTGGCCGCCACTTGCGCCATGGCCTCTTCCTGCCCCGGTGGCACCGGCTCTTCGAACCACAGCGGGTCGTACTTTTCCAGACGCTGTGCCAGACGAATCGCTGAGGACGGCACCATCTGCCCGTGGGTGCCGAACAGCAGGTCGCACTTGTTGCCCACGGCTTCCCGAATCTTGCGGCAGAAGGTTTCGCAGCGCTCCAGCACTTCCAGGGAAATCTGGTGGCCGGAGTACGCGGTGTAAGGCCCGGCCGGGTCGAATTTCACGGCGGTGAAGCCTTTGTTCATGTTCTCGACCGCACATTCAGCCGCCAGGTCCGGGTCGTCGTAGTCGTACTCGCCCTGGCTGTTGACCGGGTACAGGTAGGTGTACGAACGCAGACGCTCGTTGACCTTACCGCCCAGCAATTCGTACACCGGCTTGTTCGCCGCCTTGCCGATGATGTCCCAGCACGCCATTTCCAGGCCGCTGACCACGCCCATCATCGTCAGGTCCGGGCGCTGGGTGAAGCCGCTCGAATAGGCCTGACGGAAGAAGCGTTCGATGTGGTGCGGGTCATGATTCAGCAGGTAGCGCTCGAACACGTCTTCGATGATCGGCAGCATGGCGTTGGGGCCGAACGTGGCGGCGTAGATTTCGCCGACGCCTTCGATGCCGCAATCGGTTTTCAGTTTGACGAACAGCCAGTACATGCCACCGATGTGCGGCGGCGGAACGGCGACGATGTGGGTTTCCAGGGCGATGATTTTCATGTCAGGCACCGTGTGCGTTGAAGGTTTTGCGCTTGACCCGCGCCCGCAGCGCCAGGGCTGTGAGGGTGCCGATCAGGCCAATGAAAGCGATGTAGCTGAAATAGAGCTTGTAACCAAGAGCACCGGGGAACTGCTCAGTGAGGTAGCCATTGATCAGCGGAATAAAGGTGTCCGGCAGATAGCCCACCACTGAGACGATGCCAATGGCCAGGCCCGTGATGCGCAGCGGAATGTTGCACGTGTCGAGAATCGCCCAGTACAGGCCGCGAATGGCGTAGGTCATCAGGCCGATGAAGATCACCGTCACCACCAGCAAACCGAGGTTGTTCAGCGCCGGGAACAGCACCAGCCCGACCATCGCCAGTGACGCCAGTGCCAACGCCACGATCAGCACCGAGATGTTCGAATACTTGTCGCCCAGCCAGCCACCACCGATGCCACCCACCGGACGCATCCACAGTTTGATGGTGGTGATGGTGCCGGCCATGACGGCGGTCATGCCGCTGCCTTGCAGGTAATCCGAGAAGCTGTAGGTGGCCCAGAAGATGTGATAGCCGCAGAACACAATCGCCGTGACCAGCCACAGTTCCGGGATTTTGATCAGCGTCGCGAGGTCGCTGAGCAGGTGGTGCTTTTCTTCGTTTTCGGCGTTTTCAGCCGCGACTGATTTCGGGTCTTTCACCAGCACCAGCAGAAAACCCAGGCCGATGCAGATGAACGAATAGAGGTACACCACATGACGGAAACCCTCCGCCGCCGTCTGCCCGCCCGTGCCGATGGCGTAAGCGAAGATGCCCAGCGCCACGGTGGCCAGCAGCGCTTCTACTAACCCGCGGCCGCCGTCCAGAATGCCGAAGAACCGTCCCTGCTCGGAGTGTTGAGCAATCATTTTCACGCGCTTAAGCACCGACGCCCAGAAGGTCAAACCGGTGGTCAGCCCCCAGCAGCCGAAGATGATCATCAGCCCGGTCATCGACGGCACGGTCGAGTACCACAGGCCCAACACACCCGTGGCGACGAGGGAAAAGAAGATCAGAAAGCGCGGCGCGATACGGTCCGCCAGCCAGCCGCTGGGCAGGTAACTGATCAGAAAGATCGTGCCCAGCATCGAATACAGATAGCCCAATTCGCTGTGGCTGATCTGAAACACGTCGAGCATGGTGGTCTGGTAGACCTGACGCAGATAGAGAATCGGGTAGATCGCACCAGCGGCGAGCACCAGCAGCATCAGCTGGATATAACGGCTGGCCTTGTCGCTCTTGGCGACGGGCACGGCAGCGGACGACTGAACAGCGGCCGCAACAGAAGCAGGCTTGGACATGGGAAAGACCTCAGCGCCCCCGGATTCCGAGGCGCTTTTTATATTGTTGTTATGGGCGCAGAGGCGAGTTTCGAGCGGCAAGCTGCAAGTAAAAGCGGTACGCGGGGCGCTTTTGCCTTGTAGCTTGCAGCTCGGGACTTACCGCTGCTTCAAAGCAGCACGCGGTCTGCTTTTATCTTGCAGCTTGAAGCTCGCCGCTAGAACTTGAGGACAACGAGCCGGGTCTGGGTGAATTCGAGCATGCCGTGCTTGCCGTCATCGCCCCCCAGCCCCGAGCGTTTCCAACCGGCGTGAAAACCCTGATACGGGTCGGCAGGGGTGCGATTGACGTACAGCTCACCGGCTTCGATGGCGTTGGCGACTTTCATCGTGGTGCGGTAGTTCTCGGTGTACAGCACCGACGACAAGCCGAATTGATGGTCGTTGGCCATGACCAGCGCTTCGTCGATGTCGCGGTACTTGAGCACCGGGAGCACCGGGCCGAAGATTTCTTCCTGAACGATCTCCATGTCCTGACGGCAGCCACTGAGCAGGGTCGGCGGGTAGAAATGGCCTTTACCTACGGGCAACACGCCACCGGTTTCGAGCACTGCGCCTTCGCCGATGGCACGCTCGACCAGGGCGTGAATGTTCTGTCGGGCACTCGCACTGACCAGCGGGCCCATGCGCGAAGCGTCTTCGGCTCGATCACCAAAAGCCACCGCGCTGATCTTGGTTTTGAGCAAACTGAGGAAGCGCTCGTAGACGCTCTCGTGCACATACACCCGCTCAACCGCCGTGCAGAGTTGGCCGCAGTGGGTGGTCTTGGAGGCAACGATATCGCTCGCGGCTTTTTCCAGATCAGCATCGGCCTCAATGATCGCAGGGGTCTTGCCGCCCAGCTCCAGCGACGGTTTGGCGATGTTTTCCTTGCAATAGTCCAGCACGATGCGCCCGGCGTTGACGCTGCCGGTCAGGGTGATCATGCCCACGGCTTTATGGGTGCAAACGCTCGCAGCGGTCTTGTGGTCCATGGTGAGGATGTTGATCACCCCGGCCGGAATGCCCGATTGCTGTACGGCCTTGGCGATTTCAAAGGCTGAAATCGGCGTGTTGTTGCTCGGACGAACCACCACGGTGTTGCCCGCGATCAGCGCCGGGGCGATTTTGCGCAGCAGCGTATAGACCGGGTAGTTGAACGGAATCAGGCAGGCCACCACACCGATCGGCTGACGCTGCAGCAGGATATTTTCGTTGGGGGTGTCGCTGGGAATGATCTCGCCTTCGATACGGCGTGCCCATTCAGCGTGGTAGCGGGTGATTTGCGCGGCGTAGCGAGCCTCGTTGCTGGCGTCGCTGACGCTTTTGCCGGACTCGGCGGCCAGTGCCTGACCGATGTCTTCGGCGCAGGCCTCAAGGGCGTCGGCCAGGGAACGCAGATGGTCACCGCGCTCGATGCTGGTCAAACCGCCCCAGACTTTCTGCGCCGCAGCGGCGGCGTTCACGGCCGCCACCGCTTCCTCGGCGGTTGCCGCCGGGACATGTCCAACCAACGCTTCGGTGGCCGGGTTGTAGACCGCAATCACCGCGTCATGGGCAGGCTCGGCAAACTGGCCGTTGACATAGTTTCGTTCGAGTCGCATGTGGGACGTCCACCGTTGTTTTTGTACGAATGACGATCAGTCTTGTCATCGAACACGGTGGCGACAAACGATTTATTGATCCGACAAACATTCCAAAAACGCACGTTACTGCCCAGCCCTATCGTTGGGTGGTCAGGGAATCGCTGTCAGGGCCGCCGTAGAGGGTTCGAGCTGACGCTGCGCCAGCCAGATTTCTTCCTGCAACCACTGGCTGAAGACCTGCAATTGCGGCAAATCCTGCTCCGGGCGCGTCACCAGCCAGTACGATTGGTGGCCTTCGACGTGCACGTTCATCACTTGAGTCAGGTGTCCGGTGGCCAATTCAGGAGCGACCATGTGCCAGTCGGCGATGGTGATGCCCAGCCCGTCGACCGCCGCACGAATGGCCAGGTCGAGCAGGTCGAACTCGTACCCGCCCTGGGTATCGACGCCCTGGATGCGTGCGGCGTCGAGCCAGTGTTTCCACGTCAGGTAGCGCTGGTCCTCGTTGGCCAGCACGTGCAGCAGCGTCAGGCGATTGAGGTCGATCCCCTCGTCGCTCGACTCCCGCGCATACAGCGACGGCGCGCAGACCGCGATGTGCCGCTCCTGAATCAGCAGTGAACTGTCCAGCCCGTCCCACTCGCCGTTGCCAAACCGGATCGCACAATCGAGGGTGCTGGTCTCGGCCAGGCTGTCCTGCAAACGGGTGCTGATGCTCAATTCCAATTCGGGATGCTGCTCGCGCAAGCGCCCCAGGCGCGGCATCAGCCAGCGATGGGTGAACGTCGGCGGCGCGTTGATCCGCAGACGATTGGAGTGGGATTTCTGCTGAAGGCTGCGCACGGTCATTTCGATTTTGTCGAAGGATTGATGCAGCGCCCGCAACAGCACCCGACCGGCACTGGTGAGGTCGAGATGATGATGGCGACGCTCCAGCAGCGTCTCACCCAGTTGCTCCTCAAGCTGGCGCACTTGGCGACTGACCGCGCTCTGGGTCACGTTCAACAGCTCGGCTGCGCGGGTAAAACTGCCGGTGCTGCCGGCCACTTCGAAGGCTTTCAGGGCATTGAGGCCGGGCATTTTGCGTTTCATGTGAAGCTCTCTGACCGCCACGGGGAAGGCGCGAAGCATCCCACGGTACGACAGGTGTCGACTACGGCCGTTGGAGAATTTTCTGGCAGTAACATGCATTTGCCGAAGGTTTGGCCGGACAAATAATCGTTTGTCGATTGAAGCGCGGATCACAAAACTGCGCGCCATCTAATAAAAACAACCGAGACGTACCCATGCCTTCCTGCGCTTCCCTGCGGCTGTCTACTTCGTGCCTCACCCTTCTCTGTGCCTGCTCCGCGCCTGCCATGGCCGTGCCAGTCACCGACCACCTCGACCTGGGCGGTGCCATCCGAGCGCGCTGGGATTACGACCCGGATCGGGACATTCAGAAATTCAACTTCGACACCGTGTTCCTCACCGCCAAATACACCTCCGACAGCTGGATCGGTGCGGCGAAATACCGCTTCTACGGACACTCCTACCCCTATAAATACACCAAACACGTGGGCGATGTTTCGTTCCCCGAGTACGCGTGGGTCGGCTATAAATTCAACCCGGATCAACAGATCCAAGTGGGCCTGAACCAGATCCCGTTCGGCTTGCAGCCTTACTTCGGCAGCACTTTCTTCGAGACCCTCGGCAACGTGGTCGGCCTGGAAGACGTCGAGGAAATGGGCGCCAAATACATTCAGCAAACCGGCGACTGGAACATTCAGGCGGGCTACTACCTGCGTCCGGCGTGGCAAGGCAAAGGCACCAGCAATGGCCGCACCTATTCCAGTGTCGTGTCGCAAGCGGACAGTTACGTCGCCAACGGCAGCGACAACCAGGAGCGCAACACCGTCGTGCTGCGGGTGGCCAGGGCGCTCGACCTCGGGCCATGGAAATCCGAAGTCGGCGTCTCGGGCCTGACCTCTTCGCTGGAAAACAACGACACCGACCGCGATGGCCGACGCAACGCCGTCGCCGTTCACTACATCGGTAAAAACGGCCCGTGGGGCGTGCAATTGCAAGCCGCCCGCCCGCCAACAGATGTCGCCGCGCAACCCCGGCACCGACGAACTGGTCACCTTCGGCGGTTACGACGGCACCTACAACGTCGCCAGCCGCGCCAACCTGTACGTTGCCGACCTGAGCTACGACGTCGGCGGCAAATACCTGTTCGACCAGATCAGCGGCATCAAGCTTTACGCCAACTACAGCGCCTACCAGAAATCCGCCGCTGGCTTCGACGACTCCCAGCGCGTAATCCTCGGCTCCTCGTTCTCGGTCAGCAAACTGTGGGTCGCCACCGAATGGCTGATCGGCAAGAACGACCCGTACATCGGCGGCAGCGATTACAGCCAGAGCCTCGGCGCGGGGGGGAGCAATCAGTGGGAGAACCAGCTGTATGTGAACGTTGGGTATTACTTCTAAGTGCTGGACGCGCTACGCCCGCGCTACGCCCGCCCGACCCCCTCGAACGCCGCATCCACCATCAACCTCGCATCGAGACTGCGAATCCGCTGCTCGATGTGGTACGCCCCTGCCTCGGCATAGCGCAGGTACACGCGGCCGCAGGTCACGCATTCGCAAACCCTGCAGCGGTTGTAGGGAAAGAACTGTGGGGCGATGGGGGCGTCGGGTGACCAATAGGAGGTGTTGGCGGGGTGGTATTCGTCGAGCGTGAGGTCTTCTTCCTCGGCGGCGATCAGGGAGCCGACTTCCCGCAGTTGGCTTTCCTTGAGCGAGACGGGAAGCCCTTCCCAGCCCACGAAGGATTTGGACTGACACGTGCAAGGCTGGGTGAGGGTGTGGGAGCGTTGGGCGAAACGCATGAGTTCGGCGTAGGCGAGAGGCGTGAACATGGGCAGCAGACTCTTGGCAGATGAGGTCTTTCAGGCGCGGCTCATTGTGCAATGCCGCCCCACCCCCTGCCTACTGCCCTGCAACGAACGTGTGCGGTCAGCGAACGACACGTCGGGTGAGCTGACCGCCCGGAATCGGGTAGGACACGTACAGCCCGGATTCGACCTGATCTCTGGAGGCTTGCGCCAGGCCTCGTACCTGATTCGACGCCGTCACCAATCGCTGGCGATCAAGCCGGCCATTTTCCACCGCATCGACGATGGCCTGAGCGATGTCGTCCAGACCCGAGTCACTGGACACCAGCAAAAGATGCGCGCCCGCTTCCAACGCTGTGACGGCCGTGTCGGTGATGCTGTTGTCGCGCAGGATGGACACGGCGTCCAGGTCGTCTGAAATGATCAGCCCATCGAACCCTAACTCCTCGCTCAACAGCCCAATGACCTTGCGCGATGTGCTGGCGGAGTGCTGCGGGTCGAGTGCGGGAAACACCGCCGGACCTGGCATGATCGCTTTCACGCCGGCCGCGATCACTTGGCGGAACACGTCCAGCCCCTCGTTCAGCGCTTCTAGGTTGTCCGGTACGAAGGCCCTCGCCACAGCAGGGTCGTCCTGGGTTTCATAGTGACCGGGGAAGTGCTTGGCCGTGGCGATCACCCCTGCCCGCTGCACGCCCCGGATGAACGCGCAGGAAATACGCGCGACTTGAACGGCATCCGGCCCCAAATGGCGATTGTGCAACCAAGGGTTGTTGCCGGTGACCACATCGACGATCGGGGCCAGGAACATATTGACCCCCATGGCCCGCGCCGAACTTGCCATCTCATAGCTGCGCGCCTCGATGTCTTCGCTGCTGAGCGTCTTGAGTTCATCTGCCGACGGCATACCGGGCACCAGCCGATGCAACCGTTGTATGCCTCCAAGCTCCTGATCAACGGCCACCAATACCGGGCCACCTGCACAGTCCGCGGCATGCTCGACGATACGGGAGAAATCCGCCTGGGCTTCAGCGCGGCGACGCTCGAAAGTCATCTTGCGCGCGAGGTATTCGTCGCGGGTTTCGCCCAACAAGATGGAAACGCCACCGTTTTTCAGGAAACGACGCACACCCTCATCAAGCGTGAGTCCGCTGAAAGCCGGTAGCAAGACGGAATAGGCTGCTCGGTGCAGTTCGGTCATCATGCTCGTTCTCATCAATAAATAGGAGCATTAATGCTCGTTGTCGCTCACTTTATGCTCATGAAAGGCATTGTCAAGCCGGAAAGCCTTCAAATCGAGCGCTCACTTCTCACCTGAGTGAGCACTGAAGTGACCATCCGTCCTGCGACTCTTTGTGATGTGTACGTTTCATGACCGCTGGAAACGCTTCTGTTGCCTGCCTATTCGCTGCCCAGATCAAGGGCGCGGGGAATATTTACGGGACGCTCTTTTCATTTAGCCGTTTGCTCGTCAACATACGCGGCAACTGATGAAGGGGGCGCTAAACGCTTCAATGAGAATCGATACCGTTCCCCAACTTCTCTCTTTCAAGTCGAGATAAAACAAACACGTGCGAGCCCACTTAAAAATCGAAAAGTGATATCGGATTGATATTAATTTCTCGGCAGTGGCTTCACGTGATCTCACGCTTAGTTTCAGGATGAACTCGATGCGTCATTTACTGCTGACGGCTACGCTGGCCGTGTCGCTTTATGGCTGTGGTTCCACGCCGAACAATCCATCTGTCGATCTGGAAACCACCAAAGCCCCGGCGGACTACGCGCAATGCGTGTTCCCCAAGTGGCAGAAAATCAAACCCGAAACGACGATGACCGAAGGCAAGAACCACTTTAAGTTGCTGGTCTCCAGCAAAGTGTCTCAAGACGACATTCTCGAAGTGTTCAAAGGCAACCCCAACACCCGCGTGTTCTTCTATCAACGGGCTCCCCTCTCTGCCGCGTTCGGTCGCAGCGCGCTGGAAAAAGCCGCTCGGGAATGTTTGTGAGTCCAGCCTGACCCTCCAATGGCGCGAATGGCCGACGGTGCAATCAGGCTGAACTTTCGTTTTTGCAATTCCCTCTGAGAACCGACACGTCCGATTTATCGGGCACGGTATCCACTGGGAGGCATCACCACCATGAGCACCACACTGAACGGCAAGAAAGTCCTGATCATCACCGCCAACACCGGGATCGAGCGCGACGAGTTGCTCAAGCCGCTGGAGGCGTTGAAAGGCATGGGGGCAACTGTGACTCATGCGACCATCAAGGGCGGCGCCGCCCAGACGTTCCTGCACGACACCGAGAAAGACACCAGCGTCACCTCGGACGCCCGCCTGGCGGGCTTGTCCGCTGATCAATTCGATGCGCTGATCATCCCGGGTGGCACCGTCAACGCCGACACCCTGCGTCAGGACGCCGATGCCCAGCGTCTGGTCAAGGCCTTCGCTGATGCGGGCAAACTCATTGCCGCGATCTGCCACGGCCCATGGCTGCTGATCGATGCCGGGGTTGTGGAAGGCAAGACGCTCACCTCCTATCCTAGCGTGCGCACTGACCTGCTCAACGCCAAGGCGGCAGGTTGGGTCGATGCCGAGGTCAAGCAATGCGGCGCCAACGACTGGACGCTGATCACCTCGCGCACACCGGATGACCTGCCTGCCTTCAACGAGGCCATCGGCAAGGCGCTGCTTGCGGCATGAAGCCAGTGGCGTAGCCCGAAAGCAAAACGCACCGACGCCGCTTTTATAGCGGCGTCGGTGCGTCTAGAAGAAGAGTAACCCCAGCGGAAGACAGCGACGTACAGTCCGCCAGGGGAGTCTCGCACTCACGGGGTAGGAACTGCTGTTGGCCAACTAATTCAATCTTTCTTCGTTTATAGGGCCAAAACCTCTCGTTTACGACAGCCTGTCTTCGAAAACGAAAATACTTGCAACTCTTGTCCAAACAATCACGTCGACATCGAAAGGCCAACGCGATCACCGCGGGTGCCCTGACGAGAATCGCCCATGATTGGAATCATTGTCCCCGCACACAACGAAGAGCTGTATCTGGATGACTGCATCAAATCGCTGATTGCCGCTGCCGGTCATGAAGACTTGGGCGGCGAGGCGGTCGAGATTCTGATCGTCCTCGACGACTGTTCCGACAGTTCGGCGCAGATTGCACGCGCCCATAGCGTACACACCCATCCGTGCAACCACCGCAACGTCGGCATGACCCGCGCAGCAGGCGCCCGGCGCATGCTGGACCGAGGCGCGCGCTGGCTCGCGTTCACAGACGCCGACACCGTTGTGCCGTACGCGTGGCTGGCGGAGCAAATCGCGTTCGGCGCTGACGCAGTCTGCGGCATCGTGCAGGTGGACGATTGGTCCGAACACACACCGCAGGTGCGTGAGCGGTACGACGCGCTTTATCGCCCGGTGGATGATCACCGCCACATTCACGGCGCGAATCTGGGCGTGTCTTCCGAAGCCTACCTCCGAGCCGGAGGATTCAAGGCGCTGGCGGCCCATGAAGACGTGCATTTGGTCGCGGACCTCGAACGCATCGGCGCTCGCATCGTCTGGACAGCGCGCAACAGCGTGACCACTAGCGCCCGTAAGCACTGTCGATGCAAGGAAGGCTTCGGCGATTACCTGAATTCACTGGCGACTCAAACGTTATTAGGCTAACCCTCATAACGCATGCCGCCAGAATGCTCCGTTCGGCGCCTACCCTTGCATGCGCAGAACCCAGACCTCGGCGGGACCGTAATCGATGCAACCCTTGAAAAACCGGGCCAACCCCGGTGACGACACACTGGGTGGCGGCATGCCCAGTGCCAGTGTCGCCCTGCCAAAATCAGGTAACTGGTTCAAACGGCTGCTGGCGTTTACCGGGCCGGGCTACATGGTCGCGGTGGGCTATATGGACCCCGGCAACTGGGCAACGGACTTGGCCGGTGGCTCGCAGTTCGGTTATCTGCTGCTCTCCGTCATTCTCTTGTCCAACCTCATGGCCATCGTCCTGCAAGCGCTGTCGGCTCGGCTGGGCATCGCCACCGGTTGGGATCTGGCCCGTGCCTGCCGCGAACGCTACAGCCGTCCGGTGTGCATCGCCCTATGGCTGGCCTGTGAAATTGCGATCATCGCCTGCGACCTGGCCGAAGTCATCGGCACCGCCATCGCCTTGAATTTGCTGTTCGGCATTCCGCTGGTGTGGGGCGCGGTGATTTCGGCCATCGACGTGTTTCTGATCTTCCTGTTGATGGGCAAAGGCTTCCGGGCGCTGGAAGCGTTCGTCATTGCCCTGCTTTTAATCATCTTCGGCTGCTTTGCGATACAGATGGTGCTGGCCCGCCCTGACATGGCCGAGTTGTTCGCCGGGTTCATTCCCAAGGCGGAAATCGTCACCAACCCCGCCGCGCTGTACCTGGCCATCGGAATCATCGGCGCCACGGTGATGCCCCATAACCTCTACCTGCACTCCTCCATCGTGCAGACCCGCGCCTACCCGCGCACCGATGAAGGCCGTCGCATCGGCCTGCGCTGGTCGGTCACAGACAGCACCATCGCCCTGACCCTGGCGCTGTTCGTCAACGCTGCGATCCTGATCACGGCGGCCACGGTGTTTCACAAGGCGGGCAAGACCGACGTCGTGGAAATCGAGCAGGCTTACCATCTGCTGTCGCCCATGCTCGGTGTCGGCATCGCGTCAGCGCTGTTCGCCATCGCGCTGATGGCGTCGGGGATCAACTCCACGGTGACCGCGACCCTCGCCGGGCAGATCGTCATGGAAGGCTTTCTGAAGCTGAAATTACCGGGCTGGGTGCGACGCTTGTTGACCCGGGGGCTGGCGATCATTCCGGTGATCGTCGTGACCAGCATCTACGGCTCGGAAGGCACGGCGAAGCTGCTGGTCTTGAGCCAGGTGATCCTGTCGATGCAACTGCCGTTCGCCATCGTGCCGCTGGTGCGTTTCGTCTCCAACCGCAAGCTGATGGGCAATCTGGTGGCCGGGCCGCTGCTGACATCGGTAGCGTGGGTGATTGCGCTGCTGATCATCGGTCTGAACGGGGTGTTGCTGGTGGGGATGTTTGGGGACTGACATTTGACACGCGAGGTACAAGGAACGCCGGCCATTGCGGCCGGCGCGCTTCCTCAGGTCAATGGCTGTCGCCGTGGTCGTGGCCCATGTCCATGCTCTCGGCCATCGATTTCGCCGGGGCATCGACCTGTACAGTCTCGCGCTCACCCTTGGCGTTTTCGATGGTGAGCGTCAGCGGCACGTGGTCCCCTTCCTTGATCTGCCCCACCAGCCCCATGAGCATGACGTGGTAGCCGTTCGGCTCCAGCGCCACGGCCTTGCCCGCTGGCAGCGGCACCGAGTCCACGGGCCCCATGCGCATGACGTCGTTGGTCATGCTCATCTCGTGGACTTGCACGTGAGTCGCCGCCGGTGACGCGACGCTTAACAGCTTGCTGTCGCTGTCTGCGGTGATGCGCATGAACGCGCCGGAGGACGGCTGGCCCGGCACGCTGGTGCGGACCCACGCGTCTTCTACCTTGGTTTCTGCCACCGCCGACAGGCTGATGCCCGCCAGCAAAGAGACAGCGAGCACGCGGCGCAGGGCCGGAATACGAAACAGAGCGGTCATCAGCAGACCTCCATGACAGTGAGCAAGTCTTCGGCGCATTGCTTGGCGGTCAGCGAAGGACCGAGGCCCAGGCGCAAATTGCCTCGGGTGTCGAACACATAACTGGTGGCGGAATGGGACATGGTGTACGTGTCGCCGATCGGCACTTTTTCATAGAACACGCCGAATTCCTTGGCGACCTGCTGCGTTTGCTCCAGCGTGCCACGCAAGGCGACGAAGCTCGGGTCGAACTGCTTGACGTAAGCGTCGAGGATTTCCGGCGTGTCCCGTTCAGGGTCGATGCTGATGAAGATCACCTGCATGATCTTGCCTTCCTCGCCCATCATCTTCTTGGCCTGAGCCGCTCGGGCCAGGGCCGTTGGACAGACCGACGGGCACTGGGTAAAGCCGAAGAACACCACCGGCATCAGCCCGCGAAAGCTGGACAGGGTCTTGGTTTCGCCCTGGGTGTCGGTGAGCTTGAAGGTACGGCCCATGATCTTGTTGCTCAGGTCCTTGCCGTACTTGAAATCCAGGGCGGTGGTCGAACCGTCGCAGCCCGCGAGCAGGCCCAGGCCCAGAATGCCCATCCCGGTCATCACCTGACGGCGGGTCAATAAATCATTCATCTGACGAACTCTCTGAAGCGGCCAGCGTTGGCGCCAGCCTTTGATCGCCCTCTGCGAATGCCTGTTGGCATAAAGGGCGACACCCATCGGTACGCGAGTATGGCACGCCGGTTCAGGGTGCCTGAGGCGACAATCCGGGGAGGCAATGTCGGGGTGGTTTGCGCAGCAGGTAATCAGAACGGGGAATGAGCTTGCGCCGGCTGCGCGCCATCCAGCCGAGGCCAATGAAAAATACCAGCGACAGCGCCAGCGTCCCCGCAAAGGCACAGTCGGCCATGGACAGCTTCATGAGTTGGGCATGCTCGCCCATCTGCGCCATGTCCATGTGCCCGGACAGACCGTGCTGCTCGCTGCAGTCCACGCCGGGATTCGTCTGATTGAACGCCCGCAGCATCTGGCCGTGGCTCAGGCTGCACACAAACCCACTGAACAGGATGAAGCCATACAGCATCCAGGCAATGAGCGATTGATGGGTTCGGACGAATTTCATGGGGCGCCATTCTACATCGTTGCCCCCGCACACACGTTTCGGCGCCGGACTGTCCGGGTGCGACAAAACCGCGCAGGCCCTGAAGAACTCGCAGCACACCGCCGCGCGCACGGCGACGGACCCGCCAGGGCCCGCAAATTGTTTGAACCCCCAGCCGCCCGGAGTGCCGAATCCCATACGCAGCCTGCGCAGAACGTGCCGGCCAGAATAACAACGGGAGCACGCAACCCATGGGCCATGACGCAAAAGGCATTGACGCGGTGCTGGCGGATTTCGCCCGCCGTCCCAACGTGCCGATGATCGATGACCACCTGCGCGAGGCCATGACGCTGTGCATCGAGCGCGGGCTGGATCGCTTGCCGGTGCCGGGAAGCGGGCAAACCCTGCTGCGCTGGCAGCAATTAGCGGCGGTCGGCGGCATCGATCTGGCACTGCTCAAGCTGTACGAAGGTCACACCGATGCCTTGGCCATCTTGCAGGAACTGGCGTGCGCACCGTTTACCGAGCCGGGCATCTGGGGCGTGTGGGCCGCTGAGCCGCCCTCGGCGCGAGTCGGGGTCAGTGCACGGAATGGCGAAGAGGTTCGCCTGAATGGCCGCAAAGCCTGGTGTTCCGGCGCGCAGCAGATTGACTACGCACTGATCACCGCCTGGACCGCCGATGACCAGCCGCAACTGGTGGCCGTTCGACTCGATCAGCCTGGCATCACCATCGACGCACAAGCCTGGCAGGCCGTTGGCATGGCCACCACCGCCAGCGTGGATGTGCATTTCGACAGCGCTGTCGGGCATTGCGTCGGTGAGTCGGGCGCCTACCTGTCGCGCCCCGGCTTCTGGCAAGGCGGCGCTGGCATCGCCGCTGCGTGGTACGGCGCAGCGGCTTCCCTCGCACGAACGCTTCATCGACAGCGACAAGAGGGTCGGCCCGATCCCCATGCAGATGCGCACCTTGGCTCGGTAGACGCTGCGCTGCATGGGGCATCGGCAGCGTTGCACGCTTGCGCGGCGTGGATCGACGCCCACCCTGAAGCTGACGCGCGTCTGTCGGTGCAACGGGTGCGGGCACAGGTCGAAATGGCGGTCGAGCACGTCTGTCGGCATGTGGGCCGCGCACTGGGGGCGACGCCGTTCTGTCGCGATCCGCAGTTCGCCCGTCTGGCCGTGGACCTGCCGGTGTTCATTCGTCAAAGCCATGCCGAGCGTGATTTGGCGCAACTGGGCGAACTGCTTGCCGCACGGGAAACGGAGGATTGGTCGTTATGAGTCAGGCGCAACCTTTTGGCGTCGCGGGCACGCCCTTGAGCCAATGGCAAGACAGCACCGCCTTGCGCGGCGCCCAGGTCATCAGTCTCGAAGCGCTGGTGCCGCCGGGTTCACGGCTGGTGGTGCTGGCCCCTCACCCGGACGATGAAGTGCTGGCCTGCGGCGGATTGCTGGCGGCGATGGCGATGGCCGGTCGGGAACAGGAGATTCAGCTGATTTCGGTCACCGATGGCGAAGGCAGTCATCCCGGCTCGTCACAGTGGCCGCAGGCGCGGCTTCGCGCGCAGCGTCGTCTCGAAAGCGAGTACGCGGTCGCCGCGCTGGGCCTTGATGTGTCTCGCCTGAGTTGGCATCGCCTGAGCCTCGTCGATGGCGGCGTGGCCGAAGGCTCCGAAGCGTTGATCGCGCTGCTGAGCGAGGACTTGCGCCCCAGCGACGTGTTGCTCAGCACCTGGCGCCACGACGGCCACTGCGATCACGAAGCCGTCGGCCATTGCGCTGCCCAAGCCGCCGCCAGCACCGGCGCAACGCTGGTGGAAGTACCGATCTGGGCCTGGCACTGGGCCGAACCCAACGACCCGCGCATTCCGTGGGAACAAGCGCGCAAGCTGATGCTCGGCGACGAACAGTTGGCGCGCAAACGCCGCGCCATCACCTCTCACGCCAGCCAGCTGCAAACCGACACCAGCACCGGCGCCCTGCCCGTGCTGGACGCCGTGACCCTGGACCGTTTGCTCCAGCCCTTCGAACTGGTGTTTCTGTGAGCCTGCCTGCTGATTACTTCGATGAACTGTTTGCCGACAGCGATGACCCGTGGGCCTTTCGCACCCGCTGGTACGAACAGCGCAAACGCGACCTGACCCTCGCCGCCCTGCCCCGTCAACGCTATGAGCGGATTTTTGAGCCGGGCTGCGCCAATGGCGAGCTGAGCCTGCGTCTGGCCCAGCGATGCGATGAGCTGGTATGCATGGACATGAGCGCCCGGGCGGTGGAATTGGCGCGTAAACGCTTGAGGCCCTTCGCTCGCTCGACGGTGATCGAAGGGTGCCTGCCGGAAGATTGGCCCGAGGGAACGTTCGATCTGATCGTCGTCAGCGAGTGGGCGTATTACCTGGCGCCTGCGTTGTTTGTGCAAGTCATCGAAAAGATCGTTGCCCATCTGACGCCGGACGGCGCCGTGCTGGCCTGTCATTGGCTGCACCCCATCGACGGTTGCCCGATGGAGGGTCGCGAGGCCCATGGTCTGCTTGATCAGCACCTGAAGATGCCACGCACATTGCAGCATGAAGAGCAGGATTTTTTGCTGGAGATGTGGAGCCGGCAGCCGGGTGGGATTGATCTGGATGAGCAGGTGCGGCCGTAGCCTCACGGCTTGCTGGCGATGGGGTCTTAGAGATCGCCACGCTGGCAAACCAGGCTGCTACGCAAGCATCCGCGTATCAGGCCAGTCGCTCCTGTACAAACACCCGCGCCTGCCGCGTCATTTGGTCCAACTGCCGGTCGCGCTGTTTCTCGGCGTCGGTCATCGCCCGTTTTCCGTGTTGCTTCAGCAAATAGGCATGGATCTGCCGCACCTCGACAGATTGGTAGATCGGCATTGTGTCGATCACGCCCAGCAGGCCTTCGGTCTGGTGATCGCGGGTGTTCATCAGCACTTGCGGGCCGCGTGCGCCCAGCACCTGAAACCCCATCGCTTCGAAATACGGCACCCTCCCGACGAAACACGCGAGTTCGGCGTGCGGGTAGCGCGCCAGCATTTTCTGCACCATGCCACGGGCAATGCCGAGACGGCGCTGGTCGGCCTTCACCGCCATGTACGCCACCGAACAGGCGTCGGCATCGCCCTGCACCGGGAGGTACAGCAGGAATCCCGACACGACTGACGGATCTTCGTCGTCCAGCGCCACGATCAGTTCGACGGGAAAGCCACGGGAACCGTCCATGGCCTGCAAATATTGATGCACCTCATGCCCCACCCCGAATTGATACAGCGGATACAACGGGTTGCTCGGCGCGATGCCGACCATGCTGATGTCAGTGACGTAATCGACCACCATCTGCATGATCTGGCTGTCGATGGATTCGGGTGGCGTATTTTCGAGGCGTGTCAGGGTGAACATGGCAATCCTGGGTCAGGGTGAAGGCTGCGCGGCGATGGCGTTCAAACGCCAAACCCGCGCATCATACCCGTTCTGGACTCAGACCTCGCCTGGCGCCTTTTCAGGTTTCGTCAGCGTCTGAGCGAACCCCTTCAAGGCATTCAGCCCTGATCGACTGGCGAACGCCAAACAACCTGAGTCGCCGTCAGACCGCAAGTGCCGCGGCGACGCAGGGTTTCTGTGGATTGAGTCGGTGCCAGACCGTAAATGTCGCGGCGACGCAGAACTCCTGTGGGAGCGAATTTATTCGCGAATTTCCGGGACAGGCGACACATCTCTATCGCTTGAAATGCCGCTTTCGCGAATGAATTCGCTCCCACAGGTTGAGTCGGCGCCAGACCGCAAGTGCCGCGGTGTGACGCTTCCACAGGTTTGAAGATCCGGTCCGCGATGGGACTCAGAACGACAATTGGCGCGGGTTGACGTCCAGGATCCTGGCCAACCGCACCACGGTCACACCCACCCCGAGGTGGCGCAGCGACGGCTGCACCAGCACGCAGTGGTCGTGGGGAGTGACGATGGGGGTTTGGCCGTCGTGGGCGATCACGGTCCCGGCCTTTTCGATGACTTCCAGTCCCCGAAAATCCTCGACGAACGAGAAGGCCATGCTGCGGGCGACCACCGGGCTGGTGACCTCCAGAAAGCGTTGCGGCTGTGAGGCAGCCGGGCGAATGAACTCCGCGACGTCCTCCTCCTTCACCGCCCCCGTCGTCACCAGAAAACGCGCTGCGGTGTCCAGCGCCACCTCCCGGCTGCGTCGGGAGAAATGCTGCCCGGTCTCGATCAACAACGCGTTCTTCACGCTGGCCGGGTCGTCAAACCCGCCAAAATCACGCAGGCGACGGCCATTGGCGTGCCCTGCATCCACCACCACGGTTTGCGGCACGCCCAAGGTCGCCGCGAAATCCAGACCCTTGGATTGCGCGCCGCACATCATCACCGGCGGCGCTTCTTCGTGCATCGAATGAATGTCGAGCAACAGATCGACTGTCTCCACCAC
Organism: Pseudomonas salicis; assembly: GCF_057128705.1. NCBI lineage: Bacteria > Pseudomonadati > Pseudomonadota > Gammaproteobacteria > Pseudomonadales > Pseudomonadaceae > Pseudomonas > Pseudomonas salicis. Next base: position 1,236,248 of record NZ_JBSKHU010000001.1, read on the forward strand.
CGGGCGCAACTGCCGCGCCCGGCGCAGTTCAACCGAGTCCAGATCACCGTCCAGCTTGTCCGTCAGCCAGACCCGGTTCATGTCCTCGTCCAAATAACGGGTCGCGTCGATGTTCTGCGGATCGAAGCGGTGGTACGCCTCGACATTGCCGAACGCCAATGTCAGGCGCCCACGCACCGGGCGCAGTTCACGCTTCAGAAACGCGTCCACGGTGATCGCCCCACTGACTTCGTTGCCATGGGTCAGGGCCATGATCATCACGTGGGGGCCGGGCACGCCGCTGTCGAAACTGTGCACGTACTCCACGCCAGCCGTGCCGGTCTGCCAACGGCGGATGTCCGGAAATTCGACTTCGACGGGGTACGGTTTCAAGGCGGCGCGGACTTGCTCAAGGGTTTTCATTTCAGTCTCCAGCAGACAATGGCATACGCAGGCCGGGGCTCATTCGAGGCGCGGCAACAGGTGCTTCGTTGAAAGGATTGGATCAGGCAGGCGTGCTGTTTCGCATGCGCCGCCCCAGCAGAATCACGGCGATGACGCTGACCAGCGAAGTGGCGACCACGTAGAAACTCGGGGCCAGCTTGCTGCCGGTGGCGTCGATCATCCAGGTCACGATCAGCGGCGCAAAGCCACCGAACAGCGTCACCGAAAAGTTGTAGCTCAGCGCCAGGCCCGTGCCCCGGGTGCGGGTCGGGAAGATGTCGGCGAGCATCGCGGGAATCGGCCCCAGGCACGCGGCGATCAAAATGCCCACCACCGCCTGCACCATCAGCAACGTCGAGACGCTGGGGAAGTGATTGAGCCAGACGAACATCGGATAGGACGACAGGCCGGTGATCAGCAACGCGAGGGTCAGCACCCGGAAGCGGCCGTAACGGTCGGACAGGCTGCCAAACACCGGCGCCATGATCATCAGCGTGATGCCGGTGACCAGCGCACCCAGGTACGACGACGTGGCCGCGATGTTCAGTTGTTTCAGGGCGTAGGTCGGCATGTACAGCTTGTGCACGTAGTTGAACGCCGTGGCGCCCGCGACCACGCCGATGGCCAGCAACAGGCTGACGCGGCCCTTGATCAGCACATCCCGAAGCGGGGTTTTCTCTTCCACCTTGGCGGCGACTTTCTGGAAATCCGGTGTCTCTTCGATCTGGCTGCGGATGTAGAAACCCACCGGCCCGATGAGCAACCCGACACCGAACGCCACGCGCCAGCCCCAATCGCTCAGCTGTGCGTCGGTCAGCACATAGCTCAGCAAGGCGCTGACGCCCGCAGCCAGCACGGTCGCCAGCCCTTGGGTGGACAGTTGCCAACTGGCGAAAAAGCCACGACGGCTGGCGTCGGCGTGCTCGACCATGAACGCCGTCGCCGCGCCAAATTCGCCGCCGGTAGAGAAGCCCTGGAGCATGCGGGCGACAATGATCAGCAGGGGCGCGGCGAGGCCGATCTGTTGGTACGAGGGGGTGAAGGTGATCAAGGCCGTGCCGATCAGCATGATCAGAATCGACAGGGTCAGCGAGGCCTTGCGCCCTGCCCGGTCGGCATAGGAGCCCAACACGATGGCGCCAAGTGGGCGCATCAGGAATGAAATCCCGAAGGAGCCGACGGCCAATAGCAATGAGGTGGTTTCGTTGTCCGAGGGGAAGAACAGCTTGCCGATGACCACGGCGAAATAGCCGTAGATCAGCAAGTCGTAGAACTCCAGCGCATTGCCGAAGCTGGCGGCAACGATCTCTTTCCACGGGCCTCGTCGGGCAGTGGCCGGGGCGGCGCTCACGGTTGATGAATGAGGGGTCATGAAGAATGGCTTCCGGGTCTGTTTCACAGTGGGCGATCACGTTCGCGAGCCATGGCGGGCGAACTCGACGGCAGTCTTTTTTATTGGGTGAAAACAACCGGACAGTGACTGAAGGTCTTCGCCTCCATGACTGCCCGGCCCGGTGTAAAGGTGGATCAGGTCGGCGGGTTGGACAATTGCTGTTTGGGCACAGGGTTGAGCTTATTCGGCACAGGGGCGTAGGGATGGGCGTTTGACGGCGGGACGATGCGTTGATTATTTGCCGGCTGCCCATAAACGGTGCGGTAGAACTGGGTCTGTAGCGGCACGTGTCCGGCTCAGACTCCGCAACACAGATGAACCTCTGTGGGAGCGAATTCATTCGCGAATCGTCGGGACAGGCGACGCATCTTCTTCGTCTGAACTACCGCTTTCGCGAATGAATTCGCTCCCACAGGTTGTGGTCCGCGTCAGGTCGCACATTCGCAGTGACCTGAAGGCCAGGCAATCAATCCGACGCCAACCCCTCCCAGATCCGCATCACCCGTTCGCTGCGATTGGCGCGCAAGCGGTGCAGCGAGATGTCGAAACCGATCTGCATTTCCGGCCCGCCCGCGATCACCAACTCCCCCGCTGCCAGCGCCTCTTTGACCACCATGCGCGGCAACCAGGCCAGGCCACTGCCGCGCTTGGCCATTTCCAGAATGGCCTCGTAGGAATCCGCCTGATAGATCATGCGCAACGCCAACCGGTGAGGGAGCCGCGCCAGATGCTGGGCCAACACTCCGCGCAGGGACAATGTGGGGGAAAACCCCAGCCACGGAATGCTCGACACATCACTGCTGACGTCGATCAGAAACAGCGCTTGCCCCTGAGCATCCGGCGCGCTGACCGGGAGCAATTCTTCCCGGGCCAGCACCCGTGAATCGAAGCGCTCGCTGTCGATCAGAATGCGCGTCAGCGGGCTTGAGAAAATCAGCTGCAAGTCCACCTCCCCGGCGCTCAACTTGGTGATCGCTTCCTGCGCTCCGCCCGTCACAAGCCACACCGGAAATGCGCCGAACTGCGCATGCAGCGACTGATACCAGTCCGGGAAAAACACGCTGGCCAAGGTGCGGCCCGTGGCGATGCGCAGCGGCTCGTCGCGGTTCATGCCGAGGTTCTGAAACTGCGCGCGGGCGGCCAGCAGCAGCTCCATCGATTGCGTCGCGGCGTCGAGAAACAGCAAGCCGGCGGGGGTCAGCGACAGTGGCTGTTTGCGCTCCACCAAGGGCACACCGACCCAGTCCTCCAGTGCACGAATCCGCCGCCCGAACGCTGGGTGGGTCACGCAACGAATTTCGGCCGCCCGCGACAAGCTGCGGGTGCGCGCCAGCTCAATGAAATCTTCCAGCCATTCCAGTTGCATCGAGTGTCCTGTTCAGCGTTGTCAGCAGATGAAGCATTTGCGCACAAGCGCCCGCCGTTGTCATGGGGCCGCGATAAAACCCAGGGGGGGCGATCCGCCCGACGCTGCGCCTTAGGTGAGCCGCGTCGATGCCCAAGCCCGCACGGCGTCGGCGAACAACCGCAAGGCCATGGGCGGGTGCCGGTTCGCCGGGTAGTACAAGCAGGTGCCGGGATAGACCGGACCCCACTCGGGCAGAAGATGCACCAGCCTGCCCGCTTGCAGATGCTCTTCAATTTGACCCAGTGGCAACCAGGCAATAGCGACGCCCGCCAGCGCCGCCTCGATCATCACATTGACGTTGTCTATGGTCAGCGGGCCATCGACGTCGATGCTCGCGCTCTGCCCCAGGTATTCGAAATCCCAGCGAAACAGCGCCCCGCTGGCAAACTTGAAACGGACGCAGCGGTGTTGCTTGAGGTCATGGGGCACATCGGGCGCGGGGTGGTGCTGCAAATATTCGGGCGACGCCACCGCACCAAAATGCACATCGGCGCCAAACCTCACGGCGATCATGTCCTTGGGCACGTCTTCGAACACCCGGACACCGGCATCGAACCCCTCGCCGACGATGTCCACGAAACGGCTGTCCGCCACGAATTCGATGTGGATCTGCGGATAGGTTCGCAGGAAATCCGGCACCACATGGCGCACCAACAGTTTGATCGACGACTCCGAGGCACTGATGCGAATCGACCCCGACGGGGTGTTCCGCGCCGAGGTGACTTCGTTGACCACGTTGGTGAGGTCAGCGAGCAGTGGCCGCACCCCTTGCAACAGTTGCTCACCCGCTTCGGTCAGGGCCACCGACCGCGTGGTGCGGTTGAACAGGCGCATCTCCAGCCGCGCCTCCAGGTTGCGCATCGAGTGGCTCAGCGCCGAGGGCGAGACCCCGAGCACCCGTGCTGCGCGGCTGAAACTCTGGTGTTCGGCGATGGCGATGAACGCCGTCAATTCGGGCAAGTCGGCGCGGATCACTTGTGAATTCCCCTCAGCGAGTCATGCAACGGTTGGCGGATTGTTGACGAGCGTACAGGAATATAAGGTAGGTTGATCGTCACTGAGGAGTCGCACCATGCAACAGCGCACATTGGGCAACAGTGGCCAGACCGCGCTCCGACCTGATACCCAAGGACCGCAGCCCGATCACTGTTGCCGCGCTGATCACCCAGAAGCAGCCGGTGAAACTGGCCTTCCACCTCAACCGCGCCATGGTCAACGGCCTGCCCCGTGAACAGGCCGCGGAATGGGTGACCCACTTGGCGTTTTACTTCGGCTGGCCGAAAGCGATGTCAGCTGTGCCGGTGCTCAAGGAGGTCTTCACGTCGCGCGGGTGACGGGCCAACACTCAAATCATCGACCCCTCTCCTTCGCCCCCCCACGACGACAGTCAGAGACGAAATCCTTTCCAACTGAGCCATGCCCAATGGGCTGCAACAGGGATGCAGGACGCAGGCAGCCAGTAGATCGAAGGAGCCAACACCGCAACGCCCCCACCGTAACCGATCAATACGACCAACGCAGTCGCCAACGCCAGTCCCCACCACACTGCTTTTCCGGGACGATCCCACTGACCGGCAAACCTGTAATGAAGTACCAGCAGGGCGCCCAGTCCCCACCAACTGATGATCATCATGATCATGACGGGCGGAGCGAAGACGGCGACAACCGTAAAAATGGCTGTAAAGACCATGTTGGGCCAGACGATGAGGTACAGAGACAGCTTGACGACTGCCCCATGAAAGGACGACCTCATCTCCGCTGAAACGTCTGGCACAGCCTTAACCAAGCGCCGCACTGGCGCGCGCCTCGGAGATGGGCCTCAGGACTGGGTCCGAGTCCTGAACATGGATGTACACCCACCAGCGGTCAGGCGGGCTGCGCAAAATCAGGTGCACCGTGAAGGGACGTGCATACGATCCCGTCACGCCGGGAATGGTGCTGTCCCGAAGTATTTCCACTTCTACTATCCCGTGTTGCGCCAGGACACTCCGCAAGAGTGGGTCGTTGCGCTGGTGGAGCAGACGGATTTCGGTCCGGGTCGCCTGTTTGAGAGCGGCAAGCACAGCCCATCCGCCGAGCGTGAGCAACAGAATGATCCAGCGATAGTCGTGGAGCCCGTGCAAAACTTCCATGTTCTTTCTTATCGAGAGGACGTCAGATGGCGCGGAGTATCGAACATTGTGCCTGCCCCTGAAAAGTCCTCACGCACAGCGTCGGTCTACGCAAAACACGCTCACATCCTGAGGCGTTGGGCAGAGTCCTTCTTCGTAGCCTTCTGGCTTATCGACCGCAGCGTGTTGGAATCCGACGCCGCCGACGTGCAGGACGGCGCCGTAACATCAGGACCTCTTGCATGACCTGCGCCGATAGTCGCCATCGCCAAAATGAATTAACCGGTTGGTACATGAATATGTTTTCATGTCGCCCGCTTGTGAACGGCCCCTCCGCGCGTGCCCTTTCTGCCGCCCTCATCCGCGAGGCCGGTTTTTCGCATTCAGGTTTTTTGATGAGCAATCCTTCGCAATACCCCGCAAACCCCGGCGCCCGCCGTGGGCTGTCGACCGCGCTGGTCGTCGGTTCCGTCATGGCAATGGCCGCCACCTCGCCCACGCGGGCCGATGACTGGCTCGACCGCACCACCCTGACCGGCGACTGGGATGGCAATCGCAGCCGCCTGACGGCGCAAGGGGTGAAAATCACGGGCGATTACAGCGGCGAAACGGTCTACAACGCCCACGGCGGCAAGCAGCGTGGCACGCGGTATTCGCAGAACGTCAAACTTGGCGCGCAGTTCGACCTTGGCAAGCTGCTGGACTTGGACAGCGGCGGTAAGGTGCAACTGACGATCAACGATCGGCGCGGCAACGACGGCTCGGGCGATCTGGTCGGCAACCGGTTGCCGGTGCAGGAAAACTACGGCGGCCTCTACACCCGCCTCACCGAGCTGAGCTACGAGAACATGCTGTTCACCCCGGCGCTGAACGTGAAACTCGGCTACATGGCCATGGGCAACGACCTGGGCGGGCTGAGCAGCGGGATTTTGTGCAACTTCATGAACGCCGGGTTTTGCGGTCATCCCTTGGCAATGTCCGGGGGCAGCGGCTGGGGCAACTACCCCAACGCGCATCTGGGCGGCATGGCCAGGTACCGCTTTAACCCGAATTTCGCGGTGCAGGTCGCGGCGTTCAAGGTCGATGCCGCGAGCAACGGCGATTCCAGCCGGGCATGGCATGTCACGCCCAAGGACAGCACGGGCAACATCCTGCCGGTCGAAGCCATCTACAACGTCCTCGGCGACCTGCCCGGCGAGTACCGTGTCGGCTATTACTACGACACCTCGGACGTGCCGCGCATCGGCACCGGCAAAGCAGTCGCAGGCCGTGAAGGCTCGTATTTCCTGATGGATCAGACGGTGTGGAATTCGGACGCGGTGATTGGCCGTAACGTCCATGTGTTCGGGCAGTTCTCCAATGCCAGTGCAGCGGCGGCGCCGTTTCGTCGTTGGTATTCGGCAGGTTTTGCGCTGAAGAAGCCTTTCGTGTCACGCCCCAACGACACGATTGCCGTGGGTTACGGCCGCGCGGTGTTCAACCCGCGCAGCCGTGATGTGCAGGAAAACGCGGCATTGGCCCGAGGTGAAGACTTCCCGGACCTGGCCAGCGGCGAGGGTCTGGTGGAGATGACCTACGGCGCACAGGTGGCGCCGTGGCTGACGATTCGGCCGTCGGTGCAATACATCATTGAACCGGGAGCGTTTTATGGGGAGGACATCGAAAACACCTTGATTGTCGGGTTGCAGGTCAAGGCGACGTTGTGAGCGAATGGAAACAGGTAGGCCGATGGCCTGGACCTACCTGTGGGAGCGAGTTCATTCGCGAATTGGCGTTGCACTCGACACTGCTCTGTCGCCTGAAAGATCGTTTCGCGCATGAATCCGCTCCCACAGGGGACCTCGCTGGCTGTCCGAATGTCCTTCTGCCCTAACGCTGGACGCTACACCGGCGGCAAATTCGCCAGTATCAGCAACGCACCCATCACGGTGATCGCCCCGCCGATGCGGGTGGATATCTGTGCGAACGGCAGCAGTTGCATGCGGTTCGCGGCCGTCAGAATGGCGATGTCGCCGGTGCCGCCCAAGCCGCTGTGGCAGCCGTTGACGATGGCGGTCTCGATGGGAAACATACCCATTTTCCGGGCGATCACCAACCCTGTCAGCACCAGCGTCAACACGGTGGTGGTGATGGTCAGCACGTTGCCGATGTGGAACGCCGCCGTCAGTTCGCTCCAGTGAGTCACGGCGATGGAATTGGCGAAGAGCAGCGGGTACGTCACACAGGTGGTGAAGAACTTGAACAGCACCTGCGCCCCGGCTTCCAGCCGTTGCGGCACGGCGTTGCAGAGTTTCAGCAGCACCGCGATGAACAGCATGCACACCGGCCCCGGCAGGCCGAACAGCGCATGCAGCAGCACACCGGCCAGGTACAGCGTGATCGCGCACATGCCCGCCGCGATGACCTGATTGACCGTGTCGCTGTCGAAGCGCGTTTCCTTTTCCACGCCCGGTGCGGTGGCGTCCTGAGGCAGTTCGATCATCTGCAACCGCCCGTTACCGGTCAGGTGCGGAAAGCGTTTGCCCACCAGATCGAGGGCGCCGCACGCCATGATCGCCACGAGGTTGCCCAGCAGAATGATCGGCAGGAATTGCGCCAGTATCTTGCCGGAATCCATGCCAAGGATTTCGCCATACCCCACCGACAGCGGAATCGCGCCCTCGCCCAGCCCGCCACCCATCACCGGCACTATGACGAAGAACAACACCTGACGCAGTTCCAGCCCGCACAGCATGCCCACGGCGATCCCCGCGAGCAGCGCCAGCACCGAGCCCACCAGCAGCGGCACGAAAATCTTGGCGAAGCCTTTGATGATCAGGTTGCGGTCCATGGTGAAAATGCTGCCGACCACCACCGCCGAGACGAACAGATAAATGAAGTTGCTCGACTTGGTGAAGGTCGTGACCGGCGTGATGATGTCCTGGGGCACCCAGCCGAGGCTGACGATGTAGGACGGCAGGAACGCCGAGACAATCGCCGCGCCGCCGATCTTGCCGAAGAACGGCAGGCGCTTGCCCATCTCGCCACAGGTGGCGCCGCCCAGGCCGATGATCGCGATCATGGTCGGCAGGTCGGCCTTGATTTCCTTGGTCAGCAGCAACCCGGCCACCAGCCCCAACAGCAGCAGGTAGACCGGCAATGGAATGAAGCTGATGCGGATGTCCATCAGGCGCCAGAACAGCGCATTGCGGCGTGGCTCGGACCCGGCCACGGCGGGCCGTGCCAGCGATTCGGCGTTATGCATGGGGAAACCTCGTCTTCTTTTATTGTTGTAGAGCGGTGTTGCCGGGGGTGTCCAGAGATGTCAGTGGGTCAACAGCCCGGCCTGACGCGCCTGTTCCAGCACTTGCCGTGCGCGGATCACGAACGGCGCATCCACCATTTGCCCGTCAACCGTGTAAGCCCCGACGCCTGCCGCATCCGCTTCGTCGGCGGCTGTCACAAAACGCCGGGCGCGGTCGATCTCTTCGGCGGACGGCAGGAACGCTTCGTTCGCCAGGTCGATCTGCGTCGGGTGAATGCACGACTTGCCGGTGAAACCCAGCCGTCGGGCGTAACGGGCCTCTTCTTGATAGCCGTCCGGGTCCTTGATGGCCGCGAACGCCGCGTCGTAGGCGGCGACGTTTGCTTCCCCCGCCGCCATCCGAACGCTCAGTTGAAGCTGCCGGATGACGGCGGTGTCGCGACGGTCGATGCCCAACGGCTCCAACAGGTCGGCGAAACCCAGTTGCAGGCCCATGACTCTGGGGTGAGCACTGGCAATCTCGGCGGCCAGACGCAAGCCACGGGGGGATTCGATGTTGGCGAGGATGCGGATGTTGGCCGCTGACGCGTGCTGACGCTCCAGCCGCTCAAGGTCAGCCACCAGTTGCAAAATCTGCTCGGGGCTTTCGACTTTCGGCAGGTTGATGATGTCCAGCCGGGTGCCGACCAGTGCTTCAAGGTCGGCGGCGTAATGGGCCGAATCCTGACCGTTCACCCGGACGACGATGGTTTTCCCGGTCGTCGGCAGATGCGCCAGAAACCCCGCCAATTGCGCGCGGGCCTCGGACTTGGCGCTTTCGGCGACCGCGTCTTCCAGATCAAAGCTGACGCCGTCGGCGCGAGAGGACAGGGCTTTTTCGAAGAGTTCGGGACGGGAACCGGGGACAAACAGTTTGCTGCGCATGGGCGATTCACTCGATGACGACGGCGGCCGGGAAGGCATCGCAACGTCGCGCCGGATGACAGGACCACGCCCCATACCCGGCATTGTTCTTGGAAGCCAGGTGCATGGCCCCGGCGCTATTGAAAGCCGGGCCCATATTGCAAAAGCGCAAAAGCTAACTAAAGTGCGTATTTCTACGTTTAGAATCCAGAATTTTTAGACTATGGACACGCGCTACCTCGACAGCTTCCTTCAAGTCGCCCAACTCGGCTCCACCGCCGCTGCCGCGCGCAAACTCAACCTGACCCCCACCGCCGTGGCGCAACGGATCAAGGCGCTGGAGCACGAAATCGGCCAGCCCCTGCTCAGCCGCACCGGGCGCAACATGCAACTGACGGCCGCCGGTTCCGCGCTGTTGGGCCCCGCTCGTGAATTGCTGGTGCGCGCTCGCGATCTGCGCGCCATCGCCGCGCTGGACGCTGTCGCCGGAGAGCTGCGCATCGGCTGCATCACCACCGCCCTGGCCTATCTCGTCCCCGGCGTACTGGCGACGCTGATCGCCAATTACGAACACCTGCGCCCCCACGTGGAGCCGGCGTTTTCCACCGACCTGTACCGCAAGGTGCTGTCCGGCGAAACCGACATCGCGATGATGGTTGCGCCGCAATTCGAGCTGCCGAAAGAGTTCGTCTGGCGCCCGGTGCGCGACGAGCCGTTTGTGGTGCTTGCTCCCCGTCATCTCGCCGACGAGCACCCGCACAGCGTATTGCGCAGTCAGCCGTTCATTCGTTACCACCGCCGCTCCTGGGGCGGCGTGTTGGCGGACCGCTACTTGTTGCAGGCAGGCATTCAGCCCCAGGAGCGCTTCGAAATGGACGCGCTGGACGCCATCGCCGCGATGGTCAAGGGCAACCTCGGCGTATCCCTCGTGCCGCAGTGGCGACCGATGCACGCGCAGTTGGGTGAACTGGCACAGATCCCGTTGCCCGGCGCCGGGCTGTACCGACCGATTGGTCTGTTGTGGAAACGCAATTCGGCCAAGGAGCGTTTGATCGAGGTGTTCTGCAAGGTGTTGTTCGAGCAACTGAGCGCGCAATAAATCCATTTTTTATGGATTCTAAAGCTAGCTAAAACGCATTTTATTTCTCCATTGTGCTGACCAGAATGGCTCCCATGTGCTGCATCGGAGCCTGCGTTGCCCGTCCAGCGATAACAAGATCGGAGAAACCCATGTCGCACCCTCGCCCCTCCACCGGCCCGCTCGCCGGGATCACTGTCCTCGACCTCAGCGCTTACATTGCCGGCCCGTATGGCTGCTCCCTGCTGGCCGACCAAGGCGCGACGGTGATCAAGATCGAGCCGCCTACTGGCGACAACCTGCGCAAATACCCGTCCACGCTGGCGTCTGAAAGCCGCGCCTTTCTGGGCGTCAACCGCAGCAAATCCGGCGTGGTCCTGGACCTCAAATCCCCCGGTGGTCTGGATGCATTGTTGACCCTGGTACGTGAGGCCGATGTGCTGGTGCACAACTTCCGTCCCGGCGTCCCGACGCGGCTCGGCATTGACTACGAGCAGTTGAAAGCGGTCAACCCGCGACTGATTTATTGCGCGGTGACCGGTTATGGCGAAGAAGGTCCGCTCAAAGCCAAGGCCGGTTACGATCAGGTGCTGCAAACCATGACCGGCATGTGCGCGGCCCAGAGCAAGCCCGACGGCCCGCCTGAAATTCTTTACGGTTCAGTGGTCGATTACTACGCCGCGTCGCTGGTGGCAGGCGGTGTGTCCTCAGCATTGTTCGAACGCGAACGCACCGGACTGGGCCAGTCGGTGGGCGTGTCGCTGTTGCGCAGCGCGCTGGCGATGCAGTCCGCTCGGCTGATCTGGGCAGACAGCGAACCCCGCTCACTGGACCGCGACATGCGCTCCGGCGGCATCACCGGCATTCACCCGACTCGCGAAGGCTATTTGTACCTGTCGGCCAACACGCCGCATTTCTGGACCGCCTTGTGCGAGTTGACCGGGCTGGGGCATCTGGCGAACGACGAGCGTTTCAGCACCGTGCGCAACCGGGCGATTCATCACGAAATCATCGTCCCACAACTGCACGAAGCCCTTCAGCAGCACAGCGCGCTGGAATGGGAAACGCTTTTCGGCGAGGCCGTGCCGTGCGCCGCTGCGCGTCGGGTCGAGGACATGTTCGACCACCCGCAGTGCGAAGCGGAATCGCTGATCACCGAGTTCGAGCACCCTGCCGTGGGGCGCTATCAGGGCTTCACCCGCGCCGTGACCTTCAGCCGCACGCCCGGCTCCGAACCCTTCGCGGCACCGGTATTCGGCGCGGACTCGGATCGCGTGATGGCCGAGCATGGGTTTACCGATGAGCAGATTGCCCAGCTGCGGGCGAGCGGCGCCTTGCAATGATTCTGGACACTTGCACGACCTGATGTTCGCGCGCCCCTTTGTAGGAGTGAGCCTGCTCGCGATGGATCTACTGCCAGACACCGGAACATCCGGGTTGACGCCATCGCGAGCAAGCTCACTCCTACTGGACGTGTGTCTTCACAGCACCAAAGATTTCCCACAAACACAATAAAAGGGATCACCCCATGACCAGCACCACGCAACCCCTCCGTCTGCACGGAGGCCCTCGCACATGAACACGGCGATCACTGCCCCGCGCAGCCTGCGCACCCGTTTCACCGACAGCACGATCAGTCTGTTCGAACGGACCATTCCCGACCCGTTCGTGCTGGCGATTTTCATCACGTTCATCGTGGCCGTCGTTTCGTTGCTGGTGGCCCCGAACGCCTCTGTAGATGCGCTGTTGGGCGGCTGGTACAAGGGCTTTTGCAACATCTTCACGTTCGCGCTGCAGATCACGCTGGTGCTGGTGCTCGGCCATGCGCTGGCTCACGCGCCCATCGTGCAGCGTTTTTTCACTCGCCTCGTTGCCTTCGCACGCACCCCTGCGCAAGCCGGTGCGATGATTTTCCTGTGCGTGGCGATTACCTCGTTTTTCAACTGGGGCTTCGGATTAGTCCTCAGCGCCCTGCTCGCCCGGGAAATCGCCAAACGCATGCGTGTGGATTTTGCGTGGCTGGTCGCGGCGGGATTCTCGGGTTGGGTGGTCTGGGCAGGCGGCCTGTCCAGCTCCATCGTGCTGGCCCAGACCACACCGGGCAACCCGATGAACGTCGTGGAAAAACTCACCGGCCATGTCCTGAGCCTGGGAGACATGGTGTTCGTGCCGTACAACATGGTGCCGACCCTGGGGTTGCTGGTGATCATGCCGTTCGTCCTCGCGGCCCTGCGCCCCAAAGATGAAGACGCGGTGTGCCTGGACATCACCCAACACCCGGACCCGGAACCCGCAAAACGCCCCGAAGGCAAACGCAGCTTCGCGCAATTCCTCGAATATTCGCCGCTGGGCAGCGTGATCATGGGCGCGCTGGGCATTGCCATCGTCGCGTATTCGTTCACCGGGCATCTGCAATTGTCCGGGGTCAACGGCGTGATCGCGATCATGTTCACCCTCGGCATCATCCTGCACGGCTACCCGCTGGCTTACGCCAACGCGGTCAAGGGTGCGGCCAGACAGAGCGGCTCGATGATCCTGCAATACCCGCTTTACGGCGGGATCATGGGCATGATGGAGGCCACCGGTCTGCCGGGGGTGATCGCCAAGCTGTTCGTGGCGATTTCCACCACCCACACCCTGCCGTTCTGGAGCTACGTGTGTTCGCTGCTGGTCACCTTCCTGATTCCCAGCGGCGGCGGACACTGGGCGGTGCAAGGGCCGTTCGCGATTCCGGCGGCGGTCGAGTTGCACGCCTCGCTGGCCGCCACCACCATGGCAGTGGCCATGGGCGAACAGGTGTCGAACATGATGCAGCCATTCTGGGCCGCGCCGGTCGTGGCCATGGCGGGTGTCGGCGTGCAGCGGGTGCTGGGCTTTACCTTTGTCACCTTTCTGGTGGCGATGGTGGCGTACGGCGCGGCGTTGTTATTGCTGGTGTAAGACCGCACGACACGCGCCCCCCCCGTAGGAGCGAATTCATTCGCGAGACGTCGGTGCAGTCAATCGCAATTCATCGCCTGTCACGCCGTATCGCGAATGAATTCGCTCCTACAGAAATGGGTGTATACCCTGAAAGCGAGCCTGAAGAGCCAGGAATTTATGAAAACTGCTGACCTGAAACCACCCGCCAACAGCTGCGACGCGCACATCCATATCATCGACCCGCGCTTCGCCCCGGCTGACCCATCGACGCCGTCTGCCCACGGGCAATCGATCACCGACTACCACAAGGTTCGCGAATCCCTCGGCCTGCGTCGTGCGGTGATCGTGCAACCGAAGTATTACGCCACCGATAACCGCTGCACTCTGGACGCCATCGCACGCATGCGCGGGCAAGCGCGTGGCATTGCGGTGGTCGACACCCGCGTCACCGACAAAGAGCTGATCACACTGCATGAGGGCGGTATTCGCGGCCTGCGCTTCAGCCTGTGGAATGCGGGCAATCAGGTGGTCAGCGTCGAAATGATCAAGCCTTTGGCCGAGCGCGTTGCCGAGTTCGGCTGGCACCTGCAGATCCATATGGCGGCGCAGCAGATTCTTGAACAGCAAACGCTGCTGGCGACGCTGCCGGTACAGATCGTCTTCGATCACATGGGGCGGATGCCCGGAGGTTCCAACGCCAGCCACCCGGCCTTTCGGTTCATCGCGCGGCTGATCGACGCCGACAAAGCCTGGGTCAAGCTCAGCGGTCCCTACCTGAATACCGCGCAGGGCGGACCGCGTTACGCCGATGTGCGCTCGCTGGCCCAGGACTTTGCCACACTGGCACCGCAGCGCATGGTCTGGGGCAGCGACTGGCCCCACGTCACCGAAGCCCACAAACCCGATGACGCCGACCTGCTGGACCTGTTGCTGGACTGGACCGACAGCGACGCTGCGCGACAGGCCATTCTGGTGGACAACCCGGCGCAGCTTTATGGGTTTGATGAGTGAGAGGCATTTGTCACATCAGCGGCTCTCGACTGTGAGCGCGAGTTCATTCTGGGCGGCACTCGACGCGAAGTCGGCACATCCGATCCGTCAGTGTTGGATCGGCCTCCACATCGCGAATGAATTCGCTCCCACAGGTCGAGCGAGGCGCCTGAGGTTTTGTCAGTGCGCCAGCAATGCCGCCACGTAATCGACGAACGCCTGGGCCTTGACGCTGGTCATGCGCCCGGCCGGGAAGACGGCCCACAGGTCGATGGAGGGCAACGTCCAGTCGTCGAGCACGGTCACCACTTCGCCGCTGGCCAGCTCCGGAGCGAACATCCATTCCGAGGCCATGACCAGGCCGAGGTTGGCCTTGACCGCCGCCCTCACCCCTTCCGCTGCCGACACCCTCAGACGACCGGCCACCGAGGCGCTGAGCACTTCGTCGCCCTTGCGCATGGCCCAGGTATCGCCGCCCCCGCTGCGGTTGTAGATCACACCTTGATGGCTGACCAGGTCTCGCGGATGTTTTGGCACACCGTGGGATTCGAAGTACGCGGGGGTGGCGATGATCCGGCGACGCCCTTCGGCAATCTTCCTCGCCGTCATCGACGAGTCTTCCAGCGCGCCCATGCGCAACGACACGTCGATCCCCTCTTCGACCAGATCGACGCTGCGGTCATCCAGCACGACTTCGATGTTCAGTTGAGGATGCTGTTTGAGCAGCGGGCCGAGGTACGGCACCACGTGCAGGCTGGCAAAGGTCACTGCCGCGCTGACCCGCAACCGCCCGCTGAACCCGGCGCCCGCACCCTGCACGGCGGCATCGGCTTCGTTGGCCTGATCCACCGTGCGCCGCGCGGCCTCGTAATAGGTCTGTCCCGCTTCGGTGGGCGTCAGGCCGCGGGTGGTGCGCAATAACAGGCGCGTGCCGAGGGCCTCTTCCAGCGAGGCGATGGATTTGGAGACGGCAGGCTGACCGACGCCTAGCCGCTTGGCCGCCGTGGAGAACGAGCCGGTTTCCACGGCGCAGATAAAGGTTTCCATCGCGGCGAGACGGTCCATCGGGGTTCCTTGTCAGTCGAAGCAGTGCGCGCAGCATCGCCGATCATTCGACGGGCTGCAAAACCTGTGAACGCAAAAAAGCCGCCACACAGGGTGACGGCTCGCTATGCGCCGATGAATCAGCCGCGCAAGGCAGGCAACAAATCGGTCGGTTCAGGACGCTGGGTGTAATCCGGGTTGACCTCGGCGTATTTGATCAGCCCGTCCTGACCGATGACGAAGCGCGCAGGCATCGGCAGCACCCAGGCCGGGTCATCGTTGAAGGCCGGCAGGTCATTGCCGAAGCCTTTGTAGAGGTCGACCAGGTAGTCCGGCAGCGCGAAACGCAGGCCGAAAGCGTCCGCGACCTGGCTTTTTTCGTCGCTGAGGATCGGGAACGTCAGGTGGTTCTGGCGCACCGATTTGCGGCTGTTGGCTCTGATTTGCGGCGAGATCGCCACCAGGCTTGCGCCCAGCGCCTGGTACTCCGGCAGCGTCGCTTCGAGGGCTTGCAACTCCATGTTGCAGTAAGGGCACCAGACGCCACGATAAAAACTGATCACCAGCGGCCCCTTGGCGAGCAGCTCGGTGGAGGACACCGGGTTGCCGTCAGGATCGTTGAGGGTGAAGACCGGGGCCTTGTCGCCAACCTTCAGCGTTCGATCGGCCTGACCAGAGGCGATCAGTTCATCGGTGGCGCGCTTCATGATGACGTGCACCTGAGGCGGCGCGTTGTAAGGCGGTTTACCGGCGACGAAATCAGCTTTGAAGGCGTCGAGGGTGGCTTGCAGGGTCATGGCGGTAGTCCTTGTGAGTGATGAACATTGGGTGAGCTCATCCTCTCAAGTCGCGCCGAGGCCCAGTAGACAGGGCGTGGCGATAACAACTATGCCGTCCAGGAATGGGCCGTCAGTGTACGGCCCACGGTGTTGAACGTGGTCGATTCCTGCGGCTGACGGGGGTCCACACTTGCAGCGCTGGGGGTCCTCGGTGTTGCCCCACCCGACAGTTTTTCCCTTTTGCCATTGCAAAAACCTGTCACGGCACTGCAACCTCCGTGGATTCTTCGGCTCAGACTATTTCGAAACAGGCAAAATCGCGCATCATGGCCGCAGTCAGCTCAAGGGAGATCTTCATGCGCTTCACAACTTTCACGCGTCTTGCGGCCATTTCAGGGCTGCTGATGTTGACCGGGACGGCGCTGGCCAGCGAAGAAACGCAATTGATCCAGTCCATCAACACCTACCGCAGCGAGGCCCAGCCCTGCGCCAATGTCGTGTCTCAGGAGCTGCCGCCACTGAACACCGACCCGCGCCTGAACCTACCGGCCAGTGGCGCCGTGGACCTGCAACCGATGCTGGCCCGGGCCTCGTACCCGATGGTCTCCGTGCAGGCGATCAGCCTTTCCGGCCCCCGGGACGCGCAGTCGGCGATGAAAGCGATTCAGGAGAGTTTCTGTCAGGTGGTGCTCAACCCGCAGTTCGTCGACGTGGGCGTGAGCCGCAATGACCGCGACTGGCGCGTCGTGCTGGCCCGTCCTTTGCTGGCCGGTGGCCTGGGCAATTCACAGGCGGAAGGGCAAAAAATGCTCGGCCTGATCAACGCCGCCCGCAGCGTGCCTCACCAGTGTGGCGGCCAACCTTACGGCCCTGCTTCGGCGCTGACCTGGAACGACACCCTCGCAACGGCCGCCGAAGGTCACACGCGCTCCATGGCCAACAACAATTATTTCGACCACAAAGGCCGCAACGGTGGCACACCGGGTGACCGGGCGGAGTTGGCGGGTTACATCGGGCAGGCGATTGGCGAGAACATCGCGGCAGGCCAGGACAGCGCCCGCAAAGTGGTCGAAGGCTGGCTGGCCAGCCCCGGGCACTGCGCCAACATCATGAACCCCGCCTTCCGCGAACTCGGCGCCTCGTACGCAGTGGACCCGAAGAGCGACGCCGGGATTTACTGGACAGCGATGTTTGGGGTGCAACAGTAAAAAGCGTGATGCGTGCGGGGCTTTTGACTCTGGCCGAAGGTGTGCTGCTAGAGCGGGCGTGAACCTGATCGATCACTTTGCCTTGCCATCCTTCGGCTTGTAAAACAGAAACTTCCCGGTCTCGGCGGTGCGCAGGTATTCCGACGCCCACGCCGGTTTGACGTTGCGGTCGTGGAAATACATGGCGCCTTTGGTGCGGTCGGTGAGCTGCTGGTTCAGGGCCTTGCGGGCGATTTCCTTGGAGGCGGCGTAGCGGTCGTCTTCTTTTACCTGATCAGAACGCCCATCACACCACCAGGAAAACTGGCAGGCCTTCTTCTCGACGCCCTGCTTCACCACGCCGCAAATGGTGTCTGGATAACCCTCATGACCGAGGCGATTGAGCACCACGTCAGCCACGCCTTCCATATCAGCATCCGTGCCGCCCTTGGCTTCCCAATAGATGGTCCGCGACAGGCAGACCAGCGCGTCGTCCACTGACGCCACGCCCGCCGGGTCCACGGCCTGGGCTTCGGATTTGGTGATGATCTGACTGCTGGGCACCGCCGGGGTGGGGCCGTCTTTCTCGGCGGCTTTTTCTTCAAGAACCTGAGCTTTACTAACCACCGCCTGAGGCTCGGGCGTGGCTTCAGCGGCCACGGTCTGGCCGGCGAACATGATCGCGGTGAGACAGATCGAAAGGGAAAAGAGGCGCATCGTCGAACCTTCTGCTGAGGCCGATCGGTCCTGCACCCGCGTCACCGTCGATGGCCGTTTCCAAGGGCGCCCATCGGGTGAATCGGAACGTCGCAAGCTGTCGTCGACTGGTTATGGATTGTTAGGGGGTAGAGACGCCGGGGTACAACAGCAACCTTCAGCATAGCTCGCCGAAACAGCAGCATAGTGGCATTTTAACTTTACGCAATAGGCGCCGTGAGCCGGGGGTATTGACCTGTTTGCAGACCTTTGCGAAGCGCCCGAAACATGATCAGAACACGCACATTTTTTATGGGGCTGCGGTGGCTCGCACCAATGGCCGATCTGAGGTCACGCTGACAATCGCTGCCGTCGTGACCTCCAACGTCTCTTACAGGTGATGGGGTGTGCCGGGAAGTTTCGACCGACACATAACCTGTGGCATCTGCTGGAGGTGTGCGACCGTCGCGAATGCGGTAGGCCTACCTCGCCACCGCCGCCGCGCCGGACGCTTGAGCATTCGCTTCGGCTGCCAATTCCGTGTAATGCCGCCGATGAGCCAATGCCTGCCCCTGTTCATCGAACAAATGACACCGCGCACCCGACACCCCAATCGACAACGCCTGTCCGGCTTTGACCGAGGACAAACCGTCGCCCTTGATCATGAGGTCGCTGCCGTCGTCGGTTTCGGCGTGGGTGAAGGTTTCGCCGCCGAGGTGTTCGACGACCCTGGCGAGCGCAGGGATCTGCGCTTCGCCTGATCCTTGTTCGGACAGGTGTTCCGGCCGCAACCCCAGCGTCAGCGGGTCGCCGGGTTTGACGCCCTCGCCGTTGACCGGCACCCATAAGGTCCCGCCGCCTGGCAAATTCACCTGCACGCCGTCGGCGCTGACCGCTGCTGCCGAGACCAGGAGAAAGCTCATCTGCGGAGAGCCGATGAAGCCCGCGACGAAGCGGTTGCGCGGGTGGTGGTACAGCTCCAGCGGCGAACCGACCTGCTCGATGCCGCCCTTGTTCAGCACCACGATTTTGTCGGCCAGGGTCATGGCTTCGACCTGATCGTGGGTGACGTAGACCATGGTCGCCTGCAGGTCGGCGTGGAGTTTGGCGATCTCGATGCGCATCTGCACCCGCAGCGAAGCGTCGAGGTTGGAGAGCGGTTCGTCGAACAGGAACACCTCCGGCTCATGGACGATGGCGCGCCCGATGGCCACCCGCTGCCGTTGCCCGCCGGAGAGCGCCTTGGGTTTGCGGTCGAGCAAAGGTTCGAGCTGAAGGATACGGGCGGCGTTGCGCACTTTGGCTTCGATCTGGTCCTTGGGCAGTTTTTGCATCTTCAGGCCGAAGGCGATGTTGTCGTAGACCGACATGTGCGGGTACAGCGCGTAGGACTGGAACACCATGGCCACGCCGCGATCGGCCGGTTCCAGGTAGGTCACGTCTCGCGTGCCGATGCGAATCTGGCCCTGGGTGATGCTTTCCAGGCCCGCGATGCAGCGCAGCAAGGTCGATTTGCCACACCCGGACGGCCCGACGAAGACCACGAACTCGCGGCTTTCGATACTCAGGTGGATGTCATGCAACACCTTGATGTCGCCATAGGCTTTCTCGACGCCACTCAAACTGAGCTCAGTCAAAATCGTATCCCCTGAATTATTGTTGTTGTGGTCTTGGCAGCACCGATCAATTGTAGGAGTGAGCTTGCTCGCGATGGCGGACTGTCTGCCTCCATATTCATGACAGATAGAACGCCATCGCGAGCAAGCTCACTCCTACAGGTGCTTGTTCATTCCGGAACTTGACAGCCATTCATTTCGCTCTACGATCATTTGTAATTCTAAAAATACAAATGTCAAGGAGCACACCGAATGCGGGCTGCGTATATCCATGGCATCCGGGACATCCGCATCGGTGAAAAGCCCGTGCCGGTGCCGGTAGGCGACGAGGTGTTGCTGCGCGTGAGCGCGGTCGGCGTCTGCGGCAGCGACCTGCATTATTTCAAGGAAGGCGCCATCGGCCACGCCAAAATCACGCAGCCGTTCATCGCCGGGCATGAGTTCGCCGCTCGCGTCGTCGACGATCAACCCGCCCTCGGACTAAAGGCCGGCCAACTGGTGGCAGTCGATCCGGCCAAACCCTGCGGCCAATGCGAATGGTGCCATCGCGGCCACGTCAATCTTTGCCCCCACGTTCAATTCCTTGGCGCTCCCCCGCACACCCACGGCGCGATGACCGAATACATCGTCGTCTCGCCAAGTCAGATCTACGCCGTCCCTGACCATTTCACCCCGGTGCAGGCGGTGATGTTGGAGCCATTGGGCGTGGCGATTCACGCGATGGACCTGGCAGGCACGAAAAAACTCTTCGAAACCGTCGCCATCATCGGCTGCGGCCCCATTGGCCTGTGCCTGTTGCAACTGGCTCGACGGCTGTGCAAGAAAGCCATTTACGCCATCGACCCGATCAACTACCGCACTGAAAAAGCCCGGCAACTGGGCGCCGATGAGGTCGCCGCCGACCACGCTGCGATTGCCGAATGGACCCAGGGGCGTGGCGTCGATCTGGTGCTGGAAGCCACCAACTCCCCGGAAGGTTTTCAAATCGCCGCGCAGTCCGCGCGCATCGGCGGTCGCGTGGTGCTGGTGGGCATTCCCGATGGCGATCAATACACCCCGCTCAGCGCGTCGTTGCTGCGGCGCAAGGGGCTGGACATCCGCATGTCACGGCGCATGGGCCATGTGTACGACCGCGCGATTCAACTGGTGGCCCAAGGCGCGGTGGACGTGGATTGCCTCGTCACCCATCGCTTCGATCTGCAACAGGCGTCGGAAGCGTTCAGCTACCCCTCGGAATTTCTCGACGGCGCCTTGAAAACCATCGTGCTGCCGCACCCGGATTAGATGACTCAGACACGCGCATCTGCGCACAACGCGTACTCCTCATCCACAACAATAAAGAGGTCACGTCATGAAGAAGCTGGTATGGAACGCCCTGGCCCTGTCGATTGCGCTGGGGTCCGCCCTGGGTTCAAGCGCAGCGCAGGCCTGGACCCTCGAAGAAGCCTCAGCCCCTTACAAGGGCACGGAAATCAAGGCGATTTTCCTCGACCGTCCTGGTTACGCCGCCGCCATCAAACTGCTGCCGGAATTCGAGAAGAAAACCGGGATCAAGGTCAGCTACGAAACCATCCCCTACGAAAACAGCCGCGAGCGTCAGGTGCTGAGTTTCACGTCCGGCGAACAGCTGGACGTGGTGCTGACCGACGTCGTGTGGATCGGCGAATTCGCGGGCAACGGCTGGCTGGAACCGATCACCACCTTCACCAAGGACAGCAAGCTGGCGGACCCGGATTTGAAGCTCGACGGCTTCTTCCCGATCCTTCTCAAATCCTTCGGCGGCTGGGGTGATGAAACCTATGGCCTGCCCTTTGATAACTATTCGGGGCTGCTGTTTTACAACAAGTGCATGCTCAAGGACGCCGGGTTCGACAAGCCGCCTGCGACGTGGGAGGAAGTGCTCAAGGACTACGGGCCGAAGCTTACCGACAAGGCCAAGGATCGCTACGCCTACGCGCTGCAATCGCGACGCGGCGAGACGCAGTCGGCGGACAGTTTCATGCGTTTCCTCTGGCCGTTCGGCGGGTCGCTGCTGGACGCCAACTTCAAGTCCAACCTGAATTCGAAAGAGTCGCAACAAGGCCTGCAATTCCGTCAGGACCTGATGAAGTTCATGCCGCCGGGCATCGTCGATTACGACCACAACGAAGCGGTCAACGCCCTCGCCCAAGGCAAGGTGGCGATGATTACCGAGTGGTCGGCGTTCTACGGCACCCTGGCCGACCCGAGCAAATCCAAGATCACCGATTGCCTGGCCGTGGCCACCGAACCCAAAGGCCCGGCCGGTCTGAAGCCTGCACTGGGCGGTTTCTCGCTGGGGGTCAATTCCAAATCCGAGGACAAACAGAAAGCCGCCGCATGGCTGTTCATTCAGTGGGTGACGTCGGAAGCGATGGCCAAACCGTACCTGGAAGCGGGTGGCGTGAGTGGCCGGATGTCGGTCTACAAAGACCCGGACGTGCAGAAGAAGTACCCGTTCGTGCAGCCGATGGTGACCTCGTGGGAAGGCGGCGTGCCGGACTATCGCCCTCGTTTCCCGCAATGGCCTGAAGTGTCCGAAGTGGTGGGCGAAAACGGCACCGCGATCATGCTCGGCAAGTCGAGCGTGGCGGACGGCGCCAAGGCGATCGGGACCAAAATGGAGGACATCCTGAAGAAGGCCGGTTACTACGATGGCAAGGTCAAGCTGTTGAAGTAATGCTTCAACCCTGTAGGAGCCGGCTTGCTGGCGAAAGCGGTGTGTCAATCAACCTCGCGTCGCCTGACACGGCCCTTTCGCCAGCAAGCCGGCTCCTACAGGGAATGCGTGAGCTGCCTGCCCCAAGTTCGACCCGAGACCTATGACCATGTCCAAACACAAAAAACCGGTGTTCCCCACCCTGTGGAACAACACCCGTGCCGCCTTCTCCTTCCTCGCCCCCGCCACCGTGGCGCTGGCGTTGATCGGGATATTCCCGACGGTGTTCGCGCTGGTGAATTCCTTTCGCCAGTACAACCTCGCCCGTCCCAAGGACGCGACGCCGTTCATCGGTTTTGACAATTACCTCAACGTCCTCAACGACGCGTCGTTCTGGGCGGCGCTGGGGCGAACGGGGCTGTTCCTGATCACGGTCGTCCCGATTCAACTGGCACTCGGCCTGATCATCGCCCTGCTCCTGCACAAACCCGGCCTCTCAGGGTTCAAGCTGTTGGCTCGGATGAGCCTGGTGATCCCGTTGGCCACAGCACCTGCCGTCGCCGGGCTGATCGGGCGGCTGATTTTCAACCGTGATTTCGGTGTTGCCAATGCGCTGCTGGCGATGCTCAACGTCGGCCCCGTGGAATGGCTGGGCGACACCACCAACGCCTTTATCGCCGTGGCGCTGATGGACATCTGGCAATGGACGCCCTTCTGCGCCCTGGTGCTGCTCGCCGGGCTGACCATGGTGCCCAACGAGATCGAAGAAGCCGCGCGTCTCGAAACCCGCAGCCGCTGGCAGATCGTGCGCTATGTGCAGCTGCCATTTTTGCTGCCCAGCGCCACGGTGATCCTGATCCTGCGCACCGCCGACATCCTGAAAATGTTCGACACCGTGTTCACCATGACCCGTGGCGGCCCGGGCGCGGCCACCGAGCTGGTCAGCGTCTACATCCAGCGCATCGGCTTCCGGGTGTTCGATCAGGGCGTGGCGTCGGCGCAGGCGATTCTGCTGCTGATCCTGACCATCGTGCTGGCGCGGCTGTACATCAAATTCGTCTACCGGGAGATCTGACATGGCCACCATTTCCGCTGCAAAAGTCGTGGCCGCCCCCGTGCGGGTCAAACCGAAGATGAAGGTCAACGCCTGGCATTTGGTGGGCCTTCTGGCGATCTTTCTATTCGCGGTCTTCCCCTTCTACTGGATGGTCGCCACCAGCATGAAGACCCAAGCCGAAGCCCTCGCTTCACCGCCGATCTGGGCCTTCACCCCGCACCTTGATAACTACGTGAAAGTGCTGTTCGAGCGCGACGTGCTGCACAGCCTCGGCAATTCAGTGATCGTCGCGGCGTGCACCACGGTACTGTCGGTCGGCCTCGGCACCCCGGCGGCGTACGCCTTGGCGCGCTTTGAATTCAAAGGCAAGGAAGACCTGTGGTTCTGGTTTATCACCAACCGCATGCTCAGCCCGATTGTCGTGGCGCTGCCGATTTTTCTCATGGCGCGCAACCTCAGCCTGATCGACACCCACCTCGTGCTGATTCTGGTCTACCTGACATTCAACCTGCCCATCGTGGTGTGGATCTGCACCGATCAGTTTCGCGGCGTACCGAAGGACCTCGACGAAGCGGCGCGACTGTCCGGCGCCTCGCGCTTCACGATCTTCTGGCGCATCGCGCTGCCGCTGGCGATGCCGGGGGTCGCGGTGTCGGCAATCTTCTCGTTCATTTTCTCGTGGAACGAGCTGTTATATGCGCTGGTGCTGACCCGCAACGCCGCCCGCACCGCGCCGGTCACGGCCACCAGTTTCATGAGCGGCTACGATTTGCCCTGGGGTGAGATCATGGCCACCGGCACGCTAATCGTGTTCCCGGTGATCATTTTCGCGTTGATGGTTTCAAAGCATCTGGTACAAGGTCTGACCATGGGCGCCGTAAAGTAGGCGCGTCGCTTCCCGCGCCAAGGACACTGCCGTGCAGAACCGCTATCCCGAGTTCTCCCCCGACACCGACCCGGTGAACGCGGAGGACCAACTGAACATCCGTATCGCCTGGTACTACTACGTCAACAACATGACCCAGCAGCAGATCGCCGACCGCCTCGGCATCACCCGTCTGCGGGTCAACAAGGCCCTCGCCACCTGCCGCGAAACCGGTGTGGTGCAGATCCGCATCAACTCGCCGCTGGCGTCGTGCATCGCGCTGGAAGACCAGTTGCAGGAGCGGTTCGGGCTGGAACGCGTGACCGTTGTACCCTCCCCTGACGACCCGTCGACCATCTTTCGCGTGCTTGGCGTCGGGGTGGCGCCGAGCATCGAGGAATACCTCGTCGACGGCTCGATCATCGCGGTCGGTTGGGGTCGCACGCTGCGTCAGGCGGTGCGTGAACTGCAAGGCCGCACGCTGCCGAACATGACCGTGGTGTCGCTGCTCGGCGGTTTGCATTACGGCTCGGCGAACAACACCGTGGAAATCGCGTCGAGCCTGGCCACGCTGTTCGGCGGCTCCTATTACTACCTCGCGGCGCCGCTGTTCGCGCCGTCCGAACAATACCGCAGCATGATCCTCGAAGAAGCCTCGGTGCAGGACGTGTTGGGCAAGGCGCGCCAGGCCGATCTGGCATTGCTGACCGTGGGGGATTTGAGCGAACGCTCGTTGATGCTCGAACTGGGCCTGGTCAACCCGGAAGACGCCCGCTCCCTGCGCGCTGCCGGTGCGGTGGGCGATTTGCTGGGCCGTTGGCTTGACCGCGACGGCATCGAGGTCAACCACCCGCTGAACCGACGCGCCATCTCGCTGGACCCCGATGACCTGCGCAAGATCAAAAAAGTGGTGCTGGTGTCGGGCGGTCCGTACAAGGCGGAAATCATTCGCGCCGTGCTGCTGCGCAACGTGGTCCATGAACTGGTCATCGACGAAAGCGCTGCCCTGGAATTGCTGGCCCAAGACAACTGACCATTCGCAGGCGCTCACTCGTCAGACGGCAAAACACGGTAGGAGCGAATTCATTCGCGAAGGTGGGTCAGGCAACACAGCTCTGACGACCGAACGGGTTTTTCGTCGGAATGCCGCCCAGAATGAATTCGCTCCCACAGGTTTGGCCGCTTAAATGAATCAGTGAATCACTTTATCTTTGATGAGAGCGCACACCATGGCCACCCACGATTTCCTCGGCAAACGCATTCTGGTCCCCGGCGCGGGCAAGGGCATTGGTCGCGAGACCGTGCAGTGGCTGACCCGCTGCGGCGCGGAGGTGATTGCCTTGGGGCGCAACCCGGATGACCTCGCCTACTGCGAACAAACGCTGGTGGTGGACCTCGCTGATGCAGCCGCCACACAGGCTGCTGTGACGACGATGCTGCCCATCGACCTACTGGTGAACTGCGCCGGGGTCGTGGAGCTGGAGTCGGTCCTCGACACCTCGGTCGAGACCTTCGATCACCTGATGGCGGTCAACACCCGGGCGCCGATGGTCATCGCCCAGGTCGTGGCCCGCGATTTGATCAGGCGCGGCGTGCCGGGGGCCATCGTCAACGTGTCGAGCCTGGCCGCAGCGGTGGGCACGCGCGATCACCTCGCCTATTGCGCGTCGAAAGCGGCGCTGGATGCCATGACGCGGGTGATGGCCGTGGAGTTGGGGCCCCACGGGATTCGGGTCAACAGCGTCAACCCGGTGGTAACGCTGACGCCGATGGCCGAAAAAGCCTGGAGCGACCCGGCCAAGTCCGCGTCGATGCTGTCGCGTATTCCGCTGGGGCGTTTCGTTCAGCCCAGTGAAATCGCATCGACCATTGCCTTCCTGCTGAGCGACGACGCGGCGATGATCAACGGCGTGACGCTGACCGTGGACGGCGGTTTCAGCGCGGGTTGAAACGTGAACCGAGCTGGGCCAGACGCGGGTACAAATCCCGCAGGCGGGGATAGAGTTCGCTGTACAGCGCCAATAGCTCGCGATGGAATTCCCGCAGCGCCGGGTTGGGCAGAAAAGTCTCGCCGTCCTGAGTCATGACCTGTGCGGCGCTGGCGAAATCTTCGTACCAACCCGCTCCGACCGCCGCCGCAATGCCTGCGCCCAGACTTGATGCTTCTTGCGTCGTGGCGCGAATTACCGGCCTGTCGGTAATGTCGGCGATGATCTGGCACCACAAGCGGCTCGCAGCGCCTCCGCCAATGGCGACGAAGGTGTTCACCGGCTCGCCGGTCGCCTGCACCATGTGTTGAGTGGCGACGGCCTGTTCCAGCGCGATGCCTTCCAGCACGGCGCGGTAGATCTCCGCGCGGCCGTGGTCCGGCGACAACCCCAGCAGACAACCCCGTGCGTCCTGATCCCAGTAAGGGTTCATCACACCGTTCCAATACGGCAACAGCATCAGACCCGCGCTGCCAGGGGCCACTCGCGACGCTTCGATTTCCAGACGGATCAAGCTGTCGGGCTGGGCCACGACGTCGATCTCGAAAAACTGTTTGAGCAGGCTGTTGATCAGCAAGGTGCCGGAGCGCAGCGAGGTTTCCAGCACGTAGCCTTGGCGATCGATGGCGCACAACGTACGAAAGGCGTCGTGGACGCGAGGCGTTTCGGCGTAAACACCGGAGACGATGGCCGTGCCCAGATTCAGGTAAGCCGTGCCTGCGCTGACCACCCCAATCCCCAACCCGCCCGCCTGACCGTCGCCGCCGCCTGCCACAACGGGCGTACCGGCGGGCAGACCGGTGAGGGTTTCGGCGTGGTCCGTGACAGTGCCCAGCACCGAGCCGGGGGCAAATGCCTTGGGGAAGCATGGGGTCGTTAGCGGGATCGGCAATGCGCTGAGCACGTCGTCCGCCCAACGATGTTGGTGAATGTCGAAGGCGCCAAACGGGTCGGCGCTGGCCCAACTGGTGACGAACTCGCCGGTGAGTTTGCGCACCAGCCAGGCGTGAGGTTCGTAGACGTGGCGAATCTGCCGGAACCGCTCGGGTTCTGCGTCGGCCAGCCACGCCAGGCTGTAAATGGCTGGTGCCCAATCGTGAGGTTTACCGGTGATGCTGTGCAGACGTTCGTGCCCAACGCGATGACAGAGCGCCGCGACCTCGTCCTTGCGACGCTCGTCGAGCCAGAGAATGGCGGGCCGCAGCAGGCGATCCTCGGCGTCAGTGACGGCCACGGTTTCCCGTTGATTGACGATGGAAACGGCCGCGATGGCCGAGCCTTCGACCAACCGCATCAGCGCGGTGACCGCCTGTTGCGTGGCCCGCCACCAGTCTTCCGGGTCCTGCTCGTACGCATTGGGCGCCGGTCGCGACAGCCCCAACGGCGCCCGCGCCTGCGCCACCAACACGCCCCGCGCATCCCAGGCAATGGCCTTGCAGGTGGTCGTGCTCAGATCGATACCGATAACCAGCTTATGCATGCGCGCCCTGCCCCATCACCGTCCGTGACCGCCTGAAGTCGAAGGGCAAGATTAGTTCAGGATGTGTGGCGTTGTCTGGTCGGCGTGATGCCCCTATGGCCGTTCGGCATGAGCCCGATGGCGTTCACAAGGCCCCAGGGTGGGCTTTCATGCCGAAGATCGAAGCCCCTCTTCAGCCAGCCACTCCCCCTGTGGGAGCGAATTCATTCGCGAATCGTCGGCCCAGGTGCTGCATCTTCTTTGCCTGAAAGTCCGCTTTCGCGAATGAATTCGCTCCCACAGTTAGAGTCTTCGGCCAGTCAGAAATATTTCCGCAGCATTCGCGATGTCAACAACGAGCACCACCTCCCTATCAGGCAAAACACCGCCCCCCCCTGTGGAGCGAATTCATTCTGGGCGGCATTCCGACGAAGATGCCGGTACGGCTGATACATCTCCGTCGTCTGATACATCTTTCGCGAATGAATTCGCTCCCACAGTGAAGATCGCGCCGTCCCTACTTTCTTCATCCAGCCCGTCAGACCCACATGCAATCCCACAGCGGATAGTCTCCAACACGCTGAACCAAACCGGCCCTGACCAGGTTCAGCATGATGTATCGTGCGGCAGCCTTCAGATCCTCGTCATACCGCAGCGCCCGCTCGTGATAACCCTGTTGCCAGACCCTGCCTCGGCGGTGAGTCGCTCGATTCACAGCGATCGCGCTTCTCGCCTTGACCTGCTTTACCAATTGATCCAGTGATCCGCTTTTTAGCTCCGCTAGCCAGTGAATGTGATCAGGCATCACCACCCACGCCACCGAAGCCGCGATCTCCTCTCGGTCAGCGCGGCGAAACTCATCCACCACCAGACGCCCCAGGCAAAAACGCGAAAAAAACGGATGACGCCCTTAAGTGGCCGAGGTGATCAAATACACCCTGCCGGTTTCGGAAAATCGCCCTGAGCGAAGACGATGGGATTGCGATGGGTTAAGCACGCTCGACCTCTGATAGTGATTAGTACCTACTCACCCTAGTCGTGCGTGTGAAGATCGTACGCTTCGGTATTTCTCCAAATATGAACATCGCCAACCGCATAGACCCCGCTGACTCAAGTCGCACACCGTCCCCCCCTGTGGGAGCGAATTCATTCTGGGCGGCATTCCGACGAGAGGCCGGTGCGGCCGATACATCTCCATCGTCTGATACATCTTTCGCGAATGAATTCGCTCCTACAGAGAACCCCCACTGAACGAGGCAGCGGCTTGTGCGCATTGCTCCGTTGACAATGCCCGCCCGCTCATCAAGTCTTGCGCTGCCCATCACTCAGGAGTCGTCATGGCCAGCAAAGAAGAGATTGCGGCGTTTATCGCGCAGGAGTTTCCGCAGACGCGGATCGTGGTCGAGGCGGTTGGGGAGAAGACCGCGACGGTTTCTCAGGCGGTCGATGAGTCGGACTTGCGGCCCGGTGGGACGGTGTCGGGGCCGACGTTGATGGCGGTGGCGGATGTGGCGCTGTACGTCGCGGTGTTGGGCGCGATTGGCATCGTGCCGTTGGCGGTGACCACCAGTCTGACGATCAATTTCCTGCGTAAACCCGAGGCCGGGCGGCGGATCGTGGCCGAGTGTCAGTTGCTGAAGGTCGGCAAGACCCTGGCCATTGGTGAGGTGTCGCTGTATTCCGAGGGGCTGCCGGACGCAGTCGCCCATGTGGTCGGGACCTACGCGATCCCGCCCACACGTCCGGCCTGAGCCGTTACACGACTTCCGTTCAAAACTTCCAGCGAGCGTTGATCACCGCGTTGCGCGGGTCGCCGTAGGACCCCGAGTTGAACGTGCCCAGCCCGTCGTAATACTTCTTGTCGAACAGGTTGTTCACGTTCAAACCCACGCTCAGGTGCGAGTCGACTTCATAGTTGGCCAGCAACCCGACCACACCAAACGGCCGTTGATGGGCTTTAGTGCCAAAGTCTTCGTTGACTGCGTAAATGTCGCTCTGCCAAGTCATGTTGCCGCCCACCGTCAGCTTGTTCAGTTCGCCCGGCAGGCGATAGGTGGTGCCGAGTTTGAACAGGTTCATCGGCTGGTTGGTTTCGACGCGATTGTCATCCTTGTCGTGGGATTCGCGGTAGGTGTAGCCGCCGATGACGTTCCACCCCGGCAGCACTTCGCCGGAGATTTCCGTCTCGATGCCCCGCGTGGTGGTGCCGCTGATGGCCTCATACACCTCACGGCCGTCTTCGCCGGTGTCGACGAATTGCGGCGTGTTCTTCTGCTTCACCTCGAACAGCGCAATGCTCGCGTTCAGCGCGCCGTCGTAGAACGAGCCCTTGAGGCCCACCTCGTAGTTGTCGCCTTCGAGTGGTTTGAGCGAGGTGTTGCTCGCCGTTTTGTAGAAGGTCTGCGGCAGGAAGATGCTGGTCCAGCTGGCGTAGACCGAGTAGGTGTCGTTCAGGTCGTAGATGACGCCCGCGTACGGCGTGACCACGCCCGTCTTTTTGGTGCGGTCACGGCTGGTGGATTCGCCGGTGAAGTCGTCGCTGCTGTCGTCCTTTTCAGTCCACGAACTGACCCGCGTGCCGAGGATCACCGACAGCGCATCCGTCGGTTTCAAGCGCACGGCCCCGTAGACGCCGTTCTGGCTCAGGCGCGTCAGGTTCTCACCGGTTTTGCCCAGGTGCGGCTTGCCACCGGGGTTGCCATCGTAGGTGTAAATATTGTCGACCGAGGGCGTTGCACGCTCATAGTCCGGGTAGTTGAGGTGGGTGTACGCCACGTTGGCGCCGAACACCAGCTCATGCTCGCGGCCACCCAGTTCAAACGGCCCGGTGACGTACAGGTCGCCGTTGTCCTGGGTCTGGTAGCTGTCCAGCCGGTTAACGTACATGCGCACGCCGCCACCGGTTTCGAAATCCGGCGCACCGGCACTGGCCGAGCCGACCACGCCGTGACGGTAGCCGTACTGATGGGTGTAGGCGGCTTTGAGCGTCCAGTCGTTGGCGAGTTTCTGTTCCAGCACGGTGCTGAAGTTGTACTGCGTGTTGTCCAGGTAGCTCCATTTCGCGCCGGGGTTGAACGAACGGGAAAAATGGGTCGCGGTGCCGTTGCTGTTGAACAGCGGGATATGGCCGAAGCTGACGCCGTCGGAGTCGTTATTCTGGTAATCGAGGCTGAAGCGCAGCAGCGTGTCTTCGCTCAGGTCCACGTCCACCGCGCCGTACATCACGCGTTTCTCAGTCTTGTACGCGTCGATGAAGGAACCAGCGGTTTGATACACGCTGACCAGCCGCCCCCGCACGTTGCCGCTGTCGGTCAACGGCCCCGCCACATCGGCCTCGGCGCGGTAGCGGTCCCAGGCACCGGCCTCGCCGTACACATAGCCCTGAAACTCCGAGGTCGGGCGTTTGCGAATCAGGTTCAGCGTCGCCGAAGGCGTGCCCGCCCCGCTCAACAGGCCGGTCGCGCCGCGCACGACTTCCACGCGGTCGTAAATCGCCATGTCCGCGAGGGTGCTGGTGTACTGCTGGGATTCGTTGGCGGTCTGCGATGGAATGCCGTCGTATTCGAAGTTTTGAATCTGGAAGCCGCGCGAATAGAAGGTGTAGCGATCACTGTCGCGGTGGTTGCTGGACAGGCCCGGCGTGAACTTGACCACGTCATCCAGCGACGCCAAGTGGTGATCGGTCATGACCTGACGCGGGATCACGGTGACCGACTGCGGCGTCTCTTTCAGCGACAGCCCCATCTTGGTGGCGGTACTGGTCTGGCGCGGGGTATAGGTGCCAGTGTTCTCGGTGGTCTCATCGATTCCCGCGCCGACGACGCTGGTGGCGCCGAGTTGCAGGGCCGAGGTTTTCTCGGCGCGGTACAGCACGTAAACACCCTGAGCGCCGGGGGTGGCGATCAGGTCAGAACCTGCGAGCAACGCCGCAAAACCCTGATCGACGCTGTACGTGCCGTTGAGCCCGGCGCTTTGCTTGCCATCGGTCAACCCGGCCTGAAACGACAGCACCACGCCCGCTTCATTGGCGAAACGCCCCAACACTGCGCCCAGCGACCCCGGTGCGATGGCGTAGTTTTTCTGCACGCTGGCCGCCTGCGCGTACGCCCCACCCAGTAAGATTGGCTCCAGCCACGCGAGCGAAGCCCCGAGCACAACGAGTCTCAAGGTGTTGCGCGGGGTGAAGGCAAAGGGATTTCGGCTGGCGGGTTTTGACGGGGTGCGCATGCTGGCTCCTGATGCCCTGTTCGGGCGTTGTAAGGGTTTCTTACAAGGAGTCGCGCGAGCCTGCGCAAATCGACAATGCCACCCTGAAAAAAAGTCAAAAAAAAATCAAACGGACGCTTGATGCCCCACCAGACGTGTCCAGAAATCGGTACAGCGCACCACCTTGACCGGCAGCGAGCGGGCAATCGCTGACAGCGCCAGATCGATGTCATCGAGCGGATAGGAACCCGAGACCCGAAGGTGCGCGATCTCTGGCGCGCAACCGAGGTATCCGCTGCGGTAGCGCTGCAATTCACCGATGAGACGGTCGAGCCGCCAGCCGTCGACCACGAGTCGCCCGCTGATCCACGTGTCAGCCAGAGGGTCCAGCGGATGACGGTCGAACAGCGTGCGGGCGTTGAAGCTCACGGCCTGGCCGCTGTCGATGATCGTCTGCTCCCCCGGCGCGCCTCCAGGGCGAACCGCGACCGCATGCTGAAACACGCCCAACTGCGTGACGCCGTCCTGCTGCCGCACGCTGAAACGGGTGCCCAGTGCCTGCATCTCACCCTGTGCGCTGCGCACGATGAAGGGTCGGGCATCCTTGGCGGTCTGAACGAAAATTTCGCCCTCACGCAGCAGGATCAATCGGGCCTCGGCGTTGAACACAATGTCCACGGCGCTGGCCGTGTTCAGAACAAGAGTGCTGCCATCGGCCAACGTGCGGGTCAGGCGCTCGCCAGTGCCGGTGCGCAGGTCGGCGAGCAACACCGGCGCTTCACGATACCCCGCCCAGCCAAGCGCGCTAAAACCGACACCCAGCGCAACCGTTTTGAGCACGCCCCGTCGCCCGAATGAAGCGCGACCTGCGCGATCTAGCACCTGATAACCCAGCGCACCCTTGGCGTTGCCCAGCTGCGCCTGCAACAGCGCGACCCGCTGCCAGGCCCAAGGGTGCAAGGGGTTTTCGTCGTGCCAGGTCTGGAACTGGCGCTGCATCGTCGCGTCACCAGGCGTGGCGCCCATTCGCGCAAACCAGTGGGCAGCTGCGCTCAGGGCCTGATGTTCGGGGGAACGGTTCAAGCGCCGTGTTCCAGCTGGAACAGCAGGCAATGTTCAGTAGCGCGGGCGATGTATTTGGTCACCGAACTCACTGATACGGCCAGTTGTTCAGCAATGTCCTTGTAACCCAAGCCCTGCAACTGCGAGAGCAAGAACGCTTCTTTCACCCGCTTGCCCAACCCGCTGAGCATCGCGTCAAGCGCGTGCAGGGTTTCCAGCAGCATCAGGCGTTCTTCCGGGGAGACGGCGTAACGTTCGGGCTGTTCAGCGAGGACGTGCAGATAGGCCTCTTCCACTGATCGACGCCGAAAACTGTCGACCATGACCCGCCGGGCGATGGTGACCAGAAAGTGTCGGGGCTCGATCAGTTCGTGGGTGATCGGTTGGTTACGGTCCGCCAGCAGCACGCGCATGAACGTGTCTTGCGCCATATCGGCGGCCTGATGGGAACAGCCCAGACGACCCCGTAGCCAATTCACCAGCCAGCCGTGATGAGCGCCATACAGCGTCGCAACGCCCTGATGGGGATGGGAAGAAGAACCGGAAACGGGCATGGTGAGAAACGCAAGCAAATAGGAATGGTTCGCAATATATTTCAAACGGAAACATTCGGCAACGTGCGTTCGCCATCGCGGCCGTCGTTCCTCCGGCAGCCACAGGGTGGGTGCAGTTCACACATCCCGGGACAAACCCAATCCCGTGGAAGACGCCGGAGGAACGACGGCAGCGAATAGGTGCTGTCTGACACACCCCTTCCGCGACTGTCGTAACCTCCAGAACCTCCCGCAGCGTTTGGCGGCGTGACGGGATTAAATCATCAACCCCACAACGTCCGACCAAAGAAGGTCAAGGTCCGGTCCCACGCCAGTTGCGCCCAGACCGAGTCGTACTGGGTGCCGGGAATCCGGCCATGGCCCACGGCGGTTTCGTTGGTGAACGCGTGGTGCGCGAGGTAGCGATGGAATTCGAGGTCGACCCCGCCGTCGCCGAGTTTCTTTTCCAGCTCGTCCACGGTTTCGATCGCGAAGAACTCGTCCTGCGTCGCCCAGTGCGCCTGAACCGGCACATTGATGGCGTTCGGATCAAGGTATTCCAGCGGCGGGAACCCGTAGAACACCACGCCGGCCGATAACTCGGGAATGAAGTTCAAGGACAGGAAGGTCAGCGCGCCGCCCATGCAGAAACCGGTCACGCCGACTTTTTGCGCATGACCTTTCAGGTATTGCACCGCACCGCGAATGTCTTGAGTGGCGGCATCGGCGAAGTCGAGTTTGCTCATCAGGTGATGGGCCTCCTCTTCCTCGACCGTGGCTTCGCCGCGATACAGGTCCGGCACCAGCGCCAGATAACCTGCGGCTGCCAGACGGTCGGCGACGCCACGGATCTGATCGTTGAGGCCCCACCATTCCTGGATCACCACGATGGCCGGCGCGCCTTCGGTTTTCTCAGGGGTGGCCAGATAGCCGCTGACGTCTTTGCCGTCAGGGCGTTTGAAGGTAATGGTTTTGCCTGTTGCGGGTTGTGCGATGGATTGCGTCACGTGTATCTCCCGGGCGTTTTAGGTGTCTGAGACGCTGACCTTGGGCATCCTCGGACAGCAGAGCCCTCTGTTCTACGACACTTGCACGCGCCTGAAAAGGGCAAATAACGGCCATTGCATGAAAGTTGCCATCAAATGGCAGAAATGAGCGATGTCAAGGCTCAGCCGTTTTGCAGATCGGAGTTGATCGAGGTCCCGCAGAGGTCGGTCAGGGAAGCGTCGCGGTCTCGGGCGCGCTCGGCGTCGCGCATGTCCCGCAGTTGCTTTTGCAGCGTCGGCACCGACGGCGAATAAAGGAAACCGAACGACACGCTGTTGCGTCGGCCCTTCACCGCGTGGTGCATCAGGTGGGCTTGATAGAGACGACGCAGGTAGCGATTGCGCGGTTGCGGCCGCATGGGCCAGTGCCGATGGACGATGCCGTCGTGCACCAGCATGTAAATCAGCCCGAACGCCGCGACACCGGCCCCCACCCATTGCAGCGGGTCGTAGCCGTTAATGCCCAGAACAATCAAGCCGACTGCCGCCATGCCCAGCGCCAGCAAATAAAGGTCGTTGGTTTCCAGCGCGCCGAGGTGTTCTTCGTGGTGGGAACGGTGCAGAAACCAGCCCCAGCCGTGCATCACGTACTTGTGAGCCAGAAAGCCGACACCCTCCATGGCGACCAGGGTGCAGAGGAAAATCGCGAAGTTAAGGATCATGGGGATGGCGTGGTCACGGGCTGGTGGACATCGAGGTGCAGCATACCGGGGCACGCGGGAAAATCAAAAGCGGGCAGGCGAACGGAGGCCACATCGCCACACGGGATTCCCTGTGGGAGCGAATTCATTCGCGAAAGAGGGCATGGCCGATGGAGATGCGTCGGCTGTACCGGCCGTTCGCGAATGAATTCGCTCCCACAGGGGTTTACGTGTTTAGCCTGTTCGGGTGGAGTTGGCCCGGATTTGATGTCAGCGGCCGCAGAGGTGTTTCTGCCGGTCCAAATGGTCAAAAGATCTGCGTCAGCTGCAAAGCCATCGTCAGCACGCCAAGGCCCACCCGTTTCACGCCTCAGCCGAAGATTTCACTCACAACGTTTGCTTTCCTGACCGAGCGATGTAAAAAATGGCCCCCATGGGTGGGCGGAAATCTGGCCCACTGTATTAATGCCGGTCATCGACACCCGCTGGCCAGCATCGCTTTCAAGGAATTCAGAATGGCTCCAAGACATGTAATCAACGCTTCGGTCAGTCCTAAAGGTAGCCTGGAGACGCTGTCACAACGTGAAGTGCAACAGCTCAGCGCCGCAGGTTCCGGCAGCATCTACAACCTCTTCCGCCAGTGCGCCCTGGCCATCCTCAACACCGGCGCCCATGTCGATAACGCCAAAACCATCCTCGAAGCCTACAAAGACTTCGAAGTCCGCATTCATCAACAGGACCGGGGCGTGCGCCTCGAATTGCTGAACGCCCCTGCCGACGCCTTCGTCGATGGCGAGATGATCGCCAGTACCCGGGAAATGCTGTTCAGCGCCCTGCGCGACATCGTCTACACCGAGAGTGAACTGGACAGCCAGCGCATCGACCTCAGCTCGTCCCAGGGCATCACCGACTACGTCTTCCACCTGCTGCGCAACGCCCGCACCCTGCGTCCGGGCGTCGAGCCGAAGATGGTGGTCTGCTGGGGCGGCCACTCGATCAACACCGAAGAATACAAATACACCAAGAAAGTCGGCCACGAACTGGGCCTGCGCAAGCTGGACATCTGCACCGGCTGCGGCCCTGGCGTGATGAAAGGCCCGATGAAAGGCGCGACCATCGCCCACGCCAAACAGCGCATCAACGGCGGCCGCTATCTGGGCCTGACCGAGCCCGGCATCATTGCCGCCGAGGCGCCGAACCCCATCGTCAACGAGCTGGTGATCCTGCCGGACATCGAGAAACGGCTCGAAGCCTTCGTGCGCGTGGGTCACGGCATCATCATCTTCCCGGGCGGTGCCGGTACGGCGGAGGAATTCCTTTATCTGCTGGGCATCCTGATGCACCCGGACAACCAGGGCCTGCCGTTCCCGGTGATCCTGACCGGGCCAAAAAGCACCGCGCCGTACCTGGAGCAGTTGCACGCGTTCGTCAGCGCGACCCTGGGCGAAGAGGCACACAAGCATTACACGATCATCATTGACGACCCGGCGGAAGTCGCCCGGCAGATGACCGAAGGCCTGAAAGCCGTGCGTCAGTTCCGTCGCGAACGGGCCGATGCGTTCCACTTCAACTGGTTGCTGAAGATCGAAGAAAGCTTCCAGCGTCCCTTCGACCCGACCCACGCCAACATGGCCAGCCTGCAACTGCGCCGCGACCTGCCACCCCATGAACTGGCCGCCAACCTGCGCCGTGCGTTTTCCGGGATCGTGGCGGGCAACGTCAAGGACAAGGGCATCCGGCTGATCGAAGAACACGGGCCTTACGAGATTCACGGCGACGCCGAAGTCATGCAGCCGCTGGACAAATTGCTGCAAGCCTTCGTCGAACAGCACCGGATGAAATTGCCGGGCGGCGCGGCGTATGTGCCGTGTTATCGCGTGGTGTCTTGAGGCACACAAACCTGTAGGAGCGCGCTTGCCCGCGAGAGGGGTGGGCGTGTGACACATTTACGCGCTGACACACCGTCATCGCGGGCAAGCGCGCTCCTACCCTTCAACTCTCTGGTCTCCAACGGTTCCTCATGATCCACATCCGCCCCATGACGCCCGAAGATTTCGAACGCTTCTGGCCCACCTTTCAGGCCGTGGTCCAGGCGCAGGAAACCTACGCCTACGACCCCGCCACGACCTACGAACAAGCCCTGCACCTCTGGCTCGACTACCCGCTGCACACCCTCATCGCCGAGGAAGACGGCGTGTTGCTCGGCAGCTATTACCTCAAGGCCAACGCCGCCGGCCCTGGCAGCCATGTGTGCAACTGCGGTTACATGGTCACGCCTGAGGCCCGTGGCAAAGGCGTCGCCCGACTGATGTGCGAACACTCCCAGCAACTGGCGGTGGACAGCGGTTTCTCGGCGATGCAGTTCAACTCGGTGGTCGCCACCAACGAGGTCGCAGTCGCGCTGTGGGGCAAACTGGGGTTCGAGACCGTTGGCCGCCTGCCCCGCGCCTATCGTCACGCCCGCCTCGGACTGGTCGACTGCCTGGTGATGTACAAATGGCTGGCGGACATGCCTGCGTCCCGCAAAGCCAAAAGCCCGCTGCTGATCGGCCGCAAGAACATCGAGTCCGTCGTCTCACGCCCGCGACGCAAGGCCCCTGACGCGCCCGCCTGATTTTTTCGATCGGCGGGAACCACTCGCCGTCTGACGCCACTCAGTCCGCACAGTACCCACTGCATGGACGGCGTCAGCATGGCCTTACCCCCGAACCTTTTTCACCGGACCGCCCCCACGGGCAATGTGGCGCGGACGGGACACGCCGACGCAGCAGCCCCCGCCGAAGGACCGCGCCAGCGCTCGGGCATCATGGGCCGCATGGCCACCCTCAGTCAGTCGGCGGTCACCAAGGGCCGCAACCTGAGGGACGGGCTGTTCAGGGCGCGACCGGGCGACGCCGCTTCCGTGCCCCGCAGTTCCCGCGCGCCCACGCCTGACCCGGGCCTGGCGCCGCCACCAGTGGCCCTGCCATTGATGCCGAAACTCACCATGGCGCTGGACAACCAGAAGCTGGTGTTCGGCGCGGACGGCCACACCACCCACACCGAAAAACTCCTCGACGGCATCCTCAACACGCCTGCCGACCGTTACAAAAGCCTCGCGCACCTCAGCACCCATGGCGATCAGAGCACCTATGCGCTGATCGACGCCCGTGATCGGCTGATCCATGCCCAGGCGAGCAACCTCTCGGTGTCCGTCTTCAAAAGCAGCGGGACACACGTCAACCCGGCGAGCCTGACCATGCCGGACCACGCGCACAGGGCGCAAATCACCGGCGTTCACGTGGGCGATGACGGCCAGGCATGGCGGCTGCACGAAAAGAAACTCTACGCGCTGGAAAACGGCGAATGGAAAGAACGCACCCACGTCCGCCACCTGAAAAGTCTGCACAGCGTCGGCGACGGCACGGTCTACGCCTTGGGCGAGGACGGCAAGGTACGCTCGCTGAAAGATCCCCGCACGCCGCTGGAATTCACCCACAAGGTGTCTGCGCTGGGAAGCGCCACGGGCGGTGGGCTGATCGCGCTGTCCGAAGACGACGACCACACCCCGACGCTGGAGCGGCTGCACGTGTTCGGCGACGGCGTCCACGACATTCAGCCCCTGCGCCTGCCCACCGGCACGCCCAACGACGAGGCCCTGAAGCCGAAATCCGTGACCATCGCCGGTAACACGCTGCTTGCGACCAGCGCGTCGGGCAAGTTGCTGCAGGCGCACATCAGCGACAACGACCTCATGCCCTCGCTGGACCCTGACGCCCCCGAAGGCACGATGGTCCGGCGCCCGCCGTTGATCGGCCTCGACCTGCACCTGAGCGAGAAAACACCCGACGCCCGCTTGCAAAACGCTTTCGGCGAGCACACCGTCAGTGACTTCTTCCACGATGATCAGGGGCAGTTGCACGCCAGGGTCAAGGATCAGAAAGGCGCCGAACACAGCGCTCAGTGGGACCCGAACCGTCAGGACTTCAAACCCGGCTGGAACATGGCACCGCTGATCATGGACCGGCAGAAAGGCCTGCCGACGTTGACCCCGGACGCCCAGTCGCAGATTCGTCTGCCGCGCGGCAACATCGCCCTCAGCGGCAACGACCTGCTGGTGCAGGACCCGCGCACCGAGCAATGGAAGAAAGGCAGCGAAAAAGACCTCAAGGCCCTGCAGGCGGGTCAGGACGGTTTTGCGTATCTGGTCGACAAGGACGGCAAGCTCAAGCAACTCAAGGTCGCGCCGCAAGCCGCCGCCCACGAAATGGGCAAAGGCGCGGACCTGGCGTTGCCGGGGCGCGGGACCGAGGCCAAAGGCACGGTCATGCGCGGCGCCGAACACCTCACCGTGGACAAAGTCGCGGTGCAGAACGATCAGAAATACGTGACCCTCAGCGCCGGCCAGTTGCGCCTGCACGACCAGAACGGTGAGCGTGCGTTCCTGCCCTCGCCGCCCGGCACCGGGCCGATTCAGTCCTTGAGCAGTGGCGGCAAAGACTGGTACGCGCTGCGCGACGATCAGCTGTTTCGCCTCCCTGGCGACAGCACCGACCCAAAAAAAATGAGCACCGAAACACCCCGCTGGGACCCCGTCACCGTGGACGGCCCACTCGCAGGCGCGACCCTGCAAGACCTGCGACCGGATCACGACGGCAAGCTGCTGGCGAAAACCGACCGGGGCGATTTCGTCCGAAACGGTGACGGCACCTGGGCAGCTGCCACGGCTCCCGCCGACCCCGCACGCAAGGCCCACAAACATTTCGACCAATTGGTGGCCGGCGAGCCGGATTTCACTCGGCGTGGCAACGTCAAGGCGAGTCTCAATGTGTTGGGCCGCAGCAACATCGAGACGATCAAATCCGAACAATTCGCCCCCGCACGCTGGAATCAGAACTACCTCACGTCTCACCTGTCACCGACCGGCGCCGTCAAGGTGCCTGCCGACAGCGTGCAGCACGCCTGGAAAGGCCGCGAAGGCCTCAAACCGATCTACACCGGAGAAACTGCCGCCCTGCAAACCCTGGGCGAAAAATCGACCGCCGCGATGAGCGCTGTCAACGCGCCCACGGCGGCCTCTCGTATCGACGCGTTGAAAGCCATCCCGATCCCGGCCCAGACTCCAGCGCTCACTGAGCTGACCGAGCTGTTCGACTGGTTCTACAAAGCGGTGACCGACGACCTGCAACACACCCTGCGCGAGCTGGCGGAAAAGGAGAACGCGCTGCTCAAGAACGGCGAGGTCAACCCGGCGTATCAAGGCAAGCCCCGGGCCAACGACATGCTGACCGAAGTGGCGCAAGTGGCGCGCAACAGCGGGATCAACGACACCCACCCGCTGGGCAAACTGCTCAATACGCTGCAGGACCAACATTTCACGCTGGAGCATCGCACCTCGCAAACCGGCCTCGATGCCTCGCGCAAACGCGGTGACGATCAAGCGCTGTTGCGTGCGCGCCTGGCACTGGACATCAACGTGCTGGACGACATCAGCAAAAAGCTCAGTGATTTGGTCGCGGAGACCCAAAAAACCGGCCCGCAGAACCTCGATGCCATCGCCAGGTCACTCGCCAAACTGCACAACGACACCTACGAAGGCAGCCCGATCAAGCGCTACACCGACGCCGGTTTCCGCAATCATGCCGCGCTGGAAGCCAGCTACGACGCGACCAAAAGCCTGCTCAAGTACATGCGTAAGGACAACCACCCGGTCAAACGCAGCGTCCTGCAAGGGCTGGAAACCCGTCCCGACGCGTTGGTGAGCAACCTGACCAATGCCCTGCGCGATCTTGAACCGAGGGAAAGCCTCAAGCTCAACCGCAACTACGGCGGCGGCGTCACGGGTGGCGTCTCTGGACCGGAAGGCAAGGCGTTTCTCGGTTTTCGCGGCAGCATCGACCCCGAACGCACGTTCGGCCTGACCTTCACCCGCTTTGATCGCGGCCTGAAAGTCGCGCTCAATCGCGAGGGCGCGGTCAGCGGCACCGCCAGTTTCGGCTTCGGCAACGGCATCAGCGACACCCGCACCACGCCCGGCGACAGCCACAAGAACATTCAGTCCAACGGCGGCTGGTTCGGCGGCAGCCTCGACGGCAAGTACAAATACACCGACAACACGGCCCTGAGCTTTTTTATCCGCGACGACGAGCTTGAAGCCTTCATGAAAGACCTCATGCAAGAGCCGCTGCACAGCAGCAAGCAACCCGACGCGGGCGGCTTGAAGCCCATGGCGTTGATGGACCGTGGCGTGGAAAAGGAAGTTCGTGAAACCACCAAGCACAACTTCGACCTCGACGTGGGACTGAACATCGAGTCCCGGACCAACAAGGGCCAGACCGACGCCGAGCCGGTCGCCGGGTTCATGCGTTTCGGTGCCGGGCTGCTCGCCAGCCTGTCCCTGCTCAGCGCCGAGCGGGAACGGACGGAAGGCCACGGCAGCGACGGCCTGTCCTCTGACATCTACAGCAGCAATCGGGCGCGCTTCCTCGAAAAGGGCTCGGTCTCGGGGTATGCGCGGATGTTCAGCACCGTGTTCAGTTCGCGTCCCAGCAACCTGTTCATCGCCGGCGGGGCGCCGATGGGCGTCACGGCGAGCCTGTCCTTCGATAACAAGACCGGCAAGACCTACGACGTGCGGTTCAAGCACGCGTTGCCCGTGCAAAACAACGACCTGAAGAGCCTGGCCGAAACCCTGGAGAAGGCCTACCCCGCCCTGCCCAAAAACCAGCCCACCGAGGGGCATCCGGCAGACCGCACCCTCCTGCTGCTCAAAACCAAATACTTCAGCGCCGGGGCACCGAAGAACGACGCTCAATTCGCCGCGCTTGCCAGCCTGCGCCAATTGGACCGGCAGAACACGGCCGCCAAACAGGGGTCGAGCCTGATGTCCCTGATGGACATGGTGGTCAAGCACAACAACGTCAATCGGGTCGACCAGGCGGCGCTGTCGAAACGCGGCATCGACTGGACCAAGGAATTGCTGGGCCTGGACGTCAACCCCGGCAATGCCGAGCATATCCACGATTTGATGAGCCATGACCCGCAGCTCAAGGGCCTGCTCGATGAACTGAAACGCACGAAAGGCACGACCCGCGCCGAGTTGAAGCTGGAGGTGCGCGACGACATCAAGCAGCGCATCGAAGAAGGCGCGCTGGCCGGGACCCTGACCGACAAGGACCTCAAGGAGATGCTCGCCAACAAGGACAACCTGCGCATCAAGAGCATCGCGATCTTCCGGACGGCGGCGAAGGACGA
This sequence comes from Pseudomonas salicis, assembly GCF_057128705.1. Lineage (NCBI taxonomy): Bacteria > Pseudomonadati > Pseudomonadota > Gammaproteobacteria > Pseudomonadales > Pseudomonadaceae > Pseudomonas > Pseudomonas salicis. The sequence goes on from NZ_JBSKHU010000001.1 coordinate 1,278,809, forward strand.
TTCGCTGGCGATCCCACTGCCCTATGTCAGCTTCAAGAGCGGCAGCAACCTGAGCATCGAGCGCCTGCGCGGCGAGGTCACGTTCGAGTACGGGCTGGATCAGACCCAGCCGAAGAAATTCACCCTGGACGGCGAGCAGGCGGATCAAAGCGACCCACAACCGGCCCGCGATCTGGCCAGCGACGCCCAAGGCGTGTTCAGGCCCGCGTGATGCGAGGCAGGATTGCGCGACGACATCATTCGAGGAGCTCACCCATGGCAACTGCAACCACTCTGATCGACGCCCTGGCCAAACAGATGGGCATTACGCTGACGCTGGAAAACGGCGTCTGCGCCCTGTTCGACCAGCAGCGCGAAGTGGTCATCATTGAAATTCCCACCGCAGGAGACGTGGTGATCCTGCACTGTCGGCTGGCATTGCGCCCCGACCCCGCGCTGCATGAAAAGCTGCTGCGCTTGAACTTCGACGCCAGCGCCATGAGTGGTTGCTGGCTGGCGCTCGACGACCGCAATCAGGTGCGGCTGTGCGCCGAGCTGCCGCTGGACGGCTTGAGTGAACTGGCGTTCGTGCATTGGGTGCAAGGCTTCGTCAAGCAGACGCAGGAGGTCCCGGCGCTGTTGCGCCCTGCGACGTCGGCTCCGGCTGCGCCGGTGATGGCTCGACGGTTCGTCTGATCGATCGTCCCGCGAGCCGCAAATACGGCTAAAAACGTCAATGCTTGGCTCAGCTGACGTTTTTCGCCATCTGCGCGGCGCTTTCAAAAACTTGCCGGAATGCCATCTCTCTACGATTCTCTACACACGGCCCGACCACGGTGGCCGGGCTTACAATACGTGCCGGAGAGGCCACCATGACGACCGTAGCCGAGTTACTGAAGCTCAAAGACGAACAACACAGGGTTCCTCATACCGTCAGGCCGGACCAGATGGTCTTTGAGGTGATCACGTTGATGGCGGAGAAAAACATCGGTGCCGTGCCGGTGGTGCGGGACGGCAAGGTGGTGGGCATCGTCAGCGAGCGGGATTACGTGCGCAAGATGGAGTTGAAGGGCCGCGCCTCGGTGGGGACGCCCGTCAGCGAGATCATGACCCACGAGGTGAAGACCGTTGCGCCGGGTGACAAGGTCAGTGATTGCATGGCGATCATGACCAACGGCCGGCTGCGGCATTTGCCGGTCGTCGACAACGGCGAGCTGGTGGGATTGCTGTCGATTGGTGACTTGGTGAAAGAGGCGATTGCGGAACAGGCCAGGCTCATTCAGAAAATGCAGGAATACATTCGCGGCGAGAGTTATTGAAGTCCGGGGTGGGTCAGGCAGGTTTCAAGACGCCTGACCCACCCCTGCGTCCGACCCCGGACCGTGCGGTTACTGCACCGGCAAGAAATTCAGGAACAACAGGCTCTGCGCATAATTGAGCCCGATCCTCCGGTAGCGCTCGTCGAGCATCTGGGTCAGCAGGTCCAGCCGGGCCACGATCTTGCCGAATTCCGTGGCGAAACTCAGGTTGCTGCCCTCCTCCGAAATTTCGTTCGAGAACAGCATCAACTCGCCATTGGCATTCTGCCGCTGGCTCAGCAGCCACGTGGCCTTTTCGATGTTGCGGGCGGCGTTGCTGACGAATTTGGGGTTGATCTGGTCGGTCATGAAGAACTCCATCCGTCCACCGTGGGCCGTCACCAGCATGCTGCCGATGGCGTAGATGAACGCGCCGACCCGGTCGCCGAGAAATTCCGGGCTGAGGGCGTAGCTCAGGGCGGCCAGATCCCGCCGGTTGCCCAACTGCGCCAGTGACTTCTGCTGCTCGATGGCGTTACGCACGTTGCGTTCGGCTGACCGCGCATCGACAAACCCGGACTTGCGCCACTCGGCGGGGTTGCGCAGGTAGAGCTTGTTCATCAGCAGGTAGAGGCTTTCCAGGTTGTCATGCATGGCGAGGGTGGCCATGCGGTCGACGCTGGTCTGGAAGAATTCCTGAGGGCGGGTATTGCCGAACTGCGTCGCCACATCCTGCCCGTCCTGACGGGTGCAGCCGAGGGTACAGACAGCGGTCAGACACACCACGAGCCAGGGGCGAACGCGGTGGCGTGCAAGGAATGGAAGGCGCAGTGGAACCATGTTTCAAGGGCTTCGACGATCTGGACCCCACGCGAATCGCGGCGTCCCGGCCATGCATAGAGCGGCAAATCGGTGAAAAGTGCGGAATCAGGGGTGAAATGACGTTGGCACCCCCTGACACACCGCCTTCGTCCGGGCGCGTTGGGTCTGACACCCCATGTCGATGAAACAAAGCCTCACACATTTGACGTCGCCCTCGCCTTTCACCAAGCTAGCGGACTTCACTTGCTTTCAGGAAACACCCCGCGTGATGACCCCAAGCCTGCACTGGCGCCGCTTTCTGTTTTGCCTCGCTCCCTTGATCGCCCTGCTTGCGGCCTGCGACGGAGGGGCGCCGAAGACCAAGCCTTCCGAAGCCACGACTTATGTAAGTGTCGAATGGGACAAGCTGCCTGCGGTCAGTGATCAGGACTTGATGGCCGGGTTCAACAGCTGGTTCTCGGCGTGCAAGCGCCTGGCCAAGGACCCGGTCTGGGGCACGACCTGCGCAACCGCCGCTCAGGTGCCGTTGAACCCGCCAGCGGTACGGGACTTTCTCAAGAATCAATTGCAGGTCTACAGCCTGCGCTCGTCCGAGCACGGCGCCAACGGTTTAATCACCGGCTATTACGAGCCGATCTATAAAGGCAGCGAAGCCCATAACGATCAGCATCCGGTGGCCATCTACGGCGTGCCGGACGATCTGATCATCGTCAATCTCGACAGCATTTATCCGGAACTCAAGGGCAAACGCTTGCGTGGTCGTCTGGATGGCCGCGTGTTGCGCCCTTACGACGACGCGTCCACGATCAACGAGAAAGGCGTCAACGCCCCCGTGCTCGCCTGGCTGGAAAACCCCATCGACCTGCAATTCCTGCAAATCCAGGGCTCGGGACGGGTGCAACTGGAAAGCGGTCGGCAACTGCGCATCGCCTACGCCGACCAGAACGGCCACCCGTACAAGCCGGTGGGCCGCTGGCTGGTTGAACAGGGTCAACTGACCAAGGACGAGGTGTCCATGGGCCGCATCCGAGACTGGGCCATCGCTCACCCGGACCGCGTGCATGAACTGCTCGGCAGTAACCCCAGCTACGTGTTCTTCACCCTGCGCCCGGACAGCGACGAAGGCCCTCGCGGCTCGCTCAACGTGCCGCTGACTGCGGGCTACAGCGTGGCCATCGACCGCAAGGTCATCCCGCTCGGCAGCCTGTTGTGGCTGTCGTCGACCCGCCCCGACGGCTCGCCCCTGGTGCGTCCGGTCGCCGCCCAGGACACGGGCGGTGCCATCGCCGGTGAAGTCCGCGCCGACATGTTCTGGGGCACCGGTGACGCGGCGGGCGAATTGGCGGGCAACATGAAACAGCAAGGCCAGATCTGGATGCTGTGGCCCAAAGGCGCAGCATTGCCCAACGCAAAACCCAAGGAATGATGCGGCATGAGCAGTGAAGTGATCGCCACCGAACAGGTCACCTTGAACGGCAACACCGTGACCCTGCTGCCGTTGCAGGCCGGGCACGCGGAGCCACTGGTGCAAGCCGCTGAAGACGGCGAGTTGTGGAACATGAAAGTCACAGTCATTCCGGGGCCTGCAACCGTCGAGACGTACATCGCCACCGCGCTGGCGGGACGCGCGGCCGGAACCGTCATGCCCTTCGCCATCGTGCACCGCGCCACCGGCAAGATCGTTGGCAGCACCCGGTTCTGGAAGATCGACCGCAAGCACCGCAAGCTTGAGATCGGCCACACCTGGCTCGGCCAGTCGGTGCAGCGCTCGGGGCTGAACACCGAGATGAAATTCCTGCTGCTGGAATACGCCTTCGAGGTCATGCAGTGCGTGCGGGTGCAGTTCACCACCGACGAACTCAACGAGAAGTCCCGCGCCGCCATCCTGCGCATCGGCGCGAAACAGGAAGGCATCGTACGCCACGAGCGGATCATGCCCGACGGCCGCAAGCGCAATTCCGTGCGGTTCAGCATCATCGATGACGAGTGGCCTGACGTGAAAGCCATGCTACGAGAGAAAATGGCACATTTCGGCTGACGCCCCCAACGCTCTCCTTCGCGCCTCTGAACCGGTTGCGGGTTGATCTGAAACCGGTTTCAGGTATAACAGGATGTTTCTTCTCTCAAGCGCCGCGCTCCCCAATGACTCACACCCCTGACACCCCACACGACTTTCACATGGGCTGGCTGCTGTTCGCGCTGGCCATGGGCGCGTTCGCCATCGGCACCACCGAATTTGCTTCGATGACGTTGTTGCCCTTTATCGCTGGCGACTTCCAGACCACCCAGCCGCTGGCCGGCCACGCCATCAGTGCCTATGCCCTGGGCGTGGTGGTCGGTTCCCCGGTGATCATGGTCCTCGGCGTCCGATTACCACGGCGGGCGCTGCTGGTGGGCCTCGCGGCGTTCATCGGCATCGCCAATGCCCTGAGCGCCATCGCCCCTTCGCTGCCTTGGCTGGTGTTCTTCCGGTTTCTCAGCGGCTTTCCCCATGGGGCGTATTTCGGCGTCGCCATGTTGCTGGCCGCGTCTCTTGTCCCGAAGAATCAGCGTGCACAGGCAGTTTCACGGGTGTTTCTCGGCCTGACCATTGCTACCATCGTCGGCGTGCCGTTCGCCACCTGGATCGGCCAGACCGTCGGTTGGCGCTGGGGCCCGGCGGTGGTCGCGATACTCGCCGCGATCACTGCCGTGCTGATCCGCACCCTCGCCCCCGCCTCGCCCGCCCAGGCCGACGCCAGCCCGCTGCGTGAACTCGGCGCACTGCGTTCGCGCCAGGTCTGGCTCACGCTGGGCATTGCCGGGATCGGTTTTGGCGGCGTGTTCTGCGTCTACACCTACCTGGCCGCGACGCTGATCGAAGTCACCAGGACCTCAGACTTCATGATTCCGGTGGTGATGGCTGTATTTGGCGTGGGCACCACGGTCGGCAATCTGGTCTGCGGCTGGGCAGCGGACCGGGCCACCCTGCGCTCGGCCGGCATCTCGCTGGGCTTCACCGCATTGGTACTGGCGCTCTACCCCTCGGCCACCGATAACCTCTGGCTACTGATCCCGCTGGTGTTTTTCATCGGCTGTGGCGTCGGGCTGGCGGCCATTCTGCAAACCCGCCTGATGGACGTCGCGCCCCACGCGCAATCGTTGGCGGGGGCATTGGTGCAGAGCGCCTTTAACCTGGCGAACGCCATCGGCCCGTGGGTCGGCGGCCTGGTGATTTCAGCCGGAATGGGACTGCCCGCCACCGGCTATGCCGCCGCGGCGCTGACCCTGGGCGGTCTGGGCATGTGGTACTGGGCGATCACCGATGCCCGCGCCAGCGCGCAGCGATTTGACCGCCAAGCGGCCGGGGAATCCTGATTCGGCAAGCCCCCGGTCACGACCGTGCGTCATCGTGTCACCGCCCGGCGGGCTGAAAAACCTTGTCCGCCTCGCTCGCGCAGGCATAATCGGTCCACCCTTTGCATTGAATGAGTACCCCGTATTGAAACGCGTGACCTCCTGCTCAGATACCGTTGCGCCCAGCAGTTGTGCCAACGGCTCGGTGCGCCGGGCTTCCCGCCGTCTGGGGCAGATCTATGACGAAGCCTTTACTGACTGCGGCCTGAAAGCCACTCAGTACTCTCTGCTGTCGCAGATCGCACGCAGTGGCCAGCCCAAGATGCGCGACCTTGCGCAGGCGCTGGTCATGGACCTCTCCGCCCTGGGCCATACGCTCAAGCCGCTGGTGCGCGACGGTCTGGTGGAATTGCAGGTAGATGAGACGGACCGCCGCAGTCGCCGGGTGCTCCTGACCCAGGCCGGTCAGGAAAAGTACGCACAGGCGCGCAAGGTTTCGGAGCGGGTTCAGCAGGTTTTCGACAAGACCTTCGGCGTCGAAGAGACGGTAAAGCTGCGTCAGGCGCTGGACTTCATCGCTTCAGAGAGCTTTGCGCAGTCCTTGCTGGGCGAGTTGCAGGCCAGCGAAGCCTGACGGCGCACTCACCGCCGTCATGGGTCCTCTGGCTCATCCGGGGTCGGGAACAGGGTATCGACCTTGTGCCGGTTCGACACCCGCACCGGCGCCATCGCAGCGGACTCGGCCAGTTTGGTGGCCATGTCCCAGTGACGAGCCTCCTGCCCCTCGGGTCGGCCCTCTGTCTCCCAAATCAGTTGCGCCAGTTGACGAACAGCTTCTTCGTCGACATTCATGCACCGCCCCCCTAGATATTTCTGCAGTTCGTCGCCCGGCGTCAGATAGACACCGAGGCCTCCCGCCGTGACCACACTGGGCGAGCCATAGACCAGCCAGTACCGGGGAGAAAATAGCCGCGCGCCCTCACACCGTTTGTAGGCGTTGGACAGCGAAAATCGGCCTCCTGGCCCTCTGCGCATTGTTGCGATACCGCGACCACGCATCACGACAGATCTCCTTTCAGGGTTGCCGGCGGTTGAGCAAAATGCTCACGACCAGGCCAACACCTGCTGCCGCCGCAACGGCCGCCCAAGGGTTGGCCTTGACGAACACCTTGGCTTCATCGAGCGCACGGGTCAGCGGTGGCTGCTCAGGGAGGAAGTCACGTTCATACACCGTTTCACCGCGTGTGGCAGCGTCTTTGAGGAATGCGATCAAACGCGCGTGGGCCTGACTTGTGCGGTCTTCGTGCAGGGCATCACCCGCCGCAAGCAACGCATTGGTTTCATTGATAAAGGTGTTGAGCTGCGCGCGGGTCTTTTCATAGAGGTCCTCGCTCAGGGTTTCGGTGAGGTTATCGATCATCTTGCTCATGGACATTCCGTGTTCAAGGGGGGTGAAAAAGGTTGACCGGTGCTCGGGATAATTCGTTCCGAAAGACTGAACAACCGCGGACGCGTGTACAGGTTTAACGTGTCGAGGGCTTATCAAGGGGTCGCATCGCCGTTCAAAACGCGATTCAGCTCCGTGAATGGATCACCGTTTTCCCGACTCGAATCCAGCGTCAGCCATTTCTTGAACCGGGCCGGACTGCCGGTATACAGCGCATTCGCCGGAACGTCCGTGTTCACCACGCTGTTGGCGCCAATCACGCTGTTCTCGCCGATGCTGATGCCCGGCAGGATCACCACGCCCGCGCCAATCCACGCGTTTGCGCCGATGCTGATCGGTGATGAACGGGTGTGGCTGTGGCGCAGCGCAGGGTTCAAGTCATGGGTGGTGGTGCAAAGACGCACCTGCGGCCCGAGCATCGCGTCGGCGCCGATGGTAATGCCTGCCTGATCCAGAAAGACGCAACCGGCGTTGATCAAAACGTTGCTGCCCAAGGTGATGCGGCCCCGTTCGAAATAGAACGGTGGGCGGATGACCGCATTGCCCGCGGTCACAACGCCTGTCTTGCTTAAAAGACGATTGCTTTTCTTCTTGCCGAGGTCGTGGGTGCTGAGCAGCCGTGTGTACTCGGCCGGTTTGAGATGTTTTTTGAGGTTATACAGCCACAGCATCATGGGGTTCGGTCACGTGAGAAAGGAGATCGCCTGCCCGGTATCGAGCGCCGTCGTGATTCTAGCGCGTTGCCGAAAAGCCGTATGGAATGCTTGCGCGTTGCTGCTGTACAGAATGGAAAAGCCCGACACAGGTGTCGGGCTTCACTGTGCGCTGCTAAACAGCGCGACGCCAGGCGCGGTTCGGACTAGATGCCCCGACCGCCCAAGGATGGTTTCGAATCATCGCGGTTCGACCGATCCGCCGACGGCACCGGGTCATTGCTGGTCCGGGCCGGGTGCAATGGGTCAACGGCGGGATCGGAAGCGTCTGGGGATTCTGGATCGAATCCCAGATCAGGGTCGATCTTGCGCGGTTTTTCACCTGAAGTGGGTTCAGCCGGGCGAGTGCCAGCGCGATGATCGAAACCGGTCTCATTGTCGGCCTGGCTGTTCACGCCTTTCTGCGAAACATTGCCGGGCGCGTCGGGATTCATCTCCATCTCGATTCTCCATCCTCACAGCATGGGATATCCACGCATATACCCATCGGAAATGCCCCGCATTCAGGAGTGCCGCAAGATGGACGAATGGCACCGGTAGGCCCGAAAGGTCGCAAACCGGCACGTCAAGGTCGGGTCTGTATCCTTAAGTATGATGGCAATCAGCTACGCTCCCGCTCACTATGGAGGCTGGCTGTGAGCCAAGCCAACCGATGTGTCGTCAAACCGAGGATGCCCACGGGACACGCTGGTGCTGTGAAAGCGGACGGACGTAGAGGTCAACGGATCGGTGACCACTGACTGCTTCAGAACGTACACACCAGAGGCCCATAGTGCTCGTACCCCTACCCGCGATCAAACGCGACCTTGAAGAAACCGCCGTTCATCTTGAACGCCTGTCTCAGTCGATGGCGGGCCATCTGGCCTACGCCACGTTTCGTCAGCCCCACCAGACCCACACGGAAATCGCCGGGAATATTCGGGGCATTCATTCCTCTGTTCAACAGCTGAAAGCAGCGGCTGCGCGCATCGATTAGCGCCCTGCCGCTGCCCGTCAGACATCCTGCGGTTTACTTGGCTGCGGAAGGGTAATCGCTGTAGCCCTGGGCCGCGCCGCCGAACAACGTGGCGGGGTCGAGTGCCGCCAGGGGCAAGTCGTGCGCCAGGCGTCGCGGCAAGTCAGGGTTGGCCACAAACGGTCTGCCGAACGCCACCAGGTCCGCATACCCCTGAGCGATCACCCACTCGGCACGAGCGACGTCGTAGTTGCCTGCGACGATGATCGGGCGAGTGAACCGCTCGCGAATCGCCCGACGGAACGTTTCAGTGAACACCGGCGCATCGTCCCAATCCGCTTCGACCAGATGCAGGTAGCCGATGCCCTTGCCTTGCAGGTATTCGGCAGCGTCGAGGATGGTCGGCAGGATGTCGGGGCAGTCCATGCCCCGGGCCGTCAGAAACGGCGCCAGGCGAATGGCCGTGCGTTCGGCGCCGATCTCGTCAACGACCGCATCGACCACTTCCCGGAGAAAACGCAGACGGTTAGTGCGGGACCCGCCGTATTCATCAGTGCGTTTGTTCGAGGTGGTGCGCAGGAACTGATCCACCAAGTAGCCATTGGCGCCGTGAATCTCGACCCCATCGAAACCGGCCCGAATGGCACGGCGGGCCGCCTGACGGAAGTCGTCGACGATCTGGGCAATCTCGCTGCGGCTCAACGCCCGTGGTGTCGGTGAATCGACCATCGTGCCCTGCCCGGTCGCCGGGTCGACTTTCCAGATCTGCCCTTCGAAGGGTTCGGCGGACGGTGCCACCGGCAACTCGCCCTGATGAAAGTCCGGGTGAGACATGCGCCCTACATGCCACAGCTGCAGGAAGATCCGGCCGCCTTCGGCGTGCACCGCGTCCGTCACCCCGCGCCAGCCTTCCTGCTGGGCGTCGTTATAGATGCCGGGCGTGAAGGAGTAGCCTTTGCCTTGGGTGGAAATCTGCGAAGCTTCGGTGACAATCAGCGCCGCCGACGCGCGTTGGGCGTAATACTGCGCGTTGAGCGCGTTGGGGATGTCGCCAGGCTGGGAGCTGCGAGCGCGGGTCATCGGGGCCATCACCACACGGTGAGGGGCACTCAGGCCCGCGAAGTCGATGGGCATGAACAGGTTCGAAGAGGTCGTCATGATCGGTGTGTCCTGAGCCAGTAAGAGAAGATGGGCTCAGTCTGCGATCAGCGACTGCATTTGATAATTGGGCTAGTCTTTGATGGATTTTCAAAAATAATGGAAGAATCATGGACAACCTGGAAGCGATCCGTCTGTTCGTCGAAGCCGCCGAGTTGGGTGGTCTTTCTGCCGCAGGCCGCAAACTGGGCCTGTCCCCCGCCGCTGCCAGCGCCCGCCTGCTCAAGCTCGAAAGCTCACTCGCTACCCGTCTCTTCGAACGCACCACCCGCCAGCTCCGGCTCACCGATGAAGGCCGACTGTATTTGCAGCACTGCCGCTTGGCGCTGCAATCGCTGGACGACGCCCGCGCCGCGCTGTCCGCTGAAAAAAAGGAAATACGCGGCAAGGTTCGTCTCTCCGCGACCTCGGATTTCGGCCGCCACGTGCTTAACCCCTGGCTCGATGAATTCACCCGCCTTTACCCGCAGGTCGTGCCCGCGCTGCTGCTGTCCGATTCCCTGTCGCACCTGATCACCGACGATGTCGATCTGGTGATCCGCTTCGGCGTGCCACCGGACAGCTCGCTGATCGCCCGACCGCTGGCCGCCAATCACCGCGTGCTGTGCGCCGCGCCCGATTATTTGCAGCGCAAAGGCGTACCGACGCATCCCGATCAACTGGCGAATTTCGACCACATCGTTTCTGGCCAGACAGGGTGGTCGAGCGAGTGGCGCCTGCAACGGGAGGATGAAACCGCGCTGTTCAAGGTGCCTCTGGAGGCGGCGCGTGAAACCAACGACGGGGCGGTCGCTCGGCAATGGGCCATTGATGGACACGGCATCGCCCTCAAGTCGATCTGGGACATCCGCGCCGACCTCGCCGCCGGGCGCTTGATACGGGTGATGCCGGAATGGCAAACCGCCGAAACCCCGGTGTACGCGCTGTATCCGCGCAACCGGTATCTGGCGCCCAGGGTGCGTGCGTTGCTGGACTTTCTGAGCGAACGGTTCCAGCAGTCGCCGCCAGCAGAGGGCGTTTGAGCGGCGAGGGTCGTGAGTGATCGGCATCGTCGCACAGGCCGCCTGCAGGCATAATCCCGTCGTCGGTTGAAGGATGGCCCGTCCGAATCGACCCGCCCGCGCTGCTCACCACCAGGAGGTCACTGTGCGCAAGGATTACTTCGCCTTTTTCATCTCGCTGTTTCTGTCTCGATTGGCGGATCAGATTTTGCTGTTCATCGTGCCGCTGGTGGTGTTCCAGACCACCCAAAGCGCCGCTTGGGCCGGGCTGGCGTTTTTCGTCGAGTCGCTGCCGCGCTTTCTGGCATTTCCCGTGTGCGGGGCGCTTTGCGATAAATACCCTCCAGTCAGAATCCTGCACATCAGTCAGGTGTACCGCGCGGTGCTGTGTCTGCTGGCGATGGCGCTTTACGGGGTCTTCGGCGGGATCGGCTGGTTGGTGGCGCTGTCGGCACTCTGCGGGGTGCTGACGACCCAGGGTGTCATGGCGCGGGAAGTGCTGATGCCTCACATTTTTCAGCACTACCGCTACACCCAAACGCTGTCTTACTCGCAGATCGCCGACCAGACCGGGCTCGTCCTCGGGCCACTGCTGGCGGCTCTGGTGCTGGAAGTCTGGCCCTGGCATTGGGTGGTGCTGGGCATCGCCGGGCTGTTTTTGCTGGCTGACCTGAGCATGCTGATGTGGCAGCGCCTCAGCCACGTCACCCTTGAGGTGTTCGAGCCCATTCAAGGCCTCTGGCTGCAACCGTTGAGAGTGGCCTTCGGGCACATCCGGGATCTGGCGGAACTGAAGAAGATCATCACGCTGGCCGTGGGCGTCAACCTGATCGTCGGCGTGACCCTGGCCACTTCGGCGGCCATGGTGATCGGCGATTACGGCGCCGACAAGGACCACTACGCCGGGTTGCAGGCGGCGGGTGCGGTGGCCACGATCCTGATTCTGTTCGTGCTGGCGCGCGTTTCGCTGCCCTTGCGGCTGTTGGGCGGAGCCGGGTATTCGATGATCGCCGTGGGCGCTTTCGTCTGTGCACTAAGCCCGAATCTGCCTGGCTACGGCGTGGGGTTTCTGCTGATCGTCGCGTTCGACAAGGTCTTCAACGTCTACATGCGCACCACCCGCCAGCGCGTGATTCCCGCTCGGGACTTCGGCAAAACCGTGGGCGTGATCACCCTGCTCAACAACTTCTCGCAGCCGTTTGCCGGCCTGCTGGTGGCGCTGCTCGCGTCGCCGTTGGGCACGCAACCGGTGGTTTTGATTCTCGCGGTGCTGGCGAGTCTCTTGGGCGGCGGTGCAGGGTGGTGGTTTGCCAAAGAACGTCGCCCCGCCGCCGTGACCTCGATCCTTGAGGCCGATCAGCACGCGGGGAAATGAGCCGGTGCCTCAGCTCAGATACCGTTCCACCAGACGTGCCCAATACGCCGCGCCAATGGGCAGGTTCTTGTCATTGAAGTCGTACGCCGGGTTGTGAACCATGCAGCCGTCTTCTCCCACGCCATTGCCCAGCCGCAGAAAGCATCCGGGCCGCTGTTCCAGCATGTAAGCGAAGTCTTCGCTGGACATGAGCTGGTCAGCGTGGGGAATGATGTGCGCGTCGCCCACCAGTTCACGGGCAACCTGCAAGGCGAACTCGGTTTCAGCGGGCGTGTTGTCGATCACCGGGTAGCCTTCCATGTAATCGATGGTCGCCGTGGCCCCGTAGCTGCTGGCCTGCGCGTGAACCAGTGCCTGCACACGTTCCTTCAACAGCGCGCGCACGGGCTTGCTGAATGAACGAATGCTCAGCTCCAGATAGGCGCTGTTGGAGATGACGTTGTTGGCCACCCCCGCCTGCAACAAACCGACGGTGACCACCGCAGGTTCTACCGGATTGACGTTGCGCGCGACGATGGTCTGCAGCGCCATGACGATGCTCGACGCCACCACGATGGGGTCCACCGTCAGGTGCGGGCGGGCCGCGTGACCGCCGTGGCCGTGCACGGTGATCGCCACTTTGTCGCTCGCCGACATGAACGCACCACTGCGAAACAGAAAGGTGCCCGGCGCCTCCCCCGGATGGTTGTGAAGCCCGAACACGGCGTCGCAGGGAAAGCGCTCGAACAGCCCGTCGTTCACCATGCGCTGCGCGCCGCTGTCGAAGCCCTTCTCCTCGGCAGGCTGGAAATACAGGTGCACCGTTCCGTTGAAATTCCGGGTGCGCGCCAGGTATTCAGCCGCCCCCAGCAACATGGTGGTGTGACCGTCATGACCGCAGGCGTGCATGGTTCCCGCATGAACACTGGCGTAAGGCAGGCCAGTCTGCTCGGTCAGCGGCAAGGCATCCATGTCCGCCCGGAGGCCGATACGCTTGCCGTTGCCCACTGTCAGCGTGCCGACGACGCCGGTTTCGCCTACGCCTTCAGTGACGTCATACCCCCACGCGCGCAACTTGCCAGCCACCAGCGCGGCGGTTTCGAACTCTTCATAGGCCATTTCCGGGTGCTGGTGAATGTGGCGGCGTATCCGGGTCAGCTCATCCGTCATGGGCTGGAGGTCGTCGATTTCGCAGTAATGGGGTTCAGTGTTCATCCGAAACATACCTGACGATAAGAAATGAAAGTGCGTGAATCATGCCGATCAAGGCGCATCGGCTTGAGGTATCGCAGGCGCTGGCAAACGCAGGGCCAGCGTGCAGACACCGCCTATGACCAACAGCGCGGCCATCGCGGCCATCCCGGTGACAAACGAACCCGTGAGGGTTTTCAGGAAACCGATGATGGACGGGCTGACAAAGCCGCCGAACGCTCCGATGCTGTTGATCAACGCAATGCCGCCCGCCGCCGCAGTGCCTTTCAGGTAGGTCGAAGGCCTCGCCCAGAACACGGCATAAGCGGCATAGGTCGATAAGGTCGCCAGCGTGATGCTCCCCAGAGCGAGCGGCAGGTTGCCGCTGCTGAAACCGGTCAGGACCAGCCCTCCGGCCCCCATGAACGCTGGCACCGCGCCGTGCCATCGGCGCTCGCTGAGCCGGTCGGAGCGCCGGGCGTTGATCATCATCGCCACGATGGCGGCGCTGTACGGAATGACCGAGTACAGCCCGATGTCGACAATGTCCTTCACGCCCGCATCCCGCAGCAGGGTCGGCAACCAGAAGCTGACCGTATAAAGCCCGCAGATGAGGCAGAAGTAAATCAGCGCCATCACATAAATCCGCCAGTCCTTCAACGCCGCCGCAAAGGTGTGCTGTTTCGACGGCGGCGTCTGTTCGAGATCGTTCGCCAACCACTGTTTTTCTTCTGTGCTCAGCCACGGCGCCTGGGCGGGTGAATCACTCAAAAAGAAGTACGCGACCACCCCCAAGAGGATGCATGGCGCCCCTTCCAGGATGAACATCCACTGCCAGCCTTCCAGCCCTTGGGCCCCGGCGAAGGCTTGCATGATCCAGGTGGACAACGGCCCGCCGACGATATTCGACACCGGCCCCGCCAACAACACGCACGCCATGACCTGCGCCCGGCGTTTGCCGGAAAACCACAGCGTCAGGTAGAGGATCATGCCGGGGGCGAATCCGGCCTCGAACACCCCGAGAAAGAAACGCAATACGTAAAAGCTGGTGCTGTCATGGACGAACAGCATCGACGTCGAGGCCACGCCCCACAACAGCATGATGCGACTGAGGGTCTTGCGAATCCCCACCCGCGCCAGCCACAGGTTGCTCGGCACTTCGAACATCACGTAACCAATGAAGAAAATCCCGGCGGCCAGCCCGTACGCGGCATCGGTGAGACCGAACTCCTGCTGCATCGCGATCTTGGCGTAACTGATGTTGACCCGATCCAGATAGGCCAGCGAATAACACAGCAACAGGAACGGCAGAAGCCGCCAACTGATCTTGCGGTACATCCTCCCCAAAGCCCCGTCATCCGGGGGTGACACGGTAATCAGCGTTGCGGCGTAAGCCATGGTGATGTCCTCGAACACTCTGCGTTGTTGTTCTTGTTGTCTGGAACCGATGAGCTTGGCATCGCCCGATTGACACAAAGTATGAGAAGGATGAAGACTGCGAACAATAGCAATACTCGTCGGCGAGCGTTGCCCTTAAGTCAACGGTCAGGAGACACCGACTGTGCAAAGAATTGGCCTGAGTGAACGACGTTTGCACTACTTTCTCGCTGTGGCAGAAACCGGCTCGATACGCGGCGCGGCAGACCATCTGAATGTCGAAGCGTCGGTGGTCAGCCGGCAAATTCATCAGCTGGAAAGCGAGCTGGGTGTGCAGTTGCTCCAGCGCCACGGCCGAGGCGTCATTCCGACCGAAGCCGCCGAGCTGGTGATCAACCATTGCCGCGAACGACGCTCCAGTGAAACGCTGCTGCTGACCCAGATTTCTGAACTGCAGGGGCTGGAGCGTGGCGAAATTCATATCGTTGCGGGGGAAGGTTTTCGCGAGGAATTGGTGCGCTGGGTGCTTCAGGATTTCTGCCAGCAACACCCTAAGCTGAAAGTGACGTTGGAATTCGCCAACGCCGTGGACACCGTGCGCATGCTCGCCAACGACCAGGCCCACCTCGGCCTGGCCTATCGCCCGCCCATCGACCCGGCCGTGCGCACGGTCATGCAACGCAAACAGCCCATGTGCGTGATCGCCTGGCCTGGCCATCCTCTGACTCGGAAAAAACAGCCGCTGGCCCTGAGCGACGTTTGCCCCTATCCGGTGGGGATGATGTCCAACGGCTTTGGTCTGAGCAACCTGGTCAAACTGGCGCAATACCACGACCGCGTGCAGTTCGAATCCAGCCTGGTGACCAACTCCATCGCCACCCTGAAAAGCTACGTGAAGGCGCAGCTTGGCGTGACCTTTCTGTCGTCCCACGCCGTGGCAGATGAAGTCGCCGACGGCAGCCTTGTCGCGCTCCGCACCCGTAGCGAGGTGTTCGAAACCGCAGAGGCGCACATGCTGGTGCGCGCCGATCGACAGCCATCGGTGGCGGTCGAGCGACTGTTGCAGATGCTGGAGGAGAAGGCGCTGTTTTGAGCGTTCCGGTGGTCCGTTGAACCCACATAAGCTTATGTGTATTGGGTATTTACGGTGCGTCGCCCGGACTGGATACCCTGACGCCCCTTCCCTTTCATAAGCGTGAACCATGCACATCCCTTTCAAAACAGCCGTATGGGTAGCGGCCTTTCAGGTGGCAGGGGTTTGGGCGAGCATTGCCCAGGCCGCCGTCGAGTATCCGCAAACCGTTCGCGTCGGCTACCAGAAAGGCAACAGCCTGGTGGTCCTGAAAAACCGCGGGACGCTGGAAAAAGCCCTCGCGCCTCACGGCGTCAAAGTGGTGTGGCAAGAGTTCGCGTTCGGGCCGCCGCTGGTCGAAGGCATCAACAGTGGCGACATCGACATCGGCTTCGTGGGCGCGACCCCGCCCGTGTTCGCCCAGGCGGGCGCAGGGCCTGATGTGACGTACGTCGGCTACAGCGAACCTTATCAGGACAATTACGCGATTCTGGTGCCGAAGGACTCCACCGCGCAGTCGCTTGCGGATCTGCGTGGCAAGCGGATTGCCGTGGCCAAGGGGTCTGCGGGTCAATACCTGCTGATCGCCGCGCTGGAGCAGGCCAAGCTCAGACTCGGTGACGTGGAAGAAGCCTATCTCGGTTACAGCGAAGGCCGGGCGGCGTTCGAGCGGGGCGACGTGGCCGCATGGGTGGTGCCGGACCCGCGCCTCGCCGACACCGAACTGTCGAGTGGCGCCCGTCCGTTGATCACGGCGCGCAGCCTGCCGATTCAATACAGCTTCTACATCGCACCGCGCCCGTTCGCCAAACGCTACCCGGAAACCCTCGCCACCGTGCTGCGCGAGCTGGACAGCACCGAACACTACGTTCAGAGCCATCAACAGGAAGTCGCGCAGCTGTTGAGCGACGACACCAAGGTGCCCGTGCCGGTGTGGACTCGGTCACTGGCCCGTCAGCCATGGGGCGTGCATTTTCCGCTGAGCCCTCAGGTGATTGATGCCCAGCAACGGGTGGCCGATGCGTTCTATCGCAACCAATTGCTGCCGAAGGCCGTGCACGTTGCTGACGCGGTGGTCGATCTGGAGCACCCGCAATGAGCCGACAACTGCACCTCGGTGCCTTTCTCATGGGCATCGGCCACCACGCCAGCGCCTGGCGCCTGCCCGACGCGCAACCCGGCAATCTGACCAGCCCGGCCTACTTCAAAGCTTTGGCCCAGACCGCCGAACGCGGCAAGTTCGACTACCTGTTTTTCGCCGACCGTCTCGCCTTGTCCGACCGCTTCGGCGACAACCTCGACGCCAGCGTGCGCTACCTCACCAGTTCCCGCCTCGACCCGGTCGCATTGCTGGGCCTGTTGGCGGGCGCGACGTCGCACATCGGCCTCGCGGCGACAGCTTCGACCACCTTCAATCACCCGTTCACCCTCGCGCGCACCTTCGCCACGCTGGATCACCTCAGCGAAGGCCGCATCGGCTGGAACATCGTGACCTCCACCAACGACGGCGAAGCGCTGAACCACAGCGCCGAGCCGATCCTCGAACACGAACTGCGCTACCGGCGTGCGCGGGAGTTCGTCGAACTGGCGATCAAACTGTGGGACAGCTGGGAAGACGACCCCTTCATCCACGACAAGGTCACGGGGGAGTTTGCCCATCCCGAGCGGGTGCATTACCTCAATCACGCGGGGGAATTATTCAACGTGCGCGGCCCGCTCAACGTGCCGCGCTCGCCGCAGGGTCACCCGGTGCTGATTCAGGCGGGCTCTTCGGACACCGGCCAGGACTTCGCTGCGAGCGTCGCCGACGTGATCTTCACCGCGCAGCCCGATTTGCAAAAAGCCAAGGCGTTTTACGAGACAGTCAATCAGCGCCTGCTCGCTCAGGGGCGCGCGGCCGGTTCGCTGAAAATCATGCCGGGCGTGATGCCGTTCGTGGGCAAGAGCAAAGACGAAGCGCAGGCCCGATTCGCCGAACTGGAGGACAACGTTCACCCCCTCGCCGGGCTGGCGCTGTTGTCTGACAGCATGAACCACGACCTCTCGGTCTACCCGCTGGACGAGCCGTTGCCGGAGGTGAAAGAGATACGCGGCAACCAGAGCCGCTTCAAACTCGTGCAGGAACTCTCGCAACGCGAAGGCCTGACCCTGCGCCAACTGGGCAAACGCTTTGGTGGCAGTCGCTCCCATCGGGTGCTGGTGGGCACGGCCAGCGAAGTCGCGGATGATCTCGAACAGTGGTTCACGGAACGCGCCTGCGACGGCTTTAACATCATGCCGCCCTACCTGCCTCAAAGCCTCGACGATTTCGTCAACGGTGTGGTGCCAGAGCTGCAGCGACGGGGCCTGTTCCGCCGGGAGTACAGCGGACGCACCCTGCGCGAGCATCTGGGATTGGAGCGGCCTGCGAACGGCCCTCGCGCCTAAAGGCGTCCGGTCAGGGCGCCTTTACAACCACCAGATTTTCGCGACTGATGATGTCCGGTTCGGCGACATAACCGATTTGCCGGGAAAACGCTTCGACGAACTGGCCACGCAGCTTTTGAATTTCCTGCGAGCTGTAGTTGACCAGCCCCCGCGCCCACTCAACGCCGTCAGCGCCTCGGCACACCACCATGTCGCCACGCTGAAACACGCCTTCGCTGCGCAGGATCATCAACGCGGTGATGCCCGTCGTGGCCGATGCGCTGCCGTCGATGATCTCCAGCGTCCCGCGCATGGGCAGTTGATTGGACAGCCAGCGTCCTCGGGACGCCGCCGGGTGGGTATCAGAGATCAGCAGCGTGCCGACCGATGCGCCCGCAGCGATGGCATCGAGAATGCCGTCCTGGCGCCCATCGGCGATCACCGTGTGGGCACCTGAACGGGCGGCCAGCCGCGCCGAGCGCAACCAGGAGCGCACATCGACGCCGAAGTGTTCAGTCATGTCGTGCGCGTAGCGATCCAGCGAGGCATCCCCGGCAGCGGCTTCATCGATCACCGCTGTGGCCTGATCGGTTTCTAGGCCCTGGCTCGTAATCAGGAAGCCTTCCAGCTCGGTCAGCAAAATGTACACATCCGCCTGCACCAGATTGACCACCAGCGCGCCCAGACTGTCGGTGTTTCCCGCGCGAATCCCATGGGTGGCCAAGGCACAGTTCTCGCTGACCAACGGGATCACGCCCTGCCCGAGCAAGACTTGCAGCGTGCTGCGTGCGTTGAGGTAGTGCTTGCGGTGGGACAGGTCATCCTGTGTCAGCAGAATCTGCGCAGATTGAGCGCCAGCGTGCGCCAGCGCTTGCGCCCAGAGCTGGGTCAGCCTGATCTGATCGATCGCGGCCAGGGCCTGCGCTTGATGCAAGGGCAGCGCGACGCCTGTGGAGGCACCGGCGCCAGGCGTCGAGACCACAACGACTTCAAGCCCTCGTTGATGCAGGGCCATCGATTGAGCGGCCAGCTTGCGGATGGCATCCGGATTGAAGCCGTCGGTTGCCGCAATCAGACGGTTGTCGACGTGGATGACCCAGCGCTGGGTGGTCGCGATCGCTTCACGCATGTGGCTACCTCACTGTTTGTTCAGGGCGCGGATGGCGGTGCATCCGGATCACGCGATTGGCGTGACGGTCACGCCGTCGCTCATCTGTGCCAAGAGGCTGGCAGACTGAAGGTCCGTGCTGTTGGAGCCATGGATGACATACAGGCATTGCCCCGCCGTTACCCGGTCACCCAGCCCGACCTTGAGGTCGATGCCAGCGGATTTATCCGCCGGCGCACCGGCGCGTCGGGCCAGCTCACCGATGCGCCAACCGTCCAGTGCACTCACCTCCCCTGCCGCGCTCGCACACACCACGAAGGTCAGCGCACCTGGCAACACGGGCGCTCGCCGACCCTGGGCGTCGATGATCCGCTCAAACGCCGCATTGGCCTCGCCATTGGTCAGCAGTTCCTCCGCGCGGCGACGACCGGCTTCCACACTGCCGATGGCCGGGTCCCACGCCAGAATCTGTCCCGCGAAAAAAAGCGCCTTGTCGCGCAAGTCCTGCGCCGCCTCAGGATCATTGGCCAGCACCGCCCGCACGTCGCGCACCTCCAGCGAAGGCCCGATGCCGCGACCGATAGGCCGGCTTCCGTCTGTGGCAAACGCCACCACGGTCAGAGCCAGCCCGGCCCCGACCCGCTCGAACAAATCGCCCAGTTCCCTGGCCTGCGCCTGCGTCTTAAGTTTGGTGCGCGGGCCGTACGGCAGATCGACCACCACGTGGGTCGAGCCAGCGGTGAGCTTTTTCGACAGGATCGACGCCACCGACCACCGATTGGAATCAAGCCCCAACGGCCGGGTGATCGCGTTCATCACATCGTCCACCCGTGAGTGATTGAGTCGCCCATTCCAGGCAATGCACGCCCCCGCCTCAGCGACACAACGCTGCACGTCGGCGATGTCCAGGTCCACTCGCGCCACGGACTCCATGGCGTCAGCCGTGCCCGCCGCAGACGTGATTGCCCGGGACGACGTTTTGGGCATCGCCAGGCCGTGAGCCGCGACGATGGGCACCACCAGCAAGGTGATGCGGCTGCCGGGGACCCCGCCCATCGAGTGCTTGTCGACCACGATCGGACGGTCCCACGTCATCGTCGGGGAGAAGCGGCTGCGCACCCTGGCCAGCGCGACGACCTCGGCGTCGGACAGGCTGCGCGTGGCGCTGACCAGAAACGCGCTGATTTCGCCATCCGTGTAACGCCCCTCAATGATGTCGCGCAGCAGCATTTCATACTCGGGTTCGCCCAGCTCTTGCCCCTGAACCTTCTGAATCAGGGCCTGACGACTGGCCGGTGATGGCGTGCGGCGCAAGGCGATCTCGGCGCCCTCGGCAACCCGCCAATGGGCGAATGCTTCCTCGCTCAACCCGATTTCGTCCGCCGCCAGCAACCCCGGCGCGTCCAGCCCTTGAATCTGTACGCTCAATGATGCGGTGTCGGCCAGGAGGTCGACTTTCGAGCCGCCCAGATAATCGCCGACCGACAGCACGGCGCTGTGAAGGGGCAAGTAGGCCACCCGCTCCAGGCCCGTCGAGATCGGCACACGGCGCAGACGTACCCGTTGAGAGGCGTTCGCCAACGCATGAACGAACGCGCTGACCCCCTGCTCAAGGGCGCCGTCGTTGTTGACACGGATCGTTTCGATGTCCACGGGCAACGGCTCGACCTGACGCATCACCCGCGCGCCCGCCTCCAGGGCATTTTCCCGGCCACGGGCGAGAATGCGCGCCGCCAGCACGTCGATCGACGCCGTGACTTCCACCACCACGAGCCTGGGCACCAGCCCGGCCAGTTGACGAATCATTTTGCGTGAGCCGTTGGCGATGACGTTGCAGCCCTCGCCCAACGCTGTCAGCAAATCAGCAGACAAACCGTATGACAGTCCATGAGCGTCCCAGGTGACCAGAAACGCCCCTGCACTCACGGACGCCGAGAATTGAGCCTCAGTGACGCCGATGTGGTCCTCGCCCGGTGCGCCCGAGGGGCGCGTGATCGTGCGACGGGCGAACACGTATCGACCGGTGTCACCGAGTTGGGCGCGGGCGCCTTCGATCAACGAATCCTTACCGGCACCGCTGGGGCCGACGACAAAGAAGAAGATGCCCTGCGCCATGTGACTTACTCCGCCTCGTCCAGGCCGATGTCTACACACACCGCGGCCTGATTGAGCTTGCTGGTCGAGATGTAGTCGACACCGGTCTTGGAAATTGCGCCGATGGTCGACAGATTGATGCCGCCGGACGCTTCCAGTTTGGTGCGCCCATTGACCATTTTCACCGCCTCGGCCATGTCCGCCACGCTCATGTTGTCGAGCATGATCACGTCGACATTGGCCTCCAGCGCTTCGGCCACTTGGGTGAGGCTGTCGCATTCGACTTCGAGCTTGGTCAGCACGGGCAACTGGCGACGCGCGCGCTGTACCGCCTGGGTGATGCCGCCGCACACCGCAATGTGGTTGTCTTTGATCATCACGCCGTTGTCCAGGCCCAGGCGATGGTTAAGGCCGCCACCGCACGTCACCGCGTGTTTCTCAAGCATGCGCAGGCCGGGCGTGGTCTTGCGGGTGTCGATCAGGCGTGCACGGCTGCCGGCAACGGCGGCCACGTATTTGGCGGTCTCGTTGGCGATCCCCGACATGCGCTGCACGATATTCAGCGCCGTTCGTTCGGCTGTCAGAACGCTGCGCGCGTTGCCACGGACATCGATCATCACCGTACCGGCTTCGATTTTCTGACCGTCCTTCACCCGCACGATCACTTCCAGCGTCGGGTCGTAGCGCTTGAACACCCGTGCAGCGATATCGATGCCGGAGACGATCAGCGTCTCGCGAGCGTTCATGTAGAAAGCGCCCACTTCGTCCGCTTCGATCATCACTTGAGCGGTCAGGTCGCAATAACCGATGTCTTCGGCCAGCCAAAGGTCGATCAGGCGGTCAGTCTGGAATACGTCATACATCGTGGTTACCCCTATGTGTGGATACAGTTCGGTGAAGGTCGATTATCGGTGCTGCAATTTTTTGTCGAGCATCAGCATCAGGCTGTTGCAGGTGACGGCGATGACGGTGAGTAACAACGCGACGGCCATGATGGTCGGGATATCCCCCAGCCCCATCGCGTTGACCGCCAGGTAGCCCAGCCCCCGTTGAGAAGCGAACATTTCGCCGATCAGCACCCCCAGCAACGTCAGCGCAAAACCCAGCCGTACGCCGGCCACGATTTCCGGCAGGATCGCGGGCAGCAGAACGTGGAACAGCGATTGGAGGGGGCTCAGGCGCAGCGTCCCGGCGGTGCGCAGGTACACCGGTCGCATCTGGCGAATGGCGTTCATGGTGAACAACAGAATCGGAATCAGACCGTGCATGACGCCGAACGCCACTTTCGACGAAAGCCCCAGGCCGAAACACAGCAAGACCAGCGGGTAGAGCGTCACTTTGGGGATCGCGTACAGATTCAGCAGAATCGGTTCGGCGACCGCACCGGCGAGGCGGTTGATGCCCAGTAACACGCCCAGCACGATACCGCCGATCAATGCCAGGCTCATAGCGTAGGCGAACGCCTTGGCGGTCGCCCCCACGTTGGCCCACAGCTCGGCCGTGCCCATCATTGAAATCAGGTGTGTGAGCGTCATCCAGGGCGAGGTCAGCGCGCCGGCCCCAATCATGAGGTGCAACACCTGCCAGGCGGCAATCAGGGCCATGACCAGTAAAAACGTCGGAACCATTCTTTGCATGGTATTCACCGTTGACGACGCGCTTGCAGGCGACGGTCCATGAAATTGAGCAGCGCGTTGATCAGCGTGACACTGATCAACACCAGCAACATGAGGGCGTACATGTTGTCGCTCTCGAAATTGTTGTAGGCAAAGGCAATGGCGTAGCCGATCCCGGAGCCTGAGAGGATGAACTCGGAGGCTATGACGCCGATGAAGGCGTAGGCCACCGCCAGTTTCACCCCGCCAAACAGGTACGGCAGCGCGGCGGGCAGCTCGATGCGGTACGCCGTCTCAAGCCTGGACATGCGCATGACCGCAGCGCTCTTGCGCAAGACCTTGGGGATACGATCAAGCCCGGTCAGCGTGGCGGTGATCATGGCGACGATGGCCAGCAGCACCGCGATGGCGATGATCGAGCCGTGACCGACACCGAAAACCACGATGAATACGGGGTAGAAAATGAACGTCGGGACGGCGTAATAGCTCGCCAGCAACGGTTCCAGGGCCGCCCGAAAACGCGGCATCGAATGCACCGCCAGGCCAATGAAGAACCCGCTGATGACCGCGATGAACGCCGACACCAGAATGTTGGTGAAACTGAACAGAATGTCGGCGCCGTAATGCCCCGACGACACCAGTGCCAACAGATGCGTGAGCATTTGCGAGGGTGGAATCAACACGCTTTGAGGGATGACGTGCGTCCGGCACAGCAGCTCGATCAACCCGATGAAGCTTGCGACCAGTGCAGATCGCAGCACGCTTTCGATATTCAACTCGACGTCCTCGCTAGATGGCCCGACCGGATCAGTGCTGGGTGCCCATGACCTTCATGGTTTCCACGCGCAACTTCTCCCAGAGACGGGAATTGATCTCGCCGAAGCGTGGCGTGGACACCACGCGGCTGTCGCGGTCGCGATCCCAGCCGGTGTCCACCATGTCAATGAACAGCCCTGGCCGTGAGGACATCACGCCGACGCGATCCGAGAGCATCGCGGCTTCGTCCAGCGCGTGGGTGATCAGCAACACAGTGGCGGACGTTTCGCGCCACAACCGCAGCAGTTCGTCCCCCATCAACAAGCGCGTCTGTTGGTCCAGCGCACCGAAGGGTTCGTCCATCAGAATCAGGCGCGGCTGCATGACCAACGTTCGGGCGATGCACACCCGCTGGCGCATGCCTCCGGAAAGTTGCGCGGGGTAGGCACTCGCGAAATCCCGCAGGCCCATGAACCCCAATGCGTAGGCCACCCGACGCTCCACTTCCGGGCCATCGACGCCGCTGCGACGCAGGCCGAAAGCGATGTTGTCGCGCACGTTCAGCCAGGGAAACGACGCATCCTCCTGAAACACCACGCCCACGCCGTCTGGCACGCTGGAAATGACCTTGCCTTCGAACATCACCTCGCCCGACGTCGGTCGCGCAAGGCCGGACAGGACGTCCATCAATGTGGATTTGCCGCACCCGGAGGGGCCGACAACGGAGAAGAATTCACCTTTGTTCAGCGTCAGGTCGATGGGCCCGAGCGCCGCAAACAGTTCACGCGTACCCGCCTTTTTGAACGAGCGAGTCACCTGACTCAGAGTGACGTGCGCCGTGCGAGATTCCGGGGCCGCCCTTAGCGGTTCAACCGCCCCACCCTTCAATGCAAAGGTCATGCTTCACTCCTCCAGATTCGCTGGTAAGCCCTGGCCCGCCAAGGCTAAAAGCGCTCAACTTATAATGCATACGCTACATATGAGGGACACAGCAAGATCGCTGCCAAGTAATAAAAACCCGCATTGAAGTAACAACAACATTCAATTAAACAGATGATTTATAACGGCTTTTAACAGATTAAATCTGATTTTAAAGCGGATAAGTGAGCGCGGTAAAAACAAGCGCTATAAAACAGAAAGTTAATCGATTGCAATGTGTACGCTACTCGCTCCAGCTTAGTGCTGTCGTTCGTACAATCGCACTAAAACGGGACGAACTCACCCGTCTTCCGCTCAGCGAGCAGTGCGCGCAACGGCTGGCAAAAACAACGTACACACTGATTCAACGCGGCACGCGGCCGTTTTGGCGAAAGACAATGAAAACGTCCTAAGTTCATAATTATCAGCGTGTTAATGCCCAAGACTGCAAAAAACCTCATTCAGAAAATACCCTTGGCCTGCATTTTGCTGGCCGCAGTTAATAGCGTACAGAAACGAATAATAACGACGCCTCGCCCCTCTCTTGCCATGCCCCATGCACCCTGAAGCCAATAGGAGTTTCAAGAATGACTGCACAGCAAGCCCTTTTGTACTCGACCCGAAAGTTCGCCGTAGCCGGCCTGGCGATGTTGTCGCTGATCGCCACGTCTGCGCACGCCGACGAGATTTCGGTGACCCAATGGGGAACAAGCCTTTATGGCCTCCCTTATGCCGTGGCGATGGAGACCGGGTTGTTCAAGAAGGCTGGTATCGATATCACGGGCATTCTGGGATCGGGCGGTGGCGGCACCACCGTGCGCAATATTCTGGCAAGCGATACGCCCTACGGTGAAGTGGCCGTGGCCGCAGCGCTCGCCGCCCAGCGCCAGGGGCTTGATTTGGTCATCGTCAACATCGGCACTCGCTCGGTGGCCGAATCGTCTGTCGTGACCCTCAAGGGTTCTCCGGTGAAGGACATCGCTCAACTGGAAGGGAAAAAAGTCGCGATCACCTCGCCCAAGGGTGTCTCGGAAATGCTGCTGCTGATGTCGCTCAAAGCCAAGGGCATCGACGCGGACACAGTGACCCGAGTGGCCTCCGGCGGCTACGTGAACGGCCTGACGTTGCTGGATCAGAAAGCCGTGGACGCGGCCGTGCAGATCGAGCCTCTGTCGATCCTGCGCAAAGATCAGTACACCACGCTCTACAAGTCCAGCGACTTGCTGCCGCCGATGACGACGTCGGTGGGGATCACCACCCGCGAATTCGCCAAGGCCCACCCCGACAAACTGCGAGCAATCATCGAAGGCCGCCGACTGGGCGTCAAAGCCATCTACGACAACCCGCAGCAGGCTGCCGACATCCTCGCCAAGAGCTTCAAGCTGGAGCCGGCCATCGCCAAGGAAGCCGTGGACAATATGATCGCGCCCCACATGTGGAGCGAGGGTGATTTCAACACGGTCGAACTGGAGCGCATGGCCGACGGCTTGAGACTCAACGGCGAACTCAAAGGCACGGTGGACTGGGCCGCCATCATGGACAAATCCTACCTGCCGAGCGACTTGCAGCATTAATCACGGCTGATGCTCCCCTGCAAACGGCCCGTTTGCCTGTGTGACAGGCGACGGGCCGTCGGTGTTTTTTGCACGGCCAGGGTTCGGCCATCGGCGATCAGTGTTGAGCACCCGCTCTTGGGGCAGGCCTGCCGACAGCACCCGTGAGAGGCTCTATCCAGGGCGTTTCGAGGGGTCTTATCAATCTTACTGATGATGACTATCGAACCGCTCGCCTGTTGGCGCTCGAAAGCTGACTCCTACAATCCCCTCCTCTTTTCCCCCGCTCCTGCGCCTGCTTGAGGCGACACTCTTCCTTGGAATTCGAAACCATGCCAAGCGCCAGTCATACCCCGCCCGAACACAATCAGCAGAGCGTCAAACAGCAGTGGCTGGCGATTCTCTCGGTCGCCGTCGGCGCCTTCGCCCTGGTCACCAGCGAGTTTCTTCCGGTCGGCGTGCTCAACGACGTTGCGCGCGACCTGGGCATCAGTGCGGGCCACGCCGGCCTGATGGTGACCCTGCCCGGCATCATGGCCGCCCTCGCCGCGCCGTTGTTGTCGGTGGGCATTGGCGCCATGGACCGTCGTTACCTGTTGATCGGCCTGACGCTGATCATGATCATCGCCAACTCGGTCGTGGCCTACGCCAGCGACTTCAGTCTGCTGCTGTTCGGTCGTGTGCTTCTGGGCGTCAGCATCGGCGGGTTCTGGGCCACGGCGATTGCCCTGAGCGGCCGTCTCGCCCCCAAAGGCGTAGGCGTGGCGCAAGCGACGTCGATCATCATGGTGGGCGTGACCTTGGCCACGGTGCTGGGCGTGCCGGTCGGCACCTGGCTGAGCGAACTGATGGGCTGGCGCATGACCTTTCTGGTGACCGCACTGCTGGGCGTCCCGGTATTGCTGGCGCAGCTTTTCCTGCTGCCAAGACTCAATCCGGACAAAGCCATTCGCATCAGTGACCTCCCGGCCCTGTTCATCAATCCACAAGCGAGGGTGGGACTGATCGCGGTCCTGCTGATCGGCCTGGCGCACTTCGCTGCCTACACCTACGTCGCGCCCTTCTTCAAACACAGCGCCGGGTTCGACGGCCCGACCATTGGTTCGTTGCTGCTGCTCTATGGCATCGCCGGGGTCATGGGTAACATCTTTGCCGGTTTCGCTGCCAACCGCAGCGTGCGCCACACGCTGATGCTGGTCGCGGTGCTGATTGGCGTCAGCACCGCGTTGTTCCCGTACTTCGCCACCGGCCTGACGGGCGCTGCCATGCTGATCGCGCTCTGGGGCTTTGCCTTCGGCGCCTTCCCGGCCTGCGCCAGTATCTGGATGTTCGTCGTGGCCCCCAAAGATGTCGAACGCGGCATGCCGCTGTTCGTCGCGATGTTCCAGGTGATCATTGCGCTGGGTTCGTTCTTCGGCGGGCAGATCGTCGACCAACTGGGCAGCTCGGTGTTGATGAGCCTGGCGACGGCGTTGGTGGGCTGCGGTCTGGCGACGGTGCTGGTGCTGGGACGTAACGTCAGCAACAGCCAGGCCGGGGATGCTGACGCCTCGGTGGTGGTCACTCAGCACTGAAGCGACAGGGCCGGGCTTCCTGCGTAGCGCGCTGGAAACCTGATCTGCGGACCGGCTGCGATGAGCATTGCAGCGCGGTCAGGGCCTGTGGAGAGACCCTGATCAGGCCAGTTTCTCCTCGGTTTCATCAATGAATTTCAGAATGCTGACACCGCCGCGCAGGATGTCATCAGCAATGGCCTTGCGGGCCTTGGCGGGTTTTTTATCGCGCAACGCATCCATCAGCACCATGTGTTCATCGGCCCCGATATAAGAGTTGTGGCCGAAGGTATAGAACAGATTCAGGATCGGCCCCATGGAGACCCACAAGCCCTCGATCTGAGCGGTGAGCATGTCCATGCCCGACAGCCTGTAGAGCGTGAAGTGAAACTCTCGGTTGTGGTGCATCGCCGCCAGGCCGTCGTTGTTTCGATCCGCTTCTTCGAACAAGTTGTGAAGCGCCAGAAGCCTGGCCAGGTCGGCTTCAGTCACGTTGTGCGTGGCCATTTCGGCCGCCAGCCCTTCCAGCGCCATGCGGATGGTCCGAACCTCCAGATAACGCGCCCGGGTCAATGCCGGCACCGTTGCAAACCGGCCAGAGCGAAGCTCCAGACCGCGTTCGCTGACCAGCCGAAGACAGGCTTCGCGCACGGGCGTGACGCTGGTTCCCAGTCGTTCTGCGAGGTCCTGCATGACCAACCGCTCCCCCGGCTTGAAGTTTCCAGCGATCAGTCCTTCGCGAATCGAAAAATACGCCCGAGCCGAAAGGTTGCCTTGCTCCAAGGGTTGAATCTGCACAGTGAGCTCCTGATAGTGGCGGTCTCGGGTAATGGCATGAAGGCTCGCGCCCCCATAAGCGATAAGGGGCCACTTATAACATATAGGGCGCGATCACTTGTAGGAGCGAATTCACTCGCGATGGCTGGCGACTGTCGCCAGCCCGAAGCCAGTCGGCAGACTGTCTTCGGCACACAACGCTGTGAACCGCTAGACCAGCGTTTTCAACACATCTTCCATCACGCCAAGGGACTCATCCAGTATCTCGCGGGTGTGCGCGGTCGACAGATACAGTCGCTTGAGTTGCATCGGCTGGAAGATGTGCCGTTTCTCGATCAGGCGCTGACGAAAGGCCATGTCGCGCGCGTCATCGTTGCGCAGCAGATCGGTGTACTGGTGGTACGGCCCCTCGAAAAAATACAGCAGCCAGGCCGAACCATAACCGGCGCTTTGTGCCGGAATGCCCAAGCGTTGCACGATGGTGTCCAGCTGTGCGCGCATGTAATCGCCCAAGGCGAACAGCTTTTCGTACGTCCCGGGGCGCGCCAGTTCTT
Source organism: Pseudomonas salicis (assembly GCF_057128705.1). Taxonomy (NCBI): domain Bacteria; kingdom Pseudomonadati; phylum Pseudomonadota; class Gammaproteobacteria; order Pseudomonadales; family Pseudomonadaceae; genus Pseudomonas; species Pseudomonas salicis. The sequence continues at coordinate 1,307,847 of NZ_JBSKHU010000001.1, forward strand.
CGAGGGTGGCCTGCACCGCCGCCAGCGTTGAAGGGGTGCCATTGCAGGTGCCGCCCATGAAAACGCCCTTGGGACCGGTCAAACCGATCAAGTGCATCAACTCACGCTTCCCGGCAATGAACCCCACGGGATAGCCCGACGAAGCCGCCTTGCCAAACGTGGCCAAATCCGGTGTCACCCCAACGATCGACTGATAGCCGCCCAGCGCGTGCCTGAAGCCGGTGATCACTTCATCGAAGATCAGCACGACGCCATGGTCGCGTGTCAGGCTGCGCAGGTCTTTAAGAAAAGCGTCCGTCGCCGCCACCGCCCCCATATTGTGAGCGATGGGCTCAACGATAATGGCTGCCACCTCCCCCGGATGAGCCTTGAGGTACTGCTCGACCGCTTCGGCATCGTTGTACGGAAGAACAGCCGTGTACTCGGCGGCGGCGTGGAGAATGCCATCGGACATCGGGTCGAACTGGCCGATCCGGTCTCTGGCGGTCTGACCGTTCATGGCGACGTAATCGTGCCAGCCGTGGTATCCGCCCTGAAACTTGATGATCCGTTTGCGCCCCGTGGCCGCACGGGCGAGGCGCAACGCGTGATAGGTCGCCTCCGAGCCGCTGTTGCAAAACGCAATCTGCTCGGCGCAGGGAATGTGACCGACCAGCGTCTCCGCCACTTCGACTTCCAGGTCGGTGATGCCTGCGCCCATCAGGTCCATGCGCTGCGCCACTTCGAAGACCCGATCACGGATTGCCGGATGCCCGTGCCCCAGGACATGGGCGCCGAATCCGCAATGAAAGTCCGTGTGTCGATGACCGTCGGCGTCGAAGAGATACGCCCCTTCTGCGCGAACGAACGCATAGGGTTGTCCAAGCTTGCGGCTGGG